>CAZFSS010000052.1:0-8130 GCA_964521715.1 uncultured candidatus Brocadiaceae bacterium | reverse complement strand
GCCTGCCGATTCGCCTATGAGCACCAACAACATTAGATTTACCTGGCTCAATAATGTACCGACCCCGTGCGCGCTGTCATTCTGAGGAGCGGCGAAGCCGCGACGAAGAATCTCGCCTTGCCACACAGGGAACAACGAGATTCTTCGTTCGCCGTACGGCGAACTCAGAATGACAACTCCTCGTTGGCGGCAACATTGTCATTTCCGGCCTCAACAGCTGAGGCGCTTCGTGAGGTCGCTGGTGAACTCGCCCAGCTTCCGGTAGCCCATGCCGAAGTAGATCCGCTGCGCGTGGTAGTTGGTCGTGCCGGTGGATATCCGGCTCTGCACGGCGCCGCGGTCCTTGACCTCGGCGGCCCACAGGTTGACCAGAACCGTCCCGATCCCCCGGCCTCTGTAGTCCGGGTCGACGCCCGGGGTAAAGGCAGCCCGGCCCTCCTGCGTGACGTGTACGAATCCGACGAAGCCCACCACGCGGTCCCCGTGCGCCGCCACCAGGACCGGCAGCGGATCGTCTCTCTCCAGGTTCGGCCGGTAGATGGCGTGCCACCAGTGCGGGAACTGCTTCTCCAGCAGGCCGACGAAGCAGTCCCGGTCGCGCTCCTCGTAGTACCTGACGCGAATCCCGTCCCGCCGCAGCCTCTCCCTGGCCTGCACGACTTCGTCCCGGAGGCGGAACTCCTCGAAGCGAAGTTCCAGTTTCATCTCAAAGGGCCCTGGCCTGTAGCCTCGCTTCGCCAGGAATCCGAAGCCCGACGAGCCGGGCAGCATGGAAAGCCCCGCAATGGCCGAGCTGTAGCGCGACACCCTCACCGTGTCCTTCCCCTTCGAGCAGACGTAGGACTCCGCGCGTTCGAGCAGGCCGGCCCCCAATCCCCGCCGCCTGACGGCGGGATCCACTACCAGGCCTTCCAGGTAGCCGGGCGCCTCGGCCAGCGGTTCGCCTTCGTGGGTGGGCACGGCCTTGACCGCTGCCCGCGCGTAGCCCAGGGCCCTGCCCCGTTCTTCGTGGACTAACGCGCCTTCGGGATCGTAGTTCGGATCGCCCGTTATCCGCCTCAACTTGCTCTCGCTGAGCGCATTGTCTTCGACGTACCAATCGTTCCCGCCCGCTTCCGCCTCCACAGTTCGGTTCCACAACTCCACCACCGCTGGGGCATCCTCGGGCCGGTAGGGCCTGGTCATAGCCGTGATCCTCTATGGGCGACTGCATCGCCGGCTGGTGCGCACAGACGCCATACTCTACAGGCGTCATCCCGGCTCGGCAAGCCGAGGCCCTGTGGAGCAGCGGGACTTGGCTTCCCTCAGGGCGGCCGGCTTGACCGCCCCGGCGGCCGGGGCTATCATGGTTCGGCCGGTGGGTGGACCGGCTCCGAAGGGCTCTCCCCAAATGCATCTTGAGCTCTCGACCATGCCTGAGCAGATCAAAGAGACGCTGTTCCCCTTCCGCAGCGTCAGCACGACGGGCGGCACCGGCACCGTAGCCAGCCAGTTCCACAAAGTGCTGCTTTCTCAGCTACCCCACGTGGAGCGGATCACGACCACGTGCAGGGACATGAGGAGCGAAAGAGCGAAGAGACTGCCCGCTTCGCCCAAGATGCACGTCCTGCCGGGGGCCATCACCGACCTGGACGTGCTGCGAGCTGTGGTTGACGGCGGAGAGGTCGTCTATCACCTGGCCGCGTGGCTCGCCAACACGCCGTTACCGAGCATGACGGAGGTCTACGTCGTCAACAGCCTGGCCAGCGGAGTGGTGAGCCGGCTGTGTGAGGACCAGGGCAAACGACTCGTTTTCACGTCCTCGCACAGCGTCTACTTCGCCGGGGACTACCGCGGTCTCATCCGGGAGGATGACTATCCGTTCCGCCAGGACTTTGTGGAGTGGATCGATGCGGTCAACGGCGACTATCACGAGCTGATTGACTCCATCGTGGGGGAAGACGAGTCTTTCGACGATGCGCCGGATGCCATCCTCAGCATTCACGAGAAGCTGCCGCCCCCCTTTGACCCCAAGATATACGGCAGCGAGAGCTACCATATCTACTGTCTGACCAAGCTGCTGGCGGAGCGCCTGGTGCTCGATCGTGGGGGCCTGGTGCTGCGGTTGAGCAACGTCTACGGGCCGGGCGATGAGTCGCCCCAGGCGGTGTCCGAGGCCTGTCAGAGGCTGCTGGAGGCAGACCCCGGCGACCGCATCGACGTGAGGCAGCCGTTCAAGAGGCTCGTGCCGGCGTATCTTGGGGACATCATCAAGGCCTTCATCCGGGCGGGCGGTCTCCAGTTGCCTGAGTCCGCACTGCGCCTCTTCACCATCGCTTCCCAAGAGCATTACATGCGAGAGGACGAGCTTCTGCGCACCGTGGCCGCGTGTCTGAACGAGATTCGTGGCACGGATTGCGAGTATGACATCGAGGAGCTGCCCGCCGAGGACGATGTCGCCCTCACCTATGACCTGACGAAGATGAAGGCCCATCTGCTGAGGAGCGGGGAGCTGACTCCCCTCAGCGAAGGGGCGCGGGAGCAGTTGCTCTGGCTGATGGAGCGGGCGGCAGGCCGGCCGGCGAGGCAAGCGGACCTCGTGATCAGCTTCGGCGGCGACGACGCCTGACGCCGGGCAGGCGCCTTGCTCCGGTCGTTCAAAGATCGGGAGGATCGGGTGAGCGTCAAAGTCTTCTTCATCCACACTGTCAGCAGCCTGAGGGATATGTTCAACGAGCTGTGCGCCGAGCTGGTGCCCGACGCGGACCTGTGCCACATTTCGGACGAGAGCATCATCCGGGGCATCCTCGCGGCAGGGGGGCTGACGCCCGCTGTCTGCCGACGCACCTGCGACCACATCGTGGCTGCCGAAGCAGCCGGGGCGCAGGTCATCCAGCTCACGTGTTCGTCCATATCGCCATGTGCCGACGTGGCGCAGCACCTGGTGGCGGTGCCGGTGCTGAAGATCGACGAACCGATGGTGCGGGCGGCCGTCCAGGGATACCACAGCGTGGGCCTGATCGCGACCAATCCGGGAGCCCTGAAGCCCAGCACCGAACTGGTGAAGGCCATTGCGCGGGAGATGGACAAAGAGGTCGAGGTGAAGTCGGTTCTCTGCGTGGGGGCATACCCCGCCTGGCTGTCGGGCAATCGCGAGGAGCACGATAGGATTGTGCGCGCACACCTGCTGGACCTGATCGACAGCGTCGAAGTGGTCTGCCTGGCTCAGGCGTCCATGTCGCGGCTGGCCGACGCCCTGGCGGACGAGGAGAAGAGGGTGTCGATTCTGTCGAGCCCGCGCCTGGCGGTGGAGCGGCTGGCGGCCGTCGTGGCGGGCCTGGGCGCAGAGCAAGGCCCATGAACTCGGCGGTCATGCCCGAGGACTTGGTGGAGGCTCTGCTGTCACGTTCCATGTAGGATCGACGCATGCGTTTCGGAATCGTTGCGGATGACAACACCGGGGCGTCGGACGCCGCCGGCATGCTGACCGAGAAGGGCGTCAGGACCGCGCTTGTCCTGAGCCTTGCCGCGGCGCGTGAGGCCGAGTCGTTCCTGGCGGACTTCGACGCCGTAGTGCTCGGGACGCGGATCCGCTCGATGGACCCGGTTCAGGCGCGCGAACGGACAACCGCCGCTGTCGAGTGCCTGAAGGTCCTCCAGGTCGAGAAGGTCCAGCTCAAGTACTGCTCCACCTTCGACTCCACGCCGGAGGGCAACATCGGCTGCAGCCTGGACGCGGGCCTCGAGGCTTTGGGCCAGGAGGCCACGATCGTTGCCCCCGCGCTGCCCGTCAACGGCAGGACGACCTACAACGGCTACCATTTCGTTAACGGCGTTCTGCTCTCCGAGTCACCGATGCGGCACCATCCGCTCACGCCGATGACGGACTCGAACCTGGTGCGCTGGCTGCAGCGGCAAACCCGGCGCCGGGTCGACGTGGTCCGGCTCGACCAGATCCGGCGCGGCGCGGAACACGTGCGCGGGCTCATGGACTCGCTCGTGGCTGACGGCGCAAGCTACCTGGTGACGGATGCGATTGAGCAGTCCGATCTGACCGTGGTCGCCGAGGCAACGGCGGACTGGCCGTTCATCAGCGGCGGCTCGGGCATCACGGCGGAGATCCCCCGCCTGATGTTTCCCGACCGTTCGGCCCTGTGCTTTGCCGAGCGCATCGGGGGTTTGTGCGGGGGACTGCTGGTGGTGTCGGGCAGCCAGTCTCCGGCCACACGAGCGCAGAACCGCTGGGCAGTGGCAAACGGGTTCGCTGGAGTGCCCGTCGAGCCCCAAGAGGTGCTGAACGGCAAAGTCGATGTTGACTGCATCGTGGACGCGGCCGGCTCCTTGCTCGGCGCGGGCAAGCCGGCCGTCATCTATGCCCGTGCGGAGTCGCCGGAGGATGTCCGGCAGGTGCAGGAGTCTGGAAAAACGCTCGGCCTGTCTGTCACTCAGACGGGTGCCATGATCGCCGATGCCCTGGCGGTGATCGCCAGGCGCCTGGTCGAGTCACGCCGAGTGGGCCGGCTGATCATCTCCGGTGGCGAAACGTCCGGAGCGGTCTGCGCCCAAGCCGGATTCGGCGCCCTCGAGGTGGGCCTGCCCGTGGAACCGGGCGTGCCCTACTGCTTCCCCGCTTCCCACCCGGACCTGATGGTCGTGCTGAAGTCCGGGAACTTCGGCAGCGAGGACTTCTACCTGCGCGTGATGAACCTGTGCTGACCGGCGCCGGCCAGGCCCCCACGTAACTGTGATTGCCCGAAAGGAGTGAGCCGTATGCCCTATATACCGCCGCAGAACCGCCCCCCGATCGACCGACACGTGGACGCCCTGGCCGGCAGGATCGCTGACGTACTGGCCCGCGACCATCAGACCGCAGAGATCTCCGTCCTCTACCGCGAGGCGTTCGGCGCCATCGCGGACTCCATCGCCGCGCTCGAGAGGGGGGAGCGGCCGACCGAAGTTGCGGCCGGAGCGCTGGCGGCCTGCATCGTTGACACGGCCAAGGTCTACGGACAGAAGGGCGGCTGGACCGGGGAGTTGAACTACGCCGTCACCATGCTCATACAGGCAGTGCCTTACAAGCTCTATCGGCAGGGCGTCTGGGCGGAGTGCCTCCGATACTGGCTCCATGCCCAGACCGTCGGAGCACTTACGCGGACGGCTTACGACATCCACGAGCGCTTCGGCAACGATTGGGTCGGCAATGGGCTGGCAGGCGTCTTCGAAGACGTCAAGGACGAACTGAAGCGCCGCGTGAACTCGGCCTACGAGGCGGCCCAGATCACCAAGAGCGGGGACTGCTACAACATGGTGCCGTTCCACACCCGGCTCGTCCCGATGGAGAAGGACGGCGTGGACGGTTACATCGAGATCATGCTGAAGCGCCACGAGCCTGAAGGCCCCGCGACATGAATGAAGCATCACGGGAGCAGCGGGGCTTACACTCGCATGCCGAGCCGTGAGGCTCGCGAATCAGGGATCGGCGCCGGTCGAGGAGCGCGGGGCACAAGGAGGGCGAAATGGACGTTCTGGTGACCGGCGGGACAGGCTTCATTGGCTCTTACGTGGTCAAGGCGCTTGCCGACGAGGGGCACCGGGTGACGGCCTTCGATCGCGACCCCCGGAAGGCGCAGGGCTTGCGGCGGTTGCCCGGCGTGGAGGTCGTGGGCGGCGACATGGCTGACTTCGCCCTCGTCGAGAAGCTCCTGGCGGGCAAGGAGGCGTGCATCCATCTCGCGCTCTGCTGCTGGGGCGTGGGCGCGTACGAATTCCTGATGCGCGACACGCGCCCGGCCGTCTGGCTGTTCGAGAGGGCCGCCGAACTCGGCGTGCGGCGCTTCATCGGCACGTCGTCTGGGGAGGTGTTTGGCGAGGGCTGGCGCCCGGGCATGACGGAGGAGACGAGGTGCTCGCCCGTGCACTACTACGGCGCCACGAAGGCCGCCGCCGAGCAGTTTCTGATGGCGGTCGCCCACAAGCACGAGATGCGGTGCAACATCATCCGGCCCAACTTCACGTTCGGCAACCCGATCGTGGAGGGCGGCTCGATCGAGGCGGACCCACGCTTCAGGGGCATCTGCGCCCGGGCCCGGCGGGGCGAGGACATCGTAGCCGACCGCGGCGACGGCACGCAGGCCATCTGGGCCGGCGACCTGGCGCGGGTCTACCTGGCGGTGCTTCACAGCGACGCTAACCGGCAGGTATACCACGGCATGGGCGTGCGGTTTGTGTCGCAGGCGCAGGTCGCAGAGGAGGCGGTGAGGCAGGCGGGCTCGTCCAGCCGCATCACGCTGACGGGCCAGGCGGGCGAGCCGTGCGTGTTCGACCTGACGAAGCTGAAGGAGCACTTCGGGCTGGAGTTCGACGCCTGGCCGCACGTCGTCGAGCACATCGCGTGGCTGCTTGAGCACGAGACGGACTGAGGGGGCGTAGAGGACCCGCCGTGCGGGCCGCCGCCCGGGCGCCTGCATCGGCGCGTCAGCCGGCGTGGTGAAGCGTGACCATGCTCAGCGGCGGCATGGTGAGCTGCACCGTGCCGCCCTCGACCGGCGCGTCGGGCAGACGGCTCATGCCCTCGGTGGCCGAGGTCCGGTAGAGCTCCATGCTACCGAAGCCGGGGTCCTGTGCGAACCTGACCGTGACGGGCTGCTCATCTTCGCCGGGGTTCAGCAGCACAATCGTCAGGGCGCCGCCGGCCTCGTGCTTGAAGGCGCTGGCCTGCACCGCGCCGTAGGCCGGGCTGGCGTCAACGCGCACGGCTCCCGGCCGGATGAAGCGGGAGTAGTGCATCACGGCGTAGGTCTTCGGCGTGTAGGTTATCTGCCCGTTCTGGTAGACCATCAGGTGGTGCGTGTCCCTGCTGCCGATGACCTGCCACGGCACGTAGGCGGAGACGTTTCCGGCGACCAGTGCGTTGTGGATGCCCGTGGCGACGCCGTTGCAGAGGGGCGTCGGCCAGTCGTGCCCGCCGGTGCCGCCCTCGGTGATCCAGAAGGGCTTGCCGTACTGCTCGACGAAGGCCCAGAACTCGCGCGACGAGTTGGCGGATACGTCGGCCTCGAAGCCGTTGTCCGCGTAGCCGTGCGTGGCGAACACGTCGAGCTGCCCGGCGGCCTCCGGGTCGCTCATGATGGCGCGGATGTAGTCCGGCGTCCCGCCCTCGTAGAAGTGGCTCGTCATGGTCTCCGGGCCGAAGATCTTGACGTGGCCGTAGCCTTCCTCTTCCAGCATCTTGCCCAGGATGCCGACGATCCTGGCGTAGTCCGGCCCGTCCCACACGCAGCTCTCGAATCTCTGCGTGAACTGCACCTCGTTCCCGGGGCTCACCGCGTAGAGCGGGGCGCCGGCCGCCTCGTGGAGCTTCACCATCTCGACCAGCCACTTGGCGAAGTGCATGTAGCACTCCGGCTTGACGCGGTTCGTTATCTCGCCGTAGGAGTTGGCTCGCACGGCATTCGAGGCCGTGTCCGTGAGCTGCCCGGTCACCTTCATCCACGGCGGAGGGCTCCAGACGGTGCCGATGATCTTCACGTCAGGATTCAGCTTGCATATTCCGTTGCCGAAGTCGAGGAAGACCTGCCCGCGACCGCCGTCGACGGACATGTCGAAATCCTGCCAGCGGATCTCGCGCCAGTCTTCGACGGCGTTCGGACACACCGGCCCCCAGAGGTTGACCCGCAGCATGTCGAAGCCGAGGTCGTTGACGTAGACGCGCTGGAACTCCTCGGTGCGGCAGAGCTCCCGGTAGCGGTCCACCCAGGCTATCAGGCACGTGCCGAAGCCTTCGATCGTCTGGTACTGCTTCGCGGTGTCCACCGTTATCTCGGCGGCGGATGCCCGCATGGGGGCCGCCGCCAGGAAGACCACAAGGGCCGTCATCATGAGACAACGCAGCGAAGCCATTCCGGGGACCTCCTTCGCACTCAGGAACATTGCTCCTCGGCAAGCCCATTATCTGGCCGCGCGGCGCGGACTGCAACGCGCGGTGCGGGCTGCAACGCCGACAATGGAAAACGCGTCAGGGGGACGGTAGCCTGCAAACTCAGTTGACTTGGCGAGACCGCGACACCCCCGTGGTTTATAGGGCTATGGAGAACTGCGTAGCTATTGAGCTCGGCATATTGAAAGTAGGGTCGCGAGTTTCCGACAATTCGG
>CAZFSS010000051.1:0-8261 GCA_964521715.1 uncultured candidatus Brocadiaceae bacterium | reverse complement strand
CCGGCTGGACCGGCCCCTCGAGCGGGCCAGGCAGATGCTCAAGGAGGGCCGCATCCTGGCCGTCAAGGGCATCGGCGGCTTCCACCTGGCGTGCGACGCCACGCGCCAGGAAGTGGTGGCCGTGCTTCGGGAGCGCAAGAAGCGGCCCGCCAAGCCTCTGGCCATCATGGTGCCCGACCTGGAGGCCTGCGAGCGGATCTGCGTGGTGTCCGAGTTCGAAAGGGAGCTGCTGGCGTCGCCGCAGGCTCCGATCGTGCTGCTGAGGAAGCGTCCCGACTGCGCCATTGCGGACGGCGTGGCGCCCGGTCTTGCGGACCTCGGCGTCATGCTGCCCTACACGCCCCTTCACTTCATGATCTTCGAGGGGGACGGGGTGCCGCCGGCGCTCGTCATGACGAGCTGCAACCGCTCCGAGGAGCCCATCGCCGTCACGCACGAGCACGTTCTGGACGAATTGGGCGACCTGGTCGACGGCATCCTGACACACGACCGCTGTATCACGAACCGGTGCGACGACTCGGTCGTCATGGCGCTCGGGGGCAGGATGATCCCCATGCGCCGGTCGCGCGGCTACGTGCCCGAGCCCATCGTGTTGGAGCGAGAGGCGCCGCCGATCCTGGCCACGGGCGGCATGCTGAAGAACGCCTTCGCCCTCACGAGCGGGCGGCGCGTCTTCCTGTCGCAGCACATCGGCGACGTGTCAGACGCAGACAATGCGGCGCACTTCGCCCGCGCGTTCGAGGACTTCTCGCGCCTGCTGCGGCTTGATCCGGAAGTTGTCGTCTGCGACCTGCACCCGGACTATCCGACCACGGAGTTCGCGCGCCGTCTCTCGCGTGATCGGGGCCTGCCCCTCATGCAGGTGCAGCAGCACCACGCCCACATCGTCTCGTGCCTGGCGGAGAACGGGCGCCCGGGCCCGGCAATCGGCGTGTCCTGGGACGGGTCCGGCTACGGCGAGGACGGCGCCGTCTGGGGCGGCGAGTTCCTGGTCGCGGACCGCGCCGGCTTCGAGCGACGCTATCACCTGGAGTACGTCCCCATGCCCGGGGGCGAGCGCGCCGTCTGGAATCCGTGCAGGATGGCCGCCGCCCACCTGGCCCAAGCGCTCGGGCCCGACGAGGCGATCGCAAGGCTCGCGCCCGTCATGGACCGGACCGAATGCGAACTGGCGATAGGGATAATGGACAAGCGCGACTTCTCGCCTCTCACTTCGAGCGCCGGCAGGCTGTTCGACGCCGTCTCGGCGCTGCTCGGCATCCGCCCGCGCGCCACCTACGAGGGCCAGGCCGCGTGCGAGCTGGAGGCGCGGTGCAGCCCGGGCTGCGACGGGAGCTACGGATTCGGCTACGACGGCGACCAGATACTGGTGGGCGAGACATGGCGGGGCATCTGCCGTGACCTGGACGAGGGCCTCGACGCAGGCGTCATCGCGGCGAAGTTCCACAACACGATGGCGCACGTGGTGGCCGACGCCTGCCGGCGGATGCGTCAGGAGACCGGCCTGGGGACGGTGGCGCTATCGGGCGGCGTGATGCAGAGCCGCACGCTGCTCGGCACGGCCGTGCCGGCGCTGGAGGCGGAGGGCTTTGAGGTGCTGCTCCAGACGCGCGTCCCCCCGAACGACGGCGGCCTCTGCCTGGGCCAGGCCGCCTGCGCCATGGCCAGGCTGAGCAACGGCGCAGCGGTGTAGGCCCATCGGGAGCGCCCGGCGCCGGGGCGCGGCGCAAGCGGACGGCCCGGCGCGGGATGAGGCGAGTTGGAGTCCGGCCTCAGCCGCCTGACTGCGGAGGATCCTGGTCCTCGGCAGCTTCGGACGAAGCCAGCCTTCGGAGCTTCTCCTCGGCGAGCTTCTGCTCCGTGAAGTCCGTGATGAAGCCTTCAAGGGCCTCCAGCTCCCCCTTGGACGAGAAGACCCCGCGGCCCTGCTCCCACACCCACTTCACGTCCCCCTCGGCGGTCTTGATCCGATAGACGAGCTGGAACGGCATCTTCTTCGACACCGCTTCCTGCACGTCGTGCCAGACGCTCTCGCGGTCCTCCGGCAGGATCAGGTCGGCGTAGGAGAGCGTGTGGTTGCGGATCAGGTCCGAAGGCCAGTAGCCCGTCAGCTCCAGGCAGCCGTCGCTGATGAACTCCATGGTCCAGTCCCGGTCGTTCCGGCACCGATAGACACTCCCCGGCAGATTGCTCAGCAACGTGGCGAAGCTGCGGTGGCTCTCGTGCAGTTCCTGAGTCCGCCGCGTCAACTCCCGATGAAGGCGCATGAAGAAAAGCAGCGCCGCGATCGACACAACGGCCAGGCCGACGATCAGCCACAGCAGGTAGGGGCAGAGGGGCGCGAACGACCTCGCGACAGCGGGCAGCAGGATCAGTGCGGGCGCCAGCCGCCGGCCCGCCGGGCCCCGGGGCCGCAATGGGCGCGAGGCGAACGCAAACGGCACGTAGCAGGAAAGCGAGAACTTCATTCCCCATCCTGTTAGCGCGAGGCGGGCTTCATTTTACTGCACGGGCAAGGGGATTCAAGCCGGCCCGTTCGGAGCGCGGGCCGCCCGATTCCGATGACAGGCGGGGCCGGCGAGCGTATACTGGCACGCTGCGCCCATTTGCCCCGGACGCGGAGGCGAGCCCCCATGTGCTGGGCCGTGCCGGCAAAGATAGTGGAGATCGACGGGGATGTCGGGAAGGTCGAGCTCTCCGGCACTTCACGTCACGTGGGGCTCCAGCTCATCGCCGATCCGCAGGTGGGCGACTACGTGCTGGTCCACGCGGGGTTCGCCATCCAGAAAGTGGACGAAGAGGAAGCGCGCAAGACGCTGGACCTTCTGGCGGAGATGTTCGAGGGCGCAGGGCCGGGCCATGAAGTTCGTCGATGAGTTCCGCAATCCCGTCGCCGCAAGGGAGCTGGCCGCCGAGATCCGGCGCGCCGCAGGTGCCCTTGCTCAAGGCACAAGGCTGCGCTTCATGGAAGTCTGCGGCGGCCACACGATGGCCATCCACCGCTTCGGCATCCCGCATCTGCTGCCGGACGCAGTCGAACTGCTGAGCGGCCCGGGCTGCCCGGTCTGCGTTACGCCGACCACTTACCTGGACAGGGCTCTGGAACTCGGCGGCCGGCACGGGGCGGTGCTGGCGACGTTCGGCGACCTCTATCGCGTCCCGGGCGGCAGCGGCAGCCTGGAAGACGCCGCGGCGGGCGGCCTCGACGTGCGCGTCGTCTACTCCGCCACGGATGCCCTCCAGATCGCCCGGCAGACGCCCGAGCGCGAGGTCATCTTCCTGGCGATCGGCTTCGAGACCACTGCTCCCGGCACGGCGGCGACGATCCGCCAGGCCCGTGCCGACGCGGTCCGGAACTTCCGAGTGCTGTCCGGCCACAAGACCATGCCCCCGGCACTCAAGACACTCGTGGACAGCCCCAGGGTCGCCCTGGACGGCCTGATCCTGCCTGGTCACGTCTCCACCATCATCGGCACGGAGCCATATGAGTTCCTCGCGCGCGACTACCGCATCGCCTGCTGCGTGACCGGCTTCGAGCCGACGGACGTGCTGCTGGGCATCCTGTCGCTCGTGCGTCAGGTCGCCGAGAGCGAGCCCCGGGTGGACAACCAGTACCGCCGGGCGGCCAGGAGCGCCGGCAACCCGGTCGCAAGGGATGCCGTCAGCGAGGTCTTCGAGCCGGCGGACAGCCAGTGGCGCGGACTGGGCATGATACCGGCCAGCGGCCTGGCGGTCCGGCCGGAGTGGGATGACTACAGCGCCGAACCGCCGGACCCCTCCGCCCCCTCACAGGAGCACGAGGTCTGCCGGTGCGCGGAGGTCCTGAGGGGGCTGGTGAGTCCCGTCGAGTGCCCGCTGTTCGGCAGCGCGTGCACGCCGGACTCGCCGGTCGGGCCGTGCATGGTGTCCAGCGAAGGCGCCTGCGCCGCTTCCTACAAATACGGTGACGCACGGGACGGCCATGACTGAAGGGCACGTCAAGCTCGGGCACGGCAGCGGCGGCATCCTCACCCGCCGCCTCATCGAGGAGACGCTGCTGCGGTTCTTCCCGTCGGAGCGCCTGGCCGCGCTGCCGGACAGCGCATGGCTCGACGTGGAAGGCGCCCGCCTGGCCTTCACGACGGACAGCTACGTCGTGGACCCGATCTTCTTTCCCGGGGGCGACATCGGCAAGCTGGCCGTCTTCGGCACGGTCAATGACCTGGCTGTCGTGGGCGCCGTGCCCCGGTTCATCTCGTGCGCCCTGATTCTGGAGGAAGGCCTGCCCATGCGCGACCTGGAAGCCGTCCTGGCGTCCATGAAGGAGGCGGCCGCCGCGGCGGGCGTGGAGGTCGTGACGGGCGACACGAAGGTCGTCCCCAGGGGCAAGGCGGACCGGATGTTCATCAACACGGCGGGCGTCGGCTTTCTGCCCGAGGGCTCTTCGCTGCCCGGCGGGCAGGCCCGGCCGGGAGACGTGGTCCTGGCGTCCGGCCCGCTGGGCGACCACGGCGCTGCCGTGCTGTCGAAGCGAGAGGGCCTGAGCCTGGGCAGTTCGGTCCGGAGCGACTGCGCCCCGCTGACCGACGCGGCGCAGGCCGTGCTGCGCAACGCCGCCCGCGTGCCCTTCATGCGCGACCTCACGCGCGGCGGCCTGGCCACCGTGCTGAACGAGGCAACGCCCAGGGACGCCCCGGGGATCCTGCTGAAGGAGGCCGCCATTCCGGTGCGGGAAGAGGTGCGCTCCATCTGCGAGGTGCTCGGCCTCGACGCCCTCTACCTGGCCTGCGAGGGCCGGCTGGCCGCCATCGTCGACGCGGACAGCGCCGCGGGGGTCGTCGATGCGCTCCGCGCCATTGCCGGAGCGGAGGGCACTTGCGTTATCGGCGAGGTCTCGGCACACTATCGCGGCGAGGTGGTCCTGGAGACGCAGCTCGGAACGCATCGCCTGTTGCAGATGCTCAGCGGCGAGCAACTGCCGCGCATCTGCTGACGTGCGCTCCATCGTGCCGGGCGCCCCCAATCCACACTTTCCGCAAGGACGGTTCAGGGAGGCGCGGATGTCGCCGGACGCGCAGGCCGACTACGATCACGTCCTGGGCAGGCTGCGCAACGCGGGGCAGGATCATGCCGCGCGCTGGCTGGAGCAGCTCGACGGGGCGGCTCGCGAGAGACTGCTGAGCCAGCTTGCGGAGGTCGACTTCGACCAGCTCAGCGAGTTCGGGCGGCTGCTGAAGGAGCCCCCGACCGAAATCGACTTCAGCCGCGTGAAGCCAGCGTCGGTCGAGAGGCTGCCCCAAAGCAAGGCGCAGGCCGAGGCGGAAGGTCGCGTCGTGCGGCTGGGCCGCGAGGCCCTCAAGGCCGACCGCGTCGCCGCCGTCACGGTCGCCGGTGGCCAGGGGACGCGCCTGCGCTACGACCATCCGAAGGGAATGTACCCGATCACCCCGATCCGCCGGGCGAGCCTGTTCCAGTCCTTCGCGGAGCAGATCCTGGCCGCTCGCAGACGCTGCGGCTGCCGGCTGCCCTGGCTGATCATGACCAGCCCGGACAACGACGCCGAGACGCGCGAGTTCTTCCGGCAGAACGGGTTCTTCGGCCTCGGGGCGGAGAGCGTGCACTTCTTCGCGCAGGAGCTCAACCCCATCGTCGACGCGGACGGCAGGCTTCTGCGGGCCGAGCAAGACGAGCTCCTGGTTGGCCCGGGGGGACACGGCGGCACGTTCAGGGCGCTGGCAAGGAGCGGCCTGACGGGCATGCTGGAGGAGGCCGGCCTGGACCTGATCAGCTACTTCCAGGTGGACAATCCCCTGGTGACGGCGGCCGACCCGCGCTTCATCGGCCACCACCTGCGCAAGGGCGCGGATTTCTCGTGCAAAGTCGTGCCGAAGCGCAGCCCCGATGAGGGCCTCGGCGTCGCCGTGCTCAATGGCGGCAGGCCCGCCGTGATCGAATACGTGGACGTGCCCGAGGAGATCGCGTCGGCCCGTTCGCCTTCCGGCGAACTGCTCTTCTGTTATGGCAGCATCGCCATCCACGTCATCAACGTGGCGTTCGTCCGCCGCATCGCGCGGGAGGACGCCCTGCCGTGGCACATCGCCAGGAAGCAATACGAGATCGTGAACGAGGAGGGCCGGAAGGTGCCATCGCCGCCGGACGGGTGCTGCAAGTTCGAGAGGTTCATCTTCGAGGCCCTGCCGATGGCCCGGCAGTGCGCCTTCGTGGAGGTGAGGCGCGAGACCGAATTCGCACCCGTCAAGAACGCCGAGGGCAAGGACAGCCCCGACAGCGCGCGGCGCCTGATGCAGCAGCGATGGCTCGAGTGGCTTCGCGAGGCGGGCGCGTCTTTCGAGCCGCCTCCCGACCTGTCAGCGGCCGTCATCGAGATCAGCCCGCTCTACGCCGCGGACACCGACGAACTGAAGGAGCGCGTCAAGCCGGGCCTGCAACCGTCATTCCCCTTGCTGCTGGAGTCCTGAGAGCACGCCCCTCAGCGAACGAGCGCCCATGCCCAGGTTCGTCTACTCCCCCGATTACTGGTGCGACGTCGGCTCGCACGTGTTCCGCACCGAGAAGTACCGCCTCCTCTACGAGAAGATGGTCGCAGACGGCATCGCGAGGCCCGAGGACTTTGCCGTGCCGGAGCCGGCCACCCGCCAGGACCTGGAGCTGGTCCACACGCCCGAGTACGTGAGCGACCTGTTCACGTACCGCCACACGAGCCGCACCGTTCACAGCGAGATGCCCATCTCCCGCCAGATCGTGGAGGCGTTCGCGCTGGGCGCGGGCGGGACGATGCTGGCATGCCGGCTCGCCGTCACCGGCCGTACGCTGGCCATGAACCTTGCGGGCGGATTCCATCACGCCTTCCCCGATTGGGCCGAGGGGTTCTGCTACATCAACGACGCGGCGCTGGGCGTCGCGAAACTGCGCCACGAAGGGCTGGTGCGGAAGGCCATGGTCGTTGACTGCGACCTCCACCAGGGGAACGGCACCGCCTTCATCTTCCGCAACGAGCCGGACGTCTTCACGTTCAGCATCCACGAGGAGATGCTCTACCCCGTCAAGGAGAAGAGCGACCTGGACATCGGGCTGCCCAGCTTCTGCGACGGGAGCCTCTACCTCTCCGAGCTGCGGAGCCACCTGCCGGCCGCGCTGGACAGCCACCGGCCCGAGTTCCTGCTCTACGTCGCCGGAGCCGATCCCTACAAGGATGACCAGCTCGGCACGTTGATGCTCGAGCTGGAGGACCTGAAGGCGCGGGACGAACTCGTGCTCGGCGCGTGCATCGAGCGAGGGATACCGGCCGCCGTCGTGCTGGCGGGAGGCTACGCTCCGCTGGTCGAGGACACCGTGCGGATCCATTACGGCACGGTGACTACGCTGCTGGACCTGTCGTCGCGGTCGGGGCCTGCCGCCGATGCTTAAGGTCACCTGCCGGCGAGGATCGAGAGCCCTGCTCCACCGGGCGACGCAGGGGATCCTGGACTGGTTCTACCCGCGCCACTGCTACCACTGCGGCGAATCCCTCCACGAATGCGACGCCGAGATGCTCTGCGGGGAGTGCCTTGCGGACCTGACGGCGGCGCGGATATCGGCGCCGGTCTGCGCGCTGTGCGGCCTGCCGCTTGCCGGCCAGCCGGCCCCGGGCACGCTGTGCATGCGGTGCCGCGCCGAGCAGCGCCACTTCGACCTGGCGCGGGCGCTCTTCGCGTACGCAGGCCCCGGGAGGTCGCTCATACAGCACTACAAGTTCCAGGGCGCCTACTTCCTGGGCCCGAAGGTGCTGCGCACCCTCCTGGGGCGGGGATGGCTGCCGCCCGACCTCTCCGACGTCGACGCAGCGCTGCCCGTCCCCCTGCACCCCCGCCGCCGGCGGGAGCGCGGCTACGATCAGGCCATGCTTCTGGCCGCCGCGCTGGCCCGCGCTCTGGACTGCCGGCTCGTGCGCGGCGCCCTGGTGCGCACGCGCTACACGTCCCAGCAGGCCCTGCTCCCCGCCAGCCGGCGCTGGGACAACGTGCGCGGCGCGTTCGCCGTGCGAAAGGCCGAAGCGGTCCGCGGGCGCCGGCTCCTGCTCGTGGACGACGTGATGACCTCGGGCACCACGGCCGACGAGTGCGCCAAGGCGCTGAAGCACGCGGGGGCGGAAGAGGTGCGGGTCTTCACGCTGGCCCGGACGATCCCCTGAAAGGCGCCACTAGTCTGTAGTTTTGCAGTTCATGCGGCGGTCCTGAGGTAGCGTGTGAGGGCCTGAGTGTTTTGGCCCATGTCTGGGTTGC
>CAZFSS010000050.1:0-8340 GCA_964521715.1 uncultured candidatus Brocadiaceae bacterium | reverse complement strand
CCATCCGGCCGGAGGCGCAACGCGGCTCACGCGGCATTCTGTTAGAGGCTCTAAGGGCGTCCTGCAGGCTGCGTCCTCGGCAGTCCGTGCCGTCCTCGCCCCGCCGCCAGCAGCCGGCGTGTGATGGCCTGCCGAACCGGAGGACTCCGGGCCAAGTGCCTCACGTGCAGAACAGGGCCGAACCGCCGGCGCCGCCGCCGGTCCCCACCGAGCCGACCGGTCCCTTGACTCCTCGAGTCACCAGGGGGTTTGCGTGGGTCCTCTCCGCACGGGGCATCGCGTGGGCCGTCAAGCTGCTCAAGATGGTGATTCTCGCCTGGCTCCTGCTGCCGCGCGACCTGGGCCTCTTCGGTTACGTGCTGCTGACGGTGGCGGCGTTGAGCGCCTTTACGCAGACCGGCTTCGACTTCGCCCTCATCCAGCGCAAGGAGGGGACGGAGCACTTCCTGGACACCGGCTGGGTGGTTCAGGCGATCAGGGGCTGCGTGCTCGCTTTCCTCCTGATCCTGGTGGCGCCGGGCGTCGCATGGTTCTTCGGTGAGGCTCAGCTCGTGCCGATGCTGCGCGTGATGGCGGTTGGGGTGGCGGCGGAAGGCTTCGTCAACATCGGGATCATCTACTTCCAGAAGGAGCTGCGCTTCTACAGACAGTTCCTCTACCTTGTGGTAGCCGAACTGGTCAGCTTCGCCGTGGGGGTCTCCCTGGCGTACGTGCTGCGGTCGGCGTGGGCGTTGGTCTGGGCTGCCGTGAGCGGCGCTGCGGCTCACTGCATCCTTTCCTACGTTCTGCATCCGTACCGGCCCCGGGCTCTGTTCGACCGGGCGAAGGCGGCCGAACTGTTCCGGTTCGGCAGGTGGTTGCTCGGCTCTTCGGTGGTCGTGTTTCTGGCGTCCTATGGCGGCCACGCCTTCGCGGGCAAGCTGCTGGGCACCGCTCTGCTCGGGTTCTACGAGATGGCTTACCGCCTGTCCGACATGGCGATCTGCGAGATAGCGCACGTAACGAACGCGGTCATGATGCCCGCCTACGCCAAGGTGCAGGATGATCGGGAGAGGCTGGGCCGGGGATTCCTGAACGCCGTGGAGGCCCTGATGGCGCTGGTGCTGCCCCTGACTCTCTTCATCGTCGTGGCGGCGCCTGATTTCGTTGTCGCTGTGCTGACCCCGAAGTGGAGCGCCAGCATCGTGCCCACCCAGATACTGGCCGTCGCCGGCTGCATCCGCACCCTGACGGCAACGGGCGGCATCCTTTTCGTCGCCGTCGGAAGGCCACGGCTGGCGTTCCTGACCAACGTGGCTGCGGTTGCCCTGATGTTCGCCTGCATGTATCCCCTGACGGAGCTTCTCGGCCTGCCCGGCACCTCCCTGTCCGTGGCCATTGGCCTGTCGGCTGGGATTCCGATATGGGCTCGGGCGAGGAGCCTTGCGGGCGTGACGTGGCCGGACCTGCTGGCCAGGTTCAAGGCGCCCCTTCTGCTGGCGGGGCTGGTGGGACTGGGAGTCTGCATGGGCAAGGCGCTTCCTGTCGCCAACCTCCAGCTCGCCCTCCTCTGCGAAGTGGCGGGGGCCGCGTTGTGCGGCGCCGCCGGGCTGTACGTGGCGGATCGCTACATGGGGAACCAGCTCTACAGGACGCTGATCGTCTCGCTCGTGCTGAAGGCCCGGGCGGGCGCAGGCGCGGCCGACGGCGCCGGGAGCGCCCAATGAGATACTACCTGGTCCGCTATCACATGTACGAATGCGTCAAGAGGTGCTTGCCAGGCGGGATCAGCGGAAGGGTGCTCGCCGTCAGCGGGATCGGCAGCTTCAGCGCGATGCTGTCCGAGCCCGTGGAGGTCACGGAGACCTCCTACCCCGAGGTGGACATGCTGGATCTGCCCTACGGGGATGGGCAGTTCGACTTCGTGATCAGCGACCAGGTGCTGGAGCACCTGGAGGACCCGTGGCAGGCCGTCCGCGAGAGCCACCGGGTGTTGAGGGAGGGCGGGATCGCCGTCCACACAAGCTGTCTCATCAACTACATCCACCCGAGCCCCCTGGACCTCTGGCGGTTCACGCCCGACGGCCTGCGCTGCCTTTGCCGTGACTTCTCCGATATCATTGAGTGCGGCGGCTGGGGGAACCGCGCGTTCATCCTGCTGGCGTTCCTGAACTGGCGGTTCATGTACATGACCGTCCCTGAGGGCCGGCCGAGCCTGCGCCGGGCGTTGGCGACGTTCAACGAGCCCCGCTTCCCGATCAGCACGTGGGTTGTTGCCCGCAAGTAGACGGCGCCAGCCGCTGCGCCCTGGCGGCAGGCCGCACCGGACGAGGTGCATCGTGACGGGATTGCTGTCCAAGCTGAGCTGGCGCCTGGCTCGCCTGGCCGAACTCCCGAAGGACTTGCGGGGCGTTCTGGGAGCTCGCGGAGCGGGCGTCGACTACCGCCCTTATCTGCTGCGCAAGTTCTGGCGGAGCCTGCTGCCGGGCGTGTTCCGCTTGCCGAGCGGGGTCGTAATCCACGACGAGGGAAGCTGGCTGCGCGTGGCCTGTTCGGACGGCCTGACGCTGGGCTGCCCCAAGCGCCTGACCGTGCTCTCGGACCTCGAGGTCATGCTGGTGGAGGTGCTTGCCAGCAACGTCTACCGGTGCGACGTCATAGAGCCCGGTGCGCACGTCCTGGACTGTGGCGCCAACATCGGCGTCTTCTGCTGCTACGCAGCCGCCCTGGCAGGCCCGGCGGGGCGCGTGTACGCGTGGGAGCCCGTGGCGGAGATCTACGAAGTGCTGCTGAGGAACGTCCAGGGCAACCACCAGGAGCACGTCGTCTGCGTCCGCAAGGGGCTGGCGGACGAGCCAGGCCGGGCCGGCATCCACGTCCCGGCTGACCACTCCTGCTGCAGTTCGCTGGAGAATGGCGTGGAAGGAAGGCTCGAGGAGATCGAGGTGACGACCATTGACGCCGAGGTGGAGCGGCTCGGCGTCGGGCAAGTCAACCTGATCAAGCTCGACGTGGAAGGATACGAAGAGAAGGTCCTGCGCGGCGCCGCGCAGACGCTGCGCAGGTTCCGCCCGGTGCTGGCCATGGCGGCCTACCACCACGAGGAGGACCGCTGGCGCCTGCCCGCCGTGATCCGGGGCATAGAGCCGGCCTATCGCGTGACCGTGTCCTACTCCTGGGCCTCGGCGTTCATCTTCGCCGCCTGCGGCACGTCCTGAACGGGCCGAGCGCGAGGCCGAGGCCCCGGGGACACCTGAGTTCGCACAGAGCGGGCGAAGCCCGGCGCACGCCCGGCATGGGTGTCCGATGAATAACAGAGCCGCCAAGGTGCCCTGGCCTGAGACGCGCCACCGCCGCTGGATGAGCGCAGAGTGCCGGCCCGGCCTTGTCTCCGTCATCGTTCCCACCTACAACCGACGGGAGCTGCTGGCCGAGGCCATGGGCTCGGTCGAGGCGCAGACCTATCGGCCCATCGAGCTGCTCGTCGTCGACGACGGGTCGACGGACGATACGGAGGCCGCCGTGCGCGAGTTGGGCCGGCGGGCGGACGCCTCGCTCGCCGTCCGTTACCTCAGGCAGGCACGCGCCGGCATGTCGGCCGCCCGAAACCTGGGGCTCATAGAGTCTCAGGGCGAGTATGTGCAGTACCTGGACTCCGACGACCTGCTGCATCCCGAGAAGATCGCCAGGCAGGCGAACGCGCTGCGGCGCGACCCCGGGCTGGGCTTCGTCTGGTCGGGCACGGCGAAGTTCCGCGGCACGCCGTCCTTCGACGCCAGGCCCTTCACCGGGCGGCCCGGCGGCGACCTGATCCGCAGGTACGCGCGCCGCATCGTCTGGCACCCGATGAGCGGCATCTACAGGCGTTCCGCCTGCGTGCGGGTGGGGCCGTGGAACGAAGCGTTCCGGCGCTACGAGGACTGGGAGTATAACCTGCGCTTCCTCGCGCACGGCCCGCGCTGCGCCTACCTCCCGGGCGTTCTGTCGCTCTACCGTGTGCATGCTCTGGGGCAGAGCCGGGACTACCACAGGACGCCGGAGGGCCTGCGATCCGATTTCGCCGGGATTCGGGCCGTCGAAGCGGCCTTGCTGGAGACCGGGGCCGTCAGCAGAGCCCGGGTCGGCGGCCCGCTGGCGGGGCACTACGTCAACCTGTGCTGGCGGGCGGGGGCGATTGGCCTGCCGGCGCTGAGCCGGGAGGCACTCGCCGGCGCGAAGCGTTGCGCTTGCGGCGGAGGCAGCCTGTTGGAGATCGCCCTCTTCGAGCAGCTCTGGCACGGAGCCGGCCTGTCGGCAGCCAGTCTCGTCTTCCGCATGGGCGCGATTGTGGCGGCACGCGCCGCGCCGCTGTTATCAGGCAGGCCCCTTCCGTAGAGCACCCTTAGCGGCGCCGTGCAACCGCGGCCCGGAACACCGCCTCGTAGCGACGGGTTATCACCTCGTTGTCGAAGTCGAGGGCCCGCCGCCGTCCCGCGCAGGCCAGCCTTTCGCGCAGCTTCGCGTCGTCCATCACCCTGACCATCGTGCCCGCGAGCGCGCGCCGGTCGCCGCGCCGCACGAGCAGCCCGTCGGCCCCGTTGGTGATGATCTCCTCCGCGCCTTCCCCGTAACGGGTGCTGACGACCGGCGTCCCGCAGGCCATCGCCTCGATGACGACGTTTCCGAATCCCTCCCAGTCCGAGCTCAGCACGAAGAGCGTGGCGGCCCGGACGAACTTGAAAGGGTTGGCCTGATGGCCGATGAAGGCCACGTCCGCCCGCACGCCGAGCTCGTCCGCCAGGGCGATCAGCCGGCCCTCCTCCTCGCCCTTGCCCACGATGACGAGCCTTGCGGGCCGAGATGCCCTCACGTCCGCAAACGCCCGGAGCAGAAGGGGGTAGTTCTTCGCCCTCGTCAGCCGGCCGACCGACGCGATGACGGGTTCGGGAGCGCTGAACCACGCGTGTTCGGGCTCCTCGGCCATGAGCGTCTCGATCCGCCCCAGGTCGACGGAGTTGGGCAACACGGTGCATTGCTCGGCCGGGATGCCGAATCCGTGCATGAGGTCCGCTTCCACGCGGGCGGAGACAGGTATCAGACGGTCGATCTGGGGGAAGAACAAGCGCGTGAACGCCTTTCGGACCTGCCCGCAACGCTCGTGCTGGAGGGAGATGGAGGGCGCGGTGTCCACGGCTGCCACGAGGGGGATGGCATGCCCGGACAACCCTCTGGCCAGCAAGGCGATGGTGGCTGCAAAATGCAGGCGGCTGAACACGAGCCGGGGCCGCCTCTCCCTCAGCAGCCTCGCCAACCGCCAGATCAAGCGCACGTTGTCCAGGCGGCTGGCCTTGCCCAGGACCACGTGCGGCACGTCCCGCGGCAGTTCGTCCGCGAACTCGTTCTCCGATGTGAAGGTCACCAGCGTTGGCTGCCATGCGCTCCGGTCCAGGCCGCGGCAGAGGTTGACGGCCATGCGTTCCGCGCCGCCCGCCGAGAGGGACGGAACGACGATGAAAAGATGCCTGGCCGATGCTTCCGTCATGCCGGTCCTCACAATCCCCGCGGGGGATGCAGCGCAACTCGGGAGGGCGCCAACACGTGCGTCAGCCCGGTGCCAGAGAGTAACAGAGCGGCTCGGCGGCCCGCAAGCAGCGGAGCCCCGGGCGGCGGACGCGGGCCCCATCAGCCAGTCCGTCCCCTGCGCACGCAGGGCCCCGCAAGCCCTGCCCCTTCGCCCCGGCCGCCGCTTGACATTGGCGCCGGTGGGTAGTAGAGTCCATTCTTCGGGTTTGTGAAGCTCCCACTCGACGATCTGCTGCAAGGGCGGCCAGATACGGCTCCGGTTCCTTCGGCGTCCGGGGCGGGCCGTGCGTTATTGTCGGCACTGCTTCATTCTGCCACCGGTTCTGTTGCTCGGGCGGCTTTCCTGATTCTGGCGACAGGAGAGGAATTCCGTGTCTGACGAGGAGATGGGCGGCGCGCCTGACCAGCACGTGCAGCAGCGGCGCATTCAGCTCAGGGATGCCGGGGTCAGCACGCATTACGCCAGCTTCTTCACGGTGACGGCGGGCCAGGACGCCATCCTGTTGAGCTTCGGCAACCAGCTCGGCGCGGAGGCGATCCAGATCGAGGACAAGGTGGTTCTGTCCCCGCGGAACGCCAAGAGGATGGCGATCTCGCTGGGACAGGTGATCCGCCGCTACGAGCAGCAGCAGGGGGAGATTGACATCAACGTCGCTCCGCCCGCCGGTGCAGCCGATCAGCAGCATTCAGGGCAGGGCGGGCGCGAGAGGTCCTGAACGTGCGGTCGCCTGCGGCGGGCTTTCCCTCTTGTGAAGCGTGAGTCCGTTCGGCCATGGCGAAAGAAACCATGACCCCTGAAGTGGTCTCCAGGCAGCTCATCGAGCTGAGCCTGACCAAGCCCCCCGTCCACTCGTTCAACCGGCAGCTCGTGCGCATCGTCGTGGACACGGTGGGCGCCATGGCTGCCACGCTCTGGCTCCTGCGGGAGACGGAGCTGATCCTCTGCGAGGAGATCGAGCAGACCGTCGGTGCCGTCAGGAGCATCCACATCCCCGAGCAGCAGCAGCAACAGGCCCTCAGGACCACGTTCGAGCAGGGGGAGGTGGTCGTCCTTCAGGACGGCGCGGCGGGCGTGGTCCCGTTCGAGCTCGGCGGCGGCGAGCAGAGGAGCCTGGTCTTCATCCCCGTGGTCGGCTTGCGCGGGAACCTGGGCGTGCTCAGGCTCATCTTCGCGCCCGTGCCGGACGCCGTCCTGAGGCGGCAGATCCAACTTGCCGAGACGCTGTCCGGTTACTACAGCCTCTACAGCGCCCAGCGCATCCTGACGGTCCAGCACGAGGAACGGCAGGACATCGACCGGCTCAGCAAGGCCATTCTGGAGCTTCAGCACTACACCTTCTCCCAGCAGTTGCGGGAAGTGGTGGCCAACTCGGCAGTCGAGATCGCCCAGCTCGACCGTGTGGTCCTGGTAATGGCGGACAGCGGCGGCGAACTGCGGCTCGCCGCCGTCAGCAGCGTCTCCGAACCGAGCAAGAAGGGCGCGTGGGCCCGCCTGGTGTGCGAAGTGGGGGAGATCGTCCTGCAGACCGGCAAGCCCCTGCACTACCTGGCGGGCTTAACACCTCTGGAGGACATCGAGGACGAGGAGCTGCGCCGCCAGGTGAACTCCTACGTCCACATGACGGGCTCCAAGTCGCTGCTCATCTTCCCGCTGACGGCCGGCGAGGACAAGGTGGGAGTGCTGTTCTTCGAGAGCTACGCCGAACAGCCCCTCACGAACTTCGAGCGAGTCCTGTGCACTGTGTTCGCTGCTCACGCCGCGTCCGCGCTGGCCAACCGCAGGCTCTTTGAGCAGGTCCCGTTCAGCCGGTTCTATACCAAGAAGATCGAGAGCGGGGACGAAGTGGTCAGGCGCGGCCGGTCGCGCGTGCGCAAGGCGGCCAAGTGGGGGGCGGTGCTCCTGGCCGCCGCCGCCGGGGTCTGGTTCCTGGGCTTCTTTCCGGTGGCCGAGAAGGTGGGCGCCAAGTGCTTCGTCGAGCCCGAGGAAACGCGGGTCGTGACGGCCAAGATCGCGGGGGAGATCGAACAGGTCGGCTTCGAGCTGGGCGACCACGTCAACCAGGACGTCGTCGTCGTCAGGCTCAGGACGGACGAATTGCAGCTCAACCTGAACAAAGAGCTGGAAAACGCCAAGAGCATTGAAGCGCGAATGGTCAAGCTGCGCGGCGATGCCGAGAACGAGCAGGACCCCGAGCGCCGGGGCAGCCTGCTGGCCGAGATGAGGATTCTGGAGCACTCGGCGAAGGCCAAGGACGAGGAGATCGCCCTGCTGCGTTCGAAGATACGGGACTGCTACTTGTACGCCCCGATCGCCGGAACGGTCCTCTCGCCCGAGCAGCCCGAGAAGCTCCTGGGCGTCGTCGTCAGGGAGGGCGAGCCCCTCTGTCGGATCGGCAGCATCACGGATCGCGTGATGGTCAGGATAGCCGTGCCCGCCGAGCGCGTCGCCGATGTGGAGAAGGGGCTGGAAGTCGAGATCCACCTGCGCCCGCTGATCTCCAGGAGGCCCATGCGGGCAACCGTCGAGCAACTGGCGGAGCGGTCCGTCACCTATAAGAACGCCAACGTCTTCATGGCCGACGCCTTCGTGAACAACTCGCTGGTCCGGACCCCCGACAGCGATGCCGCGCAGTACCTGCTCAAGCCCGGCATGACGGGCAAGGCCAAGATCATCCGCCCCGGCAAGTCGACCTATTTCTCGATCTACGGCAGGCTGCTCTACCGGAAGCTCAAGTACTGGCTCTACTAAGAGCCTCTAACAGAATGCCGCGTGAGCCGCGTTGCGCTTCCGGCCGGATG
>CAZFSS010000049.1:0-12495 GCA_964521715.1 uncultured candidatus Brocadiaceae bacterium | reverse complement strand
TACCCCGAATTGTCGGAAACTCGCGACCCTACTTTCAATATGCCGAGCTCAATAAAGGTACCGAGTGGCGGTCAAGCTTCTCAAGCAAAGCGGTATCGGCCTCACGCTCAAAGATTCCTATGTAGTGTCCTCGCTCCACGAAGCGCCCCTGGGGAACCTCCCGTTTCTCTACGGGGGGCCGTCCGAATCCTAAGTGGTCATAGATCTCGATGCTGACTCGTCCCGGCTCCTCGCGTTGCGTGATGGCCACGACAGTGTTGACCTGTGCTCCCTTGAACACCAGTTCGGGCAGCCACGCGATTACGCGAACAGCAAAGTTGTGCAAAATGAACTGGCGAAGAGACAGCGCCGAGGGAATAGTCAGCCACGTCACTGGAACAATGAAGCCGTGGAGCCCTGACCTAGTGAGTAGGCGCAGAGACCGTTCGTAGAATAGGAAGTAGTTCTCGAAGCTGCCACGCGACGATACGAAGTGCTTTCTAAAATAGGGCTTCAGGTACTCGGGGTGGATCTCGTGAAACCCGTACGGCGGGTTGCCGATGACGGCGGTGAATCCCCCCTCCTTGCCCGCGAAGACCTCCGGGAACTCCGCCTTCCAGTCGAACGCGTTGATCCGGTAGCGCTCCTCCTCGTCGAAGAGGTTCGACTGCCGACCCTCGTAGAAGTCCGGCCCGATCAGGCTGTTGCCGCACTTGACGTTGGAGGCCAGGTCCGGCAGCGCCCGCTCGTGGAAGAGCCGCTGCTGGCGCTCCAGCGTCTCCCGGTTCTCCCCCTCCAGCACCTTCAGCAGCAGGCTCAGCTTGGTCACCTCGACCGCCTGCGGGTCGATGTCCACGCCGTAGATGCAGGTCAGCAGTATGCGCTTGCGCTCGGCGGTGGTCAGCCGCCACTCGCCGCCGCGCCCCTCGTAGACGGGCAGCACGGCCTTCTCGCCCGACCGCTGGGGCAGGAGGCGCCGCACTTCGCGCGACTCGGCGTCCTTCCCCTTCTCGATGAGAGGGACGAGGCGCTCGGAGTACCAGTCCCGGTGCCAGTCGAGCAGGCGCTGGTAGGCGCCGATGAGGAAGAAGCCGGACCCGCAGGCCGGATCGAGCACGCACAGCGGGCGCTTTCCCCGCCCGATGCCGGCCACGTCCCGCGGCGTCTTGTCCTGGACCAGGACCCCGACCGTGTGCTTGACGATGTAGTCGACGATATAAGTGGGCGTGTAGTACACGCCGCCGGCCTTCTTGACCTCGGGCTTGTCCTCGACGACGGCGCGGTGGGCGGGAGTGAGGCGGATGACTTTGCCCAGGAACTGCTCGTAGACCTGGCCGAGGATGTCGGCCGGCAGCACGGAGAACTCGTACGGGCTGTCCGGGTAGTAGAGGCCCTTCAGGATGTCCTTGAGCGTCTTGTCGTCGATGTCCAGCTTCGGGGTGAGTTCGTCGGGCGGCTCGGGACGGCCCTTCTCCACGCGGAAGTGGAAGAGGCCGGAGTTGTAGCGGTCGTCGGCACGCGTGAACAGCTCGCAGAGGCGGCCGTAGGCGTTCGTGCCGTTCAGGAGGGCCTGGAGGCGCCCGTATTCCTCGACGCCGCGGTCCTCGCACATGCGCAGGAAGATGACGCGGTCGATGGTGCGGGCGACGGCGAAGTTGAGCTCGCGGGTGGAGAGCCCCGAGTTGCGCAAGGCGATATTGCGCGCCAGCAGCTCGCGCCAGCGCTCGATTTCATCGAGGAACGCCGCGTCCACCTCGGCCGTGCCGCGCTTGCGCCTGGTGGACTCGGCGTAGCGATCGAAAGAGCCCTGAAAGACGGCCTCCTTGGAGAAGATCGAACTCAGTTCGTCCCAGCGTTCGGGGTACTCCGCGTAGCGGAGATACATTGTGCGGGCCTTGCTGGCTCTCTCGCTCTGGACGGGTCGAGTGCGGCAATCGTAGACGGCCAGCTCCTCGAAGTCCGTCAGGATGGAAAGCGGCAGCTTGGCCGACCAGGCGTAGCGGCGGAGTTGGTAGGCCAGGCTGGCGTCCTCAGCGATGTCAGCGGTCGGGCGTTTGGCCTCGACGAAGAACTTGCGCGTCCCGCCGATGCGGAAGCAGTAGTCGGGCGCCTTCGTGGCACCGCCCACGTTGATGGCGTCTTCATGGATGACGTCCTTGTACGGTTCGGCATAGCCGTTGTCGTTGTAGACGTCCCAACCCAGCGCCTTGAACAGCGGATCGATGAACTCCAGCCGCACCTGCGTCTCGTTGTAGGCGCTGGAGCGGTAGGCTTCGCGGTTGCGGTGAAATAGATCGACCAGGCGAAGCACGCTCTGCGGGCATTCCGCGACTGGCATCGCGTCCCCCTTGCTGCCTGCATCTCCCCTCATGGCGGGTTCATGGTACGCACAGCGTGGCGGGACGTCAAGGCGAACGACCAGGTCCCAGGTGTTAGGTGCTAGGTGATAGGCGGCAGACGCGGGCGTGCGGCCTGCGGGACGGCACGGCAACGGGGGGACACGGATCAGCACGGATACAGCCGGATAGAGCAGGACGCCCTCACTCTTGCTCGTGCTCTTACTCCTGCTCTTGCTCCTGCCTCGCCCGCCGAAGCCTCGGCGAAGGCGGGTCTTGCTCCTACTCTTGCTCCTGCTCGCCGTTGTTCGTTGCTCGTTAGTCGTTGCTCGTCCTTGGCCGTTCCTGACCACTGACCACTGCCGTTAGGCCACTGCCATTCGGCCACTCGTCACTTCTCCCCCGCCTTTGCCTCCTCCGTGATCTCAGTGGCTCCGTGGTGAAGGTCGTGCCTCGTCGTGCCGCGGGCTCAGGACTCCTCGGTCCGATACCGCTCTGCCTGATGGCGGACGATCTCGCCCTGGACCATGTAGATGACGTCTTCGGCGATGTTGGTGGCGTGGTCGGCGATGCGTTCCAGGTGGCGCGAGGTGGAGAGCAGGTGGGTGAGGCTTTCGAGCTGGTCGGGGTGGTCGCGCATGCCCTGCCTGACCTGCAGGTACATCTGGCGGTTCATGGCGTCCACTTCGTCGTCGGCGGCGCAGACGGCGAGCGCGGCCTTCGCGTCCAGGTTCACCAGGGCGTCCAGGCTCTGCGTGACCATGGCCTGGGCCTTCTCCGCCATGCCCGCGAAGTCGAACGGGATGTCCACCTTCGCGTGGGTGGCCAGGAACTGCGCCCGTTCCGCGATGTTGACGGCCAGGTCCCCTATCCGCTCCAGGTCGTTGTTGATCTTCAGAACGGCCACGATGAAGCGCAGGTCTATGGCCACGGGCTGATGCAGGGCGAGGATCTTGAGGCATTCCTCCTCTACGTCGACCTCCGCGTGGTCTATCTCGAGGTCTGCCTCTATGACCTTCTCGGCCAGGCGAGCGTCCCTTCTCTCCAGGGCGAGCACGGCGTCGCGCACGCTCTCCTCGACCATGCCGCTGAGGGAGAGGACGCTCCTCTTCAGCTTCTCCAGGGCGCGTTGCAGGTGCTTGGGCATAGCTGTCCTTACCTCATCCGAATCTGCCGGTGATGTAGTCCTCAGTCTCTTTCTCGCGCGGCTTGGTGAAGATCTGTCCCGTCACGCCGCATTCGATCATGCGGCCCTCGTAGAGGAAGGCCGTGATGTCGGAGACGCGGGCGGCCTGCTGCATGTTGTGCGTCACGATAACGATGGTATAGTCGCCGCGCAACTCGCCGATCAGGTCCTCGATGCGGGCGGTCGAGCGCGGGTCGAGGGCGCTGCAAGGCTCGTCCATCAGCAGCACGCGGGGCTCGACCGCCAGGGCTCGGGCGATGCAGAGCCGCTGCTGCTGGCCGCCCGAAAGCCCCAGGGCGTTGTCTCGCAGCCGGTCCTTCACCTCCTCCCAGAGCGCGGCGCGGACCAGGCTGTCCTGCACGATATCGGCCAACTGCCCCCTGCCTCCGGCGCCGTGCAGGCGCGGCCCGTATGCCACGTTGTCAAAGATGGACTTGGGGAAGGGATTGGGCTTCTGGAACACCATTCCCACCGCTTTGCGGAGCGCCACGACGTCCACGCGGGGGGAGTTGACGTCCTGGCCGGCCAGCGCCAGCAAGCCGCTGACGCGGCTGCCGGGGATCAGGTCGTTCATGCGGTTGATCGCCCTCAGGAGCGTGCTCTTGCCGCAGCCGCTGGGGCCGATGATGGCCGTGACCTGCCCGGCCGGGATGTCCAGGCTCACTTGCCTGACGGCCTCGTTGCCGCCGTAGAAGACGCTGAAGCCCTCCGCGGTCACGATGGGATTCCCGATGGCGATCCGGCCGGAGCCAGGCTCCCGGCCCTCGGCGCGTCGCTCCATCATCGCCCCGGTCATGTCCACGGACGGACCATCCATGCTAACCTCTCAGTTTCCTGCTGACCTTCGCACGCAACACGATCGCCGCGATGTTCAGGAGAAGGACCAGGACGATCAGGGTCAGGACCATCCCGTACTGCACGTGTCGTATCTCGTCAACGGCCTGGTGCTCCGTGCACAGGTTGTAGATGCCCCATGGCAGGGCGGGCGTCGGCTGGGAGAGCGTCTCCCACAGCTTGAGCGGTTTGCCCAAGCTGACGGCGGCGGTGAAGATGATGGGGGCCGTCTCGCCGGCGGCCCGTCCCATGCTGATGATGATGCTGGTAAGCACGCCGGGGATGGCGGCGGGCAGGATGACGGTGACGATGGTGTGCCACCTGCCGGCACCGAGGCTCAGCGCGGCCTCCTTGTAGGTGTGCGGGACGGCGCGGATGGCCTCCTCGGAGGCCCGGATCACGGTGGGAAGCACCAGCAGGGCCAGCGTCAGCGAGCCGGCCAGCACGCTCTTGGAGGGGGACACGTGCAGGGCGTTGATGAAGAACGCCAGCCCGAAGAGCCCGAACACGATGCTGGGCACGCCGGCCAGCGTGCTGATGCACGTGCGCAGCATGCTGATGAGCGGACCCCCTCCCGCATACTCGGCCAGGTATATGGCAGCGACGATGCCGAGCGGAGCGGCGATGAGCATCGCGCCCACCGTCAGGTACAGCGTGCCCAGCACGGCGGGCCAGATGCCTCCGAAGAAATGGGCGTCGTAAGACTCATCGAAGAGGAACCTCCAGTAGACGGTCAGGCGCGGGTGCAGCATCGCTGCCAGGTTCTGCTCGATGTATCCGAACAGCGGCTCCAGGGAGGTGCCCTTGAAGTCTTCGACGCGGGGGACGTCGACCGGGACGCCCATGCCGGTCGGGTCCGAGTAGTCGTACTCGACGCGGCAGAGCACGTCGTGCAGTTTCACCTTCGCACGGTCCCACCGCGTCTGGCCGTACTGGTCACGCAGCAATGCGGGCCGGGCATCGTCCGGAAGCGGCCCCAGGAGGGCTCGTATGGAATCTTTGAGGTCACGCAGGCCGGACCGGTACTCGCGTCGCTGCGCGCGATCCTCCTCGAACTGGGCGATCGCGTCGTAGACCTTCTGCCGGGCCTCCATTGCGGCGGCCAGCTCCCGCTCGATGGCCGCCCGGTCACCGCGGCCGAACTTGTCGAGCATGACGTGCCTGTACTCCACAGTGCCGCGAAACACGAAGGCCCGGACGCCGCGCACGAAGATCGGCCCGAGCAGGATGACCAGGGCGGCCGCCATCAGCGCTATGGAGAAGACGCCCAGGCCCGAGAACGAGCGATCCAGGAGTTTGCGCGTCGAGAGCCGCATTCGTCAGCCGCTCCTTGCCTTCGACCGCCGGGAGGCCCACTCGCTGACCAGGTTGCAGAGGAAAGAGAACGTCAGCAGGCAGAGGGCCAGGGCGAAGAGCACGTGGTAGCGCGCCGAGCCCGTCACGTGGTCCGCCTCGCCCATGTCGCCCGCTATCGTGGCCGTGACCGTCCGGACGGGCTCGAGGATGTTGTACCACGGCGTGGGGACCTGGGCGGCGTTGCCGGAGGCCATCCACACGACCATCGTCTCGCCGATGGCGCGCATGACGCCCAGCAAGACGGCTGCCAGGATGCCGCTGCGGGCGGCCGGGATCACCACCTTCAGAACCGTCTCGGCCCGCGTGGCGCCCAGGGCATAGCTCCCCTCGCGCAGCTCGCGCCCCGCGGCGTACAGCGCGTCCTCCGAGACGCTCACCACGGTCGGCAGGGCCATGATGCCCAGTAGGATGGAGACGTTCAGGGCGTTCCTGCCGCTGGAGATCGTGATGTCGGCCAGGGCCCCCGTCAGCCGCAACATGCCCAGGACGGCAACGCCGCCGAACAGGATGATGAGGCAGGCCCTCCCCGCCCACCGGGCCCGGTCCGGCAACCTGTCCGCCAGCAAGTCGCCCAACACGACTATGGCCAGGAAGGCCAGAGGCACGGCGATCAGCCACGCCCCCAGCGCCAGCAGCGCGCCGCCGTGCTCCTGCAGCAGCGGCGCGAACACGACCAGCGCAAAGAATCCGAACGCCACCGAGGGAATGGCCGCCAGGACCTCGATGACGGGCTTGACGATCTGGCGCACTCCGAACGGCAGTATGTCGCTCATGCAGACGGCGGCAGCCACCGCAAGCGGCACCGCCACGATGACGGCCCCCGCCGTCACCACCCCGCTGCCGAAGAACAGGGCCAAAGCGCCGAACGCAGGGGGGTCCCCGGACGGGTACCACTTGGTCCGCGCGAAGAACTCGCGGAAGCCCTCCAGGCGGAAGAACGGAAGCGCGTCCCGGATGATGTAGAAGAAGATGAAGAGGACCGCCAGCGCCGAGGCCGAGGTCACAAGCAGAAGGAGGCCCTGACCGAGAAAGCGGCCGGCCGTCTTCCTCAGACCGGCGCCCCTGCCGAGCAGCAGCCGGTCGCCCAGTGCCTCGCGCCATGCTTGAGGAGATTCGGTAGTCATTGGCCGATGTGGCGCGCCGCCTATCAGTAGTACGTCACGGGCACGAAGCCGATGTCCTCGATGATGTCCTGGCCCTGCTGGGTCAGGTAGAGGGTGACGAACGCATGCAGGTGAGTGCCGAGCTTCGGGTAGCCGTTCGTGAACATGAACAGGGGCCTCGCGATCGGGTAGCGGCCGGACGAGACGGTCGCCTTGTCGGGATAGATGCCGTTGATCTCCAGCGCCTTGACCGTCGCATCCACGAAGCCGAGGCCGGCGTAGCCGATGGCGGCCGGCGTGCTCTGCACGTTCTGACGGACAGCGCCATTGCTGCCCACGTACTCCGCGTCGGCGGCGATCTTCTCCTTCTGCATCACCATGGTCTCGAACGTCTCGTACGTGCCGCTGTTCGTATCGCGGCTGACCTTGACGATCTTCAGATCGGGGCCGCCGACCTCGCGCCAGTTGGTGATCTTGCCCGTGTAGATGTCCCGGACTTGCTCGATCGTCAGGCCCTTGACGGGATTGCCGGGGTGCACGATGATCGGCAGGCCGTCCATCGCCACCACGTGCGCAACAGGCATGATGCCTTTGTCAACAGCCGCCTTGAACTCGCCGTCCTTCATGAAGCGCGACATGTCAGCCACGTCGCAGGCGCCGTTGATGAGGCCCTTGGCGCCGTTGCCGCTTCCCGACTCACTGACGGTGATGTTCACCTCGGGATGCTTCGACATGTAGTACTCCGCGAAGGCCTTGGCGATGGGCCCGACGGTGGTCGAGCCGTCCACGACGATCTTCGTGCTCCCCGCGTCCTGGGCGTAGGCGCCCGGCCCAAGGGCGGCGAAGACCAGCGCCGCCGCCGCCAGCGGGACAGCCAGAGTCCTTATGGTCCTTCTCTTCATCTGCTTCTGCCTCCTTCTCAGCGGCGGCGAGCGCATTCCACGCCCGGACGACCAGGGGCAGCCCTTCCGCTTGCCGGTCTCGGGCTTCTGCGCCCCCTCGGGTCGCTCCCCTTGCTCCGGCGCAGCACGGCTCTTGGCACTGTGCGCGCGCCCCGCTACTTTCATGTTACTCCGCTTCTGTTAGGATCGCGTTAAGCGACGACGGGCGGGGCCCGGAGTGGCGCCCCGCCCCAGAAGCGTCGTCAGAAGTCGGCCTGAAGGCGGACGCCGAGCATCTTCATGTCGCCGTCGACGCTGCCCGCGTAATCCTGAACACTCGCGTCGCCGTAGTCGAACATGACGCGCATGTTGGGGTTGAGGTACCAGTTCAGGCCGAGCGTCCACTTGTCCATCTGGCCGCCCATGACGTCGGCGTCGCTCAGATCGACTCCCGAGTAACGGGCTGCCAATTCCCAGGCGCCCCAGTTGCCCTTGCCGTCGAAGTCATCCTCCGGCTTGACGCGGTCGAAGACGCCCTCACTGATCTTGTAGGCCCGGTTCTCACCGGTCAGGAAGTAGCTGGCCTGGACGTAGTAGCCGCCCAGGTCCACGCTTGAGCCGGGGTCCCTGTCCGCTTCGGCCGTGATGTACTCGCCTTGAAGCGAGAACGGCCCGCTGACCCAGGCGGCCTCCAGGCCCGTCAGCACGGTGTCATCCACGGCCATCGAACCCGTGTCGACCAGCCTGGCGGTTTGGTGATACTCGGGTCGCGTCCGGTAGCGGACGGCGTCCGTGTTGCTGCGCCAGCTGGCGGCCGCGCCAACGTGGACCAGGTGGCGGCCCTTGGACTCCTCGTCGTAGTAAGGCAGCCACGTCAGACGGCCGGTGAACGAGGCGCCGTCCTCCAGATTCTGATCCGTATGGCCCGTCGAGAAGACGCCCACGGCATACGTCATCCGGTCGTCCATCACGCAGTTAGACAACCCGACGCCCATGTTGTGGCTGGGAGCGAACGCCTCAATCGGAAGCGACCGCTCGATGAAGGTGATGTAGTTGTCGCTGGTCATCTCTTCGAGCCCGAACGGCTCCTTGAACTGACCGGCTTTCACCGTGCCGCACGGGACGAGGTTAGTGAACGCCAGGTAGGCGTCCTTGATGCTCACGCTGTTGTCCGCCCAGTCGACCTCGAGTTTGTACTCGGTGTTGTCGTGGATCGAGCCGGACATGTGGAAGCGGGCCCGCCTGAACTCCGCGCCGTCGTTGAAGTTGCCCTCGCCGAAGGCGTCCTTCAGCTCGTCGTCCGCGCCTATCCAGCCCCAGTCGGCCTGGACGCGCCCGCCGATCTTGAGCTTGAAGTGGGAATCCAGCGAGTCGAGGCGGAGGCCTTCCTTCCAGTAGACGCGCATGTCTCCCGGCTGAGCGGCCATCTTCATCTCTTCGCGCACGACCTCGGCGACCTGCTCGCGGTCGGGCTGAGTCGCAGGAACGGCAGCAGAGGCGGCGTGACCGCGGCGCAGCGCGTCGACCTCCTTCTCCAGCGCCTCGATGCGTCGCTGCAGGGACTCGATCTCAGGGTCTGCGGCCCATGCCCTGTTGCCCGCGAGAAACGACAGGCAGACGGCCGCGACCACAACGGACTCCGATGGCTTCAGCATCTGGGTCTTCCTTTCACTTGTTCGAACAGCCGGCTCTGCCAGCCTTGCGATCACGTACATCGGCTCAGCGGTTCACCTCCTTTCGCCAAAGAGAGCATCGGAACGCGTTCCACGTCATCCTTTGCAGACGACAACGCGCCGGGCCTCGGAACGCCAGCCGCCCAACGCGTGTCCCGGCGTCGGCCAGAAAGCCATTCACAGTAACACCTCGCCTGCCAGGGCACAATGCGTGCGGTGAGCACGGCGACATCCTGTGGCTGGACGGACGCGGTCCCATGCGGGCCGTCCCATGCGACACACGCAATGGTACCCCCAGCCGGTTAGGCAAGTATTCAGGAGAGGTGAGGAACGCAGGAAACGCGGCGGGCCGGCCTGCGGCTACGACGGAAGGTGGATGGTGAAGACGCTGCCTTCGCCCGGCGTGCTTTCGACCGTGACCTTGCCCCCGTGGACTTGGGCGATGTGCTTGACGATGGCCAGCCCCAGCCCCGTGCCGCCCAGCTTGCGGCTGTGGGCTTTGTCCACGCAATAGAAGCGCTCGAAGATGCGGGGAAGGTGCTCGGCCGGGATGCCGCAGCCCCGGTCCGTGACGCGCACGAGGACCTCGCCTTCAGCGCGTTCGGCCTGGAGGTCCACGGAGCTGCCCGGGGCGCTGTAACGGATCGCGTTGTCAAGGAGGTTCAGGACGGCCTGTTCGAGCAGATGGGGATTGGCCCGGACCACGAGGTCCTCGGGGCAGTCGATCCGAACGGCCATTTCCCTCTCGCGGCTGCTGGCCTCGCAGTCGGAGGCGGCGGCGTGGAGGACGTCGCGCAGCTTCGTCTCCGGCAAGTCGATCGCGCCCGTTTCCTGCTCACGTTCGATGCGCGACAGGGCGAGAAGGTCCTCGACGATCCGGTTGAGCCGGGCGGCGTGCTTGCTGGCGATGTCGAGGAACCTCCGGGCCCGCTCGGGGTCGGAGACGGCACCGTCGCGCAACGTTTCGATGAAGCCCTGAACGGCCGTGATGGGCGTCCTGAGCTCATGCGAGACGTTGGCCACGAAATCGCGCCGCACGCCCTCAAGGCGGCGGACCTGCGTTATGTCGCTCAGCACGATGAGGGCGCCGATCTGCCGGTCGCCGGCGTCGCGCAGGGCGGAGCCGCCGACCAGCACGTGGGCCTCACCGCGGTTATGCAGGACGATCTCGCCGTCCCTCGCCTGGCCGTCGGCCAGGACGGCGCCCACGAAGCGCGCCAGCGGCACGTTGCGCGAGACCTCCTGGAGCGTCCTGCCCGTGGACTCGGCGGGGTCTGCGTCCAGTAGACCGGCGGCCGCCTGGTTGAGGCTGATGATGCGGTGGTCCCGGTCCACGGCGATGACGCCCTCGGCCATGCTGGAGAGCACGGCGTCGTACTGCGCGTTCTGCCGGCTGAGGGCAGCGATCTTCTGGTCCAGGTTCTGGGCCATGCGGTTGAGGGACTCGGCCAGCCGCTGGAACTCGACGATGTCCGGCGGCAGGATCTTGTGGCTCAGGTCCCCCGCGGCGAACTTTTCGGCGCCTTCGGCCATCTCCCCCAACGGCCGGCTGACGCGCTTCGCCACCACCATGCTCAGACCCGCGGCCAGCACGGCCGCAACGAGCCCGCCCAGCCATATCCGTCGCGACATGGCCGCCAGCTCCGCCTCCACCCGGTCCAGGGCAATGGACGTTCGGATGACGCCCAGGGGCTCACGCTGATCTCCCACGGCCACAGCCACGTACATCATGTTGGTCCTGAGCGTCGAGCTGTAGTGCGTGGACTGCCCGAGACCTTCGGCGAGCGCCTGGATCACCTCGGGTCGGTCAGCATGGCTGTCCATCGCGCCGGGGCCCTTCTCTGAGTCGGCCAGGACCCGACCGTTCACGCCGACGATCGTGATGCGGGCCTTAGCCGAGCGTGCCAGGTCCCTGGCCAGAGCGTCCAGCGACGCAGTGTCGCCGGCGCGCAGCCTCTCGGCGATCTGCGGCCGGATCAGCCACGCCCTGGCCGCCAGGTCCTCCGCCACCTGCGCGTGATAGAACCGCGTGACGGAACGAAGGGCATAGCCGGTCACCCCGAGCACGCACAGCGCGATCAGGAGGACGTAGGCCGGATAGAGCTTCCACAGCAACCGCCGTTGGGCCATGTCTCACTCGTCTTTGAGCCGGTAGCCCACGCCGCGCACCGTCTCGATCAGGTTCCCGAGTCCGCCCAGCTTGCGCCGCAAGGACACCATGTGAACGTCCACTGAGCGGTCCGTCACGATGGCGTCCGGTCCCCGAGCGCCGTCCACCAGCTGATAGCGGGTAAAGACCCATCCCGGACGTCTGGCCAGGAAGTGCAGAATGCGGAACTCCGTATAGGTCAGGTCAACCGGCTCGCCGCCGACGAGCACTTCGTGGCGTCCCGGATGGATGGACAAGTCGCCGACGGTCAGGGGCGAGTGCTCGTCGGTCACCTCAGCGGACTTGCGCCTGAGGACGGCCCGGACCCGCGCCACCAGCACCCGGGGGCTGAAAGGCTTGGTGACGTAATCGTCCGCTCCCAGCTCCAGCCCGGCCACTATGTCGGCCTCCTCTCCTTTGGCCGTGAGCATGACGATGGCAACGTGCGAGGCGGACGGGTCGCTCTTCAGTATCCGGCAGACTTCCAGCCCGTCTGTGCCGGGCAACATGAGGTCCAGCACAACGAGGTCAGGGACCCGAACGCGGGCCGCCCTCAGGGCCTTCTCCCCCGTGTCAGCGCACTCGACTTCGTAGCCCTCTTTGCGCAGGTTGTAGCTGACCAGCTCCAGGATGTCTTCCTCGTCCTCAACGACGAGTATGCGCTCTCTGGCCATGACGCGCCTCCGGCAGCACCTGCGTGCACCCCAATCCCATTCTACGCGGGAATGTTAGCCGCGTGTTAGTTCCGCGCGAGAGCGGCGGTCGGCGCCGCGCCCGACGGGACGAGCAGAACGCCGCCGCCTGGCAGATGTATACCCGAAGAAGGGCGCAAACGGAAGGCTTGCAGGAGAGGCCGCGCGCCCGGACCGGCGCCCGCGCAGCTCGATCGCCCCCCTCTGCATGACTGCGGTTCCGGCCCGAGCGGCCCTCTGGAACGTCAGAGGCCCGATCTCAAGCGCCGGGCGCCGCCCCCGGTTTCACGACGGCCGCGCCGTCCA
>CAZFSS010000048.1:0-12600 GCA_964521715.1 uncultured candidatus Brocadiaceae bacterium | reverse complement strand
CCTGAGGCAGCTCGGAGGTAGGCAACATGGGAATCCATGAAGGGCTCAAGGAAGAGGGCTACGTGTTCGAATACGCGCACGACGAAGGCGGCGACCATGCCGAAGTGTGGACGAACAGAAGCGCCGGCAGGGCGGTCCGGATCGAATGGCTGGAGATCAATACGACTGAGCCGCCGGCTGACAGGCTGGACTGATTGACGCGGACAAGGGGGGAGACGCTGCTGGAGTGCCCCAGCTGCGGAGCGGAGCTCTTGGCTCTCTCTTATGCGTGATGGCGTTGTCATCGCGAGGGGTGTAACAAATCCGTCTTTCTCCGATACGATCCTGTCCGGCTCTCCGTGCGAGAGAACTCAGGTCGTTGACAACGGCGGACCTGGACGTGGAGCGCGGCGGCACACCTTCGGCGCCCACCTGAGCAGGAACGGGCTCGCGACCCTCATTGCCCAGGAGGCGATTCGACCTCCATCCCTCAACCTGACCATGAACGTCTACACCGCCCCGACGCTGCTGGATGTGGCTGGCGCAGCCGAGGCGCTGCCAGGACTGTCGCTTGAACGCGCGGCCGCCGCGGCCCTGAGAGCAGGACAGGCTTGACAGCGGCCGCCGCCGACGTCAAGCTAGCGGCAGGGCTTGAGCCAGGAGGAGCCGTATCAGCTCGAACGTCATAAGACGACCCACTTCGCTGACGATGTACAGTGAGAGCCGCTCGGCCATATGAGGACAAGTTGTTCCCCCTCGTCTTCGACGGCAGGGAGTGACGGCGGGAGGGATGACGCCCTGAACCGCGTGCTCCCTGACAACGCCCCTCCGCGGCCCTTCTAGCCCCCAATGCTGGAGGAGTGGCATGTTCTACGTGTTGGGCGCAATGCTGATGGCGGTTCTGGCGGGATGCGCAGCCTTCGCGGGTCCCGGGCAGGAGGTGCTTTACCGGGTCAACTGCGGCTCAGACAGCGCCTGCGCTGGCAAGGACGGAGCTGTATGGCAGCCGGACCAGGAGTGGAGCGAGGACGCGGGCTGGGGCGCTGAAGGCGGCGCGAAGGCGGCGCGCGACCTGACGCTGCCCGTCCCGGACGTGCCAGCGCGCCCGATCTACTTCGCCGAGCGGTTCGGCGTAAAGCAGTACCGATTCGGCGTGCCGGCCGGCATCTACGCCTTGCGGCTGCACTTCGCGGAGACCCACGCGACCGTCACCGGCCCTGGCCTGCGCGAGTTCCACGTTTCCGTCGAGGGCCGGCGCGTGCTCAGTGGCTTCGACACGTACAAGGAGGCCGGCGGCTTCGCGCGCCCGTGCGTGATGGAGGTATCGGGCGTGGCCGTGTCAGACGGGGAACTCAACGTCGGCTTCGAGCCCCAGACCGACAACGCAGCCATCAACGGCATCGAGGTCCTGCGGACGCCGCCAACTCAGAGCCGCGTCCACAAGCTGACGGACCCCTGGTCGTTCGGCCCGGCCGTGGTCTCGACCGCCCGGGACATCGCTCAGGCCGGAAGGCCCGTGAGGATCTTATTCGTGGGGCACAGCTACACGGGCTGGTGGGCGCTTCCCGAGACGGTGGCATTCATGGTCAACAGCGGGCAGTCGCAGGTCCGGCTGATCCCCGATTCCGCCCTGAGGGGCGGAGCGCGGCTCGAGTACTTCGTCAACGAGACCGACGTGCTGGACCGGGTGCGGAAGGGCGGCTTCGACTACGTCGTCCAGGGCACGTACGGCGGTCCGGACGCGACGGTGGCCTTCCACGAGGCGGTGCGGGAGGGCGGGGCGAAGGCTCTGGTCTACTGCCACTGGGTTGGCCGCGCCGCGACGCCGGAGGAGCAGGAAGAGCTGACGCGGAGCCAGCTCGAGGTAGCCAGACAGGCGAAGGCAACCTTCGTGCCCGTCGGCCCGGCTTGGCAGATCGCCCGGCTGAAGAAGCCGGACCTGCTGCTCCACGATCCGAACGATGGGCACCACCCCGGGCCGGCCGGCAGCTATCTGACGGCCTGCGTCTTCTACTCGGTCCTCACCGGACGCTCGCCCGTCGGCCATCCGTGCACGGCCACGATGGCCGGCCAGGTCGCGCTGGACGAGCGGACGGCCAGATTCCTTCAGGAGGCGGCGTGGGAGGTCGTGGAGCGCTACCGGTCCGGCGCCGCGGCGTCGCCCGATGCCGCGCCGTGACTGCGCTTCCTGGTGCCTCCTCCGGAGGGGCTTCGGCGGACAGATCTGTTGGCAGGACGAAAGATGGAGCGGGCGACGGGATTCGAAACCCCGACCGGCGGATCAGGAAGCTGCTGCCCGGCCCACCGAGAAGGCCATCGGGAGCACTCTCAAGGCCTTTCGATCTTGCTGGTTGCTCTCATCTCGCTAGTTCTGCTATCACGCGCGCCATCACGGGGCAGGAAGACGTGGCCGGACAAGGGTTTCTGCTCCGTCAAGCGACTCCGGCCTCCGCTCCTGGAGCTGCCGGAACTGCTCGAACTGACGCGGCTCCTCGAACTGCCGCCGAGGATGCCGCTAAGGAACCCACTGCGGCGTGAACTCGGACTCGAGGACGAGTCGCGGTCCGGGGAAGGCACGCTCTGCTGCAAGGAGGGCCCCTGCCGACGGACCAGCAGGCTGGGCAGCTCCGGGCGGCTCCGCGTCGTGTCGTGCTCGGCCGGGTTGGAGCGGCTGCCCTCAATGTGCTGGCGGATGGACTCGAAAGCTCGCTCGCGGTCGCTGCGGATGTCGTCGGCCGGCGTCTCGCGCCTGATCGACGGCCGTCCGGTCGTCGCGTTGCGGTTGCTGCTCCGGTCGCGCAGGAGGTCCAGCGTCCGCCCGCGACTCTCGCGGTCGGAAGCCGGCCCGTCACTGTCCCGCCTCTCGCGCAGCCGTTCCAGGGCCTCTCGGCGCAGCTCAGCGCCGCTGCGGGAGGGTTCGGCCCTCTGCTCCGTGGCCCCCTCCGACCGGCTCAGGACGGCGTCGAGGCGCAACGTGCGCTGCGGCCGATTGCGTTCGGGTTCGGACCGGTCGACGATGCGGTTGGAACGGTCGGTACCGATGGTGCGCGAGGGAGCGCCCCCGGGACGGCCGGGGCCTTCAGGGCGGTCGCGACCCCGGTCGTCAACGCCGAGCCCCGTGCCGCCGAAGCGGCCGGCGTCCTCGCGTACCTCAAACGGCAGCCGCCCGCGGTCAGGGCCTGCCTGCCTGCCCGAATCGCGTTGCCCGCGGCCGGGGCCAGCATCGTCCCGCCTGGACCATCCTCGCAGGTCTGCCAGCCGGGGCTCGAGCCGCTCGGGACGCCGCTCCCTGCGGCGTTCGACGGCCACCTCGCGCTCGCGGAACCTGACGAAGTCGTCCCTGGCGATGGTGTAGCGCGGTCCACGCCGAAAGACCTCCGGCCTGACGATGTTCAGATGGTCTATGTTGCTCACCGGACGAGAGTTGCCGATGTTGATCACGCCGTCCCTGATCACCAGTTCTTTCTTGACCACCGTGTAGTGCGGCCGGTCGCGGTGGAAGTCGTCGAACCTCCCGAAGCACCAGAGGCCGAGCGAGAGGTCCCAGTCGTCGTCGTGGATCGTGAGGCCGAACGACACGGACGCGCCGGGCCGGTAGCGCACGATCGGGTGGTAGTGAATGTCGACCGGTGCCCAGCAGATGCCGTCGTCGAGCACGACCCACGCCACCCTGGCCGGGCGCCAGACCCAGTTCGGCCGCCAGAGCCATCCGTGGCGGTAGCTGTAATGCCAGTAGCCGTAATGGCAGGTCACATACTCGAAGGAGTAGCGCGGCACCCAGCACCAGCCGACCGAGACCATGTAGCGCCACGATCCGTCGTAATAGGGCCTCCAGGAAGCGCCCACGACGCTCGGCTTCCAGTAGCGGACCTCCTCTTCCAGAACCCAGTCGCCGCTGGTCGCCAGGTCTCGAGCCCCGACGACGTCGTACGGGGCCGGCTCTGGCAGCCCCTTGCGGGCCAGCGCAGCCGTGCGCGCCAGATGGAACTGGCTCAGGTCATCGACGAGCGCCTGGGCCATCGGTTCGAGGCCTGCGAAGGCGCCCTCGGGGCTGACTGTCAGCGCGGACTGCGGCCGGAGCTCCACGCTCGAATCGCCCTCGCCCAGCACTTCGACGTAGCCTTCCATGGCGTAGACCCGCGCCGTGCCGGTCTCCGACACCTCGATCCGGGCGACCGATCCGCCCCCGACCACGATGTCGCACGATGGCGTCTCTATGCCGGTTACGGACTCGCCCGGGGCCGTCGAGACGACGTAAGCCGACCCGGCCAGCAACCGGTATCGCGCATCGCCTACAGAGACGATATCCAGCTGCGTCGCGCTCCCAAGCCGGAAGAACAAGTCGCGCGGCAGCTCGATCTCCACCAGGCTGCCCGGCTCGGTCAGCAGCGCGTCGCCGTCGCCCACGATGCCGTTCAGCTCGACGTTCGACCACTCATGTTCCGTCGTACCCTTTGCGGCCAGATGCCCCTCCAGCGCGCTCGGGCGACCGTAAAGGGGTGCGGAGACATCAGCCTGAGCAGCCGCTGACCAGGAGAAGGCGAGAGCAAGGAACATCGCGCAAACTGTTGTCGGTGTGTGTCTTATGGCAACCATCGATCCTCCCTCCTCGTTACCGCTGGCTCTCTGGAGAGCTCCCAGCTTCCTCCATACATCATAGGCCGTCACGAGCCCATGTCTACCGCGAAACCGGGCCCTGAGCGGAGTTTGCACGCAGCCGGCGCCCGCCTCAACGCCGCTTTTCCGAGCTCAACCATCCCTTCCTCCTTTGGTAGCCGGCTGCGCTCTCGATCCCTCTACCCACATAGTTGCTCTGCCGGCCCCTTTTGTTCCCCGGAAAAGCAGCACCATCATAGCGGATCCTGGCAGTACCAGCCTACCCTCTCATTGCTCGAATCGCCGGGCCCGGCGGAACGCACGAATGCGCCAGTTGAGCGGCAGCGTCCTCTCGCCGATAGCTCGGACGCCTTTGTGCGCCCGAACCGGCGTGCCGGTACTGATTCGGGCGCCGGTGGCCATAGGCGGCCCCTTCCTCTTACCATTTGCTGAGCCAGTGCCTGTATACGGATCGGGGGCGGGGGCGGGCCGACCTGCCCTGATAACGAGTCCAGATTCTGTGTCAAGATCTGCCCTTTCTACCCAACAAAGGGAGCTTGCGGCGGCGGGAGAGATGTGGAAACCGCGGCAGACCATTGACGCGTTGCTTGGCGCAGCGGCCCCGCTTGGCGTGGGGCCGGCGCACGGAATTCCGCCGGCCACTTCATCCAGAACTTCATCCACTGTTTCACCCAGATCTTGCACCGACTCCTGTCCACTCCTGTCATCTCCTGACAAGCGATGGCACAGCGGGCGGGAAAGGGGGGCCCGGCGGGAGTCAGAAGGCTGCGCACGTGGCAACGATAGGGCACTGCTGACAACGCATGTCGCAGAAAGGCGTGGAGCGGGCGAGGGGATTCGAACCCCCGACTTTCAGCTTGGGAAGCTGGCATTCTACCACTGAATCACGCCCCCTCCGACGCGGGCAGCTACTACGTGATCAACTCGACGAAGTTCGCGCACATAACGCCGACGGCGCCGGACACGTTCGGTGGATTGGTCACTTCGGTTGCTTGAGGGAGTTCTCCGGCTCCTCCGGCCGCGCCCGCTCCGCGACGATCCTCATGCCCTCTCCCGTGACCAGAGCTTCAGCATTCGGCACGCACTGCCCGGGCCGCTGTCTCGGACGGCGGCCAGCCCTACGTCGACCCCGTGCGACTCGGCCCGGCAACCACCGGCGTAGTTCTCCTCGCGGCGCTGCCAAGATGAGGCGCCCGCGCTCTGTGCCCCCGCTCACCGGCCGGGATACTGGCTCCTTCTCTCCCTCATGTACTGGGCGATCAGGACCGACTGGCGTGCGTCTCTCAGGTCACCGGCTGGCCGGCGACCCGTGCGGATGTCGTCGAAGAACGAGGCGTTCTCGCCGTAGAATCCGTCGAGCCGAAATGCCTCCTCTTTCCCGCTGATGTCGGCCCCGCTCATGTCCGACTTGGCTTTGCCCTCTTGAATGTGCCTGAGCCGGCCGGACGGGTCGAGCCCGCTGTACGTGGGGAGATCGAGCAGGAATGTGTTATCGAGGGCGTGCACAGTGGCGCCCTCGGTGGTGACCCCAGCGACGGGACAGAAGCTCAGGTGACCCGTTGCGCCCGACTCAAAGGTGCAGTCCATGTAGGCGTTGCAGACGCCGCGCCCGATGTCGGGGAATTCCTGGTAGTGGAAAACGACCGTTCGGTAGTCGCTGCCGGCGAGGAATCGGGCCGCGTCTATGCCGTGGATGGCCGTGGTGGAGAAGTCCTTCTCCCGTCGGTTCACGCGCACCATCTCGTAGCGGATGTGCTGGATGCGCCCGTCGGGCAGAGCCTCCGCCATCAGGCGTTTCACCTCGCGCACGAGCGGGGCGTGCCGGCGGTTGAAGGCAACCTGACTGGGGGCGCCCCCGGCCTCTACGGCGGCGATCATGCGGTCGGTTTCCTCACCCGTTCTGCCGGGGGGCTTCTCCATCAGCAGGGGATAGCCCATTCTCAGGATCTGACAGGACAGCTCACACGTCGCCTGCACCGGGACCACCAGACAGACGGCGTCCGGCTTCTCCGTGTTCAGCATCTCCACAAGATCGGTATAGTGGCGCGCGAAGCCGAACTTGCGTTGGAACGCCTCGGCTCTCGCCTCGTCCAGGTCGCAGCATGCAGCCAGCTCCGTGTCGGGCCGTTCCGCAGCGTACGCCGCGTATGAAGGCCCGTGGCGGCCCGTCGCGATGCCGCCGCAGCCTATCGTGCAGATCCTGAAGCCCATGCTCGTCTACTCCCTCAATCCCCGTCGAGTGTAGCCAACGCCTTCGGCCCGACTCATGCGGAACGCCCCGGCGTCGTTCTGCCCATGCCGCGTCCTTGCCAGCACGGCATTGGAGCCCGGCAGTATACAGGGGTCGGGCGCGGATTTCACCGTCCCCGAGCCCTGCGAGACGCGAGTACAGGAGTTGGCGCGATACGGGGCACCACAGGCGGCTGGCTGCGGTGTGAAGGCCACGGAGCTGACGGGCGGCGGTCGACGGAGTCGGAGACGGCCCCACGACTAACAGAACGCTTCTTCCTCACCCGTCCTCCCGAGCTCATCCAGAAATCGCTCGATGGTCCGTGGGCGCTCCCTTCGTAGTGGTTGTTGACGTTGACGATGGTAAGGACGCCCTTCAGCGCATTCGACCGGGCGATGGCGGCCGCGGCACCGATGCCCTCCGGCTGACGCCTGATGATACGCGACCAGTCCTTCCCCGTGCTGGCCTCAATTCCCTCCCTATCACCCCCATGCAGGCGAATGATCGAGAACTCAGTCGTAACGGCACCATGCTTCTCAAACACCTCGCCTATCGGGGGCATGTAGTAACCGTCGAGGAAGACGAATCCGAGGCCATGCTCCCGGAGGAAGTCGAAGAAGGGAGGCGAGAGGTAGTTCGGGTTGCGCGTCTCGATCGCATACTGGTAGTCGGATGGAGCGTCGGCAAAGAACACGTGAAGCCGTTCCAGAAAAGCATCCATCGACGGCATCTTCTTCCTGTTCAGGTACTCGAACTGGAACATTACCGGCCCGAGTTTTTCCTTCATGGGCGATAGGGCATCCAGGAAGCGCACGAGCAGTTTGGGGCTCAGGAAGTGCTCGTTCGGCCGGTTTGCATATTCCCGGTAGGCCTTTGACTGCCTGGAGTAGGAGTGGGTGAGCGTGATCGAGTTGGGGGCCTTGACGGTGAACAGCATTGCCCTACCAGCCTGCGGCCGGCGCCGAGGCGTTGAGCCCATGGTCTCGTGCCTGCCGTTCGCAGGGCCCCGCAGGCACAATTCACAACGAGCACAAGCACGTTAGACTTCAGGGCTGTGCTCTCCTGACCACACACACGTGCACCTCGCTGCGACGAGAGGAGGGGCGCCAAGCCCGCCTCATACCGATCCCCCTGATGTCTTCGCGCGCCCATTACCACCGGAAGAAGCGGTAGGGGTCGTCCCATTCCTCGGGCACGTCAAGGTAGAAGCCTTTCAGCCAGCGCTTCTCTCCCTCAGCCACGGGGCTTGAGAACCGCGCCAGCACCGGCGTCTCGGCGCCCGCACCCAGATTCCCCAGCAGCCGGGCGGTGCCGCAGGAGATCCGCCTGAACGTCCGCTTGATGTTCATCTTCTCGCCCGAGTAGTCGAACTGCCAGGGGGCGAGTTGCCAGAACACCACCCGCCCGTCCTCCGCCGTCGCCAGCACGCCGTCGCCGACGGCTTTCGCGCCTTCCGTCACGAGGGGCACTTTGCGCGGGTCGCGGTTGTGAACCTCAGCCGGAGAGACGCCGGCCAGCGCTGAGCCGGCGCTCTGCGGGTCGAAGTAGGCGGCGATATGCTCCGCCACGTTCATCTTCACCTTCACGGGCAGGAAGGCGTTGGCCTCATCCTCATTGAGGCCGATCGCCAGCACACGGCCGCCGGCTCCAATGAAACCGGCAATGGCTGCTGCGCTGGCGGCAAGCTGCTGCCCGCCGCCTGGCCCTACCACCAAGACCTGGTCCGGCGAGAGCCTGCCAGCCTCGTAGCCGGCCACGGCAACGCCTGCGGACTGAAGGTAGGCGCTGCCGGCCGGGTCACCGGCGTAGATGACGCCGCGCCTCGCCGCAGGCTTCCAGCCGGAGACGTAGCGGATGATGTTCCGCGCCAGCGCTTGGGCCGCAGGGTCGGACTCCGTACGGCCACTCACGTCGGTCTGGCAGAACAGGACCATGCCCTTGCCCTCACGATATTCCATGAGGGAGGTGTATTGGAGTGCGTATCCGCCGTCAAGGATGGGCAGGAAGTCGCCGCAAGCGGGCTTCTCGATGAGGGCGGAGGCGACGTTGCCGCGGTTCCCGCAGCGCCAGAGGCGCGTCACGGGGATGCCGCACCACTGGACCGTCGGCGAGCCGAACTGCTGGCTCAGTTCGTACTTCAGGCGTGGCGGCAGGATGGTGGAGTCGCCGCGCCAGTTGCGCAGGTGCTCGTCGGCAATGCCCGTTAGGAGCGGATGGTCGGGCACCCGCCTGAAGACCTGCCGCAGCCCGTACTCTGTCGTGCGGAAGCCGAACCGTTTCTCGAGCACGTCGGCCGTCTGCTCGAAGATGACGACCTTAAGGCCGTCCGCCGTACGGCGGATGTCCGGCGCGGGGCCGGTCAGCGTGAGGGCGGCCTTGCCGACAATCAGCGTGTCATAGGCTGCCAGGTCGGCGCCTGCGTCCACCGTCTGGCAGCGGATGCCGATCCCCTCGAGGAGCTTTGCGGTGTCGCCCTTCGGGTCGAAGAGGGCGACCCGGCCGGCGGCCTGGGCCGGCTGCGGCGTCGGCAGGACGTCAATGGCGAAAGAATCTTCCTGGGCCTCGCCATTGCTGAACTTGACCGTGGCGGTGAGAGTATACTGACCCGCGGCCAGGGCCGCCGGGAGTTCGAACGTCAGCGCGATGCGCTCCTGCTCGCCCGTGGGCAGCGTAATCGTCTTGCTGCCGGCCACCGGGCTGGGCAGCGCCAGAGACCACTGGCAGTCCGCCGTCACCGTCCTGCGACAGTTGTTGATGATGATGAGTTGCTTCTGGAAGGTCTCGCCTGGCAGGAAGCTGTGGTCCTTGGTGGTGAAGGCGGCCGGCTCTCCGCCGATGTAGGCCAGCAGCGGGCCGTTGTTGCGCACCAGGGCCGCCGTGGACAGGGGGCCTTCGTACCCCTCCGGCGCGTTGACTGATAGCCCCCACGTGCGGAAGGCGCGCGAGTTTTCAGTGAAATACGCCGCAAGGACACGGTCCTGTCCTGGATGCACGTAGTTCAGGTTGTAGCCGCCGGGGTAGTCCCAGCGCTGCCAGTTGGTCCCCTGCTGGAAGTGCTCGGCCTCCCAGCGCAGGTTCGCCACCTCGGGCTCGCTGATCTTGTACGACTCGGGCCCCTGGAACTGAGCGTTCCACTCCGCAATGCAGAGCTCCCACGGCACAACGGCGTCGCCGAATCTCCGCGTTCCCTTATACCACCCGCGATACATGCTCCAGTCCCAGGTACACGGCACGGCGTACTCGCAGGTGTGCATGGGTTTGACGCCGACCGTGCCCCAATGCTCGAACCAGTCGCTCATTTCCTGAATGGGCGCCCAGTTAGCATAGAAGTTGCTGGTATGCATTGTGCCCAGGTTGCCCGAGGAGTGGTGGTAGAGGATGCGGGTCGGATCCAGGCGTTCGACAATGGCCTGGGCTCGCAGGGCATGGGGCACGTTGGTTCCGCGCGTCCACGGCGACCTGTCCACCAGGCCGTCAATCAGGTCCGGGTTCATATCCTCCGAGTAGCCGGTGCCGTTGTGGCTGGTGGCGTAGAAAACAACCGATGGGTGGTTGCCTGCTACGCGCGTATAGAATGCCGCGTGCTGCGCATAGCCGTTGCTGACGTCCGCGTCCGGGGCGTCCCAGTCGTACTGCCCGAAGTGCGGCTGCGTGAGGGCGATGAGGACGCCCATGTCATCTGCAGCACGAAGGACTTCTTTGAAGCTCTGGTGGGCGCCCGGCTCACAGCCGAAACCGCCAACGGCGTGGAAGTTGATCCCGACGCGCCTCTGACGCTCGATGCTCTCACGCGCGCCGTTGTAACTCCAACCCGGCTGGCCGCGGCTGAAGGACAGGAATACCCGCGTGCCGTTCAGGTAGAAATAGCGCCCGTCAATCCAAAACTCGCGGAACCCGAAGCGCTCGGACAGGGCCTCGTCAAGGAGCTGCCCCTCAGCGCCGAGCAGAGAGACGCTGACGTCGTATTGGTTCTGCGGCGTGTCCATGTCCCAGAGCTTCTCAGGGCGCCAGTCTTCGCTGACCGCAATGCGACCGTTTGACAAGTCCGCCCCCCGGAAGGGCTTGCTCGTGAACTCCTTGACCGTCTGTTCCCCGTCCCTCACCTTCGCCCTGAGCGCGTACGTTGCCTGCGAATCAACCGCGTCCAGAGCTGTGTCCAACGTGATCTGCCAGTTGCGCACGGACGTAACGACCCTCATGTCCCCAATGCGTGCGTTTTGCGGCGCCCCCACGACGAAGACATCCCCGCACAAGCCGCGCTGGCCAACCATGCCACGCACCTGCCGGGCAGCGTCGGTGTCGTTGAAGGACATTACGACGGCCCTCAGCGGCATGGCGAGGACGAGCATGCTCAACACGTGCTTCTGGCCGGGACGGCACAGCGAGGTGAGGTCCAGCTCGCCGCCCGGGAACCGCATGTCGCCCGCCTTCCGGCCGTCCATGTAGACCGTAGCAAAGGAGTTCAAGAACTCCACGTTCAGGGCAATGCGCCGGCCGGCCCATTCCGCGGGAACGCTGACGTCGACCTGATACCAGGCCGCTGTCACGTCTGCGAGGGGGCGAGCTTGCCAGCTTGGGTGCGGATAGAATGCTTCTGAGCCGCCGCGCCGGGAACCTCCTGGCCATGCACCCGGGACCTGGACGTAACCCCACCCGTCGGCCGGCACGCTGTTCGCGTCGGCAGGCGCAGGCTGCCATCGCCACAGGCCTTTCATGGAGACCCGTTCGCGCGTGGGCGTAGTCTCGCGGTCCGCCGTGGACAGGTCCAAAGCACCCTTGACGCCTTCAGGCAGTACCATAGCCGCACCCTCCTGACCGGATGCCTCTCGCACCGCGACGCAAGCAAGGACCACAGTCACGCACAGCACGCCCCCGAACTTCTGAGATGGTGGACGCATCCCTGCCCTCCTTCGAGCCAGCTTCATTGCCGGTAAGACAGCTTGTGCCGGGGGGACAGAAGCCTGAACCAAATCCCAACGGTTCGTTGCCACGTCCCCACGGCACGTAACAGTGCGTGCGCCGGAGTATATGGCTGCGGCCAGCCCTGGTCAATGCATTGCCGCTATTCCGCGAAAGTGCCAGGCCATCCCTGATCACCCGACCTTGACTTAGGGTCCGATGTCCCCGACACTATGAGCGCGAAACCGGGGCTGTCGGCCAGTACAGTGGCGAAGGCCAGTTCCTCCAGAACCGTCCCCACGGTCTCCCGCGTAGTTCACCAGATCCTGTTCACAGTTCGTGTCCCTGGCACGCCATGTCGCAGTGGAAATGGGGCAGGCAACGGTCTACGTATTCGGAGACAACCCAACCATCATCGCTAACTGGGAGTGTTGTCCTCCCCCGTCCTCTCGAGCTCGGCCAGGAATCGCTCGATGGTCAACGGCGCGCTCCCTTCGTAGTGGTTGTTGGCGTTGACGAGGGTGAGGATGCCCTTCTGTGCACTGTCCCGCGTGATTGCGGCTGCGGCGCGGATCCCCTCCTGCTCAGTTCTGATGATACGCGACCAGTCCTTCTCCGTGCTGGCTTCAATTCCCTCCCGATCACCCCCATGTAGTCGGATGATGGAGAAGTCGGCCGTAACGGCGCCATACCTCCTAAACACTTCGCCTATCGGGGGCATCTAGTAGCCGTCGAGGAAGACAAATCCGAGGCCATGTTCGCGGAGGAAATCGAAGAAGGCGGGGGTTAGGTAGTTCGGGTTACGTGTCTCGATCACATTCCACTCACCTTCCTGCGAGAAAGGATGTCCGTCTTCTCACCGTGTGTACCTACGT
>CAZFSS010000047.1:0-17047 GCA_964521715.1 uncultured candidatus Brocadiaceae bacterium | reverse complement strand
GCCTGCCGATTCGCCTATGAGCACCAACAACATTAGATTTACCTGGCTCAATAGCGTGGGGCCTTCAACGTTCTCATGTGATCCGCTGTCGCCGGGACTCGTTCGGCGAGCACTGACGCCGAGCGTCCCAACATGCCAGGAGCGAGCGGGCTGCGGGTGAACGTTGACATGCCTGGCACCCTGTGTTAGCATGCCCGGACGTTGTTGAGAACGTCGGCGTTGCAGCCTTGATTGTGCAGAAGCAGTGAACCTCGGAGGTATGGCGGAGCAACGGAAGGCGGGGCGCCCGTACGGCATGATATGTGCGGTGTCGAACGGCCGCCTTTACGGTGCTCCCATCTGTCTGATTGCTGTCGCATGCAACCGGATGTGAGTGTCATTTTTCGGCCCTAAGGCTCGCGGCAGGGGCAAATACAGGACCGAGGGGAAGCAGCACACCGCTTGACTTCCTGAGTTCGTAAGGGGGACCCTCTGTCACAGGGCACCCCCCGGCGCGGTGAAGCGGTGCCGGGAGGGCGCATGTAGGGTCTCGCGGTGTCTGAGCCGATGTCTGCCACTTGGCAAACACTTGGCGCAACCCCTCGGACGGAAGGAGTCTCGCATCGCACCCTCTGGCTACGGTGCAGCCAGTACGTGAGAGAAGGTTCCCTGGAGGGGGAAGCGGATGTCTGTCGTAGAGGCAGAGCGGCCAGAGCGGAGGCGTGAGCGGCGTTCACAGGTCGGCCTGCCGATTGAGATCTACCACGGCAAGGTCAGGCGAAGGCTGGCGATCGCCACGACCCTCGATGTGAGCTGCGTCGGTTTGCTTGCCCACCTCCAAGGCATCGACTCGATCCGCGAGGATCAAGTCGTCCGCGTCTCCGTAGGGCCGCCCGCCGAGACATGGCCGGGGAACGGCGACTTCTTCCGCGGGCGCGTGCGCCGCCTGGAGGACGGAATCCCTCCCCGCTGTGCCATCGAAGTCCTGGACGATCCCCTGCCCTTCCTGTATGCGCCCGAACTGGTCGGGACCCATCCACAGATCATCGAGACGAAGCAGCAGCTCCTGCGGGTGGCCCAATACGACGTGAACCTGCTGGTGCGCGGGGAGAGCGGCACGGGGAAGAACGTTGTCGCGCGCCTTGTCCACCACTACTCCCAGCGGACGAACAGGCCGTTCGTCTGTGTCAACTGCCCCTCCATCCCCGACACGCTGCTCGAGAGCCAGCTCTTCGGCCACGAGAGGGGCGCTTTCACGGACGCCAAGGAGCGCAGGCCCGGCCTCTTCCGAGTGGCCGACCGGGGGATCGTCGTCCTGGACGAGATATCGGCTGTGGCGCTGAGCGTGCAGGCCAAGCTCCTCCAGGCCATCGAGGACAAGAAGTTCCTCCCCGTAGGCGCGCGGGAGATGGTCAAGGTCGATGTCCGCTTCGTAGCCACGACAAACGCCGACCTGGAGCGCATGATGCGCATCGGCACCTTCCGGGAAGACCTGTTCTACCGCCTCAACGAGATGATGCTTGTCGTTCCGCCATTGCGCGAGCGCGGTTCCGATGTGCTCCTCCTCGCCGAGTACTTCCTGCGCAAGTGCTGCAGGGACTTCCGCAATGACTATCGCCCCCTCGGCAGGGACACGGCTGAACGCTTGATGGGGCATGGCTGGCCGGGCAACGTGCGCGAGCTGGAGAACACGATCAAGAGGGGCGTCGTCCTCGGCGACTTCGAGCCGTCGAAGCCCGGCCCGGACTCGGCCCTCCGCCGCACGATGTCGGCCACGGAACGCTCGGCCAGGAACGACACCCCGCGGCCGGCCTCCATGTCCATGAAGGAGGCGAAGTTCGAGGTGGAGAAGCAGATGCTTCTGGATGCACTGGTCCGGTGCCGGTACCACCGCACCAAGGCCGCCGCCATGCTCGGCATCAGCTACCGCACGCTGCTCCGGCGCATGAAGAAATACAGCGTCGAGTTCTGACTCATTGAGTCAGGTCGGTTCCTGACTCCCTGCCCCCTCGGCCGCTCTGATGTGCCGCCAGGCTCAGATGCTCGTCCCACGCCCAATCGGGCCCGCCCCTACCTGCAGCGGCGGTGGCGGAATCCCTTCCTTACCTGGGCCATCATGTCCAGGCAAACAGACTGGCCGCATTTGACGCGCCTCCGCCCGCGCGTATATAAGTGGTTCGTGGTTGTCGCCGCACCTTGGGGTGTGCCGGGGAGGGCTCGCAAAGCGCGGCCCCCTGTCGTTTCCGCTCGGCGATTACGCACGAGCTCCGCCAATAGGGCGCGGGATGACAATGGACAGCGTCGTGGATTTTGAGGCACTCGGCCGGTATATCGAGATTCCGGAAGCTGCGCGCCGGTTGCTCAGCAAACCGGAGAAGGAGATTCACTTCGCCCTGAGCCTGAAGACGGGCGAACACCGGCTGATAGTGGCCGACTGCTATGTCGTCTACCACTGCACGGCACGCGGCCCGGCCAAAGGCGGGCTGCGCATGAGCGCAGGCGCCACGCTGGATGAGACAAGGCGGCTGGCCGAACTCATGAGCCTCAAGACAGCGCTGGCCGGCCTCCCCTTCGGCGGCGGAAAGTCGTGCCTCTCGATAGACCCGTCTCAGCTCAGCCGGTTTGAGAAGACCGCCGTCATCAAGGAATACGTGCACATGCTGCGGCTCGAGCTGGAGCACGGAAACTACATCCCGGCGCCCGACCTGGGGACAGGCCCCACGGACATGGCGGTCATATTCGGAGAGACGCATATGCCCGAGTCCGTGACGGCCAAACCGCCCAGGGTCGGCGGCCTTCCTGGCCGCCTGGAGGCGACCGGGCGCAGTGTCAGCAAGGCGACGCTGCTGGCGTTGGACAGGCTGCTTGGCAAGCCGGTCGCCGGGGCGACCGCCGCTGTGCAAGGCTATGGCAACGTCGGAAGCCACACGGCCATATTCCTGAGCGACGTCGGGGCGAAGGTCGTCGCCGCCAGCGATGTCACGGGCGGCGTCTATAACGTCCGTGGGCTTGACGTGCGGGCACTGAAGGATCATGTGGACAGGAAAGGCGCCGTCAGGGAGTTCCCGGGCGGCGAGCAGATCAGCAACAGCGAACTGCTGGCCCTCGACGTGGACGTCCTGCTGCCGTGCGCCCGGGAAGACATGCTGACGGGGCAGAACGCTCGCGACGTGCGCGCGGCACTCGTAGTCGAAGGCGCCAACGGACCTACGACCCCTGAGGCCGAGGCAATCCTGTCGGATAAGGGCGTGGCGGTCGTCCCCGACATCCTCGCCAATGCGGGCGGCGTGATCGCCTCCTACGTGGAATGGCGCAAGGCCAAGAGCGGCGCCCTGACCACGAAGGAGGAGACATTCGAACTCGTTGACGACAGGATCAGCGAGGCCTTCGACGACATGCTGAGGATGTCCAGGGACAAAGGCTGCTCCCTCAGGATGGCGTCGTTCGCCATCGCCGTCGAGGAGCTTGTGCAGTCCTTGCGCGACCGAGAGTGGATCTGATGCTGCTCTGTCAGCTTGTTGACGCCGGGGTTGGCAGTTGGCGACAGGGAGTCGGAAGGGAGGGCTGAGCCCCATGGACTGCATCGTCGACGAGCCCGAGCCGTTCCGCCAGCAGTTCCTTGACAAGTTCGCCTATCTGTAGTCGCCCCCCAACTCGATCACGCTCACCCACTTCCGCGCCTGGCAGCCGGGGACTGTTCACGATGGGACCCCCGCTCGCCCACATCCTTGGCCTTGAACACGCCCTCGCGGCGCGCCAGCTCCAGTGCCTGTTCGGCCCTTCTGGCAGTCGCATGCGGAGTCCTCGGCGTTATGTGCGCCAACTTCGTTGAGTCGATCACGTAGTAGCTGCCCGCGTCCGCGTGGATCTCGTCCGTGTCGCCGTCCTCTGATCCGTCGGTGTCCAGCACCGTGCAGGCGCCGTAGGCGTCATACCCTGATGAAAGGCTGCCCCCTGTGGTGGTAGAGTCACCCACGCTTGTCGGGCCGACTCATCACCTTTCGCCCCAAAGGAGGCGGCCTCATGGACATGTTGTAGGGCTTCACGTCATCGATGCTCTTCATCTCAACGTCCATCGGTCGTCACCTCTTGTTTCTGACACGCGAAACAGACTCTGTGGCGTAGTGCGGCGGATTCCCGCGCGCGCCGTCGCGTTCGATTCGCACCGGGAACGAACCATGCCGACTTGACAAAGGGCGCTTCGTGTAGTAAGAGTAAGATAGGTAAGAATCCTACACTTGCAGTCTGGGAGGATCGGCATGAGGATCACGTCCAAGGGACAGGTAACGATCCCTGCTGAGATACGGGAGAAGGCCGGCCTTCTGCCAGACACCGAGGTCGAGTTCGAGCTGGAGCGCGGCAAGGTCGTCATCAAGAAGGCTGCCAGCTCCCACCGTCGAGGGCGCAAGCTCGTCGAAGCCATGAAGGGCAAGGGCACGGTGCGCATGAGCACCGACCAGATCATGGCCTTGACGAGGGGCGAGCCATGAGCCGCGTCCTGGTGGACTCGAACGTCCTCCTCGACGTGATGACCGAGGACGGGCGCTGGTTTCAATGGTCCAGCGATGCCCTCGAACGCTGTGCAGAAGAGAACGTCCTCTGCATCAACCCGGTGATCTACGCCGAGGCGTCCATCCGCTTCGAGCGCATCGAGGAGCTGGAGGCGGCTCTGCCTGGCGACCTGGTCGAGCGCCTGCCCATTCCGTGTGAGGCGGCGTTCCTGGCCGGCAAATGTTTCCTGGACTACCGGCGTCGCGGCGGGAAGCGGCAGTCCACGCTGCCCGGCTTCTTCATCGGCGCGCACGCTGCCGTAGAGGGGATGACGCTCCTCACGCGCGATGTAGGCCGCTACCGCAGCTATTTTCCAAAGCTCCGGCTGATTTGCCCCGAGTAGGCACGGGCCGGTCGCCCGGCCAGCGTGCCGAGACCGTAGCCGGACCACCGTTCCGGACTTCGTTCTGCTTTCACCCCTCCCTCGCACATACACGCGCGCGCAGGCAGGTGCGTGCAGGGTGGCAGATGAAACAAGAGAAACAACAAGAGAGGGTGTTGCTGTAGAAGCATTTACGTCGTTTTCATGTTTCACCCCATCCGGTCATGTCTCACCCCCGAGGCGTGTTTCACCCGGTGTTTCACGCCGCAGGCGGTACGACCGCCGAGCCCACCCCGGCCAGCCGGTCCCGGTCAACTTGCAGGTCTTCCACCAGCATGGATCTGTCCTCCGGCGTCCGTACCGCCTTGTCCACTATAGCGCCTCTGTTCTAACTACGCGGCGGCCCCGGTCAAAGCCCTTTCCACACAGACGGCTGGCCTCCGGCGTGTGGCACGAGCGGGCTTTCTGGTGGAGGAGAGTTGTTGGACAGAGAGCGGAGCGTTCGTGTTCGCATGTTTGGGGTGCATTCGAGAATGGTGTGTTAACCAGATGGGCCGGGAAGGGCGAGAATCCGAGAGTCTGGGCTCCGCGGGCGTGCAAGGGGCGCTTCGTGGCGGGCACGGGCCGGAACGGAGAGAGGACACGGAGTACGGCCCCGGGGCGGGGGGCTTGTCGTAAGTGGTTGCTCCAAGGGCAGCTAGATACGGAATCCCGTCCGAGTCGAAACGGCCTCCTGTGCGTCAGCCGGCGGGTGTGGCGGGTTACGCAAGAGGCGGGATGGCTCCCCGGAGGCAACCCTCTACTAACCGCCGCAGGGGCCTCTCCAGCCCTGAAGTCTGGTTCCGCATCGTGCTGCCACATGGCACACATCATGGGCGATGTCGTGAGCTAGGCACGCATCCTCCAGCTTACAGCGCACGCCAAGCCCTAACATCGGCCGCAATGGCTTGACGAGGCTGTCAAACACAACGCGGAACGGTTGTCCTGGCTCGCAGCGATACTGAGCCGCATCCAGCAACTGGCCCCGCTCCGACATGATGCTGGGGGCTTCCGGTACGAGGGAGAGAGGGCAGAACGGGAGTATCTACAGGCGAGGTGTGCGAGGGGGCTTGCCAAGGGGTCTGAAATGCCCGTAGACGGGCCTCCGGAAGGGACGAAACAGGGCGATCAAGAGCAAGAATGCGAAGGTTTTGAGCATTGACTCAGCCGGGGATCAACGGCACACTGCTGGCGGCTGCCCAAGGGCAGGCAGGCCAATCGAGAATGGGAAAGATCGATTGACAAGCCGCTGTCTCCAGTATACACTTCGGCCCCAGCGGAGCGAATCTCGTTGGTGCGCGGTCATATGAAAGATCTCGGCGAATACGGCCTGATCTGAATGCGAAGCGTGAAGAGCGGATGTGAGAGGAAGGATTGCTGGTCGTCCGGAAATGGAGCCATATCATGGCAGAAACCAGAAGAAGCGGAATCGATCTCGTACCTGAGGTCCGCTGGGGCACGCACCTCTGCCAATTCTACCGGACCGAACAGGATCTGATCGATGTGTTAGTACCCTATTTTGAGGCCGGCCTGGAGGGTAACGAGTTCTGTATGTGGGTCACTGCCGCGCCTCTAGGCGTTGAGGATGCGAAGAGATCGTTAGGGAGGGCAGTAGAGAATCTGGACGATTATCTTGAGAAGGGCCAGATAGAGATCCTGGACTACGCCCAGTGGTACACCAGATCAGGGGCCTTTGAAGCTGACGCGGTGTTGCAGGGGTGGGTCGAAAAAGAGGCGGACGCGCTCAAGAGCGGATTCGAAGGGCTCCGACTCACTGGAAATACTTCCTGGCTCGACCGAAAAGACTGGAACGCATTCTCCGATTATGAAGCAATCGTAGACCGTGTAATCGGCGAACACAAGATGCTGGCCATATGCAGCTACGCCCTTGAGAAGTGCGGAGCAGTGGAAGTCCTCGATGTGGTCATGAACCACGAATTCGCCCTCATTCGGCGTGAAGGTCAGTGGGTGGTGATCCAGGACACCAGGCGGAAGCGGACGCAGCAAGAGTTCGCCACGCTGGCGAAGTTCCCAGGCGAGAACCCGAATCCTGTCCTGCAGGTCGACGGAGAGGGGATGGTCCTTTACGCCAACAAGGGTTCCAGGCGGCTGCTGGAGCAGTGGGGATGTGCGATCGGCAATCGGCTCCCTGACGAGTACACTCAAGCGGTGACAGAGGCCCTGGACTCCGGGGTGTCCAAGTTGGTTGAGGCCACATGCGCCGATCGGCTATTCGCACTGACGGTTGCCCCCCTGGCGGACGCGGGGTGCGCGAACGTGTACGGCCTCGACATCACCGAGCGCAAGCAGGCAGAGGAGGAACACCAAAGGCTGCGGCAGCGCATCCAGGAGGCGCAACGTCTGGAAAGCCTCGGAGTTCTGGCAGGCGGGATTGCGCATGACTTCAGCAACATGCTAATGGGCGTGCTGGGGAACGCTAGCCTTGCCTTGCGTGACCTCTCTCCCGTGTCCCCCGCTCTGGGTAACATCAGGGATATAGAGACTACAGCCCGTCGTGCCGCCGACCTCTGCACGCAGCTCCTCGGGTACTCGGGCAAGGGCCGGTTCGTCGTCGAGCCCATTGACTTGACCGAACTGGTCGAGGAAATGGCCCACATGCTGAAGATCTCCATATCGAAGATGGTGGTGCTCAGATACGACCTGTCCAAAGCGCTGCCGGCGGTCAAGGCCGATGCAACACAGATGCGCCAGATCATTATGAATCTAATCACCAATGCTTCCGACGCTATCGGCGACAAAAGTGGCATGATCACCATATCAACCGGGGCGATGGAGTGCGACCGTGGCTACCTGAGCGAGACGTACCTGGACGAAGACCTGCCGGAGGGAGTGTATGTCTACATGGAGGTCTCCGATACGGGTTGCGGCATGGACGAGGAGACGAGCGGCAGGATCTTCGACCCGTATTTCACCACCAAGGAGAGGGGCCGCGGACTTGGGCTTGCCGCCGTGCTCGGCATCGTGCGAGGTCACAAGGGTGCACTCAAGGTCTACAGCGAAGTGGGCAAAGGGACGACGCTCAAGGTGCTCTTCCCTGCCGCCGAGGAGGAGGCGGTCACAAGGGCCAGAGGTGCCGAGGACGGGGCGGCAGGATGGACGGGTAGTGGCACGGTTCTGCTGGTGGACGACGAGGAGATAGTCCGTGCCGTTGGCAGTAAGATGCTCAAGACGATCGGGTTCGACGTTATTGTGGCGTTGGATGGCTGGGAAGCCGTGGCGATCTACCGGGAGCGGGGAGCCGACATCGCCTGCGTCATCCTTGACCTGACGATGCCTCATGCGGGTGGAGAGGAGAGTTTCCGCGAACTGCGTCGCCTCGACAGGGATGTGCGGGTGATCCTTTCCAGCGGCTACAACGAACAGGAAGTGACAGGTCGGTTCGCGGGCAAGGGCCTGGCCGGTTTTATCAAGAAGCCTTACGATCTGCACCAGCTGAGAGAGAAACTCAGAGAGGTCCTCGGCGACTGAGGCCGCGGCCGAGAGTGACATGACGTAGTCACGAGTTGAGTTGACAGTCTCGCCGTGTAGATGCATACGTCCCGGGCCACTCAACCCCAGCTCCATACCGCACTCCTCCTACATAAGGTTGTGGGTCTTGGACCTCCGGTCTCACGATCCCCACGTCAATGAACGCTGGCCCGGCAGGGCAACTTCGAGGCCATCAGGACGTTCGGCGGACCCACGTGCACGGTGAAGCTTCTGCTTCCCTCGGTCTTCCCACGCGGTAGTCGCTCTCAACGTCGGATTCATCGTCGCCGGCTCCGCTGTGAAGGCTCGTCAGGACCTGTCAACCCGAGCCATTCTGTGCCGAGAACGCTTCTCGGCCCTTCCGTGCAGGGCGTCCTTCAGACTTGACGCGGGTGATTCAGTCGGCAGGGGGAGCCGGTGCTTCACGCGGCACTGCTCACACAGGGGATACGCTCTGAGGTCCAGGTCCAGAGACGCCCCAGCCGTGTACAGATATACGTGCTCGGCTCCGGCCTGATCGCATAGGCCACAGTGCCGCGGCCTCTCCATCGGGGCACGGCGCGGGATGCCGAGCTTCACCATCCACAATCGGACGGCTTCGTGGCTCAACCCGGTCTCTCGGGCGATTTCACGGAGCGTCTTCTTGCGGTATTTCTCCTGCAGCCACTCGCGATTCGTGAACCGCCTGTCCTTCGGTTTTCCTGGCATGGGTTCTCCGATTTCCGCTAGAAGCTTTCTCAGAAGCCGGCGCAGAAGGTTCTCTGAATTCTACGCACGGCGCACGGTGGAATCTGCAAGATGTGCCCACGGTTGCAGGCTCAGTCCAGCATCAGCTCCCGCGCATACCGGACAACAAGCACCGCCCTGTCCATCAGCGTGGGATCGAGCCGCGTGTAGCGGTCGAGATCCCGGAGCACCGCCTTCACTTCGCCCAGATCCGCAGCCACGCCCAGCACAATGAACTTCGCGTCCTCAACTGTCAAGCGCAGCCCACTCTCCCATCGCTCGCCGGCGCCGGTTCCGCCGCCAACAGCCCTTCGTCCCTCCACTTCTTCAACAAGGCCATCAGCCTGTCGTACGAGGGCTTGGGACTGAGGTCCCGGCGCAGCAGGCCGCCGTTCGGGATGAAGCCGGGATCGACGAAGTCCCAGCACGTGACCGCATCCACGTAGGGCTTGCTGAAGGCGATCTTGTAGAACGTCTCGAACCACTGGGCCTGCGTCTCTTCGCTGAAGTCCTCGCCGCGCCAGTGGATCTTGGCGCCGCCCGCGCCGCCTCCCCACCACGCGCTCTTCCGCGTCTCTGCCGAGGAGGAAGAGAAGCCCAGCTCGCTGATGTGGATCGGCTTGCCGAACGCTCGAAAGCTCTCCAAGTTGCGCTCGAACTCAACCATGTCGCGCCCGGAGTGATAGTACTGCAAACCGACGGCGTCATACTCGATCCCGCCGTCTTTCAGCCGCTGCAAGTAGTCGTACACGCTCTGCTGCCAGACCGCGGGCTGGCGGCCCATGTAGTAGTCGCACCAGGTCCCCGTGGAATTGACAATGCGGAAGCAGGTGGGGTCGGCTTCGCGGGCCGTCTTCAGCGACGCGCCCGTCAGCTCCACGTTCTGCTCCTTGGTGAAGCCCGGAACCTCGTTGCCCGGTTCATTGTCCGGCTGTACGTGAGCTTCGTTGATCACGTCCCAGGTGTGGATGCGGTGGCGGAACCTCAGGACCGAATCGCGCACGTGATCGAGACACGACTTCTTGGTCTCTTCGAACGACAGATTGCGCTGCCAATCGGGCGTGGCATTCGGCACGAGGAAGATCAGCGGATGGCCCTTCGTCACCAGCGCAGTGCGCTCGAGCGCGCCGAGCACCGTTGTGGCGCTCGAGAAATCCGGTTTCCCGTGTTCAGGCTCCACTTGCCTCCGGTAGAACGACGCCACCGTGGCGAAGTTGAACAGCGCCTCGAACCGTTCGGCGAACTTGGGGTCGCCTCGCCGGTAACCACTGGCATTGCAGCCGAAGAGAACGCCGGGACGAGGGCCGTTGCGGACAATCATCTGCTCCGCCCGCTCCGTCACGATCATCTCGCCGGCCCACAGCGATTCCGCAAGGGAAGACATCGACGCCGCCACGTAAGCCGGCCGGTCCGCCGCCAGGCCTTCCGTCTTGTCCAGCACGGCCTTGGCCTTCGCGGCGCGCTCGCGGGCGGCTGTAGAAAGGACGATGCCCGACTGCCGGCATTGCTCCAACAGCGCCTGAACCGTCGCCAGGCGGTCCGCCGCGAACTCGTAGTTCAGCGCTAGCGGCCTCTCCGCGAAGGACTGCGGCGTGTAGCCGCGGCCACGGTTGTCGGCATAGACGAACACCTGGCCGAATCCCGGCACCGTCATCGGTAAGGCGATGCGGAACGGCTTCTCCGGCGGCTGAAACACTGCCAGGCCTGGCTCAAATCGCGGCTCGAACGTAAACGGCCGGGTGAGCAAATCGCAGAGGTGGAAGCGGGTGAAATCTTCAACCTTCAGCGGCTCGCCGCGGTGATCGTAGACCGCACAGCGAGCCGACAGCGGCTGCGACATCTCTCTGCGGTTCCAAGGGCGACTCATAGGTGGTGCTCCTTTCGGGTGGGAGGAAGAAGGGGACAGTCCCCGTTCAAGCGAAGCCGGGCGCCGCAAGGCGCCATGCGCAGCACCGTCGCCTGGTCGCGGGCCATTCCGGCAAATGGGAACTGTCCCCTGTACCTCCCGAGAACTCCGTCGCGACCGGTGTCGCTGGACTTATGACGCAGTGCAAGTATCCTCTCCGGCACTGATTCACGCAAGCTCATGTGGCTCTGGAGAGCAGTGAATGCCCATCCTTCGAATGATCTGCTCGTTCATTGCAGCCTTCCTCCGGGACAGGCTGGACCTCGCTGCAGAGAACATCGCCCTGCGCCAGCAGCTCGCCTTCTTCCAGCGTACCGCCATCCCCTGCCCTCGGATGCTCACCTAACGGATGGCAAGAAAGGGGGAGGGTCGCCTTCTGCCCGCAATCCTCCCCCGTGAGTCATTTCGTGCTGGGTTCACTGTCGTCCTGGCCGTCCTTTGCCTCGCTGAGAAGGCGTCTGTCTGCCCTCGACTCCCCCATCGGGGCCTTCGGGGAGGACTGCTCGCCCCGCCCAGCCGGTTCTGGGGGACTCGCGGCCAAGTGCATGCGGTTGAGCTTCCCCTATGGCGACGGGTGGGCCCAGACTGGCCTGGCCGAATTGCTGCGTCAAGAGCTTGACCAGGCGGGCGTGAAACCGCCGTTCACCGTGTCCCATGCGGGCAAAGGCTTCCTTGATGTGAACAGCCTTGCGGACGCAAAGGGCAGCCGCATCATCGTCCTGACCGTCCCGCCCGCCAACGGCAAGCCGCAGGACCCCGTTCGCGAGGTCACTATCGCGCTGCCTGCCGAGGAAGTGAGCGCCTTGAGCGGGGCCTGGGCATTCCGCCCCGTCGCGCGGGACGCCCACCGCGCGGTAGGCGGCGTCCCCCAGGCTCTGGCTGTTGAGAAAGATGGTGGGGTCGCGCGGCTCAAGCTCGGCGAGGTCGGCTCGGCGGCACTCGTGCTGCTCGCACGCGACGCACCTCCCTTGCTCGGCCTGGAGGCCCGGGCTTCGGTAGAGAAAGGAAGCAAGTTCACGGTCAGCGCGACGTGCGTGAACCCATCGCCGCGGGCTGTGGGAGGCGTTCTCGACCTCATTCTGCCGGCCGCATCCAGGGCACTGACTGCGCCGGTGCAGATTGCCCTGGAGCCGCGTGCGTCCCGGAGCGTCACATTCGAAGTGCTGGCGCCGGCGACGCCGCAGCGGCTCACCGTCAAGGCACGTTTTGCGCCCGCCACAGTGGGCAGCATCAGAAAGCCCGTCTCGTCGACGAAAACCAGGTGTGCCCCCAGCCGCGCTGCCCCCTTTTGATGCGCGGCCACTGGCAAGCCACCCATTGGGCCACCTCCTCCCCGTCCCGCTCGAAGGCCCGCTTGTGCGGCCTCTGGCACGAGAAGCCCATGGCCCGCAGGGACCTCGGCAGCGTGTCGACGTGGTAGGTGACGCCGCAGAGGCGGCGGATGAGCTCGCGGATGCGGGGGCAGGTCCACAGGTCCGTGCCGAAGCCGCTGGCGCGGGCGCCCTCCAACAGACGCTGGCGCAACTGGAGCTTCTGAGCGGCCGAAAGCTTGCAGGGGCGTCCAGGAGGCGGCTTGGCACGCAGGGCGGCTTCGCCTCCCTCCCGATAGGCCTTCCACCATCGGCTGACGCTGGTGGGGGTGGCCCCAACAACGTCGGCGACCTCTGCCCGGGGGCGGCCATCTTCAAGAAGCGCAACCGCTCGATGCCGCCGCGCCTCCAGTTCCTGCGCCGTCCCTTGGGGTCTCATACCCCTTATTATCGGCTGATTCGTGGGTTACTTTGGAAAAGCAGGGCTCAATAGCTCGACAGCGCCCGGCGGCGTCCATGCAGACCTGCGCCATGACGGGCGTCTTGTCCCCGCCCGTCGGGATCACGACGCAGGGGTGGTCGTCACGGGTCCTCAGGTGCTAGTAGACGGCGTCCACTGCTTCGTGCTGGTACGTCCTGAGTCGGATCACGACTTGACAGCACCTTTCGTGTCACGTATAATCACGGCGAATGGATACGTATTGGAGGATGCGGCCATGAAGAAGCTCACCCTTAGCATGGACGACGAGACCATCGAGCAGGCCAAGCACATCGCTGCCGAACAGGGAACGAGCGTCTCGGCGATGTTCTCGCGCCTCGTGCGGGCGATGGCGCACAAGAAGGGGAACAAGATCGAGATCGGGCCGATCACGCGTCGGGCCACAGGGCTGGTCAAGTTGCCTCCGGACAAGACGGACCGGGAGCTCCTGGAGGAGGCACTCGCCGACAAGTACGGACGCAAGACATGAAGGCGTTCATCGACACGAACGTTCTCCTGGACGTCCTGGCGCAGCGCGAGCCTTTCTACGAGCACTCGGCAGCCGTCTGGTCCCTGGCCGAAGAGGGAAAGGTCGAAGGGTTGGTCTCTGCAGTCAGCTTCACGAACATCTTCCACGTGATGCGCAGGTGGGCCGACGCCAGCGCCGCCAAGAAAGCGATGCGCCTGCTTCGAGACGCATTTACCCCCGTGGCCTGCGATTCGCTCATCATCAATCAGGCCATCGACAGCGACCTGCCGGACTTCAGAAACGCCGTGCAGTACTTCAGCGCCCTGCATGCGGGCGCGGACTGCATGCTGAGCCACAACCCGGGCGACTTCCCGCGCCGCCCTGCCGTGCCCGTCCTCTCGCCAACCGAGTTCCTGGCCCAGCTTGAAATGGAGTGATTCGTCCATCCTTCCTGTCGTTCCTTCCGGATGATCGCCGCCTGTCACCAGATTTCGGCGACTCACTCCTCAGACCCTTCTGGCTCTGGCAGCGGTCCGAAGTAGCCCTTGGACGATTCGTACTCGGCCTTCCGGCAGGCCGTGCATATGCCGCTGTAGTCGCACTCCCGCTTCGCGTGCCGCCGGAAGGCTGTAAGCGGCTTCACCTCCCCGCAGCGGTTGCATTTCTGGATCTCCTGCGTCTTCGGCATCTGCCTCCCTTACCAAGTCACCACGGTTGTCAGTGTGGCGGCGGCGAGCCAGTAGACGACGCGCCGCCAGTCGCGAGTGGGCACGTAGGCAGCCGTGGCGCAGACGTCCAGCACCGTGCAGGCGCCCCTTCGACTGTGCTCACGGCAAGCTGCGGCGTCCGGGTGCGCACGCGCGTCCAGGCAAGACCCCATCTGACAGCCCACGGCCTCCATAGGCCCATCCCCGAGAACTCACATATGTGGAGGCAGGCGCATGGTTGACCGCTCGACGCCCCGCGGCTATTCTCTGTCTCGGGTTCACGCGGGTGGCCGCTCTGATGGGCACGAAGGATGAGAAGGCAGCTGAGGCTGCGTGATGGCTGGTCGGTGCGCGAACTGGAGCCGGGGCAGTACGATGCTCAGGCGCTTACGGCAGGAGAGGGGCCCGGAGGGCGGGAGTGGTTGAGCGCCCGCATGCCGGCCCAGGTGCACGACGTGTTGTTCGCGCATGGCCTCATCCCCGATCCGCGCATCGGGCGGAACGCCGCGGGGTGCGCGTGGGTGGCCGAGAGGGACTGGGCCTACAGTTGCCGTTTTCCCACCCCGGAGGAGGCCGGCAGCCATGCCTTCCTCCGCTTCCTCGGGCTCGATACAGTTGCGGAAGTCTGGCTGAACGGCGTCCCCATCGGCGCCTTCGACAACATGTTCCGCGAACACGTCTGCGAGGTGGGAAACGGTCTGCACCGGGACGGCCGTGAGAACGACCTGCTGTTGGTTTTTCGCTCCCCGTTGCGCGTGCTGGACGAGATAGCACCCGACCCACTCCCGAAGGGCATCGTGCGCCACAAGTATATGCGCAAGTCCCTCAACGACTTCAGCTCTTACCTCGGGGCGCGGCCGCACTTCATCAAGGTCGGCGTCTACCGCGATGTCGCCCTGGACATGCCGGGGGATGCCTGGATCGAGGACGTCTGCGTGCGCACGGAGCTGGCGGACGACTGCTCCGGGGCGACCGTCCGCGTCTGCATCGCGACGGCCGGCAGCGAAGCGGCCGTGAGTTGCGCCATCCTCGGACCGGCTGGCGAGTGGCTCCGGGAGGGCGAAGCGAAGCGCGTTGCGGATGGCTTCGAGTATGAGTGCAGGCTGGAGAAGCCAGCTCTATGGTGGCCGCGCACGCACGGGGACTCGCCACTGCATGCGGTGAGGGTATCACTCGCGGCCGGCGGCGAGAAGCTCGACAGTCGGACGATCAGTTTCGGCGTGAGGGACGTCCGGCTCGTGACGACCGACCCGGACACGGGCGAGAGGCGTTTTGCGTTCGACGTCAACGGCCGCCGCATCTTTCTGCGCGGCGCCTGCCTTTCGCCCATTGAGGGCATGACCCACTGCTGGACGCCGGACCGCGCGCGGCGCCTGCTCGAACTGGCGGAAGGGGCGCACATGAACGTCCTGCGCGTCTGGGGCGGAGGCAACATCCCCGAAGAGGAGTTCTACGACGAGTGCGACCGGCGCGGATTCCTCGTCTGGCAGGACTTCATGTTCGAGTACGGGATGCACCCGGCCGGCGAGCCGGATTACGATGCCAACTGCCGCGCCGAGATCGAGGGCGTCGTACGCCGGCTGCGCAACCACCCGTGCATCTTCATCTGGGTCGGCGGCAACGAGAACCACATGGGGTGGAACTTCCAGTTTGGCGCCGAGCCAGAAGCCGGCCGGGAGCTGTTCGAACGGACCATGCCCGAGATCTGCGGACGCCTCGACCCGACGAGGCCGTTCCATCCCAGTTCGCCGTATGGCGGCCCGGTGCCGAACTGGCCGCTCGAAGGTGACTGGCACGACTACACTACACTGACCTTCTGCCATAGGGCCTCGGTGCCGCTATACGCTTCCGAGATCGGCCGCGCAAGCGCCCCCTCCCTGCGGAGCATGAAGCGCTTTCTGTCTGCTGAGGAGCTCTGGCCTGAGGGACACGACCCCACGATCCGCACCCCGGGCCGGCCGGCCTGGCCGGAGATGTGGCAGTACCGGTCAGTGGACGGCTCGTGGGACAAGGTGGGACCGGTCGAGCGCTACTGCGATCCGGCCAGGCCCGAGGACCTCATACGCGTGCTGGGAACCGCCCATGGCGAGTACCTGAAGCAGCGAATCGAGCGGCTCAGGCGCGGCCGGCCCGACGGAGCACCCGAGGGTCCCCGCCGCTGCTGGGGGAGCACGATCTGGCGGCTCAATGACTCGTGGCCCATCGTCTACTGGAGCGCCGTCGACTACTACCTGGAGCCGAAGATCCCCTATTACTTTGTGAAGCGCGCGTACGCCCCGGTGCTCATCAGCTTCGAACAGACGCCCGACGAGTTGAACGTGTGGGTGGTGAACGACTCTGGCGAGCCCGTGTCAGGATATCTGACGGTCCGGCGCATGCGCTTCGACGGGACGGTGAGGGCCCGCACGGCCTGTCCCGTAGACGCTGCACCGGGGGAGGCGAAGCGGTGTCTGGGCACCGAGGACCTGGGTCCCATCTCGCTCCGCGAGGAGTTCATCTCCGCAACGCTCGGGGACCTTCACACCACTCACCTGCTGGCGGGCGAGCGCTATCTGCACCTACCGCAAGCCGCGCTCACCGTGTCAGCATCGGCCGGCACTGTCGAGGTGTCCGCCGACCTGTTCGCCCGGCAGGTCACGTTGTCCTGCGAGGGCGGCGAAGGCGCGGAATTCTCCGACAACTGCTTTGATTTGCCGCCGGGAGCAAGCCGCGTCGTCTGCATCATCGGGGAGGGTGGCGGCGGGATCGCAGTCTCAGCTCTCAACGCACGGACGGTCGCGGTGACTCGGGCGCGGTGAAAAGCGGCGGGGCGATGGACCTGGGTGCTCGCCGTGCTGCACATCCTGCTCCGAGGGGGGCATCTTCTCGGCACCTCAGGCCCCTCGCTCATACTCTGTCTGCAGTAGGTCCGCGCCGTCCTGAGACAATGCTGGCAGCACCTCCATGACCCCCACCACATCGAGCAGCCTGGGGTCGGCATAGACGTTCATGGTGAGGTCGGGGAAGGATTGGCGCAGCCTACTCCGCGGAAGTGGCCTACGGCTACGAAGATACTCATGAAAATGCCTCCT
>CAZFSS010000046.1:0-18105 GCA_964521715.1 uncultured candidatus Brocadiaceae bacterium | reverse complement strand
CACTCAGGCCCTCACACGCTACCTCAGGACCGCTGCATGAACTGCAAAACTACAGTCTAGCGTATCTCGGCGCCGGGGCCTATATGAAGTGGACCGTTGGAGATTACTACCAGCCAGAACTAAGAATGGAGGGATACATGTCGGAGAACGAGGTGGGCTTGCACACGAATGTGGCGGTCGTTCGGGGGAGGACACTTGATGATCTTGAAGCTCTCGCCGACATGGGCGCTCTCGGCCGACTTCGTTCGTTTCTCGAGGAGCAGGAAGAGCGGGACGGCCACGTCACCTGGCCCCGGGGGCAGATGTGAGCCGCGGACGTAGCCCGCGTACAGTGACGGGAGGGCGCTGCAGCAGTCCCCGAGCCTTCGCGACGACCGGCGCAACCGAGCTCGCTTGTGCTGCTGGCAATCCTGCACGCACTGGGGTGGTTGGCCTGTCCGGGGGCCGGTGGGAGACTGACACATGGCTAGTCACGAATTGCTCTACCACTACACCGCGGCAGAGGGGCTGATCGGGATTGTCAGTACCAACTGCCTGTGGGCAACGGATGCGCTCTATCTCGACGACGCGCATGAGTTGATCGGGGGAATCCAACTCGCTCGGAGGCTACTGCAGAAGATGTGCGAGGAGACAGGTGACCAGCACCAACGAGACCGGATCAAGTGGCTTCTGGACCAAACCCGAGACCTTGGCACGCCGAAGCTGATGTCAGCCTTTGTGTGTTCGCTTTCGGCCGTGCCGGACTCGTTGAGCCAGTGGCGAGCATACTGCCCACAAGGAGGCTACTCGGTTGGGTTTCCGGCGTGTCAGCTGCGCGACGCAGTTACGCAGCAGGGCTTCTCGCTGGGCGAATGCATCTACGAGCAGGCGGACCACGAGCGCCAGATCAAGAGTGTTCTAGATTGTGTCGCGATGCCTTGGATACGCGAAGCTTCAACTCCCCTCTTGGAAGACAATACCCGATTCGGGGTCAGTGGGGGACTCGTGTTTGAGCTCGTTAGGACGGCAGCGTTGCTGAAGCATCCCTCGTTCTACGCAGAGCGAGAGTATCGCATGGTCTCGCAGCCCGGACCCAAGCACGATCCTGAACAGCGGCACTTCCGGCCCAAGCGCGGCTTGATTATCCCCTATACAACTGTAAAACTACCTGACGACATAGCCTTCTGGGGTAAGGTCCACGTCATCGTTGGTCCCAGTGCTCATCCCGAGCAAGGGAGGCGTGGTGCGTACGACTTGGTCCGCCGCTACAGAGGTCACGCTATAGCGATAGACGTCAGTAGCACGACATTCCGGTACTGGTAAGCGGAATCAACTGCGCGCGGCGCTGGCCTCACGGGCATAGACCGTCCGCGTAGGTGCGCGGGGTCATTGGAGGGATCCGGGGAGGCGGGCAGGCCATGAAGTTCACCGCCGGCTTCTGGAGGCTTCGGCCGGGCGTGCAGGGGCACTATCCGGCCCGCGTGCACGAGGTCGAGCGCCGCGAGGGCGAGCTGATCGTCCATGCCTCGACCCAGCCTTCGCCCGAACGCTGGGCGACGCTCAACTGCCCGATGCTGTCCGTGAGCCTGTCCTCGCCCGCGCGCGACGTCATCCGGGTCCGGGTCACGCATCATGCCGGCGGCGCGCGGCGCGGGCCGGCCTTCGAGATCCGTGAGGCGCCGACCAGCCCGGAAATCGACGAGACCGAGTCGCACCTGACGTTCAGCAGCGGCGAGCTCACGGCCCGCGTGCGGCGTCAGCCGTGGGGGATCGAGTTCCTCGGCGCGGGCGCGCCGCTTACGGACACGGGCTTCCGCAACATGGGCTGGATGACGGTGAGCAAAGGGCCGCAGGACGCGCCTACCTGGCTCGAGGCCGAGGCGCAGCGCACCGCACACATGAAGGAAGAGCTCCGTCTGGGCGTCGGCGAGTGCATCTACGGCCTGGGCGAACGCTTCACGGCCTTCGTCAAGAACGGGCAGGCCGTCGAGATGTGGAACGCGGACGGCGGGACGTCCTCCGAGTTGGCCTATAAGAACGTGCCCTTCTACCTGAGCAATCGCGGCTACGGGGTGCTGGTCAACCACCCGGAGCGTGTCTCGTTCGAGGTCGGCTCGGAGAAGGTCTCGCGCGTGGGATTCAGCGTGCCCGGCGAGGCGCTCGAGTACTTCGTCATCTACGGCCCCTCGCCGAAGGAGGTGCTCGGGAAGTACACGGCGCTGACGGGGCGCCCCGCGATGCCGCCGGCCTGGTCCTTCGGGCTCTGGCTCACGACGTCCTTCACGACCGACTACGACGAGGAGACGGTGACGGGCTTCGTGCAGGGCATGGCCGACCGCGACCTGCCGCTGCACGTCTTCCATTTCGATTGCTTCTGGATGAAGGCGTTCCACTGGTGCGACTTCCGGTGGGACCCCGACGTCTTCCCGGACCCGGCCGGGATGCTGAAGCGGCTGAAGGGGCGAGGCCTGCGCATCTGCGCCTGGATCAACCCGTACATCGGCCAGCGGTCGGCCCTCTTTGAGGAAGGCCGTGCGCAGGGCTACCTCCTCAAGCGCCCGAACGGCGACGTGTGGCAGTGGGACCAATGGCAGGCTGGCATGGCGCTTGTCGACTTCACCGATCCGGACGCCTACCGCTGGTTCGGCGACAAGCTGCGCGCCCTGGTCGACATGGGCGTCGACTGCTTCAAGACCGACTTCGGCGAGCGCATCCCGACCGACGTCGTCTACGCGGACGGATCGGACCCGGTGAAGATGCACAACTACTACACGTTCCTCTACAACCGCTGCGTCTTCGAGGTGCTGGAGGAGAAGCTGGGCCGCGGGCAGGCGATGCTCTTCGCGCGATCCGCCACGGTGGGCTCGCAACGGTTCCCCGTGCACTGGGGCGGCGACTGCAGCGCGAGCTACGAGTCGATGGCCGAGACGCTGCGGGGCGGGCTGTCCCTGGGGCTCTCGGGCTTCGGCTTCTGGAGCCACGACATCGGCGGCTTCGAGAGCACGGCCTCGCCGGACGTCTACAAGCGCTGGATCGCCTTCGGCCTTCTTTCGTCTCACAGCCGGCTGCACGGCAACAGCTCATACCGCGTGCCCTGGCTCTACGACGAGCAGTCCGTGGACGTGCTGCGCCACTTCACGAAGCTCAAGTGCCGGCTCATGCCCTACATCTACGAGGCGGCCCGCCAGGCGCACGAGGAAGGCCTGCCCGTGCTGCGCGCCATGGTGCTCGAGTTCCCGGACGATCCTGCGTGTGCGCACCTGGACCGCCAGTACATGCTCGGGCCTTCGCTGTTGGTTGCGCCCGTTTTCAGCGAAAACGGGGCCGTCCAGTACTACGTCCCGGCGGGCCGCTGGACGCACTTGCTCTCGGGCGGGGTCGTCGAGGGCCCCCGCTGGGTGCAGGAGACCCATGACTACCTGAGCCTGCCGCTGCTGGCGCGCCCCAACTCGATCATCGCGATGGGCGCCGAGGACGGGCGGCCGGACTATGATTACGCAGACGGACTCACGCTGGAGGTCTTCGAACTGGCCGACGGCGCGAACGCCGAGGCACGCGTGCCCGGCACGGGCGGCGCGCCGGACCTGGTCGCGCGGGCCCGCCGGCAGGGCCGGGAGCTGGTCCTGACCGCCGAGAACGCCGCAAAGCCCTGGCGCGTGCTCCTTCGCGGCGTTGACGCGGTCGAACACGTGGTGGGGGCGCGCGAAGAGCCGGGCGAACGGGGCGTGCTGCTGGCGCCCGACGAAGGCGCTGCTGAACTCCGCGTAAGGCTCGATCTCACCTCAGGGCGAAGAAGCCCGTCATGAACACGAGCGGGGCGTTGAACGGCAGGCAGACCTCGTTGACCGAGTAGGCTTCGCGAAGGTCGCGATAGGTCTTCATGACGGGCAGGTTGTTCTTGCTCCTGTACGCGCTCATCGTCGGATCCCAGGCGACGAGGCAGGGCCCCGGGACGACGAAGCCGGGGATGGGCTCGTCTATGCCGTCATTGGCGCTGGCGCCGTGCCAGATGTCCCGCGGGTAGCGGGTGCCGAAGCCGCTCACGTAGCAGTAGTCCATGGGATTGCAGCCGAGCACGTAACCCAGTTGCAGGAGCGCCGCGTCGGCGTAGCGATCGTCGCCCGTCAGCATGTGGGCGACGAGGAACTGCGCCCCGTACTCCAGTATGGTCGCGTTGTTCCACCAGTACTTCTCCGCGTCTATGGCCATGCCGTAGGGGCTGTCCCGGACGACGCCGACCATCTTGTCCGCGTGGGCTATCGCCTCTTTCCGAAGGAGCGCCGCCAGCTCCTCGTCCACTCCGTCTGCAAGCAAGAGGCTGTGCACGCCGTAGAGGTGCACGTCCATCCAGACTGGGGCGCCGTTGAAGAGCGGCTGCCAGTTGCCCAGGTTGGCCCGCACGTATTCGAGGAACTCTCCCTCACGGGTGGACGCGTACAACTCGCACGCCGCCCAGAAGCGTTCGTCCCGGTCGTCGCCGTCGGCGTAGGCGCCGGTTCCATGTGTCCCTTCCGGGTCCGTGTAGCCGCCGGGCGGGAAGATGTCCGGATGGCCGGCGAGATACCGCCACGCTCTGTGCGCGGCGCTCAGGCACGCCGCCGCGTAGGACGGGTCGAACGGCCGGTAGGCGCGATAGGCCGCCGCCATGACGGCCGCGAAGTCAGCCGTGGCGCAGGAGGACACGGGCACCAGATACCGGGGCTGAGGGTCCTTCTCGGGCATGTCATGCGTGAAGAAGTCCTCGCTGGTTACCAGGTGATGGACGGCGCCGTCCTCGCGCTGCATCGTGAGGAACCACTCGAGCTCGTGCTTCACCTCCCTGAGGTAGTCGGGCAGTGCCGCCCCATCGCCCGGCACGTTCAGCTGCACGTTCCGGATCCGGTCGGGGAAGAGCTCTGCCAGCCGCAGCAGGTGGGACAGGCAGGAGGCGGCGGGCACGATCTTCTTGCCGTAGTCGCCGGCGTCGTGCCAGCCGCCGGTCGACGGCACGTGCTCCCCTTTGACGATGCCGTCCGAATACCCCTCGTAGACGTATGCGTCGCCCGTGTGGCAGGCGCCGTGCGTCCACTGGCCGGCGTATGTCTCCTCCAGGTCGGTGCCGCAGCGCTGATAGTAGTAGCTCTTCATAGCCTGCAGGAACAGGCTGTCGTACACGTCGCTCCCCACGGCGAACGGGAAGGATGAGCCGACTCCCTCCACCTCGACCCGGTAGAGGCCGGCCCTGTCCAGGCCCGAGAGGTCCAGTCTGGCCACTTTCTCGCCCGCCAGTTCGTAGAAGACCGGCGCCGTGCAGCGCCCGGTCAGGACCTTCCCGTCCCCGCCGGCCTCGACGACCGTGAAGGCGCATGCATCCTCGGCGCCTGTCAGGTAGGCGACAGCGGCGCGCCCCGGCAGGTAGCCGACCTGGTTCACCTGCACGCGCGCGGCATGGGTCCCCTCGATGCGGACGCTGCGCCTGGCCTCGGCCCAGGCGTCCTTGCTGCCGGTGGTCCTGTATCTGAGCACGATCTCTGCCGGGCCGGGCCCGAAGACGCCGTCGTCCGCGCCGCCGTCCCAGGACTCCATGACCATGTACGACGTGCCGTTCAGCCGCTTTGCGGCCGCGCCCTGTCTGATCTCCATCGCCCAGTCGCTGAGCGCCGAGAAGCGCGCCCCGATCTCGAGCGTCTCTCCCCGGGAGAAGTCGACGCTGTCCGCGGCTGCAAGCGGCTCGATCAGAGCAGGCTTGCCCTCATCCGGGAGGTGGGAGGTAAACGCGATCCGATCGAGGCAGAAAGTGGCCGCCTGGGCCGTGCGGTTGAACCCGATCATGTTGATCCGGCTCCAGTCAACCGGCCTGACGTGGGGCAACTGGTCATAGGGCGGCAGCGTCCAGTTGAAGCCCGCGCGGGGGAAGTCGGCGAGGGGGATGTCGACCTGCCGCCATTCCGTGCCTACCGTCACGTAGTCGGAGCCCTCCACGGTCGCCGCGAAGCCGTCGCGGCCTTCCGCCTCCGTGCCGTCGCGGAGCGCCACGGAGAACTCCTCGCCGCCCTTCGCGCCTTTCACGCGGAAGGTCAGGAACCGGATGCCCGTCTCGGGCGAGAGATCCAGGCACCCCTCCGTCATCAGGAAGGCGCCCGTGTACGTGGCCCCGCCGGTCAGCTCGATCCTGATGCACTTGCGGCCGGGGTCGGCCTGATCGGTGACCATTTCGGCGCGGCTGTCGCCTCCCCACGCCCCCGCCGACCAACCCTCGCGCAGATCCTTGTCGAAGACGGCCTCTTCGGCAGCGGCGAGCCGCGCGCAGAGCAACACGGCAATGATCAGCAGCAGGGCCTTGTCCATGGACGGCGCTCCTCTTGATGCCTTCTCACTTCCAGTGCGGCATGGTAGCTCCGTGCGGCTGGTCCTGCAACGGAGTCCGCCGCCGCGGCGGCCGCCGGTGTCATGCCAGCTCAGCTCTGGCGCGGCTGAGGATCCCGTCGAGTTCCCGCTGGACTTCCCGGTCCAGCTCGTAATCGTGCCGGCTCAGCAGGTCCCGGATCAGGAGCCGCGCCCGGGCCCGGCTGGTGGGCCTGCCGCCGTTCAGCCAGGTGGAGAGGAAGCTCCGCTCGAAGAGCTGCGGGCGCCAGAAGTGGCGGCATGTGCGTGCGGTGCTCTCCAGCCCGGCGAAGCTCCTCTCCTGAAGCGTCTCCACGACTTCGTCCAGGCACCTGTCGGGATCGCACGCCGCGTCCAGGCCCCGGATGAGCCTCTCGACGTGGTCCTTTATCTCCAGGTCGTACAGGAGCTGTTCGGGGCTGAAGACCTCGTCCAGGCTGAGCGCGCCGGGCGCGGAGAAGACGCGCTGGCCGAGCAAGGCCCCTGCGGTCATCGCGCTCGCCTTCTCCGCACAGGACTGCGCGCCGGGCAGCTTGGCCATCGTTAGCGCCACGCCGCCGCCTGCGGACCATCTTGAGCCGTGGAGGTAGGCGTCCACCTCGCTGCCCATCAGCGCCAGCAGCGTGTTCTCCGGCGAACCGAACACCATGGCCATGCTGGTGAAGTCCGTGGGGTAGAGCCCCACGGTCCAGCTCATGGGCAGGCCAAGGGCTGCTGCCAGGAGCACGGCGGAGCCGACGACCTCCGCCGCCGAGAGGGCGAAACCGTCCCCCGCGTTGATGGGAGCCGTGCAGCCCAGGCTCGGCATCGAACCCACGTAAACCGAGGACAGCCTTTCCTTGAAGTCCAAGACGCACTGGAGCGAATCGCCGGCCAGCGTCAGCGGGCTCGTGACCCAGACGGGCAGCCGCCGGATCGGGTTCCCCAGCGCGTCGGCCATTTCCATCATGTAGCCGCAGTCGGCGGGCGACCTCACGTCGGGCGGCTGGCGCCCGTTCCTAGAGTACGTTGCGCTCACCCAGTACTGGACGACGGGCTGGAGCTGCGGAGCAACGTCGGCCGGACACCCGGGAGGGCCGCCCCGTATCCCGCGGTCCGAGACGGCCTCCAGCAGCTTGGTCGCCTCGATGAGGCGCTCCGTCGTGAAGGGGACGATCCTGTCGCTCTCGACGTCGTGCACGTGGTGGGCGTACTCATTCGCGGAGAACCGGATCTGAACGTCCGTCGCGTCGACCTCGCGCGGTCCCTTCCGGAACTCGTCGCCGTTGCGCCGGCGCTCCGCGTTCAGGAATTCGGCGACCTGCCAGCGCTCTACGACCGCTCTCTCGCCTTCCATCCGGAAGCCCAGGCGCCCGAGACGCTCGCGCAGGGCGTCGTGGCGCACCGCGATGCCGACCTGTTCCAGGATGCGAAGCGCCGCCTCCTCGATGCGCTCCAGCTCTGGCAGGCCGACAAGGGGCTGCCGGTGCAGCAGCACAGTGGTCGTGCTCATTCGTCGTCTTCCTTCCTTCGCTTGCGGACGCCCCCTTCCATCCCGGATTATAGAGCCGGGGCGGGACAGAGGCCAGGTAGTGCGCCCCCCGTGGCGTCGCACGGCCCCCCAAGGCGGTAACGCAAGGGCAGGATGGACCATGGCGGTTACCTCGATTCTGGACGCGGTGAGGCAGGCCCGCGAACGTCGTCAGGCGGTCCCCCTTTTCGTGTGCGGGGACGTGCTCAGCACGGAAGGCGTGATTCAGGCCTGTGAGGCTACGGGCAGGCCGGGCATCCTGGGCCTGTGGGGCGGCCTGCTGGAACGGCCGGGGGGCGAAGACCTGATCCGCTGGGTCCGCAGCGCGGCAGAGCGGGCCAGTGCGATGCTGTCCCTCATGCTGGATCATGGAGGGACGGTCGACCAGTGCCTGCGGGCGCTCGAGCTGCGCTTCACGGACGTAATGTACGACGGCTCGGCTCTGCCTCTGGAGGAGAATCTGGCCAATGCCAGGCAGGTCGTGGAGGCCGCCCATGACCTCGGTGTCGGCGTCGAGGCCGAACTGGGGATCGTGGGGCGGGGCTCGGAATACCACTCCTACGGCGATGCAGGGCTGACCGACGTCGAGGATGCGGTCCGGTTCGCCGCCGCGAGCGGCTGCGACATCCTGGCCGTGGCCATCGGCACCGCCCACGGGGAGTACAGCGCGCCGCCACGGCTCGACCTGAACCGCTTGCGCGAGATTCGGAGGCGCGTCGACGTCCCCCTGGCGGTGCACGGAGGCTCCGGCCATTCGGACGAGCAGTTCCGGTCGGTGATCGACGCAGGGGTCTCGAAGATCAACATCGGCACCGATCTCTATCTGGCGGCCCGGGACGGGATGTCCGAGGCGGGGCGCCGCGAGGGGGTGCGCTACTTCGACTTCCTCCAGGCGGCGCGGGACGCGTTCCGCTCGCGGGCCGAACGTTACCTGCAGCTATTCGCGCCGGAGGGCGGGTCAAGGCCTCACGATCACCTTTAGCGTGCGGCCTGAGAAGAAGGCGTCGAACGCTTCCGATATGTCCGCCAGCGGGAACTCGTGCGACACGAGAGCCCGTGCGGGAAGCCTGCCGTCCAGCACCATCTCCTGGTTCTCGAAGAAGTCCGGCATGGGGAAGTAGAAGGACCGTATCGCCGTGATGTCGTTGAGCATCCAGGAGCCCTTCGGCCGCTCGAGTTCGACGCGGCCCCAGTACTCGCCGACCAGGCAGACCTTGCCGCCCGGCTTCACCAGGTCGAACGATTGCCAGATGGTGGGCAGCGTGCCGGCGGCTTCCACCACGAGGTCGACCCCGTACGGGCACTCGTCCCCTATCTGCTCCTCCAGGTCATCGTCCGCCGGGTCGAGCGCGACGGCGCCGAACTCCGCAGCTCTGCTCCTGCGATACTCCGAGAGTTCGGAGACGAAGACCGTGGGGACGCCGAACGCCTTCATGCCGACCAGCGCCCCGAGCCCGATGGGACCGGCGCCGATGACGAGGGCGCTCTGCGCGTTCCGGCACTCGGCCAGCCGAACTGCGTGGCCCGCCGTGCCGAGCGTGTCGAGGAGGACGACGCCTTCGGCGAATGACATCCCAGCATCCAGCCCGAGCGCGTTGCGGTCCGGCAGCAGCATGTACTCGGCATACCCGCCATCGGTGCTCCAGCCCAGAAGGCCCGTCTTATTGGGACACAGGTTCCCCTTGCCCTGCCGGCAGAACTCGCAGTGCCCGCAGTGCTTCGGAAGGTATGCGGCGATGCGCGCCCCGACCTCCGTCCGACAGCCGGCCCCCTCCTTGACGACCGTGCCGGCCGCCTCGTGCCCCGGGATGAACCGAGAACCGTTCAGCAGGACCTTGTGGTCCGAGCCGCATATGCCGCACGCCTCGACGCGGATCAGTAGCTCACCCTCTCCGGGCTCGGGCGTCGGCGAGTCGACGAGTTCGATGCGTCCGTTCCCTAGGAAACGTGCCGCCCGCATCGCGGTCCGTTGCCTCCTGTGCTGGATCTCGGCGTTGCAGGCGTACGGCGACGGACTCCGCCGTACGGCGGACGGCACCTGTCGGTCGGGACCTACGAGCCTGTGTAGCCGTCCGTCATGATCAGGTCGCCCAATGGCTTTCGCGGCCGGGCTTCGGGCACTTCATCCGCGTAGCCGATGGGCACCAGGATTGGCACGTCCTTCGAGTCGGGGATCCCGAGGACCCTCTTGACCGGCTCCCTTTCGAACCAGCCGACCCAGCACGTGCCGAGGCCCTCGTTCGCCGCTGCCAGGATCATGTGATCGACGGCAATGGCGACGTCAAAAGCCCTTCCCGGCTCGCAGACCGCCGCCATGAGCACCGGCGCCTGCCCCAGGAAGTCCTGATGGCCGGCCTCGGCGGCTATCTGCTGCCGCTTCCGGGCATCCCTGACAAAGATGAACGCGTATTCCTGCCGGTTGGCGGCGGAAGGGGCAAGCCGCAGCGCTTCTTGGAGCTTCCGCAGCTTGGCGTCGGGCACCGGATCCGCCTTATACTTGCGGATCGACCTTCTCCTGGCGATCACTTCGTTGAAATCCACCTGACTTCCCTCCCTGTGACTGTGGGCTCTCGGTTCAGCAGTGCGGCATGGCTCGCCCCTGGGTCGCCCTGCCGGGGACAGACCTCACATGACGGCGGCGAGCTGGCGGCAGGCCTTCTCCATGCGCTCGAGCGCCTCGTCTATGTCCGCGTCCTGGTGGCTGAAAGTCACGTAGCTGAGGTCGTAGAAGGAGAGGCCGTTGGCGTAGGAGGCGCGCATGAACCGCTCCTGCCAGCCGGCGGGGGCGTCCGGGCCGGCCATGATCTGCGGGCATGGCCAGTAGCCCCGCCACTCCAGCGGCAGCCCGTGCTCCTCGTACATCGCGTTGCAGGCCGCCCACATCCTTTCGCCCATGCGCCACAAATGCCCGATGACGTCCTCATTGTGGTAGGTCTCGATGGTGGTTCTGGCCGCCGCCAGGGACAGCGCCTCGCCGCCGTACGTCGACGAGACGATGGCTTCGTGCAGCTTCTCCATGATCTCCGCCTTGCCGCAGTAGACGGACAGCGGCATGCCGTTGGCCACTCCCTTGGCGAAGACGGCCATGTCGGGCGTGACGCCGAAGTGCTCCTGGACCCCGGCGAGCGCCACGCGGAAGCCCGTCACGATCTCGTCGTAGACCAGCACGGCGCCGTGCTCCCGGGTCAACCTTCGGGCCAGGGGATAGAAGGTCTCGCCGGCTTCCATGTCCGCGTAGCCCGCCGCGATGACGAGGGCCGCGATCTGGTCGCCGAGCTCGGCGAACAGCTCCTGGAGACGCTCGGCGTCGTTCCACCCGCAGGAGTGGTGAAGCGCGCTGAGCGCCTGGGGCACGCCGGGCGGGGAGGTCCGGGCTTCCGCGCGCGGCAGTGTGCGCCCGCCGGCGGCCAGGCTGTTGAGCCAGCCGTTGTAGCCGACCTGCACGACGTGGTCCCTGCCCGTATGGCAGCGCGCCAGGCGTATGCAGGCGGCATTCGCCTCGCCGCCCGTCTTCAGGAAACGGGCGCGTTCCGCGCAGGGGATGACCTGGCAGATCATCTCGGCCACCTCGGTCTCGAGCGGGTGCGGCTGGCCGAACACGATGCCGTCTTCGAGCTGGCGCCGGATGGCTTCGTCCGTGGCGGGGTAACAGTAGCCGAGCGTCACCGGCCCGAGGGCGTTGCGGAAGTCGATGTACTCGCGCCCGTCGGCGTCCCACACGCGACACCCTTTGCCCCGCACGATTGCGCCGGGCTCCTCGGGCAGCCACTTCGGGGCTTTGGAGCAGGTGCTGCTTCCCCATGGCATGACGGCGCGCGCCCGCGCCACCCATTCCTGGCAGTTGCTGTGTCTCATCTCTGCGTCTCCTGCTAAAGACAGCATCCGTCAAGCCCCGCGAGTCGTCTCATGCCGCAGGGGCAATCGCGGCTCCCCCGGCCTACGGCACCCGGATGGGATAGTCGCGCAGCGAACGCCACGTCTCGATCAACGTTTCGACGTTGCGCCAGACGTGCGGGTTGTCCTCGCGTATGTTCGTGACCGGCGCCAGGATGAAGCCTCCGCCGGGGGCCAGGATACGGATCGCGTTCCGCACTTGCGCCCTGATCTCCTCCGGCGTTCCGCATTCGACGGTGAGGTACCCGCAGACGCCGCCCCAGAGGCACATCCTTCCGTCGGCCTTCTCCTTCAGGGCTCGCAGGTCCATGGTCCGGTCCTGGGCGGGGTCCACGCCGAGCAGCACGTCGACGCCGGCGTCCAGCATCGCGTCGAGCAGGGGCATCGAGGCGCAGCTCATCAGGTAGCCGAACCTGGCGCCCGCCTCGTGCACGAGCTCGGCGTCGCGGCGCACGCCGGCCAGGAGCAACTGGCGGTACTGCGACGGCGACCAGAAGTCCGCGTTCTCGTACCACGCGCGCCGGACGAACACGTCCACCCCTTGCTCCAGGATCGGCTCCATGCACCGCCGGTTCCACTCCTCGATGACGGCCAGGAGCTGACGGACGAACTCCGGGTGGTCGATCGTCATCATCATGAGCTCCTGGATGCCGCAGAGCCACGCCGCCAGGTCTCCCACCATGCCGTAGTATGCGATGACGAGCAGGTCGCGCTCGGCCGCGTACGCCTTGATGCGCCGTGCGGACTCCTTCAGGGCGTGGATCTGCTGCTCGGAGGGAGGCCCGAGGAGATAGCGCAGCGCCTCCAGGCTGTCCTCCGCGGTGATGAGGAACTTGCGCGAGCGCGGGATGAGGAAGTCGTCCATCAGGGGCACGTGCTCGCCCCAGGGCCAATCCTCGCTCATGCTCACGCAGGTGCGGAGCGGGCCGGCCGGCGTCTCGTAGACCTTGTGCAGCAAGGGGTAGGGGAGCGCCGGGTCGTCCTCGCGCCACTCCCTGATCGTCACGCGGGGGTCGAAGTGCGCCGAAGGCGTCTGCACCTGCACGACGGCGTCGAGCCCCATCTCGAGCTGCCTTTCCACGTACTCGAACTGATCGCGGCACTTATGCTGGAGGATCTGGAAGGCGCTGAAGCAGCAGGGGACGTAGTCCGGCGCCCGGCATTCGAGCGCCGCCAGCATTCGTTCACGGGATGACAGGCTCTCAGCCATGCTTCTCGTTCCTCCTGCCTGCCGGCCGCAGTTCCCCTGGATGCCTCCTGTGCGTCGCCTCAGAACCGCACCCAGTCGCCGCACCTTTCAGCCCAGGCCTTGCCCTCGGCGTGGAGCTGGCGGATCGTCTCGGCGTAGCACGGGTCGGAGGCCAGGTTCGTCATCTCCAGCGGGTCCGCGTGCAGGTCATAGAGCTCGGCCACGTCATTCGGGTCGTAGACGTACTTCCAGCGTTGAGTGATGACGGCGCGGCGGTCCAGGTCCCTTGCGCCGCTGCCGCAGAACTCGCAGAACACCGGCCTGCTCGGGGGGGCCGTCCCTTCCTTGATGCTGTCCGCGAGGGAAACGCCGTCCAGGTCCCCGGGCGCGTCCACGTCCATCAGCGCCATCAGCGTCGGCATGATGTCCAGGTGCGAGACGGGCGTGTCGAAGGCGTGCCGCTCGGCCCCGGGCAGCCGCACGAGAAGGGGCGTGCGGACCGCCGGCTCGTACATCTCGAACTTCTGGTACATCCGGTGCTGGCCCAGGAAGTCGCCGTGATCCACCGCGAACACGACGATCGTCTCCTGCGAAAGGCCGGATGAGTGCAGGGCCCCGAGCACCGCCCCGATGCCGGCGTCTGCCAGGTTCACCAGGCCAAGATGCGCCGCCCAGACCTTGCGCCACTCGTCCATGCCCACCCCTTCCCCCAGTTGCCCCGCGACGCCCTTGCGGCGGTTGGCGGGCTCGCCGTCGGGCGTCCGGCCCACGTTCTGCGGCAGGTCGAGGTCCTGCGGGTCGAACATGGATGCATACGGTTCGGGAACGCGAAGGGGAGGGTGGGGCGCCCACAGGAAAAGGAACAGGGCGAACGGCCGCTCGTGAGGCCGCCGCAGGAAGTCCGCGCCCTGTCGGCACCAGTAGCTGTCCAGGAAATGCTCCGCAGGATGGGGCCAGACGGCGGTCGTCGTGCTGGAGAAGCCCCGACGGACGGGCTCGCCCCGCTGCACCTCGACGATCTGCTTCGAGAAGAGATGCGGGTCCGGGTACGGGTCGCCCTCGACGCGCTCCTCCAGGTAACGCCGGTGCTCCGCCTCGCTGACCCACAGGACGAAGGGCACCCGCTCGCGGTAAGGGGGCCTGACCTTGACGTGGTCGATGCCCACGTGCGCGACGTCGTAGCCCTCCTCGGCCAGGTACTGCTGGAACGGCTTGTGGTCTTGGGCGGTGGCCCCTTTGAAGTCGTTGTACACCACGCCGGTCCGGGTGGGGTACTTGCCCGTGAACAGGGAGGTCCGCGCCGGGGCACAGAGCGGCGCCGTGTTGTAAGTCCTCTGGAAGAAACAGCTTCGCGAGGCCAGGCGGTTCAGGTTCGGCGCGACCTCAGCCCCGCACTGCACCATGCCGAAGCTGTCGTAACGCTGATGGTCCGTCATCATGAACAGGAGGTTGGGTCTGCGCCGCGGCATCGGTCTTTCCGTCTCCCGGGGAATCTGGACTGAGCGGCGCGCGGGGCGTTCAGAGGCCCAGCAGCGCCTCGGCGTTCCGATGGCAGATGTTGTGGATGTCCGCGTCCGTTATCTCGGCCGACAGCAGTTGCCCGATCGCCTCGCGCTGGCTGTAAAGGGGCGCGTCGGTGCCGAACAGCATCTTCCGGCTGCCGGCCTCCTCGCACAGGAGCTCGACGGCGCCCCACTGGCCCAGCACGCCGGTCAGCTCGAGGTAGGCGTGGGGATGCTCGCGCGCGATGGCCGCGGCCTCGCGCCAGTTGCCCTTCAGGCAGTGGCCCATCAGGAGGCGGGTGTTGGGGTAACTGTCGGCCACGTGGCGCACCTCGGCGACGCCGTTGAACCGGCTGCCGCCGTACGTGTGCGACAGCAGCAGCACGCCCCGCTCCTCGGCGAACTCGAGCGCCCGCTTGTAGCGCCGGTCGCTGAGACTGACCTCGTGGTAGTCGGGAAGGAACTTCAACCCGACGTACACGTCGCGCATGTCGTCGAACTCCGCCAGCTCGCGCTCCATAACGTCGGGGTAGTGGGGGTTGACCGACAGGTAGGCACGGAATCGGTCAGGGAACCGGCGCACGGCCTCAACGGCGGGCCGGTTGCCCAGATCCGGCGCGAAGAGCCCCGCCTCGTGCGCGATGCAAGCGAGCCGTATCCCCGCCGCGTCCATGGCCCGCACCATATCCGCCGGCTCGCACCGGGGCACGCACGTGTACTTGGACGGCCCCGGGTGGGCGTGCATGTCGTAGACGGGGCAGGACTCGCTTCGCCCATTCTTCCAGAACTCGGCGGCGATCGGCGAGTCGGGCCTGATCGGCGTCTGACCTCTCATGACGTGGCACCCATTCGGCAGTCGGGCGGCGTGCCTCACAGCCGCTCTTCGGCCAGCATTCGCTCCAGGTTCCCGGCGGCAACGGCCCGCTTGTCCTCCTCGGGCACGTCGGCGTGCTTCAGGACCAGCATCGGACCGCCGTGCCCGCGCCCGGGGAAGCCCGTGCCGAACAGCATCCTGCCCGCGCCGTAGCGCTCGGCGACCAGCTCGATGCCGCCATCCAGGATGTACTCGCTGATGTCCAGGTAGACGTACGCGTACTGGCCGAGCAGCGGGAGGAGCATGCGCACCGTCGCCCACGTGTTCACGTTGCTTAGGACGCACACCAGCGCGGGGAACTCCGCCATCAGGCGGTAGGTGTCCTCCCACCCCACGCCGCTTGTTACGGGCAGGATCATGGGGATGCGGCGCTCGACCATCGCCTCAAGCATCGGGCCGCACGATTCGGCCCGCAACAGGAAGCGGTGCAGGCTGGGGAAGGCCGTCAGCGCACGCACGTTGGCCGCGGCCATCTGCTCGCAGAACTTGTCCGGCTCGGGCAGCTCGCCGCACTGATTGGGCATGATGCTCCAGCAGCCGGCGAGCCGGTCGTGATGGCCGGCTATGGCTTGCGCCAGCAGTCGGTTGCCCGTCGGCACGGCGTAGTCCCTCTGGGCGACGTGCCAGACCAGGGCGCGCTCCACGCCGGCGCGGTCCATGCAGGCAAGCAGCTCCTTGGCCGTTGGGACGGGCTTGAGTATGCCGTTCAACGGCAGCCCGATGAAGCAATTGCAGTCGAAGAACCTCATCTCGCCCCTGTCTCAGGACCGGCCGGAGGACTGGACTTCCGCGCTCGGCCGCGATGATACGCGCGCTGCCCGCTCGGCGCAAGCGCTGGCCGGGCGGCGCCCTTCAGAACCCGGCCTTCTTCATGGCGTTGACGGCGAAGACGTAGAGCACGGACTTGTAGATGGTGGCCTCGTTGTTCCCGGCGTTGCCGTCGTCAACGTAGCAGAGCACGTTCGAGTACTCGTAGGCGAATATGCCGTTGATGCCCGGCACGAGGGCGCCCGGCACGGTGCCCGGCTCGCGGCCGAACAGGCCGAAGATCTGCCCGCTGTGCAGATACGTCGGCCCCGGATAGCCGACTCCAGACACGAAGACCAGATCGTTGAGGGGATGCAGGCCGAATATCCACAGCATGGACCGAACGGCGTCGGCGACGGAGAACACGTCCGGCGCCACCTTGGAGAGCCAGTACGCGTCGAAGACGCGGTCCACGCAGGCGGAGTTGTTGCCCCATGTCCCGAAGTGCCAGTAGTGGAAGGGCCAGGGGCGGGGAGACTCGTGGTCGGCCTGGATCTGGGCCGCCCGCCGGCAGACCTCGCGCACGGCGTCCTTGAGTTCGCCTTCCGGCAGAACCCCGTAGAGGCGCGCCAGGACGGGCGGCGCATACCAGAACGTGCTGGCGCTCGTGCTGTAGACGTACGGGAAGTTCAGCTCCAGGTTCCGAATGGTTCCGGCCATCTGCTGCAGCATTCCCAGGTACGCGGGCTCGCCCGTCGTCAGGTAGAGCTCGGCGAGCGTGGCGGCGACCATGCCGTCGCGGCCCTTCCGATCCGGGTAGAAGTAGACGGTCTTTCGGTAGACCTCCTCGTGCGTGCGGAAATAATCGAAGGCTTTCACGGCGCCTTCGAGGCACTGGCGCGCCAGCTCCGGCCTGGTCTGGCGCAGCACCCGGCTGGCGGCGCAGAGCGCCACTGCCTGCATGAGCTGGAGGTCGGCGTGGTAGTCCACGTAGAGCTGGCGTTCGTCGCCCGTGCCCGGCGTGTTGTCAGTCGCCTGGTCCCACGTCTTGCCGCCGAGCGAGTAGCGGTCCGGCTGGTCGATCACTCCCACGAACGTCCGCCCGTCCGGTTGCAGCATGCTGAGCAGCCAGTAGGCGCCCCACTCGACCTGCTGAAGGATGTCGGGCACGCCGTCCGCCTTGCCCCTCGTCCAGGTCTGTGCTTCGGCGTCAAGTGTGGCCACGTCCCTGTTGATGCCGAACTCCTCGTAGGCGAGCGAGAGCACCCAGACGGAGAACGCCTGCGCGTTGATGTTCAGGTCGCAGTCCCCTGCGTCGTGCCAGCCGCCCCTGGCGCACGGGATTGGGTCGCCGGCCGCGTACGGGGTGCCCTGGCATTCGTACGAACAGAAACCATCCACTCCGGGGAAGTTGGCCGGCACCCGGATCGCATCGTCCATGTGGCACCTGCGGTGGTCGGGCACGCCCTCGCCCAGGCGCACGTCCGCGTGGCACATCTGGAAGGGGATGAACACGTCCAGCGTGGGCTGCCACAGGCCGTCATCGAAGACGCTCTTGCGGACGGGAGACTCGACCGCTCCGCCGCTCCAGACGATCCGTAGTCTCCCGGCTCCTTCACCTCCGAGAAGGCGAAGCTCGCGAAGCTGCTCTGCATGTAATCGAGGTTGACGGTCTCGCCGAATCGGCCCTCCTTGACTACCGTGCCGTCGGCGCGCTCCAGGCGCACGCGGTCGTCCGGCCGCGACGCGTACTGAGGCCACTCGAGCACGACGAACTTCACGCCCTCGGCCGGATAGCCGATGCGCGAACAGCGGACGGCCGCGCCGGCCTCTTCCGGAAGCTGCGGCAGCGTCAGGAACAGCTCCACCGAGCCCTCCGACGCCTGACGCGGCACGCCGACGCTTACGCAGTACTTTTGCCCGCCGAACCGGCGCTCGTCCGACACGCTCATGCCGTCGGCGCACTCGAACGTCAGGTTCAGGGACGGGTCACCTAGTGCTACTTTGTCATGTTCACAAGTTCAGGGCGAAACCAGTAGCCCTTGTC
>CAZFSS010000045.1:0-19245 GCA_964521715.1 uncultured candidatus Brocadiaceae bacterium | reverse complement strand
ACGACGACCATGATGCCCAAACGCCGAGGGCAAACGCCAGAGCGAGTTCGCAGACTCCAACCAGCAGAGCTCATTCGGCTGAAGTCTTACGTGCAAGATTCGGTGCAAGATGGCATGCGAGGTCCAGTGCAGCGCTGTCTGGGGCGACCAGCCGGAGGCGACTCAGCGCCCACCGCGCCCCGCTGCATCGCGGCAGAGCATTGCCAGGCCGGTTCCTCTTGCTTCAGGTCGTTGCGAGGTGGGATGCACCGTTCCTGGGTGGTGCCTCCGTTACTGCCCGTGCAGCTCGGCCAGATCGAACGGCTCGGGCCGTTCGCACGTGCTCTCCAACTGCACGTGCCGGCCCTGGTCGGACGCCTCGTGGACGGCGTGCATGATGTCGTGCACGTGGAACATCAGCTCTACGCCGGCTCGCGGCTTGCGGCCCGTGCGGATGGCGTGGGCCATCTCTGCCACGCCGAGCGCGCGCCCCTGTTCGGTGAAGCCGGGCACCAGCGGCACGTCCTGTCCCTCGCCGCCCTGGGGCCTGAGGACGACGCGCCCTGTGTACATGTTCGGATCGTTTGCGGTCAGCACGCCTTCGGTCCCGTAGAACTCAAGGCGCGGATGGTATCCTGGCACCTCACCGGTGGCCGTCAGGACGGCGATGACGCCCCGGGCCAGATCGAGCACAGCGGACACGTTCATGGGCGTCTCGACGCGGAACGTCTTGCCGTAGCCCGGTGAGTTGGGCGGATGGGGTTCCTCGGCGAAGGGCGTCTGCGCCGAGCCCGTGGCCCGTACGGCAGGCCCTAAGAGCGCCGCCAGGGCTGTCAGGAAGTATGGCCCCATGTCAAAGACCGGCCCCAGGCCGCGCTTGTGGAACCGCTCCCCGCGGTACTTCAGCCCGATCATGGCCTGGGCGGAGATAAGCGTGCCGATGGCGCCTTCGTCAATGAGCTTCCGACACGTCTGGAGGCCGGCGCCCAGGAACGTGTCGGCGGCGCCCGCCACCAGCAGCCCCTTTTCAGCGGCCTTGCGGACGACCTGCCGACCCTCCTCGCGCGTAACGGCCAGCGGCTTCTCGGTGAAGACGTGTTTGCCCGCCTCCAGCGCCGCCATGGTGACCTCAAAGTGCGCGCCGGGAACGGTTAGGTTAAGAACCATCTCGATGTCGGCGTCCATGAGCATCTCGTCCGCGGTCGAGACGTAGGGCACCCCGAACTCGCGCATCCGGTCGGCCGCTCTTTCCTTCACGGCGTCGGCGCACGCCCTCACCTCCAGCAGGTCCGCGAACGGGCCTGTCATATTCCGCAGGTATGCCGGGCTGATGGCCCCGCAGCCGATCACACCGATTCTGACCTTGTCCATTGCGCGCGCTCCCCCATGTTCCGTTGCGGCTGTGGCCGGCTCGTCAGGCCCGTGCCCGCAGCTCCACGGTCGTGCCAATCAGCGCAGCACGTTACCAAACAGCGGCGGCTTGTCAACTTCCAGCTGGAAGTGCGCGCTGCCTGCCACTGTCAGGACTTGTCTATCGTCGCTACCCTCCTGGCCTTGCGACTCCCCAGGCCGGCGGCCGGCGATGTCAAGCTGACACAGGGCGCCAGCTGGAACGAACCGTACTACCTCAGACAGCCCCAAATGTCTCATTTCGCTGAACCGATACACGAAGCGCGCTTGCGCGTTCACCGGAACTAACCGTTCACCAGCCGAAGAACCGATAGGGGTCGTCCCATTCTTCAGGTTGGTCCAGGTAGAATCCATTCAGCCAACGGCACTCCGGCGATTGCCCATCGGTCAGTTTGACCGGTGCCGCGAAACGCTCTAGAACCGGTGTCTGTCCATGGACGCCCAGATTGCCCAGCAACCGCGAAAGAAGGCAACTGGTCCGGCGGAAAGTACGCTTGGTATTCTGCTGTTTGATATTGAACTGCCAAGGCGCAATCTGGCAGAAGACCACGCGGCCCTCCAAGGCATTGGCGAGCACGCCGTCGCCCACAGTCTGCGCGCCGCCAGTGACCAGCGGGACGTCCCGCGGATCGCGGTTGTGGACATCCGCCGGGCCGGCGCCGGCCAGCGGCGAATTCGCCGCTGGAGGTTCGAAGTATGTGCCAATATGCTCGGCTGACTTGGTTTCCACCTTGACCGGCAGAAACACACTCGCTTCCGCGGAGTCCAACCCCAGGGCCAGCACGCGCCCGTCTTGTTTGAGCCACGTCGCAATGGCATCCTTGTCCGCGGCCAGGGCGGCGCCGCCGCCTGGGGAAACCACCAGGACGCGATCAGCCTTGAGCGCCCCGACGGCGTAAGGCTCAACCGCGAAGCCCGCCTGTTGCAGGTGCTTCTGTCCGGCCGGATCCCCGGCATAAAGGATGGTGCGCCGCGCGACAGGCTTCCAAGCGCTGGTGTAGGACAATAAGTTCCGCGCCAGCCTTTCGGCGGCCGGATCGGCTTCCGTGCGCGCGGTGACATCCATCTGGCAGAAAATCACCAGGCCCTGTCCTTCGCGGTACTCCATCAGGGGGCTGTATTGCAGGCTGTAGCCGCCATCCACCAGGGGCATAAAATCGCCGCAGGCCGGCTTCTCGATCAGCACACTGGCGACGTTGCCCCGGTTGCCGCACCGCCAGGGGCGTGTGACCGTCACGCCGGCGCTGGTAATCGCAGGATTTATAATCGGATAAGGCAACTGCTTGTATTTCAGGCGTGGCGCCATATTCGTCGCATCGCCGCGCCAGTCTTTCAGGAGATTCTCATCCAGACCGGCCAGGACCGCGTGATCTGGAATCCGCCTGAAGACCTCCCGTAAACCGTACTCCTGTACGCGGAACCCGAACCGCTGCTCCAACACGTCGGCGTGCTGTTCGAAGACGAGTACCCGCAGGCCTTCGCGGACCCGGGCCAAGTTCGGGCCGGGGCCTTCAGGCGTAAGCGCGTCTTTGCCGACGATCAGCAAGTCGTACTTCGCCATATCGGCATTGGCCTGGACGGTGTCACCATGCACGCCCAGCGCTCCGAGCATTCTGGTAGTCTCGCCCGGCGGGTCGAAAATGGCCAACTTGCCGCCGGCTGTCGGCGCCGGGGCAGGCGTCAGCACGTTGATTATGAAGGTGTCTTCCTGTGTGCCGCCGGGAGTGAACTTGACTGAGAGCTGCAGCGTGTAGGCGCCAGGCTTGACTCCCGCGGGCACGGAGAACTTCAGCGGCTCCATGTGGATATCGCCGGTCGGCGAAGTGAAGGCTGCGTTGCCGTTCTGCGGCGTGGGCAGGTTCACCGACCAGGCGCAGTCGCACGAAACCGTAACACGGCTGTTGTTAACGACAATGATCTGTTTCTCGATCGTCTCGCCCGCGCGGAAATTGTGCCCCTTCTCGGTGAATGCGCCGGGCTTGCCGCCCAAGTACGCCAGCAGCGGCTGGTTGTTGCGCACCAGCGCCTGGCCGGCCACCGTGGGAACCCAGTCCGCACGATCATAGGAATAGATAATTGAGTCGTATCGGGCATCGACAAAATCGGGGCTGTAGCCGGGACGTTGCAGCTTATCCCAATCGACCTTGAGGTCCTGGCGGCTCTGATCAACGCCGTCCCGGAGTCTCCAATACTGGTCGAACGTCCAGGGGCTGGTGCCCGACACGCCCCAGGTACGGAAGGCGCGCCAGTTGTCGGCGGTGTACCGGGCCACGACTTCCATTACGCCATCGAAAACGGGCTTGGCAAAGTAAACGGGGTATTCCCAATGCTGCCAAAGCTGCCCCGCATTGAACTTCTTGGCTTCCCAGCGCAAATCGGCTTTTTCTTCTTCGCTGAGTTTGAAGGCGGAATCGCCGAGCCACTGCGAATCCCATTCCGCTATGCATAGCTCGTACGGAACCTTGCCGTTATGACCTTGCCAGGGCAGTTTGCCCTGGAAATAACCCCGATACATGGTCCAATTCAGGAAATAAGGCATACCGTATTCCGTGGTGAAGATCGGCTTCACGCCCTTGGTCGCCCAATGCTCAAACCAGTCTGAACGTTCCTGGACGGGCACAAAGTTCAGGTAGAAGTTGCTCGTCCACATCATCCCCAAGTTGCCCGAAGAGTGGTGATAAACGATACGGGTGGGGTCCAGCTTGCTGATGATCGCCTGGGCCATGAGCGCAGCATTCTGGTTACTATCGGGCGGGGGCGCATAGACGCCGTCAATCAGGTCGGGGTTCATGACCTCGAAGTAACCCGTGGCATTATGGCTGGTCGAATAGGCCACCACGGAAGGATGGTTTTGGGCCACGTGCACATAGAACGCAGCATGTTGAGCGTACCCGTTTGTCTGGGCGGCATCGCCGGCTTTCCAGTCATAATCGTGGAAATGCGGCATTGAGAATGACACCAGCATGCCGGTGTCATCCGCGGCTGTAAGCATTTCCTCAAAACTAAGATGCGTACCGGGTTTGCAGTCGTAATTGTGAGTGTACACCATATTAATGCCTACGCTCTGCAAACGCGCCATCGATTCTCTGACGGCGGCATAGGTAGACAGCCCCACGCCGAGCGTGGCATTGTCCAGAGGCTTGCTAGCCCAGAAAACACGAGTGCCATTAAGCATGAAGTCGCGGCCTTCGATCCAGAATTCTCGAAAACCAAAGCGCAGCGGCAGGAAAACGTCCACTGTCTTGCCGGCGGCGTCGAGCAACGACAGCTCCAAGTCGTACTGATTCTGTGGCGTATTAATGTCCCAGAGCTTCTCTGGCTTCCACGGCGGAGTGAAGGTGAAGCGATCGTCCTTCAGATCGGTATCCTTGAACGCCGGACTGGTCAGCGTCTTGACCGGCCGGCCCTGGTCCAGGAGTCTTGCCTGCAGCTTGTAGTCCGCGCCCGGGGTCAGACTCGCCAAGTCGGCGTGAATGGTAAGCGCCCATTGGCGCACTGAGGGGTCCACTTTCACGTTGGTCACGCGCGCCTGCGCCGGGGCTCCGACCAGGAAGACATCCCCGCAGAGACCGCGATAGTTCACTGTGCCTTTCACCTCTTGGGGCATGTTCGTATCGTTGAAAGCGAGCATCGTCTCCTTGAGCGGCAGGGCCTCCACAAATATGGAGAGCACATACTTGCCGCCAGGTTGCACCGCCGCGGTCAGGTCCAGTTCACCGGCCGGAAAGTGCAGCTTGCCGATCTTTTTTCCGTCCACGAAGACAGTCGCCAACGAATTCAGGTATTCAATCGTTAGCGCAATGCGCCGCCCCGTCCAATCGCGGGGTACCGTGAATTCCCGCTGATACCACGCCTTGGTGACTTTGCTCAGGTCCCGGTTATTCCAATTGTGGTTCGGGTAGGCCTTCTGCGATTCCTTCCGAGCGAACTCGCTGATTCCGGGCCAGGCGCCGGGCACCTTGAAGAAGCCCCAGTTGCCCGCGGGCACGCTTGTTTCGACGGTGGCAGCCGGCTGCCACCGCCAAAGGCCGTTCAGGCAGACGCGTTCGCGTGTGGGTGTCTTCTCGCGAAACGCCAAATCAAGGTCCCAGACGGCCTTGACGCCGTTGGGAAGCGCGACTTCGGTCTGTTCCGCGCCGGAAGTTCCTCTGGGCAACCAGATTGACCCAAGGACCAGGAGTGTTGCCAGATGAGTACGCATAAGTCCTCCTCGTATTGTCAGTGCTGATCGTGATCCCAAGAAAGGCGCACACTGCAGTTGCATGTACTGCACCCCGTTTTTCAGGCACTGAAAAGGATCGAGTGTACGTCGTCAGCGAGACGGGACATTTCGGACCACCTGAGGGAGTACGGCCCCCCCGGCTGGGGCCCCACCGTTAGCTTGACATGGGCAGCCGCACATGTCAAGCCTGTTCTGCTGGCTTCACGACGCTCTCCGCCGCCCCCTGTGACTCGCCACGGATGGCTCGGCCTTGCCTTCCAGCCCCAGTTCCGGCAGCGCCTCGACCGCGCCCGCTCCATCCAGCAAGCTCAGGTCGGCGTAGACGTTCATGGTGAGGTCGAGGGACGAGTGGCGCATCGCCTCCTTGGCGGTGCGGGGGGGCGACGCCGTTCTTGCTCAGGTGGGTGCCGAATGTGTGGCGGAGGGCGTGCAAGTCAACAGTGCGGCCGCGTTCGTCCTCTTTCGGAATGCCGGCTGCCGCCAGGTCCAGGTTGAAGCTCTTGATCAAGTTGCGCGGCACCGAGAACAACGGCTCCTGCACCGGCAGGTTCAGCGGCAGGGGCGCTCCCTTCTCCTCCGCCTCGCCCCGCAGAGCCTCGAGCCTCATGCGCAGCCAGTCGAGCAGATCCTCCACGAGATCGCGCCGAAGCGGGATGAGCGCCGCGCTCCCCGCCTTGGCGTCCTTCGCCAGCAGCTCTGCGTATGGCTGCGGCTCGTCCAGATGCAGTTGCCCCACCGTCATGCTCGCCAGCTCTCCGAGGCGGAGGCCCGTGAGCACCATGGTCTTGTAGATCAGCGTCCGCTCCAGGCCGAGGCGTTCGTGTTTCGCAAGGTAGTCCGGGCTGTCCTCCAGAGCCTTCCGCCCGCGGTCGTAGGCCGCCTCCAGCGTGTCGTACGTTAGTCCCCTGTAGCGCCAGGTGCTGCGACCCTCCTTCTCATCCGGCGGCAGGCTCACTCTCTCCCGTCCGTACTCAGCAACCGGGCGCATCCGCGCCGCCTTGAGCAGCGTGCGCAACTCCTCCTCCGTCAACGCCCGCCGGACGCGCCTCCTGTCACTGCTTACGTCTGCCTTGCACAGGCCATCCAGGGGATTCGCGGCCAGCCGGTCGGTCTCGACGCACCAGTTGCAGAAGGCCACGATGGCCGCCTGGTAGGTGTTACGAGTCCTGGCGCCCATGCCGTCCGCTTCGGCGCGTTTCATCCACCTCTCCATCGACTCCCGGCTGATGTGCCTCAGCCAGGAGTATCCGCACTCCTCCACCAGGCGCTCGAGCTGGAGTCTCACGTTGTAGCGGTGCTTCTCTGATACGCGCTTGCCCCGGACCGTCTTGGCCCTCAGGTGCTCAAGGTAGGCCCAAACATGCTCGGCGACCGGGACGCCCGCGTGGTCGGCCGTGCGTCGTTGCCGGGGGGTGATAATGCCAGCCTTCACCTGCTCGGCGCGCTTGACCAGGTCGGCCAGCACCTGCCGGGCCGATGCCTTGTCGCGGCACCTCGTGCTGACCTCCCGCCTGCGCCCTTCCCCATCGCGGTACCGGGCGACCCAGGTGTTCGTCGTGAGCTCGACGCGACGGCCGTCAGCAGTGAGCGGCGCCGTCCGGGTCTCCCCCTGCCGGTCGACCCACCGCGCCAGGCGTCTTCCGCCGCGCTGGAAGGTCTCGGCGCCCGTCGGCAACGGCCGCGTGTATCTCTTGCGGTAGATGGTGGCCACTACGTGCCTCCTGACTGAATCCGGTCTCCCATGGCTTCCCTGACGTCGATCCGGAGTGTTGCCCGGGGGCGAGAGTGAATCAAGGCATTTCTGCAGAATGACTTACGACTGTTCACCGGCAACATGTCCGCCCTTTCAGCGCCTGCTCTTGCACGACGGACAGCCCTCCGCGAGCCACCCGTCGAGCGCCCGGCGACTCCAGCGGACAAGCTTCCCCAGACGCACCGGGGCCGGCATGCGGCCCGTCTCCGCGAGGCGGGATACGGTGCGCGGCGAGCACCTCAGCAGGCGCCCGACGTCCTTCGCCGTCAGCAGAACGGGCTGGAGTGTCCCGCCCGTGTGATCTTCTCCCGTCGGGGCCGAGCCCATGTCCTCCATCGCACCCCTCGGCACGGCACGTCCTCCGGTTCCCGTGTCCGCATAGCCTCCCACTTCCCTATTCAGTACCTACCGGAGAACCCCCGAAAGTGGGACATTCCAAGCGTGATCGCCGCGCCGCGCCGTGCCGCACATGAGGGGACCCGAGAGCGGCGGCCGGCCTGGCGGGACGCTCCAGATGCGCTGGAATCCGTACCACGAAATGGGGCGTGCGTATTACGGCAGGATGTGGAAAGGGAGACCCGTCTGAGGGCTGCTTGGAAGGCATCGAGAAGCCGAATCGGCGTGCCGCCCTTCTAGGTGGCCGGCGTAGCCAACCCGCCCCCTGTATAACTGAGCTGTAAGCCGCCGGCTGAGCGGTTCTTACGACCGACCGGGGCTTCTGCCATGGGACGTGGGAATCCGTCTGCACCGGGGCAATGTGAAGATCTCGACGGCCTAACGTGACCCTAACGGGCCGCCTGGCCCCACCAACCAGCTTTTGGCCTTGACGTGCATTGCCCCGATGCAGACAATGCCGCCCGCCGTAGGGAAGCAGGGCCCAATTCGGAGGACCGCATGTTCTCGACGACATACCGCCGTCCCGGCCGTCGGCAGTGCCTGGGCGGCGCCACGCCCGGCGAGAGCTCGTGCCTCGAGGACGAGTGCTCCTCCGCACGGGAGAGGTGTACATCGGCTGCGGGGAGGGAAGCCCGGAGGCCGTTGACAGCTATACTCCGGACGAGTATACTGGATGACATGAACTGCGCGGCGTCTTGGAGCAGCTTGCCTTGACCCAAGCGTGAAAGGAGATCGCCGGCTCATGAACGGCACTTGAGCAGGAGCGCCGCGCAACGTGTCCTAAAGGGCAGAGATACCTTTACCGCTCGCCAGAGCGAATTAGGGTCCGCTTCCGATCCCGTAAACGCGGGATGCGGGAAGTCGGACCCTTTTCTTTCCCCGAAGGGCAGCGACTCAGGGGTCGGCGGTCCGCGGCCCCGGGTGAGAGCAGGCGAAGATGCAGTCAGGTGCGAGACCCCTCCGGAAGAGCGGCCTGGGCGCGGTTCTAGAATGGAGCCCATCGGAGCGGGCGTAATTCAGCGGTAGAATGTCAGCTTCCCAAGCTGAAAGTCGGGGGTTCGAATCCCCTCGCCCGCTCCACTCCCCCCCTGCCTACAAGTGACAGCAAGCGCCACGGCTCGCCTATCTCTGCCACCCCCCAAACCTTGGGACTCCTGAAGCTGGAAGTCGCCAGTTCGCCCTCAGCGCTCCTTCTGCCACCAGATGGCTACGATTGGCAGCACCAGCCCCAGGAAGTGGAGATCCCGGGGAAACTCTGGGGGAAACACCCATGCAGCCACCTGCCCGTCGATCGTTCGCAGCGTGCGTCTAATGATTGAGCGCGGAAGCAGCACCGGTTAGAATCGCAAACGCCCGCGGGCCCGAAGAACCTGGGCGTCACGCACTTCCCCGATGGGCGAGAACGGGAGCAACGCCGATGTTCGACTACGCGGCGCATTCCGACCTGCTTGTCTACTGGACTGGAAGTGACCTTGACAAGAACTACGACCCTTGCTGGTTCAAGGAAGATAGTTCAAAGACCAACTGCAAGCCGAAGTTGGAGGAAGAGTACCTTGCGAGATTGAGGAGCATCCTCAAGTATGGTCTGTGGATGACGGTGCCAAGGGCCGGTGACGAAAACGCGGACGAGGAAGTTGGGTTGTACCTGAGGGAGAAGGTAGACATCTTGCTCCCCAAGGAAGTGCCACGCGTGTGTTTCACGGAACTGCGGTTGTCTGAGGCCAGGACACACGCCAAGCGGTATGGGCGCTTGGGCATCGGCGTGAAGCGTCCCTTTGTCTTCGACAGAGGCGGAAGGCCAGTCATATACTGCGGCCCTAAGGACAATCGAGCGCGTGACTACTACCTTCGCGCCTGCGATGCGCTGTTTATCAAGGAGAAAGACCGCGCCTTGCTACATTTCCTCAAACCGATGCATAGTGGGAAGGGCGAGCCCTATGACTTCTACGCCGAGTCCGAGTGGAGGATAATCTATACAGACCTCCTGGACCCGAGATCGCCTCCGGTCCTTGAAAAGAGCGGCTATCCTGCCACTGCAGAATACCAGCGCTGTTCGGTTTGCGTTCGGGCGAACCCTCGGACGAGCGCGTACATCGATAGCCTCCCTGACATAGCGAAGCAAGAGGCCCCAAGGCTGCGCTATCTCCTACCGCTTGATGGCTGGCTCTCGTGCATCGTATACCCGTCCGTCTCCCTTAAGCGCAGAGCTCAGCAGGAATGTATCAGGGAAGAGATCAGGAGGATCAAGAACGACCGGAATTGCCGTGCGAACGATAACCAGGTTGAGAAAGGCAACTGGCCGGTCGAGATGGACCTTGATCTGTGTCAGAACCTATGACGATGGCGTTCGGCAAGCTGCGCGCGATGTGTGCCGGCTGCCTTGTCTGCTTCGGACTTCAGCGGGCCGTCCAGGGATAGGTCAGGCAGGGCCTCTAGCGCGCCCCCCACATCGAGGAGCGTGGGGTCGGTGTAGACGTTCTCGCCGGGGCGACCAAGCCCGCCGTGAGGCCGGCGGACGAGCATGGCGAGGTCGAGGGCCGGCCCCGAGCGGAGTCGAGGGGAAGGAGTGCTGGATGACGGCCTGGGCCGTGCGGAGAGGCTTGCGGATGGCCAATCCGTCGGCGCGTGCTTCCGACGAATCGCTCGCCACGCTCATGACGTGCGCATAAGCAATCCGTAGGTCCGGGATCAGCGCGCAGTGTGATGGGCCGCGCGAGGCTGGTCGGCCAGTTGACGAGGGATCGCGCTCTCAATAGACTGACGGCCGTCAACTGCACTCTTGCCAGAAGGGATTGTTGCATGGACAACGCGCACCTGGTCCTGGACCCGGCGATATGGGCTATTCGGACGTTATCGTTCGCCGTGTGCGCCACCTCGGACGCCATGGAGGAAGGCGCGCCGGCAATCACCGTGTTGCAGTGTCCTTGAGGGTACTTCACAGGAGCCCCACATGCTTGATCACCCTGATCGGCGCCGTTGGTTGCTTGCAGTAGTGGTGGCGGTTGGTCTGCTCGCGCTCTGTCCTTTCCCCGTGGCTGCCGAGAGCCGGGACGAGTGGCAGCAACCGGACCGTCTCATGGACGACCTGGGCCTCAAGCCGGGCGACGCGGTCGCGGACGTTGGCTGTGGGTCGGGATACTTCACCTTGCGCCTGGCTACGGCCGTAGGCGAAAAGGGAAGAGTCTGGGCCGTTGATATCAGCGTCGAGGCCCTGAAAGAGGTGCGCCAGCGCGTCGAGCGCGAAAAGGTGACGAACGTCGAGATCATCCAGTCGGAACCTACCGACACGAAACTCAAAGCTGAGTCGGTAGGTGCGGCCCTTCTGTGCGACGTCGTCCACGAGGTGCCAGAGGACCAGCGTGCGGGCCTCATGAAGAGCATCGCGATGGCCTTGAAGCCTGGCGGGTTCTTGTTTCTGGTAGACTACCGCAAGTCGCGGGATGTCACATTCGACCCGTATGAACGGCTCGTACCGCGCGACGACCTGGTGAAACTTACGACCGATGCCGGCCTTGTGCTTGATGCCGAGTTCCACTACCTGAAGTATCAGGTCTTCTTCCGGTTCCAGAAAACGGCAGTGAGGTCCACTGAGGGCGCCGCGGCTCAGTCGTCCCTGCCCTCCATCTCATCTGAGCCCCAACACGTGGCAATCGCCTTCGACAGGCATGACGGGGGCTTCCTCCTACACTGGCCCCAAGCACAAGCGGCGGCCTCGTCTGCCGTGGCCGGAGACCCGAAGGCGTTAGACGCGGCAGGTCTGCCGCTGCTTCCCACGCCGACGGTTGCCGCCGAGATGTCGGCCGCATGGCGAGCGCGGTCTGCCCAATACGTTGACGCGCATCCGGTCATGCTGAAAGTGTACGTCGTCAGCGAAATGAGACGTTTCGGACGACCTGAGGTAGTACGGTTCCTCCCGGCTGGGGCCCTGCTGTTGGCTTGACGCAGGCGGCCGCCGATGACAAGGCTTTTGTGCTCTCATCACCAGACGCTCTGCGGCCTGCCCCTGCGTCGTCAGGAGCAACTCCACCGCGTCGTCCAGCGACAGCGCTGGCAGCGCCTCCAGCGCGCCGGCCATGTCGAGCAGGCTGGGGCCTGGCCTCCGTAGTTCGCCGTACGGCGAACGGAGGACGGGTCGGTGTAGACGTTCTCGCCAGGGCGAGCAAGCCCGCCATGGGGCCGGCGGACAAGCATGGCGAGGTCAAGGGCCTGCCCAAGGGCTTGTCGAAGCAGGCGTCCACTGGCTTTGTCGGCTCGACCGCGCTATCCTCGCTCGCCAAGCATGCCCTTGCTTTGCCCTCTGGGGAGGGTCTCCAAGGCAGACAATGCGGCGTCCCCCGGAGGATATTCCCACTCCCTCCCGTCAACAGCACTGAAGGGCATGTCCTGGTTCCGAAAGGGCTGTCCCGTGGATGGTTCCACAGCCACCTGGCACTCCATGACCGGCCAGCAGGTCGCGGAGCATCTTCAGACGGACTGCGTGTTCGGGCTCACGCGCCGTGAGGCGGGGGGCCGTCTTCTGACTCATGGCTGCAACGCGTTTCCCGAGGCTGTGCGGCGCACGGTCTTCATGATATTCCTGGACCAGTTCAAGGACTTCCTGGTCCTGATCCTCGTCGCGGCCGTCGTCGTCTCCTTCATCATAGGTGTGGCCTCTCCCGAGGAGGGCATCACGGATGCGCTCGTGATCCTGGCGATCCTGATCCTGAACGCCGTCCTGGGCGTTATACAGGAGCACAAGGCTAACCGCGCCCTCGACGCCCTTAAGAGGATGTCCGTTCCGCTCTGCGAGGTGATCCGCGACGGGCGCATCGAGGACGTCTCCTCCGAGCTGATCGTGCCCGGAGACCTTGTGATCCTGCGGGAAGGGGATTTCGTTCCAGCCGACCTGCGGCTGATCGAGGCCCCGAACCTGCGGGTGGAAGAATCAAGCCTTACGGGGGAATCCGTTCCCGTCGAAAAGGATGCGGATGCCTTGGTTGTGGTCGACACTCCCCTGTCCGAGCGCGTCAACATGGCCTATGCGGGAACGCACGCCGTCTACGGGCGCGGGCGGGGCATTGCCATTGCGACGGGCATGGAGCGGGAGATCGGCCGGATCGCCGGCATACTGCAGGAGGCGGTCCGCGAGCAGACGCCGCTCCAGCGTGACCTGGCCGGCCTGGGGCGGATGCTCGGCATCGGAGCCACCGCCATCTGCGCGCTGGTCTTCCTCGTCGGCATCCTGGAGGGCGAGAGGGCGCTCGACATGTTTATGACGGCCGTCAGCCTGGCCGTGGCAGCCATCCCCGAGGGGCTGCCGGCTGTCGTCACCATCGTCCTGGCTCTCGGCGTCTACCGGATGAGCCGCTTCAAGGCCATCGTGCGCAGGCTGCCGTCCGTCGAGACCCTCGGCTGCGCCACCTGTATCTGCACCGACAAGACGGGCACGCTCACGCAGAACCGCATGACGGTGCTTCAGGCAGTCACGGCCCGCGAGATGCTCCGGCAAGGCGGCGCCGACCCGGAAGCAGAGCGGCACATGATGGTGACGGCCGTCCTCTGCAATGACGCCCAGATCCAGCGCACGGAGGCCGGCGAGCAACGCTTCGGCGACCCGACCGAGCTGGCCCTGCTTGACTACGCCGAGAAACAGGGGGTGTCGGTCGGGAAGCTCCGAGCGGACTGTCCGCGTCTCCATGAGGTGCCCTTCGACTCCCAGCGCAAGCGCATGTCCACTCTCCACTTCGTCGAGGGCCAGCGGCGCATTTTGGTCAAAGGCGCGCCCGGCATGGTCATGGCAGTCTGCACCTCCTACGAAGCGCAGGGGCGCCGTCTGCCCTTCGGTGAGCCGCACAAGCAGGCCGTGGAGGACGCCGTCGGGAGGATGGCCGCACAGGCGCTGCGCGTGCTGGCCTTCGCCTGGAAGGAGGCGGATCGCAGGGAGAGCATCGGCCACGAGGACGAGAGCGCCCTCGTCTTCGTCGGTCTGATGGGCATGATGGACCCGCCACGTCCGGAGGTGCGCAACGCCATCCACGAAGCGCGCGAGGCCGGCATCCGCTCGGTGATGATCACCGGCGATAACGCCCTCACGGCGCACGCCGTGGCGGAACAGGTGGGTATGCTCGAACCGGGCGACGAGGTGATGACCGGCCAGGAATTGGAGGAAGTCTCCGATGAAGAACTGAGGGACTGCGTTCATTCGATCCGCGTGTTCGCCCGCGTCTGGCCCGAACAGAAGATGAAGATCATCCATGCCCTCCAGGAGGGAGGCGAAGTCGTTGCGATGACGGGCGACGGCGTGAACGACGCGCCCGCGCTGAAGAAGGCCGACATCGGCGTGGCGATGGGCATCACCGGAACCGAGGTCGCCAAAGAGACCTCGGATATGGTCCTGGCGGACGACAACTTCGCTACCATCGTCCACGCGGTCAAGGAAGGGCGCGTCATCTACGACAACATCCGCAAGTTCGCCATGTACCTCCTGGCCTGCAACGTGGGAGAGATACTCGCCATCTTCATACCCATCATGGCCAAGCTGCATTCCCCGCTGCGCCCGGTGCAGATACTCATGGTGAACCTCGTCACGGACGGGGTGATGGCCCTTTCGCTGGGCGTGGACACACCGGGGCCGGGCATCATGAAGCGAAAGCCGCGGCCGGCTGGGACGGGCATCGTTGGCGGGCGCGACCTGAGCGTCATCTTCTACAACGCGGCGTTCATCAGCGTGGCCGTCCTGCTGGCATACGTCGGAGGCCTGAGGATGGTCGGCACGGATGCGGCGGAGGCGCGAGCGGTCGGCCGCACCGCGGCCTTCGTGACGCTCTCGTTTGCAGAGATATGGTGCGCGTTCAGCTTCCGCGCCTTCGGGAGGAGCTTCTGGGAGATCAACCCGCTGACCAACCCCTACCTGCTCGGCTCAGCCGCGCTCTCAGGGTTGGTCGTCATCCTCACCGTCCTCATCGAACCGCTGCGAGGCATCTTCGGCAACCTGCCGCTGAATGCAGACCAGTGGACTCTTGCGCTCGGCTGCTCGTTCATCCCCTTCCTCGGCCTCGAAGCCTGGGCGCTGGTCCGCAAGCTGCGTGGAAGCCAGACCGGGCATCTTGCCCTGTGAAGTGCGCGCAGGCGGCCGGCACCGAAGGAGACGCGAACATCAGGCGGGAGTTCGTTACTGGAGCTTGAGGCGGTAGCCCACGCCGGTTTCGGTCAGGATGTACTTGGGGCGGGTGGGGTCATCCTCGAGCTTGCGGCGCAGTTGATGGACGAAGACGCGTAAGTAGTGGCTTTCGTCGGTCAGGTGCGGGCCCCAGACCTCTTTGAGCAGTTGTCGGTGCGTAACGACTCTTCCAGCGTACTTGACCATGACTGCCAGCAGCCGGAATTCGATGGGGGTCAGGCTGACTTCCTGCCCATGCAGGAAGACTAGATGTCCCGCCAAATCAAACTTGAGATCACCGCAAGTGAAGACGGCACTTTCGGCTTGGTCGCCCACGCGACCGGCATGTCGCAGGGCTACGCGAATGCGGGCCATGAGCTCGGGCACGCCGAAGGGCTTGGTCAGATAGTCATCGGCGCCGGCATCGAGGGCCGCGACCTTGTCGCTTTCCTGCCCACGGGCGGAGATGATGACGATCGGGACGGCGCTCCACGCGCGCAGCCGGCGGATTACCTCCAGTCCATCCATGTCAGGCAACCCCAAATCCAGGAGGACGATGTCCGGCCGACAGCCGGAGGCCTGGATCAACCCGGCTTGGCCCGTGGCGGCTTCGCGCAACGTGTAACCCTGACTGCCCAACGTTGCCCGCAGGAACCGCACGATGGGCGGCTCATCCTCGATGATCAGAACACAGGCATTGGCCTCGGGCATATGGCTCGTCTCACCCCTCGCCCGTGGTTGTCGGGTCCGTAAACGTTGCTTGACCCCCTTCCCGGGGAAGCGTAAATCGGAATGCCGCCCCGCCGCCAGTACGGTTCTCCACCCATATCTTCCCGCCGTGGGCTTCAATCACGGCCCGACAGATCGTCAGGCCCAGCCCAACGCCAGGGGCGCTGCCGGGCAGTTTGCCGCGGTAGAACTTCTCGAAGACCCTCTTCTCATCGCCGGGGCGGATGCCGGGTCCACGGTCCGCCACTTCGACGGTGACTCCCCGGTCGTCAGCGTCTGCGGAGATCGCGATCTCGGAGTCTGGCGGCGTGTACTTGGCCGCGTTCTCCAACAGGTTGATGAAGACCTGCTCCATCAGCAGCACGTCCAGAGGGACGGCTGGGAGGTCCGCAGGCAGTTGTGCGGTGACGCGATGACGGCTCAACTGCTTCTCGAGGCGAGCCAAGGCGGCCCCGACGACCTCCTCGATGGGGCAGAGCTCTTTTGTCACCTTGGCTGCGCCGGATTCGAGTCTTGTCATCTCCAACAGGTTGGCTACCAGACGGCTCATGTGCTCGGCTTCTTCGGCGATCGCCTCGGCCAGCTCACGGCGCGCGGCGGCGTTCAGCTCGGCGTCCTGCTCCATCAACGTGCTCGCGGCCCCGGTGATCGCCGACAGCGGAGTGCGCAGGTCATGTGAGACCGAGTTCAGAAGCGCATTGCGGGACTTCTCCGTCTCGGCTTCCACCTGCGCCTTGCGCATCTCGCCGGCGAGCCGGTCGCCTTCAATGGCCAGTCCCGCCTGCGTCGCAAGCGCCTCGAGCAGATGGAGCAGTTCGGGTGTTAGAGCTCGACCCGAACGCACCGGCCTGACACCCAACACCCCGACCGTGCCACGGGTGCCCTTCAAGGGCAGATACAGGCCTTCGGCGCTGGGGAGCGTATCGGTGCCCAGGCCGGCGGCGCGGCCCAGATCGTAGACCCAGTACATCACCCCCCGCTCGCGCGCACTCATCGGGAAGGCCGCTTCATTCCCCGCGGCCACGACCAAACGCTCGTTCGGATCGAGCAGAAGAACTACGACGTCGCTCTCGATGACCTCGGTGACATGGCGAACGACGGCATCCAGGAGCGTGCCTGTGCCCCGGGCGTTTGACAGATGCTCGCTCATGGCGTAGAGAGCGGCGGTCCGGCGTTCGCGCTCGCCCGCGTCCTGGGCCTGCCGACGCAACTGGGCAGTCAAGGAACTGATGAAGATCGCCACCGCCAACATGACTGCAAAGGTGATCAGATACTGCGCGTCAGCCACAGCCAAGGTGAGGTACGGCGGAACGAAGAAAACGTCAAAGGCCACGACGCTCAGGACGGAACCGAGAACGCCCGGGCCGCGGCCGAATCTTGCTGCGATGACCACGACCCCCAGCAGATAGACCATGATCAGGTTGGGGGGCGACAGATGGCCGTGGATTGCCCAGTTCACGCCGCTGCACAGAAGGACCGACAGGACTGCCCATCCGTATCGCGCCCAGTCGACGGGGGCTTCGGCGGGCATCGCATGTGTGGTCTCCGAAGATTCGGACTCCCCCTTGATGATGTAGACATCGATATCGCCGCTGGCGCGCATCAAGTTGCCGACGAACGAGCCCCGCAGCCGCTCCCGCCAGCGCAGGCGGCCCGGCTTTCCCGCAATGATCTTGGTGACGTTCTGCTTGCGGGCATAGTGGACGATCTCCTGCACCGCCTTCGGACCGGTCAGCGTGACGACCTCGGCCCCGAGTTGTTTCGCCAGCCCGAGGTTTTCGGTCAATCGCTTGCGGTCGGCCATGGAAAGGTTCGCTTGTTCCACCGTCGCGGCGATCCACTCCGCGTGCAGTCCCGCCGCCATGCGCCGGGCCGCCCGCACAAGCTGGGCCGAAAGGGGGCTCGAACTGACGCAGACCATGAGGCGTTCCGCCGTGCGCCATGTCCGGCTGATCGCCTGGGCTTGACGATACGCGCGGGCCTGTTGGTCCACCCGCTCCGCCGCTGCCCGCAACGCCAGTTCCCGCAGCGCAATCAAGTTGCCCTTGCGGAAGAAATGCTCTACGGCGAGGCCAGCTTGCTCGGGAACGTAGACCTTGCCTTCCTTCAGACGCTGAAGCAGATCGTCCGGCGGCAGGTCAATGAGCTCGATTTCGTCGGCCCGTTCCATGATGGAATCGGGGAGCGTTTCGCGGACCGCGACTCCGGTAATCTGCGCGATGATGTCCTTGAGGCTCTCCAGGTGCTGCACGTTCAACGTAGTGTATACGTTGATACCTGCGTCGAGCAGGTTCTGGACGTCCTGCCAGCGTTTGGGATGGCGGCTGCCGGGGGCGTTTGTGTGAGCCAGTTCATCCACGAGCAAAAGAGCCGGTTTTCGCCCCAGGGCGGCATCCAGGTCGAACTCTCGCAACTTGGTGCCCCGATACTCCACGAAGCGCGGCGCCAGGATATCCAGTCCTTCAAGAAGCCTCTCGGTCTCCCGGCGTCCATGGGTCTCCACGATGCCGACAACCACGTCCAATCCTTCCGCCTTGCGCGCACGCGCCGCTTCGAGCATGGCGTAAGTCTTCCCCACGCCCGCCACCGCGCCGAAGAAGACCTTCAGCTTGCCGCGCTTACGGCGCTGTTCCTCCTCCTGGACCTGTCTGAGCAGTTCGTCGGGATTGGGGCGTGTCTCTTCCATTGGCGTTCGCTTGGACTACCGTGTTTCCACATCCAGAGCCAGGTTCAGTTTCAGCACGTTCACCCTTGGCTCTCCCAGCAGGCCCAACTGGCGGTCTTCAGTGAAGCGGGCCACGAACCGGCGCACCAGGGCCTCATCTAGCTTACGCGCCTGGGCGACCCGGCGCACCTGGAAGTGGGCCGCTGCGGGGCTGATGTGTGGGTCGAGCCCACTGCCGGACGCCGTCACGAGGTCTACCGGAATGGGTGCGCTATTCCCGCCTTCGGCCGCGCGCAATGTCCTCATTCTACCATTTACCGCTTCCACCAGGGCAGGATTCGTCGGGCCTAGATTGGAGCCGGATGAGGCAAGCGAGTTGTACGGAAAAGGCTTTGTTGCAGATGGACGGCCCCAAAAGTACTTCGGGTCGCTGAACGGCTGTCCAATCAACTCTGAACCCACCGCTCGGCGCTCCTTTAGGATCAGACTTCCCTGCGACTGCCTGGGAAAGATCGCATGTGCGATGCCGGTGATAACGACAGGATAGAGCAGCCCTAACAGGATCGAAAAGAAAGTCAGGGCGAGAAGTGCCCGCCTGATCTGATGTCTGATCTCTCTGAACATGCGCCTGTTCCTCAAACGAGCCGCAGTGCAACGAGAATCAAGTCCATGAGCTTGATACCGACGAAAGGTGCGATGATCCCTCCCAGGCCATAGATCAGCAGGTTCGTGCGCAGGATCTTCGCGGCGCCGACCGGACGGTAGCGTATCCCGCGCAGCGCTAGCGGTATCAGGAAGACGATGATCAGCGCATTGAAGATGACTGCCGAAAGGATGGCGCTCTCGGGCGTGGCAAGCTTCATTAGGTTTAGGGTGTTGAGCGACGGGTAAGTGGCCGCAAAGGCCGCCGGGATGATGGCGAAGTACTTGGCCACGTCGTTGGCGATGCTGAA
>CAZFSS010000044.1:0-21195 GCA_964521715.1 uncultured candidatus Brocadiaceae bacterium | reverse complement strand
CATCGCGGCGGACTTCGTGACGCTGCACGTGCCCCTGACGCGGGCGGGGGAGAGCCGGCATCCGACCCACCACATGATCGGCGCGGCGCAGATCGCCCGGATGAGGCCCACGGCCTGCCTGATCAACACGTCGCGGGGCGACGTCGTTGATTCAGGCGCGCTGGTTCAGGCGCTGACGCGCGGGAGCATCGGGGGCGCCGTGCTGGACGTCTACGAGGGGGAGCCCGAGCCGCGCGAAGAGCTCATCAGGCTGCCGATCCTGGCGACGCCGCACGTGGCCGGCTACGCCGTCGAGGCGAAGAGGAGGGGCGCGATCGTCGTCCACGAGCAGATGTGCCGCGGCTTCGGCCTGGAACCGCAGGACACGCGCCCCCTGCTGATGCGGGGGTTCAGACCTGAAATCGGAGTGAGTGTGGAGTTCGGCGCGTCCGGCTCGCCTGAGGCGGCCGCTGATGCCGCGGTTCGGGCCCTGCTGGCGCGGATCTACGACATCCGCGCGACCAGCGAGGAGCTGAAGCGGACGCTGGATCGGCCGGCGCGAGGGGCGGCCTTCGACCGCATGAGAAAGGACTACGACGTGGACTACGGCCGGCACGAGCTCGGCGTCTACCGGGTGGGCTTCGACGACTCGGTAGGCGCGGAGCTGCGGAGGAAGGTCGAGATGCGGCTGCGCGGTTTCGGTTGCCGGATCGTGGACGAGGGCCCGAACTACATCCTTCGCGTCCGCCGCTAGGTCCCGAACCTGTCTCGCACGCTCCACAGGCCCAGCGCGGGGCAGCCGACGTAATAGAAGCCATCGTTCGGCCCGTCGCGGAGCGACGCAGGGTCGTAGCGGCGAAGCACCTGCGAGACGTCTCGCCACTCGAAGCCCGCCCCTTCGACCTCCTGCCTGGAGAGGTTTGCCGGATCGGTGGCATACACGATGCGGAAGCGTCCTTCCGATGAGCCGTGGATCAAGTGCGCCGCCGCCGAAAGGTTCCCGCGCAAATCGGCGTTCTCGGCCACGGCCTCCAACGTGGCGGGCGTCCCCCCGTAGCCGTACCGACGTATCAGGCGGTCTATCTCCGCGTCCTCGCCGAAGGCCCTGACGCCGGGCGCGATGACGAGCAGCTCGCCGTCGTCGGCGATGGCCATCCGAGTCCGGTAGATGGCTTTATTGCCGAGCCACGTGCTGGTGAACTCGTCCGGCTCCAGGTACGCGACGACGCGCTCAGGCGCGCTGTCGAGCAGCGTGACGTTCACCTTCCGGCTCAGCTCCGCGGCGCGCATGAAGGTCTCTTGGTCATCCCCGACGTAGAGCCCCTTCATGACCATCCCGTCCCGTTCGTCCCTGGTCATGACGGTCAGGATGTAAAGGATCCCGAGCTGCGCCAGGTAGTTGTCGTGGGCGTAGTTGAACACAGCGCGCACGGGCGTCTGCGCGCGGCCCATCATCCTTTCCATGCCGTATGAGGCGCCGAGGAAGTGCGTCATGTTGATCGTCTGCTGCCCGCCGGCGCCCACCAGGACGTTCTTGAATCCGTTGGCCATTCCGGCGACCTCGTGCGGCACCACCTGGCCGACGGAGAAGATGGCCGTGTAGCCGCCCTCCAGCAAGAGCCGGTTCAACTCGACCGGGATGTCGTAGTCCGGCATCGTCCCGGCCAGGACCCCGTTCGAGACCTCGTGCACGTAGTCCGAAGGCACCGTGCCGAGCCTCACCAGGTCGCGGCGCCACCTGTGCTCCAGGAAGGCGTCTGCGGGGATGCTTTCACCGAACATGCGCCGGATCTCGCTCCGGCCCATCGCATGGTGAGTTCCCAACGCGGGCATCACGTGGAACTGCGCGCGCCGCCCGACCTCCTCGTACAGCATCTGCGTGAGCGTGCCGGCGTCCGAGTGCGGGCGAGACGCGTCGGGGGGGATGACAAGAGTCCGCGACACGTCACCCACGTGCGCGACGGCAGCGCGGATGGCTTCGCGCTTCGTTGCGGGGCCGATCGCGCCCTCGGGGCGTCCTTCGGCAAAGACGGTTGTCATCTTGTGCTCCGTGGGGCGGGGGGCTGGTCGCAGTCCGGCGGACGAACAGCCGGTGTCAGCCCTTCTCCTGCTTGACGATGGTCTGGCTGGGTCGTGCTCCGGGCGGCAGGCTCACCTGGCCGGTGGACCGCTGCACGCGGATCTCCTCGTTGCGGACCTCGAGCCCGCCCTTGCGCATGAAGGCCTGGGGCTCGCCCCTCAGAACGTAGGTGTCCGTGCCTCTGTCCCACTCGAGCCGGTCTCCGCCCGCCACGAGCGGGTCGCCCTTCGAATAGCGGATGAGGACGTTTCCCTCGGCCACCGCGCGCGAGACAAGGGGCCGGGCCTGGTCCGCCTCCTCTTCGAGGAACAGGAGCAGCCGCTCAGCGGTGAAGCTGTGCTGCTGGCCCAGCACCTCGACGCCGTCGCGGGCGATGATCTGCTTCAGCTCGTCGCCGGTCCCGAAAGCAGCCTCCGCAGAGCCGGCCCGGAGTTCCCAGGGCGCCCCTTCCTGCTGTGCGATGAAGTGGACGTCGCCGCTGGCCTTGATGTGACGGAGCCTCAGGTCCGCGTCGAAGTCGAGCCGCAGTTCCTCGCTCTGGAGGACGGCTCCCGACATCTCCGTCCTTACACCGCCCGAGAAATCGGCCGAATTGCCGGCCAGGTCCAGCCGGAGCGCCTTCTGCCACGCTATGGTCGTCGTCGGCACGTCGGCCTCAAGCACGGTCAACTGGCCGGGCGTCTCGGAAGTCAGTATCTCTTGCTGCACATCGACGGTCAGGGCTTCGGAGGCAAGGCGCCACCGATCGCCCTTCAGAGTCGGCACGGGCGCCAGCGCGGGGCTTGCGTTGCCGGCCCCCGCCCCCGCGGCAGGCCCTGCGGCGGCCGCGACCGGGGCTTCCTTACTTGCAGCTCGCACGTCGATCACGGCTTCGCCCGCCGCCACTATCTTTACGGGGCTCATGTCGGCGTCAAAGCTCACGCGCAGCGTCTCCGCGCGCATCTCCTGCTCTCCCCGCGTCGCGCGCACGGCGCCGGCGAACATGGCAGCCGGAGAAGACTCCTGCGTGAAATGCATCATCTTCTGCCATTCGACCGTGATGGGCAGGCCCGTGCCCTGCGCCGCCTCGGGGCTCCGCGCCGGGGTGACGACGACCCGCCCGGCGGTGGGGCACTCGAGGGTCCTGGTAGCGTTGTGGAACACGACTCGAGGCGACAGGATGGACTGCCGGCCGGCGACGACGTTCACGCTCTTGCCCTCGGCGGCCACAAGCCCGACGCTGTCTTCCTTTGCATTCCAGGCGAGCGCGTCGCACAGCGCTTCGCGTGCGATTCCGGTCACCTGATCCCGCACGCCGACCGCGCCTCTGGCCTCGAGCCGTTGCATCGCTCCCGTGGCTGGATCGAACTCGATGTCCAGTTCATTGGCGCTGAGCTGGGTCTCCTTCTGCTGAATCGTCACGCGCCCCTTGAACTGGACCAGGTGGCTGGGCGCGTCGTAGCTCATGGAGTCCTGCCATGCGACGCGCAACGGCTCCCGCGTGCTCAAGTGGATCGGTCCGAAGGCCTGCGAGGTCTCGGCGACGTTGCCCTCGACCGGCGCGCCTCCATTCTGCGCTTTCCACAGAAGCTCGCCGGCCGCGTCGGCCTGGAACCGGTTGTTGACCCGGTAGAAGGTCAACTGCTGGCCCGTGATCTCGAACTCAGGCGTCGTCAGCGCTGCCGGCTGCCCGGTCAGCTCGCCCATCTGCGTGACGTTGCGCCATACTAGGCGGCTCCCGGTCGTCACCTGGTCCTCGTAGGTCAGACGCACGTGCCCTTCGGCGACTATGTCCGTCACTTCGACGGTGTCCTTGCCCTTCGTTTCCCCCAGCAGGATCGCCAGTTGATCGCAGCGCAGTTGCCTGCCGCCGAATGTGGCCGCTACGTTGTCGAAGAAGGTTACCTTGCGGGCGACATGCTCGTAGAACAGCTTCCCGTCGCTGGCGATGACAACGTCGCCGGCGCCTCCCGTCCTGATGGAGCTCTCCATCCCGGCGGCCAGGAAGTCCTCTGAAACGCCGTAAAGCCGGGCCTGGACGCTCGAGCCGATGGTCATCTTGCTCAGCACGAGGTCCGCGGATAGGCCCTTGCCAGTCACGACCATCGCGGGAGACGTGGCGCCGCTTTTGTCGGTCTTGTCCTTGTGGATTCGAACGCCGCTGTCGGAGCTCAGCGTGCTGTCCTCGACGTCGAAGACGATGCTGTCCGTCTCAATCCCGAAGTCCTCGCCCGCAGCCACCACGTTCTCGAACAGGCGCACAATGCGGTTCTTCTCGTCGTACTCCGCCCTCTGCGCCGTTACACGCACGGACCCCAGTTGAACGTCGGCGGGCTCCCTGGCCCTTGCGTTAAGCAGGATGTCGACCACGGGACGAACGATGTCGTAGAGCCGCGCCCGCTCGTTGACGACGGCCCTTTCGCCCTGAACGATGACCTCGTCGCGCTGCTTTTTCTCGTCCTGTATGGCCGTTCTGAACCCGACGAGCTCGGACCGCACGTCGTCCGGCGAGACGGGGCGCCCGGGAGCCGCTTCCGGCTTTGGCGGCGTGCCGGCCTGCGCTGCTGCCGGGGGCTCGTTGTCTGCTGTCGCCGGCCCCTCGGCAGCGGCCGGCTGTTGCGTCAGCGTCCGAGGGGGCACGTGGGGCTGCTCCGACTCAGCCGGCAAGCGGTGCGGTACCACGCGAGTGACGTAGTAGACCGCGCCGGCAACGCCTGCCAGCACGAGCAGGACGAGGACGGCCCTGAAAGCAGCCCTGGTCTTGCGAGCCATGACTCTCCCGGTTTCAGGGGCGCGCCGCTGCGAGGGGGCCCCTGACTCATCCAAGCTCATGTACGTTCGCGAAGCGGAGGCACCGAGCAGAAGGTGCCAACGGCTGCGCTCCTGTAGTGTAGAGTCCTCGGCACCCGCTGCGCAATGGCCTGCGGGTACAAGCTCGTGCTCACACCTTCTGAGAAGCTGTTCCACATGAGCTTGAGCCGTGTCCTCCGAACAGCTCGTCAATCTCTGCCCGATGCGGCAGCGAGGGTTGTGCGCCTGCCTTCTGGACGCAGAGGGCCGCTGCGCACGCGGCGAAACGGGCCGCTTCCGGCAGCGGCCGGCCCTCGCCCAGCGCGACGGCCAGCACGCCGCAGAAGCAGTCCCCGGCCGCCGTCGTGTCCACCGCCCGGACCTTCGGCGCCGCAATCCGCTGACAGGCCGAACCGTCGCATATGCAGACGCCTTCCGATCCAAGCGTCAGGGCGACGGCGCGGGCTCCTGCCCGAACCAGTCGTCGGGCCATCTCCTGCGGCTCCGTGTCAGCCGCGACGCCCAGAAGCCCGGCCGCCTCGACCACGTTCGGGGTCATGTAGTCAACCGCTCCGACGAGGTCCTCGGGCAGGGGCTCGGGCGGCGCGGGCGCCGGGTTGAGCAGGACGGCCACGCCGGCCTCGCGGGCCATTCGCGCCGCTGTCCGGACGGCCTCAAGCGGGATCTCCAACTGGAGGAGCAACAGGTCGGCCCCGCGTATGAGGTCTCCGGCCGCCTCGACGTCCGCGGCCGCAAGGCGCGCATTCGCGCCGGGCGCGACCGCTATCATGTTCTCTCCGTCTCTGTCCACTATGATTAGTGCCACGCCGCTGGCGGACTGTTCGTCCACGGCCACGCCGTCCGTGTTGATGCCCTCCCGCCGGAGCCCCTCCAGGGCGGCCCGGCCGAAGTCGTCGTCCCCGATCTTGCCGACGAACGCGACCTGCGCGCCGGCGCGCGCCGCCGCCACGGCCTGGTTGGCGCCCTTGCCACCGCCGGCCTGGACCAGCTCGCCTCCGAGAATCGTCTCGCCGGGAACCGGCAAGTGCTCCGCGATCACGGTCAGGTCGGTATTTGAGCTGCCGACAACCGTTATGCGAGGTCTCTGCACGCCGGGGCCTCCTGCGCTCCGTGGCCGATCAGTCCGACTTGGCGTTCTGCGGCTCCCCGCGGACAAAGGGGCTATAGAGCACGCTGCCCAGCTTCGTCAGGGGCCACGTGATCTGGCTGAGCACCTGGGACCGGAACTCGGGCTTGGCGAAGGTGCCCGACACGTCGATCCGCAGCAGTTCTCTCTCCACGGCCTTCAGGGCCCAGCCCACTACCGAGCTGATGACCGGTATTCCCGTCCTCTCTGTGGGGGCCCCGACGGCCACCATGGTCAGCGCCAGCTTGCCGTCGAGCCCCACCGTGCCTTGACCGGAGAGGTTGAGGCCGTCCCCGACCAGTTCGAACTCCTCTACCTCGACGTTGCCCCGGGCGAATCGGAATGACGCCTGGCCCGCGACGGACGGGGCTCCCTCGGTCGGGATCGCCAGATGCAAAAGGTTCAGCAGGCTCACGAAGAACGTGGTCTGCCACAGGTTGCCTTCGCTCAGGGACACACGGCCCTCACCGGTGCTGCCCTTCAGGTCCTCGATCGTTCCGCCGATCTCGATGTCGCCGTCCATGAGCCCGCCTATGTCCCGGCTCTCTCCGGTCAGGCGGCCGATCAGCTCCGCCAGGTCCACCCGGTCGAACCGCACTTCCGCGCGGTAGGTGGCCGGCTCCGCTATGGCATTGTAACGGATAGCGAGGGCACCTTCGAAGTGCCCGCCGCACGTTGAGCCGCTGAAGTCCCTGCTTTCCACGCGGTTCCTGGTGACCAGCAGCCGGCCGGAGAGCGCGTCAAGGGGCAGGCGCTTCAGGGTCAGCGAGGCATCGTAGACGTCCACGTTCAGCATGTAGCGGAGGGGCTCCTCGGCACTGCCGTCGTACAGGATCTTGCCGTTCAACGAAAGCGTGCCGTGCGGCTGCGCTGCTTCGCGGATGCGCTCTCCGACGTTGGGTATCGCGTCCAGCAGCTTGTCGGTCAGGACGAACCCGTGTGCGGCAACGTCCAGCTCCGCCCGTTCCGCCTCCGGCTCGATGAAGCCCCGCACCTCGACCGTGCACTTGCCCTCAGGGGACGTGTTGGGCTCGCCGCCGGTGTCGACACTGGCGACCAGGTGCTCCAGGGACACGGTGTTCCTGTCCACCCTGACTGTCCCGGTCACGTTGTCCACGGGCATGCCGAACGGTGCAGGCGTCATGCGTCCGCCGTGCAGGTTCAAGACGGCGCGGTAGGCATGCCGCCCGGGCTCCCTTGCCTCGCTCAACAGGACGACGGCGTCCAGGTCGACCTCTGGCCTGAGCAGCTCCCACACGTCGTCGCCGGCTTCTGGGACCGCTCTGACGAGTTCCTCGTTCGTGCGGACGTTGCGCAGCACGAGTTCAAGCGAGCCACCCCCGCCGTCGAAGTGCACCGTCCCATTCGCGATCACGTGAGCGGGACCGGCGCCGCCATCGGTCCCTCCCTGGGGCACGACGCCCCGCAGGTTGCTCAGCAGGGCGCCGGTCTGGTCCACCCATATCCTCCCGTTCACGTCCTGCAACGACACGGGCAGCATCTGCGGCGACAGCGTTCCGCCGGCGAGGTCGAGTTCTGCCCTGACGACTGGCTCCTCCTGCCCGGGCTCCTGTCGGATGGAGACGTCGGCATTCAGGATGACCTCGGGCCGTAGCGAGTCCCATATCTGCTCTCCCCGCCCAGGGATGCACTTGACCAGGGCCTCGTCGGTCGCAACGTCGCCCAGGGCGACACGCAGGTCGGTCCCTGCCCGGGCCGCGCCGACCGTTCCGTTGGCCACGAACCAGGGTTTGAGCCGGCCCCTTTCCGTCGCAGGGCTGCCCGCGTCGCCGATCGTGCCGCGCACGTTTTCGAGCCGCACCCCGTCGGTGTCGAACAGGACCCTCCCGCCGATGCCCTCCAGCGGCCTCGCCAGCTCCGCCGGGCGGACCGTCACGTCGCGAATATCGGCGACTCCGGAGAAGGCCGGGCTCCCGCCCGCCGCCGGCTCGCGGAGCGTCAGCGTCACGTCCGCTTTCCCGGAGGGGCGCAGGCGTTCCCACAAGTCGCGTCCGACATCGGGGATGGCTTCAATGGTGCGCTGGCACAGCGGCAGGTCCGTCGCGGCGACCTGATAGAGCCCTCCCGGCCCGTCCACGCGGCAGGTCGCATTCAGCCGAAGGCGCGCGGGGCGGCCCGTTGCGGCGTCCGCGCCGAACTCCCCCGGCAGGATCAGCCCCGTGAGGTCCTTGATCGCTGCTTCGCCCTCTGCCACCTCCACGACTCCGCTGATGGAACTGACGCGTGCCGGGAAGAGGTCGCTCCTCGCGCTGGCGTCCAATGCCGTGATCCTCACTGAGTACTGCGGGCGCCCCTCGGGCGACGACCTGAGCAGGGCCTCGAAACCCAGCCTTCCCGTGACCTCGTACTCCTCCCACACGTGCCGCTCGTACGCGACCGCGCGCCACAGATCCTCCCCGGCTGACAGGTCCTCGCATCTTGCGGTGAAGGCGTAACGCGGCTGCTGCGCCGCCGCGAACCATCCCTGAACGGACGTGCCGGCCAGCACGCCCGTCCTGAACCGCGCGTCGACGCGCCAGAAATCTGCGGCGCTGCTGTCTCTGGCCAACGTGGCGTAGAGCCCGTCGTACGTTCTTGGCTCGTCATCGCCGTAGAGCTCCGCGTTCCGGACCACCGCGGTCCCCCCCTCGAGGACCACGCCGCCGCTGAGCAGGCCCGCCGGCGCGGCGGACCCGTCCTGCTGCCGCAACTGCGGCGCCTCGAAGTTCCAGGCATTCGCCTGCCGGTCGTAGGACAGATTGAGCGTCGGCTGGACGAGGATGACCTTGCTGACGACGGCGCGCCCGTGCAGGAGTTCGGACCTGTCAAGGTCCACGACCATCTTCGGGCAACGGAGCAGAGGCTCTTCCTGTCCGGCAAGGGTCAGCGCCAGGCCGTCCAGGTGCAGCGTGCCCGTGAGGTCCAGGCGCACGGACGCCAGGTCGAGCCTCGCGTTCAGCGAGCGCTCGGCCTCCCGACGCAGCACGAGCATGAGGTGCTCGGGCGAAGTGTGGCGCGCAACGAGCTTGATGCCAACGCCGCAGGCAAGCAGAAAGATGCCCGCAAGGATGAGCTTTATGGCCGTTCCGATTCTCATGCTGCGCCACCGGCGAGCAAGGCCGAGCATATCCTATCCCTCGGGCGGCCGGGCCGCGAAAGGCCGCTGCCGGGCCCCAAACGGTGGCTGCCGAGCCGCCGTCAGGTCTCCTTCGCTGATGGCGACTGCCCTGAGCCGCACAATGGGCCCCGCGGCGTTGCGGAGCCGGAACCGTTCGCCGATGCGGTGGCCCACGACCCACGCAATCTCACCGTCGCGTGTGGCAACAAGGGGCGTGCGGCCCCGCTCGTGACGCGGGACCTTCCGCGCGATCAGGAAGTCCTTCAGGCTTGTGGGTGAATCCAGCCCCAGCGGCTGGAACCTGTCGCCGGCTGATCTGCCCCGCACGGTAAGCGGGCCGTCGGAGACGTCCAGCGCCAGATATACCTCCACGTCGGACGCCCTCTCGGCAGCTTGCTCCGGACTGACCGCGCCGGCCGGCAGCACCTCGCAGGATAGACGGATGCCGGCTTCGGGCACGTCAACGTTGCCCGGGACAGGCAGCTCCCTGCCGGGCAGGACGGTCGCCTTCGCACGGCGCGAGAAGTAAACGACACCGTGCTCGTGCCGCGCGATGAACCCGCCGGGAAGGGATACCTCGTGCCCCACCTCTCTGTGGGGCAGGGCGGCGACGTGGCTGTAGTGGTCGGCGGCAAGCGCCGGCGGGCGCCGGCCCTCGCACAGGACCTCAAGGACGCGAGCCGTGGCCGCCTTGCGAAGAGCAAGGGGCGCCCGTGCGAATGCCTCCTCGTCCAGGACGACTTCCCCTTCGCTTTCGGACAGGCGCAGCTCGTCCCACAGGCCGTCCAGCAGCCTGCGGACGAGGGCCCGCGTCTCCAGGGCAGACTCGTTCAGAGCGCAAAGAGCCCGGACGGAGAAGGTCGGGAAACTGCGCGCCAGGGCCGGGATCAACTCGTGCCGCACCCGGTTGCGCGTGTAGCCGGCGTCGAGATTCGAGCTATCCCTCCGGAACGCCTGCCCACGCTGCTCGAGGAACCGGACAAGCTCCGCCTTCCTGACTTCCATCAGGGGCCTGACGAGCCGAATGGCTTCGTAGGGCTTGCCGAGGGCGCGTTTCGGGGCAATGGCCCCGAGGCCGGTGAGGGCCGCGCCCCGGATCAAACGCAGCAGGACGGTCTCCGCAACGTCGTCCGCATGGTGCGCGGTGGCAACGACTTGCGCCCCGGCCTCCTCGGCAGCCCGGCCGAGGAACGCGTAGCGGGCCCGCCGGGCGGCGGCCTCGACGGAAGCTCCCGGCCTTGCCGCGGCTCTCAGGTCCGCCCGCTCCACTTGCAGTTGCAGGCCGTGCTGAAGCGCGAACTGCCGGCAGAAGCCCTCGTCCGCGTCAGATTCGGCCCCGCGCAGGCCGTGGTTAAGGTGCGCCAGGTGAAGGTCGACGGGGAGCCCGCCGGACTGCGACAGGTCCAGGAGGACCAACGAGAGCGCCACGGAATCCGGCCCGCCGCTCAGACCCACCAGGACCTTCTCGCCCCCTTGCAGCAGCCCGTGCGTGTTGACGAACCGCAGGACTCTGCGCTGCAACTCCTCCATGCGCGGACCTCATGACGAGTCGCTGTCCGACTCACTGCCCTGCGGCAGGCCGACAGGGGAGACCTCATAAAGCGGCGCCGGCGGCAGCAGGCCTCTGAGACGAAGCGCGCCGTAGAGCTTGCGCGGCTGTTCGAGTTCCTTCCAGAGCTGCGCGGCTTCTTCGCCCTTGCCCGATGCCGAAAGGGTCTCGGCGAGCAGAGCCCGGACCATTGTCGCCCACTGCCCGGACGGGTAGGCTTCCAGGTGGTCCCGGAGCCGTTTCTCGGCCAACGGCCACGCGCAAGCGTCGTGAAGGTTGGAAGCGGCAAAGAACTCGACGGTTTCGATCATATCCCGGAGCGCCGCCGCGGCGTCCTTGACGTCGGTGCTGGCGAGTTTCCCCCGCAAGGACCTCGTCAGGCCGCGGTACTCCACGTCCGCGGAGTCATAGAACCCTCGCATCTGCCTAAGCCGCGGATCGGGCACCATCTGCAGCAGCGCGCGCTGCTTATCCGAACCGGCTCCGGGCATTCTCAGCCGTTGCAGCGTCTGGACCGGCAGCTCCCAAATGGCAGAGCTCGGACTCGAGCCAGCCGGATCCACCTCGAGCGCGACCCGAGGCGCTGAGGGCAGCGCGGAGAGCAGGTGGGCCAGCACCAGGAACCGCGGGAACAGGGCGTACGGATGGACGGCGATCTTGACTTCCGCCTCACGGAAGTCCTCGGCTGTATACGGCGCGTCCCTGCCTGCCAGCGCCATCAGGGCGGCGTACGCCTCCGGGCGCTCGGCCAGTGACTCGAGCGACAACAACTCGTTCGTCTCCGCGTCCACCACCGGCACGCCAAGCGAGGGTATGACCAGGAACGGTTCGCCGTCCGGCGGGCGCACCTGCATCAGGCACTGCTGGCTTGCTCCCTCGTGTCTGAGGATAACGGCGTCCGCCGACAGGCCGACCTGTCTGGCCATGTCGGCGTAGGTCCAGGCGATCTGTGCCGGCGAGCCATAGCCCTGGAGTACGACCATTGCGGGCATCGCAGGCGGCGCGTCCTGCTCGACGGGCAGGAGGTGCAGCGCACACCAGCGGCAGAGCCGAAGCGCCTTCTCCGTGCCCGTCTCGGCCTGGCTGCACGTGCGCCACGCGATCTGCCACAGGACGGCGCAGTCGTTCAGGTAGATCCTCCCGTCGCCGTATATCTCCGAGCCGGCGGCCTCGACGGCCAGCGGAGGGAACGCAGAGACCGCCCTCTGTGCCATCTGCAACTGGGCCGGGTCGAGCTCCTCGGCGATCTTCTTGGTGTCCAGCTCGTTGAAGAGCCCTATGGCTTCGTCCAGGCTAGCATCGGCGTAATAGAGCGCGACGGCGAGCCTTCTCGCTTCCGCGAGCTTCGCATTGGCCTCCTCCGGCTCGCCGGCCCCTTCCAGCTCGGCGGCCAGTTGGCGTGCCACCTCCCAGGCGTGGACGCCCTGCGCCTTGTTCAGCGTCAGCTCGTCCTGCGCGCTGTCCGGGTCCAGGCCCTGGACGGATTCACGCATCAGCTGCACGGCCGTTGAGAGGTCCTCCCGAAGCTGCTTCAGCTCTCGCTGCTGACGCCTGTTGATGATCACGGCTGCGACGACCACCGCGACCAGGACGCACAGGAGCAGCGCCAGCCTGATCTTCCGGGCGGTGCTGATCCGATCGCTTTCAGGCCGCGGGGTGCGCGAGGGCGGCTGCTTCGACGATGCGCTTGCCCCTGCGCCTCTCTCTTGCTCCATGGTCCGCTCCTGCTTGCAGTAGGACGACGCCGTGCGACCCGGCCGTCCTCGACTCGGGGCCTCCCCCGAACGGGCACGCCTAGCCTGTGTCTTCGTCGCGGGCTTCCGTGGGCACGGGGGATCCGGGAGCGCCCTCGTGTCGGGAACGCGCCCCGGCAAGGGGCGCCGCCGACGGCTCCTTCTCGCCGGCTTCGGCGCGACGCGGGCCTCCCGAGCGCACCACTATCCCGTATTGGCCCAGTATCTGGCCCAGCTCGTTCTCCTCGATGGCTTCCTTATCCCTCAGGGCGCTGGCGAGCGCCTTAAGGGCGTCCTTGTGCATGGCCAGCAGCTCGCGGGCGCGGTCATGGGCCGAGTCGAGCAGGGATCGGATCGCGCCGTCGATCTGTCGCGTCGTGCGCTCGCTCCAGGGACGGCTAAGCTGGATCTCGGCAGACGGGAACCTGCCCTCGCCGGCCGAATAGGAGAGCGGGCCGAGTTCCTCGCTCATGCCGAACTCGGTCACCATCTCCCGCGCCAGTTCAGTAGCGTGTCTCAGGTCGTTCTGCGCGCCCGTGGAGATCTCTCCGAACACGACTTCCTCGGCCGAGCGGCCGCCCAACATCACGGTCATGCGGTCGAGCAGCTCGCCCTTCGTCAAGAGGTATCGGTCCTCGGTCGGCATCTGCATGGTGTAGCCGAGGGCGGCAATCCCGCGGGGGATCATGGAGACCTTCCGGACGGGGTCGGCGCCCGGCAGCACGCAGGCGAGCAGGGCGTGCCCGGCCTCGTGATGGGCGACGATGCCCTTCTCGCGCTCGTTCATCAGGCGGCTGCGCTTCTCCAGCCCGGCCACGACGCGTTCGATGGAGTCCTGGAAGTCGCCCATGCCCACGTCGTCCTTGTTGCGCCGGGCGGCCAGGAGGGTCGCCTCGTTCACGAGGTTGGCCAGGTCCGCTCCGACGAAGCCCGGAGTCATTGCCGCGAGCTTGTCCAGGTCGACGTCCTCGCTGAGCTTGACGTCCCGCGTGTGGACGCGCAGGATCGCTCGGCGATCCTGCAGGTCGGGCGTGGGCAACACGATGTGGCGGTCGAACCGGCCCGGCCGGAGCAGGGCCGGATCGAGCATCTCGGGGCGGTTGGTCGCCGCCAGCAGGATGACGCCCTTCTGAGTCGTGAAGCCGTCCATCTGAACGAGCAGGGCGTTGAGCGTCTGCTCTCGCTCATCGTGGCCGCCCAGCAGGCCCGCGCCCCGGCTCTTGCCCAGTGCGTCAAGCTCGTCGATGAAGATGATGGACGGCGCGCTCTTCGTCGCCTGGTCGAACAGGTCGCGAACCCGCGCGGCACCCACGCCGACGAACATCTCCACGAAGTCCGACCCGCTGAGGCTGAAGAAGGTGACTCCCGCCTCGCCCGCGACGGCCTTGGCCAGCAACGTCTTGCCCGTGCCGGGCAGGCCGACGAGCAGCACCCCCTTCGGAATGCGCCCTCCCAGACGCGTGAACTTGGACGGGTTCCTCAGGAACTCCACGACCTCCTGCAGCTCCTCCTTGCACTCCTGGATGCCGGCCACGTCGTCGAACGTGATGCGCACGTCCTTCTGGGCAACCACGTGCCCACGGCTCTGACCGAAATCCATTACGCTCCTGATGGGGTTCATCCGGCCCAGGATGAAGCGCCACAGGACCAGCAGAAAGACGATGGGCACGATCCAGTAAAGCAGAGGGCCCTCAAGCCACGACGTCTCCCAGTCCCAGTTCGCGCCCAGCTTCTCCTGGAGGAGGGTGGCGACGTCCTCGTCGTTCTGGGCGCGCTGCGTGACGAACTGCCCAGGACGCCCTTCGGGTCCCGCCTCGACCAACTCGCCGGAGATCTTCTCAGAGGTGACCACGGCGCTCCTGATCTTGCCGTCTGCGAGCAACTGGCGGAACCGGCCGTAGGTGATCTGTTCGTGCTCGCGGCTGGTGGCGGCCCAGTGGATCAGGAGCACCAGCAACGCCCCCAGCAGGATATACCAGAAGGGCAGACGGAACCGCTTCCTGCCCTCCTGGGACACATTTTGCCGGTCGCCCTCAGGCTGCCTGCTATCTGGTGTCGGGCGTTGCGGCGAAGGCGTGCGCATGTCAGTGAATCTCCGGCGCAGGATCGGGCGAACCAGTCGACGCGGCCACCCAGAGGGGATGGAGTTCGCAGCGAGAGCAGCGGGATGAATCTCTGCCAGAAGGTCCCTGTCTGCCCCGTCATTATAGCATAGGGGTCCTGCGGCGCCAAACGCAACGACGGACCGTCTCGCACGCGCCGAAGGCCGTCTGGGCTGCGCTGGGGGCGCCGGCTCCCAGGTTTTGGCAACGGGGCGCGCGCGGCACGCGCCAACGGGGGCCCAGCATGGGCTGTTCCGGCGGGGGCAACGCAACAGGACGGCCGGGCCGGCCTGACTACAGGGCGTCAGGAGCCGCCAAAGGCGCCTCGCAGCGGCCCGCATCCCCGCGTGTGGGGCAAGGCCCCGTTTTCCACTTGACATCGGACCTATCGTCAGTATAGTAAAGGTACTAGAAGACTGACGCGAACGAACTCATACCTTTACCGGCTGAGGAGGTGGACGATGAGGAAGGCGTTCACACTGATCGAGATGCTTGTCGTCATAGCCATCATAGCTATCTTGGCGGCTCTTTTGATGCCGGCGATTGCCCGCGCCCGCAAGGAGGCCTGGAAGGCTGCTTGCGTGAGCAACGTGCACCAGGTGGGGCTGTACGTGCAGTCCTACCGGACGGACAACAAGCTGGGTCAGTTGGCCCCTGTCGGGCTCCCTATGTTGCGCTATGATTACGGCAGGGCGCCGAGTTGGGCGGTCGACGTCGGCAATCAGGGCGGCGATGGCACGACTGATTGGGCCTACGATTCCTCGTTGAGCATAGCGCGCCTTTACCCGGCCTATGCGGACACTCCGGAGGTCTTCCGGTGCCCCGCGATGGACAGCCCCGTCGAGTTCACGCAGGCGGACCCGGCCGGCATGACCATGGACTTCGATGGGAACGCCAACACGGCGGAGTACAGGTTCGAGACTAATATTCAGTACGGGCTCCAGACGGACCTTGGTCAGCTCAATGATCCGGATTACCTGATCGATCCTCACGTGCCGCTGCAGTCAAGGACGGCCCGCGTGATCTATGGCGACGGGCCGGACCTGGAGCACCTCAGGACCGTGATCCAGATCGCTCCCGGCGCGCTGCCCCCGGACCTCAGCAAGATCGCCAATCACGAGTACGGCGCCGTCGTGCTTTCCTACGACCTGCACGCGAGCTTCTGGCGCTTCAGCGATGTCTGGGGCCGCTTGGGGAACCCTGAGCTGCTCGAGGCCTTAGGCGCCCTGACAAATCCCGTCCAGATGGACTCGGACGTTTATGCGGACAACGACTGGAACGCCAACGGCGACTATGACGACGACAACCTGGCTGACTGCAACCTGGGCAACTGCATTGATCTCGGCGCGCCAGGCCCCCCACCTACCACCAACCAGGACCTCTGGTGGGCCGGGCCCGGTGACAACGCGTACATACCGCCGGGGTTCGTCTACACACCATATGCGCCGGCTCCAGCTTACGTGCCGAACTACGACGTGGATCCGGTCGATTAAGCGCCGCATCTGACTAACAGGGCGGGGCGGACCTGCGGTTCGCTCCGCCCTTCCTTTCCGTGCGGCTCCCGGCCCTGGCCGCGTGTCCGATCAGCTCACAGCCTCTCCGCCCCTTGATCCCCTGATATGGGCCGGGGGGGACGGGGCCTTCGGGCGGCCTCCTCTGCGCCGCGCCTTGAATCCCCGCGCGCCGGCGCTAACATGGGCGCTCTGTCACCCACCGGCGCACGGCGCCAGGGGCGGATTCATGGCCGGATTTGCGGGCTCACCTGGCTTCAAGCTGTCGCTTGACTGGCGCGACCAAGAGGCGCGCGGCCCCCTGCCGCCGTTCCAGGGGAACCTGTACGAGTTCCTCCGGCGCCGGGGCTTCCGGCACTTCGAGTTCGGAGTCGGTGCGTGCACGGATCGCGCGGAGACGGGGCTGCTTCAGCGGGAGGCCGCTGCCTGCCGCGCGCAGGGCCTGACCGTCTGCCTGCACCCCTACCTGTCGGGCGCCCAGAATCCCGCCGCATTCGGCCGCTCGGGTCAGGTCTCAACGGCCATGGCCGCGATTCTGGAGGCTGCCGGGCACGTGGCTGCAATATGTGACGCGCCCGTGGCGGTCGTGCTGCATCCGGCGGAATCGTCGTTCGACCGGCGTGGGGCAGACACGGCGGACCTTCGCCGGCGGCTCTTCGAGCGCTCCCAGCTGTTCCTTGCCGAGCTTGAGCGGCGCGCGGCGCAGTCCGGCGGCGCCATCAGGGCCGTTGTTGAGCATCAAGTTCCTCCGGCCCCGGGCGAGGACGTCATACGCATCGGGGACACATATGCGGAGCTCCTGGACGTCGTGAGCCGGACGGGGCTGGGCCTCTGTTGGGACACCGGGCATTACTTGCTCAGCGTCCGGCGGCATGGGCAGGCCGAGCGGCCCTCGGAGGAGTTCCTGCGGCGTGTGGTCCACGTGCATCTGCATGACGTGATCGAGGGCGAGGACCACCGCATTATCGCGGCTGATTCCGCCCGCGTGGGCAGATACGTCGGGATGCTGTGTGAGCGCGGCTTCGCCGGCGGCGTGACGCTCGAATACTCGCCGCGCGCGATCTGGTCTGCAGGGGGCATTGCCCGGGCGATCGACCGGTCCGTCGAGGCGTTGTCGGCATGGGGGATCGCGCTTCCGAATCCCTAGCCCTCGGGGCAGCCGCGGGCGGGCCTGCGCTCAGTGCCCCGTCGTGCCGTGCGTGAGATGCCGGACCGCAACAGGCGGGTCTTTGTAGTGTGAAGGCTCAGGGATTCGGCAAAGGCAGCACTACGGCCTGGCGCAGCATGACCGGCCCCAGCAGGCCCGATTCAAGAAGCGTGTCGTCCTTCCTCCAGTGCTTCCAGGTGGTGAACGCGACGCGCCTGCCTTCGGGCCGTGGCTCGTCCCTTATCAGCCACGGCGGCCAGGAGGCCAGGCGTGCGCCCTCAGCGCCGGACGGAGCCCACTGGACGTCTTCCGGCAACTGCTCATCCCCAATGAGCCGGTTGGGCCACAGGTTGGTCACCTTGACGATCAGCCGGTTGTCGCCCGGCTTCAGCACGTCGGTCACATCCAGGGCGAACGGCGGCTTCCACAGCACGCCGAGGTCGGCCCCGTTGAGCTGCACGCGCGCCAGGTTCTTCACGCGGCCCAGGTCCAGCCAGACGCGCCGACCCTCCGCCAGCAGGGCGGGCGGCACGCTGAGCGTCTTGGCGTACGTCGCGGTGCCGGAGAAGTACCGCACGCCCTGGTCCCCGTGCTCGGGCCAGGAGATCAGCTCCTCCAGGGCCACGCTGGGCGGGGCGCCGAGGCCAGGCGGGAAGCTGAGCTCCCACGGCCCTGCGACGCCCACGGGCTCCGCGGGCTCCGCTGCGCGGACGGTCACGGTCTCGCCGGAATCGGTCAGTGCCTCAAACGTTCCTGCGCGCCACGCGACCAGGCGCGTGCGGCCATCCGGGCCGACGTGGAGCTCGGCGGCCGGACGCCACGGCCGCGCGTCCTGCGGGACGGTGAGGGTCTCGTTCTCCCTTACGGTTGCGCTGCCGGGCCGCCCGTCGAGGGCGTAGTCCACGCGAAGCTGCTTCACGACGCCGTACGCCGGGTCGCCGGCGATGTAGTTGCCGGCCCGCGGGATCAGCACGCCGTCCCGCACCATCGCGCGAACCGGCCCGGTTACGTCAAGCTGCCTGCGCGGGTCATCGAGCACGCCGTAAGCGGCCCTGCGGACCTCGAGCTGCGCCCGTGTCTCGGGCGGCAGCAGATCCAGCGCCGAACGGCCGTCCCGGCTCACGGCCACGAAGTGGCCCGCCCGCTCCGGCTGCGTGCGGAACACCACGAACACCGATCCCTTCGGCCCAAGCAGAAGCGGAACGCTCGTGCGCGCGTCCTGCTCGGCGAAGACGGCTGCCGGCTCGATCGCGCCCGTGTCCGGGTGCCAGAGCTCCGGCCTCTTGCCCGCGACGCGGAACGAACAGGTCGCCGCCTGGCTCGCCGGCGATTGGTTCGAGACGAAGTAGACCTCGGCGTCGCCCACCGTCCGATGGATGCAAAGCAGCTCGACGCCCGGGTCCGCGGTGTAGGTGAAGTCGGGCTGGACCCCCGCGTCGTCGAGCACCTTGTTCAGCGGCTGACCCCAGGTCACGCGCCCCTTGCCGAAGCGGTGCGCCGTCACGGTCCTGCCGTCGCAGTCGCCCCAGACTTCAGCGCCGATCCGGCTCACCTCCGCGTCGCAGTCCGGATAGCCCGACAGGCTGGGGCTGCGCTCCGGCCGTGGGCCCACCACGGTTGCACCATCCGCGACCAACTCACGCACCTTGCGTGCGACTTTGGGCGTCATGGTATCCGTTGGCGGCAGCACGAGCAAGCGGTAGCTCATGCCGTCGGGCAGCACGAGGCGCCCGTCGCATGCTGAGAGGTCGGCCAGCAGGACCTCGCGGCTCAGTCCGTCATAGTCGTAGCCGGCGGGCAGGGGCGGGTCGCCCACGCGGAACCCGACCGGCGAGTCCTCGCCCACGTAGTAGCACGCGTCGGCGACAAAGCGCCCTTGCTGGAGCAGATACTGGCAGCGGGCGACATACTCCAGCCACGCCGCGCCGGGCTCCCACCACGTGTTGGTCCGCTCGAAGTGGAATCCCCAGGGCCCCATCGTCATGCCGGGCGCTCTGTTCAGCCACGGCTGGGCGGCGTAGCGGTGGAAGACGTAGCGGTTGATGCCCATGCAGAAGGCCCGGTCGCCCAGGGCCTTGAGGGCGTAAGGGTCGTTCTGCCACCGGCCGTTCTCCCAGCCGGCCGTGAAGGATTCGGCCCCGGCGACCGTCCTGCCGGTCGTGTGTGTGACCGACGCAGCTGCCTTGAGCGATCCGTCCGCCCAGCCGCCGACCCAGAACTCGCCCATCGGGATGTCGCACGTCCCCCCGGCCGCCAGGTCATCGAACCCCCCGTTGCCGTAGGGCTCGACGGAGGCCAGCATCCCGTGCCCGTGGCAGAGCGCGGCGAAGTAGCCGAAGTAGTTGTCGCGGAACAGCTCGGCGATCGTGCGGCGGAAGTCCCAGAGGAACCGCTCGGACAGCGCCGGCGTCTCGACCGCCCGTCCTGTGAGCGTGATCATCCAGGGAATCGGATCGTATCCGCGCCGCCCGATGAACTCGTCGCGGAAGCCGGGCGTCCAGTTCTGTGGCCCGACTTCGTAGCTGTCGATCAGTGCGCCCCTCAGCGCCTTGCCGGCGAGCGGTCCCGCGTCGTCGATCACCGTCTGCATCATGCCCGCGAAGAAGGCGTCCATCGCAGGCCGGCTTATCTTGTCGACCTCCAGGCCGCGCCCTTCGGGCATGGCCGGGTGATTGGTCCGGCCGATCGGCGTGTGACCCAGTCGCACGATCGTCCAATGGCCCGCCGGGACGTCCCAGGTGAGAGTCCCGTCCGCTCCCAGGCGGTCCGTCAGGTCCACGATCCCCTCGATCGCTACTGCTTGGCCCGGGGCGGCGGCTACCGCTTCGCGCGCGGACGGACCTTCCCCTCGGGCCGGCTCGAATCCCGCCTTGCTTGCGATCCCGGGGATCCGCAGCGTGTCCCGCTCCGGACTTCCGCCAGGCGTAGGGAAAGCGAGGACCGCAATGTCGCGGTAGTAGCCGGCCCGCGCCGGCGGCATCGGCAGCTTGCCCTCGAGCTGGCCGGGACCGGACGCGTTGCGCTCGCTCACCGTGACCGTCTGCATTGCATGCTCCGGCTCCACCCAGGGCCCGCCGCTGCTGGACCAGCCGGCGCAGTTGTGCACGTGCAGCTCCAGGCCGAGCCGGTCGGCTTCCTTGACCGCGTGGCTGACCATCGCCCTCCACTCGGGGCTCATGAACTTCACGGGCCCCGCCGGTACGCCATAGTCCACGTTGAACACCTGCGCTCCGCCGAGGCCGACGCGTTTCATCGCCTCCAGGTCGGCCGTGATCCCCTCGGCCGTCACGTTGCCGTTCATCCAGTGCCACCAGGTCTGCGGCCTGGCGGAGTCCGGCGGGTGGGCGAAGCCGCGGGCCAGTTCATCGGGGCTCGGCGTTTCCTGTGCCCGGCACAGGTTACAGCCGGCCCAGACAACCGCTGCCAGAAGCGTGGCCAGTAGAATGCGCGTCACGTGAGAGCAGCCCTCCGTACGGCGGCCAAAGAGCGGGAGCAGGGCAGGAATAGAAGGCGGAGGAGATGGCGGAGAGGGAGGGAAAGGATGCACTCCTAGCTTGAGAATGGGCAGAATGCCCTTGAGAGGGCCTGTGGGCCTTGTGGCCCGTTTTGCCCCTGTACCTGAGATGGCGTATTTGGGCGGGTATGGGACGCATTTGGTGTGCAGAAGTGGAACCACTCAGGCATAGGCACTGCTCCTTGCGAGAGGGAAGACACCAGCTGCCAACTACGCAAGTGGGCGCGGTCCAGCACTAGCGCTTTGCCCTTTTCTCGGCTCTCTTGAACAGCTCCTCAACGTTCTCGTCTGGGACGACTTTGAGCAGCACGATACGAACCTTCTCCAGGCTGCTATCGATCGATCCAAGGTCGATGCTCGCCTGAAGGCACTCGGCGTGTTCGGGCAACCCTTTGTCCGGTGGTTCACTGGCTTGCAGGTATTGCCGCACCTGGCTCACGTGTTGCCGGATAAGGTCCGCCATTTCCCTGATGGCCTCGTGAGCCTTCATCCCACTCACCTTCCTGCGAGAAAGGATGTCCGTCTTCTCACCGTGTGTACCTACGT
>CAZFSS010000043.1:0-21692 GCA_964521715.1 uncultured candidatus Brocadiaceae bacterium | reverse complement strand
AAACCGCTACGAGGATTCTTCCTTGACACAGTGGGCCTTTTCATAGAAGGCTGGACGCCGTGCCCCTACGAAAGGTGTTCGGCCCCACGAGGCAGGTGGACCGAATAATGGTCACGCCACACGCGCGAGGTACCGCCCTGGTCTGACAGCGACCGAACCAAGCGTTGAGGATCCACTGTGCTCGGAGGCAGTCGTGGAACTAAGCATACTCCGTGCCGACACGAGCAGGCAGGCGATGCGGGCGCAGGTGGCGATCCTCCGCAAGCTCGGCCCCGAGGGCCGCATACGGATGGCGTTCGAGATGAGCAACACCGTTCGCGCGTTTGCCGAGGCCGGCATCCGCCACCGTCATCCCGAGTATGACGAGCGCCAGGTCCGTTCTGCCCTCATCCGCATGATGCTGGGCGAGGAGCTGTTCCGCCGATACTACGGGAGTCACTGCCGATGAGCGTGCCGGGCCCCTGACGCTGCCTCAACAGCTGGGTCAGGGATTCGCAGTCTTTCCGGGCCGCTGGGGCGACGGATTCGACACCTCCTCCGCAACGGCCCCCAGCTGTGTGAGAAGCTGTGCGAGTTCGTCAAAGGTCAGTGAGCAGTCGCTTGACTCCACTCCTTCGTTCACCAGCCAGACCGGCACGCTCGGCTCGGGGGACAGCCGCCCGCATAGCAGCTTTTCAGCTGCATGCTTGACGATGTTCTGGATCCGCCGCAGGCGATCGTACGCCGAGCCATCGCCGCCCTTATAGGACGCTCTGCCGCCGTCTTGCTCCATCACCATGTTCATAGCGTCGCACGCCTGCCATGCCAGCATCATGGCCGTCTCGAAGTGGCGCAGTGCGTGGAAGTAATGAGATAGGCTGGGCCGGGATGCGGCGACATAGCGCCCCAGGAAGGTCCGTGCTTCCTCGTATTCCTGCAATGCCCCGTCTGTCTTGCGCAGGAAGTAGAGCATCAGCTGGCGCCGTCCCCTGGGAATGCCAACCCGGAAGATGGAGTTGAGGATGAAGTTGTCCACCCAGCAGCCGTATTCTCGAACACATCCTCGAAGGTCCCGAACGGCCCACTCGTTCAGCTGCGACAACTTTGGCGCGACGAACTTGTCTAGAGAGTAGTCAGATAGCGGCATCCTGCTTCTCCCGTTCGAGCGCAAGCGACCGTCCAACGGCACTGGCCAACGCCCCCAGCTGCCACAAACTACGGCGAACCCAGCTCCCACAGGCCATACTGTCACTCACAGTAGTACCTCCATCGCGGGCCGAAGCATCTTCCTCAATCCGCTGGCCTCGCCCTCGCCTAGAAGCGCTGCATCTAGCTGCTTGATCAGATCGTCTTTCGTTCCCTTCGCCAGTGCTGCTGCCACAATGGATAGTCTAAGGCACTGTAACAACTCGCGCACGAAGCCAGCAGTGCCCCCTTCATGGTCCCCAACGTGCGCCTTCATCTTCTCGTCCATATAGCCGCCGTGCACAAACGTGCTCCGCACCTGGTACCCTCTGCGAATGGCATCAGCTACCCGCCCACGGTCGCAGCCCAGACACCCGAGTAGCATGGCAGCGCGCATTCTGAGCCGGTAGCTGAGGTCCTGGCGCTCGTCTGCCCGAAGGAGGACAGATTCCAGTCCCATGACAGCGCCTGCAACTCGCCTTTCTGTCAGACCATTACGGAATAGCGCGTCGCAGTACCGCTGGTAGGCTATCCCGGCCGGCTTGGCGTCCTTGGGAATTCGGTCAGAGAAAGATGGACCCATCGCACTCCGCAGCCTCCGCCAGAAGGCAGGGAGTCGGCTTGCCTCTTCCTGGCGGATCAGTCCCGTCTCGAGCACTTGTTCCCGTGGCCCGTAGTAGGCTGTTCCGAGAGGGAAAAACTCCGTAATCGACTGCGAAACAGGAACATACGAGGTGAACCGGACGCTGCCCACTCCGAACAGACGAAGGACGGCCATTAGCTGATCGAGAGTCGCCTGCAACTCGATGAACCGCCTGACCTTCACACGGATTTCCAGGATGGCTGTAGGAGCGAGGGCCGTCTGCAGTGGGAACCAGCCCACAGGCACTTCCTTCGCAAGGTCATCTGGCTCGCTCCGTCGCAGGACCACCGTCATGCCCTGGTCAGTGAACTTGATGGGATCAGAGAACACCATCAAGCCTTCAATGTCCACCTTTACCGAGCACCGCTGGCATGTTCCCTCTAGGTCTAGCAGAAACCTGTCGACGAGCGCCCTACGCTGGGATTCTGTCTGCCGGGCGCGCAGCAAGGAGGCTCGCGCTACGACGCTGACAAAGCGACGCAGCTTCTGCTGGGGATTCTGATCAGAAGGCATGCCCTCACCCAGAAGAGCAAGCGCGGTGCCATACTCCGGTCGTCGCTCAGTAGACTCGGCTAACGTAACTTCCGCTCTGTGCCAAGAGGCCTTGCTCACCTCGTCGCTCGTCGCGTGCACACTCAGGCCTTTCTCAGTGTAGCGCCAGTCAGTGACCCGGGGGCGCCAGAGCAGTGTCTTCTCAGGCTTGAGCGCACCAGACTCTCGGCCCCCGACTGCCCCGTCCCTGATGCCCTGAGCAAGATCAAGTAGCGCGCCCCGTAGACGCACATCCGGCTTTGGAACCATGCGGACCTCCTACTCGCATCAGTCTGCGGTGCCACCGATAGCGAAGACGTAAATGGCGCGTGCGCCAGACCAACTGGACACCTTGGGACTAAACGACTGCATCTGCCCGCCGAGCGCATATGCGCAGTCATGCAGATGACCCCTTACACCTGTATGATGCTATACTCGTCCCACTGCGGTGTCAAAGCGTCCGTCGCCCCCGAGCCGGCCCCTTCCGCCGACGTGGCCGAGCCGCGCGCCGAGGGCGAGCCGATGCCGGACCTGACGAAGCTCAACTGGAAGGAGCTCCAGGACGCGCTGTACAGGGCGCACGAGCTGCGCGACACCCCGGAGACCCGCGAAGACGGCGCGCGCAGGGTCCGCGCGATCCGGGAGGAATACGCCCGCCGCGGCGTCCGGGCCGGCCCGCCGGCCTTCTGACCGGGCGAGTCGCGGGGCACCTCACGAAGGGAGCGTGACGACGACGGCCTCGACGCCGAGGCAGTCCGCGATCCTCTTGATCGTCCGGGCGCGATGCCCGACGCCGAGGGCAAAGTGATGCGTGGGACCCTCGGCGACCCACCGCTTGAGGAACGTCCGCACGTCGGGCCGGAAGCGGCCGTGGGTGTTCGTGTTGCCCGTCGGCGGGATCGGGCCGCGCAGGGACTCGCCCTCGGCCATGACGAACTTGAGCCGCCCCTCCGCCGTCACCCCGATGCTGAGCATGGTGATCGGGCCCTCCTTGATGCGGAACTCCACGCCGGCGCCCGAGCCGGGCTTGCCGTGGTACTTCTTCAGGCTGCGCAGCACCGGCCGGCCGTCGGCGATGTTGATGTGGTGCGGCCCGTCGTGCCCGACCAGCACGGAGTCGCGCCCGAAGTCGATCGGATGGAACTCCGCGAAGCTGCCGCCGATGCCGAGCCGGTCCATGATCAGCATGGCGATGCAGGTCTTGACGTCGTACTCGCCGCACATGGGGAAGCCGGCAGCGCACAGGAGCGAGTTGCCCACGATGAGGTTGGTCACCACGGTCCGCATCTCGGAGCCCTCCTCGGCCTCGTAGTAGTAGGCGAGGCCGTCCAGGTCCTTCTCCTCGATGAAGCGGTCCAGGGCGACCGCGACGCGGGCGGCGGTCTCCAGGTCCTCCTCGCTGAGCCTGGCGGCGATGGGGTCGGCGCTCGGGTCCGGCGTGTCGAAGAAGCCCAGGATCTCTGCCACCTTCGCACCGACCGCCGCGGGATCGGTCTCGCCGTAATGCCGCAGGATCTCGTCCGGCTCGCACTGCACCACGTGGCAGCCGAACGCGCGCGTGACGGCCGTCGGGTCGGTGTGCATGTCGAACATCGCCTCGAGCACATGGCCCATGTGGCCGATGCGGGCGCGCCGCAGGTCATGCAGGACCTTCGCTATGGCGCACCACTCGGCGATCTCAGCTTCGGCGATCGGGTCGTCATGGAGCGTGCCCAGGATGACGGGCGGCGCGGGCCTGCCCATCCGGATGGCGACGCCCGTGAACTCGGGCACGGAGCAGAAGTCGTCGTTGGCGAGCTGCATGTAGGTGCTGCCGCGCTCGTAGTCCATGGCCTCGAGTGGCTGCATGGCGACCAGCACGATCGGGACGGCGAGCTCCCGGCAGATGGCGCCGAACGTGGAGGACGTGGCGTAGGTGACCATGTCCACGAAGAGCAGGTCCAGGTCGGCGGCCTTGAGCTTCGGCAGCACGGCGTAGGCTGCCTCCGCCCGGTCGACCATGCCGAAATCGGCCACGTCGACGCCCTGCGCCCTGACCTTCCCCACAAAGGCGCCGACCTTGCCGAGCAGCTCCTGGAGCAACCCCTCGAACTGCCCCCAGTAGACGTGGTGCCCGACCGCCATGACGCCGATGTTGGCGGTCAGAGGCCTGCGTCGCTCAACGGCCATGCATCGTCCCTCCTTGCGCGAACGCCCGCCGAGGTCACAACGTGACGACACCCTAGCTGACCGGTGCCCCTGCGTCAACGGCTGCCGGCGGAGCGCCGAAGGTGCGGCGCTGCTTGTGCGAGCCCGCGGGCGCGCACTATCATACCGGTCCGGCGCGACGGCCTGCGGCGTCTTGCCAGGGCGAGTCGTGTTCGGCTGTTTGAGGAGCCGTTACAGAACGGATGGCGTAGCCTGCCTCTGCTTCCGATGAATCCGATCATATGCCACATCGCGAGCGGCGACGCGTTTCTCTCGGGGGCGGCGCTCATCCTGGTCGCCGTCGCCGTATCGGCCCTCTCGGAGAAGCTTTTGGCCCGGATCGCCTTCCGCGTGCTCGCGCTCGCGGGCATGTCGCTGGTCGTCCTTTCCGCCACGCCCGCGCCGATGTGGCTGTACGCGGGGTGGTTTGGCGTTCTCGTGGCCTGGCTGGCGCGTCTGGTCGTCGGGCTGCCGCACCGGGCGGAGGCTGTCTTGCGGGGACTGGCTGCGGTCCTTACGGTCGCGATCGCCCTGGCCGAGTTCCGCTACCACGTGTGTCCGGCCATACCCGCGGCGGGGCGCCGGGAGGTGTTCGTGATCGGCGACTCGATCAGCGCCGGCATCGGCAAGGAGCAGGAGACGTGGCCGACCGTCCTCCGGGGGATGCAAGAGCTGCAGGTCCGGAACCTGTCGCAGAACGGCGCGACCATCCGGAGGGCGCTCAGGCAGGCCGACCAACTGCCCTCCCGCTCGTGCCTGGTCATCCTTGAGATAGGGGGGAACGACCTGCTCAACGGAACGCCGCCGGACCGGTTCGAGAGGGACCTGAGGGCGCTGCTGAGGGCCGTGAGCTACAGGGGCCGAACTGTCGCCATGCTCGAACTGCCGCTGCCCCCGTTCTACAACCGGTATGGTACAATACAGCGCCGGCTGGCCCGTGAGGCCGGCGCCATCTTGATCCCGAAGAGGCTGCTCGCCGGCGTGCTGTCCGGCCAGTTGAATACGCTGGACGGAATTCACCTCTCCGACGACGGCCACAGAAGGATGGCCGAAGCGGTGCGAAACCTGCTCTCGTCCACGTCTGACGGCAGCCGGCGAGAGCCCTGAGAGGATCGGCGCACGCTCGACCGCCCGGCGTCACGAGGAGACGGCGATGGCATTGATAGCCTGTCCGGAATGCGGGGCCGGCATAAGCGAGAAGGCCGTCGTGTGCCCGCGTTGCGGATGCCCGATGGCAAAGGAGGCCGCGCCCCCGCTGCCGGCTGCGGCGGCGATCCGGGCCGGCCGGCGCGCGTGGGGCTTCGAGTGGAAGAGCAGCGCCCAGGTCCTCGGTTGGCCGCTCGTCCACATCGCCTTCGGCCGCAGCAAGGAGACGGGCAAGTTGATGGTCGCCCGAGGCATCATCGCCATCGGGCAGTTCGGCATCGGGTTCGTGACTATCGCTCAGGTGGGAGTCGGCGTGCTGTTCGGCTTCGGGCAGTTCGTCACAGGCGCACTGGCGATCGGGCAGATTGCCGTGGGCATCTACTTCGGGCTTGGCCAGATCGCCACGGGTACGACGGCCATCGGCCAGCTCGCTTTCGGCAGGTACGTGCTCGCCCAGGTGGGCGCCGGCAAGCACGTCTGGACCCCGACGCTGCGGGACATCGAGGCCGTCAAGCATTTCCAGGGCCTCTGGGACTCCATCAAGGGGCTCCTGGGCTGGTGAGCGGGAGACGGGCGATGAGTATCGAGCACTACGAGTTCGGCAGCATAACGATAGACGGCGAGACGCACAGGTCCGACGTGATCGTGTGGCCGGAGGGAGTGGACGACTCGTGGTGGCGGGTCGAGGGGCACGAGCTGTGCAAGGAGGACCTCGGGCCGCGCCTCCAGAAGGGCCTTGAGGGCTTTGACATCTCCCGACGCAAGGATGTCCTCAATGCTTGCCTCTTTGGCGCGTGCATCCGGTGGCGGCTCATGCGCCCGGAGAGATCTCCAGGCGAACCCCGCAGCCAGGGCCGCCAGACACACCACCACGCCAAGCACCCACCATCCAAACCCACGTATCTGCCTCCCGCCCCTCCCCCTCCGGCCCACGGCCTCGCTACCCTCGCCGCTCTCGGTGCGGACCGCGTGCCAGGAGCGCAGAGCCAGCATGATCCATAGAGGCAGGCTCAACAACGCCTCGCCAACGAGCCATACCGTGGTGCCCACGCTTTCGATCTCAAGCACGGCGCTCTCGCCTGACCTGTAGTACACGGTGAGGTCCTCGAGATTCCGGGACTGCATCAGCGCCCATACCGTCGCGGTAAAGAAAAGGACGGCCAGCATAAGCGAGCCCTTGGCCGTCAGGTAGACCAAGGCGGACTTGAGCGCCCGCTGCCCGCGGGCCTTCAACCTGAAGTGCAGGGCGGCCACGCACGAAAGGCCGAAGCACATCCACAGGTACTGGGGCAGATGTGAAAGAGACCAGTTGACGAAACCCACAAAGAACGGCGTCTTGGCGTAATCGACCGGTACGCCCGGCGTGAACGTGGCGTTCACCAGCACGGCCAGCGCGAGCACGACGACCGCGTGACCGAGACTCACCCAGAACGCGATTCGATACCGTTTCATTTCTTGAGCACCCCCAAATCCTTATGCCTGCTCTTCCCGTCCGGCCCTTCCGGAATAAGCGTATCCTCAGCGAATCGGTCCGCCTGGGCCTCCTTCACGTCACCCTCGGCACGTGCCTTGTCGTCGACGAATACTTCCGTCTTGCCGTGGCGGAGAATATGCCCTGCCTCGTGGAAGAAGGTAAACCAGAGGTGATCCGCCGTGTGGTACCTAAGGCTCAGCTGTATCAGCGCCTTACTGCGCTTCTCGATCCAGCGAGCAGCTCCGCTCACGCGCGTCCCCGGCAATTCTGCAACGACGACGACGGCGACACCGCATTCGCAGCACATGCCCTTGAGCCGCTCGAATGCGACTGATGGTTCTTCACGCGTGAGATTGCGGGCCGTGTGAAGGGCAGAGCGGAACCGATGCCGGTCGTAAGGCATACACTCCAGGCCTTCTGCAAGGACCTCTCCCCGCCGCAGCCAGGCCGCAACGGCAACGGGGTTCTTCTCGAATGCCGGCGAGGAGCGGAAATCGGCAACGGGGTCGGGACCCCGCCATGATCGCTCCCAGGCTTTCACAGAAGCGACTCCGAAGAACCGCAGGACCTCCCCCAGCTGATCGACGGCGTCGTCAAAACGCCGAATCCAGCCCCACTTCGTCATTTGCTTCAGGGGAACCTGCCCGAGCCAGTCGAGGTTTCGGTCGAGTCTGGCCCTCTCGCGTTTGCGGGCAAGGAACTCCTGGTAATGACGCTCGCGGTTATTCCAGAAGGTTGCGGGAACGCCCAGGACCCGCCCGAACTCCAACGCCGCCTCCGGCGTAATCGGCGCCTTGCCGTTCACGATCTGGCTTATCGTCTTCTCAGCCCTCCCCGTACGCTTGGCGAACTCCTTCTGGGTCATCCCAACCGTTTCCAGCGCCTCAGCCAACGTCTCACCTGGCGGCGAAACTGCATCGGGAACGTACTCGTTGGTCGCGCCTTTAGCCATGTGTGTCCTTGATCTCGACGATGCGAACGGCTGTAACCTGGCCCCAATCTAGCCCCCCGTCGGGCTTCAGCGGCACGGGGTCGACGGCGGGCTCGAAGAGAAGGCGGTAGGGATGCTTCAAGTCGAGCGAAAGCTGGCCCTTACGATTGCCACTCATCTCGTGGCAGCCTGCTTGCGGAAGAGCAGCGAACATGGCAAGGCTGTCTGCCGCCCGGAGTTCATCCAGCCTTCGCATGATCAGGCTTGCCATCTGAGGGCCCCATTCACGCGTAGCCCGCTTACGGCTGGTACAGACCTTCCTCAGCCTAGTGTGCCGTCCCGCAAATAACGGGCATAAGTCGGCCACAGCCGATCTGGCTGAGACTGGCCTGAAAGGCCATGATAGGCCTTGTGGAGTGCCTGGACATATCGAACGTATCTCCGGGACGCGATACTAGCCGTACGGAACAGTATATCCATGTATGCCCCAGTTGTCAAGAAAAACGTTTACACGACAGGTTAACGTTTTTTATCTACGTGAGCCCCTCACTCCGGCAGGCGGCCGGTCAGGAGGCGGCAGGCCTCCAGGTACTTCTCGCTCGTGCGGCGCACCACCTCTTCTGGCAGCTCGGGCGAAGGCGGCTCGTGGTCCCACCCCGATTCGTCCAGCCAGTCCCGCACGTACTGCTTGTCGTACGATAGCTGCCGGCCCCCCGGCCTGTAGGTGTCCGCCGGCCAGAAGCGGGACGAATCCGGCGTGAGCACCTCGTCCACCAGCGTCAGTTCCCCATCGCAGCGCCCCCATTCCAACTTCGTGTCGCTGATGATGATGCCGCGGGTCGCGGCGTACTCGGCGGCCTTCTGGTAGACCGCGAGGGAGAGGCCGCGCATCCGTCTGGCCAGGTCCGTGCCGACCATGCGCTCGACTTCGCCCATCGAGAGCGGCAGATCGTGGCCGGCCTCCGCCTTGGTTGTGGGCGTGAAGATGGGCTCGGGCAGCCTGTCGCTTTCCCGCAGGCCCCTGGGCAGCTTTATGCCGCAGACGGCGCCGCCCTTCTTGTAGGACCGCCAGCCGGAGCCGGACAGGTAGCCGCGCACGACGCACTCAACGGGCAGCACGTCAGCGCGCCTGACGAGCATTGCGCGCCCGCGCAGCAGGTCGGCGTACGGCTCGACCGCCGGCCCCATCTCCGCCACCCGCGCCGTGATGAGGTCGTTCGGCACGAGGTCCCGAAGGTAGTAGAGCCAGAACTCCGTCAGCGAGGTCAGCACCTTGCCTTTCCACGGTATGGGCGTGCCGAGGACGACGTCGAAGCAGCTTATCCTGTCCGTCGTGACGATGAGGAGCCTGGAACCCAGCGCGTAGATGTCGCGAACCTTCCCGCGGTTGAAGAGCTCCAGGCCTGCCAGGTCCGTCCTCACGAGGGGCTCGGGCATCTGCATGTGCGCGCCTCCGGTCAGGTTATGACGTTTCCTCGTCTTCCTCGCCGGGCTCTTCCTCTTCCTCCGGGACGATGACGGCCACGCCGCTCACCTTATCCCCCTTCTCGGTAGTGATGAGCTTGACGCCCTGCGTGTCGCGGCCGATGCAGCTGATGGAGCTGACGGGGATGCGCACCGCCATTCCCTGCTCCGTTATGAGGAACAGCTCCTGCTCCTCCGTGACTTCGCGCATCGCGACGACGGGGCCATTGCGCCTGGTCGTTTTCATGCCGATCACGCCCATGCCGCCGCGCCGGTGCGTCGGGTAATCGCCGAACTCCGTCCGCTTGCCGTAGCCGTTCTCGCAGACGCTCAGCAGCGCGGCGCCTTCCCGCACGAGCGCCATGTCCACGACCCTGTCCTTGCCCCTGAGCCGGATGCCGTGCACGCCCGCAGCGGAGCGGCCCATGGGCCGCACGTCCCGTTCGTGGAAGCGTACGGCCCGCCCTCTCAGCGTGCCCAGTATGACCTCCTGCCCGCCGGTGGTCTTGCGCACGCCGAGCAGCCGGTCCCCCTCGGCCAGGTCGATGGCGATGATGCCGCCCGAACCGCGCTTGCCGAACGCGCTCAGCTGCGTCTTCTTGACCCTGCCAAGGGCCGTGGCCATCAGCAGGTAGCCCTCCTCGTCGAACTCGCGAACGGGGATCATGCCCGTTATCGTCTCGCCCTCGCGCAGCGGCAGGATGTTGACCAGCGCGCGGCCCCTGGCGGTACGACGCATCTCCGGAATCAGGAACACCTTGGGCCAGTACACTAGGCCCAGGTCCGTGAAGAACAGGATGTAGTCGTGGGTTGAGGCGGTGAAGACGTCGGTAACGAAATCCCCCTCGCCCAGGTCGGCCCCGATCACGCCCTTGCCGCCCCGGCCCTGGGACCTGAACTCGTCGGGCGTCGCCCTCTTGGCGTAGCCCTTGTAGGTGACCGTCACGATCACCTCCTCGTCGGCGATCAGGTCCTCGCGCTCCAGGATCTGCGCCTCGCCGGTGATGGCGGTGCGCCTCTCGTCGCCGTACGCGTTCCTGACGTCCAACAGGTCCTCGCGAACGATGGCGACCACCTTGCGGCGGTCGGCCAGGATGCCCTTGTACTGCTCGATCTGCGCCAGCAGGTCCTTGTGCTCCTGCTCGATCTTGAGGCGTTCGAGCCCCACCAGGCTGCGCAGCTGCATGCCGACGATGGCGTCCACCTGCCTGTCGGTCAGTTCGAAGCGTTCGGCCAGGCGGGCGCGGGCCTCCGCCACCTCCTTGCTGCCGCGGATGATCTCCAGGACTTCGTCAATGTTCAGGATGGCGATCCTGAGGCCCTCGACTATGTGGGCGCGGTCCTCGGCCTTCTTGAGCTGGTGGGCCGTGCGCCGCCGGACGACCTCCATGCGGTGCTCGATGAAGAGCTCCAGGCACCGCTTCAGCGTAAGGGTCTCCGGCCGGCCGGCCACGATGGCGATCAGAATGATGCTCAGCGTCGTTTGCAGCGGCGTGTGCTGGAAGAGCTGGTTGAGGACGACCTGATCGTCGGCCTCACGCTTCAGTTCCATGACGATGCGGGTGCCGGACTTGTCGCTCTCGTTGCGCACGTCCTGCACGTCCTCGACGCGTCCGGCCTGCACGGCTTCGGCGATCTTCTCGACGATGGTGTCGCGGTCGGTGCGGTAGGGGACCTCGGTGACGACGATGCTGCGGCGTCCGCTCTTGTCCTCCTCAACGTGCGTGCGGGCGCGCAGGACCGTGATGCCCCGGCCGGTGACATAGCCGTCGTAAACGCCCTGCTGGCCGCAGATTATGCCTCCCGTAGGGAAGTCCGGCCCGGGGAGCACCTTCATCAGTTCGCGCACCGTCACGTCCGGGTCGTCGATCACCGCCACGGCGGCGTCGCAGACCTCGCGGATGTTGTGCGGCGGGATGCTGGTGGCCATGCCGACGGCGATCCCCGACGCGCCGTTCGCCAGCAGGGCCGGGAACCGGGACGGCAGAACGACCGGCTCCTGGCGCGTGGCGTCGTAGTTCTCCGTGAAGTCCACCGTGTCGAGCTTCAGGTCGTGGAGCATCTCGGAGCCGACGCGGCTCAGGCGGGCCTCCGTGTAACGCTGCGCCGCAGGAGGGTCGCCGTCCATCGAACCGAAGTTGCCCTGGCTGTCGATCAGGGGGTAGCGCATCGTGAACGGCTGAGCCAACCTGACCAGCGTGTCGTAGATCGCCACCTCGCCGTGGGGATGGTAGTTACCATGCGCGTCGCCGACGATCTTGCCGCACTTGCGCGTCTTGGAGCGGGGGCCGAGGTTCAACTCGTCCATCGCGACCAGTATCCGCCGCTGGACGGGCTTCAGTCCGTCCCGCACGTCGGGCAGGGCGCGGCTGACGATCACGCTCATCGCGAACGTCAGGTACGCCTCCTTCATCTCATCTTCGATCAGCAGCTCTTCCACTTCGGCTTCGTGCGACATGTTGGCTCGTCCTTGTCTGTATGCTTCGGGCAGGCCGGATCAGCCCTGCGGCGGAGGCTCACCGGTCATGTGCGCCGCTGCCGAACAAGCCGCGCGCAGCGGCGCAGCACAGCGTCCAGCGCAGGTAGTTGTCGAAGTCCACCTTGCCGACCACCTTCGTGACACGTTCGAACTGGCCCCGGGCGGCCGCCCGCATGCCCTCCGGGAAGAAGGCACCGCTCGCCCAATCCAGCACATCCGCCAGGAACTGGGCCAGGTTCTGCCTGACGCCGGACTTGAGCCGGTCTCCCAGATAAGCGTAGCGCACGTGCCGCTCATCGACCGGCAGCAGGTAGACGCGCCCCGCAGGGCCCTTCAGGATGAACGTGATGCGGAAGTCCGCGTCGCGCTCCCGGGGTTCATGCCGCATCCTTTGCTCCACGGCCACTCCGTATTGCGTGTCGATGTAGACCGTCTCGACTTCCTCCGTCTGTGGGCTCAGGGCTCCGCCCCGGAAGAACTGCTCCCGCGTGCACATGCCGGCCGCCAGGCTCTCCCACAGCACGGACTTGATCGTCCCGCCGGCGTCGACCTGGATGTGCAGGGCCTGCTCGTCCGCGCCGTATATGAGCTGCGCGGCAAGCTCCTTCTCGATGGCCGGCACGACCTCGGCGGGGCAGGCGAACACCTCGACGCCCTTGCTCCCGAGCGCGTCCGCCATGTCGCGCGCCCTGTCCAGGCTGATTCCCTCGGCCAGGATGCCCTTGCCCTTGGCGACCTGCCGGCGCGCATCGGTCAGGGGCAGGCCTGTGAACGCCCTCACGATAGGCCCGACCTCAAGCGGGTTGACCTTCTGCTCCCGGACGCAGCAGACGAGTGCCAGGGCGGACGCGTCGAAGTCACCAAGCGCGAGCGGGACGGCCTCCGCGGGAGCGGGGGCCTCGAGTTCCGGCGCGCCCTCTGCCTCTACGGGCTCCGCCGCCTCAGGGGCCTCTTGCGCCACCCTGACGACGGCGCGGCACACGGGACAGGTCTCCTGGCGGCCCAGCCTGATCGCCGGGACCGTAAAGACGGCCCCGCAGGAGGGACACTCGACCTGGTAGTCGAACTCGCCCATGAGAAGGCTCGCCGTCGGCCGGGCAACCCGGCCTGCTCCCGAAGGGCCTGCGCGGCGCGGCAACTCAGATATCCAGGTTCGTGACCTCCATGGCGTGCCGCTCGATGAACTCGCGCCGGCGCTTCACGTCCTTGCCGGCCAGTATCGTGAAGTAGTTGTCGGCGGTGACCGCGTCGCCGGTGGCTACCCTGACGATGCGCCGGCTCTTGGGGTTCAGCGTCGTCTCGGCCAGCTCGGCCGCGTCCATCTCGCCCAGGCCCTTGTAGCGCTGGATGTCGAGGCCCTGCCGCCCGAGCTGCCCGACTGCCGGCAGCAGCCCGAGCAGCGTGGGTACCCCCAGTTCGTCGCCGTTGGAGCGGATGGTGAACCTGGGCGGCCCTTCCTCCTGCTCCCCGCCGTAGAGCCATGCGATGCGGACGCCGATGGCCTCGATCTCGCCCACGACTTCAACAATGCGGGAGGCCCGGTCGAACCTGAACGACCGGATGCTGTTCGGCACCATCTCGGGCGCTGCAAAGGCCTCCTGGTCCTCCTCGATGATCTCCAGGTCTTTGCCCTTGCGCTCGAGCTTCTGGTGCAAGTCCAGGACGAAAGCGTCGTATTCGTCGGCCGTATAGAACAGGTGCTCGCGCTCCCTCTTGCGCCCGTCCACATGGACGACGCGGTAGAGGGGGAACCGGACCTGCCGGTCCTTCTCCGTGCGCTTGAGGTGCTCGCGGAAGTTGATCCCGCGCGCCTGGACCCGGGCGATCAGGCCGTCCAGTTCGCCCAGCAGCCCTATCAGGCGCGCGAACTCGGGCTCCGCCAGTTCGCCCCTGGCGTCGCCGTCAAGCCTGTAGGCCAGCGTCGCGTCCTCGGAACCCAGCTCGAGCAGCGTCCTCTGCAGGGCCCTGTCGTCGTAGACGTACTGCTTCTTGCCCTTTCGCATCACTCTGTAGAGGGGCGGCTGGGCGATGTAGATCCTGCCGTTGTCGATGAGCTGCGGCATCTGCCGGAAGAAGAAGGTGAGCAACAGCGTGCGGATGTGGGCCCCGTCGATGTCGGCGTCCGTCATGATGACGACCTTGCCGTAGCGGAGCTTGGAGGCGTCGAAGTCGCCCTGGCCGATGCCCGTCCCCAGCGCCGTTATCAGCGACCGTATCTCCAGGTTGGTCAGCATCTTGTCGACGCGGGCCTTCTCGACGTTCAGGATGACGCCGCGCAAGGGCAGGATGGCCTGGAAGCGTCGGTCGCGCCCCATGCCGGCCGTGCCGCCGGCGCTCTGGCCCTCGACGATGAAGATCTCGGTGTCCTCCACCTCCCGGCTGGAGCAGTCGCGCAGCTTGCCGGGCAAGCCGCCGCTGGTCAGCGCGCTCTTGCGCCTGGTCAGCTCCCGGGCCTTGCGCGCGGCCTCGCGGGCCTGACCGGCCTCGACGGCCTTCGCCACAACCGCCCTTGCGACGGACGGGTTCTCCTCGCAGTAGGTCGTGAGCTTCTCGTAGACGGCCTGTTCGACCAGCCCCCCTATGTCCCGGTTGCCGAGCTTCATCTTCGTCTGCCCCTCGAACTGCGGCTCGGGGAGCTTCACGCTGATCACGGCCGTCAGCCCTTCGTGGTAGTCCTGGCCGACGGGGGTCACGTCTTTGAGCAGCCCGTTGTCGCGCGCGTAGGTGTTCAGGGCCCTCGTCAGCGCGCTGCGCAGTCCGCTCAGGTGGGTGCCGCCTTCGGCCGTGTTGATGTTGTTGGCAAACGAGAAGACCGTCTCGAGATAGCTGGAGTTGTACTGGACCGCCACCTCACAAATGACGCCGTCCCCCTCATGCACCAGGTAGATGACGTCGTCGTGAAGGGGCTCTTTGCCCTCGTTAAGGTAACGGACGAACTCCCGGATGCCTCCCTTGTAGAGGAAGACCTCTTCCCTGTCTTCCAGCTCGGAGGCGATGGAGATCCGAACTCCCGCGTTCAGGAAGGCGAGCTCCCGCAGCCGGCGGGTGATGATGTCCCACTTGAACGCCGTGGTCTCAAAGACCTGCGGGTCCGGCTTGAACCGGATGCGGGTGCCCCTCCTGTCCGTCCGGCCGCGGTTCTCTACGGGCGTCTGCGGCTCGCCCCGTTGGTAGCGCTGGTAGTAGACGTGGCCGCCGAGCCACACTTCGGCCTCCAGCCGCTCGCTGAGGGCGTTCACGCACGAAACGCCGACGCCATGCAGCCCGGCCGAGACCTTGTAGCTCTTGTGGTCGAACTTCGCCCCGGCGTTCAGCATCGTCATCACGACTTCGAGCGCCGACTTGCCCACCTCCGGGTGGACTTCGACCGGAATGCCCCCGCCGTTGTCCGTGACGGACACGCTGCCATCCGCGTGCAGGCGGACCTGTATATCGTCACACCGCTCGGCCAGGGCCTCGTCAATGCTGTTGGCCACCACCTCCTCCACCAGCTGGTGAAGCCCGCGTTCCGCCGTGTCGCCGATATACATGGCGGGCCGGCGACGCACGTGCTCTATGCCTCCGAGCACGCGGATGTCCTCAGCCTCGTAACCTTCCACGATGCGTGGGTGAGCACACATCCGACTTCTGCCTTTCACGAATGCTGCGAGTCACCGTCCAGGGCCTGGCTTACCAAGCGGAAGCGCAGAGCGTCCAGATCCCGGCTGGCCCCTGCGCCGTGCAGCCCGGCGAGCAGATGCTCCTTCATAAAGCCGTTCAGCTCGTGGAGCAGGGCGGGCGAGTCCACTTCCACGGTCAACGTGCCGTCGGCGAAGTCCCGGACCCGCGTCCTGCGGGCGATGCTTTCGCCGACCAGCTCGGCCCACGCCTCTGCGAGAGGCCCGAACTTGCCCTTCTCGTAGAAGCGTTTGCGCCGGATCAGCGCGCGGATGATGTCACCCACCGGCCGGGCCGCATCTTCGCCCTGGTAAGGGGCCTGCGAACTCATAGCTCGCCTTCTTCCCGGATAACGGGGCTGACAACATAAGTATAGTCGAGTCCAGCCTTTAGGACACAAGGCGAGCGGCGGTCCGAGAACCGCATCTTCACCGCGTCCCGCTCCACCGCAGCCAGCATGTCCTCGATGAATTCCGGGTTGAACGAGATGGCGACCTCTTCGCCTTCATAGTCGACCGACATCCTCACCTCCGCCCGTCCGACGTCCGGGGATTCCGCCTTGACGGTCAGGGCCCCCTGGGACAGGCAGAAATCGACCACTCTCGTCTGGTCCGTCGTCACGAGGCTCGCCCGCCTGACTGCGCTAAGCAGATCGCCCACGGGCAACTCAATCTTTATCTTGCTCTCCGTGGGGATGACTTCCTGGTAGTTGGGGAACTGGCCTTCCACCAGTTGGCACACAAGGCGCCCTGCGTCGTTCTCGGCCACCAACTGGTTCTCCGTGGCCGCAAAGCGAACGGGATCCTTGCCATATTCGGCGAGGCGCGCGAGCTGCTCCACGCCCTTGGTCGTGACTATGAACTCTGCTTCGATCGCACCCGGGTTGCTGACTTTCTTGCGGACGTGAGCCAGCCGCGAGCCGTCCGCGGCCACCAGCTCGATTGTGTCTTCCTTGCCCATGACAAACAGCACGCCGTTCAGAGCATATCGGCCCTTCTCCTCCGCTGCGGCGAAGGCAGTCCGCCGAATCATGTATCTCAGGACCTCCCGGTCCACTTCTACAACCCCTTCGGCCGGCAGCCGCGGGATGTCCGGGAAGTCGGCAGGGTCTTCACCCAGGATGCGAAAGCTGCTATCGGCCGCCTCAACAGTGACCCCCCCGTCGTCCTCTCGCAACGTAACCTGCTCGTCAGGCGTCGCGCCCAGAACGGGCGAGATCCGCGCATGCGGGAGAAGCGCGACTCCTTCCTCCTGAATCTCGACCTCCGGCACTCTCAGCGTCAGTCCCACCTCCAGGTCCGTAGCGGACAGGCTCACCAGCCCCCCAGCGGCTTCCACCTTCACGTTGCGGTAGATGGGTTGCTGGATGCTCGAACCCACCACGCTGCCTACGCGCTGGAAGCCGCGGTACAGCGCTTCCCGATTTGCCACGAGCTTCATAACTTTCTCCGGATCATTGGAGCTGGACGGAATGCAGCTATTAGTTTGAGCTGTTTTATTTTTCTATGTAAGTACCGTTCTAACAACTTAACTACAGGCGCGGATCATGTTGAGGGGTACGGACGTTAGGCGATAAGGCTCGTTTCGCAACCCACTTATGAGAGCGGCTGGCCTGACGATGCAGCCGTTGAAAGCCTGTTCATCGTCTTCGGCATTCCGCTATGGCTGGAGGCCGCACGTTCTCCAACCTACGGACCAGGCAGTTTTTGCATATTGGACGAACGCGTTACTACAGGGCTTTCGACCGCTTTTCGACAGCAAATCGGCGGGTTTTCCAGACCCTCCTGAATGCGCCGCCGACAGCACGCGCAGTCCATCCAGCCCTGCTTTCCAATGAAGCCCCATTATACCATGCCGGCGCTCCTAAAGTCAAAGAAAGTCACCCCCCAGAACTGCCCTCTAAGGGCCAAATGGACGCGAAATCTGGCCTTCTTGCCGGGACGGCAGATCGGCCGTGCCTAACGGTCCGTCGGCGGGCTGTCCGGCCGGGCGAAACGGAGGGGTACAGAGTGAAAATGGCACCGCCGGCAACCGGCGGGCTGGCGCTCGGCGGGGAGCTGCTGACAGGCAGCAACGAAGACCCGGGACGGCTCAGAAGAAAGGGAGCTGCGGCGCGCCCGCGCCGGCGTCCATGGGGTACACCATGAGCCCGGAATCTATCTTCGGGTAGAAGAACGTCGACTTCGAGGGCATTTTGTCGCCGGCCTGAGCCACCTGGTCAACCATGGCCGGCCTGATGGGGGGCAGGAGGAAGCCGGCGTCGAACCGCGCGCCGGTAACACCCCAAAATACCTCCTCCGGGTCGTGAGAGTAGGCCAAGCCCGGCGGCGCCGTGTCCATCTCGGGTGGAATGCCGAAATGTGGAGCAATCACGGCGTAGTGAAGTTTGGTGACGGGCAGCCTGCGGAGCACGGCAGAGTGCGTGGGAAGCAGGGCTTCCAGGCCGCTGCCCGGCCTCGGCCGGAGGAGGAGAAGGCGCTGGCCCGGCAGGTAGCACCCGATGACGTCTTCCGTGTCCTGCCAGGAGCGCACCAGCTTCCGGAGGCTTTCGGGGCCGCAGACCGGGAGCTCTTCCAGGGCGAAGTGCCTGCCGACGGCGGCGAGGAAGGCGCTCGTCTCGAAGCGGCCGGTCGCCCTGACCAGGCGATGGCAGGGGAGCGCCAGAAGGCCCGGATTCTCAACTGACACGCAGAAGATCGGCAGGAAGTCCTCGGCAGCGGTGCCGGCTTGCCTCGCCGGGTTGCGGGTCTCGTCGCGGTAGCGCAGGGCGGTCTCGTACCGGTGGTGGCCGTCGGCGATGAACAGCCTCTCTGCGCGCAGGAGGGAGGCCAGCTCACGGATGCTCTCCGGGTCTGTGACCCGGTGGACGCGGTAGGCCGTATCCGCCTGAGTGCCGAACTCGTAGAGCGGGCGCCCCTCCTGCATTCCGGCGAGAAGGGCGTCTATGGTGGCCTGAGGGTCCGAGAAGACCCCGAACACCAGGCTCAAGTTCGCCCGGCACGCCCTCATGAGCTCCAGCCGGTCGGCCTTCGGGCCGGAGACAGTGCGTTCGTGGGGAAGGACGTCGCCGGACGCGAAGTCCCGCAGGAGCATGGCGCATACGAGCCCTCGCCGGACGTACCGCGCCTCGTCGATGGTAAAGGTCTGCTCGCACACGTAGACGGCCGGCACGTCCTCTGCGACCAAGATGCCCTCACGGCGCCACGCGGCCAGCGTATGGGCCGCCCGGCGGTAATCGCCTTCGGCCCGGCCTTCCGGGCCCACCTTGCCGAGCGTCAGCCGGATGACGTTGTAGGGGTCGCGCTGCCGGAGCTCCTCCGCCGCGTCCGCGTCGACCAGGTCGAACGGAGGCGCGATCACCCGGGAGATGAGCGGTACCCTGGCCGGGTTGTAGCGCAGCGCGCGGAAGGGGGCTATCTGGATCAAAGCTTCTCTCCTGACCGAACCGATCCGCCTGCGGACCGCAGAAGGACCCCCCATCATAGGGCCAGCGGGCGGTTCCTGCAACTGCCGCGTGCAGCCGCCCCGGCGCGGGAACTAAAGCCGTCACGTACCTCGGCGGCCGGGCCGGCCCGCCTCGTCCACGGCATCAGTTCGGGCGAACCTCTTGAACAGCTCCAGCGTGACGTGGCTGGAGAACCGGCCCCGCCCGCGGTAGTCGAATGTCTCGACCAGCCGTTCCAGCAGGCCTCGGCCCGTTGTGACAAGGTCCTGCATGTGCGACGGCCCGCGCGCGTGCTGCCTCGCTACGCGTTCCACCAGCGGGAGGTGGATGGCGAGGAGGGTGTCCCGTATCCCCTGCGAGAGCCCTCTCATAGCCTCAATTCGCTTGAGGAGCCGGGACGAGACATAGCCCCTGGGGTCCAGCTCCTTGCGCAGCTCCGAAACGCGGAACCTGGCGTAGTTGTATGCCCTGAACAGGGCGGCCTCGTCGGCCTTGGCGAGAGGCGCCCGCTGCCACGGCATCGTGTCCGGGGACGCCATCTCCTCAGAGCCGCCGGCGGTCGTCGCCCCGCTGAGCTTGCGGAGCAGATCGCGCACGTCGGCGCCTGCGATGTCCGCGTCGGCGCCCGCCGCATCGAAGGCGCTCTCATGGCGGTACTCGATAGCTTCCTGGAGCAGCTCGGCTGCCTTCTCCTGGTTGATGATGCGATAGATGGTGGAGCGGGACCGGCCGTAACGCGCGCATAGATCCTCGACGGGCGTGCCCGCTTGGTGCTCCGACCATAGCTTGCGCCGGTCCCGCGGAGGCAATCGCCAGGCCCGCTCCCCGAAAACGGCTTCGGCAGGATGGTCCCGGTCATGCCGGAGCAGGGCCAGGCGGACGGTCTCGGGGGCTCGCCCGAGCTCCGTAGCGATGCGGTCAATGATCTCGGTTCGAGCCAGCTCCTCCTGTTTAGCATGTCGCCGGGCGAGGTCCAGGATCCTCCCTTCCTCGGCCCGGCTGAGCCTGCGGAACCGGCCCGAGCGAGCCACGGCGTCCTGGTTCTCCTCCAGGAAGGCGTCGAGGGCAGTCTGGCGCACGCCCGTCCGCCTGCGTCCGTCCGGGAAGACGTACTTGCGGACGACCAGCCCGCGCCTCCGCCAGCGATGAATCGTGCGAGAGGACACGTTGAGGGACGCTGCAAGCCGGTCCACCGAGTAGACCGTCTCTGCCTGCGTCGCGACGTCCTGGGGCACAGAGCCCGACAGCTTCAGCAGCGCGAGTTGCAGGTCCGGCATCACCTCGGCGCCGGGGTGCGCCTCTAGGACGTTCTCTTTCGGCCGGAACCCCGTGGCACGGAAGTAGATGAACTCGTAGGGATAGGTCCGCTCCGGGGCGAGTTCGAGCAGCAGCTTCTCAATCCGCTCAACGTGGCGCCGCCGCACGTCGGGCGGACTCAAGCGAAGCTGCCGATACAGCTCTGCAATGCTCTTCAACGCGAACCCCGCCACGCTCAGCCTCCCGGGTGCGGGCCGTCATTGTGCTCCGTGCGATCGCGGCGCCAGGCGCGCGCCTCGGCCACCGTGCCGATCCTGACCTCCCGGACCGTAAGGTCGCGGAAGCGGCTGTAGCGCACTACGAGGCGACTCGCCTCCACCAGGTCCTCTGCGGACGGGCGCCCCACCACACAAGCCGTCGGGCCGGGGCGGTCGCTCAATTCCAGCACCACGGCGTCGGCAGGGACGTCCTGGAGCAGCTGCAGGTTATCCTCGTGCTTACGCCCGACCAGGACGAAGCCGCGATCGTCGAGCGGGAAGAGCCGGCCGTTGCGGACGGCGCGCAGGTTATCGACGGTCAGCATGCCCATGTCCCGAAGAAGCAAGACGCGCCCGGCGAACTGCGGGTCCGTGAGCTTGCAGCCCCCGGCCGGGGTGGGGTAGTCCTCTATGCCCCATCGGGCCGCCAGCGCCATCTGCGGCCTCCTCGTGCGGCCCTGGAAGTCGAGCATGTCCTTGCGGTCCAGCAGCCCGCGCTCTTCCGGGACGGTCGGGGGGAGCAACCTGCCCGAAAGGGGCCGGACGACCAATCCCTCCACGCCTGCGCCCTTCTCCATGCGCCGGAACGCCTCGGTGTTCTGGGACATGGGCCTCTGGCCGAGCACCTCGCCCGTGGCGATGAAGTCCGCGCCCTGCCGCTTCGCTTCCTCCCAGGCCTTGCCATACATCATCTGCTTGCAGTCGAGGCACGGATTGGCGTTCTTGCCGAGGCCGTAACGCGGCGCGCTGACCAGCTCCACCATCTCGTTCGAGATCTCGCGGGCGATCACCTCGCAGGGCGGCGAATGGCCCGTCCCTTCGCGCAGGGGATAGAAGACGCTGTGATGGTGCAGGATGACCACCTCCACGCCGGCGCGGAGCAGCACCTCACAGGCGAGGATGCTGTCCAGTCCGCCGGAATAGAGGAGGACCGATCTGGCCTTGCGTCGGGATGCCGGCATAGGGAGTCTAAGAGCCTCTAACAGAATGCCGCGTGAGCCACGTTGCGCCTCCGGCCGGATGGATGCAAGGAAGGGCTCCGAGCCCGTGCCAGGGT
>CAZFSS010000042.1:0-23304 GCA_964521715.1 uncultured candidatus Brocadiaceae bacterium | reverse complement strand
CTGCCGATTCGCCTATGAGCACCAACAACATTAGATTTACCTGGCTCAATAGCTACGCAGTTCTCCATAGCCTGGCCTGCGCCGGCCCCTATCTGACCAGCGTGTAGAGGGAGTCCTCCGGCAGGATTATGGCGAGCCCCTCCTCCTTGCGGACGACGCGCGCCTCCCGCCCCGAAGGGTAGCCGTTGCCGTCCAGCACGAGGGCGCTGCTCGCCGTCGCGTTCTTCAGCGTCACAAGGACGCGGACCTTGTGCACGTTCGGCGGGTAGCCGCCCAGGTCCGTGATCCGCTCCTTGCCGTCTACCGGCTCGGTCCGGAAGCCGTAGGGCAGATCCTCCGTGCCGGTCTGGATGAGGAGCTGCTTCGACTCCGCGACCGGCTTCCCGTCCAGGGACACGACGAGCACCGCGCCGTACTCGTTGGCGGACTCGATCGTCACGTCGCCGAGCTGCAGCTTGCCAGCGGCTGCCAGGAAGCCGCACGCGCCCTGTGCCTGCGGCGTGTCAACGGTGACGACTCCCGTGCCGTAGTCCCACCGGAGCTGGCCGGTCAGGCTCGTCACGCGCTTCGCGTCGTGGTCGATGCAGGCGCTGAGGCCGGGGTTCATCTCCAGTCCGGTTGCGCCGTCCGTCAGGACGCGGTTGACCCTCCCGGCGAAGAAGGCCAGCCGGTCGGCCCGCATGGGGGCGCGATCGGTGCCGCCGGCCAGGGCGCCTATGCGCGACTCCCAGAGCACGTCCTTGCCGGACAGCTCGAAGAGCGCCGCCGGCTGGAAGTCGTAGAGCTGCTCCAGCGTCATGCGCTCGGTCACGGCTGCCGGAGCTTCGGTCACGTAGCCTTTACGGTAGATCAGCGCCGCCGCGGGAAACTGACCGAGAACGCTGGGGCAGTTCACATCCCACACGGACATCTGGCTGTTCCACATCGAGTTGCTCAAGGCAAAGAAGCTCCAGCCGTCCACGCCCATCATGGGGGCGTAGGTGGCCACCAGGAAGGGCCACTCCACGCGGTAGCGGTTGGGGCGGCACCAGGCGTTCTCGGTGATCATGTAGGGGTAGTCGTCCAGGTCCGCCACGGTGAGCGGCTCGGGCAGGGCCGGCGGCTTCAGCACGCTGACGCCCGCGTAAGTGTTGCCCACGTCCACCGCGTAGAAGCGTTCGGGCGCCGGCTCGTACTGCACGCCGTAGTAGACGTTGCGGCAGATGACGTCCCCGGCCAGGTAGGTGTAATGCTCCAGCACGCCGAGGGTGCGGGGGTCGGCGGTCGTCCAGTTGCTGCACGCGATCAGGCTCTTGACGCCAATCTGGTCGCGGAAGCCCTTCACCATCTCATCGTAGAACCGGCGCTGGTGCTCGACCATGAAGCGGAGCTGGTCGCTCGCGCGCCTGGGGTTGCGTTGCGCCACGGCCCAGTCGTTGTTGGTCAGATGGCCCACGGAGTAGAGGCCGAGCCGGCCCTCTTGCGGGCGGTCCTCGGAGACCTCCGAGACGCTGGAGGGCGGCTTCTCGGGTCCCCAGGCCTCGAGCGCCTTCTCGATGGAGCCGTAGCGCGCCGCCGCCCAGTCACCGAAGCTGCGCTCGATCAGCTCTCGCGTCTGGGGCACGAAGTCCTTGGGGTCGAAGGTCCAGAAGAGCAGCGAGCTCTCGTTCTGTATCTCGACGAAGGCCACGGCGGGCTCGGCCGAGAGCGGCCGGCCGGTGTATGGGTTCTCGGTGCCGAGCAGCGCCTTCACCCAGCCCAGGTACAGGTCCCGCATCCGAGGATCGTAGAACAGCAGCTCCAGCACCATCTTGCCGTCGCCGTAGCCGGGGAAGCCGTCCTTCTCGGAGACCTGCACGGACGTGTGCCACCAGATGTGGCCCAGGTAGACGTAGATGCCCTGCTTGCGCAGGGCCGCCACGACGTAGTGCAGCCGGTCGAGCCTGCGGCGGAACGCCTCGGTGTCGCCGCCCTTCCAGTCCCGGAACATGTCCAGCATGCCGAGCCGCACGAGGTTCACGCCGTACTTGGCCAGGCGGCGAGCCCAGTAGTCCACCATCGGGTCGTTCATCCGCATCAGGCCATCGGCCTGAACCATCCAGAATCGCACGGGCTCGCCCCCGCCCAGCACGAAGCCGCCGCCCTGGCGGCGCACGAAGCCGTCCCGGCCCGCCTCCGCCTCGTTCAGGCGCCGCAGGTCGATGGGGCAGTCGTCCAGCAGGGGGTCGCCGTCGGGCTCCCAGGCGAAGTAGCCGGGCCAGGCCAGTCCGGACTTCTCTCCCGGCTTGAGCTTGCCGCGCGGGACGAACGGGCCGTCGGTGAGCACGAAGCAGTCCAGGCAGCCGCCGCCGGTTCTGCCCAGCATCTCGACCCGTAGCACGTGGTCGCCTTTGTCGAGCGAGACCTGGCCGAGAGAAACCCAGTTGGCGCCGATGAACTTGCGCAGGTTGGTCTCGTCAAGAAGGGCCACGTCGCCACCGCAGACGGCCCATTCGCCGCCGTCGAACTGCCAGCGGAACGGGCCGTGCAGCCAGAACTTCCGCACCCAGAAGTTGTAGCCGGCCGGCTCCGGCACCTCGACGCGGTACTCGACGAAGTACGGCGTGTCGGACTCGGGGCCCTGAGTGTAAAGCCAGCTCCCGCCGGACAGCTTGTCCGTCTCCGCCTGCGTGATGTCCCCCGGGAAAGGCGCCTCCGGGTGGGGCAGGTTCGTCTGCGCGAAGGCCTCTCCCTCCCACCAGATGAAGCGGGGCTGCTGCTGACCGGGCCCCGCTGCCTGCACCCCGGCGGCGCACGCCAGCAACGGCACGCACGCCAGGGCCACCGCCATCGGAATGCTCCTCCACCTTCTCAGTCCTGTGCGGTCCATCTGCAACCTCCTCCTCGGGGGGGGGAATCTACGGCCCGCCCTGCGGGTCCGTCTCCCCTACTGCATCTGGCGGATGCGCACCTCGATGTCGTCCCGGTCGGCCAGCAGCCTGACCAGCTCGGAGGTGTCCGTCTGCCCGTAGTGATAGGGGTAAAGGATCCTGGGCCGGAACGCCTTCGCCGCGTCCGCCACCATCTCAGGCGTCATGGTGTAAGGCAGGTTCATCGGCAGGAAGGCCACGTCTATGTCTTTGAGCGCCTTCATCTCCGGCGTGTTCTCCGTATCGGCGGCCACGTAGACGCGCGTGCCGCCGAAGGCGATGATGTAGCCGTTTCCCACGCCGCGGGGATGGAAGGGCTGGCCCGAATCGCGCTTGTGCACGATGTTGTAGGCCGGCACGGCCTCGGTCTTCAGCCCGCCGACGGTGCGCACGTCGCCGTTCTTCATCACGGTGGCGCCGGGCACCGCGGGCGCGCAGCTCTCGGGCAGGATGATCTCCGTTCCGTCCTTGCGCACCTTCGCGATGGCTCCAGCGTCCAGGTGGTCGCCGTGCTCATGGGTGACCAGGATGACGTCGGCCTTCGGCATCTGGGCATAGTCGGCTTCGCGCGAGACCGGGTCAACGTGGATGACCTTGCGCCCGAACGTGAACATCAGCGTTCCATGGCCGACGAACGTGATCTTCAGGTCGCCGGCCGACGTCTTGATGATGTCCTCCTCAAACATGCTACCCCTCCCGGTGCGTTGGGCGCCGCCCGCGCAGGCCACAAGTGTCAGGGCGAGCGTACAAGACACGATGAACACACAGAGCCTCAAGAGCGCTCCCTCGGGCAATGACATGCCGCGCACTATAGCCCATCCGGCGCGCCGGCGCCAGAGGACTCAATGACCAGAACCGGCCCTGCCGGGGTGGAATTGCCGTCGAGCATCGTGGGCCTTCGGGCAACGCGGCGCGAGTGCCGTAGCAGGGGTTACGGCTTGAGCCAGCGCTCGAGCCAGCGGTAGGCGAATTCGCGCACGTCGTCCACAGTGTTGTGCCCGTCACCGTGCGTCAGCGTGCAGAAGCACTCCGCCTTGCCCAGCAGCGCATACGCCCGCTGACCGGCCACGTAGCAGCGGAAGTTGGCCTCCATGTAGGGGTTGTAGGCGTCGTTGTAGGGCTCGAGGACCAGCAGCGGCCGCGGCGCGCAGAGGGCGATCATGTCCTGGTACTCGTACAGCATCTGCCCGCCCGTCCCGAGGAAGTGCTCTATCCACTTGGGGCTGGCCTTGCTGGCGGCGCTGCCGGTCACCGAGCGGTAGACGTTCGTCAGGTTCGGGCTGATGCCGCACGACGGCACGGCGGCGGCGATCCGTTCGTCCATCGCGGCCAGGAAGATGGCCTGCCTGCCCCCGAGCGAGTTGCCCATGACGCCGTAGGCCCCCGGGCGCACGGAGTCGAGGCCGTCCAGCACGTCCATCAGGCGCTGATGGTCCCAGAGGCGCCGCCCGTCCAGGGACCAATCCGGGTGCTCTTCCAGGAAGCGCTCCATCGAAGCGACGTAGCGCCTGTGCACCTCCCGGTCGGGCAGGTCCTCTCCGTGCGTTAGCCGCTCGCCGAACTCGTAGCTGTCGGGCGCCACGGTCACAAATCCCCGCTGGGCGAGCTCGATCGCGTAGGCCCGATCGGGCAGGCTCAGGTCGAGCGTGTTGCACTTGCCGAGCTTGTCGTGCGTGCCGTGGCAGACGACTACGGCGGGCGCCGGGCTCCGCTCGTCCAGGTCCTCGGGAAGGACCATGATGGCGTAGCCCTCCTCGTCCGGCATCACGCGGTAGCGGATCTTGCGGTGCGTCAGCCCGTACCTCTCGTACTCCTCCACCACCTCGTAATGGGGCTCGACGTGCACGTCGGGCTCGGCGCCCATCGAGGCGGACACGCGCGCGTTGATCCGCTCGCGGATCCCGGGCCAGTCCTCCGGTCTCGTATCCTGCAGCACTACGTCGCGAAACATGTCGGCCTCCCTTCTGTCGTTCCACGGGGCTGCGCCAGCGTATCAGAGACGGGCTGACGGGGCAACTGGTGCGCGGGACCGCAGCAGGTTGCGCAATCGGCGGGGCTCTGCTACTCTCTGTCAATGGGGCCGCTTGAGGAACTACATGGCAATCTTCGACGATAGCTGCCTGAAGGACCATTCCGGCAACATCGAGGTCATCAACCCGGCCGGCCGGCGGCGGATCACGCATGCCGTCCACGACATCGACGGAACGCACAGCCTCATCCGCGACTGGCCGCCGGTGATGAGCCTGGTCATACACTGGGCGATGACGTGCGGGCTGGAGGACGACTTCGACTCGCCCCAGAACGCCGCCGCCCTCACCGAGCGGGCCGGCAGGGAACCGCTGCCGGAGACGGACCGGTTCTGCATCGAGTCGGCCGGGCTCTCGGCCATCACCCAGATGGAGTACGGCATCCGGCGGGCCGTCGAGCTGGGCCACGTGCCCGGCGAGGCCGACCTGGCGCTGACGGAGAGCGAGCGCGGGAACAACTCCGAGATCCTCCGGCGCATCTGGGACGGCGAGGAGCGCTTCGACGACGTCGAGGAGCCGCCCCGGCTCCGCCGGTTCATCGACGAACGCACGCCCCGGCTGTTCAGGCTCTACGAGGCGGTGCTGAACGGGGCCAGCCGGGACCGCAACACGGCCGCCGCGAGGAAGAATCCCGAGCAATGGCGCGTGCCCGGCTCGATGGAGCTGATGAAGCACCTGCACGCCATCGGCTGCCTGAATCACTTCGTCACGGGCGCCGTCATCTACGAGGACGGCGGGATGTACGAGGAGGCGCTGGCCCTGGGCTACGAGATCGGCCCCGGGAAGATAGTGGAGAGCCTGGAGGGCTCGAGCTGGGACCGCAAGCTGCCCAAGGACGAGGTGATGCGGGAGTTGTGCCGGCGCGAGGACGTCGATCCCAGGCGCGTGCTGGTCCTCGGCGACGGGCGCACGGAGATCAAGGCCGGCGTCCAGATGGGCTGCGTGACCATGAGCCGCCTGCCGCCGGAGGCGAGGCGCCAGCGGCAGTTGCACATCGCCCTCGGCACGCATTACATTCTGCCTGACTTCACCAGTCCGGTCCTCAAGGAGCTGATCCGCAGGGGGTAGGAGCGTGCGATACGAAGGTCGCCACAGGCTGTTCGACCTCTCGCGGGTGAGGACATACCCGCTGAAGGTGCGCCCCAACAAGGTGGAGCTGGACGCCTACGTGGACGTCTCCGCGCTGCGCCGTGCGGAGGTCCGCCCGCCGACGGGGCCGTGGTTCCGCAACGGCCTGCCGGGCGGCGGCCCGGACCAGTCGGCCGGCCTCCAGGAGCTGGCCCGCTACGTCGCCGAGTGCCACCGCAGCGGCAAGCCGGTCGTCGTCCTGTCGGGAGCCCATCCGATCAAGAACGGCCAGATCCCCATCGTCACGGACCTGATCGAGAGGGGCGTGGTCACCCTGTTCTCGACCAACGTGGCGGGCGTGATCCACTCGTTCGAGTTGGCCCTGACGGGCGCTTCCAGCGAGTCGGTCCGGGACGCGCTGCCCCGGGGCGAGTTCGGCATGGCCTTCGAGACCGGGGCCTACCTCAACTACGCCACCGAGATCGGGTGGGAGAACGGGTGGGGTCTCGGAGAGGCCATGGCCCGCCTGTACTGCGACGCTGAGTTCCGCAGGCAGGTCATCGACCGCACCTTCGAGCGCCACGAGGACACCGGCGAATACTACAAGCCCTACGATGGCTTCCCGTACGCCGACTCGTGCGTCCTGGCGGCAGCCTACAGGAAGGGCGTGCCCGTCTGCGTGCACGCCTCGCTGGGCACGGACATCATCGACCAGCACGCCAGCTTCAACCCGGCCGCGAAGGGCGCAACCAGCGGAGCGGACTTTTTGATCTTCGCCGACGAGATGTGCAAGTTCACCTCCGGCGGCGTGATCCTGAACGTCGGCACCGCCATCATGGGCCCGGAGGTCATCCTGAAGGCGATCTCCATGGCCGCGAACGTCGGATGCCGGCCGGACGGCCTCTGGACGGGCGATTTCGACGTCCGCCCGTTCGTCTTCGACGACGAGGCGCGCGACGAATCGCAGGCGTATTACTACCTGCGCGACCAGAAGTCCATCGCCACCCGCATCCCCAAGGTCTTCGGCGGCGTGGGCTTCTACTTCGAGGGACTGCACGCCGACACGCTTCCGCCCCTCTACCAGTACATCATGCGGGAGCTGGATGCCGACTGAGGGGGACGGCAGCGGCCTACCGCTCGAACTCGCCCTCGATGGCCCGGCGGTGTAGCCCACACAGGTGCTCGTACCACTGGCCCTGGACCTCTTCCACGGTGCCAAGGTGCTCTTCGAAGGCGTGGAGGCTCCCCCCGTCGCGGATGACCCGAAGGTATGCGCTGCGTCGGCGGCCGTCTTCGCCCGCCAGCAGGAAGTGGGTCAGGCTCCACCAGTGGACGTAGTAGAGGTTGAACTTCTCGTCGATGTCCGGGCCTCCCCGGCCGGTGATGATGGCGCGCAGGGGGATGATCTTGCCGGACCGGACGTCCGCCTCCACGTCGCCGCTCAGAGCCAGGTCGTAGAGCCACCACACGGGATAGGCATCGCGGTTCGGCCGGCCGACCAGCAGGTCACCGTCGACGTATTGGCTCGCGCTGAAGAACGTGGCGAGGCCCTCGTCGATCCACTTGGGCGCTTGCAGGCACGCCACCTCGTGGTTGAGTTGGTGGGTGGCCTCGTGGAGCAACCAGTAGTAGGGATTCGCCTCCCATGTGCCGCAGTAGGCATGGCACTGTCCCCGGCGGTAGAACGCTTCGGCCCAGCCCACGCGCGGGTTACAGCGGCGGAACTCACGGCGGTCCCGTAGAGGTTGACCTTGAGCCCCGCGCGCCCTTGAGCAGGGTCCGGAAGGTCCGAGAAGAACTCCTGGTAGGCCGAGTGCAGTTCCTCCAGCGCGCGGCCTGCCTCCTCTGTCTGCGTGAGCGTTGCACTGGAGCGGATCGTGTAGTGCCGGGTTTGCACGGTCAGGTCCGGCCACCACACCGCGTACCACAGATAGAGGCCGAGCGCAATCGCCAGCAGGAAAAGCGGCACGGCCAGCCGACGGCAACGCGCGCGTGTAGGGAAGATCCTCATCGGGCCCTCCATGCCCGAAGGGAGCGGTGCGATCCAAAGAGCCCAGTCCAGGCCGCGCCGCCCGGGGCGGTCGGGTTAGCTCACTGGCTGGGCGCCGGCGAACTGGCCCCCGGCGTCGCCCCCGTGACGGGCAGGCCGACCTGCACCCAGCCCGGCGTGCGGATCGCGCGGGCGATCTCCTCCCCCGCCACGGGAAGAGGCCCTCGCACCAGTTCCGGCAGTTGGTAGAGCTTGAAGAACCCCTCGTAGTGACTCGGGTCCTTCTGCGGCAGCAGGAACGGCTTCCGCGCCGTGCCGTCCTCGTCCACGTGGCTGAAGTAGACCTTGACGAACTGGCCGTCCTCCCTCTTGCTGCTGAAGGCGAGCCATCGGCCGTTGCTTGACCAGCAGTGCCAGGACTCGGCCCACTCGCTGCTGCACGCCATCCGCTCGTAGCCGCCGCCCTCCAGGTCCATCAGGTATAGGTCGCTGCTCGGCTGGAAGGTCGGGAAGGTGCTGTAGTCCGACATGCAGAACGCCAGGAACCGCCCGTCGGGGGAGATCCGTGGCTGCGTGATGCTCAGCCCCGTCCGGCCGGATGAGAGCACCGTCTCCAGCTCGCCCCACCGGCCGGTGTCCAGGTCGTAGCTGATTCGCACCAGGTCGTACTTCACGTCGGCGTAGTGCTCGACCGGCACTTCTTCCGTGTCCGACCACGGCATGGGCGCGCGGCAGAAGTAGAGGTACCGGCCGTCCGGCGACCATGCCGGATAGGTCTCCAGGTAGTCGGGCCTCGCGATAGTTGGAGTGGAGACGACGGAGTCCGAGTCAACGAGGTACAGGGCCATGTCGGAGACGAGGTCGATGCCCTCGCGGACCTCGGCCCTTGCGGTGTGGAAGAACTGCCTCACCTTGTTGACCGAGAAGGCCACCGCCCGGCCACTGGGGTGCCACGAGGGGAAACCCGCCACTTGCGGGGCGAACCGCGTCCTGGTGTCCACCTTCCGAACGTCCCCGCCCTGGATCAGGAGCATACCAGCGCCGTAGCTCCTGAGTCCGCTGCGCACCTGCATCACGGCCTTGTCCGGTCTGTTCTGGCAGAACGAGTGGCAGTTCATGCAGCCGCGGCCGAAGGACTCGTTGTCCAGGATGACGGCCTCCTCGAAGCTCTCGAGGCAGCGCTGGCGAATGCTCATCTTGCGATAAAGGTTATACATCGGGTTTATGCGCCGGTAGACCAGGTACGGATCGATGTCGTCGTTCGAGATCTCATTCGTCACCGTGGCGTACTTCGTCCAACGGCCGTCTGCGCCGCGGACGTAAACGTCGAGGCAGAGCTCGCCGCCGCGATTGTCGCCCAGCAGCTTCTTCCACCCCCTGAGCGGGATGGCAATCCGCGACGTCCTGCTGAGGACTTCGACGGCCTCGCCCCGCGCCGAGTGCACCCGGACGAGGTAGCGCGTGCCCGGTTCGCGAACGCGGAAGTTCAGAGGCGCAATGTTGGGGGGAATTGTGGTGCCAGCATAGTCGGGCGTGATGCGAGGCAGCCGGTCCGCAAACGCGCAGTCCTCAATGCCGCGCGTGCCGCCTGCGAGCAGATGCTGCAAGCCGGCCGCGGCCAGGGCCGCAGCAACGCAGAGGATGACGACGTAACGGCGTCGCCCGCTCATCGCGGCCACCGGTCAAAGGAGGAACTCGTAGTAGTAGAAGTAGCTGTCCCCATGGGTCTTCTGGAGGGCGCGCCGCGCCGCGCTCCGCTGAATGCCGTAATCCGCCAGGACTCGCTGGAACTCGCGGAACCGCTCCTCCGCAGCCGCGCTCACGGTCCGCCCGTGCAGGTCGGCTTTCCGGCCGGAGGCGTGCTCGTAGAGCACGATCGCCTCCTCGTAATGCCGCGGGATGCCGGGGTAGTCGAAGTCGTCCAGGCGATCCAGGTTCCGAACGACCTCCTCAAGCTGCCCGTTCAGCAGGTGATCGGCCATCATGTACTCGAACGCCATGCGGTTGTGCCTGTTGCTCCGCAGCAGATAGCCGAGCAGCATCTCGAAAGTGAAGGGCCCGACCTCGTCCTGCTGGAGCGCAAGCGAGCGTATGCGTCGCAACCGGCCGTCTGCGGACATGGTGGGATCGTCATCCAACCGGCGCAGGCAGTCCCGCGCCCACTTCCCATGGATGACGTCCTTGCTGAGCGCGCCCAGGAAGACGCGCGCCGCCTGCTCCTGCGTCTTGGCGAGGTTAACTACCGCCAGTCGCTCCAGGACGAGCGGACGGTCGCCCAGCAGCTCCAACGCCTCGTGTGCCATGTGCTCCGACTCGTTCACCGCTCCCAGCTCGAGCAGGACGTCGCTATAGGCCATGTAGACCGAGCCGGCGACTCCCAGCCGCATCAGGCTCTCGCCGGTCGGCACAAGGCCGACGCGGTCCTGCCGATACGAGAACATGTCATAAGGCAAGCGCCCCGTATGGTAGAGGGCCTCGTTGACGGCCCAGTTCACCCTCAGATCATACCTGGAGCGCGGAAGGCGCCGGGCCTCAGCCAGAAGCCGGGACCAATCCCCCTCGCAGGCGCACTTGCGCACCCGCAGCGCCGCGGACAGGGCGTCGTCAAACAGGGACCACACGCTCCCCGCGACCAGGGCGAGCAGAGCGAACGCCGACGCAAGCCGCACCGGAGCCAGTCGCCGCGAGCGGGCCGCCCTTCCCGCCAACGGCGCCGCCTCGCCCTGCCCCGCGGCCCGCGCCGCGGCCCGCGCCCATCGCTCCGCAAGCCGCCGCTGAAGCGCCATCCCCAGCGCGGCGACGGGGAAGAAGAGGTGAAGCCACCGCGTCAGCACGATCACCACCTCGTCGCGCTCGACCCCGAAGGGCGGCACCAGGCGCACGTAGGCTGCCTCGACACCGGCTTGCAGCACCCACGCAGCCGCGACGAACCAGGCCGCGATGGCCGCCCCGACGTAGATCAGCCCGAGCGGGCGGCGCCCGGACGCCGCCTCGAGGATCCCGCAGACCACTGCGTACACGAGCACCGCCCCCGCCGCGACGTAGCACAGCGCCCCGCCCAGGGCGAGGAAGACGCCGAGCCGTGCCAAGCTCCCGCGCAGCGGAGTCCGCACGTAAGCGCACGCAGACAGCATTGCGGCACAGAGCGCCAGCGCGGTCGGCAGAGGGTTGGCGTACCTGCCGTAGAGCAGGAGCAGCAGCACGGCCGGGCCGAGATGCAGCGCATGCAGGCGCCCGCCGCCTGTGGATCCCAGGACCACACGAGTCGCCGCGCACAGGACCCACGCGACCAGCATGAGAACAAGCGCGCCGAGCCATCGGAAGTAGAAGAGCTGACACAGGAAGGCCGAGACGTACTCGACGGGCCCGCCCGGGTAAGCGAGGAACCGCCCGAAGAACGCAGGGCCCCGCGAGAAGGTGGGCAGCTTATCGCTGACCCAATACCCCTGATAGATCAGGGACGGGTCCACGCGCAGCCCGACGTAGAGCAGGAACAGCCCGAAGAACAGGACCGAGCCCAGTGGCAGAGGAGGGACTACGCCGAAGCGTCCTGGCAGGCGGTTTGGCATCGCAGCCCGACTGGCCCGCACCGTCTCACCTCGGCACCAACGGCTCGAGCACGACTCCGCCATTCCGTGGTCAGGCATACCCGCACACGGCGCGACCCATCGAGCATCTCACCGTCAGGTGCGCCAGAGGCCGGGCCGGGGACCAGCCCCAGGAAGAGAGCGCCGCGATTGTACCAGGCGCTGCGCGCAGATGCAACGGGTCCCGGGCCACCGCCGAAGCGGTCCTTCCGCGTCCGCCGATGACTTGACGGCCCTGCGGCCTTTGGCGTAAGCTCTGCCGGGAGTTCAGCGCATCGTCACAGAATGCGGAGGAGCATGATGGGCAAGTTCACGTGGAAAGGCAGTCCCGTCGTCAAGCGTCACGGCCCGGTGCTTCGGCCGGAGGATGTGCCGTGGCCCTGTCACATGGCCTACAACGCAGGCATCGTCAAGTTCGGTGGCCGCTATGCCATGCTGTTCCGGAACATCTACTGGAACGAACGCTATGGCAAGTCCACTCGCAGCATCGGCCGGGGCTTCAGCGACGACGGCATACATTGGGACGTGGACCCGGACTTCCGGTTCAAACCGGAGGGCGTCACGAACCCCGAGGACCCGCGCATGACCGTTTGCGAGGGACGCGTCTACGTCACCTTCACCGAGAACTCCCGAGACGGCATCCGGGGGTGCATCGCGGTCACCGATGACTTCGAGAACTACGAGATGCTCAGCATATCGGCCCCGGACAACCGCAACATGATCATCTTCCCGGAGAAGGTGAACGGCCAGTTCGTGCGCCTGGAGAGGCCGTTCCGGGCCTACGGCATGAGGGGCGACGACAAGTATGACACCTGGTTCGCCGACTCGCCGGACTGCCGCTACTGGGGCAACAACCAGCTCGTGCTCCGGGCGAACGACCTGCCCTTCTGCAATTGGAAGAACGGCCCGTCCGGCCAGCCGATCAAGACCGACAGGGGCTGGCTTACCATATTCCACGCCACCCACTACGACCCCGACACCGTCTACCCGACCTGGCGCGACGAGAACTGGCACAAGCTCTACTGCGCCGGCATCATGATGCTGGACCTCGAGGAGCCGTGGAAGATCGTCGGCATATCCCAGGACCCGCTCATGGTGCCCGAGGAGCCCTACGAGACTGACGGGTTCCGCAGCTACACGCTATTCCCCAGCGCCACGCTGCTGGAGGACGACGGCACCGTCCGGATCTACTACGGCGCCTGCGACACGGTGCTGGCCCTGGCAACGGCCAAGCTCGACGACCTTATGGACCTGTGCAAGCCGGTCTGAGAGCGCTCAGTCAACCGGGCCCCGGGGCTTGCGTCCCGCGCCAATGCCACGCCGCACGCGCGCCTGTGCCCCCTTTCGCCTTTTGACCCCCAGAGGGACAGGCGGTATCCTCCAAGGCCCTTGCCCCACGGCGCGGGCAGGTCCGGCGCGTCCGGTCGGAGTCACCGGAAGGGCGCGACGCCGGGCAAGGGATGCCAGATTCAGTGTGAGTCCTGAAACGGAAGGAGCGGCGGCATGGCCGGGAACGTGTTGCCCATTCGCGGGTTCCTGATCCACTTCACGCACTACGATCCCGTCTGGTACGTGCGGAAGGCGCGGGAGAAGCCCTTCGACCTGAAGGTGGCCCTGGACGTCGTCGACGCCATGGCAGAGGCCGACATGAACCTTCTGGTGATCGACGTGGCCGACGGGGTGAAGTACAAGTCGCATCCCGAGCTGGAGCGCCGCTACAGCGTGCCCATGGGACATCTGAAGCGGCTCGTGCAGCGGGCGCGCAAGAGCGGCATCGAAGTGGTGCCGAAGCTGAACTTCGCCCAGAGCGGGCGCCATCACCACAACGAGTGGTTCCGGCCGCACAACCGCCTGTTCGACAGCGAGAAATACTGGAAGCTCGGCTTTGAGCTGATCGACGAGCTCATCGGCGTGTGCGGGCCCGAGCGGTTCTTCCACGTGGGCATGGATGAAGATCATGACCGCTCCTGCCGGCAGTTCGCCGAGGCGGTCCGCGCCCTGGCCGAGGGGCTGAAGGCGCGCGGGCTGCGCGCCGCGATGTGGAAGGACACGCCCGTCATCGGAGGGGCTTGGGAGTGCCATGGCGAGAAGTCTCGCGCGGCCGAGAAGACGACCCCCAAGGACGTCGTCCAGGTGCCGTGGGGCTACCGCGAGGTCGAGCCGGAGCTCGTCCGCCATCTGCGCCGAAAGGGCTTCGACGTCTGGGGCGCAACCGGAGGGAACCCGGAACTGGTCCGCCAGTGGCGCGGCGCGGTCCTACGCTACGGCGGCACGGGGATCCTGCTGACGTGCTGGCGGCCGTGCCGGCCTGGCAACCGCAAGAGGATGCTGGACCAGATCCGCACGTGCGGCCCTCTGTGCAAAGAGGGATAGACGGCCAGCGGCGTGACCTGCGCCCCCTCGCGCTGCGGCCCATCCGGATCGCCGGTCACTGCGCCGCCCGGCGGGCGCTCTCCTCGGGAGCGCACTCCTTTAGCCATTCCGCGACCTGGCTGGTAAGGTCGCGGCGGGTGCCCTGGTTGATGACGCAGGTCGCCCCGGCGCAGCCGGTGCAGAACTGGTTGGGGCACTCGGCCAAGCGCCCGAGGTTCGCGCGGATGCTCTCCCTCAGGCCGCTCTGCTGGACGTTCCCCAGCGGGCGGGGCCGCCGGATGGCGTGCGCCCCACACCAGTGTTGCGAGCCGTCCGGCAGCACGAACGCCTGCGTGGGCGCGACGTAGCACCGCTCAGTGAGGGCGCCCTGCCAGTAGTTCCCCCGCGCCGCCTGCTCGCAGTACTCGTCCAGGCTCATCGCGTGGTCGGCCCGCAGGAACGGGCTCGCGTAGGGGACGTGGGCCGCCAGGGGCTTTCGGTCGGCTTCGGGCACGCCGACGGCCTTCTGGTAGTCCTGCCAGACCTGCTCGGCCTCGTCCCACGTCTCCGTGTAGAAGCGCTTCCACTCCTCGGCCGTGGGCCGCAGGAGAGCGTTCTCGCTGCCTCCCACGGGGATGAGGTGAAAGGCAAAGTCCCGGAACAGGGGGTCCTCGGTGATCTTGCCTGCCGAATCGTCCGAGCGGACCCGGCGTATCTCCAGCAGGTAACGCAGCAGGTCAGGGAAGCCGAAAAGGTTCCGCGCCGTGAGCACGCAGTTGATGTGGATCTGCGGATGGTTGGTGCCGAGCACCTCGCGCGCGATCTGCACGTTGAATATGCCCCTCCAGACGGCGTCGGCTCGGTCGCGGCCCTGAAAAAGCTCTGCCTGCACCTGCGGGTCGGCGCTGTCCACCGAGATGTGCAGCCTGGCCAGCCCGACCTTGACGAACTGCAACGCGACCTGCGGCGTGATCAGAACAGCATTGGTGTTGATGTTAACCGCAGAGCCGAGCCGCGTGGCAAAGGCCACGAGGCCGTCATCTCCCCACACCTCGCTGCCGAGCTGAAGCGGCTCGCCCCCCGTCAGGTAGACGTAGGGCGGCGCGGGTTCGGCCGCTTCCTCGAGCAGGGCCTTCCACTCGCCCCCGGTCAGACGACGCGGCAGCCAGGTCTGGTTGCAGTACAGGCAGCGCGGAAGGAAGAAGCAATCGAGCGTCAGCACCAAACCCAGGAAGACGATGGGGAAACGGTCGTCGCCGGCCAGGGCCGTCTCCCAGCTCCCCAGGGCCTTCACGAGCGCCGTCTGGTCCCTGACGTCCTGACGCAGCAGGGCCTTGACCCGCTCGGCGTTGCGGGTCTTCAGATACTGGCTTGCAGCGGCCTGTTGGGCCGGAGCCGACCGCGGCACTCGCACCTCCGCCTTCCATTGTCGCAGGGCGGGCTCCCTGGCGAGGAGCCCCTTCCATTGAGGCCCCTCGACCAGCGCTCGGAGTCTCTCCGCGTGCCTGTCTTGATAGTGACTGAACGACGGGGCTGTTTCGCCTGCCATCAGTGGCGCATCCTCCGTGGGTGCAGCAGCAAGACTCACTCACACGACGCTCTGGTTGCGCGGCCGGCCGTGCGCGACGTCCCTGGCGACAAGGATAGCTTATTCCAGGCCCTTTTCAAAGGCCAGTCGCCCTGCACCCGGAAGGAGCATGCGGGCTGGCGCAACCAGGATGCGGGGTGTATCATTGCGCCAGAGGGACGTGTAACCGACATTGGCGGGAGGAGGGAGCCATGGCCAAACCTTTCTTCGTCGAGGCGCTGGAGAAGAACGACCCCGAGATGCTGGGGCACATGAACTCGATCCAGCAGTTCGCAGGTGAGGACGGCGCACTGTCCGCAAAGGTCAAGACGTTGATGAGCATGCTGGGGGACGCCATACTCGGCCATGCCGACGGCGTGAGGGCCATCGCCCAGAGGGCCCGCGCGCAGGGCGCCACCGAACAGGAGATAGCCGAGACCGTGCGGATGGCCTTCGTCTGCGCCGGCATGCCGGGCCTGGTGACCGGCACGCACGCGTTCCGGAGCTGAGCGCCGGGACGGCCGCGCCCTGCCCGCGGAAGGAGGTGCCCGCGATCGGCAGCAACACCGTCGTCCTCGTCAACACGAACGAGATGAGGCCGCGCATCGCGCCCATTGCCCTCGACTACATCGGCGGCGCGCTCGTAGCGGCCGGCTGCGAGGTGGAGCTTGCGGACCTGAGCTTCGCCGACGAGGCGTCCGTCGCGCTGGCGCGCGCGCTCCGGGCCGCCGAGCCGCGCCTGGTGGCGGTCACCTTCAGGAACTCGGACGACTGCTTCTGGCCGAGCGGAGCGTCCTTCGTGCCCCGCCTGGTCGAGATCGTCGGCATCATCCGCGGCCTGACGCAGGCGCCGATCGTGCTCGGCGGCGCGGGGCTCTCGGTTTTCCCCGAGCCGATCCTGGAGGCGTGCGGATGCGAGTTCGGCGTCCGCGGCGAAGGAGAGGACGCCGTCCCCCGGCTCCTCCGGGCGTTGGAGGGCGGCGACGGGCTCGACGAGGTGCCCGGGCTCGTCTGGCGCCCGAGGGGGCACGGCCGTCAAGAATGGCGGGGCAACCCGCCGCGTTACGCGCAGGACCTGGCGCTGCCCTGCTCGCGCGACGTCGTGGACAACCCGCGCTACTTCCGCGAGGGCGGCCAGGCGGGCGTCGAGACCAAGCGCGGATGCGACTGCGCCTGCACCTACTGCGCGGACCCCGTCATCAAGGGCGCCTGCGTGCGCACCCGCAAGCCGGCCGAGGTGGCGGACGAAGTGGAAGGACTGGCGCGCCGCGGGATCGACGTGCTGCACCTGTGCGACAGCGAGTTCAACGTGCCGCCCGATCACGCCCTGGCAGTCTGCCGCGAGCTGATCCGGCGCCGGCTTGCGGAGCGCGTCAGGTGGTACACCTACTCCGCCGTGACGCCGTTCTCAGACGAACTGGCGGGCGCCATGCGCCAGGCGGGCTGCGTCGGCGTGAACTTCGGCGCGGACAGCGCCAACGCCGGGATGCTCTGCACCTACGGGAGGCGGCACACGAAGCAGGACATCTTCGCCGCCATCGAGCTATGCCGCCGGCACGGGATCCGGGTGATGATCGACCTGCTCCTGGGCGGTCCGGGCGAGACGGAGGCGACGCTGCGCGAGACAATCGAGGCCATGAAGCAGGCCGGCCCCGACTGCGTGGGGGCAGCGCTTGGCGTGCGGCTCTATCCCGGCACGCCCCTCACCCGGAGGCTGGCCGCGGAGGGCGACCTGGCCGCCAATCCCCACGTCCGCCGGCGACGCATTCCGTCCCTGGAGGGGATCTGCTCGAAAGAGGATCTGGCCGCCCAACTGCTAGAGCCCACCTTCTACATAAGCTGCGAGCTCGGCGAGAGCCCGGCCCAACTGGTCGTGGACGCGATCGGCGGCGACGAGCGCTTCTTCGAGCCAGTCGCCGAGCAGACTGCCGACAACTACAACTACAACGACAACCTGCCCCTCATCGACGCCATCGCGAACGGCGCCCGCGGCGCCTACTGGGACATCCTGAGGCAGATGAAGGGCGCCGCCTCCTGACCGGGCCGCCGCAGCCGCACGGCGGTCGGCCATTTGCCGCGCTCCGGCCCATCGGGTACCATCGCAGGGCAGCTGTCTGCCGAGGTCCCCGCACCGCCGCCATGACCACCGCAAGCAACGACACGCCCAGCGCGCCGTCCCCCAAGGAGGCCCGCCCGAGCTCCGGCGCGAGGCCCACGTGGCCTATCGTGTGGGCCGCGACGGCCGTGGCCTTCTTCCTCTACGTGTGGCTGCGCATCGACCCCACCCTCGTCTACCACACCTACTGGGTGCGGGTGAACATCGACCTGGGCATACCGGTCTTTTCGTTCAGCGCGCCCTTCCTCAGCCGGTTCCTTCTCTATCCGGGCGGGCCGGTCGAGTGCGCGGCGGCTTTCCTGGCGCAGTTCTACCAGTACGCGTGGCTCGGGGCGGCGATCATCACACTCGTCACCGCCGTTCTGTGCCTTGCAGCGTTCGTGATCCTGCGAGCGTTCGGCGCCTCGCGACTGCGCGTGCTGCACCTCGTGCCGGCCCTCTGCGTGGCGGCGCTCTACGGCCTCTACTACGACCCCCTGGCCGGCACACTGGCGCTCGCCCTGGCGCTCTTGTGCGTTTGCCTTTACATCCGCGTGGCGCGGCGTGCAACGGCGGCGCGTGCGATCGCCTTCGCCCTCCTCTCGCTCCCCCTCTACTACGCGGCGGGCGGCGCGTACCTCGTCCTCGCGCTCCTATGCGGGATGCTCGAGCTCATGATGGAGCGGCGCTACGCAGCGGGCCTGTTCTGCCTGGCCTGCGGCGCGGCCCTGCCGTATCTGGCCGGGGCGCAGCTCTTCCTGATCAGCCTGGCGGAAGCCTATGGCCGCCTGCTGCCGTTCCGCGCGCGGTTCGAACTGCCGCAACGCGTGCTCGGCACGGCGCTGTTCCTGTGCTTCCTCGTCGCGCCGGCCGGCGTGGCGGTCTGGCCATGGTTGCGCGGACGGACGGAGGCCGCCGCCGAGGGCGCAGCGCCGCCGACGCGCGGCGGCCGCACCCGCCTGCGCGCCGCGCTGCGGGCAGGCGAGCTCGTCGTCTTCGCTGCGCTGGTCGCGGCGACAGTCCGCTTCGCATTCGACGGGACGCTGCGGACGGTCGTCTCGGCCGACTACTGCGCCAGCCAAGGCATGTGGCGGGAGGTACTCGAGAGCGCCCGGGCGCTGCCCCCCGAGAGCTACCAGTTCTTCACGAACAGCGACGTTAACAGGGCGCTCTATCACTTGGGCCGCATGCCGGACGAGATGTTCTCATATCCGCAGCACCCCCTCGGCCTGCTCCTCGGCAGCAAGGCGCTTCCCAGCCTGCTGCTGAGACATCGCGCGTGGGTCAAGCTGAGCGACATCGTGTTCGACCTGGGCTGCATCAACGAGTCGGAGCACGTGGCTTACGAGGCGATGGAGTTCATGGGCGACCATCCCCGCCTCCTCAAGCGCGTCGCGCTCATCCGCCTCGCCAAGGGCGAGAGCCGGGCGGCCCGCATCCTTCTGGGGGCGATGAGCCACGACCCCGTGCACGGTCGGTTCGTGCGCGAGCTCCTCGGCAAGATGGACGAGGATCCGCTGCTCTCGGACGACCCGGAGATGCAGCGCCTCCGTGCGCTCAGGATCCAGGAAGACACGGCCGGTTGGCAGGGCCCGGAGCAGATGCTCGTTCGCCTGCTCGAGCAGAACAGGCACAACCACATGGCGTTCGAGTACCTGATGGCCTACTATATGCTGCTGGGCAGGCTCCGGGATTTCGCCGGCAACATCGGCCGGCTCGACGACTTCGACTATGACCGCATCCCCAGGCACTACGAGGAGGCCATCCTCCTCTGCCGCACGGTCGCGGGTCTGCCCGTGGACCTGGGCCGGCGCAGCATCAGCAGGGAGACGACGGAGCGGTTCTACGCATTGCGTGAGGCCTTGTCCCGGAACGCGGTCGGCAGCCGGAGACCCATCGACGAGGTGCTCAAGGACTACGACGGAAGCTATTTTTACTACTACTTCGTGCGGCTCCCCGAGATAGCGCAATGAGACGGCGCCACTTCATCATGGCGGCTCTGGCTATGCTGGCGGCCCTGGCCGCGGCCGGCCTGCATCATCTGCTGGCAGGCAGCACGCGCGGCATTGCGGACTGCGCGTTTGCGGACAGGCCGCCCCGCATGCGGCCCGACTACTCGGACACGGTCTTCCCTCCCAACATCGCCGCCCCCGGCTTGATCGTGGAAGAACAGGGCACGGCGTACCTCGTCAAAGTGCACGGCGAGCGGGGCGATGAGATTGAGGTCTTCAGCCGCGCACCCGGCGTCCGCGTGCCGCTCGACGCCTGGCGCAAGCTGCTGAGCGAGAACCGCGGCGGATCGGTCGACTTCGACGTCTACGTGCGGGGCGCGGACGGGCGCTGGCTCCGCTTCGACCCGGTCCGCAACACCGTCGCCGAAGACCCGATAGACCCCTACCTCGTCTACCGGCAGATCAACGTGATGTACAATTATTACGAGCACATGCAGATCCGCCAGCGCTGCCTGGAGGACTACGCGGACTCGGTCATCCTGGACAACGATTCATTCGCCAACGGCTGCGTGAACTGCCACACCTTCCTCAACAACGGCACGGACCGCATGCTCATCCAGATGCGCAGCGGCCGCCGGTCCTATGGCGCCGGCATGTTGCTGGTGAAGGACGGCACGCTTTCGATGGTGGACACGCGCACCGAGATCGACCCGGGCCTGGCCGCGTTCGCCTCCTGGCACCCCAGCGGGCGCGCGGTCGCGTTCTCCATCAACCGCGTGCGCCAGTTCTTCCACACGGCCCGCGTCGAAGGGCGCGAAGGCATCGACCTCAAGTCCGACGTTGCCCTCTACCTTCTTGACTCGAACAAGGTCACCTCCACGAAGGCGATCGCCAGGCCCGACCGGCTCGAATCCTGGCCCGCCTGGTCCGCAGACGGACGACATCTCTACTTCTCCAGCTCGCCGACGCCCTGGCAGGATGCCGACGAAGTGCCCCCCGCCCACTACGACGGGGCCGTCTGCGACCTGATGCGCATCGGCTACGACATCGACACCGGCGCCTGGGGCGAAGTGGAGCCGGTCCTGCTGGCGCGGGACACCGGCCTGAGCATCACGCAGCCCAGGCCGTCCCCCGACGGCCGCTCCATGATCGTCTGCATGTCGAAGTACAGCAGCTTCCCGACGCTTCAGCCCGATGCGGACCTCTACATGGTCGACCTCGCCACGGGGAGATACGAACGAATGCCGTGCAACAGCGATCGCAGCGAGTCGTGGCACTCCTGGTCGAGCGACGGCCGCTGGTTCGTCTTCAGCAGCAAGGCCGGGGACGGCCTGTTCCTGCGGCCTTACTTCTGCTACGTCGGCCGCGACGGCACGGTCCACAAGCCCTTCGTGCTGCCGCAGAAGGATCCCGAGTTCTACGAATCGTTCATCAAGCTCTACCAGATCCCCGAACTGGTGAAGGGACCGGTCCCCCTGCGGGGGGAGCAGATCGCGGGAAGGCTCCGCGCCGGGAAGTGGACGACGGTCGGCCTGCCCGTCACGGGCGCCACGCCGGCGGCCCGGCAGGGCCCGACCCCCGACGCCGAACCGTGGCAGCCGCTCCCGTAGGGGCACGGCGGGCCGTGCCCGAGCAGCGCTTGCCCGCCGCATGGCGGGGCGCGCGTCCCCCAAGGCCGCAAGAAACGGAAAGGAAGGGCGTCTCGTGAAGGTATTCATGCTCTGGGACATGGAAGGCGTCGGCGGAATCTTCAGGCGCGAGCAGGTCTGGTACTGGGAGGAGGGCGTCCCGGAGGAGGTAGGCCAGCAGGGCCGCGACCTGCTCATGGCGGACGTCAACTCCGCCGCTGCCGCCGCGCTCGAAGCCGGCGTGGACGAGCTGATCGTCTGCGACACCCACCACGGCGGGGGCAACATCGTGCTGGAACGGATGCTGTCCGACCCGCGCATCACCTACCTGCAACGCTCCAGGGGATACCAGGACGGCCAGTTCCGCTGGCTGCCGGGGCTGGACGAGACGGTCGACGGCTTCATGGTGCCCGGCCACCACGCCAAGGCCGGCACGGAGGGGGCCTTCCTGCCCCACACGTGGACGCTCCAGTGGGCCGACTTTCGGGTCAACGGCCAGAGCATCGGCGAGATGGGCATTGAGGCGTGCTTCGCCGGCTACTGGGACGTCCCGACGGTCATGATGCAGGGCGACGAGGCGGCCTGCCGGGAGGCCGAGTGCCAGTTCCCCGGCATCGTGACGGCGTGCGTCAAGCGCTTCGAGACCCACGATCTCTGCTCGGGGCTCGATCCCGCGGCGGCGCGCCGGCTCACCGCGCAGAAGGTCGCCGAGGCCGTCGAGAAGCTCCGCACCGGCCCGCCCGCGCCCTACAAGCCGTCGGTGCCGATGACGGTCACCATCCGCATGCGCTCGGCGCAGGACGCCGAATCGGCGGCGGAGAAGCCGGGCGTCGAGCGGCTCGACGAGTTCACCGTCGAGGGACGCGTCGACCGCCAGTGCGACGTGGTCAAGTGGATCCTCGGCACGGGCCTGCCGTAGACGGCACTGAATCCCGTTACAGGTCGCCAGCAGCCAGGCTTACTCGTGCTCCGCTGGGGCAGCACTTCACTGGCGAGCGTATGAGAAGTCGAAGTCAGAGTCCGGGTGCTGCTCCTGCCACCAGGCGATCCATAGCTCCTGGTTCCTGCCGAAGCGCTGTTGCGTGAGGGATTCAAGATAGGAAGCTACCTCTCCTCTGGATCGCGAGGCTGGATGCTGCAATCCCTTGATGAGATAGGGTATTGTCTCTCTGTCGCCAAGAGAGGCCAAGTAGAGCGCCGCGTTGAACCATACATAGTCGTCTTCATCATGAAGCAGTTCGCGAGCCTTGTCCTGCCCTGCAGGATCCTTCCTCCTCTCCAAGGTGCCGAGAGACTCCATAACGATGATCGGGCGATCACTCGAAAGGTTCGCGACGAGCTTTGAGCTGTCAGCCGAGTAGATCGCCAGGAGCTCAGAGACGTCCGCATAGTACGGGCCTGGCGGACTGGATCCGCTTTGCCGCTTAACCGAATGCGCAGACCACAGCACCGCTACGATAAGCACTGCCACAACCACGAACGCTACCACAACCACTGTCAGGAACTTGGCTCTGCCCGTCAATTGCAAACCCTCCACCCGCCAGACGCCGCCGACCTTCCCAGGTGCACCATGGGCCGAGTCGGCTGGAGTGCCTCTGCTGGTTCAACAGCGCCCCCATGCTGAGCGGACGCAAAGGCATGCTTGAGTGCATCGAATTCAGAATGCCTCTGCGCCCTGTATCCTTCGCAGGCGCGCCGCCGCCACGCGTCCGTCGACCCGGAGCACGAGACCGCTCCGGCCCGACCGGGGCCACAGAGTCCGCGTTCCCGTGTTCAGGAAGTGCAGCTCAAACTCAACGGTGTCAGACTTCAAGCCCTCCTTCGCCGTCAGCTCAAGTCTGAGATGTTTGGCCAGCTCCTCTTCGCTTGTCCTGCAGCTACATCCGGCAGCCATCGCGATCAGCCCGCAAGAAAGGACTCGCCACAGGTAACCGCAGGGCAACATGCCGGATTGGCAGCCCCTTCCGCTCATTCGAAAACACCTCCCCTTGGGCAAGCTAGACGCCCAACTGCCCGGCCTGCTCCGCGCCGTCCATCACGACATTCGGCCCCAAGCCAGTCCAAAGGAGAACCATAGAAAGACGGAAAACCGGCTTAGTGCTACTTTGTCATGTTCACAAGTTCAGGGCGAAACCAGTAGCCCTTGTCGC
>CAZFSS010000041.1:0-24394 GCA_964521715.1 uncultured candidatus Brocadiaceae bacterium | reverse complement strand
ATCGAGCAGGAAGGCACCTACCCGCTGCCCGAGGCCCAGCTCGACCGCTTCATGTTCAACATCCACATCGACTACCCGAGCGAGCAGGTCGAGGAGAGGATCCTCGGCGAGACCACGCGCGGCCCGCGCCCCGGGCTCGACAGCGTCATCGAGGGCCAGAATATCCTCGACATGCAGCGCCTGGTGGAGGAGGTAGTGGCCTCGCCCTACGTCATCCAGTACGCCACCGCGCTGATCCGCTCCTCGCGACCGACTTCGCCGAAGGCGCCGGAGTTCGTGCGCAAGATGGTGGACTGGGGCGCCGGCCCGCGCGCCGGACAGCACCTGATCCTCGGCGCCAAGGCCATGGCCGCCATGGACGGCCGCTTCAACGTCTCGATAGACGACGTCAAGGACGTGGCGGTGCCGGTGCTCAGGCACCGTATCGCCTGCAACTTCCAGGCGCAGGCCGAGGGCGTGGACAGCGTGAGAATCGTGCGCCTGCTGCTGGACGGAATCCCCGAGCCCGACGTGAAGAAGTACGAATGAGCCGGCCCGGCGAGCCGCCGGCGCGCGGGGGTCGGGGCGGCTCGCGCCCTTCCTGCGCGGACCCTATCGGATCATGAAACTCGTGACTGTCGTTCACGACGGCGCGCCTGCACCGGGCGTGCTGCTGCCAGGCGGCGATCTGCCGCCAGGCGGCGTGCCGCTGCAAGGCACTGCGCCGCTGCAAGGCACCGTGCTGCTGATCGAGGCCGCATCGGAAGGCCGCATCAGCGGCCCGTGGACCGGGCTGCTCGGAGATGCCGGCCGGATGAGGTCGGTGCGCGAGCTGGCAAGGCGGGCGGCCGCCGACGAGGAGTTCGCAGCCCGCTGCTGCGTGCCGCTTCGGGCGGAGGGCCTGCTCGCGCCCATCCCCCGGCCCGGCAAGGTCCTCTGCCTGGGGCTGAACTACCGCGACCACGCCGCCGAGAGCGGGAACCCGGTCCCTGCTGAGCCCGTCATATTCTCGAAGGCGTCCAGCAGCGTCATCGGCCCGGGCCAGGCCGTCCGCCTGCCGAAGGTCTCGAACCAGGTCGACTACGAGGTGGAGCTGGCCTTCGTCATGGGGCGCGCCGCGAAGGACGTCCCCGCCGGCCGGGCCATGGCGCATGTGGCCGGCTACACGGTGCTGAACGACGTGACCGCCCGGGACTACCAGCGGCTGCGCGGCGGCGGGCAGTGGACGCTGGCCAAGTCCTTCGACACCTTCTGCCCGATCGGCCCGTGGATCGCGACGCCGGACGAGGTCAGGGACCCGCACAGGCTGCACCTGGAATGCGTCGTCAGCGGCCGGACGATGCAGTCGTCCAGCACTGAGCAGATGATCTTCGGCATTCCCGAGATCGTCGAGTACTTGAGCGCGGCCCTGACGTTGGAGCCCGGCGACGTGGTCGGAACGGGCACGCCGCCCGGCGTGGGATTCGCCCGCACGCCTCCCCGGTTCCTGGCGGCCGGCGACGTGGTGGAGTGCACGGTCGAGAAGGTCGGCACGCTCGTCAACCCCGTCGAGTGACGGGGCGCTCGGCGGCCGGACGGGCTATGGCGCATCTGCCGGGGATGGTCCAGGAGAGATCATGAGTTCGGGACCTGAAACGAGCTGCGTCGTGTTCGGCGCCGGGGCGCTAGGGCTCGGCTTCCTGGGCCCGGAGCTCTCGATCGACTGCCGCGTCACCTACGTGGACGTTCCCGCGAAGGCGGACCTGCTTGACCACCTGAGCGCGGCGGGGGACTACGTTTTCAACGAGAGCGGCCTTTCGATGCGGCCTGTGCGCGTGCGCGGCGTGGACGGCCTCCGCATCGCCCCGGGCGAGGGGGCTGTCCGCGAGGCGCTGGACGGGGCCGACATCGTGTTTACCGCCGTTGGCGCGCCGAACCTGCCGAAGCTGGCGCCCCTGCTCGCAGAGGCGGCGGTCAGGCGGAGGCCAGAGCGCCCGCTGCGCGTGCTGTGCGCGGAGAACGGCCTGGAGATCGCCCACAACCTCCGCCAATCCGTCGAGTCCGAAGCGGGTCGTGACCTGGGGGGCCGCCTGCGGGTTGGCGACACGGTCATGGCGAGGATGTGCCGGGTTGAGACCGGCCTGTCCCGGGCGGGCGGCGAGGCCGTGTTCCGCGTCGAGCCGGTTGCGCCGGGCCTGGACTGGGGCGTGGTGGCCGAGCCGTTCTTCGGCATTCCGGTCGAGGCGCACGCCGTTGCCGGCCTGGCGCCCGTGCCGACTGCCGTCCGGGCCGAGCCTCCGGACAGGTTTCGTGCAGCCGAGGACGTCAAGATGCTGGCCCACAACGGCCTTCACGCCGTGCTGGCGTGCCTGGGCCATTTGAAGGGGCTGGGGCTCTTCAGCGACCTGCAGCAGGACCCCGAGGCGCTGGGACTCGGGCGGAGGCTCCTGGCCGATGAGGCCGTGCCGGCCCTGCTCAAGAAGCACGGACGCGCGATCGACCGCAACCAGTTGCTCAACTACTGCGACTCGATCATCAGGCGCGTGACCTGTCCCGTCTTCCGGGATTCGATCGCGCGGGGCGTGCGCGGCATCATGCGCAAGCTGGAGCCGTGGGAGCGGCTGGTCTACAGCGTGCGGACGGTCGCGGAGCAGGGGGTCGAGCCGCGCGCATTCGCGCTGGGCCTTGCCGCTGCGATCCTTGTGGCCCGGCGCAGCGGGGAGACTGACCTGGGCTTCGATGAGGTGCTGGCCGTTCACTGCGGCTTCGACGCGGCCAGCGAGGCGGGCCTGTTGGCGCTCGTTGAGGACCAGCGCAGCCGGATCGCCTGAGCGGAGGGACGACGCGCCCGGTGCGGGGAGGCCACAGCCCGGTTCGCAGCGAGGAGGGAGCAAGTGATTGAAATCGTCGGGCATCGCGGCGCTGCCGGAATAGAGCCCGAGAACACGCTTCGCGGGTTCTGCCGTGCGGTGGAGCTGGGCGTGGACTCGACCGAGTGCGACGTCCATCTCACGAAGGACGGCCGGCTCGTCGTCATTCACGACGCGACGGTCGATCGGACGACCGACGGCAGCGGCGAGGTCTGCGCCATGACGTTTGCGGAAGTGCGCGCCCTCGACGCAGGGCAGGGAGAGCGCGTTCCCACGCTCGAGGAGGTGTTGCAAGCGGTCAAAGGCAACGTCCCGCTCCACGTGGAGCTGAAGGCCTCGGGCACCCCGCAAGCGGCCGTGCAGGCCGTAAGGCAGATGGGCATGGACGGCGAGGTGATCTTCAGCTCCTTCGATCTCGACAGGCTCCGAGAGGTGAAGGCGATCGACCCCTCGCTCGAGGTGGGGGCGATCTTCGGCGAGGCGTCCGACGGTTGCTGCACGCAGGCGCTCCGGGCCGGCGCGAACAGCATCTACGTGTTCTACAAAGAGCTGAGCCGGGGCCTCGTGGGCGAAGCGCACAGGCTGGGGATGAGAATCGGCGCCTGGAACCCGGATTCAGAGCCGGAGTGGCAGGCCGTCATCGCCCTCGGCGTGGACCTGGTGAGCACCAACCGGCCGGACCTCCTCATCGCGGCGCTCCGGCGCTCCGGGCTGCGCTGATGCGGGGGGGATGGAAATGCCTGCGCCGTGGCGCCGGGATCAGCCCTTGGCCCGGCGGCGCAGGGCGTTGCGGACTTCCTCGCGGCGCTGCTCAGCCTCCTTCTTGCGACGCTTGTCCCACCGCTTCTTGCGCCGCGCAAGGGCGATCTCGACCTTCGCGTGGCCGCCCTTGAAGTAGACCGACAGAGGGACGATGGTGTAACCCCTCTGCGTGCACTGGGAGATGATGCGGCCGATCTCGCGCCGGTGGAGCAGGAGCTTGCGCGGGCGCTTCGGCTCGTGATTCCGGATGTTGCCCTGTTCGTAGGGCGGGATGTGCATGTCGAACAGGTAAAGCTCCTGGCCCTGCGGGCGGGCGTAGGCCTCGTCCAGGCTGCATGCGCCGTCCCGCAGGCTCTTCACCTCGGTGCCCTGGAGCACCATGCCGGCCTCGCAGGTGTCCTCGATGACGAAGTCGTGCCAGGCCTTGCGGTTGCGGGCGACGATCTTCACGTTTTCCGGTTCGGTGGTCATGGCCGGCAGGGCTGCCCGGTGCAGCGGGAGGCGCTCACTCGCGCAGCACCCAGGCGATGGCTTCCTCGACCTCGGTCAGGTCCACGTCCGTGTCCGTGCACGGGCCGTGCGGGCGGACGTTGATGATGCCAAGGCCGGGTTTGGGGAAGATGGCTTTCAGTCCCTCCTGAAGCTCCTTCTCGCACGCGATGGCGACCACGCACTTCACGCTGTCTTGCCTGGCCATCTCCAGAGCCAGGCGGCCGCCCGTCGCTACGGCACACCGAGTTCCGTACTTCTCGCTCAGCTCGATCACGTCCCTGACCTTGCACCTGCCGCAGCGGCGGCACTTGTTGATGTCCCTCGTGATCTTCTGAGTGCACTCGCTGTTCTGGAGGCAGGAAGGCACCAGGATGAGGAGGTCCTCCGGCTTGCAGCGCGACCGGCGCAGCCGCGTTATCGAGTTGAAAAACTTGATTATGGTTCTGCCCATCGCGTCTCTCAAACGGAAGCGTGGCCGCGGCTCAACGGAAGCGGTCGCCGGCTCGGATGTCGTGCCCGTGGATGAAATCGGCCGCGTCCATGGCGCGGCTGCCCGCCGGTTTCAGCCGCGCTATGGTGAGCGTGCCCTTGCCCGTGCGCACCGTTATGCCTTCGGAGGCGTCAACGCGGACGACGGTCCCCGGGTCCGGCTCGCCGGCCCCTGCGGGCTCCCGGGCGCCGGGCCGCACTTCGGTCAGCGTGACGCGCTGCGTCCCGCCCTGCGTCCGAAGGTCGCAGAAGGCCCCGGGCCACGGCGCCAGGCCTCGCACCAGGTTCCGTATCCGCTCGGCGGAGAGCGACCAGTCTATCCGGCCGTCTTCCTTGCTCAGCTTCGGGGCGAGGGAGGCCGCCTCGTCCGCCTGCGGCTGTCCCGGGACGTCCTCCCCGGCGTCAAGGCGGCTGACGACGTGCGCCACCGCCTCCGCGCCGACCTCGGCCAGCCGTTCGGCCAACTGGCCGGCCGTCTCGTCATCTCCGATCTCGACCTCTCGTTGGTCCAGTATAGGGCCGGCGTCCATCCCGCGCGTCATGCGTATGACGCTGACGCCCGTCGTCCTCTCCCCGTTGATGATGGCCCAGCTGACCGGCGCCGCGCCTCGATACCGGGGCAGGAGCGACGCGTGCAGGTTGACGAAACCGCGTTCGGTCGCCGCCAGCACGCGAGGGCGGAGTATCTCCCCGTAGGCGACGACGACGGCCAGTTCGGCCGCACATGCCTTGAGTTCCGCCACGACCTCAGGGGCGTTGACGCTTGCCGGCTGGAGGACGTCGAGTCCGAGTTCGAGGGCCGCTTTCTTGACGGGCGTGGGCCTGGCCCTGCCGCTCCGGCCTGTCGGTTTGTCGGGCCGGGTGACGACCGCCCTCATCGGGTGCCCCGCGGCATGTAGTGCCTCGAGCGTCGGCACCGCGAAAGGCGGGGTCCCGAAGAAGAGCAATTCCATGGCGAATCGTCCCGATCAAGAACGGCCCGCTCCCGGTCGTCTCAGCTTCGGCCTGTGGCCGACGCCTCGCGCTCGAGTTCCTTCAGGCGCGCCCGGACGGGCATGAGGGTCGTCGGGGGAACCTTGTCGATGATGAGCAGGCCGTTCAGGTGGTCCAGTTCGTGTTGCCAGGCGCAGCCGGCCAGGTCCTCGGCCTCCATCTCCACGCGCTCTCCGGTCAGCGAGTATGCGACAACGACGACCCTGGCAGCCCGGGGCACCTTGAGCCGTATGCCCGGGAGGCTCAGACAGCCCTCTTCCTCCTCGGCGTAGCCTTCGCGGTGGACGATGCGCGGGTTGACGAAGATGCGCCTGCCTTCCCTGTCGCTCTCCACGTCAAGGGTGACGATCCGGCTGGTCCATCCGATCTGGGGGGCGGCCATCCCGAGACCCTCGGACGCGTACATGAAGTCGAGCATCTCGGCGGCCCGCTCGGCGACCTGGTCGTTCACCTCTCGGACCGGACGGCACTTTCGCCTCAGGATTCGGTCAGGGTAGCACTTGAGTTCCAACCCGGTCTCCTCAAACCGGACGCATAAGCAGGCGCCCCGCAGAGATGTATAGGTTAACAGAAACCCCGGCGCCGGGAAAGGACGGGCCGCCCGGCAAGCGCCCGACGGCCGAGTCATGAGCTGCCGCAAACCGCCCGCAGGACGTCCCTTACGTAGTCGTCGTTGACGGGCGTGGGATTGGCCTTTCCGGAGCCGCTGCTGACGGCGTAGTCGATGATGCGGCGCTCCCAGTCCGCGTCTGGATACGGGCCGAGGGAGCGCGGGAGGTCCAGCCCTTCCAGCAGGCCGCGGAGCAGCTCGAGCGGGTCCCCGCCCATTGCCTCGCGCAGCCTGTCGTGCTTCTCCGGCGCCGTGCGCGCGTTTGACTCCAGCACGGGCGGCATCAGCACGGCGCACACGACGCCGTGGGGCAGGCCGTAGCAGAGCCCGGCGGGATGGGCCAGCCCGTGCACCGCCCCGAGCCCGGCGCTGCCCAGCGCCAGGCCGGCCATGTAGCTGGCTTCGGACATGGCCGACCGCGCCTCGACGTCCTGCCCGTCGCGGAACGCTGCCTCCAGGCTCCCCACGGCGAGCCGCACGGCGCCGAGTGACAAGGCCTCCGTGGTCGCTATGGCGTGCACGGAGAAGAAGGACTCGATGGCCTGGACCAGGGCGTCCATGCCCGACGCGGCGGTCAAGCCCGGAGGGCAGCTCAGGGTCAGCTCGGGGTCCGTGATCGAGACCGTGGGCATGACGCCGTCGTGGCGGATGCTCTTTTTGACTTGCGCTTCCGGGTCGGTGATGACGCCGTTGCGGGTGACCTCGGCGCCCGTGCCCGCCGTGGTGGCGATGGCGATGTGTGGGAGACCGGGCCGTGCGATGTCGCGGCCGCGGTGGAACGCGGCGGTCGGGGCTTTTTCGCCGGCCAGCGCGGCCGCCACCTTGCCCACGTCGATGGCGCTGCCGCCGCCGGCCTCTACGAAGAGGTCGCAGCCGGCCTCGCGGGCGCGCTGGCGGGCGGCGTCCACCGCGGCCAGGTCGGGCTCCGGCGGCACCTCCTCGAAGGGGACGACCTCCAGGCCGCCGGCTTCCAGCAGGGAGATCAGCCGCTGGGTGATGCCTGCTTGCCGCAGCGCCTTCCGGCCGGTCACCAGGAGAGCCCGCGAGCCAAGGGCTGGCGCTTCGCGCTCCAATGCGTTGACGGAGCCGCGGCCGACGTGTGACACACCCGGGAAGCTCAGCCGCAGAGACCCTCCCATCCGTCAGCCCTCCGCGTTCAGAGATCCGGACGCCGGTGCGGTGAGATGGAACAGCCGCTCTAGCCGGCCACCTCCCTCGGGTCGGCGCGGGGCGCCGCGTCGGCGTCGCCGGGCAGATGCAGCACGTCGAGCTTCACCCCGGCCTGAAGCAGCATCTCGCGGGCAAGGGGATCCGGATACTCGACCGCCGCCACGACGCGCACGACGCCGGTGTTGATGAGCATCTTCGAGCAGAGGCTGCACGGCACGTGGGTGCTGTAGAGCGTCGCGCCGTCCATGCGGATGCCGTGCCGGGCGCCCTGCAGAAGGGCGTTCATCTCCGCGTGCAGGCCGCGGCACAGCTCATGCCGTTCGCCGCTGGGGACCTGAAGCTCGTCCCGAAGGCAGCCCGTCTCTGAGCAGTGAGGCAGGCCGCTCGGGGCGCCGTTGTAGCCCGTGGACAGGATCCGCTTGTTTAGCACGACGACGGCGCCGATGCTGCGCCTCAGGCACGTGGCCCGCTCGGCGACCTGCTGCGCGATGCGCATGAAGTACTCGTCCCAGCTCGGCCGTTGGGGCGTGCCGCCTCTCTGTTGCATTCCTGCCGCTCCTTCCGATGCGTTAGATAAGCCAAAGCGCGCGCCTTCTCAAGCGAAACGCCCGGCGGCGTCCGGCGCGCGGTCTCAGGGCTCCCCGCGCATCGCCCCCGCGATCCTGCCGGCATCCGGCTCGCGGATCACGCCCAGCTCCGTGATGATGGCCGTGATGTTGGCGGCGGGCGTGACGTCGAACGCCGGGTTGTAGACCTCCACGCCGTCCGGTGCGATGACGCGGCCGCCCCAGCGCGTGACCTCCTCGGGATCGCGCTGTTCGATGGGTATCCGGCTGCCGTCCTCGAGCGACAGGTCGAACGTGGACAGCGGCGCCGCCACGTAGAACGGGACCGCGTGCGCGCGGGCCAGGATGCTGAGGCCGTACGTGCCGATCTTGTTGGCTGTGTCCCCGTTGGCGGCGATGCGGTCGGCGCCGACGATGACGGCGTCCACCCGTCCCTCGCGCATCACCTGGGCGGCCGTGCTGTCGCAGATGAGGGTGACCGGGATGCCGGCCTGGCGCAGCTCCCACGCCGTGAGGCGGGCGCCCTGAAGCAGGGGGCGCGTCTCGTCCGCGAACGCCGATATCCGCTTGCCCTGTTCCTTCGCCGCGAACAGGACGGCGAGGGCGGTCCCGTAATCCGCCGTGGCCAGGCCGCCGGCGTTGCAGTGGGTCAGCACGCAGTCGCCGTCGCTCAGCAGCTCTGCGCCGTTGGCGCCGATGCGCCGACACACGCCCCTGTCCTCCTCCAGGATGCCCAGGGCTTCCTGGAGCAGCCGCTCCTTGACCTCCGGCACTGGCAGGTGAGCGTTCCGGCGCGCGGTGCGCTCCATCCGCCCCAGGGCCCAGGACAGGTTGACGGCCGTGGGGCGGCTGCTCTCCAGGTACTCCCTCACGCTGTGCAGCTCGGCGAGGAACTCCTCAGAGCCGGAGGCGGCGGAATTGCGGACCCCGAGCACCAGGCCCATCGCGCCGGCGATCCCGATTGCGGGCGCGCCCCGCACCTTCAGCGTCTCGATCGCTTCCCAGACTTGCCGCGTGCTGTCGCAGCGGATGTAGGTGAACTCCCGGGGCAGGCGCGTCTGATCGACGAGCTCCACGCTGCCCCGAAGTCCTCCCACCCACCGAATGGTCTCGACCGGCACGTCGCCCTCCCGGTTCTCATGCGCCGAACTTGTCCAGCAGGCCGGCGTTCGCCAGCATGAGGGGCAGCAGGTTTTTGGCCAGGAAGATGCCCAGGCTGCCGCAGTTGCATTCCTGCTCGGTGAAATGCGGCCGGCAGTCCGCGCCGCACTGCGGGGAGCGCAAAAGCAGCGGCACCGGGTGCCAGCTATGGAGCTTCATCGGGCAGGGCGTGGAGTGATCGCCCGTCACGACCAGCACGTCGGGTTCGCTCTGCAGGATCATGCCGAGCTTGCGGTCGACTTCCTCGATCGCCTTCACTTTGCGCTCGTGGGCGCCGTCCTCCCCGGCCTCGTCAGTGGGCTTGAAGTGGATGAAGAAGTAGTCGTAGCCGTCCAGGTTGTCCAGGTAGGTCTGGAACTCCTCTTCCACGGACTGGCCCGTCTGGAGCACCTCCATTCCCACCAGTTGGGCCAGGCCGCGGTACATCGGATAGGTGGCGATGGCGGCGCAGCGCAGGCCGTAGCGGTCGGGCAGGCTCGGGACGTGGGGAGGAGCGGAGACGCCGCGGGTGACGACGGCGTTGATCGGCTCGCCGCCCGCCAGGACCTTCAGCGCCCTCTTGACGAACTTGTTGACGACTTCGGCGGTCTTGGCCGCCTCCGGCAGTTCGGCCTTGGCCTGCTGGAGCGGCTCGTCGTTCTCGTGAGGGTCCGTGTCCGTGACGCCGCCGGCCAGGCCGGGCCCGCGGAAGATGACGCCGAAGCGGTGCCCCTTGCCCGGCTCGATCAGGAGCTCCACGTCGTCGATCTTCGGGATCTTCTCCTGGAGCAGCCTGCACCTCTCTGCACAGACTTCGGTCGCCGGCCGGCCGGCGCGGCGGTCGACGACCTTGCCGTCCTTGACGGTGCAGAAGTTCGCCCGGGCCGCGACGTCGCCGCGGCGCAGCTCCATTCCCATGCCGACCACTTCGAGCACGCCGCGGCCTATCTCGACCTCCCGCGGGTCGTAGCCGAACAGGCCCAGGTGCGCCGGCCCGCTGCCCGGGGTGATGGCGTAGTCGACGGGGATGATGCGGCCCAGCGCGCTGCGGGATGCAAGCTCGTCCAGGTTCGGGCAGTCGGCGTCTTCCAGCGGCGTCTTGTAGCCGTTATCGGCGTGCCGGATGTCCCCCAGGCCGTCCATCACGAGGAGGACCAGTTTCGCCTTTCCTTCTGCGATTTCCTTCCGTTTGATCAGCTCTTCGGACAGCGCCAGAGCGTCCTTCATCGCGGCCTCCGTGTGGCAGGGGAGAGCTTGAGTCGTGCTCGCGGCCAATATAGTCCCGCCTTTGCGCCTTGTCAAAGATGTGGAGGTCGCGGACGATTTGACACCGCCGGCGCCGTGCGGTCTACTCCCGTGCGGGCGTTCGTGGCCGGGGCGTTGCGCGGACTGCGGTCCAGGTTCTGGAGGTGCGGCGATGGACAGCCTGCTGCTGGTGAGCGTGGCGTTGGCGTTGATCGCGTGTGCGTTTCAGGCCGGCGCCTCGGGCGGCCGGACCGTTGTCACCCCGGCGGACACGGGCGAAGCGCTGGTCAACCCGGGGATGGGCTGGGTGCTCCACTACTACGATAACTCGCTGGCGAACTACGGCTCGCGTCTGGCTCCGTCGGACGCGCTGGACGACTTCCCCGGGCTCAGCGTCATCTACCTTCGGCTGGCCTGGGCCTACCTGGAGCCGGAGGAGGGCCGCTTCAACTGGTCCGTCGTGGACACGCCTGCTCAGAGATGGCTGCGCGCGGGCAAGCAGATCGCCTTCCGACTGACGTGCTGCGAGTCCAACCTGCGCTACGCGACGCCTGAGTGGGTCAAGGCCGCCGGCGCGAAGGGCCACTACTTCCGCCGCGGCAAGCTCGCCGAGGAGAGCGATCCCAAGGCTTGCTGGGAGCCCGACTACGACGATCCGGTCTTCCTGGAGAAGCTGGACGCCTTCCTGGCGGCAGCGGCGGCCAGGTACGACGGCAGCCCCGAGGTGGCGTTCATCGACGTGGGGTCCGTGGGCGTCTGGGGCGAGGGGCACACCGTCGCGAGCACGGGGATCCCGTACGGCGAGGAGACGGCACGCAGGCACATAGACCTCCACTGCAAGCACCTCCGGCGGACGCTTCTCGTTCTGAACGACGACCTGCCGTCCGGGCCGCCGCGCAGCCCGTGGCAGAGCTCGCAGCAGGACGGCGAGAAGGGCATCGTCCTCTACGCCCGAGACCGGGGCCTGACGCTTCGGGACGACAGCATCCTGGTCCAGCGGGATGAGAAGGCTTACTTCAGCGAGTGGATGGCACCCTACTTCTGGGAGGACCGCCCCGTCATCCTGGAGTCCGAGCACTACGGCCCGTCCCGCGACAGGGGCTGCTGGCAGGACGGGAGCAAGTACCTCCAGGCGGTCGAGGACTACCGTGCCAGCTACGCGTCCATCCACTGGTGGCCGCGCGAGTTCCTGGCCGAGAACCGGGACCTCATCCGGCGCATCAACCTGCGCCTCGGATACCGGCTTCAGCTCGTCGAGGCGTCCTGGCCGTCGGAGGTCGCAGCGGGCGCGCGGTTCGGTTTCACTGCCCGGTGGCGCAACGCCGGCGTGGCGCCCTGTCTGCCGGGCGGCCATCCGGCCGTCACGCTCAAGGACGAAGGGGGCGGAATCGCCGCCGTCTGGGTGGACGAGGCCTTCGACGTGCGCGACCTGCCGGTCGGGCCGCCGGGCGCGGCTCAGGTCCGCCTGCAGCAGGCCGAGTTCGGGCCGCCGCCGGGCCTGGCGCCCAGCGTCTATGGCGTCTACGTGTCCGTCGGCGCGCGCACGGGCACGCCTCGGATCGCGCTCCCGCTGGCCGACGGGGACGGGGAGAGGCGCTGCCGCCTCGGGCTTGTCAAGGTGGTCGGCGGCTAGCGGCATGGCCGCCGTGCTCTGCTTGCGCGGGGGTGGGGTTTCTGGTGTCATGGTGCCGCGTCAACAAGGGCCTGGTCCGCATCCTCAAGCGGCATTCGGCGGGCCAGGCGCCGTGACGGACCGGCCCGGGCATGCGCGGCCGCAGGACTCGCCCGAAGCCGGACAGGCGGAGGAGATGATGCTTCAGTTCGATGAGGGCTATGACGTCCTGGTGGCGGGCGCCGGCGTAGCGGGCGTCGCCGCCGCAGTGGCGGCCGCGCGGTCCGGTCGGCGAACGGCCCTGGTGGAGAAGACGATCCTGGTCGGCGGACTGGCCACGGCCGGGCTGATCTATGCCTACACGCCCCTCTGCGACGGGCGCGGCCACCAGGTGACCTACGGCATCTCCGAGGAGCTGCTGCACCTGGCGATCGAGTACGGCCCCGGCGACGTGCCGCCCGACTGGCAGTCTGCCCGCGCCGGAGGTTCGCGCTATGCCACCGTGTTCTCCCCCGCGGCCTTCGTCCTCGCGATGGACGAGATGCTGCTCGACGCCGGCGTCGAGGTCTGGCTCGACACGCTGGTCTGCGTGCCCGTCATGGATGGCAACCGCGTCGCGGGCGTCGAGGTCGAGAACAAGAGCGGGCGGGGCGTCCTGCGCGCCGAGTGCCTGGTCGACGCGACGGGCGACGCGGACGTGGCCTTCCGCGCCGGGGCCCCGTGCGAAGAGGCCGGCAACTGGCTCTCCCTGTGGGGACTGGAGGCGTCGCTGGAAGCGGCGGAGCGCGCCGTCGAGCAGGGCCGCGGCGACCCCCTGCTGCGCTGCGTGCAGGTCGGCGCCAGCAACACCGGCGAGGGCCATCCGCCCGGCATGAGGAAGTTCTCGGGCACCGCCGGCAAGGACGTGACCGAGTTCGTGCTGGAGGGACGCCGGCTGCTGCGCGAGCACTACGGGCAAAAGCAGCGCGAAGGCGTCGGGCGCCGCGACCTGTTCCCCCTGGCACTGCCGGCCGTGGCGCCGTTCCGCACGACGCGCCGCATAGTCGGCGGGGCGACGCTGAGCGACGGCATGGCGGGGCGGCACTTCGACGACTCGGTGGGGCTGGTGGCGGACTGGAGCAGGCGGGGCGAGGTGTGGGAGGTCCCCTACGGGACGCTCCTGCCGCAGAAGGTGACGGGCCTGCTGGTCGCCGGCCGGTGCATCTCGTCCGCCGGCTATGCGTGGGAGGTCACGCGCGTCATCCACGCGGCCGCCCACATCGGCGAGATCGCGGGCGTGGCGGCGGCCCTCTGCACGCAGTTCGGCACCGTCCCGGACAGGCTGGACGTCGCCGACGTCCGCAAGGAACTCAAGAGGCGGGGAGTCGTCTTCGACGTGCGCGCCGTGCCGGATGCAGACGGGCAGTGAGTTCCGCTCGCCGTGAGGGGATCCATATAGGGGAAGACAATGAAGCGCAAGCATGTTGTGGTGGGGCTGGTGGCCTGTCTTGTCGTCGACCTGGTCGTTCTAGCGGCGCTTGTGCGGGAGCCATCGCCGCCGCCCTTCACGGGGCCGCTTCGGCCGGCCTCGGAGCTGACGCGGACGGACATCCTGCCGCACATGGAGGGCGAGATAGTGCCGGGCCGCAACTACGTCTACTGCGGCACGTTCCAGCTTGCCTGGAACGAGATGCAGGACGAGATCATCAAGGAGCCGATCCGGCTCGAAGGCGACCCGCCGATGGCGCAGGCCCTGAACAGGCAGGCGTTCCGGGAGTCGGACATCTCGCCCGGCTCGTACCTGGCCATGGCCGGCGCCGTGCGGGACGGCATCGTTGGCGAGATCCGCAGGAGGCTGGCCGCCGAGTTCCCGTCGGCAACGCTAGAAGTGCCGGACTGCCAGGATGAGAGGGCGATATATGCGTATGGGTATCTTCAGAAGACGCTGCCTTTCCCCGTAGCCTTTGACGACCTCGGCAAGAAGCTGGAGTTTCACTCAGCCGACGGCGACGTGCGCGTGTCTTGCTTCGGCATAGAGGACTTCCCGTACACGTGCAGGCGCGATAAGCTACTCCAGGAGCAGGTGATCATCCGCGAGTACACGAACGACGACGATTTCATCGTGCGGCTTGAAACCACCTCGGAAGCCGACGAGCTCTTTCTCGCCAAGACCCGTCCTGCCGAGACGTTGCGACAGACAGTCGCCGACGTGCAGAGCCGCATCTCTGAGTCTCCCCAAGACGACTATGGTAGGCGGTTGCAGCCTACGGAATGGCTGGTTGTGCCCAAGGTCTCGTTGAACGTCGACCGACGCTATCAGGAGCTCCTCGGCAGGTACCTGCAGGACCCCGGCTGGGAGACCTGGTTTGTGCTTCAGGCGTGTCAAGGTCTTCGCTTCCGTTTGGACGAGCGAGGTGCACGAGTTGAATCAGGCGCAACATTTGCTATCGCTGGCGTCGGAGAACGCAGGCTCATCTTCGACCGCCCGTTCTTGCTGTACCTGAAGGAGCGGGACAGCGACGTGCCCTACTTCGCCATGTGGATCGAGAACGAGGAGGTGCTTGACACCAGCGGCCGGTGACGCGCTCGCCGCGGGCGAAGGCGCGCGGCCTCTCTGGATCGAGAAGGGACGAACTCGCAATGGACAAGGACGCGATCGACGACGTGATCCGCAGGTCCCTGGTCTGCCGGCTGGCGATGGCCGACGGCGATCAGCCCTACGTGGTGCCTGTCTCGTTCGGCTACGACGGCCGTTCTCTCTACTTCCACGGCCGCGCCGCCGGCAAGAAGATCGAGATGCTCAAGCGGAACAGCCGCGTCTGCTTCGAGTTCGATGTGGACGTGGAGATCGTCCCGAAAGAGAAGGCCTGCGGGTGGGGCCTGAAGTACCGCAGCGTGATCGGCACCGGCCGGGCCACCTTCATCGAGGACCACGAGCAGAAGGCGCGCGCCCTGAACGCCATCATGCGCCAGTACGCGGGACGGGACTTCGACATGCCGGACGACAACGTGCGGAGAGCCACCGTTCTCCGGGTCGACATCGACACGCTGACGGGCAAGCAGGCGGGCTACTGACGCCGCCGTGCGCACCTGTCATCCCGAGGAGGCCGTCCCGCAGGCGCGCCCCGTACCACTCCCTGTCATCCCGAGGAGGCCGCAGCCTGGCGGACGGCACGGCATCTCGGGCGCGGGGCCTGCCACCCCTTGTCATCCCGAGGAGGCTGCAGCCTGGCGGACGGCACGGCATCTCAGGCGCGGCGCGTGCCACCCCCTGTCATCCCGAGGAGACCGCAGCGTGGCGGACGACGAGGGATCTCCAAGGCGGCGCAGCGGCGGCCGTCGGACCGGCGAGATTCCTCGTTCGGTGTGCGCCGAACTCGGAATGACAGGAAGCGGGCGGGACTCGGGATGACATGAAGTGGGGGACTCGGAATGACAGAGGGCGGGCGCACGCGAAGTGACAATTGGTCGGCCGGTGCGACTCGCGATGACTGTGGGTGAGCGCGCGGATATGAGGGAGTACTACGTCTACATTATGACCAATCGGCCCGGCACTCTGTACACCGGGGTGACAGGCGACCTGAGGGGGCGGGTCTACCAGCACAAGCACAAGCTTGTTCCGGGATTCACGAGCAGGTACAACATCACCCGACTGGTGTACTTCGAGACGACGACGGACGTTTACGCGGCACTTGCGCGCGAGAAGCAGATCAAGGGATGGCGAAGGGAAAAGAAGACGAAGCTGATTGAAACGGCGAACCCGCAGTGGCGCGACTTGAGCGACGGATGGTATCAGTAACGGCACTCGTTCTGTTGGCCGGCGGCCGTTGGACGGGCGAGATTCTTCGTTCGGCGTACGCCGAACTCGGAATGACATGAAGTGGGGCGACTCGGAATGGCAGGAGCGGCGCGAACTCGGAATGACATGGAGTGGGCGGACTCGGAATGACGGGCGCGGCGCGTGCCTCCCTCTGTCATCCCGAGAAGGCCGCAGCCTGGCGGACGGCGAGGGATCTGATGGCTGTGCGGGCGGCGGCCGTCGGACGGGCGAGATTCCTCGTTCGGCGTGCGCCGAACTCGGAGTGACATGAAGTGGGGCGACTCGGAATGGCAGGAGCGGCGCGTGCCACCCCCTGTCATCCCGAGGAGGCCGCAGCGTGGCGGGCGACGAGGGATCTCCAGGGCGGCGTGGCGGTGGCTGGCGGCCGCTGGACGGGCGAGATTCCCCGTTCGGCGTGCGCCGAACTCGGAATGACATGAAGTGGGGCGACTCGGAATGGCAGGAGCGGCGCGGACTCGGAATGACATGAAGTGGGCGACTCGGAATGACATGGCGTGGGACGACGAGGGTTCCCCAAGGCAGCGCGGTCCGGCCCCGCGCGGATTGCGCGGAGACGCTCCGGAAAGCCGTGGCATCGGGAGGAGACACAGTGAGTGACAGAGAAGTGAAGATCGCCGTGATCGGGGCCGGAAGCGGCAGCTTCGGACCCGGGACCGTGCGCGACGTGCTGCTGAGCGAGCCGCTGCGCGACTGCGGGCTCGAACTGGCGCTCATGGACATCGTCCGGGAGCACCTGGACAGTTCGGCCGACTACGCGCGCTGGGCGAAGGGCCGGCTCGGCCACGACGCGGCCATCACCGCCACCACGGACCTGCGGGAGGCGCTGGACGGCGCCGACTTCGCCGTCGCCGCCATCGAGGTGGACCGCTTCCTCTACTGGTCGCAGGACTTCCACGTCCCGCGCAAGCACGGCTTCCGCCAGGTGTTCGGCGAGAACGGCGGCCCGGGCGGCATCTTCCACGCGCTGCGCAACATGGGGCCGATGGTCGAGATCGCGCGCACGATGGAAGAGCTCTGCCCGAAGGCCATGCTCCTGAACTTCACCAACCCCGAGCACAAGCTCTGCGAGGCCGTCACGCGCCTGACGGAGATCGAAGCGGTCGGGCTCTGTCACGGCTACTTCATGGGCCTGCATCAGATAGCGGGGCTGCTCGGCATGGACCCGGGCGACCTGGACTGCATCGCCTGCGGCATCAACCACTTCACCTGGTTCCAGCAGGTGCGGGACAGGCGCACGGGCGAGGACCTCTACCCCCGCCTGCGCGAGGCCGAGCGCGAGGGCGACTGGCTGGCCGACTGGCACGAGATGGCGCTGGCCCGCATCCTGTTCCGCCGGTTCGGGCTCTGGCCGTCGCCCGCGCCGAACCATTACGGCGAGTACATCCGATGGGCCGAGGAGTTCGTCGCGAGCGAGTTGCAGTACTTCTACGACCCGGCCGACGGCCACCCGTGGGAGACGGGCGACATCCCCGAGTTCGTCTACTCCCTGACCGGGAACCCGCACGAGCGGCCCTGGCGGCCCGGTAAGGCGGGAGGGCGCGATCCGAGAGAGGCGCCGCTCAAACCGTCCGGCGAGCTCGCCGTGCCCATCATGGAGAGCCTGGCGTGCGGCGTGCCTCATGACCTGCCGGCCGTCAACGTGCCGAACCGGGGCGCGATCCCCAACCTGCCGGATGACATGGTGGTCGAGGTGCCGGCGGTTGCGGACGGCGATGGGCTTCGCGCATGCCGATGCGAGCCGCTGCCGGAGGCCATCGCCGCGCTCCTGCGCGTCCAGGGCAGCATCCACAGGCTCATCGTCGAGGCGTTTGCCGAGCGCTCGAAGGCCAAGCTGATCCAGGCGGTGCTGCTCGACCCGACCGTGGACTCCTACCGCCGCGCCGTCGAGATGGTGGACGAAATGCTGCGCCTCCAATCCGGCATCCTGCCGCCGCTGGCATAGGCGTGCGGGCACCACAAGCTGCGGTTGCCCGTGTAGGGGCACGGCGTGCCGTGCCCGGAGAGTAAGAGTAGGAGCAAGAGCAGGCTTGCCCGCCGTACGGCGGGAGCAGGAGGGAGAGGCAGGGCGCGAGGATGGCGGACCGAGCTGACGACTACTTCGTCTGTCCCCATTGTGGGGAGGAGGTGGCAGTAGGGGCGAAGGCCTGCCCGCACTGCGGCTCGGACGACCGGACCGGCTGGGCCGAGGACGCCGACAAGTGGGCCGCCGATCTCCCCGCCGGTTACTCGGAGGACGACGAGTTCGACTACGAGGAGTTCATGCGCCGGGAGTTCCCGGAGCAGGCGCGCTCCCGTAGCCGGCGCGTTCGTGCGGTCCTGCTCGCCGTCCTCGTGGCCGTTCTGGTTCTGGCCCTCGTCCTCGCCCTCGCGCGCGGCTAGAGGACGTTCACTTGCTTTGCCCGCCGCTGCGGGGCAGAATGCGCGGGCCGTCCGGCCTCCATTCACCACTGAGTCACGGAGACCACGAAGGACGGCGAGCGACCGACGTTAACAGCGGATAACCCGCGGCGCGCCGTCCGTTCCCCGTTCCCTTCCCACGAGTAGATCCAAGGGTGGGTCAAGGATGCAAGACAAGCTGCTCGACCTCTGTCAGAAGCTGCCGGCCGACTACGCCGAAGTGCGCATCCAAGAAGCCGTCTCCACGAACGTGGCCTACGCCGGCAAGGAGCTTGAGGACATCGGCGAACGGACGGGCCGCGGCGGCTGCGTGCGCGTGCTCAAGGACGGCGGATGGGGGTTCGCCACCTTCAATGACATCGACGGCCTGGAGAGATACGCGCGAATGGCGGTCGAGCAGGCGGAGCTGGTTGGCGGCACGAAGTTCGAGCTCGCGCGCGTCGGCCCGTTCGAAGCCGTCTACAGGACCCGCGTCGAGTCCGATCCCTTTGACGTCTCCCTGGCCGACAAGCAGCAGATGTGCCATCGCTACAACCAGATCATCCTCGGCAACGAGCGAATCCAGACGAGCATCGTCGTCTACCGCGACGGGCGCGGCACGACCTGCTTCGCCAACTCGGACGGCAGCTACATCGAGCAGGAGTACACCTTCTGCGGCGCGGCGGTCGGGGCGATCGCCGTCGACGGGGCGAACATCCAGCGGGCGTTCGAGACCGTCGGCGACCTGCGCGGCTTCAGCCAGGTCGCTGCCCTGGACGAAGACTGCGAAAAGGCCGTCAGGCGGGCCATCGAGTTGCTCGACGCCAGGCCCGTCGAGGCCGGCACCTACACCGTCATCGTGGACCCGAAGCTCTGCGGCGTCTTCGTGCACGAAGCGTTCGGCCACCTGAGCGAGTCGGACTTCCTGTATGAGAACCCGCGCCTGAAGGACATCATGCAGCTCGGGCGCCGCTTCGGGGAGGACTTCCTCAACATCACGGACGACGGATCGCTGGAGGGCGAAGCGGGCTTCATTGCGTTCGACTGCGAGGGCGTGCCGAGCTCGCGCACGCCCCTCATAAAGGAGGGCGTCCTGGCCGGCCGCCTCCACAACCGCGAAACAGCGGCCAAGATGGGGGAGCAGCCCACGGGGAACGCCCGGGCCATCTCCTACGGCCACCCGCCCATCGTCCGCATGACCAACACCTTCATGGAGCCCGGCCGGACGCCGTTCGAGGAGATGCTGGCGGAAACCGAGGACGGCATCTACGCCATCGGCATGCTGGGCGGCCAGACCAACATGGAGATGTTCACTTTCAGCTCCGAGGAAGCCTACAGGATCCGCAAGGGCAAGCTCGCCGAGAAGGTCCGGGACGTGGTGCTCACCGGCAACGTGTTCCAGACGTTGGCGAACATCGACCGCGTCGGGAACGACTTCAAGATGCACGGCGGCCTGGGCGGCTGCGGCAAGGGAGGCCAGAGCCCCCTGCGCGTCGGCGACGGCGGGCCCCACTGCCGCATGCGGAACGTCGTCATCGGCGGCCGGTGACGTGGGCCATCCGACACGAGAAGGGACCACAACGGCACCACGAGCAGAACGACCGCACTGCGTCGTGAACGTTGTGTCGTCGTGGCTCACATGGAGAGCGTGGAGAAGGCAGAATGAGCGAAGGATCCGCCGAAGCGATCCTCGAGCGTGCGCGCAAGCGCTTTGACGCGGCCGAGGTCATCGAGCAGAGAGGCGAGTCGGTCTCGGTCAGCTTTGACGACAACCGGCTCAAGGAGATCACCACGCGCCAGTTCCACGGCGTCGGGCTGCGCGTGATCCATCGGGGGCGGATCGGGTTCGCCGCCACGACCGACCTGCGCGATCCGGCAAGGCTGGTGGAGATGGCCGCGGCCAGCGCTGCGTTCGGCGACGAGGCCAGGTTCGAGCTCCCGGCCCAGCCGTCGGACCTGCGAGACGTGGAGGTCTACGACGGCCGTGTGCCGAAGGTGACGGCCGAGCGGATGGTCGAGATGGGCCGCGAAGGGCTCGAGCTCAGCCGCAAGGCCGACCAGGCGTATCTGTATGGCTGCGGCGTGTCGCGTTCGACCGGCACTCAGCGCGTCATGAACAGCCGCGGGCTGGACGTCGAGCGGGAGTCCAGCAGCATGTCCGGCAGCGTCAGCGTGCAGCTCGTCAGCGACGACGGCCTGCTGCAAGTCTACGATTTCAAGACCTGGCGCCAGCCGTTCGACTCCGTGATGGACCTGGCGACGAGCGTGCTCGACAGGATGAAGCGGGCCTCGGTGATCGTGCCGGCCAGGCTCGAAGCGATGCCGATGATCTTCACGCCCAAGGCGCTGGGCGATCTGCTCGACCCGATCGAGGTTGCTTTGAACGGGAAGCTCGTGCACAAGGGCTCGTCCGTCCTGCGCGGGCGGATCGGGGAGCAGGTGCTCGACGAGCGCATCACCATCACGGACGACCCCACGATCCCGTTCGCGCCGGGCACGTGCGCGGTGGACGACGAGGGGACGGCCACGCGCAGGCAGGACTTCTTCGAGAACGGCGTCCTGAAGACGTACATGACCGATCTGCAGACGGCCGGCCTGCTCGGCTGCGAGCCGAGCGGGCACGGGTTCCGAGGCTACGCCGGACGCCCGGCGCCTTCGCCCACCAACCTCGTTGTGAGCGCGGGCGACACGGCCTTCGACGACATGCTGGCGGCGATGAAGCGAGGCGTCATCGTCGAACAGACGCTCGGGTCGGGGCAGAGCAACGTCCTGGCCGGCGAGTTCAGCGTCAACCTGGACCTCGGCTTCCTGGTCGAGGACGGCAGGATCAAGGGCCGCCTCAAGGACTGCATGGCGGCCGGCAACGTCTACGAGGTTCTCAAGAAGGTCGAGGCCATCGGCAGCGAACGTCAGTGGATCGGCGACACCTGCGCGCCGCCCGTCATGGTCTCCGGCCTCAAGCTGGCCGCCCAGGGGTAGGGCGAACGTCGGGGTCCGGCGACGCCCTGAACCACAACGGTACAACGAGCACGACGAGGGATCGGCTACGAAGTGCTCGCCACGTTGAGGCAATGCAGCGGATGGAGAGTTGCCTGGACAGAATCTTCTGCGAGGATTGCGTGGCCGGCATGCGGGCGCGCCTGCCCGACGGCTGCGTCGACCTGATCGTGACCTCACCGCCGTACAACATCGGCACGCAGTACAGCAGCCACCGGGACAACCTGCCCTTCGGCGAGTACCTCGACTGGCTGGAGGAAGTCGCATCCGAGTGCCGGCGCGTGCTCAGGGACGACGGCTCCTTCTTCTTCAACATCGGCGACAGGCCGTCCGACGAGCTGCGTTCGCTGGAGGTGGCGCAGCGGATCAGGCGCGCCGGCTTCACGCTCCAGAACACGATCCATTGGATCAAGTCGATCGCCGCGCCCGAAGAGGGCGTGAACATGGGCCACTACAAGCCCGTCAACAGCGCCCGCTACCTGAACAACGCCCATGAGTACATCTTCCACTTCTCGAAGAGCGGCGAGGTGAAGCTGGACAAGCTCGCCATAGGCGTGGCCTACCAGGACAAGAGCAACATTGGCCGGTGGAAGAAGGCCACGCAGGACCTCCGCGACCGGGGCAACACGTGGTACGTCCCGTATGAGACGGTCACGGGCGCCAAGCCGCATCCGGCGGCGTTCCCGGACAAGCTGCCCGAGATGTGCATCAAGCTGCACGGACTGCGTCCGCCGTACGGCGGAGCGGAGCCGCTGGTCGTCCTCGATCCGTTCATGGGCACCGGGACGACGGCCGTGGCGGCAACGCGTTTGGGCTGCCGTTATGTCGGTTTTGAGACCGACCCTGGCTACGTCGGGATCGCGTTGTCCCGAGTGAAGGAGGCCGAGGGACGCTCAGCCAGACCTTGACTTCAGGCCCCCAATCGCCATAATGGAGGCGCGGCGTAATCCGCAACACAGAGGCAGGATAGCCACGGGGATGATGACCACGTAGGGAAGCGGGACCGACCGGCAGGTTGGCCGGGCTGACCTGGGGTCCGCGCGTGGGCGCGCGGCGGCGGTCGGTGGCCGCTTTCGGCTTTTCCCCCGTCGCGCCGAAAGGGCATTCGGATGCGGGCCACGGGAAACCGTGGCCTTCTTATTGGCCTGAAGCCGCTGGCAGGGCCAGGCGTTTCGTTGTGTCGGAGGTGGCCGTCATGTTGCTCGCCGGACTCCAGAACGTCACCAAGCGGTTCGGCGCGCAGGTGGTCCTGCGGGACGTCTCCTTCCAGGTGAGCAGCGGCCAGAAGATCGGGCTGATCGGGCCGAACGGCTCGGGCAAGACTACGATCCTGCGGCTCCTGCTCGGCCAGGAGCCGCCGTCGGAAGGCAACGCCGTGCTGGCCCGCGCCGCCCGCGTGGGCTACGTTCCTCAGCACGTCGAGTACGACGATGAGGAGACGATAGACGACTGCATTCTGCGCGAGTTCCGGGAGTTGAAGGCGCGGCTCGGCGAGGCGGAGGCCGCGCTCTCGTGCGCGGCCGGCAGGGGCGTCCAGCAGGCGATGCGGGCCTACCAGCGGGCGCGCGACGAGTACGACCGCATCGAGGGGCACTGGTTCCCCGAGCGCGCCGGGGCGACGCTCGACGCCCTCGGCCTCGGCGGCCGGGGCGCCCAGAAGATCGGCTCCCTGTCGGGGGGAGAGAAGAACGTTCTCGCCCTGGCCCAGGCGCTGCTGGAGGAGCGCGACCTGCTGCTGCTCGACGAGCCGGGCAACCACCTCGACTACCTCGGCGTCGCCTGGCTGGAGGACTTCCTGAGCAAGTTCAACGGCGCCGTGCTGATCGTCTCCCACAACCGCTACCTTCTGGACCGGGTGGTGCAGGGCGTGCTGCACCTGGAGAACGGCGCCCTCGATTACTACGAGGGCGGATACTCGAGCTACCGGGCCAGCAGACTGCGGCACCTGATCGCCCGGCAGGCGGACTATGTCGCCAATCAGAAACGGCTCGCCCAGCTCCAGGCGCTGGTGCAGCGCTTCGCCGAGATAGCGCGGGGCAGCAGCGATCCGAAGTGGGGCCGCCGCCTGCGCGCGCGCCGCAAGCAACTGGAGCGCGAGAAGGCGCAAGCCGTCGAGAAGCCCACGCTCGGTCCCTCCGCCATTCGCCCCGACTTCGAGGCGGAGGCAAGCCGTGCCGACATCGCGCTGCAGCTCCGCGGCTACAGCAAGGCCTTCGGCGACCTGAAGCTGTTTCAGAACGTCGACCTGGACATCTCATGCGGCGAACGCGTGGCCCTGATCGGCCCGAACGGCTGCGGCAAGACAACGCTGCTGCGCGACGTGGTCCGGCACGGGGCGTGGGGCCATCCGACCATCCGGATCGGCCCGAGCCTGAGCGTCGGCTACTGCGCGCAGGAGCAGGAGATCCTCCACGGCGATCGGACGGTCTACGACGAGATCGCCTCGACGGCGCCCATCGGCCGGGGGGCCGTTCATGGCGTGCTGGCGCGGTTCCTGTTCGGCGCGGACGACCTGCGCAAGCGCGTGCGCGACCTGTCCGGCGGGGAGCGTAACCGGCTCCAGCTTGCGCGCCTGATGGTGCTGAAGCCGAACTTCCTGATCCTGGACGAGCCGACCAACCACCTCGACATCCCGGCCCGCGAGGCGGTCGAGGAAGCGCTCGCCGACTTCGAAGGCACGATCCTCGTCGTCTCGCACGACCGGTACTTCCTCGACAAGGTCGCCGAGCGCGTGGTCGAAGTGCGCGACAGGGCGTTGGTGTCCTACCCGGGGAACTTCAGCGACTTCTGGTACGCCCGGCAGAGGCGCACGCGCCGGCCCGCGGGCCGGGTCGCCACCAGGGGCAAGGAGAGACGGAAGAGGACCGACGGAGGCCGGGCGGCGCCGTCCCTGGCTGAACTCGAGCGCCGGATCGCCGAGGCCGAGCAGCGCAAGCTGGAGCTGGAGCGGCGCATCGCGCAGGCGTTCGGCGGCCATGATCGCCGCGCCGGCCGGCGGGCGGGGCGACAGCTCGAACAGCTTCAGACCGAGCTCGACGAGCTCTACGGGAAGTGGCTGGCCGGGAGCGAGGAGGGCCCCTAGTGGCCTGTTCAACAAGCAACCTTGCGTTCTGCAGCCGGTGTCATGTGCGGACTGATACGTAGGGGCACGGCGCGCCGTGCCCCTACAGGGCCGCGGCCGCTATCGAGCGGTAGGTGCGAAAATGCAAGACGACTTCCTTGACAGCCCACTAGCCTACAGTTTTGCACTTTTCGGGCGTGTGCCCGTGCAGTGGGGGTAAAGAAAAGGCTCCA
>CAZFSS010000040.1:0-25374 GCA_964521715.1 uncultured candidatus Brocadiaceae bacterium | reverse complement strand
CCGCACATGACACCGGCTGCAGAACGCAAGGTTGCTTGTTGAACAGGCCACTAGGACAGCAGCTTGTCCATCAAGCGCCGGCACTCAGCGAGCCGTTCCGCGTTCACACGATAGTGCACGAAGTTGGCGCGCTTGTCCGGCTCCACGAGGCCGGCCTCCCGCAGAACGCGCAGGTGCTGGCTAACGGCGGCGGACGACATGTCCAGCCGGGCCGCCAGGGCGCCGACGCAGAGGGCGCGCTGCCTGAGCAACTGGACTATCCGCACGCGTGCCTCCGCCGAGAACACGCGGCAGAGCCCGGCTGCGTCGGCGGAATACGCCATGAATGCTATCTCTTTCTGCTCACTGCGGTGCGGCGGGCGCCGTCTAATTAAGTGACTGCGCATATACTAACACATCCCCGGTCCATCTGCAAGCAACATCCCGTGGGACAGAAAAGCAGCCGGGGCGTCTCCCCCGACAAAAACCGTAGGGGCGGTTCGCGAACCGCCCCTACCGGCCCTTCATCTCCGGCGCGCCGCGCTGCCGGCCTACCGTTCGCCCTTCTCGAGCCCGGCCTTCAGGTCGGCCAGTTGCTCATTCAGGCGACGGATCTCCTCGCGCAGGCCCATGACCTGGCCGCGCAGCTCCTCCTGCTGCTGGAACATCTCGCGCGCGAAGGGCGGCAATTCGGGGGGGCCGCCCATTCCGCGGCCTTCGGCCTCGAGCCTCTCGGCCTGAGCCCGCAGTTCCCTGGCACGGTCCAGCTGGCCGCGCTCCTCCATCTGGCCGGCCCTGCGGCGGAGCTCTTCAACCCTGGCCGGCGCACGCTCCCTTTCCGGCTCGGGCCGACCTTCCCGGCGTTGCAGGGCCTCGCGCAGGCCGCGTTCGCGCTCCTCGGCCTGCTGCCGCAGCCCATGGGCCACGTCGGGCATGTCGGCCTCTTCGGCCATCTGCGCCATCTTCATGAGCACCTCGATCTGATGCTTGGCCCGCTCAATGCGTTCGGGCGGCAGCGGTTCCGGGCGTCCCTCGCGCTCCCGGGCTCCCGCCGCAAGCTGCTCGGCCTCCCTGCGGAGACGCTCGGCTTCGTCATGCCTGCCGGCCTGGTCGAGCTGCTCTGCCTCGGCCCGCATCTGGGCGGCCCGTGCCTCCGCCCGGGCGCGGATGGCAGCGGCCTGCGCCTCCGCCCGGACAAGCTGCTGGGCGGCCTGGGCATCGGGGGGCGCCCCGGGTTCCCGCGCGGCCGTGACAGCATCGAAGCCCAGAAACGCCACAAGCGTGAGCACCGCTAACGTAACAGCCCCATATCGCCCCATCATCACCCTCCTTTCTTCGAGACACTTCCAGGGCTTCCCGGATCTCTGCCTGCCACTATTATCGCCTTTTGCGTCGTTTCAAGCCACCGCCTTCATCCGGCAAGGCTCTCGCGCGTGCGCCCGCGCCTGCCTTCAGCGCCTCTCCCGGCGGAGCGCCCGCGAGAGCTGCTCGACCATCCCGGCCACGCGCCGCCGGTGGGCGTAGAGAGGCCGGGGGTCCTTTGAGTACGTTCTGTCATCCGCGATGACGGCGTCCGGCACCGCGGCCAGCTCCCGGGCGCCCGCGAGCAGGTCCCCGGCCACGCCTTTGCCGTCCGCCTCCGCTATCAGGCCGTCCAGCAGGCGGAAGTACTCGTAGTCCTCGATGCCCTCCCGCAGCATCTCCCAGCGAATGGAGTCGACGGGCCCGCACAGGTACTTACCCCTGTCGCTCTTGACGTCGCGGTTGGGCGGATAGAGGAACCGTCCGTCCCCGTTGCCCCAGTAGCCTATCTGCCCCCGCTCGAAGCTGTAGCCGGAGACGTAGCTCATGGGGTCCTGCCAGGGATTCTGCATGTCGGGGGACGGGAACGCAGCCTCGCTCGTCCAGTAGTTGGCGGACCAGACGAGCTGCCCTTCCACGCCCCACTTGCGCGAGAGCCACGCCCACACGCGCAGGTCCGTGGCGGGCCGGTCGATGAAGAGCCCGATGTAGGGGGCCTTCGGCCCGGTGCAGAGGTACCACCAGAAACGCTCTCCACGCTGCTTGCGATCCCGGATCGCCTCGGGCGTCACGGCGCCCACGACGGGGCACCACAGGTCCACATGGCCGAACAGCTCCCGCTCGGGCTGCTCCGTGAGCATGCGGGGCAGGCCCGGGGCGGCGCGCTTGAGCAGCTCCATGCCGTCCACGACGAACGCGTAATCCTTCGGGTCAGGCTCGTCGAACCAGTAGACGTAGGCCCTGTCCAGCCAACCCTTTGAGCGCAGGTGGTCGACGATCTGGCGTCCCTGGCTCGCCATCAGGGCCTCGTACTGCGGCGTGCCCTGCGGGAAGGGGCCAAGCTGGCCCTCGCGTCGGGCGTGGAACGTGCCGCCCGGCATGCCGCGCAACTGGACCATAATGGAGTTGAAGCCCAGGCCGTCCACGTACCTCTCGCACTCCCGGTCAAAGGCCGAGAAGTCGAGTCCGGCGGCCAGGTCGCCCGCCTGGAGCTCGAACCCGGGGCAGCGCAACAGGTTCTCTGCGCCGTCGGACCGGCAGAAGCTCAGGTCGTCGAACCACGCCGTGCCGACCGCCTCGCCGGCCTCGCTCCAGGGAACGGGCCGAAGGCTGATGCGCACGGACTTGGTTCGCTCGTTCAGGCGGCTTCCGCCGGCCGGGACAGCGGCTTCTTCATGCTGCCACCGGCCGGTCCCCGTGCGCGGGATGTCGATGTTGTTGCCGGAGATCCACTGCCCGTCGCCGTCGTACTGTTGGACGGTGACCAGGTAGCTTTGGTTCGGTTCCTGCGTCCTGGCCCACCAGGCGAGGCCGTAGCCGGCGGCCGAGTCCACGGGCACCGGCTCCACGCTGGAGCCCGCCACGGACGCCGTAGCGCTTGAGTCCACGACCTTGAAGCAGCGCTCGCCCGAATGGGGCTGCCCGTCATCGTACGCGCCGCCCTCCCACCCGGCCGCGGGGAACTCCACCCCGATCGGGTCGAGCGGCGCGGGCGTGTAGGGGGAAATCCTGTGGGCGGCGAAGTCCCTGTGGTAGAGGTCCAGCACCTGGCGCAGCTCGTCGGTGGTCTCAAGGTTGTGGTAGCGCCTGATGGCGCCCGCGCTCAGCCCGAAGGCGGTCTGAAGGTGCGTCTCTCGCGGGAGCGTGAAGTCCCATACCCGCAGCCTCATCGGCACGGACGTGCGCCATCCGCCGGCCGAGAAGGTCAGGGTGCCGGCGTAGAGCCCGGCCGGCTGCGCTTCGGGCACGTGCACCGTGATCCAGAAGGGGTGGTTGACGCCGCCCTCGAGCGTCCCGCCCGGCTCGTAGGCGGGCAAGGGATCGGGCCAGGAGCCGGGCGCGCCCGCTGAGTCGGTCGGATTCGTGACCCGGACGTAGCCCACCTGCGCCACGCGGATGCCCTCGGCCGGAAGCACTCCGCCCGGCCCGGACAAGTCCGAGACCTCGACCCGAAGGTCGGCAAGGTCCCCGCCCGGCCGCAGCACAATCTGGACCGGCTCGTACTCGTTCCGAGCGGCCTCAAGCTCCACGGCCGGCCCGGCCTCCGAGGGCGCAGGCCGGTGCCTGGACACCTTGTAGGTCCCCTCGCACCACCAGAGCTGGACCGGTCCCTCGGCGGGCAGCGCGTAGCCGAAGGCGGCGTCATGCAGCGCGGCCACGTCGACCCCCATCCGCGCGCGGAAGAGCGGGGCCTCACCTTCGACGACCGCCACCTCGACGGCGTTGTGGCCCGCCCGCCGCAGCGCACAGGGGACCGAGACCTCCGCTTCAGCGCCCGGAGCCAGCGAGAACGCCACCTCCGAGCGGGAGGCCGCGCCGTCCTCAGCGGTGACGGTCGCTGCGGCGCGGAGCCGGCGCGGCTCGGCCCGCAGGTTCGCCACCTTCAGCCTGCACGCGTCGTCCGCCAGGCCGGCCGGGCCGGGCCCGGACAGGATCGACACGCGGGCGTCCCGGGCCGGCTGCTCCACTTCGGGGTAGGCCGTGCCGCCGACCAGGTCTCCCACGTCGGCGCCGAGGTGCGTGGCGTAGCGATAACGGCTGATCTGGAAGGAGCCGGGCGGCGCGCCGGCGGCTTCGTCCCCGCCGACGGACCTCAGCCGGACGTAGACGGTCTCGGCCGGCAGCAGCGTCGGCGGGACCTCAGCATGGACGGACGCCACACCGTCGAATCGGGCGAGCTGCACCCAGTTCGCTCCGTCCGTGCTGGCCTCCACTACGCCGCTCCCCTGCGTGTGGTAGTTGCAGTTCACGTCAACGGACGCCGACTGCTGCGCCGCGCCGGGGATGCCATGCCGGTAGACAACTTCCGAGCCGGCGGCAAACGTCCAGCGGTCCGAGTTGAAGCCGGCGCTGAACGAGTGCAGCGGGCGCGAGTAGTTGGAGCCTTCGGAACCCAAGGGCGCTTCAAAGGCGTAAGCGCGCCCTTCGATGACCTCCCCCTCGCCCAGTTGCAGGCCGCCGCGGCTCCGATGCACGGGTTGGGTGGGCGACAGGCGCACGTCGTCGAAGCCCGCCTCGCCCGTCACGTGCCACTGGCCGAGCCGCACGAAGGCCTCCGCAACCTGCCGAGCGTCGGGCGTCACGAACACGAAGCTGTGCTCGTGCCAGCCCGGCTCGACCGGGAAGTCGCGGTTGGAGAAGCTCGGGCCGGAGATCAGGCAGCCGCCCGTCGCCTCACCCGCGGCCGCGCGGAAGGAGATCCGGTAGAGGGCGTTCGGCTCGAGCGCGTAGTCGGTCGTTCGCCAGTAGCTGGAGTCCTCGCCGCTGCCGGTCACGCTCGCCCATCGGCCGCCGGGCCCTTCCTGCCAGCTCCCGTTCCCTTCGAGCCGCCAGCCCTCCGGCGCGTCGCCTCCGCTCTCGAACGAGCCGTTCGGAACGCCCCGCGCCCCGGCCGCGCAGAGCGCCAGGGCGGCCGCAATGAGCACGGTTCGGGCGGTAGTCGTCATCGTTCGCTCCTCCTCAAGGCCGCGGGGCCTTCATGGCAACACAAAGCCGCTGCGCTGTCCAGCGAACGCGTGGAGCGCCGGAAGCTCCCCCCGGCTTGCCGGCCGGGTTATACTTTCCCTACGGCGAACGATCCGGGAGGAGCCGGAAGCATGGCCCCGCCATCGGGAGACGACATACGCGGATTCGCGCAGACGATGCCGAACGGGCGGCTCAGGTGCATGGCCTGCCAAAGGGGCTGCGAGCTTGGCGCCGGCGAACTGGGCTTCTGCCGCGTGCGCCGGAACGTGGACGGCCGGCTCGCGCCCCTTTCGTACGGCCGTGTCGCCGCGCTGCACCTAGCCGAGGTCGAACGCAAGCCGCTCTTTCACTTCTACCCCGGCGAGGTCATGCTGTCGGTGGGCGGCCTGGGGTGCAACTTCCGCTGCCCGGGCTGCCAGAACTGGGACCTGGCGCACGCAGACGTGCCCGACGCGCTGTCGGAGCTGGAGTACGTGCCGCCCCGGAAGCTGGTCGAGGAGGCCCAGCGCCGCGACCTGCTCGGCGTCAGCTGGACCTACAACGAGCCGGCGATCTGGTTCGAGTACACGCTGGACGGCGCCCGGCTCGCCAGGGCCGAGGGGCTGCTGACGAACTACGTGACCAACGGCTCGTTAACTCGGGAGGCCCTGGACGAGATCGGCCCGTTCCTGAACGCCTACCGCGTGGACGTCAAGGGGTGCTCGGCGGGCACCTACGGCCGGGCGGCGAACTTCCCCGCCTTTCAAGGCATCCTGGAGGTGGCCGAACGGGCCAAGGTCAAGTGGGGCATGCACGTCGAGTGCGTCACGAACGTGATCCCCACCATAAATGATTCCGAAGCCGAGCTGAAGGGCATCGCGAACTGGATAGCGGCGGCGCTGGGGCCGGACACGCCGTGGCACGTGACGCGCTTCGTCCCCCACGGCCGCCTGTCGCACCTTCCGCGCACGCCCGTGCCGACGCTGGAGAGGGCGCGCGAGACCGGCCTGGAGGCCGGCCTGCGCTTCGTCTACATCGGCAACGTCTTCGGCCATCCCGCTGAGAATACCTGCTGCCCGGATTGCGGGCGGCTGCTGATCGAACGGTCGGCCCTCGGCCCACCGAAGGTGGACCTGGACGGCAGCGCGTGCCCAGCCTGCGGCTGCGTCCTGCCGGGAAGGTTCCGGTAGGCGGGTTAGGGACCGGCGGAGGCGGGCGGCGTTTCCCGGCCGGACCGCCATCTGATATCATCTGCCCGAACTGCACCGGGCCCCGGCCGCGAGACACACAGGAGAAGCAACCGTTGAAGAGGTCCCTTTGCGAAAGGGCCGCTGCCCTGGTGATGGGGCTGACGGCGGTCGGCGCCCTCGCAACGGGGCTGGCGGCAACTGCACGGGCCGACATGAACGGGCCCAGCCCACATGAGGGACACATGCGGTTCGCAGGGGTGAACCTGGCGGGAGCCGAGTTCGGCCGCGGCATGCCGGGCGCCTTCGGGCGCGACTACATCTACCCGAACCAGGGCGAGGTCGACTACTTCAAGGGCAAGGGGATGAACCTGGTGCGCCTCCCGTTCCGATGGGAGCGGCTTCAGCGGGCGCTCTACGCTGAGTTGGACCCCGACGAGCTGGCCCGGCTCGACGGACTCGTCCGCGAGACGACCGCCAAGGGCGTCTGCGTTCTGCTCGACCCGCACAACTTCGCCCGCTACGGCCGGGATGTGGTCGGCACGGAGGCGCTCCCCAACGCGGCCTTCGCTGATTTCTGGGCCCGCCTGGCGGCCCTTTACGCCGGCAATCCGCGCGTGTTCTTCGGGCTGATGAACGAGCCGCACGGCATGCTCACAGAGCAGTGGGTGGCCGCCGCGAACGCCGCCATCGCCGCAATACGCAAGACGGGCGCGACGAATCCAATCTTCGTGCCGGGCAACGCCTTCAGCGGCGCCCATTGCTGGGACGCCGATTGGTACGGCACGCCGAACGCAGTAGCCATGCGGGAAATCGCCGACCCGGCGGACAACTTCGTGATCGAAGCGCACCAGTACCTCGACAGGGACAACTCCGGCAGGTCAGACGTCGCCGTGAGCCCCACCATCGGCTCGGAGCGCCTGCAAGGATTCACCCGGTGGCTGCGCGAAAATGGGATGAAGGGCTTCCTCGGGGAGTTCGCGTGTGGCAGTAACGAGACCGGAATGGCCGCCATGGACGACATGCTCTCGTTCATGGACGCCAACGCGGACGTGTGGATTGGCTGGTGCTACTGGGCGGCGGGGCCGTGGTGGTCGGACAGTCCGACGATCCTGGAGCCCGTCGAGGGACGTGACCGGCCGCAGATGGCCGTGCTGGCGCGGCACCTGCCGCGGGACGAAGCGTCGCAGGCCGGGCAGCCGTGACCTCCCGCTGCTTCCATCGGGCGAAGGGAGAGCCTTGAAGGAGTTCCCCTACGGAAGGGCGCCTTTCTGGATACTGGCGGTGGCCGTGCTCTCGGGGGCGGGCATCCTGATCTCCCATCCCAGGGGCAGGGAGGGCCGGCCGGACCTGGTCTTCGCGCTCTTCGCCGACATTCACCACGAGGCCTACCGCGACGTCGTCAAGGAGTTCGAGCAGAAGCACAACGTCAAGGTGCAGATGCAACTGGTGAACTACCGCGCCCTCCAGAGCCGGTTGCAGTCCGCGCTGCTGGTGGGGGCCGAGGTGCCCGACCTGGTCGAGATCCTCATCGGCTCCATGGGCGTGTTCACCAAGGGGCCGCTGGAGGACGTGGGATTCCTTGACCTGACTGACCGGATCCACCGGGAGGGGCTCTACGAGGCGATCGTGCAGTCCCGATTCAGCCCCTGGTCCTCGCGGGGCCGGATCTTCGCCCTTCCTCACGACGTGCATCCGGTCGGCCTCTGCTACCGGCGCGACCTGATCGAAGGGCTCGGCATCGACGTGGACGCGCTGCGGACGTGGGACGACTTCGCACGGGTCGGGCGCCAGGTCACGAAGGACCTCGACGGCGACGGGATCATCGACCGCTACATGCTGGACCTGCCGGCCAACGGCGGCGGGATCCTGACGCTCCTGTTGCTTCAGCACGGCGGCGCCTTGTTCGACGCGGAAGGCCAGGTCCTCTTCGACAGCGAAGCCGCCGTGGACACTGTCTGCTGGTACGTGCAGCAGATCGAGGGACCGAACCGCATCGCCTTCCCGGCCGGCTGGGGCCAGACGCTCTCGAAAACGATGCTGGACGGGCTGGTGCTGTTCTACATCTGCCCGGACTGGCGCACGAGGCAGTTCCAGCTCGACGTGCCGAAGCTGGAGGGGAAGCTGGCCGTCATGGCCCTTCCGGCCTGGCAGGAGGGAGGCTGCCGCACCAGCACCTGGGGCGGCACGGGACTGGTCATCAGCAAGACGTGCAAGGACCCCGAGCTGGCCTGGCAGTTCGCCAAGTTCCTCTACTACGACAAGGAGGAACTGGGCAAGCGCTTCGCAAGCCTGAACATCCTGCCCCCGCTGCGCGACGCCTGGGACCAGCCCGAGCTGAAGAGGCCGAGGCCCTTCTATTCCGGGCAGGCCATCGGCACCATCTACGCGGAGATGGCGCCGCAGGTCCCCGACTACTACGTCACCGCTTACGTGGACCTCGCCGAGTCCAAGCTGGAGGAGGCGTTCAGCAACACGGTCCTCTACTACAAGGACAACGGGGAAGAGGGACTCCGCGAGTACGCCCGAAGGGAGCTGTTCCGCTGCGCCGAGTACGTGCGGCGCGTGGCGAACCGCAACGTGTTCCTCACACGCGATCGGACGGCGGGGGGGCCTGCCGGCGCGGGAGGGGCGAGCTGATGGCTTCCGGAGCGAGAGAACTCGGCCGGGGCGGCGGACTGCGACCCAGGCGCGCGCCCTATCTCTTCCTGGCGCCCTACTTCGCCCTCACGTGCATGTTCTTCGTCTACCCGTTCCTCTACACGACCGTGCTGGCCTTCTACCAGACCAACGGCCCGAGCAGCAAGGTCTTCGTCGGCCTGAGCAACTTCACCTTCATCCTGACCGATCCGGACTTCTACACCGCGCTGAAGAACACGACGATCTACGCCGTCTTCTCGATCTTCCTTCAGCTTCCGCTCTCGCTGGGGCTGGCGCTGCTCTTGAACGCGCGCAAGGACAGGCTGAAGGGCTTGTTCCGGCTCACGATCTTCTCACCGCACCTGGTGGGGCCTATCTTCGTGGGCGTGCTGTTCGGCGTCCTTTTCACGCCGCTCTACGGCATGGTCAACCGCGTCCTGCAGATGCTGATCGGCTGGGGGCTGGAGCAGCGGTGGCTGGAGGACCCCCGCCTGGTCATGCCGGCCATCATCCTCACCTCGCTCTGGATGTACGTCGGCTTCAACATGATCTACTTCCTGGCAGCGCTTCAGAACGTCAACCCGAACCTGATCGAGGCCGCCCGCATAGACGGCGCCAACGCCTGGCAGGTCTTCCGGCACGTGACGGTGCCCGCCATCAAGCCTGTCGCCACCGTTGTGGTCATCATGAGCACGATCGGTTCCTACCAGCTCTTCGAGCTGCCGTACGCGCTGCTCCAGGGCAACGGGCCGAAGAACTCGGGACTCACGATCGTGGGCTACCTGTTCAACAACGCGTTCCAGTCCGGCGACCTGGGCACAGGCGCGGCGATAGGCTGGGTGCTGACCCTCATCATCTTCGCCATCAGCATGGTGCAACTGCGCGCGAGCGGCACGCTCAGGAGGCAGGCATGACGCTGAACTGGTTGCACGGGGTCCTGCTGGCGCTGGCAATCGTCTTCGTCGCGCTGTTCGCGCTCAACCCGCGCAATCCGCGCCCCGCCCTCGCGTACCTGCGCTACGTCCTGCTGGCCCTGGCCGGCATGGTCGTGCTGATGCCGTTCCTGTGGCTGATCGCGGCGGCGTTCAAGGACAAGTCGGTCCTGAACGAGTACATGTTCCTGCCGCCGCCGGGCAAGTGGTCGGGCGAGACGCTGAACCTGAGCAACTTCGCCGAGCTCTTCGTGGGCAAGCCCACCGTCCGCGGCACGGTCTACTTCTGGCACCACATCCTCAACTCCCTCTTTCTGGCCAGCGCGGGCACGATCCTCCAGCTCTTCTTCTCCTCGATGGGCGGATACGCTCTGGCGAAGTACGAGTTCCGCGGCAAGAACCTGATCATCACGCTGATGCTCGGCTCCATGATGATCCCGGGCGTGATCCTGCTGGCGCCGGTCTACGAGCTGATCTACAAGCTCGGCTGGATGGACTCCTTCCTGGCCCTCATCGTGCCCGGCGCGGTCAGCGTGTTCGGCATGTTCCTGTTCCGCCAGGCGATGCTCAGCGTGCCCGACGACATTATCGAGGCCGGCCGCATAGACGGGTGCAACGAGTTCCACATCTACCTGCACATCGTGATGCCCCTGGTGCGGCCGATGAGCGCAGCGTTCTGCCTCGTGGCGTTCCTGGGCTCGTGGAACAGCTTCATCGCGCCCAACGTGTTCATCTACACGCGCGCGAAGCTCACGCTGCCCGTCATCCTGAACCTCTACGTGGGCGAGTACGCCCAGCAGTACGGCGTGTTCCTGGCCGGCACGTTGCTGGCCATCATCCCGCCGGCCATCCTGTTCTTTGCGCTGCAGAAGGAGTTCATCAGCGGCCTGACCTCGGGCGCCTTGAAAGCGTAGGGTCGGGGAGCTATTGTCCCCCTCGTGCAGAACGAAATGGAGGCGCGACTGTGGCCTATCGGCGCTCGGACTTCTCGACATTGCGTGATACCGGGTACGGCATTGGCGTGCACTGGACCACGGAAACGCTTCCCGCCCAGGGTGGCCCGCTGCCATACCCGGAAGCCGTGGCGCGCTTCGACGTGGACGCCTTCGTGCGGCGGGCCGGCGATATGGGTGCGGGCCACGTGCTGTTCACCGCGACCCACAGCAGACACCACTTCCCCGGCCCGAACCCGGAAGCGGACCGCATCCTTCCCGGGCGCACGTGCCAGAGGGACCTCATGATGGAACTGGCCGACGGCCTGGCCGCAGCCGGCATCAGGCTCTGCCTGTACTACAACGGCGGCATCCACCAGAGCGACCCGGAATGGAAGGAGGCCGTGGGCGCAACGGGCGATGATCCGTCCGTGTTCTTCCGCAACTGGTGTCGCGTCGTGGGCTGGATGGGCGAGCACTACGGCCCGAAGGTCATCGCTTTCTGGTTCGACGGAGGCTACGAACTGAACTCATTCGGTCACACGCCGTGGGAGGACCTGACGGCCGCAGCGAAAGCGGGGAACCCGGGCCGCCTGGTCTGCTACAATCCCGGCATCGAGCAGCACCACCTCTACACGCCCTGCCAGGACTACTGGGCGGGCGAAGTGTGCCGGCTCAACTTCATCCCGCGCGGAAAGCTGACCCCTGCCGGACTGCCGTGGTACGCCTTCGCCTCCTGGCATGGGGACTCGCGCAAGCCGCTGTGCGGGGCGTGGGTAATGGACAAGGACAACCGCGCGGTCGACTGGTGGACGCCGCCCGCCGCAAGCGCCGTTTCCTTCCTGCGCGGATTCCAGCGCGTCGGCGGCACGGTCACCTTCAACCTGTTCTGCTACCAGGACGGCAGCATCTACGGGCCGGACTTCGAGGCAATGAAGGAGGTGCACAGCATTGTTCACAAGGCTTCAGTCTGAAGATCTCTCCGCTTGGAAGGAGCCGGACATGAGAAGACGCCGTGGACGGGTTCTGGAGTTCGTCAGCTTCATCGTTGCGATGTGCGTGGCAGCGGGGCTGGCGCTCGGCGCCGACGCGAGGCCAGAGGCGCCGTCCGTCAAGCTCGCCATCCGCACGGACAGGCCGGACGCCGTCTACGAGGCAGGCGAGACCGCCACGTTCCTGGTCGAGCTCACCAAGGGCGACGCTCCCGTGGCGAACGCCCAGGTGGACTGCGAGCTCTCCAGCGATGCCTTCTGGAACTCCGAGAAGCAGCAGCTCGCCCTTGCGGACGGGACCGCCAGGGTCGCCGCGAGCCGGGACAAGCCCTGCGTGCTGTGGATCAGAGCCACCTATCAGCCGGACGGGGAGAAGCCGGTGCAGACCGTGGCCGGGGCCGCCTTCAGCCTCGAACGGATCGAGCCCTCCACGCCGCCGCCGGACGACTTCGACGCCTTCTGGGAGGAGCAGAAGGCGCGCCTGGCGCGCATACCCGTCAACGCAAAGCTGGAACGCGTGGAGCTGGACGACGACGCCGTCGAGCTCTTCTCCATCACCATGGACAACATCAACGACACGAAGATCTACGGCTACCTGGCCAAGCCGAAGGGCGACGGCCCGTTCCCCGCGTACCTTCAGCTTCAGTGGGCCGGCGTCTACTCCCTGGACCCGAACTGGGTGCGCTGGCCTGCCCATCAGGGGTTCATCGCCCTCGACATCAACGCCCACGCCATCGAGAACGGCAAGCCCCAGGAGTACTACGCGACGCTGAACGAAGGCGCACTGAAAGGCTACACCTACGAGGGGCGGGAGAGCCGCGAGACCTGCTACTTCCTCAGGATGTACCTGTCCTGCCATCGGGCGGCCGAATACCTGGCGTCGCGCCCCGACTGGGACGGCAAGCATCTCATCGCGTCAGGCGGCAGCCAGGGAGGCGGCCAGGCCATCGTAACGGCCGCCCTCAACCCGCACGTGACGGCCCTTGCCGCGAACGTGCCCGCCATGTGCGACCACACGGCCCGCGCCCTGCCGGACCGGGCACCCGGGTGGCCTATGCTGGTCGCCGTCACAGACGGCCGGCTCGACCCCTCCCAGGCGGAGGCGGCCCGTTACTACGACGCCATCAACTTCGCCCGCAGGGTGACCGTGCCTGCCCTCATCGGGACGGGCTTTGCGGACCTGACCTGCCCGTCCACTTCCGTCTACGCCGCGTACAGTGTCCTCAAGGGGCCCAAGCAGATGGTGATCGATCCGTTGTCGGGCCACGGCGGCCCCAAGCCCAACTGGGACAAAGCCTACGCGGAATTCCTCCAGGAGCATGGCAAGGACTAGGAAGGGGCGATGCACATGAGGATCCTGCTGGCGGTCAGCGTGGCGCTGCTGTTCTGTTCGTCCTGCCGGGCGCAGACGGTCGAGCTGCGCGGCGCCTGGCTCTGGGCCGAGGACTGCAAGGACAAGCCGTCCGCCGATGTCATGCTGGACCGCGCCGAGACGCTGAACCTGAACAGCCTCTACTTCCTTGTCTTCTACCGCCGCGGCCAGGCCGCGTGGCGCAGCTCCATGGCCCCGATGCTCGAGGACGCCGCCGAGGGCTTCGACCCGCTCGGGTATCTCGTTGAGCAGGGGCGCCGGCGCGGCATGGAGATCCACGCGTGGTTCGTCAACGGCTCGTACGGATGGGGCAGCCACGAGGGCATACTTGACGAGCGCCCCGAATGGCGCGCCATGGACCTGCGGGGCGCGCGCACCGACTGGTACGACCTGTGCCAGCCCGCGGTCCGCGAATGGCAGACGCGCCTGATGTGCGAAGTGCTCGAGCGCTACGACGTGGCGGGCGTGCACTTCGACTACGTCCGCTTCAGCGACAAGAGCGTCTGCACGTGCCCCGAGTGCCGCAAGAACGCGATGGCCGAGGTCGGGCTGGACATCGCTTCCCTTACGTTCCCCGCCCTGCCGGCTTACGGGTGGCTGAGCGGCAACCCGATCGTCGAGCCGACGACGGCCCGGGTCCTGGCCGAGTTCGACGACGGCGTGCCCGCCATCGCCCTCAACAGCGTCGGCAAGGGCAGCGTGCTGCTGCTGAACTGGCAGGTGCAGCGGTGGTGCCCCGGCGCCGTTATCTCCGCCCTGCGCGCGGCGCTGGCCGGGATGGGCGTGCAGGCGGACGGCCGCGTCCTGCTGCTGGACTCGGACGTGAACGCCACGCGGTACGAACGGGACTTCTGGGAGGTCAAGTCCTGGATCGAGTCGCTCGGCTACCGCGTGGAGCGAACGACGGACGAGGGCATTGCGAAGCTCCCGCCGGGCTCGACCGTGGTGCTGCACGGCTTCTACATGATGACGGACGAGATCGCGTCCGCGCTCCTGCGGCACGTGCAGGCCGGCGGCGGCGCCGTCTTCATCGACGGGCCGGTATTCGCCATGAAGTACCCCTCGGCGCAGGCGCTGCTGGGCTTCAAGCGCATGGGCAAGTACCTCAACGGCGAGCGCGCGATGGTCTCGACGGGCGTTGCGCCCCAGATCGTGCCCTCCACGGGTAGGCGCCTGTCAATCCCCGAGGAGAAGGCGAAGCTCGCCCTGTGGGACAGGTGGCGCAGGGACCAGGTGACCGGGCTTGTCGCCTCGGTCCATCGCCGGGCGAAGGAGATCCGGCCGGACGCGCTCGTCACGGCGGCCGTCTTCTACAACGAGCAGGGCACCGACAACGTGCTCCAGGACTGGCCGGGCTGGCTCCGCGAGGGGCTCTGCGACTACGTCATCCCCATGTCGTACGTCAAGACGCCGGAGGAACTCGACAGCGCGTTCGCGTGGTGGAAACGCATCGACCCCGGGTTGGAGCGCATCATCCCGGCCGTCGGGGCCTGGCAGCTTGAGCCGGACAGCCCGGGCCAGGTGCGCGCGCAGGCGATCGGCCGGCAGGTGGAGGTCTGCCGGCGCCAGGGGGCGCACGGCGCCGTCATGTTCGTGTTGAAACGGATCGACGACGAGACGGCGACGATCCTCGGCCGCACTGCCTTCCCCGGCAAGGCCGTCCCCTACCGCCCGCCGGCCCGCTGACCGGGCTTAAGTCGCTGCGGCTCCCCCTTGGGGGCAGCTATTCCCGCAATTCTGGGGGTTCCAATCGGCGCGCCAATGGGGTAGAATGCTGGCCGCACGTCGGTAGCAGAGCATGCAGTACGGAGGGGGGATATCGCCCTTTGCGTCCCGACGGCGGAAGAGGTGGTGCACATGCCTCTTGCGGCCATTGCATTCCCTGTCGTCCAGCATTCCCGCGCGCCCGGGGGAGCGGATCGTCCGCAAGCGGGCCGCTCGCCCTGCGTCGCGCTGGGCTGGCGTCCTGATGCTAGCGTTCTGCTTATCCCCATTCGCGTGACAGCAGCGGGCCACCGTCGTCGGCATCTACGACAAGCCACGCAGCATCTGCGCCGAGGCCGACGGCCAGGGGAGAAGTTCGGGCATTGAGCCCATGGCGCCAGTTAGCCGGAGGCCCGATCGAATGTCGCTTGACCGGTCCCTGGCTGGGCGTCACCGGGGAGAGAGGCTCAAGGAGAGACAAAATGCAGCACAGAGACATAGGCATCGGTGCTATGCCGGAAGCTCCCTGGGGAACGCACCTGTGTCTGTTCTATGAGACAGCAAAAGACCTCGGTGAGGTCGTGGTCCCTTACGTCAAAGCGGGGCTACACAACAATGAACTCTGCATGTGGGTCACTTCGGAAGCTCTAGAAGCGCAGCGGGCCAAGAGTCTGCTGAGGAAAGCGGTGACGAATCTCGATGCGTATACCGAGAGCGGACACATACAGATAATCGACCAAAGCGAGTGGTACACCAAATCGGGGAAGTTCGAGCCCGATCATGTCTTACAGGGCTGGCTCGACAAGGAGACGGAAGCCTTGACAAAAGGCTTTGAAGGCCTCCGGGTCACCGGAGACACGTCCTGGCTCACAGAGCGAGACTGGCAAAGCTTCATTGACTACGAAGCTGCCGTCGACAGCATCATGGGGGAACACCGGATTCTTGTTCTTTGCACATACTCTCTGGACAGGTGTGGAATCCCAGACATCGTAGACGTGGCAGCCAACCACCAGATTGCCTGTATTCGGGAGGGCGGGGAGTGGCGCTGTATTCAGAGTAGTGAACACAAGCGAAACGCCGAACTTCTGCGCCGCACAGATGCCGAATGGGCCGCACGCGGCCGCATTCTCAGCAGCACTCTGTCCACGAGAGATCCGGGCGAGCTGCTCTGCGCTATCGCGGACCAGGTGCTCGCCTTGCTTTCGGTGGACTTTGTGGCCATCTACTTAGTAGAGGATGAGCAGTTGATGCTGCGGTGCTGGCGGGGAGGGCTGGGAGAACTCCGCGCTCACATGCACTCTTTCCCGGCTTCTGCCCTGCCGCGCGGGACACAGGTGCCCGGGTTGGTCAGAGAGTCAGCAAGCGAACGAGGTATCATCCCTGACTTTGCGAAGCGCCACGGGATTGTGAGTTGGGCGTACATGCCGTTGCTTCTGGCCTTGCCGCAGGAAGGTGAGCAAGGCCGATGGCTCGGCGCCGTGGTGGTGGGCAGCCGTTCCCGCGAGAGGCTCGGTCAGGAAGATTGGCGCGCCTTCCGGGGCATGGCCAGGCAGTTGACACTCGCAATCGACTATAGCCGAGTTTACCGTCAGGCGACGGAGCGGCAGGCGCGGCTGAAAGCGTTGCGTAGCGTGGACCTTAGCATTATTCGCCGCCGTGACCTGGGCGATCTGCTCGAAGCACTGCTGGGCGAAGTGTCAAAGGAGTTGGAGGGCAAGGCGCTCGCGATAAGCCTTCTCAGCGAAGACCAACTGCGCACGAAGATCTCTGCCTTACGCCTGCCCGACGGTTCAGTGATCCGAGAAGAGGCGTTTACGCTGTCGGAAAGCCTGCTCCACTGGCTGGTTCAGTGCAAGCAGCCAGTCATTATCTACAACTTGTTAGAGGACCCGCGCGTGCAGATGCATCGCGACTGTATCCGTAACGCGGGCCTGGTCTCCTACCTCGCTGCCCCGCTCGTCTGTGATGGCCAGGCTACTGGCATCCTACACGTACTGACCACGGAGCCCACGAAGTTCCCCAAGGAAGAGGTAGATTTCCTGGTCACGATGGCCGGACAGGCGGCGATTGCCATCGAGAATGCGCAGCTCTTGGACAGGGTTCGCGCGGATGCGGACGAACTGCAGAGACACATCCAGGAGCGCGACCAGATGGAGCAGGCACTGACGAGAGCCCAACGCGACAAGGCCACCATCCTCGACAGCATGTCGGAGCTGCTCGTTTACCAGGACGCCGAGGGGAGAATCCTTTGGGCCAACCGCGCCGCGGCCGAATCCGTGAACTCGTCGCCGGAGCAACTGGTCGGAAGGCACTGTTACGAGGTATGGCACGGGCGCCAGGAACGCTGTCCCGAGTGCCTCGTGGCGGCCGCCATACGGGCCGGCCGACCAAGAGAAGGGGAGATGACAGCCGCCGACGGGAGCATCTGGCATGTCCGCGGCGATCCTGTCCGTGATGAGGATGGGAACATCACGAGCGCCATCAAGGCCGCGCTTGACATCACCGAACGCAAGCGGGCGCAGGAGGGACTGCAACGGCAACAGGAGGCCCTGCACCGCGCGGCCAGGCTCGAGTCCATAGGCAAGCTGGCGGGCGGCATCGCCCACGAGTTCAACAACCTGATGACGGGCATACTGGGCTATGGCAACCTGCTGCTGGGCACCCTGGACGCCGACGACCCGCGTCGAGAGGACATAGAAGAGATGAGGGCCGCCGCGCTGCGTGCCGCCAGTCTCACCCAGCAACTGCTCGCCTTCAGCCGCAGGCAGACGCTCGAACCAAGGTTGCTCAGCCTCAATGCGGCCGTGACCAGCATCAGCAGGATGCTGGAGCACGTCATCGGCGAGAACATCGAGCGCGTGACCTTGCTCGATCCCGACCTGGGGCTGATTCGCGCCGACCCCGACCGGATCCAACAAGTCATCATGAACCTGGTGGTCAACGCCCGCGACGCCATGCCCGGCGGCGGAACGCTCACCATCCAGACGTCTAACGTGAATCTGGCCGAGACCTACGTGGAGACAACGCCTCCCATGCCGGCAGGGGCCTACGTCCTTCTGACCGTCACGGACACCGGATGCGGCATGGACGAAGAGACGAGAAAGCATCTCTTCGAGCCCTTCTTCACCACCAAGGCCCCCGGCGAGGGGACCGGCCTCGGCCTCTCGACGGCCTATGGCATCGTCAAGCAGCACGAAGGCTACATCTGGGGCGACAGTGAGCCGGGACGCGGCTCGAGGTTCCGCATCTACCTGCCTCGCGCGGCGGGCGAGGCTGAAGTCGCCCAGGCCAGGCCTCCCGCCGCGCAGCCGCCCCCCGGCTCCGAAGCCGTGCTGGTGGTCGAGGACGAGGAAGCCGTGCGCCGCCTCGTCCACCGCGTCCTCAGCGCCAACGGCTACACCGTGTTCGCCGTCGGCTCCACTGAGGAGGCCCGGAACGTCATAGCCGCCCACGGCAATGAGATCTCGCTGGTCCTGACGGACGTGATCCTGCCGGATGGCACGGGGCCCGAGCTTTGCCGCCAGCTCGAGCAGAAGCACCCGTCACTCAGAGTCCTCTACATGTCCGGCTACGCGGCAGACGGCATCGCCCGACGGAGCGTGCTGGAGCCAGGCGCGCCTTTCCTAGCCAAACCTTTCGGCCCAGAGGATCTGCTGGGGAAAGTACGCGAGATGCTCAGCGCTCCGCCCAAATAGCGCAGGCTCCGTCCAGCAAGCGAGCGTCTGTCCCGGGAGGAGGGCCTGCTCGCTTTCTACTCCTGCAGTTCCGCGCGATTCTTCCACAGCTTGCGCAGCACGGCGAGCGTCTGCTTCGCGAACTCGGGATAGAGCAGGCGGTGGGTCGAGAACGTCAGGTGTTCGTGGTGGGCGACGAGCTCGGAGTTCGGGCAGCGCACGCGCTTGTAGTCCACGACGCGCCCGTAGCCCTTCCCCTTGACGACGGGATAGCCGGTCGCGTCATAGCGGTTGTTGGCGAAGACCGCCAGCTCGTAAACGGTGCACCCGTACCCGCTGAACAGCCCGCCGCTGCCCTCCGCGTTGAACGCCTGGATGAACCTGTCCTTCTTGACGCCCCAGGTTTCCTCATCGAGGCGCAGGACGTAGAAGTAGTAGCCTCGCGCCGTGATCCGCGGGTCGGGTTTGAGCGGCTCGATCCCCGGTATGTCCTTCAGCCCCTTGGAGAGGACGGCGGCGGTCGCCATGCGGCGCTCGTTCTGGCCGGGCAGCTTCTCCAACTGCGTCCGCAGCAGGGCGGCCTGCACCTCCGAGAGCCGCAGGTTCGGCCCGACCGTCTCGTGCCCGTACTTCTCCGCCGAGAGGGCGCGGCCGATGTGGTGGTAGGCCCAGCAGGCCTCGTACACGTCCTGGCGGTCGGTGACGATGGCGCCGCCTTCGCCGCAGGTCAGCGACTTCGATCCCTGGAAGCTGAAGGTGCCGACGTCGCCGATCGCGCCGACCTTGCGCCCCTCCCATTCCGTCCCGTGCGCGTGGGCGCAGTCCTCCAGGATGAAGAGGCCGTGCCGCTCGGCCACCTCCTTGATGCGCGGCAGGTCGACCGGATAGCCGCCGTAGTGGACGACGACCACGCCGCGCGTGCGCTTGGTGATCTTGCGCTCGACGTCCTCCGGGTCGATCTGACACGTCTCCGGGATGACGTCGGCGAAGACGGGTATGCCGCGCGCCATCAGGACGCCCGAGGCGGACGCCACGAACGTGATGGCCGGAACGATCACCTCCTCGCCCGCCCGCAGGCCAAGGCCCTGAAGGGCACACTCGATCGCCACCGTTCCGTTGTTGACCGCCAGGCAGTACTTGGCGTCCTGGTAATCGGCCCACTCCCTCTCGAAGGTGGACACCTCGCCATCGTCCAGTCCAAGCCGGCACCAGCCGCCCCGCCCGGCGCGGACGACTTCGCCCACGTGCTCGACGTCCCGATCGTCCGTGACCGGCCACTTGACCTGGATCGGACTGCTCACGCACTTCTTGCCGCCGTTGATCGCCAACTTGGCCATGCCCTGCCTCCCGCTAACACGAAATTGATCGCGCCCTGTTGTACCCCAAGGCCGACGCGTTGCAAGTGAATCCGCAAAGAGACGGCCGACTCTCGCCGGTGACGCGGCGGCAGCCACGCTTTGACAGGCGCCAGGGCCGGGCATATCATCAGGGCTCGCCTCACGCGGCCTCACGGGCATGCACTCCGCTGGCATCGAGCGAACCATGAAGAAGCCGAAGTTCGTCCTGATAGGCGCCGGAAGCAGCTCCTTCACCACCGCCGTCCTGTGCGGACTGCTCAGAGCCGAGGCGCTGCGCTGCTCGACCGTCGCCCTGGTCGACGTCGACGCCGAAACACTGGACGTCGTCGAAAGGCTGGCGCGCAAGATCGTGGCCCAGCAGGGCGCCGATCTGGCCATTGCGGCCAGCACGGACCGACGGGACGTGCTGGAGAACGCCGACTACGTGACGGCCACGATCAGCGTGGGCGGGGACGAAGCCTGGGCGGCGGACTTGAACGTGCCCGCCCGCCACGGCATCGTCCAGCCAGTGGGCGATTCGGTCGGCATCGGCGGCATGAGCCGGGCGTTCCGCCACGCACCGGTCCTGGTCGAGATCGCGCACGACATGGAGGAGCTCTGCCCGGACGCCACCCTCTTCAACTACAGCAACCCCATGACGGTCAACTGCCGCGCGGTCACACGGGAGTCCGCCGTGCGGTGCGTGGGGCTGTGCATCGGCGCGGAACTCCTGCGAAGGGACATCTCGAACATCATCGGCGCCGCCCCGGCGGACACGTATCTCTGGGCCGCCGGCGTCAACCACTTCGTGTTCGCCTACGAGTTCAAGGTGGCCGGCCGGGACGCATACCCGCGCATCAGGGAGCGCCTGCGGGATGGGCCTGAAGGCAATCCGTTCTGCGCCGACGTGTGCGAGCTGGCCGGCTTCTATCCCGGGCCGGGCGACTCGCACGTGGCCGAGTTCCTGCCCCACTTCGTCGCCGCTCCGCAAGCCCGCGAGCATTACGGCCTGAGGCTGTTCGACATCGACTGGAAGAGGCAGCGCACGGCGGCGTTCCTGGAGAAGTTCAGCCGGGCCGCCGATTCGCCCGGGGCCGTGGACGTCGATGCCCTCGTCGGCACGGGGGGCGAGGAGGCGCAGGTGATCGGCATCCTCAGCGCCATGGCGAACGACACGCGCGAGGTGTTCTTCGTCAACCTGCCCAACCGGGGGCAGATCGCGAACCTGCCGGAGGACGCCGTCGTCGAGGCGCCGGCCGTCGCCACCTCGCAAGGGCTGAAGCCGCTCGTGTTCGGGGAGCTCCCCGAGCCGATAGCCGGCTGGACGCGCCGCTGGCTGGACTGGGGCGAGCTGGCCATCGACGCTGCGCTGAGCGGCAGCCGCCAGCGGGCGCTCCAGTGCATGGCGGCCGACCCGGGTTGCCCCGGCATCCCCCAGGCCCGGGCCATACTGAATGAGCTGCTGGACGCCAACGGCCGCTGGATGAGGCACTTCGCAGAGCACCGCCGCGCCAGCCCGAAAGGAGAGAAAGGAGACCCTCAGTGAAGCAACTGGTCCTTGGAAACAAGCAGGCCCGGCTGGAAGAAGCGCCCCAGCCGCGGGCGGAACCCGGATGGGTCGTTGTCAGAACGACCGTCCTTCCCATCTGCGGAAGCGACAGAGGGGCCTTCCTGACGGAAGGCGAGAACCGGTGGGCCGGGCATGAAGGGACAGGCGTCGTCGCCGAGACGGCGCCGCACAGCCGCCTGAAGCCCGGCGACCGCGTCCTCATCTCGCCGCAGGGCGGCTGCGAAACCTGCGAGCTGTGCCGCACGGGCAATTACATCTACTGCCCCAACAGCTATCCCACCAGCACGCACTTCGCCCAATACGTGAAGAAGCGGGAGAGCATACTGCGCATCCTGCCGAACGACATCTCGTTCGAGGTGGGCTCGCTGGCCGGCTGCGCCCTGAGCCCCGCATTCTCGGCACTGGAGCGGATGCAGGTCGGCGCGTTCGACACGGTGCTGGTGACGGGCCTCGGGCCGGTGGGCCTGGGCGCGGTGGCCATCGCCTCGTTCCGCGGCGCGCGCGTGCTGGGGACGGATCCCGAGCCCTACCGGCGGGAACTCGCGCTGACGCTGGGCGCCGATGAAGTGCTCGACCCCGCCGCGGGCGATGCCCTGGCATGGGTCCGCAAGCTGACCGGCGGCAAAGGGGTGAGCAGCGCGGTGGAATGCTCGGGGAAACCCGAGGCCGGACGGCTCTGCATCGATGCGGCGGCCGTTCTGGGGAAAGTGACCTTCGTCGGCGAGAACAGCGAAGGGATCGCAGTGAGCCCGAGCCGCGACTTGATCCGCAAGGGCCTTACCGTGCTCGGCACGTGGCACATGAACCTGCTCGACTGGCCGAAGGTCCTCTGCATCCTGCGGGGAAAGCCGGAGATCAAGGGGATCATCACGCACACCTTCCCCTTCGAGCGCGCGCAGGAAGCCTTCGAGACCTTCCTGACCGGCAAGACGGGCAAAGTCATCCTCAAGCCATAGCACACGTCTCACCACGGAGACACGGAGGGCACGGAGAACGGCAGAGACGAACGGGATCCGGGTGAACGACCGACCGGAGAGGCATACAGGACACGGAGACCACGGAGGACACTGAGAACGGCAGAGGAGCGGACGAAGGATGGCGGCTCAGAGCACCCGTCGCACTATCCCGTCTTTGAGAACGGGCACATTGAAGTTGATCAACAGCCCCACGCGCCTGCCGCTCAGCCGCAGGTACGTGAGCAGTTGCGCCTCGTGAACCGGCAGCACCGCCTCCACGGCCTTGATCTCGACCACGACCGTGCTTCCTACCAGCAAGTCCGCACGACAGCCGCCGTCGAGCTTCACTCCTTTGTAGGATATGGGCAGCTCGACTTGCCGGGCGCACTGCAGCCCCCGGAGCTCCAGTTCCCGGCAGAGGCAGGCCTCGTAAACGGATTCCAGGAGCCCCGGACCAAGGGCTTTGTGCACTTCAATGGCCGCACCGATCAGGGCCTCAGTGAGTCTCTCTTCAAGGAGCTGTTTTCCCTGCTGTTCGTCGTTCATCCTGACACTTTCCGTTTCCGCCGTTCTCAGTGCCCTCCGTGTCTCCGTGGTGGACCTCAGCGGGAGAAGTGGAAGGTGATGACGTCGCCGTCCCGGACTTCGTAGTCCTTGCCCTCCATGCGCACCTTGCCCGCCGCGCGTGCCTCCCTCAGGGATCCGGCCCCCGCCAGGTCCTCAAAGCTGACCACCTCGGCCCGGATGAACCCCCTCTCCATGTCCGTGTGGATCTTGCCGGCCGCGCACTTCGCGTCCGCGCCCCTCTCGATCGTCCAGGCCCGCAGCTTATCCGACACGCACGTGAAGAACGAACGCAACCCCAGCGCCCCGTAACAGGCGCGGATCACCTGCCCGGCCGCCATCTCCGCCAGCCCGACGTCCTCGATGAAGGCCGCCCGCTCGCCCGCCTCCAGGCCCATCAACTCCATTTCGAGCTGCGCGCAGATGGGCACGGGTGGCGGCCTGAGCCCCGCCAGCTCGTCGAAACGGGGCGGCGAGCCGATCTGGCCCTCGCCGATGTTCACAACGCACACGCACGGCTTGAGCGTCAGAAACGCGTAGCTGCGGATCGCCTTCCCCTCGGCCTCCGACATCTGGACGGACAGCAGGTTCCGCTCCTGCTCGACGGCCTGGCGGCAACGTTCCAGCACCTTCTGCTCCTGCTGGAGGGCGTCGCGCTCGGGCACCGGCTTCTTCAGGTCGTGGGCGATGGCCTCCAGGCGCTTCTCGATTACCTCCAGGTCCGTCAGCAGCAGCTCGTCCTGCATGGCATGGTACTCGCGGACGGGGTTCACCTCCCCCAGGACCTCGATCATGGACGCCGCCTCAAAGCAGCGCAAGACCATGGCGATGCCGTCGCAGTCGCGCAGCGCAGCAACGGCCCGCCCGCTCCGCTCTCCGCCGGTAAGGTGGGCGAAGACCCCGCCGACGTCCTCGAACTCGATCGTGGCCGCCTGGGCCTCCTTGGGCTGGAGCATCCCGGTAAGGGCAGCGAGCCGCTCGTCCGGCACATTGACCACGCCCAGCGAGAGCTGGCCGCCGGCGCGGTAGCCCCCGACCTCCCCGTGGGCGCCCGTCAAGGCGTTGAACAGCGTCGTCTTGCCCGACTGCGGCAGCCCGACTATGCCGACTCGCATCGTCCTTCCCCCCTGCGCATTCGGTGAGATACCGGCCCCAGCTTACCAGACGCCGCGCGCCGCCACAATGGGCCCGCCCGGGGGAGTGGCCCGCTTCGGCCCGCCCCGCGGCTGGACAGTCGCGGGCCGGCCGGGTATCCTGTCCCCCGCGCATCGCTTGATCCCCTGAAGGAAGAGACGACCGCATGGCCGAGATGACGTCCCACGAGCGTTTCGCCCGCATGTACGCCCACCAGGAAGCCGACCGCGTGCCCATCATCGACAGCCCCTGGCCGGCCACGATCGAGCGCTGGCACCGCGAAGGGATGCCCAAGGGCGTCAGCTTCGTCGACTTCTTCGGCCTCGACCGCGTGGCCACCATCAGCGTGGACAACAGCCCGCGCTACGAGGTCAAGGTCCTGGAGCAGACGGACGAGTACAGGGTGCACACGACCAGTTGGGGCGCCACGCTGAGGGACTGGAAACACGCCGCCAGCACGCCCGAGTTCCTGGACCACACCATCAAGGACCGCCGCACCTGGCAGGAGGCGAAGCGCCGCATGACGCCCACCCGCGACCGCGTGCCGTGGGACCACCTGCGAAGGGACTACCCGAGGTGGCGCAAGGAAGGGGACTGGATCTGCGCCAACCTCTGGTTCGGCTTCGACGTCACCCATGCCTGGACCGTCGGCACCGAGCGGGTCCTCATGGCCCTGGCCGACGATCCCGACTGGTGCGTCGACATGTTCAACCACTTCCTGGACGTGAACCTGGCGCTGCTGGACATGGCCTGGGAGGAGGGCTACACGTTCGACTGCGCCACCTGGCCGGACGACATGGGCTACAAACACCACCAGTTCTTCTCCCTGCGGATGTATCGCGACCTGCTCAAGCCGGTGCACCGGCGGGCCATCGAGTGGGCGCACGCCAAAGGCGCCGTGGCGCACCTGCATTCCTGCGGGGACGTCAACCCCCTCGTGCCCGAGCTGGTCGAGATAGGGCTGGACGCCCTCAATCCCCTCGAGGTCAAGGCCGGCATGGACGCGCTGGGACTGAAGGAGAAGTGGGGCCGGGACCTCGTGCTCCACGGCGGCATCAACGCCGTCCTCTGGGACAAGCCCGAGCAGATCGAAGCCGAGATCCGCCAGAAGGTGCCCGTGCTGAAGGAGTCCGGCGGCTACATCTTCTCCTCGGACCACTCGGTGCCGTCAAGCGTGAGCCTGGAAGACTTCCGCCGCATCGTCACGCTGGCGAAGGAGGTCGGGAGCTATTGAGGGCGGCGCTGATGCGGCTCGCGAGCGGCGGCGTCCCGCCTGCACGCGGCCGATGGGACTACTGGTGTTCGGTGACCGCATTTGCAGGCACGTCCCCTTCGGGGTTGTGAGGTAGGGGCACGGCGGCCTACTCCGCCGAAGTAGCCTCGGCTACGAAGATACTCATGAAAATGCCTCCTTGCCCGAACGGTTGCTCGGTGGG
>CAZFSS010000039.1:0-26206 GCA_964521715.1 uncultured candidatus Brocadiaceae bacterium | reverse complement strand
CATCCGGCCGGAAGCGCAACGCGGCTCACGCGGCATTCTGTTAGAGGCTCTTAGTCTTGCCCCTCTTGGCCGTACGCAATGACGTTGACGACGAACTCGACGGCCTCCTTCAGCTTCTCCGGGCTGACGCTGTCGGGAGAGGCGAGCTTCCCGCTCTCTTCGGCGATGCGCTCGCTCTTGCGTTCCTGGAGGGCGCGGACCTCGCGCTGGAGAAGCTCGTCGGCGTCGCGGCGGGCTTCCTCGCGGGAGTCGGCGACGATGCGGCGGGCCTCCTCGCGGGCCTGGCTGACGGTCTCGTCCGCCTTCTGCTCGGCGTCGGCAATGATGCGGCGGGCCTGCCTCTCGACTTCGAGCAGCCTTTCGATGACGTCGCTCACTGCTCCACCATCGCCTTCTGGAAGGTCTGGACCAGCTCCTCGGCGTCCCGCGCGCCCACCATCGCCTCGTAGAGGCCGGGCACCTGCATCAGGTTGCCGATGTCGGCCAGCACTTCCACGTTGGGGCCGGGGTTATTCGACTCGGCCACCACCAGGAAGACCAGGTGGACGGGCTCTCCGTCGGCAGCGTCGAACTCGATGCCGTCGGGGCTGACGCCCGCGGCCACGGCGACGCCCGCCAGGTCCGGGTGCTTGGCGTGGGGGACGGCCACGCCGCCGCCGATGCCGGTGCTGCCCTTCTGCTCGCGCCCGTAGAGGGCCTGGAGCATCTCCTCGCGGTTATTGACCTTCCCGGCCCTTACCAGGACTTCAACCAGCTCGGCGATGGCCTCCTCCTTATCGAAAGCCTCGAGGGGGACCTTCACCGTGTCTTTCGAGATGAGGGACGACAGGTCCATTTGGGTGTGCCCGCCAGAAGAACAGGAAGGGAGGCCTCGGAAGGGTATTTCGGGTAATATACGCCGACGGCGCCCCCATGTCAACTGCCCCGCAGGGGCCGTTCCGGGCCGAATCCCGCGACGCGGCCGCTTCGGCAGCGACGGAATGCATTTGCACCTCCCGCCCCGACCGGGCATATATAGGGCGTGTCCGGCAGCCAACCAGCCACATCCACTCAGGGAGGCCCAGAATGAAGTGCACCCCCATCGGCATCGCCATGCTCAACGACGAGCGCGAGCACGTCTGGCGTAAGAATAACCCCGAGAACACGCGCGTCGTCAAGCAGTGGGCGGACGTCATCCGAAAGAAGCTCACCAACGTCGACGGCTCGGCTCCCGAAGTCGTCGTCGCCAGCCAAATTGTGACGGGCACCCGCGTCGCCCAGCAGGTCGGCGAGGAGCTCCGCCGCGCCGCGTGCCGCTCGCTCGTCATGTGCTACAACGTGTGGAACTTCCCCTTCCTGGTATGGCCGCTGGTCAACACCGTCGGCCGCGACGTGCCAATCCTGAGCCTGTCGAACAACAACGGCAAGTTCCCCGGCAACGTCGGCCTGCTGGCCACCGACGGCGCCCTGCGCCAGGCCGGCGTGCGCACCCACCGCATCGTCGGGGACATGAACTCCGACGACGTCCAGGCCCAGGTGACCGACTGGCTCCGCGCCGCCCAGGCCGTCACCACCATCCGCAACGAGGTCTACGGCCTCTACGGCGGCCACTCGATGGGCATGGAGACCGGCTACTGGCACCTGACCGCCATGCTCAAGTGCCTGGGCACGACCGCCCGCCAGATCGACCAGCTCTGGCTCGTGAAGGTCATGGAGAACGAGGTGGACGAGGCCGAGGTCGAGAAGGGCCTCGCCTGGCTGGAAGGCATGCTGGGCAACCGCATCAAGTACGACGGCAAGATGCTCACGCCCCAGACCCTGAAGACGCAGCTGCGCCTCTACTGCGCCATGAACCTGGTCAACCAGGACAAGGGGTTCGACTTCTGCGGCCTGAAGGGCCAGCGCGAGCTGACCGAGCACGTCTGCCTCGGGGACGTGGCCGAGATGCTGATGAACGACCCCTACGACTGGAACGGGCCGAAGGAGTCCGTCGTCTGCTCGACCGAGGCCGACGCGGACGCCGCCGTCACGATGCAGCTCATGAAGTACATGACCGGTGGGCTGCCCACGCTGTTCATGGACGTGCGCCTCTACCACCCGGACCGCGACATGTGGGACTGGTGCAACAGCGGCAACCACGCGAGCTGGTACGCGGCACAGAGCTTCCAGGCGGAGGAGAACTTCAGCAAGATCACGCTCCACCCGGCGCTGGAGTTCTACTTCAAGGCCGGCGGCGCGTCGGTCGAGTTCGACGCCGCGCCCGGCCCGATGACGTTCGCCCGGATCGGCCTCTGGGACGAGAAGCCCTACATGGTCATCGTGCGCGGCGAGTCGCTGGACCTGCCCCGCAAGGAGACGCAGAAGCTGGCCGCCCAGACCGACCCCACCTGGCCGCACGTGTGGGCGAAGCTGGACTGCTCGTTCGACGAGTTCCTGAGCGTCTTTCCGTGCAACCACGTGCAGGGCGTGCCGGGCGACAGCGTGCGGGCGCTGGTGACGGCGTGCGAGATCGCCGGCATCGAGCCCATCGTACTGGGCGGAGCGGCCGCCGAGCACCCCGTGCCCATCTGGAAAAGGATGAGCTGAGGGAGCACCGCGCCTGACGCCGCCTGTCAGCCCCGATTGCACCGGAGCGGTCCGCCGGGATACGATGTGCCCGAACGCGCATTGACCCGGCGGGCCGCGTTGTCTTGCGACCCGCCCACGAGCGGCGAGCCCTTGAAAAGGCCGATCACCAGAGTCCGGGCGCACGGGATGCAGTGGCTGGCCGTCCAGGAGTTCGCAGCCACCATCCCCCGGCTCGACATCGAGCGCTCGCGCCATCCCGAGGCCCTGAGCGAGGATGAGTTCGTCAAGGACAGCATGGTGCGGACCGTCCTGCGCGTCCCGGACCCGGACCATCCCGAAGGGCCCGGCCTCTACCTGAAGCGCTACAAGTTCCGCGCCTGGCGCGAGCGGCTCAAGCGCCTCCTCGTGCCCACGAAACCGGCGAGGGAGTGGCGCACCTGCCGCGCGTTCCAGGCGGCCGGAATCCCGACGTGCGACGTGCTGGCCATCGCGGTGCGCCGCAAGCGGGGCCTGCCGTGCGAGGCATTCCTGGTCAGCCGAGAGATCCAGGACGCAGCCAAACTCGGCCGCTTCATCGCTCAGGAGCTGCGCACCATGCAGAAGCGCCGCCCCGGATACCGCCGCGAACTCATCGAGGAACTGGGCCGCCTGACCGCGCGCCTCATGGACGGCGGCTTCTACCACCGCGATTACCACCTCGGCAACGTGCTCGTGGTGCCGGGGGCGCCGGCCGGTCAGCGTCTCTACGTGGTCGACCTGGACGCCGTCCGCCTGACGGAGCTCAGTGACGCAGGTGCAGCCCGGATGGTGGCCATGCTGGCCGGCGCGACCCCTCCCGAGGGGGTCTCTGAGCGGGATCGGGACGGTTTCCTGCAGGTCCTTTCGCGCGAATGGCAGGGGCCCCCGGCGGATAGCCTCCTGACGTGGGTCCAATGGTGCGTGGACCTGGGCGAGGCAAAGCGTAGGCTCTGGCGGCGCCACGTGAATAGCCGCACGCGCCGGTGCCTGGTGGAGAGCACGATGTTCACGCGGGAGAAGGCCGGAGGCTTCGTGATCCACCGCCGGCGGGACTTCCCCGTCGGCGCGGCGCTGGGGGCGATTGAAGCGCACCGGGCCGCGGTCGCGGGCGACGAGGGCTCGGGGCGAGCCCTCCGCAAAGGGCGCCGCACCGAGGTCACGGTCTGCCCGTGCGAGGCCGTCCCGCCGTTCGACGCGAGCCGCCCGGCTGCGCCTGAGGGCGTGAAGCCGGGCGAGGTGTGCGTCAAGGCGTTCCGCCGCGACTCGGTCTGGGAAAGGCTGAAGGACCTCCTGCGTCCGCGCAGCCGGGCACGCTCCGCGTGGGTGGCCGCGCAGGGGTTCGCCGTGCGGGGCCTTCCGGCCGCCCGTCCCCTGGCGCTGTTGGAAAGCCGGTTCAAGCTGTCCGGCCGGCCCGACTACCTCATCGCCGAGGCGCTCGAGACGGACGGCGACCTGGGCACGCTCGCCCTCGGCGGGCGCCTCCCGACGGGCCTTCGGCGGCGCGCGCTGGGCCGCGCGATGGCCGAGCTGCTGAACGCGCTGGAAGGGGCGGAGGTATACCACCCGGACACCAAGCCGACGAACTTCCTGGTCAGAAAGACGGACGGAGAGTTCAACCTCTGGCTGGTGGACCTGGACCGGGTGCACTTTGGGGTGCCGTTCACACGGACGCAATGGGTAAGGTTGCTGGCGCGTCTGAACGCGGGCCTTCCGGCGGACGTAACCGTGTTGGACAGGATGCGCTGCCTGCGCCAGACCTGGTGGGGTGAGCGCGACCCCCGGCGACGCCTCAAGCTGGCCCGCGAGGTCTACAAGCTCTCCCTCACCCGCCGCCCCGCCTGGCTCCGCCAGCCGTAGGAGCGTGCCGCACCCGCCGGACAGGCCTCCGCGTGAAGCCTCAGGGCGCGCCAAGCGCCGCCGGCCAACGCCGTAACCCGTTTGCCAAAAGTAACTTAAGCCCAGAGGCATCGGCCCAGCACAAGCTTGACTTGAAAGGGCGCCTGATGTACAATGCGGCCTGACATTTCGGGCGGGGTTACTCGTTCATTGCCTCATGCCGGGGGCAAGATCGAACTGGCCGGTTCGCCGCCGGCGATCACGTCCGACGCGGCCGAGCACCAACGCCACTGATAGTGTGGGACCTCCGACAGAGCGACTTCAGATCGTGCCACGCGTTCAGCCGGGACGTTGCCTCGCACCACCCCTCCATCGGTGACACGGGCTTGCGGCTTGTCACGTGCCCGGGGGAGAAGGCGCGCGGGGAACCGTCCTTTTGCATAAAGGGACAAGGAGCATGGGCGAGACGGTCCTGCTGGTAGGCCTGCAGTGGGGGGACGAAGGCAAGGGAAAGGTCATAGATGCCCTGTCCGCCCGGTTCGACCTGGTCATCCGTTTCCAGGGCGGAGCCAACGCCGGCCACACCATCCACATAGGCGAAGAGGAGTTCATTCTGCGCCTGGTCCCGAGCGGCATCCTGCGGCCCCAGACGCTGTGCATCATCGGCAACGGCGTCGTGGTGGACCCCGCCGCGCTGGTGGCGGAGATCGCCGCCCTGCGCCGGCGGGGCGTGCACGTGGGCGATAACCTGGTCATCAGCGATCGCGCCCACGTAGTGATGCCCTATCACAAGGCCCTGGACGAAGCGGTCGAGAAGGCAAGAGGCGACGCCCGGCTCGGCACCACCAAGAACGGCATCGGGCCGTGCTACGCCGACAAGGCGTCGCGCTGCGGCATCCGATTCGCCGAGATGATGGAGCCGGACGTCTTCCGCGCGCAGCTGCTGGCCCAGATGGAGGTCAAGAACCGCATCCTGGAGAAAGTGTACGGCGCCGAGCCGCTCGACGCCGAAGCCATCCATGAGGAATACTGCGGCTACGCAGAGAAGCTCAGGCCGCACGTGCAGGACACCGTCCCCCTGATCCACCAGGCGCTGAATGATGGCCGCAGCATCCTGCTGGAGGGCGCCCAGGGCAGCATGCTGGACCTGAACTTCGGCACCTACCCCTTCGTCACGAGCAGCGAGATCATCGGCGGCGCAACGGTCGGCACCGGCATTCCCCCGACGCGCATAGACCGGACCATCGGCGTCGTGAAGGCCTATTGCTCGCGCGTGGGGACAGGGCCGTTCCCCACCGAGCAGGACAACGAAGTGGGCGAAACCATCCGGCGGACGATCGAGTCGCACGGCGGCCGCGAGTACGGTTCCGTCACCCGGCGGCAGCGTCGGTGCGGCTGGCTGGACGCCGTCGCGCTGCGCCACGCGGCCCGGCTGAACGGCGTGACCGGCCTGGCCGTGGGGATGCTGGACGTTCTGAGCGCGTTCGACAAACTCAAGATCTGCACCCGTTACCGGCTGGACGGGCGCGAGCTTCAGAGCTTCCCCGCCAGCTCGGAGGCCCTCGAGGAGGTGGAGCCCGTCTATGAGGAACTGGACGGCTGGCAGCGCGACATATCGGACGTGACCGGCTGGGAGAAGCTGCCGGCGCGGGCTCGCCAGTACCTCCAGGCCATAGAGGACCTGACCGGAGCACCCGTGGAGTTCGTCTCCGTGGGGCCCCGCAGAGGACAGGTGATCGAACGCGAAGCCCATGGCTGAGCAACCGCAGAAAGTGCCCTGGCACGTCGCCATCATCATGGACGGCAACGGCCGATGGGCGCAGAGCCGGGGACTGGCCCGCAACGAGGGCCACCGCGCCGGCGCCGAAAGCGCCAAGGCCATCGTCAAGTGCTGCCTGGAACGGAAGATCGGCGTGCTAACGCTCTACGCCTTCAGCACGGAGAACTGGAGGCGCCCCCGCGCCGAAGTGCGCTTCCTGATGTCGAACCTGCGCAAGTACCTCCGGGACAGCCGGGACGACTTCGTGGAGAACGACGTCCGGTTCCGGGCCATCGGGGCGGTTGAGGAGCTCCCGGCGGCCGTACGCAGGGAGCTCGAGGCTACCATCGAGGCCACGCGCCACGGCAAGGCCCTGACCGTGGTGGCTGCGCTCAACTACGGCGCACACCGGGAGATCACCGAAGCGGCGCGCGCGATCGCAGCCGAGGTCAAGGAGGGCCGGCTCGCCCCCGAGCAGGTCGACGAGCGGCTCCTCCAGCAGCATCTCTACACCGCCGACTTGCCGGACCCCGACTTGCTGATCCGCACGGGAGGCGAGATGCGCCTGAGCAATTTTCTTCTCTGGCAGCTCTCCTACGCGGAGCTCTACGTGACCGACACGCTGTGGCCGGACTTCGGCAAGGAGGAGCTCCAGCAGGCCCTCGAGGAGTTCGCGCGCAGGGAGCGGCGTTTCGGCGGCCTGCGCGCAGACGAGAGGCGCGCCAGACGGCGCAGCCCCGCCGCCAAAGCACAAGGGGAAAAGACCGAAAGCACGCATTGAGAGCGAACGTCGGAAACATGGATTCACCGAGCGAACTACGGAACGACGCGGATCCGCCGGCCGCGGAAGCGGTTGCGCCAGCTCCGGTGCGAGAGGCAATCTCCTTCCAGGCGCGGACCGGCATCGGTTTGCTGCTGGTGACCGTCGCCGCCCTGCTGCTGGCGGCCGATTCGATCTGGGATGCCGCGTTTGTCTACGCAGCCTGCGGCATAGCGGGCGTGGCGCTGGCGATGCGCGAGTTCGCCGACCTCGCCCGTCGAACGGGCGCCCCGGCGGACAGGTCCTTGCTAGTGCTCGGAGGAGTTGCCCTCTTCCTGCTGCAGTGGGCAGGCTGGGCATCGCCCGGCGTGTTCCCCGATCCCTGGGTGGGCGGCTGCAGCTTCCTCGTCGCAATCCTGATGGGCCTGCTGAGCAGCCGGGTCCTGCGGGCGGAGATCGACGGCACCGTCCAGGCCGTCAGCGCCAACATGGTCGGGCTGCTGTACGTGCCGCTGCTTCTGGGCTTCCTGACGGCGGCGCGCATGCGGTGGGGAGTGGTGGGCCTGATCACGATCCTGGCGACCTGCAAGGTCGGATCGACGGGGGCGTACTTCGTCGGCACGTGCGTCGGTGGAATGCCGCTGGCGCGCGTCGTCAGTCCCCGCAAGACGGTGAGCGGCGCGGTGGGCGCCGTCGTGGGAAGCGTCGCGGCGGCCTATGCCTTGACCTTCACGCCGTGGGCGATGATGACGGCGCCGGTTGCCTGCCTCTACGGGGCCGTTGTGGCGGCTGCGGCGATGCTGGGCGACCTGACCGCCTCGCTCCTGAAAAGGCAGGCGCGCGTCAAGGACTCCGGCCGACTGCTGCCGGGCCTCGGCGGCGTGCTGGACATCATCGACGACGTCCTGTTCGTGGCCCCGGTGAGCTACGTCTTCTTCCTATGCGTGGGCCGGCTGGCCCCGGGAGGTTAAGGCACGGTGCAAAGGACCTTACAGGTCGGCGGGCAGGATGAAGTGGTCAGGCTGTTCGGCCCGCGCGACAGCTACCTGAAGCAACTGCGCGACGCGTTCGACGTGGATATGGTGGCGCGCGGCGGCGAACTGCGCATCGACGGCCCGGACCAGAACGTGCAGCGGTGCGAGGCCGCCGTGCTCGCGATGGAACGAGAGCTCAACCGGGGAGCGGTCGTGACCGAGGACATGGTCAGGCAGCTCATCGAGAAGCAGATGGCTCAACCGGCCGGAACGCCCGCCCCGGGGGCGCAGGGCCCCGAGCTCTGGCCGGGGGCCGCCCCGCGAACGCCCGGCCAGGCGGCCTACGTCAGGGCCATGCAGTCCAGCGACATCGTGCTCTGCATCGGACCGGCCGGGACCGGCAAGACGTACCTGGCCGTGGCCATGGCGCTGAACTACCTGCGCCAGGGGGAGCTGGGCCGGATCGTGCTCTGCCGGCCGGCCGTTGAGGCGGGCGAGAGCCTCGGCTTTCTGCCCGGGGACATATATGACAAGGTAAACCCTTACTTGAGACCCCTTTATGACGCGCTTCACGACCTGATGGACGTGCGCCAGGTCAAGCGATACGTCGAGAACGACATCATTGAGATACTGCCCCTCGCCTTCGTGCGCGGACGCACGCTCGACAACGCCTTCATCATCCTGGACGAGGCCCAGAACTGCACCGTCGGCCAGATGAAGACCTTCTTGACCCGGCTCGGCGTTCATGCGAGACTGGTTGTCACCGGGGACATCACTCAGGTGGACTTGCCGCCCGGAGAGAAGAGCGGGTTGGTCGACGCCCAGGAGCGGCTCAGGGATGTGGCCGGCATCCGGTGCGTGTGGCTGACCGATACGGACATAGTCCGCCACCAGCTCGTGCGCCTCATACTCAACGCCTACCATCAGGATCCGGCGGCTTCGGCCGGCACGAGGGCCGACTCCTAGGAGCTTCCAGATGCGTCAGGATAAGCCACAGGACACCGCCACCAGGCACGAGAAGAAGCGCAGGCAGACCGCTGAGCCCTCGCGCCTCTCGCTGCGTGGGATAAGGATCGGCCGCGTGATCCTGTTCTTCCTGTTCGCCGCGCCCACCTACGCAGTGCTCACGGCGGGCCGCGCCCCGCTGGAAGTGGAGGTCGGCAAGCCGTCACCGCAGGACTTCAAAGCGCGCATCAGCTTCCTGCGCACTAACTTGGAACGAACGCGCGCCGCCAAGGATCAGGCGAGGCTGGCCGAACCGCCCGTCTTCCGCCAGGCCGAGGAGGAGTGGGACGGGGGCGCCAGTGACCTGCTCAGAGGCGTCCGGGAAGGTTCGAAGTCCATGGTTTGGCAGGCCCTGCCGGAGGGCTTCGACAAAGGCGGCCTGCTCCAGGCCATGCCCGTGCTGAAGGAGAGAGCCGACCGGGTCGAGAGCGCCCTCGAAGTGCTGTCCCACGATTACCTGGTGAGCCGGGATGATCTCCAGCAGCCTCTGGTCCAGGACAAGGCGACGTCCGAAGCCGTGTTGCTGAAGCCCTCCGGGGAGGAGGAGATCGTGCCCCTGTCCGCCCTGGTCGTGCTGGACGGGGACGCGGATGAGCTCCGCGACGCCTTCGCAGAGGTGGTCAAGGGCCTTCAGCCGGCACAGGCCGCGCTGGTCCGGCAGGGATTCGCCCTGACCTTGAGGCCGAACGTGGTTCTGGACGTTGAGCGCAGCCTCCAGGCCGCCCAGATCGCCGAGGAGAAACAGCCGCCGGTAACCGAACGGGTCAAGGCGGGCTCTCTCATACTGGTCAAGGGCAACGTGGTACACGGTCAGCACGTGGAGGACCTCCAGAGCGAGCAGGAACAGTACTGGTCCAGCCACGAGGGGAAGGTGGTTCGCGTCGAGCAACTGGCCGGCCTGGGCGTGCTGCTGCTCATCATCATGGCCGGGGCAACGGGCTACGCGCGGCGGCACCGCCCCGACCTTCTGGCCAGCGAGCCCCAGATGCTCTCATTCGTCGTCCTGACGCTCGCCCTGGTGGCGACCGCGCGGATCTGCGTGATCAAAGGGCTGAGCCCGCTCTGGGTGCCCCTGCCCTTGATGGTGATGGCGATGTGCCTCGTCTATGACCAGCGTTTCGGCGCGTTTGCCGCCGTCTTCTTCGCGCTGCTGGTGCGGCTGGCCAGCCCGGGGGGGGACTTCGAGTTCTTCGTGCTCTTCGTGGGAGGGGTCATCGCCGCGCTGCTGACCGGCAAAGTGCGCACGCGGGGGACGCTGATCCTGGCCGGCATCATGACGGGCGCGGCCCAGTTGTGCTGCGTCTGGGGCCTGGGGCTGATGTGGTCGGTCAACGGGGGGATGGTGCCGTGGCAGTTCTGGCAGTCGCCGCTCCTGGGCAAGTCCCTGGTGGCGCTGGCCAACGGCGTGTTGAGCGGCTTCGTCTTGAGCGGCATACTGCCGGCCATCGAGCGCCTGTTCGGCGTCACGACCGACGTTCGCCTGCTGGAGTGGAGCGACCCCAATCAGCCCCTGCTGCAACGCATGTTGCTCGACGCACCGGGCTCGTATCACCACAGCATGGTGGTGGGGAGCCTGGCGGCCGATGCCGCCGAGGCCATCGGCGCCAATCCGCTGCTGGCCCGCGTCAGCGCCTATTTCCACGACGTCGGAAAGCTGAAGAAGCCCGAATACTTCGCCGAGAACCTGCCCGAAGGGGCGCAGAACCCCCACGACGAGCTCTCCCCCTCCATGAGCAGCCTCATCATCACGGCGCACCCCAAGGACGGCGCGGAGATGGCTGAGAAGTACGGCGTGCCCAGGGAAGTGCGCGACATCATCCTGCAGTCGCACGGCTCCAGCGTCGTCAAGTACTTCTGGGGCAAGGCCAAGAGCGAGCAAGACGAGCGCGATGAGATGCAGGAGCGCACCTTCCGCTACCGGCTGCCCAAGCCCAGCAGCAGAGAGGCCGCCATCGTCATGTTCTGCGACGCCGTTGAGAGCGCCGCCAGGTCCCTGGACTCTCCCTCGGTCGGCCAGCTCCAGAACCTGGTCCACGATATCATCCTCGACCGGCTGCACGACGGGCAGCTCGACGAATCCAACCTGACCATAACCGACCTCAAGCACCTCGAGGACGCGCTCGTGTGGGGGCTTGCGGCCGTCTTCCACAGCCGCGTCAGCTACCCCGACCAGGAGAAGAGCGAGACGAAGGAGCAGCGAAGGGAGAGGGTCAGCGGGCGGGGCGGGCGGCCAGCCGAAGGGGGCGAAAGCAATGCAGATAGAAGTGGCCAATAGACACGGCGCACTTGAGTGCGACCTGGAGGCCATCCGTGCCCTCGTCCGCACGGTGCTCAAGGAAGAAGGCAAGGACGCTGAGCTGAGCGTTGCCCTGGTCGGCGACGAGGAGATGGCCGGGCTGAACCGGCGCTTCCTGGGCCGGGAGGGAGTGACGGACGTCCTGGCCTTCCCCTATGGGGGCGACGAGCGGTCCCTGAGCGGCGAGATCGTCGTCAACGTGGAACTGGCCGAGCGCGAGTGCGCCGGCAGGCCGCACGGGATGGAGGACGAGGTGATGCTCTACGTCGTCCACGGCCTGCTCCACCTTCTGGGCTATGACGACCGCGACGCGGGGTCGGTCGCGCGGATGCGGGAGCGCAAGCTGGCCATCCTGAAGGCGGCGGGGCGCACCGTGGAGTTCTGATCCCCCGGATCGTGCAGGCGATTGCACGGGCAGCGTTGACTCTTGTGGCGTCTGGTACTGTCTCTCTTGGGAGGCAGCAGCCTTGTTCGGCGGCGCAGTCCCCGGAGCCGATCGCCCCCATCCCCATGGCCAAGTATCACCACACCGAAGGCATCTGCCTGCGCAGGATCGACTATAGCAACACGAGCCAGGTCGCCAGCTTCCTGACCCCCGACGGCGGGCAGCTCTCCGTGATGGCAAGGGGCGTGACGCGGGCGCCCAAGAGGGGCGTGCGCACCGGGTTCGACCTGCTCGGCCGCTACGAGCTCATCTACGCCGAGCGCCGCACGGGCACGCTCCAGAACCTGACGCATCGCTGGCTTCGCGAATGCTTCCGCGGGCTCCAGGACGCCCTGGACAGGGCGCTGTGCGGCTACTACGTCGCCGAGCTCGTCCTGAACTTCACCGCTGAGGGCGAGCCCTGCCCCGCCCTCTACGCGCTGCTGCTCGAGGTCCTGCGCAATCTGGCGTCAGGCAGGGCGCCGGCCACCAACGTGCTGGTGGCCGAGCTGGCGGTGCTGCGCGAGCACGGTTCGTGCCCGAGGTTCGACGCCTGCGCGGAGTGCGGCAAGGGCCTGCCGGCCAGGGGCGCCGTGCTCTTCAGCCCGGCCGACGGCGGCCCGCTGTGCAGGGACTGCGAGAGAGAGCTGCGCCCGAGCGCGCGCAAACGCTCCACGCCGGCCGGGGCCGAACTCCTGAAGGGCCTCTCCGCGCTGGACGCCTGCGTCCGGGTCAGTATGCATGGGCCGGCCGAGCTGCCAGCGGCGCTGCCCCTCACGGAGCAGGCGACGGCCATGAGCGCCCTGCTGCGTTTCCACATCAGGGACCTGCTGGGCAAGGAGCTCAGGATGTGGCCCTACTTCGAGCGACGCGCGCTGAGCCGCTCGCTTGCCGGCGCCCGCCGGCGCGCCGGGCTCAGTTGACCCGGCCCCTCCCGCCGGCCCCCTGCGCCGACGTCACGCTGCGGCGACACGTTGCCGGAACCAGCCCTGTGTGCGGAGACATATCCTCACCAGCATCAACATGACGGGCACTTCGATCAGCACCCCGACCACCGTGGCCAGGGCGGCCCCGCTGGCCAGCCACGCCAGCAAGTCGTGCACGACGTCGCTATGCTCCGTCGGGGTGCCGTCGCTGTCCAAGCCGCTGAGCGCTTCGTCGTCCAGGTTCGTCGATGTAGCCCTTCTCCACGGCGTCGCCGATGGGGACCGAGTCAGCGAGGCCCACAAACTCGCCCTGGTCGTTCAGAGACAGTAGTCATTCGATCTTACTGAGTAGCGTCTGCATCCGTTCCTTCTCTCTGCGCGGACATGCTCGGGCGGTCTATACTTGGACATGACCCTGTTGCACGCCCTCATCCACAACCTCCGCCAGCTCCGCGAGATACTGCCCGCAAAGGGGGCAGACGTCTTCGTCCGGTCGGTCGGCAAAAAACCAGGCTACCCAGCTACGGCCCGCGGAGAAAGAAGCGGCCTTGCCTTTCTTCTCCGGCGGCGGGCTTTCATACTCGTAGATCAGTTCTCCTTCGCTGTTGAATTGTTTAACTTCAATTTGATCTGCGATGTGGATGGTCTCTCCAACATGTTCTGTGACGACTCGCCGCTGCTCGACAGGCCGTTCGTGGATCTCCACATCCCGTTTACACTTGAAGTAACGAACCAGGCCTCTCTGCGCGCATCTGTCGTACCACCCCTGTGCCGCAGTTCCTCTGACTTGCTTATCCATGTACTGCATGACAGAACGTGAAGCGGCAAGGAACGCACTGAGGTAGCACCGGAATGCCCGTCTGTCTTCAGGGGCGCCCTTGAGCTTGTCGTAGAAGAATCGTGCCTCGTCGAGCTTCGTCCCAACGCTGCCCATGGCGTAACTCCTTCCTACCCCTCGGATCGGGCGTCTTGGTCTCAGCGGTGCTCCTGCCCAAACGCCGCCGACGAGTCGCCTCGCTACAAATCACCGCTCCATCGCCTCGCGGTAGAGCACCTTCAAAGCCTCCATCTCACCCGGCTTCTCCTGTTCCCGCGTGGTGGAGAATACGCGGGCAATGGGGATCTCGTTCAAGTGTGACTTCTGGACATGCGGAAACTTGACCTCCTTGTTTTGGAATGCCCTCCTGTACCATACGTTCCTGAGCCGCGAGCGGAGCACCGTGAGCAGGAATCCTAGCCTGGATTATCCACCAGGACTGCTCTGAAAGCAAGTTTGGGCTCACTGGTAGTGGCCCGGCGGGGCGGGTAGGGCTGCGACGGATAGGAGCGATGCCGGCCGAGACGCCTGCGCCGCTGCCCGTCACGGACCAGGCGACGGCCATGAGCGCCCTGCTGCGTTTCCACATCAGGGACCTGCTGGGCAAGGAGCTCAGGATGTGGCCCTACTTCGAGCGACGCGCGCTGAGCCGCTCGCTTGCCGGCGCCCGCCGGCGCGCCGGGCTCAGTTGACCCGGCCCCTCCCGCCGGCCCCCTGCGCCGACGTCACGCTGCGGCGACACGTTGCCGGAACCAGCCCTGTGTGCGGAGACATATCCTCACCAGCATCAACATGACGGGCACTTCGATCAGCACCCCGACCACCGTGGCCAGGGCGGCCCCGCTGGCCAGTCCGAACAGCATGGTGGCCGTCGCGATCGCGACCTCGAAGTGGTTCGACGCGCCGATCATGGCCGAAGGCGCGGCGTCCTCGTAGGTTAACTTCAGTGGCTTGGAAAGTAGATACCCGATCCAGAAGATCAGGTTCGTCTGGATGAAGAGTGGAACGGCGATCCAGAGGATCGTCAGCGGGTTGGACAGGATCACGTCGCCCTTGAAGGAGAACAAGAGCACCAACGTGATCAGAAGCGCGATGATGGTGATCGGCGTGAGCACGTGCAGGAACTTCGCCTCGAACCACTCCCGCCCCTTCACCGCGACGATCCACCTGCGGGAGACGTAACCCGCCGCCAGCGGCAGGGCGACGTAGATGGCGATTGAGAGCACCAGAGCCTGCCAGGGGACCGGCAGCCGGCCCACACCGAGTAGGAACCCGCCGAGCGGGCCGTAGAGAAGGAGCATGCTCAGCGAGTTGATGGCCACCATCACCAGCGTGTGGCCATCGTTGCCCTTTGCCAGGTAGCCCCACACGAGCACCATGGCCGTGCAGGGGGCGATGCCGAGCAGGATGCAGCCCGCTAGGTAGCTCCGCCAGAGGGGCACTTCGAGCATCTTCATGCCGTCGCGCATCACGACAGTGCCCACGCCGTACTTCGCGCCTAGGGAAAGGTCTAGCCCGAAGGGCATCTTCACCAGGTCTGTCGCGTCCACGCCGATGAAGCCGCGGAAGAGCACTCCCAGGAACAGGAGGGCGATGGCGTACATCGTGAAGGGCTTGATGGCCCAGTTCACGAAAAGCGTCAGGCCGACCGGTTTGACGCTCTTGCCGGCCTGGAGGACCTCGGCGAAGTCGATCTTCACCATGATCGGATACATCATGAAGAAGAGGCAGACGGCGATGGGGATGCTGACCACGGGAGCCTGGCCCACGTAGATGGCCATCCCGTCGAGGAAGGAGGCCAACCCGGGCGCCAACTTGCCCAGCACGATGCCGGCCAGGATACAGAGGACGACCCAGACGTAGAGGTACTTCTCGAAGACGCTCAGTCCCCTGGCGGGCGTGGCGGCTCTGGTTTCCGATGACATGGCAAAAGTTCCTTACCCGGGCTAAGGCCGGACAGCCGTCAGGTCCATGCTGACGACGAAGTCGCTCGGGACCGTGCCCTCGGGCAGGAGGTCCACGATTGAGGCGCAGGTGGCATTGGCGCAATCGGCCGGGTTGTCCGAGTAGATGCGGTGCTTCTCGACCTTGACCTCCGTCAGGCCCGCCTCGCGCGCCATCCCTTCGGTCTCTTCGACGAGGACGGCCCCCGCGACGCAGCCGATGAGGGCTTCGACCGATTCCCGCACGGCAGCGGGCAGCGGCCGCACCAGGGCCAGGTCGGACACGGCCACCCGTCCGCCGGGCCTGAGCACGCGGGCGATGTCCCGCCAGACCTGGGGCTTGTCCGGAGACAGGTTGATCACGCAGTTCGAGATGACGACGTCCACGGACGAGTCCGCGACCGGCAGGTGTTCGATCTCGCCAAGCCGGAACTCGACGTTGTCCAGGCCCGACTGCTTGCGGAAGGCGGCGGCGTTCGCACGCGCCTTCTCCAGCATGGCGGGGGTCATGTCCACGCCGATCACGCGGCCGGTCGGGCCGACCCTGCGCGCGGCGATGAAGACGTCGAAGCCGGCGCCGCTGCCGAGGTCCACCACCACCTCGCCTGGCTCTAGGGAGGCAATGGCCGTGGGATTGCCGCACGAGAGCCCAAGGTTCGCGCCCTCCGGCAGTTCGCGGAGTTCCGATTCCTGGTAGCCGAGGGCCTTGGCCAGGGCGTCTGGGGCCGTCGTGCCGCAGCACGATGATCTCGACCCACAGCAGCATCCGCCGCTCTCCTGAGCGATCTTCGCATACGCGTCGCGGACCGTGCGACGGGGCGACTCCTTGTCCTGCGTGTCCGTCATGTCCTCTCTCCTCGGGATGTTCTCTTATCCGATCTCAGCGGTCGTCAAGGCTCTCCGGCATCGACTCGACGAGGCGGCGTATCTCGTCGCGCACGCGGCGGTAGTGGGTCAGAGCCTCTTCCTCGGTGCGCGCGTTGCGGGCCAGGGCGGGCGGGTCCTCGAAGCTCTCGTGCACCATGCGCGTCTTGCCCGGGAAGACGGGGCAGGCCTCGCGCGCGCTGTGGCAGACGGTCACCACGTAGTCGAAGCCCACGTCCTTCAATTCATCCACGCGCTTGGAGCGCTGGCCGGAGATGTCCACGCCGGCCTCGGCCATCACCTTGACGGCGCGCGGGTCGAGCCCGTGGGGCTCGACTCCAGCCGAGTGGGGTTCGACAACGTCGCCCTTCAGCTCCCGCGCCCAGCCCTCGGCCATCTGGCTGCGGCAGGAGTTGCCCGTGCACAGGAACAGCACCTTCAGCTTCCTCTCTGTCGTCGGCATAGCTTCTCCGGGTCGCATCGCATGATCTTCTTCAGTTGCCGTTCGTCGCGGCGTGCCTGCTCGGTCGTACCGAACGCTTCCAGGGCCCAGCTCAGGGCGCCCGCGGCCTGCGGCTCTGGCTGCTCGGGCAGCCGGTAGTAGACCCAACGGCCGTCCTTGCGGCTCTCGACCAGGCCGGCGCCCTGGAGCACGGACATGTGCCGCGAGACCGTCGAGGGCGCCAGGCCGGCAAGCTCTGTGATCTGGCAGACGCATAGCTCTCCTTTGCCCAGCGCGTGAAGGACGCGCAGCCGCGTCAGATCGGCCAGCGCGCGCGAGATCTCGGCAACCTCCTGGGCTCGCACACCTTTATATTTCGCCATATAACGAACTATACCTCGCCCAGAGCAGCCTGTCAAGCGTTACCCGGCCCGGGCCCGACCTCTGGCAGGCCGGGCAGGTCCACAGGCCCTGGTAGCGCGGGGACCAGGTGTGGCCCAGCCCCCCCAGCCACCCCGCTGCGAAGCAGCAGCATGTAGCGGCTGCCCACCCGTCCGCCCGCCACCCGCAAGTCGGTCAGATCAACCGGTGCGCTGATCCGCTTGATGTACTTCTCGTCAGCGATAATGAAGGCGCCTGGCCGCGAGAGCCGCTCCAGGAGCTGCTCCTGATTCCTCAGCACCGGGATCTTGGCTCGGCCCGTGTACAGGTTGTAAAGGCCATCGTAGTCCTTCCGATACAAATAGAGGGCGTCCACTTGCCCGACGTGCTGGGCGACCTTCTCAGCAAACGGCCTGGCAGAGCGGAAGGCGTTGACGAAGGGGGTCAGCAACATGTCGCCCGGGATCCCGAGCAAGAACACCGCCAGCACCAGGAGCCAGGCCCGCCGATCTGGCCTGCCGACAGGGGTGCGGAAGGCTGCGACAACCGCCGCGAATGAGGCGGCCACAAAGGGCAGGATGGCGGCGAGGGCGTACGGTGAGTAGGGCTGGTCCGTGACGGGGCATACATGGTGTTTGCCCACGAGCCAGTACGACACGCCTGCAAGGTGAAGCAGCCCTACAAGGAGCACCAGGCCGGTGAAGACCCCAACAATGGCCAGCGCACTGCGGAGAAGCCACCGCCTGGCCGTGCTGGGGGAGCCAGGACGGAGGCCATCCGGCACGAGTGCCCCCGCGCACAGCATGGCCAGCGGGGGTACCACCGCAAGGGCATAGTCCGGCGCGCCCTCCCCGCCCAAGACAGCGGGCACGGCAAGGGCGCCCAGCCATGTGGCAGTGAACAACGGAAGGCTCGTCCCGTGGTCCGGGCGATTCTGGACGGCCGCAGCGATTGACCCTGGAACGATGACGATCCACGGGAACAGCGCTGCCGCCGTTGCCAAGACGGTCTTCAGCAGACCTCCTTCGCGGAGCGATCCCCAGAGCCCGACAAGGTCGTGTGCAAGCGGCTTCAGTGTAATACCGTGCTCCGGCACTGCGTGGTACGCCGCCGCCAGCCAAAGGGCGATCACTCCTGCAAAGGCCGCAAGACCAAGCAGGTGCGGCACTACGGACTTGACCGGCTGTCTGCGGGCCGCGAGACAATAGGCCCCGAGCACAAACGCGGCCAGAAGTGCTGCTGAGAGACCTACGGCGAGCACGGCCAGCGCCGCAGCGGCATAGCAGACCACCCACCAGGCGCCGCTGCGGCCTCCCTTGCCTTCAAGCGCCTGATAGCCGGCCAGGAGCGTACACGTGAGCAGCAGAGCTCCCAGTGGACCTGCGCCGCCTTTGCGCACGTGCCAGAACAGAACCACTGTCGTCAGCGCGATGGCAGGCGCCATTGTCGCGCGCGCGAGACCCGCAGAACGGGCCATGGCGGCGAAGCAGACCAACAGGATGCCCACGACGGAGAGAACGGAGAGCGCGCGTGCCGATGCGGTTCCGGCTCCCGCCTTCCACAGGAGTGCCGTAGCCCAGTAGGGAAGCGGGGGCGCTGTGAGGTCGACTTCCCCGTTGACTCGGGGCAGAAACCCCTCACGGGATTGAAGCAACTCCCTGGCTCCCTCCGTCAGACGGATCTCATCGGCGTACCACAGATCGCGAGTCCACAGGGAGGGAAGGCCAGCGACGAGACCCATGAGGAGCACGAGCGTCGTTGCGGACAGCATGCGCCGTCGGGAGCTGATAACGCCGTGCGAATCCGGCCGGTGCAACCCATGCGGCCCGGCCTGGTTCTCACATTCATCGTGTGGCGGCTTGGACATGCCGGACTACCGATCCATCACGGTGCTGTATGGATGAGATAAAGCCCGCCGAGGATCACTAGCGCGCCACAGACTTTCTTCACGATCACGGCGCCCCGGGAGCGCTCGTTCCAGTCCAGGTACCGCTGCACGACCTCAGTGAATGTGCCGGCCAGGACGATCACCGAGCAATGCCCGACGCCGTACACGGCCAGGAGCCCGATCCCGTAGAGGATGCTCGTCGAGGCCACGCTGAACGTGACGCCGAGCATAGGGGCCATGTAGGCGAAGGTGCAGGGGCCCAGCGCGATGCCGAAGACAAGCCCGAGGATGAGCGCCGCCAGCATGCCCTTGCGTCTCAGGCCGACCTGGCCTGGCCCCGACCAGGGCATCGGGATGACGTCCAGCAGGTGAAGCCCGACGATGAAAAAGACAAGGGCGACCGCGTAGTTGCCCCACCGCCCGACGTCGCCCATCATGCGCCCTGCGGCGGCCGTGACCGCGCCGATAGCAGCGATGGTGATGAGAATGCCGACCGCGAAGAGGGTCGAGATCACAAACGCCCGCCTGGTCGAGATGCGGCCCTGCTCGTCGATGAAGCCGACGATGAGCGGTATGCTCGCCAGGTGGCAGGGGCTGAGCAGGATGCTGAGCACGCCCCATGCGAACGCCGCCGAGAGGGCCACGAGCGGCGTGCCTTCCACGGCGCGCGTCAACGTGGTGAAGAGCCGCTCCATCGTCAGCGCACCCCCATCTCGGCAAGCTTCGCCACGATGTCCTCGCGCGGCATGAAGCCCTCGTGCCGGTGGACCTCTCTGCCGGACGCGTCATAGAAGATCTGGGTAGGGATGGCACGGATGCCCACTCGTTGCGTCACGGCGGCGTAATCGTCAACGTTGATGATCAGGACCTCCGCCCTGCCGGCGTATCCCTCCTTGAGCTCATCCAGTATGGGCTTCATCATCTTGCAGGGGATGCACGTGCCACGGCCGAAGTCGGCCACCACTGGCCTGCCCGATTGGAGCGCGCGGTCCAGCGGGTTGTCGGCCGCCAGCGCCTTTTGCTTTTCGACCCATGCCTCGTTGCGGCTGATTTCTGCCTTCTGGTTGAGATGTGCGATGAGCTCCTCGACGGCCTGCTGCCGCATTTCCTGCTCTACGTAAGGCCGCAATGCTTCTCTTACCTGGTCAAAAGCCCGGTCGGCGGGAATCTCATCCCTGTGCTCCTCGTAGAACGCACGCAGTTCCTTATCGGTGACCCGGACCTTGTCGAATGCCTCCCGCTGCAACACCGCGTCGATCAGGGCCTCTTCCTGGTCAGTCTGGCTGCTGTTCTGCCCGGGTGCCGGGTTCGGTGGCGCCCCCGTGCCCGGGCCGAGTTCGCGGGCGTGCTGAAGCAGCAGCTCCCTGACGATCAACTGCTCCAGCAGCTCGTGCTTCGAGCGCGCGAACATGCTTCGGTACTGGTCGGGCAGCGCCCGGAGCGCTTCTTCCAAATCGGCCAGAGTGATGGGCTCGCCGTTGACGGTGGCCAGGACCATCTCGGCTTCAGCCGGAACTTCCGGCCCGGACGCAGGCTGGATCGGGCTGCTGCCCTGTGGACCCACGTCGCTGCGGTCTGGCTCTTGGCTGGGAGACGCGCCTCTGTGGGTCTTGGACGCGATGATGCCGGCCACTGCCGCCACCAACGCGACGACCACTGCAACCTTCCACCAGGCGCGACAGCAGCGCGCCGGCGCTGCCGGCTGCTCCTCCCGGTCGCGAACCGGCGCATCATTGCGGATGCCCCGGCCTGCGTCATCGTTCCTATCCGGACCGCAAGGGCATTCTGGCATCAGGCTCTCTCCTGCCGGAGCATTCGCTTGATCTCCTCAACGCCGGGCACTTTGCCGGCGACCTTCACCTCGCCGTCCACGACGAGGGCCGGCGTCATCATCACGCCGAACGCCATGATCTTGTTGATCTCCGTCACCTTCTCCAGCGTGTACTCGATGCCGAGCGCCTTGGCGGCGGCCTCGGCGTTTTCGGTCAGCTTCTTGCACTTCGGACAGCCGACGCCCAGTATTTGGAGCTTCATCGCCGCTTCTCCTTATACGGTTCACAGGCCAATCCCAAGACCAGAACATATCTCCGTCAGAGCGTCTCTTAGATCCGCGCGTTCGCCGTCGAAGACGGGTGCGCACAGCCTGGGGCTCAACTGGCCTCCGTGCACCTTGACCGCAAAGGCCAGGCAGGCCCGCTCTCCGCAGGCGCCGCAGTTCGTGCCCGGCAGACGCTTGTATATCTCCAGTGCGGGAGGCTTCTGTCGGCGCTCGTAGGACGGTTCTATTTGGTGCCGCCGTGCCCATGTCTCGTTCACTCGGCACCTGAGCTCCTCCAGCACACGCCAGGCGTCCACGATCTCATCGGCCTTCGCCACGGCGATGCGCCGCGCATAGGCGCTGACCATCCGATAGCCGTCCATGAACGTGAAGGTAGGCCCATGCACGTTGTAGCAGGCTGTCTGCATCTCGGCGTTCAGGTAGGGGAAGACCTCCGTCAGGTCGCCCGATATGTGGGCCACGATCCGTATCTTCGTCTCGTCCGCCACGCACGACGCCAGCACCATGACGGCGGCCCGGGCGAAGACGTCTTCTGCGAACTCCGGCGGCTCCTGCTGCGGCACCTCGATCCGCGCCGGCCGGTAATCCACCCAGCCGGCGCAGACCAGATCCCGCCCGCTCTCGGAGGCCAGCCTTGCCCGCGCTTCCGGTTCCACCACCAAGGCCGCATGCCCCACGAAGCCGTAGCCGGGCGCAGCCGAGATCGCCCGATGCGAGAGGCCGCATCCAGCCAGGAGCGCCATCGCGCGTCGGAACTCCGCTTCTGTAGAAAAAGTGGTCACCAGCGGCATCTCGGCTCTCTCAGGCAAACAGGACTCCGTAAACCATTCCCGTGATGGTGGCCATGATCACAACGAGCGAAACGTAGACGACCGTCTTCTTCGTGCCCATGACGCTCCGTAAGACAAGCATGCTGGGAAGGCTCAGGGCTGGACCGGCCAGCAGGAGAGCCAAGGCCGGCCCCTTGCCCATCCCGGCCCCGATGAGGCCCTGGAGGATCGGCACCTCGGTGAGCGTGGCGAAGTACATGAATGCCCCGGCGAAGGACGCGAAGAAGTTCGCCCAGAGCGAGTTGCCTCCTACGGCGGAACTCACCCAGCTCGACGGGATCAGCCCTTCGTGGCCCGGACGGCCCAAGAGCGCCCCGGCGATCAGCACGCCGACGAACAGCAACGGCAGTATCTGTTTGGCGAACCCCCACGTCTGGTCGAGCCAGTCCCGCGTCTCCCCGCCGCCGCCGGCGGTGATCGCGACGAGCCCGATGACGCCAACGGCGAAGGGCACCATGGGCTCCCCGGCAAACAGGGCCGCCGCCAGCACGGTGGGCGCGCCCGCCGCCGCGAGCTTCCACCACTTCAGCCCAAACCACCGCAACAGGATCACGCCGAGGCCGACCGCAAAGCCTGCCGTGATGATCCACTTGGAGGAATAGACGGCGTGCCACAGGCCCATGGGCTCCTGCGGCTTGCCCCAGTTGGCGAAGACCAGGATGCCGACCATCGAGGCGAAGTAGAGGACGTTCTGCCAGAGGGGGCGGCTCGCCTCCGGCTCTGGCATGGCCGCCTGGGCGTTCGCTTTCTCCACCTCCTCCTTGCGGAAGATCAGGTGCATCAGGAGTCCGACAACAACGCTGAACGCGATGGCGCCCACGGCCCGCGCAACGCCCAGCTCCAGTCCGAGCACCCGGGCCGTCAACACGATGGCGAGCACGTTGATGGCCGGGCCGGAGTAGAGGAACGCCGTCGCCGGCCCCAGTCCCGCGCCCATGCCGTAGATGCCTGCAAAGAGCGGCAGCACCGTGCAGGAGCAGACCGCCAGGATGGTGCCCGAGACGGAGGCCACGCCGTAGGCGAGCGCCTTGTTCGCGCCGGGCCCGAGGTACTTCATCACGGACGCCTGGCTCACGAACACGCCGATCGCCCCGGCGATGAAGAACGCTGGCACCAGGCACAAGAGCACGTGCTCCTGCGCGTACCACTTCACCAGGCGCAGCGACTCCATGACAGCGTTGTCGAACCGCTCGCGGCCGACCGGCAGGTAGAAGCAGGCCAGGAAGACGGCCGCGATGAGGGCCAGCCTCCGCCATTCGTTCTTCCAGCTCACGTCCCGCTCCGACTGCAGGGCGATGCGGGGCGGCGCTATTTGGCCACATGGCCAAGTATAAGCGCAAAAAAAGGGGGGCCTCAGCGGGCCGATTCGCACGTGACTGCGCGCCGCTGGTTCTCGTGCCGGACCGCCTCAACGCAGGCAAAGAAGTTGAGGATGCAGGGCACACGCAGGCGGTAGAACACCTTCAGGCCCGCCCTCTCACAGTCCACGATCCCCGCGTCCTTGAGGACCGAAAGGTGCTTCGATACCGTCGAGATGTCCGCCCCAACGAGGTCCGTCAGTTCGCAGACGCACCTCTCGCCGCGCGAAAGCTCCTCCACCATCATCAACCGGCTGGGATGGGCCAGCGCTTTGAGGATCGCCGCCCGCTCCTCGAATCCGCTCCTGTCTCCTTCGGACATCGCTGCGCTCACCTCCTGTTGGCCATTATGCCAAATATTCTCGAACAGTCAAATGGCGTCGGCCCCGCGGAAGGTGTCAGCCCGCACGTCGAACCGATGGAATGCACAGTGGAAGGGGCGGCGAACCGGCCTTCGGCCGGCCTGCCGGTCGCGTCCGGCACGCGGTCACGGGCGGCGCAAGGCTGCGAGCCCCGGCGCAATGCTTCCGCGCCGGCACAGGCAGCGTGCGGCAGGCTCAAGCGGACCTCAGGGCCCCTGCAGGATGGCGCTCCTGTCCTTCAACTGCTTGCGAAGCACAGTGGCCGCATAGGACAGGAACTTCTTGACGCAGGGCGTCCTGAGCGAGTAATGCACCTTCAGGCCGTCTTTGCGACAGGACAGTATCCCGGCCTTCAGCATCACGGCCAGGTGGCGCGAGACATTGGAGAGCCGTGCGCCCACGTGCTCGGCGATGTCGCAAACGCATTGCTCGCCATGGCCCAGGAAGTCCGCGATGGCCACTCGCACAGGATGCGCCAGCCCCTTCAGCACCTCGGCTTTCAACTCGTACCTTTTCCGGGTCCGTTCATCCACAGCAAGTACCCCGACGTTGCTGGCGGCGCATGTACGTGAGCGTTTTCCCATTTAGTAGCACACTTCGCGGGCGGCGTCAAGGGGCGCACCGCGCAACGTCTGGGCCGTAGGCATGGGGGCCGGCGACGCAGGGGCCCGGCGCTTCCCGCACCGCCCCTACGGTCTTGCGCGAGGCATCCATGCGCCTCACAGACCTCGCGCACGCATGCGGCGATGGAACCAGCACGAAGCCGCAACCAGAGCAACCGAGAACCCGACCAGCGCGAGCAGGTCGACCCACACGGGGAAGTAGCCGGGCTGCCCGTAGCCGCGCCGGATCAGGTCGGCCGCGTACGAAAGGGGCGAAACGGGAGCCAGTCGCCGCGCCCAGACGGGCATCCGGCCGATGGGCAGAAAAACGCCGCTCAAGAACAGAAGCGGCAGGCGGACCAGGTTCGAGAGCATCATGATGTGCGAGGGGCTGTTGACCGGCGGGGCGGCCAGCAGCACGCCCAACGCGGAGAAAGCCGCCGCGCCGAGCACAAGCCCGCTGGCAACCAGAGAGGGGCGCAAGATCGCTGCGTCCGTCAACAAGGCGCCGCCGAGCAGCGGCACCAGGGACAGGGCGGCACCGAAGACCAGGCCGCTGAGGATGTCCCCGCCGACAATCGCGCCGAGGGCGGCGGGGCTGCTGATGAGGCGCTCGTAGGTCCTGGCCTGCCGCTCCCATGGCGTCACCAGAGGCCCGACCGCCGACGCCGTGAACCAGAGCGCCATGGCCAGCATGCCGGGCACGACCTCTGCCATCTCCGACCCGGACGGGTTCCGCCCGAGCATGAACGTCAGGAAAAAGAATACGGGGAACAGCACGCCGAAGATCAGGACCGGAGGCTTCAGGTAGTAGAGCAGCGCGTTCTTCTTGGCGATCACGTACGCCGCGTGGACCTGGCGGCCAAGCACGCCGGCTTGTCCGTCCGATCCATGCACGCTCGTTCCCTCAGGAGGAAGCATGGGGACCACCTTCATGCCGCCGCTCCGGCAGGCCGTCCGTGAAATGCAGGAACACGTCCGCCAGGCTCGGCTGGCGCGTGCAGATCGCCTCGACAGTCCATCCCCTCTCGCCGGCCAGGCGGACGACCCGGCAGGCCACTGAGCCCGGGGCCTCGGCGTACAGGGTGTACGCGCGGCCGCTGCAGGAGCAGGCGCTGACTCCCTCAAGCGCTTCCAGCATCCGGGGATCCGGTCCGTCGGCGCCCGCGAAGGAGACCTCGACGCACTGGCGGGACCGGATGGCCCGGCGCAGCGCGTCAGGCTTGTCGACGGCCGCGATCCGGCCCTCATTGATGATGGCCACGCGGCTGCACAGTTCCTCCGCCTCGTGCATGTCGTGCGTGGTCAGGAAGACGGTGAGGCCGTCCCGGTTGAGGTCCCTCAGGATGCCGTGTATCACACGCACGCTGGCCACGTCGAGACCCGAGGTCGGCTCATCGAGGAAGAGCAGCTCCGGCCCACTGACGAGGGCCGTGCAGAGCATCAGCCGCTGGCGCAGGCCCTTGGAGAGCCGCCGGGCCTTATCCCTCCGCCGCTCGCCGAGGCCGAAGAGCTCCAGCAGGCGCTCGCCCTCCCGAATGCGCCTGCGGCGAGGGACGCCGTGGAGCTCGGCCATCAGCATCACGTTCTGCCAGACGGTCAGATCGAGGTAGACGTTCGCCTCCTCGGGGACGACGCCGCATCCTTGCCGGGCTCGGGTCGGCTCTCGGGCCAGGTCGTGCCCCCGGACGATTGTCCTTCCCGCGGTGGGCTCGATCACGCCCGTCAGCATGCGGACCGTGGTCGTCTTGCCGGCGCCGTTCGGGCCCAGGAAGCCGAAGATCTCTCCCCTCTCGACCTCGAAGTCCACGTGGTCCACTGCCGCCACGGGCCCGAAGCAGCGCGTGAGCTCCTGCGCCTGGACGATCGCGTCCATAGTCCCCGCCGCGTCTGGCGACCTCTAGCCCTTCTTCGCGGCCTGCACGCAGGGATGCTTCCCGGCGCGCCCGTGGCACTCCTCGACCTGCTCGGGGGTGCAGTCCTCGGGCTTGCGTTTCAGCCTCTCCGGCTTCTGGCAACCACAGCTCTTCTTCGCGCACATGGAACCGCCTCCTTCTGTCGCTAGTCTATAGTTTTGCACTTTTCGGGCGTGTGCCCGTGCAGTGGGGGTAAAGA
>CAZFSS010000038.1:0-27676 GCA_964521715.1 uncultured candidatus Brocadiaceae bacterium | reverse complement strand
TCTTTACCCCCACTGCACGGGCACACGCCCGAAAAGTGCAAAACTATAGACTAGCTCTGACGATGTCAACCCTCCTGTGGTGGCCCTTGAGCGTTCCCACCCGGGGGGATATCCTTCGGAATTGCAGGATTATAGGGATCGCATAGCTCTCTCACCGCTTGTTGTGCGCACTGTACAATCAGCAGACCTAGGCTCTCATCGTTCCTTTGGAACCAGTAGCTGGGATAGCCATGACTGGGGCTGTTGTTACACCGATACCACTCCGGCTCCCTGGTCACCTCCCATTGCAGGCACTCCCCCAGCAGACCCCAGAGGCACTTCTTCCTCTTGCACTCACGGCAGCTTACCTGCACATGAAGCTCGAAAATCCCCTGGCTCTCGACCATTATCTCCTCGATCTTCTGGACTGCCGCGACCATTGCGTCCTCATCCGGTCCCATATTGACGTCTATCCAATAGTCCACAATCTGCCCAGCCGCTTCCGCTCCGCCTTCGTGTAGTCCGGGCGCAGCCGAAATGACCGAAGCAACTTTGAGGACGAAGTGGAACTTCTCATACCTCCTAGTGACCTCGTCCAGGAAGCCTTGATCCCACTGGCCCAGCAGGCGCTTTTTCTTGTGACCGTGCACCTTTCCTTCCCTCAGGCCCTCAGGACCGCAGTTGCTCGTGCAGGGCCACAGGCCCAGCGGATCAACTGTGTTACACGGATGTGATTCGCCATACGGGTATTGCCCATACCCACTGGTGTACCCCTCGGGATCCGGGCTGATGAAGCGGCCGAGGCCGGTGTGGTAGTAGCGGTTGCGGTATTGCATGAGGCCGGATTCGGGGTCGAGGCGGCGGCCGGTGAAGCGATAGGGATTGCCGACGTCCGAGAGGCCGTCCGCGTCGGCCGATCCGTCGGCGTCCAGCACCGTGCAGGCGCCGTAGGCATCATACCGATACCGCTCAATCACCGACTCGTTCCCGTCCGAGAGGGCATAGGCCGCGAACAACGTGTTCTGATGGTAGTATACCACCTCGTTGGCGTCGCCGAAGTCATCGTCCGAGTTCAGGTCGCGCTCCTGCACCGCCACGGCGTCGATGTAGTCGGGCGCGTACGTAAACCTTGCGACCAGGTCCCCCGACCCGTCCCTCTCCTCCAGGCACTGCCAACCTGCCCCGAGCGCAGTCGAGGGGTCCCCGCTGCCGCCCCAGAGGAACCGCGTCGTGCCGTTCAGGCCGCCTTTGTTCGTCACGGTCTTGAGAATCCGGCGGCCCTGCGCGTCGTACTTGTACTCGCCCGTCGTGTTCCAGTTCCCAGACTGCTTCTCCTCGACCTCGATCAGGCGGTTCCGGTAGTCCCACGTGTACTTGTGGTCGCCGTTCGAGTCCCCGTCCTGCGTCAGGTTGCCCGCAGAATCGTAAGCGAGGCTGATCTGGGGATCCTCGCCGACCGTCCGGGCCGTGAGCTCGTTGACCGCGTTGTGCGTCCGCGTCTCGGTTACGCTATCCAGCACCGTGTCGTCCCAGTTCGTCCGCCATAGCCTCGGCGGAGGCGGATTGCCGAGCGGGTTGAGCCCGCCGGTCGGCGGGCAGACGTCCAGGCACGGCCCCATCTGGCACGCTACGGCTTCCATAGGCCCATCCCCCATCAGCCACATATACGCCAGAAGTATACGCCCCGGCGCCGGCCACGTCAAGCCATGTACTGATCCCACGGGGCAGATCGGCCGGGCAACAAGGCGAGATCCCGCCGATAGGCGGGTGAACCTCGCCCGCCGTACGGCGGGTTCGGAATGACGAAAGCGGCGTCGCGCCAGGTGCTGCCCGGTGGGGCAGACGGGGCCCGCCGCACCGGGAGTTGCGTGCGTTATGCTGCTCCCTTACAATGCGCCGGAACTACCGCCCCGCGCCGCGCAAACGGGCGGGTTGGGTTGGCGCCACGCAGCTTCCCGTCGGATCCTTCCTATCCGCGCACTGTCGGCGGGCAGGGCGCTTCCCCCCCAACGCGGCATCCTATCACAGGAGGTGAAAGATGTCCCCGAAGACGGTGATCACGGGAGGGGCGGGATTCATCGGCTCCCACCTGTGCGATTACTTCGTCGAGCAGGGCCACGATGTGATCTGCATGGACAATCTGCTCACAGGCTCTGCCGCACACGTCGAGCACTTGTTCGGGAGGGAGAACTTCCGCTTCATCAAGCATGACGTGACCGAGTACATCCACGTGGGCGGCCACGTGGACAATGTGCTCCACTTCGCCTCTCCGGCCAGCCCGGTCGACTACCTGAAGTATCCGATTGAGACCCTGAAGGTCGGTGCCATCGGGACCCACAAGGGGCTCGGGCTGGCCAAGCAGAAAGGCGCGCGCTTCCTATTGGCTTCCACCAGCGAGGTCTACGGGGACCCGCTGATCCATCCCCAGCCGGAGGACTACTGGGGGAACGTGAACCCGGTGGGCCCCCGCGGGGTCTACGACGAGGCGAAGCGTTTCGCCGAAGCCCTGACGATGGCCTATCATGAGTTCTGCGGCCTGGATACGCGCATTGCGCGCATCTTCAACACTTATGGTCCCAGGATGCGTCTCTACGACGGGCGCGCCCTGCCAACCTTCTTCCGGCAGGCCCTGATGGGGGAGCCTGTGACCGTGTACGGCGATGGTTCCCAGACGCGCAGCTTCTGCTATATCGACGACATGGTGCGGGGGATAGCGCTCCTGCTGGAAAGCGATGAGCACGAACCAACCAATCTGGGCAACCCCCAGGAGCTCACCGTCCTGGAGCTGGCGAAGGAGATCATCGAGCTGACCGGCTCTCAGAGTGAGATCGCGTTCGAGCCCTTGCCCACGGATGACCCCAAAGTGCGGCAGCCGGACATTTCCAAGGCAAAGCAGGTCCTGGGCTGGGAACCCCGGACTTCCCGCGTCGAGGGCCTGCGGAAAGTCCTTGCCTATTTCCGGGAGCAAGTGGGAGCGTTGAAGCGTGCCTGACATACCGGTCCCAAGCGTCAGCGGCCGGAATGGCCGAAGCGTCGGCGTGGAACTGCTGGCGGTCTGCGTGTTCGGCGCGGTCGTCTTCCTACCGGGCTTGTGGAGCCGCGATCTGTGGCATCCGCTGGAGCCGATCTACGCCCAGGTAGCCCATGAGATCGTGGCGCGCGGCGATTGGCTGGTGCTCCATTACAACGGCGAGCCCTACTACAACAAGCCGCCCCTCCTTTTCTGGCTGGGAGCACTGAGCATCAAGGCTCTCGGCCGCTCCACGGCAGCCGTGCGGCTGCCGGTCCTGTTGTTCGGGGTGGGGTGTCTGGTCGCGTGCTACCTTGTGGCGCTCTCCCTCCGAATCAACCCGCTCCTGGCAAGCCTAGTGCTGGCCACCTCGGCGCGGTTCGTCTGGGCGTCCCAGCGCGTCAGTACGGACGTGATACTGACGTTCTTCGTGCTGATGGCCTTCTACCTCTACTTGAGGAGCACGGAGCGGACGAAGCGCCGGCGGCTTTACTTCGGGGGCAGTTCGCTGGCGGCCGGCTTCGCCGTTCTCACAAAGGGTCCCGTCGCTCTCCTGATGCTGGCGTGCGCGATCGTGCCGTACCTTGTCTGGCAGCGGAACTGGAGGGAGTTGCTAAACTGGAAATGGCTGGCCGGCCTCGCGGTGGCAAGCGTGCCGGCCATGGCGTGGCTGGTGCCCGTGGTCCTGGTGAAGGGGCGTGAAATCATCGACACCGCCCTGGGGCGGGAAGTCATCGGCAGGATCGCCGGCTATGAGGCCGGTGGACCCATTCACCGCTACCTGTGGAGCTTGCCGGGCGAGTTCCTGCCCTGGGTGGCGTACCTGCCCTTCGCGTTGATCCACGTCTGCCGGCGCCGCGGGCGCTCCGGGGCGTTCCGGCTCGTCCTCTGGCTTGCGGCGGCCGTGCTGGTGTTCAGCCTGTTCCCGGCCAAGGCTGACCGCTATCTCATCCCGCTTCTGCCGCCTGCTGCGATAACGGTCGCCGCCTACCTGGACGAAAGGGATCACTGGGTTGGAGGGGCCCTGTTGGCTTTGTTACTCGCTGCATCGGTGGGGCTGGCCGTCTGTGCGGCCCGGCGGCCGGCGATCCTCCCATGGGCGCTGGGTCTTGCGCTCCCCGTCGGCCTGGCGTCCCTGGTGGGTTCGATGCTGTGGAGGCGCATGGGCCATCGGGCGGTGCTGGGTGCGGCCGCCATTGCCCTCGTGGCCTACCCACTGACCTATGGCGCCCACTCCGACACCCGGAAGTCCCCAGTGCCTCTTGCCAGGTTCCTCCAGAGCACCGGCGCGCCGGCAGCGAGGATCGTCTGGGTGGGCGATTACGAGGCGGGCGTTGCTTTCCACGCCGGTTTCGCGGAGATGCCTTGCGTGCATGCGGTGGAGTCGCTGGATGAGTATTCCGGCAGCTGGTTGGTCGTGCTCCGCCGCCAGGTGGACGCTTCGCCGGAGGTGTACGCGGGCGCCAAGCCGATACGGGAATTCACGATCGCGCGCGCCACCTACTACGTCTATGCCCCGCGCGAAGGTCCGGAGCAATCCATCGGCCCGGGCACGTCCGCGCACCCATGAGGGCGGGCCGTCGTCTGTGCGCACGCCCGCTGCGGCATCAGCAGGTGATTCCCGGCCGGCCGGCGCCCGCTCGCGGCGGCTGCACGGCCCGGACCCCGGCAGGAGGGCCACGTCGAGAGCGACGCCGCGCGAGGCCCAGCACTTGATGGCCAGGCCCGCGTTAGTTACTTTAGGCTGCTGCGGGACTGGGATGGCCGGCACAAAGATGCTCTGTGGGGAGAGCGACAATGGCAATTGCGGTAAGGCTTCTCTTGCCTCTGGGCGTTGCGGTCGGCACGGTGCTGTTTGGGGCCGGGTGCGCCGGAGCGGGCGGCCGCGTGGTTCATCGCGCGGGCGGGGTGACAATCAGCAAGGTCGACTTCTGCGGCTGGCAGGGCGCCTATCGCATGACCAACGGCGAGGTGGAGCTGGTGGTCGTCCCGCAGATAGCCCGCATCATGAAGTACTCGCTCGCAGGCGGCGAGAACGTGCTCTGGGTCAACGAAGAGACGACGCCTGCCGCCGCCGCCAAGCCGGCTCCAATGGAAGCGACCGAGCAGTGGCTCAACTTCGGCGGCTACAAGCTCTGGATAGCGCCGGAGAAGGACTGGGACTGGCCGCCCGACTGGCAGCTCGACCGCGGGCCGTGCAGGACGGCCATCGCCGCCGGCGGAGCCCTGCACCTGACGGGCATGCCCAGCTATCAGCACGGAATACGGTTCGACCGCACGATCACCATGGCGCCGACGGGGACGCGCGTGCAGATCGAGCAGACCATGTGCAACGTGTCGGATCGCCCGGTCCCCGGCGCGGTCTGGGAGGTCACGCAGGCGCCTTCGGACTGCGTGGCGTTCGTGCCGCTCGATCCGGGCGCCACGTACCGCACGCGCGAGGGCGGCCCGCTCGACGAGCAATGGAGCCGCCACGACGACATGCTGCTGCTCAAGCCGACGGGCAAGTCCGGCAAGCTCTTCATCTCCGGAGGACCGGGCTGGCTGGGCTGCGTTAGAGGCGGCCTCATCTACCTGAAGTCGTTCAGCATGCCCGAGGCGCCGACGCCCGAGACGGAAGCACCCCGCGAGGTCTACACCAGCGACATCGGCTACATCGAACTCGAGGTGGTCGGCCCGGCCGTCACCCTCAAGCCGGGACAGAAGACGAGCACGGTCGAGACGTGGCAGCTCGCCCCCGCCGGGGCGGCCGACACCGACGAGGCCCTGATGGCGAGCATTAAGGAGACGGCGACGCGGCTGCTGGGGCGCTGACGCCCGGCGACCTGGACGCCGTCAACGCAGCGTTGCGGCCGCCCCCGCTCACCGCGGAAGCCGTTGACAAACCTCCGGCCGTCCGGTAGGAATAGCCGTCTTGCCCCTTCCCCTACGTGCTCTTTGCAGGAGAAGCAACAATGCCGAAACTGGTGAGAGTGGGCGTGATCGGAACCGGCGGCATCGCCATGCGGCAGGCGCAGCGCCTGGCCGAACTGGCCGACGTGAAGATCGTCGCCGGCTGCGACGTCAGTGAGGAGAACCTGAAGAAGTTCGCCGAGAAGTACCCGGTCCCGCATACGTACAAGGACTTCAACGAGATGGTGCATCTCGACGAGATGGACGCCGTCACGGTCTGCACGCCGAACTACATGCACAAGGACCCCACTATCGCCGCGCTCAAGGCCGGCAAGCACGTCATGGTCGAGAAACCGATGGCCATGAACGCGCAGGAAGCGCAGGCGATGGTCGACGCAGCCAAGCGGAGCGCGGGGCGGCTGACCATGGGGTTCCAGTACCGGCTCAGCCCCGCGGCGCAGGCCATCAAGCGCTTCATAGATCAGGGCACGCTTGGCAAGATGCTGTTCGCGCGCTGCCAGGCGCTGCGGCGTCGCGGCATCCCGAGTTGGGGCGTCTTCGGACGCAAGGAGCTCCAGGGCGGCGGGCCTCTGATCGACATCGGCGTGCACATCATGGAGTGCGCGCACTTCCTGATGGGCGAGCCGAAGCCGGTGGCCGCCAGCGCCCAGATGTTCACCTACCTGGGCAACAAGCCGCCCGAGGCCCAGTGCCCCTGGGGGCCGTGGGACTGGAAAACCTACACCGTCGAGGACCTGGCCGTCGGCCTGATCCGGTTCGACAACGGCGCCGTCATGTCCGTCGAGGCCAGCTTCGCCGCCCACATCAAGGAGGACGTGTTCAACTGCCAGCTCATGGGCGATAAGGGAGGATGCGTCCTCCACCCGCCGAGCATCTTCACGGACGAAGCGGGAGCGATGGTCGACATCCAGCCGAACTACTGCGGCAAGTGGGACTCGATGGACAAGAAGATCGACGACTGGATCGCCGACGTGCGGGGCGAGGGCCACACCCAGTGCCCGGCCATCTCCGGCCTGAACGTCCAGAAAATGCTGGACGGCCTCTACGCCAGCGCGGAGGCCGGCAAGGAAGTAGCGATCGAGTAGGCTGTCGGCCTAGCCCCCCGCAGTTGCTCGCGTTCGCTCCAGCTAACCACCATAGGACGGTCTGGCTTCGTCTTCTGCAGCGCTAAGCAGAACGCTCCACGAAAAGTGCCCCCTTGAATGGCCCGCAGGAAGGCCTTACCCCCCAGTAGTCCCGCCCGGTTCGTGCCAAGGTTGGAGTTGGAACCCAGAGACAAAAGCGTCTGGCGGCTGCGAAAAGAGCTTCGAGTACTCTGGCCGTGTCATCCCCTGTTTGAGCTTCTCCAACCGCGGTATGCATGCGGGCGGCGCAGCTTCGTGGAAGACAAGCTGGCCGATCTTCGTCCCGGGATAGAGAGCAACGGCCGAGCGCGAGTGGTTGACTATTTCCAGGGTCAGGCAACCCCGGAACAAGGGGTGTACCCAAGTGGCAGTCGCTATGACAAGACCCAGACGACCCCATGAAGAACGCGTTATCACCTCACATGCCAGAAATGGAGGTATGCTGAAGAACTCGAGTGTGGCGGCGAGAACAACCATGCCAGGCGCCAGAATGAGTCTGCCGCCTATGCCCACATGCACTTTCTCCTGGAAGTCTAGGGGCGAGCCGGTGGCACCACGCTCTAAGACGTCCAGGCAAGGTCTAAGAGAGATCTTGAAAAGGATGAAATGCGTACCGACGCGGAAGTCAAGGCTGGACTCACCGACCTGGCGCCAGTCCATAAGGGGCGAGCAGATCAGCTGGCCGCTTTTGATATGACACACAATCTGATCGTGTGTGAGTACGCTCACGCGAGCCCCCTATGCCTGCAGACCACGAGAACGTCTTCCATGTTCTTGAGCATCATATCTGTCAGCTTAGCTATCCGGGCTTCCCTCCGACAGACTGGCCGTCCGGCATCCGGATACTCAGACCATTCGGCATCCATCCGCCCCGAAAGCAGGAACAGCGCACAGACATTGACTACGTCAAGAGGACTGATGGGCTCTACGTCAGGCGTATAGATAAAGGGAAGCTCGCCGTCACTCATGCCGTCGCGGCGCTCGTCCCAGAGCCGTTTGCACCTATCCGCGCAACTTCGGAAGACACGTGGTAGCGGATCGATGATGCACAACACCTTGGCTCTAAGGTCATCCAGATACTCGTCAACGACCAGAGAACCAGCAAACTTGACGATCCGGGTCGCTTCCTCATCACCTTTCTGCTCGTGCAGTGTGGTACTTGGCACCTCAACAGCGCCGAGCCATTCACTCACCACCGGCGCTTCGCTGATCAGACAAGCCCACCCGTTGTCACGCAAGAGCGACGCAACGTACGAGTGACGCAACCCCATCGGCGGATGGGTGAACTGGAGTTGAGACTGTGCCGGCCCGCGACCCGGCAAGTCACAATCATAGAGCAGCGCACCGAAGAGAAAACTCGGTCCGGCCAGCGCTGCCGCTCCGAAGTCACAGAAGAACTCCGCCGCCCATTGCTCAATAACAGTCCACAGCATTCCCTCGATCTCACGTTCAGCGAAAACATCAAGCAATCGCGGCCGCGTGCCCCTCTGCGAGACCAGCTCCTTGGCCTTGCCTCTGACTCTTGCGGCAACGCTGTCCCGCTTGTCTCTAAGGAACTGTCTCACGTCCTCGTCAGCGGCGAAGACTGGGTGGAAAAGCTCGTGGTACAGGATCATGACGTCTGCCAGCATGAGAGGGCGCATTCGGGAGTACTGCGTTAACGCCCACTTGCGGGCGCCCCCAGCATCGGTGGCCCCCCACGGAGACTGAGCCCTCGTACCAGGAAGGGCCAATACCATACCGAAAGAATCTTCGTCGCTCAACCCGATCAGAAGCTGCATGCAAGGGAGTAGCCTGGCGAACGTTTCCTGAACCCACAGTATGAGCGGCGAGGGAAGATCCAGCACTCCTGGCTCAACAACATTGCGCGCCAGGGCCGTAAGGTCTCTTATGTCAGACAGCGCCAGCCTAAACTGTCTGAGACAGTGCGCCTTCTGCTTGTCATCCCATGCACCACTCTCGGCCGTCAGACTCTCAATGCTGTCTTCAAGCCACTCGTGAATAGCCTGACACACGCTGCGCAAATGATCGGCGAACGCCTGTTGCGACTTGGAGTGGTACTGAACCGAAGGAGGGCGCTGAACACGAGCAGCCAGCCGGCTAGCAGCAGAGCGTACCTGAGCTGCGAAATCTCGAAGGCTGAAGTCCAAGATGTCCATCGGCACGTGCGCCTAGCCCAACTGGACTTCCTCTTGTGGAATAAGTTCGCCAACGCAAGCTTCTTCGACGTCAATGAATACGTCGCGGAACATATCGACCTCGCGCTTGACCCGAGATATGTCGTCCGCGACCTTTATCTGGCCTATCATTTCTATAAGCCTCTTGCACGACTCTTCAAGCTGCTGTTCCTCCTTCGGCTGAAAACTGAAACCATTGAAGATCCTCTGCATCATCTCGCCATCTGCGCTAAACCCAACTACAGTGGGGCGAGCCGGTGACGCCCAAAGCACCTCCTTGGGATCGGAGACACTCCCGAAAAAAGCCACCAGATCATCGCAGACGGAGGGGAATAAACTTCCCTTCTGGTTCAGCAGAAGGAACCTGCCGAACTCTTCCACCACTTGTCCGGCGAACGTAGCGAAGCTACGCAAGCGCGCACGAGTTTGCCAGTCTTGGACTATACCCATGGCCGGACCCCTTCCCTAGACACATTGGAGCTAGGCGAATTCCTGGCAAACGCTAAGAAACCGGAAGAATGATACAGGCTCCCGCGCATTTGTCAAGTACTACTTAACGCAACATAGCGTTGTCGCCGACGTACGGCGCGTGTCAAGCAACAAACGTAAGTCCGCGGTTGTCCAACCCTTACAGCAAGGAGAAAAAGCACTACCCCGTCCGCGATTGCGCAATCGCGCATTCAAGCAGAGGAACACAGAGGCTTGGCTCGCGACAGCCAAGAGCGATGGTCGCTCCCGATAGGGCTCTGGATCTCTCACCACCTTGGGAACGCCGCTTGCTTCTTCACCTCAGTCGGCAGGGCTCCACTCCCCCGTATATCGCGGTGGCAACGTGGGCAATGTGCGCCTAAATCAGACGATCACGTAGACGGGGGCCACGCCGGAGCCGGGGTCGCTGAAGTTCACCTTCTCCCCGCGGAAGACGCGAGCATAGACGGGGCCGATGGCGATCTCGCCCTCGTGCGCGGCGGCCAGGACGCGCACGTCGAATCGAAGGTCCGTATCCTCCGCCCATCGGCCGGCGGGGAAGTAGCCCTGCACCACGCTGCCGCCGTCCAACATGCGGCGGCGCAGGATGTGGCCCGTCTGCTGCGATGACGAGTCGGGGCGCATCACCGTCACCCCGCGCCCTCCCCCGCCGAGTGCGTCCTTCACCACCAGCGTCAGCCCCTGCTGGAGCATGTGGTAAGCGGCGGGCTCGATGTGCTCGTCCAGCGGATGGGACCAGAGCACGTTCTCGCGGATGACCTTGCCCTCCGCCTCGTCGGGCTGGAGCCAGCGCTGCGCCGAGGGATCGACGAGCAAGGACAAGAACCCCTTGTTGGTCAGGAGGAACGTGCCGAGCGACGGGAACGTCTTGACGACGCCGGCAGTCACGGCCCCGCGCACGGCTGAATCGGCAGCAAGCCCGCCCCACTCGGACAGGTTCTCCTCGACGTAGAGCAGGTCGACCCGCCGGCCGTCCCTCAGGTGCAGGCCGTCGCCGCGCAGCTGCAGGTCCCTCTCGTGGCAGAGGGGGATGGCGAGCGCCTCGCGCTGCTCGATCCGCCGGGCGAGATCCGCCAGCTCGTCGGCGTTGAACATGTCGCGGTTGTCGAAGCCCCGCAGGAAGGCGATGACGCCGCGCTCGGGATCGTGCACCGGCTTGAGGCCCCGTGCGTAGAGGAACGACGCGAAGTCCCCGTCGAAGGGCCGCTCGATCCCCCCAAGGCGCTCCTCCAGGAGCGGGAAAAGCGCCTCATCGGCCAGGCGGGCGTAATGGGCGTAGCCCACCGCGCAGTTCAGCTCGATCACCTTGATCTGCCCATCGGCCACGTGCAGGTCGGCCGCGAAGAAGGCCCCGCCAGACGCAGCCGGCGAAGGCAGAAGCGGGCGCAACTCCTCGGGGATGAAGGCCATCAGGCGCGCGCGGAAGTCGTCGTCCTCGGCGGCCGCGCGCTGCGCCTTCCGCAGCAGTTTGGCCAGTGCGGTCACCACGTCGAAGGCCCGGCCCATCTCGCGTCGGCTGAGAAACACGGGATACGGCGAGGCGACGCTCAGGTGCGCCAGCGCCCGCCGCGCGTCGGCCAGCACGTCTTGGCGGTATCGCGTCCTCACGTCCTCGGTCCGGTCCTGCTTCGCCAGGCCGGCCGCGTAGGATTTGATCTGGCCGATCAGGATCTCCTCGGCCTGCGGGAAGGACGCTTCGAGTTGCCCGCGCTCGGCCGGCAGGAAGTCCGAGAGCAGGTAATCGGCGACGGAATCGTGACCTGCCCTCGCGGCCGAGTGGACGCCCAGCTTAATGCGGAAGAATTCCCGCTCCCCGGCCGCCGCCAGTATGGCCCTCACGCCGTTATGCCCGCCGTGGCCGCCTTTGCTGCGCCCTCTGACGGTGCCGAGCGGCACGTCCAGGTCGTCGTGTGCGATGCCGTAGAGGCTCGTCTCGCAGGGGCAGCGCGCCGAGAGCGGGGCGACGACGCGACCGCACTCGTTCATCAGCGTTGAGGGCTTGACGAGGAGCACGGGCAGGCCGGCGATCTCCCCCTCCACTCCCTCGGCCTCAACGCCGTCCAGCGCCCGGAAATCGGGGAACCCGTGATTCCGCTGGAGGTAGTCGGCGAAGGCGTAGCCCGCATTGTGTCTCGTGCCGGACCGCTCCGGGCCGGGGTTGCCCAGGCATATCAGGACGACACGGGGTTGGGTTCGCGCCATATCTTGCCCGAGAAGGTCTCCATGACGACGTCGTCGCCTTCCCGGCCCCGCCTGAAGTGGTAGTTGAGGGGCACCTTGCCGAACGGCGTGTCCAGGACGTACTGCGGGATGGCGAAGCCGGTGGTCCTTCCGCGCAGGCCGCGCACGAGCTGCACGCCCCGCTCGATCTGGACGCGGAAGTGCGCCGTGCCCTTCAGGATCTGACATTGATAGAGGTAATAGGGACGCACGCGCGCGGCCACCAGTCGCTCGCCGAGCTCCTTCAGGACGGCGGTGTCGTCGTTGATGCCCTTGAGCAGGACGGTCTGGTTGCCCATCGGGATGCCGGCGTCCACGATCCTCCCGCAGGCGGCGACCGCCTCCGGCGTCAGCTCCTTGGGATGGTTGAAGTGCGCGTTGATCCAGAACGGCTGGTGACGCGCCAGCCGGCGGCAAAGCTCACCCGTGATGCGCGAAGGCAGCGTGCAGGGAGTGCGGCTGCCGATCCGCACCAACTGCACGTGGGGAATCTCGTGCACTCGGGCGACGATCTGCTCGATCCGCTCGTCCTCCATCAGCAGCGGGTCGCCGCCGGTCAGGAGCACGTCGCGTATGCCCGGGTTGGCGCGGATGTACCGGATGCCCTCTGCCAGGTTGTCGTCATCGATCGGGTGGCCCATGGTGTCCACCATGCGCTTGCGCAGACAGAAGCGGCAGAACGTGGCGCAGATCGAGCTCACGCAGAAGGCCACCCGGTCCGGGTAGACGTGGATGAGGTTCTCAACCGGCGAATGGTCCTCCTCGCGCAGGGGATCCCACACGCCGAGCTCGTCCTGCAACTCCTGGATGCGGGGCACCACCTGCAGGCGCACGGGGCAGGCCGGATCCTCGGGGTCCATCAGGGAAGCGTAGTACGGACTGATTCCCCAGTTGAAGAGGCCCCCGATGTTGGCCAGGCCTTCCCGTTCCTCGGGCGTCAGGTTGATGTAGCGCTCAAGCTGCTCAACTGTGGTTACGCTGCTGCGCAGCTCATCTTGCCAGTCGTTCATGCGTCAGACTCCTCGAACGTCCGCGTCGCTCCAGGGCGAGCGCCATTATGGCGCCGATCAGGTCGGAATGGCTGTAGCCTGCCGCCTGCGCCAGCACCGGCATGACGCCGTAGTAGGGGCTAAGCCCAGGCAAGGGGTTGATCTCCAGGAACCAGGCCCGGCCTTCCCCGTCAACGATGAAGTCCACGCGCGCGAAGTCGCGGGCGCCGATGGCCTTGTAGATCCTCAGCGACCAGTCCGCCAGCTCCCGCTCCAGCTCCTCCGGCAGCTCGCACGGGCAGACGATCCGGCGGTCGTGCATCTCCTTGACCCGCGCGGAGTACATCCCATCGGCCGTAACGATCTTGGCCGGGGGCAACACCTCAACGTCGCCGTTGCCCAGAAGGCCGACCGTCACGTCCACGCCCCGGACGTAGCGCTCGACAAGGCAGGGCTGGTCATATCGCGCCACGTACTCGTCCACCAGCGCCGGCGCCCTGCTCGGGCACCGCACCACGCTCGCCGGGCCGATTCCGACGCTGGAACCCCCGAAGTTGGGCTTGAGGAGGACGGGGAACTCCATGTCAGCCAGGTGGCCGGTCGCCTCCGCGCCGGATTCGAACACTCCGAAGGAGGGCGTCCTGATGCCCTCACACTCGGCGAGGCGCTTGGCCACGGCCTTGTTGAGCGAGATGCCGAGCGTCACCGCGTCCGAGCCCGTGTAGGGGATCCCCAACAGGTCCAACACGGCCGGCACTATGGACTCGCGCGACGGCCCCGCGACGCCCTCGGCGATGTTGAACGCCAGATCCGGCCGATGCCGCCGCAGCTCGGCAACGAAAGAAGTGCCCAGCGGAATGGCCACCGCCTCCTCGCAGTGCTGGCCGATGGCTGCCGTGAGCGCCTCTATGGTCTCCGGGCTCTCGTACTCCGCCTCCACCCACGAGGCCGGTCCCCCGTCCGTGACCTGGTCGTATATCAGGGCCGCCTTCATCTCTGCTGGATCATCTCCCTGAAGCGGTCGAGCCGGCCGACGACCCGATCCTGGTCCACAAAGTAGAAGACGCTGCACCCGTCCTTCTCGAAGCCGACCAGGCCCGCGGTCTTCAAGATGCCCAGGTGGTGGGATAGGCAGGGCTGGGAGACCCCGAGCTTCTGAGCCAGCTCGCAGACGCAGAACGTGCACCTCTCCTCACTGCTCGGCAGCATGCTGAGCAAGCGCAGCCGCAGAGGATCCGAGAGCGCCTTGAACATTGTGGCGTAGTCGGCGATACCGGACACCGTGTCTACCTCGTCGTCAATGGATCGGCCGCCAAGTTCGTCAGGGGGCCGCCAACCGCCCCCGAAGCGCAATGAAGACTATCAGAGGGACGTGCGCACAGATGCCCCATCGCGCAAGTCCATCGAAGTATTCATATACCTTGATATTCTACGCTACCCGGTCCGGCCCGTCAACCCAACAGCGGGCGAACGCCTGATCGGCCGGGGATTCCGCAGCCGCGCTCCAGGCCAGTGGGGCCGGGGCCCGCCGGCCGCAAGGGGCTCGTGCCCCAGCTCTCCCCGGGCCGCAGAGCCTGCGGATTTCCATTGACATCTCGCCCCAACTACTTAAACTAACGGGGGCTGACGCTGGAGACGCTACGCCCGCGGGACCGGCCATATGGCGTCTGGCAGGAGCAGGGGGCTGGATGGGTGACGAGCGAAAACTGATCGACCTGGCGTTGCGCGCCAGGGCCACCGAGCGTTTCATGGCTCGTCTGGCCTACGAGGTCAAGCGGGCGGAGCGATACAAGCGCTCCTTCAGTGTGCTCGTCCTGAGCGCGAAGCGGACGTACGCCCAGGACCTGTTCAACCGGGTGCGGCCCTGGTTGCGCGGCACGGACATAGTCGAAGTCATCGAGAAGCGCGGCCCGGCGGCTGCGGCCTTCCTCGACGTGGACGGCCTTCCCCCCGGCCAGAACGCCCCCGACGAACGGCCGATGAAGGTCCTGGCGATACTGCCCGAGACGAACGGGCGCACGGCCCGGATTGTCGCCGTCAAGCTGAAGGGCTGTCTGACGCAGATGCCCGACGTGAGGCTCGGCGTTGCCGCCTACCCGGAGGATTCGATCGAGCCGCTCGAGCTGTTGCGCATCGCCGCCGCCAACCCGACGTGAGAGACACCCCACGAAGCGAGTCCATCGCGCCGCTGCGCCCGACACTGCTGAGCCCGGCGTCCGCGCCCTCGCAGGACACCTCCGGCCCTTCCCGGCGGCCCGCCTGATGGCGTGTTTCGCTTGTGGGGCGCGCGCGCCTCGCTTACCATGCCGGTCCTTCGCCTGACGATAGGGAGGACTGGAGGATGCCCAGGACCTGGCAGGCAGACGTCGTCGTGGTCGGGGGCGGCATGGCCGGCATCGCCGCCGCCATCGCCTCCGCAAGGGCCGGCGCAGAGACGCTTCTGATCGAGCGCGCCGGATGGCTCGGAGGCATCGGCATAACGGGTGCGACCGGGCTGCACACGTTCTACAACGTCTACGGCGCGGCGCCAGGCGCCCCCAGACGCAAGCTGGTGGGCGGCATCGCCCAGGAACTCGTCGACAACGTCGGGGAGATGGGCGGCGGCGTCGGGCACGTCGAGATGGAACGCGGCGGCGACTTCATCAGCATGCTCACGCCGGTCGAACCCGAGGTGTTCAAGCTGGCCGCCGCGCGCCTCTGCCGCCAGAGCGGCGTCAGGCTGCTCCTGCACACCACCTGCCAGCAAGCCGACGCCGCCAACGGCCACGTGGACTCGGTGCGCGTCTGGAGCAAGGCCGGCGCGGGCATCGTCAAGGCGAGGGCCTTCATCGACTGCACCGGGGACGGCGACCTGGCTGCCGCTGCCGGCGCGCAACACATCCGCTACAAAGCCGGAGACGCCGGCGCCTACTCCGCAGGATTCACCTTCCGCCTCTGCAACGTGGACCTCGACGCACTCAAGGCCGACCTGGACGGCAAGGGGTTGCTGTACCAGCTGGCTCATGCCGTCAAGCCGCACACGTCCGGCCCGGCTCCTGTGCGCATCGGCATCGACATGCGCAAGCTGCGCGAACAAGGGGCAGAGGAGGCGCCCCATTACTTTCTGTCCTCCTCCCTGCGGCCCCGGGAGCTGACCTACTGCAACTGCATCAACTTCGGCGAGCTTGATCCGCTTGACCCCGAAGACCTGACCGAGGCCGAGGTGACGCTGCGAGGGCGGATGTTCGACGTGGCGCACTTCTTCCGCAAGTCGTTCGCCGGCTGCACGGACTGCTACCCCGCCGGACCGGCGCCCACAGTCGGCCCGCGCCGCGCCCGCGCGATCCGGTGCGACTACGAGATGACCCAGCAGGACGTTACGTCCGGGGCGAGGTACGACGATGAGATCGGGCTCTACGGGTTCATCGACAACCCGACGCACCGCGTCAAGGACGCGGGCGCTTACGGAATCCCCTACCGCGCCCTCATCGTCAAGGGGTCCGACAACCTGCTCGTGGCCGGCAGGATGATGACGGTCGAACTGGTGGCGCACAACAGCACGCGCAACACGGTCTGCTGCATGGTGTGCGGCCAGGCTGCGGGAACCGCCGCCGCGGCGGCCGCCCGTGCCGAGCGCGGCGTGCGCGAAGTGGACCCCGTGCAGCTCCGCCATGAGCTGGCCACAGGGGGCGTGATGCTGAAGCCGCAAGAGGAATGAGCGCGGCCCATCTCGTCGCTCCGGCGCTCGGCCCTTCTCTGGCGCTTGACGACGTGTTATAATGGTGTGTGAAGCAGGTTAGCATTCGGTGTCGTTTCCGGGAGAAGGCAACGGTGCGATCCGGAAGGCGGATGGAAACGGCGTTATCTCTGTCCTGAACTCATTCTCGTTTCCCGCCACCTTCCTCCTTCCGCATCCGCTGGTGTCTGTCGCGCGCAAGTGGTTCGCCAGTCGATGCCTGCGGCGACCCGAGCGCGCGCCTGCCCGGCACGGCGATTGCGCTGAGCTGGTCGTGCGTCAGCGCGCGACGCCTCTTCATCCGGCACCGGAGTAGCGACAGCGGTAGCTGCTTGACATCTCAGGCTTGCGGCTGTAGTGTCAGTGGCCGTTAAGGGATGCGGGATGCCCACGGACAAGACACGCAGGTTCGGCAAGTACGAGCTCAAACGCGAAATCGGTCACGGTGCCATGGGCACCGTCTACCTGGCCGAAGACGAAACCTGCCACCGGGAAGTCGCCCTGAAGGTCCTTTCGGCCGGCGTCGCTGCCAACGGCAGATACACCCGCCGGTTCCTCTCCGAAGCCCGCCTGGCAACTCAGCTCAACCACCCCAACATCGTCAATGTGCGTGACTACGGCCAGCAGGACGGCCACTACTACCTGGCGATGGACTACGTGCCGGGACAGAGCTGCAAGGCGAGGATCCACGAACGGGGCAAACTGCCCTGGCGGGACGCGGTCAGAATCGCTATCGAAGTGGCCAAAGGGCTGGCGTCCGCCGCCGGACAGGGCATCATCCACCGGGACATCAAACCCGAGAACATCCTGCTCAACGGCGACGAGAGCGTGCAGATCGCCGACCTGGGACTGGCCAAAGAGGCCGACGTCTTCGAGCCCCTGCCCAGCGACACGAGCCTCGGCACGCCGGATTACATGAGCCCCGAGCAGGTCAGCAACTCCGAGACCGTCGACTTCCGCAGCGACATCTACGCGCTCGGCGCCACACTGTTCCACATGATCTGCGCCAAGGCGCCTTACACGGGCCGGAGCGCCTACGAAGTGATGGTCAAGCACGTTTCGGCCGAGCTTCCCTCCCCGCGCAGATACGTGCCCGACCTGCCGCAACACGTCTGCGACGTCATGCGCAAGATGATGGCCCGTGACGCGGCCGACCGCTATCAGAGCTACCCGGCGCTGCTCGCCGACCTGGAAGCCCTGCTGACGGGGGCGCAGGTGACCGCGTCGCAGTTCGACGACGAGAGCCTGCTGGGGACCAACGGCGCGCCCGACGTCGCCGCCCCCGCGCGCAAGAGGACGCTGCTTTGGGTCGCCGCCGCCCTGCCCGTGCTCGCAGGCATCGGCCTCGCCATCTACCTGATCGTGACCCGCTAGCGCGGAGCACGCCCCTGCGATCGCCGCGTCGCCGTTCGACATCCGTCCTGCCTGCCCATATAGTGGCGCGCTTCGGCCGCACTCCGCAGCCCTGTCCCGACGCCCCACGTGGCAACGTCCGTTGCGGCCGGGGCGGCGACTTCCATCGTGAACCACCAATCGGTCCTGCATTGGGAGCCATACTGACTTGAGACTGCTAATAATCGGCGGCGTGGCGGGCGGGATGTCCGCCGCGACGCGCGCCAGAAGGCTCGACGAAACGGCGAACATCATCGTGTTCGAGCGGGGGCCCCACGTGTCGTTCGCGAATTGCGGCCTCCCCTACTTCATCGGCCGCACGATTCGTGACAGGTCCGAGCTGCTCGTGCAGACGCCCGAGCGCCTGAGGAGGCGCTTCAACCTGGACGTGCGCGTCCTGAGCGAGGCAACGGCCATCGACCGGGAGGCCAGGCGAGTCACCGTCCGGGACGCGGAGGCGGGCCGCCAGTACGCGGAGGATTACGACAAGCTCATCCTCTCCCCCGGCGCATGGCCGATCCGCCCGCCCATCCCCGGCGTGGACGACCCGGCCGTCTTCACGCTGCGCAACATGGAGGACATGGACCGCATAGACGCCGCCGTCGAGGCGGCCGCCGGCGGACGCGCAGTGGTGATCGGAGGGGGCTTCATCGGCCTGGAAATGGCCGAGAACCTGAAGGACCGGGGCCTGGACGTGGCCCTCGCTGAGATGCTGCCACACGTGATGCCGGGGCTCGACCCCGAGATGGCCGAGCTCATCCACCAGCATTTGCGCGAGAAGGGGGTCCGCCTCCTTCTGGAGAACGCGGCGGAAGCCATCGAGCGGAACGGCGACGCGCTGATCGTCCGCCTGAAGGACGGAACGGCGTTGCCCTGCGACCTCGTCGTCCTGGCCGTCGGCGTTCGGCCCGACACGGAACTCGCCCGAGGGGCAGGACTGGAGATCGGCCCGACCGGCGGCATCAAGGTGGACGAGTACCTCCGGACCAGCGACCCGAGCATCTACGCGGTCGGCGACGCCATCGAGGTGACGAACTACGTCACCGGCCAACCGGTCCTCGTCCCCCTGGCTGGGCCCGCCAACCGACAGGGGCGCACCGCGGCCGACAACGCGTGCGGCCGCCCCACGCCCTTTCGCGCCGTGCAGTGCACCGCCATCGTCAAGGTCTTCGACCTGGCCGTGGCGAACACAGGAGCGAGCGAGAAGACGCTGAAAGAGCTCGGAATCCCGCACGAGAAGATCTACGCGCTGCCGCAGAGCCACGCCGGCTATTATCCGGGCGCTGCGCCGATGCTGCTGAAGCTCCTGTTCTCCACGGAAGACGGCCGCGTCCTTGGGGCCCAGATCGTCGGCAAGGACGGAGTAGACAAGCGCATCGACGTGCTGGCCACGGCCATTCAGGCGCGCATGACCGTCTACGACCTGGAGGAAGCCGAGCTGGCCTACGCCCCGCCGTACGGCGCCGCCAGAGATCCGGTGAACATCGCCGGCTTCGTAGCGGCCAACTACCTGCGCGGCGACGTGGACATCATCCACGTGGAACAACTGAGCGACGAACGCCAAGTCCTCGACGTGCGCACGCGGGCCGAGTTCGAGAAGGACAGCATCCCGGGCGCCCTCAACATCCCGTTGGACGAGCTGCGCCAGCGCCTGGACGAGGTCCCGCGCGACAAGCCGCTTGCCGTGATGTGCGCTTCAGGACAGCGCTCGTACTTCGCCTGCCGCATGCTCACCCAGAGGGGGTTCCAGGCGGCGAACGTCCCGGGCAGCAACATCGTCTACCGCCTGCACCATCCCAGGCCCGCCGGCGAAGAGGGCTGACACGGCGCCGGTTTCCCTTTCAACCGGTTTGACAGAACGGGTCGGCGGCGATAGCGTCCCCCGCGACAGGGGCCAGGCGGACGGCTTCCCGGGCTTCGGCCGCTGAGGAGGAGCGATCCGCCAGCACCGCCAGCAGACGGGCCAGTACCCAGTGCGGCCACGGGCAGCTGGGCATCTCGGCTGCCACCTGCCGGACGAATGCGATCAGGTCCTCGTGCGAGCGGCGGTTACAGTAATGCCAGCGCACCTCCTCGAATTGCTCCGGGCCGCCCATGGCTTCCAGGGCCTCCTTCGCCATGCTGCACGCCTGATCCCGCTTGCCCTTCCTGCACGCGATCCTGGCCAGGATGAGGTAAGCGGTAAGCAGCTTCTCCCGGCGTACACGCTCTGCCTCATCGTCTCGACCCGCCGCCAGATGGGCCAGCGCCAGGTCGCGCCATATGTGCCGCCCGGAGGGGCTGGCTTGCGCCGCTTGCTCGAATGCATTCGCCGCCTCGCCGTGGCGTCCCTGCAGCATTCTTGCCCGGCCGAGCCACAGCCAATACGCATCGCCGCCGGCGGATAGGTGCCGCGCTCTCTCCAGGGCGTCGAGGCCGGCATCCGCATCCCCCTCCCGTATCAAGTACGAGGCGAGGTTCAGCCAGTAAACGGCCTCTTTCGGAGCGGACTCGGCCGCCTCTCTCAGCGCAGCCAGCGCTTCAGGCGCACGCCCGAAGAACGCCAGCGGGTCGGCAAGGTTATTGAGCGCCAGAGCGCGTTCGGCATCCGTGCGCGCGGCGGTCAGCGCCTTCTTCCTCATCGCCAGTTCCCGGTGACGCCTGCGGGCCTCTCTGTGAGCGTCCGCCGAGGCCTGGCACCGATCGAATTCACTTGCCACGCCGAACTCCTTTGACGCAGCCATGCGGGCGTCACAGAGATTCCCGCAGCGCCCGCTGCCATTCTACCGCCGAGCTCGGGGGCCAGGAAGGGACTGGCGCGGCGGACTTGCAGGAGAGCGCCTCGCCGCGCCGGCGCTTTACACGCCGCCGGGCACGCCCTATACTTCGCCCTGCCCCTTGGTTCGCCAGGCGGCAGCACCGTCACAAAACTCCTCATTCCTACATCCCCGACTGCATGAGGGCGAAACCGACATGGCAGGAAAGACCTTCGACCTGAAGCCCAGGGACGTGCCGCCGGTCGAGACCCAGTTCCGGCGCATCCAGACGCCTATCCCCGCGCCCGGGTCGCTGCCCATCCTCGAGCAACTGAGGCGATACGAGCCCGTCTCCATGACGGGGCAGCCCCTCGTCGTCTGGGACCGCGCCGAAGGATGCCAGGTCTACGACCGCTGGGGCAACATGTGGCTCGACTGGAGCTCCGGCGTGCTCGTGACCAACGCCGGCCACGGACGGCGCGAGATACGGGACGCCATCATCCGCCAGGCCGAGCACGGCCTGCTGCACAACTACTGCTTCCCGAGCGCCATGCGCGCCGAGCTGGCGGCGAGGCTCGTCGGGCTCGCCCCGGACGGCCTGGACAAGGCGTTCCTGCTCACAACAGGCGCCGAGGCGACCGAGTGCGCCGTCAAGCTCATGCGCACGCACGGGCGCAGCGTGGGCGGCGACAGGAAGATCGGCATCGTCAGCTTCGAAGGCGCCTTCCACGGCCGCACCCTGGGCGCCCAAATGATCGGCGGCCTGCCGGACCTGAAGGACTGGATCGTCAACCTCGATCCGGCCATGTGGCAGGTCCCCTTCCCCGACGGCTATTGGGTCGAGGATCGCTCGTTCGACCTCTTCCTGCGCACGCTCGACGAGCAGGGCGTGACGCCGGACATGGTCGCCGGCGTCATCACGGAGACCTATCAGGGCGGCGGCGCGAGCTTCGCCCCGCCCGAGTACGTCCAGGACCTGGCCGACTGGTGCCGGCGGAACGACGTGGTGCTCACCATGGACGAGGTCCAGGCCGCCTTCGGCCGGACAGGGACGATGTTCGGCTTCGAGCACTACGGCATCGTGCCGGACCTGATCTGCTGCGGCAAGGGAATCACCAGCGGCCTGCCCCTGAGCGCCGTCATCGGCCGCACGGAGCTGATGGACCAGTATCCGCCCGGCTCGATGACCAGCACGCACAGCGGCAACCCCGTGTGCTGCGCCAGCGCCCTGGCCAGCCTGGAGCTGATCGAGAAGGAGGACCTCCCCGGCAACGCCGCCGCGATGGGCCGCGTGTTGCACGAAGGGCTGGCGAAGCTTGCGCGCAAGTACCCGAAGGCCGTCGGCAGCCTGCAGGGCAAGGGGCTGGTGGCCGGAGTCCACGTGATCAAGGACGGCAGGAAGGAGGCTGACTACGACCTGGCCTTCGAGATCGTCAGGCGCTGCGTCGAGAAGGGGCTGCTGATGTTCAGCCCCGTGGGGAAGGCGACGCTCAAGATCTGCCCGCCGCTCTGCGTAAACCGTGCGCAGGTGCGCGAGGGAGTGGCCGTGCTGGACGAGGCCATGGGCGAGGTCCTCGCCGAGAGGAAGCAGCACGCCGGCTGAGGCGCGCCAGAGACCGCGAACCCGGAGGGAAGCCAGATGAGCGAACACAAGGTGGACGTCCTCGTCATCGGGGGCGGCATGATCTGCGAGGAGTGCGTCCTGCCGACGATCTTCCAGGAGCGCCGGCTGGGCAACGTGGGGAAGGTGACCGTCGTCTCGCTCAACTCGGGCATCATCGCCCGCCTGCGCCAGGTCTTTCCCGACGAGGAGTTCGTCGGCCTGCCGGAGCCCAAGACCACGCCGCCCGACCGGAACCTGCCGGCCGGCTACAAGGAGCCGCTGGCCGGGATGGGCGAGAACGGGTTGGCCTACGTGACCACCCCCGACCATCTGCACACGCAGATGGTCCTCGACGCGGTCAACGCCGGGCTGGACGTGGTGTGCATGAAGCCCCTCTGCCTGAAGGTGACCGAGGCGTGGCGCATCATCGAGCTGGCGGAGCAGAAGAACGCCTACGTCTTCACGGAGTACCACAAGAGGCGCGACCGCGCCGTCAGGGCGCTGCGCTACCGGTTCCGGCGTGGCGACCTGGGCGAGCCGCTCTACGGCCATGCCTGGATCGAAGAGCCCAAGTACATGCCGCTGGACAAGTTCAAGCTCTGGGCCGAGAAGTCGAGCCCCTTCGAATACATCGGCACGCATTACGCGGACGTCTACCACTACGTGACGGGCTTGAAGCCGAAGCGCGTCGTCGCCTTCGGCCAGAAGAAGTACCTGCCGACGATGGGCAGCAACGCCTATGACGCCGTCCAGGCGGCCATCGAATGGGAAGACGGCTCGGCGTTCTGGATCCAGACCTCGTGGGTCTGCGCAGACGACAACGCCAAGATGACGCAGCAGGGGCTGATGTTCCAGGGCACCAAGGGGGAGTACAAGGCCGACCACGCGGACCGCAACTGCTACTTCGTGACCGACGCGGGCGGCTTCGAGCACTACAACCCCAACTTCATGAAGCCGTATGACGACTGGGACACGCCCGGCGTGATCGACTGGACCGGCTACGGCTACGAGTCGAACTCGCTGGGCATTCGCGACAAGCAGAAGATACTGGTCGCCTGCGAAGGCAAATCCCCCGCCGGGCGGGCCGCCGCCCGGCGCGAGCTGCTGCGGCAATGGGACGCAACCGGCTGCCGCGCCATGCCGCGGCAGGCCATCATAGGCGTGGCAATCAACGAGGGCGTCCGCATGAGCGTGGACGCCGGCGGCAGGTTCGTCACCTTCGACGAGAAGCTCTTCCCGCACCTCGCCTGAAGCCGTCCGGCAGGCATTCAGCCGAACCGCTGCTGGTACAGGTCGCACAAGCGCTGGACGAAGGCGTCGTAGTGGAGTGGATCGCCAATGTGGGGGGCGGCGCCACCGGTAACATAGGCTGTGCAGGCGTGCGCAATAGGCGAACAAGGCGTCGCGTGATCGCGTCCCTGCCCAGAGGATCGATCTGCCCGCGGAATGATCAGACGCCGGAATCGTTGTCGGGGGGTAGCGGTGTTGGAGTCGGCGCCGGAGCGATCTCATCATCGGCGCTTGCCGACTGCCTTGCGTTGACCGATGGCTTCCGCTTCCACGGAACCAATGCCTCACTTGTGCTCCTCGCAACGCCCTCGACGCCAGGGAACATCGTCCGCGCGGTGATGTTCATGCTTTGCAGCATGGCGTGGCCCCTTGCTCTTTTCTCTCCTCCCGCCGGCAGCAGGATCCGCAGCATGACGACACCAGTCCAGATGCCAGCGAGAACCAAAGCCTGCTCGTAAGCTTGTGCCTGGAACTGAACGGGCGGCGTGAGGCCAAACGTCGCGAACAGATTCTCCTCGAATGTCTTCTGCCCCATGAGTGGGAACACGAAGCAACCGGTCTGTGCTGCCATCCGGGGGTTCAGTCGCTCGGGTTCAAACGGAAGTGCCGCAGGGGGGATCCCGCCCTGCAACCGACACTTGCTCCAGCGGTCGTCCAGCATGATGCGTTCGCGGCATTCGATACGTGCGCCTCGTCGCCGCTGGCTTGCCTGCTGCCCGTCATAGGACTTCCTCCTGCCTATACGATCCATCCCCTCGTTCCACAGCATCCGCTCATTGACTGCCCATACTGCCTGGAAGGGGGGCCACTCTCGTGTGGCCACCAACTCGAGGGCGAAGAAGACCGCGTACCAGAAGGACCTTGTGAAGTCCACGAGCCGCGTGGGGCCGCCGTAGTGTTGAAGCATCGTTAACCACTCCAGGGGCTCAGTCTTGTCTCTCCGGACGTCGTCAGAGACATCAAACCCGTGGACCGGAGCGATCCGCCGAAACTCGGTTATCATCCGCCTTTCGTCGTCCCCCAGATAATCCAGGGACTTGCCGCAGCTCTGTTCGGTGCGCTCCAGTGTAGATGCCAGGCGCCATACGGCGTCTCTCTGGCCCCGGAATACCCACGGGTGCTCATGAGCCAAGAATGCCTCAGCCAATTGGCTGGCCTGTGACCAGTCTTTGAGCTCGACGTCCATGAACCGGTAATCGTGCACCTGCCTCCGATCCTCCATGGCCATGTTAGTGCTGCTTTGTCATATTCGCCAGCCGCGGGCTAAAACACTAGGCCTTCCTCTGTAGGTTCTCTTTGGGAAGCCCCCCGTTCTGTGGAAGGCAGCACTCCAGGAAGCGCTGAGTCAGGCAGTGACGAAGCACCATCAGGGTCTGTCGGAGCGTGAGTCCCTTTCTTGGGACCACCGCCCCAGACGCCCCCGCCGGCGCGGGCGCGTCAGTGAACCAGCGACTCAGTAGCCCAGCCTCTTCATCGCGTTGACGGCGAAGATGTAGGCCGCCTGCGTGTAGATGCAGGCCTCGTCGTCGCCGTAGCCGCCGTGCTCGTCGATGTAGGCAATGACGCCCGAGTGCCAGAACCCGCCCATCCCCGGCACAACCGCCCCGGGAATGCTGGCCGGCGCATAGCCGAAGAGCTCGAGCAGGTGGCAGCTGTAGAGGTATTCCGGGCCGGGGTAGTCCAGCCCGCAGACGAACACGGTGTCGCACGTCGGGTGGAGCCCGAACACCCACAGCATGTTGCGCAGCGCCGCATCAGGCGGCAGGACGTCGGGGGCCACGCGCGTCAGCCAATACGTGTCGAACGCGCACGCCGTGCACATGCCCGTGTTGCCCCACTGGCCGAAATGATACCAGTCGAACGGCCAGGGGCGCATGCCCAGGCGCCTGGCCTTCAGCTCGGCGGCGCGGCGGCACGCGGCCAGAACCGTCTTCTTAAGCTCGCCCTCCGGCAGGCGCGGGTAAAGCCGCGCCAGGAACGTCGCCGAGTACCAGAAATCGCCCGGCCCGGTCTCGCGGGGCAGCGGCCAGTCGAAGATCAGATCCGGCAGGCAGCCGGCCAGCTCCTCCACGACGGCCAGGTACTGCGGCTCGCCCGTGGTCAGGTACAGCTCCGTGGCGGCGGCGATGGCCATGGCCTGGTCCTCGCGGCCCTTCGGCGCTCCCCCCGCGTAGCCCCCCCGCCGGTAGACGGGCTCGTGCTGACGGAAGAACTCGAAGGATTTGCGCGCCGACTCCAGGCAGCGCTGGGCCAGCTCCGGCCGAACGCCCTTGAGAGCCCGGCTGGCGGCGGCGAGCGATATGGCGTGCGCGAGCTGGCAGTCGGCGTGGTAGTCCACGTAGACCTGGCGATCGTCGCCCGTGCCGGGGCGGCCGTCCGTGATCTCGCCCAGCGGCTTGCCGCTCCGCTGGGGCTCGTTGGCGCAGACGCCGTTGTAGACCCGGCCGTCCGCCTGCTGCATGCTGAGCAGCCAGAGGGCGCCCCACTCCACCTGCTGGAGGACGTCCGGCACGCCGTCAGGCTTGCCGGCAGTGAAGGCCTGCGCCTGGGCGTCCAGCGTCGCCACGTCGCGGTCCAGGCCGAACTCCTCGTAGGCCAGCGCGAGCGTCCACGTGGTGAACCCGTTCGCATGGACGTTCACGTCGTAGTCGCCGGCGTCGTGCCAGCCGCCGCTCGCGCACGGGATATGCTCACCCGCCGCGTAGGGCGTCCCCTCGCACTCGTAGGAGACGAAGCCGTCGGGCCCGGTGAAGTGCGCGGGCACGCGGGCGCCGTCGTCCATGTGGCACTTCGGGTGCCCCGTCACGCCGCTGCCCAGGTTGACGTCGGCGTGGCACATTTCGAATGGGGTGAAGTAATCGAGGGTCGGCTGCCAGAGCCGGTCCTCGAAGACGTTCGGGCGGATGGGGAACCAGTCGGTCTGGCCGCCGCTCCAGACGACGTGGTATTCGCCGGGCTCGCGCACGTCGGAGAAGTCGAAGGTGGCGTAGTTGCCCTGGATGTAGTCCACGGACTGCATCTCGCCGAAGCGTCCTTCCTTGACGACGCCGCCCGCGCGGCTCTCCAGACGCGCCCAGTCTTCCGGGCGGGGATCGTACTTCGACCACTCGAGCGCAACGAACTTCTCGCCCGCCAGAGCGTAGCCGATGTGCGACCAGCGCACCGCGCGCAGGGGAGGAACGTCAGGCATGTCCGGCAGCGTGAGGAAGAACTCCACCGTGTCCCGGTCGCCCGTAGGCAAGCCGACGCCCAACACGTAGAACGGCGACTTGAACTGGCGATGGTCCTGCAACGAGAAGCCGTCGGCGCACTCGAACACGAAGTTCAGCTCGGGCTTGTCCGGGCGGCATTCGAGCCTGTGCGCTCCCCCCGCGAACGCATTGTCCGGGGAATAGGTCTCGGGATACACCCATTCCCGGCCGTCGGCCCGGTACCGGGCGCCGCCGTACAGGCCCACGGGCAGGCGGATCTGGAAGCTGCTCCAGACGCCCTCCGGCCACGCGCCGGTGCGGCGGATCTCGACGCGCACCCGGCCGTCCGCGACCGACGCCGTCTGCTCGAAGGCGATGTCCTGTCCTCGCACCTTGCCCCGGTAGCAGACGCGGCCCTTTTCGCGCACCACTTCCTGCATATTCAGGTCGCGCGGCCTCGTGTAGCCGTTCAGCCCGCAGAAGACGCCCATGTCGTGGATCAGCGGGCGCCCGTTGTAGAGCAGGTGCAGCATCGCCTCGTCATCGCCGCAGAGCAGGTACGGCCCCTGGCGGATGATGCCGTTCTCCTCGCCGATCGCACCCCCGCCGGCAGCGCTGCAGCAGGCCGACGCCGCCAGGCACGCCACCACCAGTCCAACGAGCCATCTCTGTCTCAGTGCCGTCAGTTCGCCCATGGCAAGAACGCGCCTCCCTTAGAGCCTCTAACAGAATGACCCGTGGCCGCGACGGAGCGGATTTCGCCGCAGGCCAAGGAGCGTCGGGCGCCGGCGCATTAGGGGTCCGATGCGCCAAGCCTGCGCGACGCCGGAATGCGGCGAAGGACGCCCG
>CAZFSS010000037.1:0-34158 GCA_964521715.1 uncultured candidatus Brocadiaceae bacterium | reverse complement strand
CTTCCTTGCATCCATCCGGCCGGAGGCGCAACGCGGCTCACGCGGCATTCTGTTAAAGGCTCTCAATAGTGCAGCCGGTCAGCATAACACATCAGCGACGATCCGTCCCGCGCGGGACCCCGGGCCGCTACTCGACCGTGTGAGAGACCTCCTCCAGGGGAGCGGGCAGGCTGCCGCAGTTCAGCGTCGCCGCCAACCGGCGCAGCGGGGGGATGTGGAAGAACCCCTGCACCTGCACGGCTCCCGCCGTCACGGCCGAATCGATCTCCTTGGGGGGGAAGAACATCTCCCCGTCGATCAGCATCGCCATCCAGCGGCCGGCGTGCAGGGCCGTCAGCCGGCCGAAGGCCTCCGCGTCCTGCTCCTTGAAGAGGAAGGTGAGCACGACGCGCTTCTGCGCGCCGACCGTGTCCATCGTAACCTCTCTGAACTCCGCGACCCGAAGGATCGGCTCCCGCTCGACGACGTAGCGCTCCTCCACCGTTTCCAACTCGTCCAACCGCGTGAGGTTGTAGCGCCTGGTCCTGTAGACCTTGACCTCGTAGGACGGAGGCACGTCTTCGGGGCGGCCTGCCTCCAACGTGCCCTCCTCCGGATCCAGCAGGCGGAACTCCGCCCGGCCCTGCATGGTCAGCCAGGCCAGCAACGGCAGGGACTCTGACCGGCAGTTGACCCGAAGCTCTATCCCGTCCGGCGGGACGGCCGCCACGCTGCCGTGCCCCAGCTTGAGGTCGCGCCGCAGGGCCGTAAGCCGCGCCGACAGCACGTCGGCAGCATGCCGCAGATCGTCCTGGGCGATCCCGCCCTCAGAGGGCTCCAGCCGGAACAGAAACCGGTGCGTGCGCGTCTGGAGCCACGTCAGGGCGGCCAGCAGCAAGACGAAGGAGCACAGGGCGAGCCCCATCAGCAGCAAGGCCTTCCTCAGGTAAGCGCTGAGGCCCGACTTGCTCGGAGACACGGGATCTCACCGAGGGACGAAGAGGAAAGGGAACGCGCGCGCGACGCCGGGCAGCCCGTCAAAGCCCGGCCGGATCCGAGTGCGCGGCCGCGTCGGCCTCCTCGCGGCGCTTGCTGACCATCCCGATGTGCTCGGCCTGGATGCGGTCGCCCAGGTAGCTCTTGCGGGCTATGGGGTCCTCCAATATCTGCTCGGCGGTGCCCTGGGTGACGATCTTCCCTTCGCTGAGGATGTAGGCCCGGTCGGTGATGCGCAGGGCCTCCAGGACATTGTGGTCGGTGATCAGCACGCCGATCCCCTTGTACTTCAGGCCGACGACCATGTCCTGGACCTCGCCCACGGCTATGGGATCGATGCCCGTGAAGGGCTCGTCCAGCAAGATGATGCCGGGGTCCGAGCAGAGGGCACGGGCGATCTCGAGACGTCGGCGTTCGCCGCCGCTCAGCGTGTAGGCCGCCTGGTCGCGAAGGTGCTTCAGTCCGAACTCCTCGAGCATCCGATCCGCTTTCTTGCGCCGTGCAGGGCGGCCCAGCCCCTGCATCTCCATGATGGCCACCAGGTTGTCCTCGGCCGTCATGTTCTGGAACAGGCTCGGCTCCTGCGCAAGGTAAGTCATCCCGAGGCGGCAGCGTTTGTACATGGGCAGGCGCGTGATGTCGCGGCCGTTGAAGTAGACCGAACCGGCGTCCGGCCGGATGAGCCCTATGCACATGCGAAAGGCCGTCGTCTTGCCCGCTCCGTTCGGGCCGAGCATGCCGACGGCCTCCCCGGCGTTCACGTCGAAGCCGACGTGATCCACGACAGCGCGCCGGCTATAGCGCTTGACAAGCCCCCGAGCCTGGAAGAGCCTAGTCATGGAAGACCGCGCGATGAGAGATGGCATTTGCCAGAGATGGCATTGTACTCGGAACGGCGTCGGCCGATCAAGAATCCGCCGGCTCGGGCGCGGATGCAAGGCGGACGGGGCGGTGGCGGGCGTTTCGGCGCGCGCCGGCCCGGCCGTCGCCCAGGCGCCCCCGGAGGGCCGGCCTGCGGCCCTCCGGCCAGGCCGCTGACGCCCTGCCAAGGAACCTTCCGCAAACCTTGCAAATGCCTGGCGGTTGACCTATAATCGGGAGCCAGGTCTTGAGAGAATAGGGGGTAATCCTATGCCGGTCCGCAAATCCATAGGACAGCTTCTGCTTGACAAGGGCCTCGTGGAAAAGGAGCAGGTGCAGAGGGCCCTGGAGTACCAACAGAAATCGGGCGAGAAGCTGCGGCTGGGCGAGATCCTTGTGAAGTTCGGGTACGTGTCCGAAGAGGACGTCCTGAAGTGCCTTGGCGAGCAGTTCGACGTGCCGGTCGTCGACCTGGACAGGATTCGGCCGGAGATCGAAGCCATCGACTCAGTGCCGCGAAGCACCGCCAAGATGCACAGCATTCTGCCCCTCAAGAGGGACGCCGACTCCCTGGTCGTCGCCATAAGCGACCTGGACCTGTGCGCTATAGACAACCTGAAGTTCATCCTCAACCTGGACATAAAGCCGGTCCTGGCCACCGAGGAGGCAATAACCGCGGCGATCGAGAGGTACTATGGCGGCGAAGAAGCCACCGTGGACAACATGCTGCGCGCCTTCACGGAGGGTGAACTGGCCGTCGAGGAAGCAGGCGCCCAGGACCAGAGATACGAAGACGACGACGCACCGATGGTCCGGCTGGTCAACCTGATCGTCAGCGACGCCGTGCAGGCGCGGGCCAGCGACATCCACGTCGAGCCGATGACCAACCGCCTGCGCATCCGCTACCGCGTCGACGGCGTCTGCCAGGAGGTGGACTCCCCCCCCAAGCGGCTCCAGAGTCCCCTTATCGCCCGCATGAAGCTGATGGCGGGCATGGACCTCGCCGAGAAGCGCAAGCCCCAGGACGGCCGTATCCCGATGGCAATCGCCGGCCGGCACCTTGACCTGCGTGTCAGCGACATACCGACCACCGACGGCGAAAGCATCGTGATGCGTATCCTGGACAAGGAATCGGCAAAGGTGAGCCTGGTCGAATTGGGCTTCCATCCGTCCGAACTGGACCACTTCCGGCGCATCATCCGTCGTCCCAACGGCATCTTCCTCGTCACGGGACCGACGGGAAGCGGAAAGACCACGACGCTGTACGCCGCCCTGAATGAACTGAACCGGCCGGACACCAAGATCATCACGGCCGAAGACCCGATCGAGTACACGTTCGCAGGCATAAACCAGTCGCAGGTGCAGACGGAAGTCAACAGGACCTTTCCCATCATCCTGCGCGCCATGCTGCGTCAGGCGCCCGAGATCATCCTGGTGGGAGAGATCCGCGACGAGGAGACCGCCGAGATCGCCATCCGCGCAGCGCTGACCGGCCACCTGGTCTTCAGCACGCTGCACACCAACGACGCCGCCAGCGCCATCCCCCGCCTGATCGACATGGGCATCCCCCCCTACATGGTGGCCTCGTCCGTCCAGGCCATCATGGCTCAGCGACTTATCAGGACTGTCTGCAGCAACTGCAAACAGCCCTACGAGGTCCCGGAGCGGCTGCTGCACAGCGTGGGCCTGGCGCCCGAGGACGTCGAGGGCCTCACGCTCTACAGGGGCACAGGCTGCAACCGCTGCCACAACACCGGCTACTACGGCCGGACCGGGATCTTCGAACTGATGGAAATGAACCCCGACCTGCGCAACCTGACGTTCGCAAAAGCCCCGACCGGTGAGATCCGCGAGAAGGCCAGGTCCTACGGAATGCTCACCCTGATGGAAGACGGCCTGCGGAAAGTCATCCAGGGCATCACGACCGTCGAAGAAGTGCTGCGCGTGGCCGGCGGCATCCAGGAATGGTAATAGAGTCGCGCGGCAAGGCGGGCCTGACTTGAGCGCGGCCGGCGGGCTTTCCGCCGCAGCTCGTGCCGGCCTGCAGAGCTTATTCTTCCCCTTTCCCACGGGAGCGAAGACCCCAGATGCTTCAGATCGACAAGTTGCTTGCAGCCGCCATCAGACAAGGGGCGGAGGACCTGATCCTGACCGTCGATAGGCCGCCCATGCTGCGACTGAACACCGAGATCGAGCCCCTGCCGACCGAGACGCTGCAACCCGAAGACACCGTGGCCCTGATGAAGAGCATCACGCCCGAGAGGTTCCAGCAGCAGCTCCAGGAGAACGGCTCGGCCGACTTCGGCTTCTCCTTCAGGGGGCTGGCCAGTTTCCGCGTGGCCGTATACCGCCAGCGGGGGAACGTCGCGGTCGTGCTGCGGCAGATCCCGGCCAAGATCCGCACGTTCGACGAACTGGGGCTCGGCGCGGGCATCCAGGAGCTGCTCTTCCGGCCGCGCGGCCTGCTCCTGGTCACCGGCCCGACGGGCAGCGGCAAGACGACCACGCTGGCCACGATGATCGACCACATCAACCGCAACCGCAAGATCCACATCATGACCATTGAGGACCCCATCGAGTATCGCCACAGCCACCAGAAATGCATCGTGAGCCAGAGGGAAGTCGGCATCGACGTGCCCAGCTTCGCGGATGCCCTGCGCGCCGCCTTGCGCGAGACGCCGGACGTCATCCTCGTCGGCGAGATGCGCGACCTGGAGAGCACGCGGCTGGCCATCTCGGCGTCCGAGACGGGTCACCTGGTCCTGTCCACGGTCCACACGCAGAGCGCCCAGAGCACGGTTGAGAGGATCATCGACGAGTTCCCCGCCGTGCAGCAGGCGCAGATCCGCATACAGCTTGCCAACAGCCTGCTGGCGATCCTGGCCCAGACGCTCATACCGCGCATCGGAGGGGGGCTGGTGGCGGCCTACGAGGTGCTGTTGGCCACGCCGGCCATCCGTCACCTCATTCGCGACAACAAAACGTTCCGCATCGACTCCGCCATCCAGACCAGCCGCGACCGGGGCATGCAACTGTTGGACGACGACCTGCTGCGGCTCTACGGGCACGGCATCATCGAGCGCACCGAGGTGCTGACGCGGTGCCGCTACCCGGAGGAGGTCGCCAAGAGCCTGGTGGAGATGGAGGTGTAGCAGGCGCGCTTTCCACTTACCGCTGAGAACGCAGATCATGGCACAAGACACCGAACGAAGGAAGAAACTGATCGGCCGGATCCTGAAGGACATGGGCCTGGTCAACGAGAGCCAGATCCAGGAGGCCCTCGCCGTCCAGAAGGAGAGGGGCGGGGCCGTCGGCGAGATACTGGTCGAGCGAAACTACATCACCCGCGAGGACCTGACCCTGGCCTTGGCCAGCCAAGCCGGGATGGAAGTCGTCAACCTGGACGACATCGACATCCCCGAGGACGTCATCAAGCAGGTCTCGCCGTCCATCGCTCAGGCCTACCGCATCGTGCCGGTGCGCTTCTCCAACGGCGTGCTCACGGTCGCGCTGGCCGACCCCACCCACCTGGAGGCCCTCGATGACCTGCGCTTCCTGCTCGACTGCGAGATCGTCGGAGCCGTAGGCACGCAGGCAGCCGTCGAACGCGCCATCCAGGAGTACTACAGCACCCAGGAGAACATCTCCGACATCATCGGCGAGCTTCAGCAAGACATGGAAGACGTGCCGGACTACACGGCCCAGCAGAGCCAGTCCATCGAGCTGGAGAGCCTGGAGGAGATGGCCGAGAGCGCCCCTGTGCGCAAGCTGCTCAACCTCATCCTGCTCCAGGCCATCCAGGACCGGGCCAGCGACATCCACTTTGAGCCCTTCGAGGACGAGTTCAGGGTCCGCTACCGCGTCGACGGCGTGCTCTACGAGATGGTCCCCCCGCCCAAACACCTGCACGTGGCGATCAGCAGCCGTATCAAGGTCATGACCCAGACCATGGACATCTCCGAGCGGCGCAGGCCCCAGGACGGACGAATCTCATTGAACATCGCCGGCAACCCCATCGACCTCCGCGTTTCCACCCTGCCCACCATGTTCGGCGAGAGCGTCGTGCTCCGTGTGCTCGACCGGCGCATGGTCGCCCTGGACATCGGCGAGCTCGGCCTGCGCAGGGACGACACCGAGAAGGTGGTCGAACTGATGTACCGCCCCCACGGGATCATCCTCTGCACCGGCCCGACCGGCTGCGGCAAGACGACCACCCTCTACGCGTGCCTGAAGGAGAGGAACGACATCGGCGTGAAGATCCTGACGGTCGAGGACCCCGTCGAGTACGACATCCAGGGCGTCATGCAGATGCCCGTGCGGCCCGAGATCGGCGTCGTGTTCGCCACCGCCATGCGTCACTTCCTGCGCCAGGACCCGGACATCATCCTCGTCGGCGAAATACGCGACAAGGAGACCGGCGACATGGCCATCCAGGCCTCCCTGACCGGGCACGTGGTCTTCAGCACCCTCCACACCAACGACGCCCCGACCGCCATCACCCGCCTGATCGACCTGGGGCTCGAGCCCTACCTGATCAACGCCACGCTCGAAGGCATCGTGGCCCAGAGGCTCGTGCGCAAGATCTGCGCGAACTGCAAGGAGGAATACGAGCCCACCCCCGACGCGCTCTTCTCCCTCGGGCTGCGGCCGGAGGACGTAAAGGGCAAGAAGTTCTACCGCGGCCGCGGATGCGACCGTTGCACCAACATCGGCTACCTCGGCCGCTTGGGCATCTTCGAGATCCTCGTCGTGAACGACGAGATGCGGGACATGATGATGCACGGCGCATCGACTCAGGAGCTCCGCTGGGCTTGCCGCCGCTTCGGCACCCGCTCCCTCAGGGACAGCGGCCTGCTGGCCATATACGACGGCATAACGACCATCGAAGAGGTCTCCCGCGTGACCCTCGCCGACTAGCCCGCCCTGCCCGGCCGCCTCGCCCCCTTCGGCACCGGGTGCGTCCCACCCGACGTCCCCCCACAGACGCAAGACCTGCCTGCCCTCCCCCCAGGCATTCAGCGGGCAGCGGGAAAAGCCTTGACAACGTGCCCCCGAATGGGCATAATGTCGATTGGAAGGTGGAGAAAGTAGGGAAAGGCGAGTCTTGAAAACCACGTGTCGCGTATCTACAGCCCTTTCCGATAGTTCCTGATCCATTCTGGCGTGGAGGTGGTGAACGATGCCGATATTCGAGTATGAAGCCATGAACGCGGAAGGCAAGGCCGTCGTGGACACGATAGAGGCCCGCAACACCGACGAGGTGATTGCGAAGGTCCGCCAGATGAACCTCTTCCCCACCCGGGTGACCGAGACGAAGGGGGCCGAGGCCGCTCGCCCCGGTGCCCGCCGGCGCATAAGGAAGAGGGCGTTCGTGATCGGCGGCGTCCGGGGCAAGCAGTTGACGACCTTCACGCGGCAACTGGCCACGCTGACCGACGCCGGCATCCCGGTTGTTCAGGCGCTCAACATCCTGGAACACCAGATGCGGGCCAGCGCCCTGAAGAACGTCATTGGCTCGGTGGCGGACGAGGTCGAGGGCGGCAGCTCCCTCTCGGAGGCCATGGCCAAGTTCCCCAAGGCATTCGACGAGCTCTACTGCAACATGGTCAAGGCGGGGGAGACGAGCGGCATGCTGGACTCGGTCCTGACGAGGCTGGCCGAGTTCCGGGAGAAGGCCGCCCGCCTGAAGCGGCGCGTCGTCGGCGCCTTGATCTACCCCGTGGCCGTCCTTTCCGTGGCCACACTCATCATCGCCGGCCTGATCAAGTGGATCATCCCCACGTTCATCCAGATGTTCGAGGAACTGGAGGTGGAGCTGCCCAGGCCGACGCAGATCCTCCTGCTCATCACCCACTTCTGCACGAAGTACTGGTACCTGTTGCCGGCCGTCCCGATCACCCTCATCGTCCTTTACAAGGTCATCGTGAGCACGCGGATAGGCCGGCTGGTGATTGACTGGCTGAAGTTCAAGGTGCCCCTGTTCGGCACCATCATGAACAAGTCGGCGGTGGCCCGTTTCACCCGGACGCTCGGCACGCTGATCGGCAGCGGCGTGCCCATCCTGGAGGCCCTGACCATCTCCCGCGACACGGCGGGCAACCGCGTCCTGGCCGACGCCATACAGGGCGTGCACGACGGCGTGCGCCAGGGCGACCCGATCGCTGCGCCCTTGAGCCAGAGCAAGGTCTGTGACGACATCGTGGTCAACATGGTGGACGTCGGCGAGGAGACCGGCAACCTCGACGCGATGCTTCTGAAAGTGGCCGACACCTACGACCAGGAGGTCGACGTGGCCGTCGAGGGTCTGACGCGCCTGATGGAGCCCATCACCGTCGTGCTGCTCGGCGGCGTGATCGGCTTCATCGTCATATCCTTGTTCATGCCCCTGGTCGCGCTGATAAAGTCGCTCTCGTGACACGAGCCGGCCGCAGCCGCGGCCGCGGGCGCGCGGGCGGCCGACTCGGGCCTGGAGGCCGCATGAACGCCGCGAAAGGAGAAACGCGATGCTGACGCCCCGCAACCAGTCCAACGCACAGGCACACGCCGGCTTCACAATGGTCGAGCTGCTCGTCGTTATCAGCATCATCGCAGTCCTGGCCGGCCTGCTCATGCCCGCCGTCATCGGCGCCATGCGAAGGGCGCACGAGACCAAGACGCTGAACCTGATCCACCAATGCGAGACCGCCGTGCTCGCGTACTACAACGACTACGGCGACTACCCGCCCTCAACGTGGCTCGAACTGGGATTCAACCCCGCGTTCCCGGCCAGTGAAACGACGAACCCCGACACGTTCAATCAGGGGATCGAGGTCTTCACCTTCTGCCTCGCCAGCCAGACCGGCGGCCCCTATCTGGAGGTCAGCAACGAGATGCTGGGCAACACCGACGGGCCGGACACCGACGCCGACGGCCTCTCCAACGGCGGCGGTGACACGGACACCGACCTGGACGGCGATGGCACGCCGGACGTCCTTCAGCACACGAACTACTACTTCGGCGGCACGCAGGTCTTCGAGATCGTCGACTTCTGGGGAAACCCCCTCGTCTACGTCCATAATAGGGACTACATGGCCCACGACGGTTGGCGCGACGATCTAGCGATTCCTGCTTGGGAGAACCCCAACAGCCCGCCGGCTTCACCGCCAGCACTCCCGCCGGAGTACCTGAAGTACGTCGACTCCGAAGGCAATACCAGGCCCTGCTACGCGCGCAGCACGTTCGGCTTCGCCACCCAGAACTACCCCAAGCTGGACAGCTTCCAGCTTTATAGCTGGGGGCCCGACCTCTACCCCGGCTGCGAGGAATCGACCGTTACGCCCGGGACGCCCAACCCCGGCGAGCGCGGCCTCTGGCCCGGCTGGAACAAGAACAGCCGCAACCTGACCAACTGGCAGGAATAAGCCATGCGTCCTCCGTCCAGACATGAGCGACGCCGGCGCGCCCCTTCGGCTTCGCTCAGGGCAGGCTTCACGCTGGTCGAGATGCTGGTCGTGATGGGCATCATCGCCACAGTCGGAGTGCTGGTCGTCATCACCATGGCCTCGGTCGGAGAGCGCTCCAGCCGCGAAGGGGCCCGCGAGAATGTGATGGACGTGCTGCGGCAGGCGCGCATGTCGGCCATGGACAGCGGCCGCGGATCCCTGGTCCGCATCAACCCGTCCGAAGGGACGATCTACGGCCTGGCCAGCACCGTCGTGGCCGCCTGGCACTTCGAGAGCGTCTCGGGCGGCATTACACCCGGCGCGAAGAGCATGAACGGCACGGTCACGGGCGCCACCGTCGCTCCGGGCAAGGTCGGCCTTTGCCTGAACTTCACTAGCGGCGACGTCGTCAACTGCCACCAGTACCCGGTCTACGACCAGACCGCCGGCATCCGTCTGGAAGCATGGGTCCACCCCGAGTCCCCGCCGCCGGGCGTGACGGCAATGGGCATCATCGGCAAGGGCGACGCCACGGCCGGCATGAGCTACGCGCTCGGGCTGGCCTGGTACGGCCCGGGCGTGGGCTACGGAGTCCACGCCGGGTTCGTGATCGACCCTCCGGCGGTGCCTGGGCCGGGCATCCACCTGGCCTCTTATAATCCGGTCACAAGCAGCGGCACGACGCTGCAGCCAAACACGTGGCACCACGTGGCCGCCGAGTTCGATGGGTTCGAGGGACGGCTTTTCATCGATGGCCGGCTGGTGGACCTGGACAGCTACCGCCCCTTCCCGGAGGCGGCGCCGCCGGCCCCGTACACGGCTAATCCTGTTGCTGATCCCAACCCGGGCCCGGCGCCGGGCACGGACGACGGTTTCTCTGCCCCCGCCCAGATCGTTCCGGTGCGGAGCGCGGACCTTACCATCGGCAGCGCTTACATCGACTGCCCCGGCATAGCGGCCGGCACGTACTACTTCCAGGGCCTCATCGACGAGCCGAAGCTGCTCTCGGTCGCCGGCGGCGACCCCGTCTACCTGCCCGCGAACGTCCCGATGGTCCTGTCCGATCCCGTCGTCCACTTTGACCCGCTCGGGCGGCTGGACCTGGCCTACCACGCGAACCCGGTCTGCGCGGGGCTCGGAGATCCGTTCGTCTCAGCCAAGCTGGCGAACGGCATTGCGGCCGGGGATTTGGCGCTGGGCGTCGAGCCGCCTAACCCGTTTGCGCCGACCGGCGGCTTCATCATGGTGGGTCCCGAGGGCGGGCCGTACGAGGCCATGGGATACGGCGGAACGAACGGAACTTCCGTGTCGGGCCTCGTGCGCGGGCTCTGCGGCAGCACGCCCGTCGGCCACGCACTCGGGGAGAAGGTGCTGTTCGCCCGCCTCGTGGTGGTGGACCAGATGGGCGAGGTGAAAAGGGAGACGCTCCACGACTAAAAGACGCACCACACGAAAGCGAGAGACAGCATGGACCGACACATCAGGCTCTGTATGAAGCGCGCGGCGCGCGGCGCGCCACGGCCTCGTGTCATCCTGAGGAGCCGAGCGCCGGCTGCTCGGGGACGAAGGATCTCGCTGTTGCCCGCCTCTATGGGGACCGGACGTCCAGATTCTTCGTTCGCCGCAGGGCGGACTCAGAATGACATCATGAACGCCCGGCCCCGGCAGAGGCCGGACAGCCGGCGCGGCGCCGCTCTGATGATCGCCATCATCGTGCTGACAGCCCTTATGCTGCTGGCCATACCGTTCGCCGCCTTCATGCGCCGACAGCACGCGGCCGGCACACAGGCGCTGCACGCGGCCCGCGCCGAGTCGGGCCAGGCGGGCGGCCTCAGCCACGCCCTGGCGGCCCTGCGGCTCGGGCAGCCCGGCGCGGAGAACAGCGCCAACCCCTTCCCCTACAACGATCCCAACGTGGACACCCTCTGGGAGTTCCACGTCACGCTGCGGACGCTGATCTCGGCGGGGAGCAGCATCGGAGCGGCCACGGTCAGCTTTGCCGTAGACGACGCTCTCGGCCTCCCGAACGACGGCGATCCCCAGACGGTGGACGGCTACATCCGTGTGGACGCCGAATGGATGGCGTACAGTAACGTGACCTGGGCCGTGCCGCCGACTTCAACCAGCGCTACGCTGGCGCTCCACGACGATCCTTCCACCCCTGGCGTGGACGGGCGTGGGCTGTTCGGAACTCTACAGACGGACCATGCGGCCGGCTCCATCGTCTCCTTCTTCCCCAGTGCCGAGCTGTGGAACCTGGACGTCGAGGACCCGCAGTCCAAGATCAACATCAACAGCGCCCCCTACCGCGTCATCCGGAACCTGCTCGGTTACCTGGGCATCGGCGGGAACTCCCCTGAGGACCCCACAACCGGCGACCCGGACGTCGACTTCCCCAGCACGGACCAGATGGCCATCGCCGCCGCAATCTACAACTACCGCGTGGACCCGGCCACGTTCCAGCCCCGGGCGTTCGCGAGCATTGACGCGGTGCGCAACGCCATAGCGCTGACGGCAGATGAGTTCGACCTGCTGCGCGCGCACGCAACCGTCAACTCAGGTTATGCCGTGGGCGCGGACTCCTGGGTTTCGTCCGGCTACCTCGAAAGCGACATCGCCTCGGGTGGTTTCCCGACTGACGATCCAAGCGACCCGTCGGGGAATACAACCAGTCGGTACGTGGCGAACTTGTCGGATGCGTCTCGGGTCGGCGTGGGCTCCATGGTGTGGCTCTCGTGGACGGACACGTCGGTGGCTCCCCCCGTCAACTACGTCGAGTACAGGACGGTGCTGGCGAAGAACGGCTGCGGGCGGCCCCTAGAGCTTGCCCAGGACTGCGCCGCGGGGGACCTGAGCATCGTGCTGAGATGGGCGCCCGGTTTCGTCGGAGCGTCGGCCAGCACGCCCTGCTACGTCAAGATGGACGATGAGTGGATACATTACACGGATGTCAGCGTCGACAACGAAGCAGACCCGACGACGTTGACGGTCACTGTGCCACCGGGAGGGCGCGGGCAGTTCGGCACGGCTGACGCGCTGCACCTGAGGGGGCTGGCCTACGTCGACGGGGACGTGATCTGCTGGGAGAACACGCTTGCGGCGGCGGACGATCCGCCTCCGCTGATCGCCGCGCTCTCGGCGGACTGCCTGGTCTCGGACGCGCCCGTCATCCAGGTGCAGAACCGGCACGGCGTCAACGTCAACACGTGCACCGACGCCGTCGTGCTCCAGTCCCTCTTCTACGACATTGACGCGTACGGTGCCAGCCCGCTTGGCACGACGGAGGTCGACCGGATCGTGACGGAAACCGCGCCGACCTCTGGGCCGCCGGGCCTGCTGCCTCGGCTGGCCGGAGCGGACAGGGACTTCTTCAATGGCAACGAGGACTGGTTCGACGGGGATACGGACGGTGACGGGATCCGGGACGTCACTATCCCGGCGGAGTTGGAGGACTTCTTCCTAAGCATGGACACGCCGCTGAGCACGGCGCAGGAGGGGATGCTGGCACACAACGTCAGCGTCCTGACGGTCCCGCTTCAGTTCAACAGCGGCGCGCTGCTGGGCCTCGGCGCGCTGGCCGTCGCGGACGACAAGGCGGGCACGCCAGTCGCCCAGGCGCCGAGCGAGGCGCAGTTGGCCCGGCTCTTCGACGTCGTGCCGCCGCTGAACGAGAGCATATGGCAGTGGCGGAGCCAGAAGGAGTTCTACGAGCACATCCTGGCCAATTCGGCGGGCAGGAACGTGCTGACGATGCCGCTGAACGAGGGCCTCCTGCCGCCCGATCCCGCCGATCCGGCGTATCCCCTCTACGCTTACATCGGCCCGGACACGGGCACGGTCACGGCGGCCCTGGACGAGCTCCGGCCCACCGTGTTCACGACGTTGCTGGAAGGGCTCCACGGGACCCCGCCGGACTTCTCGCCCGACTACTCAGTGGCCGCCGATTCCCGAGTGACAGCCTCCGCGCCGCCCAACTTCGACAACACTCGAGACGGCGGCATAGGCGGCGTGCATTTGCAGTATCCCACCGACTATGCCTCGCCTGCGCGCCAGCGGCACATCGAGGCGGACAGCTTCCACGCCACGATCCAGCCGATCGCCATCGAGTTCTGGGTGAAGGCAGATACCGGCGTCATCGCCGACATCGGCGAGGGAGCAGTTCCCGGGCCGGCACCCGAGAACGCACGCAACCAGCTTCGCCTTTACCTGGAAAGCGGCACGCTCGTCCTCAGGTTGGACGACGAGATCTACGATGACACTGCTCCCTTCACGTACGGCGGTTACGTGGAGGCAAGGTCTTCCCCGGGCTTCACCTTCGACGCTGCCGAGTGGCACCACGTCGTCGTGGCGGTCTGCGGCACGTTCCGGAACGAGATCGCCATGTTCATCGACGGTATCTACGACCAGAACATGGAATGGACATACCACTACGCTACAGCGCCAGGGACTGGCTCAGCGAACCAGTTGACTGTCACCGAAGGCTACTTCTGGCCGCTGGCCATGCAGATGCCCAACCAGCAGTACCTGCTTGCGGCCCCCGCCTTGCCCGGAGACACGGACATCACGCTGAACGGGGCCACAGGGCTTCCACAGGGCACGGGGGGCAGGCTGGTCATCGGCTCGGCAAGCTATGATTACGGGTATGTCTCGGCCGATGCGTCGACCTATGTGGTGACGTTAGACACACCTCTGAACGAGTTCCACAATCCACTCGAGCCCGTGGCATTCATGATCCCTGCGGTTCGGCCGATGATTCATAAGGACCCCACCCTTGCCCCGGCGATCAATGACGAGATAGGTCTGTGGGGCCATACGGACCTGGGCAACGGTTCCTTCGACTCGAAAGATGCTAATGCAGTAATCGGTCCGTACACCGTGCAAAACGTCGTTGGAGCCGGCGGCTACACGTGGTTGGGGATCGATCCCAGCCTCTTCCCCCTGGGCGGGACGGCTGGCACGTTCGCGGAGAACGAGCGCTGGCACGTGTTCGACTATGACGACTTCATCGCAAGCCCGTCCGGCGCCCTGTCCGGCCGGTTGCCGAGCGGAGACCTCGGCGCCAACTTCAGCATCGGCGCCGACCGGAACGGCTTGCTCGGCCTGAACGGGACGATGGACGAGTTCCGGCTAACCACGTTGCCGACAGCATTGGTTCAGGGACCGGAGACGCTCGGAGGAGGCAGCAGCCCAACGCTCAGGGAATGGGAGTGGTACGCTAACACCGTCGTGGACCCGGCCGGCTGGCCCTGCGTGCGGGTCCGGGACGGCGCCTCGGCCCCGTGGCTGTGGGCTGGCACGTCGCCGTCTGCGCTGCACTGGTCCGGCGGCTACTTCGTCGGGGCCGACACGGGCGTCTACAGCTACCAGAGCTATAATTCCGGCACAGGCGCCCTGGCGGGGACCCAAAGGGTAAGGCCGGACCTCAGCGCAGGCGCGGGCACGGCCGCGGTAGCCGCCGGCCTCTGGCGCGTCATGCCACTGAACTTCATCACCAGCACGCAGCTCATCCGGGATTTCCCCGATTCCTCCCTTCCCATCGAGGAAAGAGCGAATATCCGTGTCGTGGATGCGAGCCAGTTCCCGCCGGAAGGCTACGTGAAGATCGGCGACGAGATCATTGGGTACTCCGGCAAAGGGGTCGATCCGGACACCGGGGAACCTGCGTTGTTCCGACGCGCCTATTGCGACGGGGCCGCTAACTACAGTGCGTACCCGCGCGGAGCGTACGGAACAACGATACCGGCATTGGCCCATGCAGCCGGTGCCATCGTGCGGCACCTGCCGGTGCGGCATCCGGACCGGTACCGCGAGGAAGATCCTGCCAGCCCCGGCCCGTGGACACAGCACGTGAACTACACGGAAGCCCAGCTCGACGGGCAGATGTGCATGGTCAGCTTCCCCATAGACCGGGCCGGCAAGCTGAAGAAGGTGTCCTGGGAGTTCAAGAATGCCCTGGAGGACGGACAGAAGGTGGCCGTGCTGGTCCGCATCGACGACCCCGTGAACGTGGGATGGAACGCCAATCCCTATGATGACGATCCGGAGGACGTGCTCGTTTTCGGCAGCCAGAACGACTCGACGTCGAAAGACCTGCTCTGGGGCACAATCAGCGCCGATCCTGACGGCAGCGGAGAGTTGACTGTCTACAAGTGGATCGACCCGAGCGCCGGCACATACGGATACCCGACGGCAACGTCGAAGGTCGAGGTGCGCTTCTACTTCGACCTGGGCGACACGCATCCGTACGGCTACAGCTATTCGGGCGGCGTGCCCACGGCTGACGGCTGGCAGAACATGGTCGAGATCGACAAGGTGCAGATCGAAATGGAGGCGGAGTCCGGCAGCTACTAGGCGGTATGATGTCATTCCGAGGCGCGTCGGACGGCGGCCGACATGATGTCATTCCGAGGCGCGTCGGACGGCGGCCGACATGATGTCATTCCGAGGCGCGTCGGCAAGCAGCGCCGAGGAATCTGCCGGCATACGCTCGCAGCGCCGAGATTCCTCGTTCGGCCTGGCGCGAACTCGGAATGACAGGGCGTAGAGGCGAACTCGGAATGACAGGGTGTTGAGGCGATCTCGGAATGACATGGTGTAGCGTGGGTCGAGAAGAGGCGGATGGGCCTTTGGGCAGTTGTGTTCGGCGGTGAGGCGAGACGGACGGACCACATGAGGAGAATCCGAACAAGTGGGCGCGGGCTCAGGGCAGGCCCTTCGGCTGAGCTCAGGGCGGGCTTTACGCTGACCGAACTGCTGATCGCCACCGCCATCACGCTGATCTTCGGGGCGATGGCCGTGGCCACGCTGCGCTACGGCTCCGGCCTCTGGCGCAGCGCGCATCGGCGCGGCTACGCCTACGACATGGCGAGCTTCATCTTCCACCAGGTGGAAGACGACCTGAACGCCGCCAAGCCGCAGTACTGGAGCAATGACCCGACGGCGTTCGACACGCGCGTCAGGTTCTACGTCGACCTGGACCGCTATTACGAGCTCAACTACGGCCATCTGCCCGACCCTGATCCGACCGTGGGCCGTCATCGGCTGCGGTTCGTCCGGGGCATAGCGGAGGACACGCCCAACCAGCTGCTCCGCCAGGCCGGAGACGGGCTGGACAACGACGGCGACGGCTTCATAGACCCGGAGTACTACACGCTCAAGGACGACCCCATAGATACTACCGTCCCCTTGCCCGACGGCGTTCTGGACACCTTCGACGGGCACGTGGACGAGGATCTGATGCCGCTGGAGGGCATGTACGAGGTGGCCTACTTGAGGGGCCTGGACGGGACGGCCGGCACGGGCGACGCGCACACGCTCTACCGCGGCGTTCTGTCGCCCATCGGGGAGCCGGACGACCCCTGGGTATCGCTACCGCCCTTGCTCTCGCTCGGCCCCGCTCTCGCTGCGACCTCGCCCGGATACGAAGGCTTCAACGTGACGTTCTTCGACGGCAACTACATTGGTGACGCCGATCCCCCGGCGCTGGCGGGGCTGGCCGCGGCCCGGATCCAGGCGAAGGCCGTCCCTCTGGCCAAGAACATCCTGCACTTCGAGGTGCGCTGCTGGACTCAGTACACCACCACGTGGAATAACTACGTGCCGCTGGTGCCCTGGGTGGCGGCGCCGCCGGCCGGCGGTTGCGGACCTGCCCTCACGTGGGACAGCGACCGGCTCGCCATCGACCCGTTCAATCCCCTTCCCGCTGCCGGGCCCGCCTTCTTCATGGACTGGCCCGCTGTGGGTTCCCCGGACGACGACGGCGACGGATTTGACAACAGCGTCGACGCGAACTACGTGCGCGACAACGTGTTCCCGCGCGCGATCATGGTCGTGGTGGTCGCCGATCCCTCGGAGGAGTACCCCGAGCCTGTACCCCTGACGCTGGCCGGCCCCATCGCCGGCGGCGACATGACGATACCCGTCATCGGCAACATCCCGGCCTACAACGAGGCGTGGCCCTATATCCTCATTCAGGACCCCGTGGGCGGCGACGAGTGGATACGGTTCTCCCGCTTCGACTCGGCGACGAGTAGCTTCGTGTTCGATGCCACCGATCCCCTCGCCGCCAGGGGCGTGCGGGGGACGCCGGCGGTCGCCCACGCAGGCACGTTGCCGGTCAAGCTGGGCTACACGTTCAGCCGCGTCTTCTTCGACCCGGCGCTGAGGGAGCAGTGATAGCGACGGCGCGCCTCGCGCAGGGCGCGCCTTGAGGAGAGCGAGATGAACCGGGCCGTCAGAGCCTTCAGAATGAAGCTGGCAGACCGCTCCGGCCTGACGCTGCTGGAAGTGATGATGGCCCTGGGCATCTTCGTCGTCGGGGCCGTCAGCATCGTGGCGCTGTTCATGACGGCCAGCATCCTGCACGTGGACGCCAACAACCGGCGCAAAGCGGCCTTCATCGCCGGCGACCTGCTGGCGCAGACGCGCGCCATGCGGTTCAGGGACGTCTTCGCACGAACGCAACTGGTCACCGACACCGGCACGGACATCAACGCCGACACCGTGGTCGCCGATCCCGTCCACGAGACGGCGTACTTCAGCCTGTATCCCTTCTTCGACGTCTTCTTCCCCCTCCGGACCGGACAGGACCCGCTCAGGACGGAGGGCCCCATCCTGATCCAGGGCGACCCGCCGAGCGTCCCGCCGGTCGAGCCGGGCGACCCGGACGTCAGGGAATGGGCGTGGTGTTCTTCCTGGACGGATGGCGACCCTACCGATCCGGCCGTGGCGGACACGTTCGTCATCGTCGTCGGAGACCGCGGCCTGTGGGGCACGGTCGCGCCCCCCGCGGGGCAGAGCCACAACGCGGGCGTGGCCATCCTCCAGCCGCGCACATGGCTCTACGTGCTGGACGATCCGGGCGTCCTGCCGACTGACGTCATGATCCCCGTCAGGGGGAACCCTTTAGCCTATCCGAGCGATCCCGTCGGCCTGAACGACGGCGCTCCGAACGATGGTTACATCGTCATAGACGAAGAGTGGATGTCGTATGCGTCGCGGGATGCGGCTAGTTTCACCGTGGGCGACCTGGACAATGACGGCCTTCCCGACCGGGGATGGGCCGACACCGGGGCCATCGCCCACGCGGCCGGCACGCCAGTGACGGTCGCCAGGGAGCACCCCTACTACCCGGGCTTCTACTACACGCTGCAGTTCTACCCGACGGACGCCACGGGACAGGAGGCGCACGTGGTCATCTCGGTCGGCTATGGCACGCCGGAGCGCTTCCGCGTCTACACCTTCCGCAGCATCTTCGTGCCTTCCCGCTCCTGAGAACGGGCGTTTCCCCCCGTTCATCGCACGCCGTCCCCTTGATCCGCACAGCCCGGGTTGCCGCGGCCGCGCCGTCGTGGTAGATTCTAGCCATGGCGAAGGGCCCTATCTCTTGACTCCGGGCACGGACGGCGAAACATGAGCATCCTGGTCACGGGCGGAGCGGGCTTCATCGGCAGCCATCTGATCGACCGGCTGGTCGAGCAGGAAGGGACGCACGTGGTCTGCCTGGACAACTTCGACGGCTACTACTCGCCTGACGTGAAGCGGGCCAACATCGAGGCGGCGCTCGCCACCGGCCGGATGGATCTGATCGAGGACGACATCCGGGACGCCGGGGCGTGCGAGTCGGCATTCAACCTTTACGAGATCGAGACGGTCGTGCACCTGGCAGCCCGGGCGGGCGTGCGGCCTTCCATCGAGGATCCGGCCTCCTACGTCGAGGTGAATTGCGGCGGCACGGTGAACGTCCTGGAAGCCGCCCGCCGGGCCGGCAGCGTGCGCAGGTTCATCTTCGGCTCCAGTTCCTCCGTCTACGGCATCAACCGCAAGGTGCCCTTCAGCGAGAGCGATCCGGTCACCCAGCCGATATCCCCGTATGCGGCAACCAAGCGCGCCGGGGAACTGATCTGCCATGTCTACCATCGGCTCTACGGAATGCCGACGGTCTGCCTGCGTTTCTTCACCGTGTACGGACCGCGGCAGCGCCCGGACCTGGCCATCCACAAGTTCACGCGCCTGATCGCGGAGGACAGGCCCATCCCCGTCTACGGAGACGGCACGAGCCGGCGCGATTACACCTACTGCAGCGACGTGGTGGACGGCATCACGGCGGCCATGGTCCTCGACCCGGACTCGCTCGGCTTCGAGATCATTAACCTAGGCAACTCGAAGCCGGTCGAGCTGCGCCAGCTGATCGGCCACATCGAAAGGGCGCTGGGCAGGGAAGCCCGCATAGAGTGGCTGCCCGACCAGCCGGGGGACGTCCCCGTCACGTACGCAGACGTGTCCAAAGCGCGGCGCCTGCTGGGCTACGAGCCGCGCTTCCCGATTGCGCAGGGGATCGCCCGGTTTGTAGAATGGTTTGAGCGCACCCATGGCCAGAACGGCTGACCGTTCGGGCGTCGCAGCCATCCTCACGCCGTATCCGTCGCGCAGCATGGCCAAGAAACGAGGCAAGATCGCCCTGAGCAGCATGCCGTCCGTCCTGGACGATTTCCGGACGGGGCGGCCCGTAATCATCGTGGACGACGAGGACCGGGAGAACGAGGGCGACGTCTGTGTGGCGGCCGAGCACGTCACGCCGCAGACCATCGCCTTCCTGCTCAACCACGCGCGCGGGTTCCTGTGCGTGGCCATCGGACCGGAGCTGGCGGCCAAGCTCGAGCTGCCGCCCATGGTCGAAGAGAACCGCAGCGCCTTCGGCACGCCCTTCACGGTGACCGTGGACGCCCGGGACGGCATCACGACGGGAGTCAGCGCGCAGGACCGGGCACACACGATCCAGGCCATCATCGCCGACGGCGCAGGCCCGGAGGACCTGGTCCGGCCCGGGCACGTGATGCCTCTGCTGGCAAGGCCGGGCGGCACGTTGGTGCGCGCCGGCCACACGGAAGCGGCGGTGGATCTCGCCCGGCTCGCCGGGCTCAAGCCGGCCACGGTCATCTGCGAAGTCATGAATGAAGACGGCTCCATGGCCAGGCTCCCGGAACTCACGGCGATGGCCGAGCAGTTCGGCTTCAAGCTCTGCGCCATCGCGGACCTGATCCGCTACCGGCACCGCTCGGAATACCTCATCACCAAGAGCGTGTGCGTGGATCTGCCGACCCGCTACGGGCAGTTCAAGCTCCATTACTATCGCTCGATGGTGGACGACAAGCAGCACGTGGCCGTCTGCTGCGGGGACATCGGCACGCCGGACGACAGGCCCGCCGCGCCGATCGATGTGCCCGTGCTTGTGCGCGTGCACGACGAGTGCTTTACCGGGGACACCCTGCATTCGTATCGCTGCGACTGCGGCGAACAGCTCGAGGCCGCCCTCCAGATGATCCATGAAGAGGGACGCGGATTGCTGCTCTACATGAGGCAGGAGGGACGCGGCATCGGGCTGGAGAACAAGCTGCACGCCTACGCCCTGCAGGACGGCGGCCTGGACACGGTCGAAGCGAACAAGCAGCTCGGCTTCCCGGTGGACAAGCGGGAGTACGGCACCGGAGCGCAGATACTGCGGCACCTGGGCGTCCGCAGGATACGGCTGCTCACGAACAGCCCGCGGAAGTTCCACGCCCTGGGCGGCTACGGGCTGGAGATCGTAGAGCGGGTCCCCATCCAGGTGCCGCCGCGCAAGGAGAACCTGCGATACTTGCGCACCAAGAAGGAGAAGCTGGGCCACATACTGGACTTGCCGCCCGACGATGAGCCAGACGGCCAGGACCAGCAGGCCACCGCTCCCGAATCGCAGTGACGGAGGTTCCGCCGATGCTCAGCCCCACCGAAGCAGAGCCGAGGGCAACGCACGCCGGCCCCCGCAAGGGGGGATGGTTCAGGCGGCTGAAACTCATCGTCGTCCTGGTGGTCGCCGTCCTCGTGCTGATCTTCTTCTTCCAGAACAAGCAGAATGCCACGGTCGAGGTGCTGTTCTGGAGCCTGGAGGTCCCCGTATCCCTTCTCCTGCTCGGCGCGTTCGTGGCCGGGGCGGCGATCGGCTGGATCGCGCTGCACCTCGTGGGCCGGCAGCGGGACTGAGCGGCGCGGGCGCGGGACGCAACATCGACGGGGCGCAACAAAGCTCAGCCTGAAAGCGGCGTCAGAAGACCCGTCCTTCCCCCGCCTCCTGAACGAACCAGAGGCTCTCCATCAGCTTGTCGTTCTCGCCGCGGATGGGCACGCCCTGGCAGGAGAGACTGCGGCGGACGCCGTCCCGGCCGACGACGCGGCATTCGAACTCGGCGGTCTCCCCTTCGCTCAGCACCTTCCGAACGGCGGCCCGGCCCGCGGACCCGCTGAACACGTCGAGCCTGGGGAGCTTGATCCGGCTGACCACCTCGTCGAGGGTCTGAAAGCCGTTGAGGAAGTCCAGCATCCGCCTGTTGATGCCCGTGACGGTGCCCCCTGCGTCCGTGACCAACATGCCCAGCGGAGCGTGCACGAACGCCGACTGGACGCGCTCGGCCTCCTTCGCCCTGCGCTCGACCTGCGCCAGCTCCTCCTCCAGCCGGATGGAACCCAGTGCGTAGGCCAGGTGATCGGCCACCTCTTGCAGCAGGCCGATCTCCTCGATGTCGAAGGCGTCGGCCACGTCGGAATAGACGTTCAGGGTGCCGAGCACGCGTCCCTTGAACCGCAGAGGCAGGGCCGCCGAGGAGCGATATCCGCGCTCCAGGGCCTGCGCCCGCCAGGGGCGGAACTCGGGCGCGCTCTCGATGTCGCGCATCACGCTCGGCTCCCCCGTCTTGATCGCGGTCCCCGCCGGCCCCATCCCGGTCGGCGAGTCATCCCACGTCACCTCGATCTGGTTGAGGTATCCGTCCTCGAACCCGGCCTGCGTAACCGGCCGCACGCGCTTCGTCCCCTCTTCGACCAGGCCCATCCACGCCAGCCTGTAGCCGCGCGTGACCACCAGCGACCTGCACGCCTTCTCGAGCAGTTGACTGCCGTCGCGCTCGGCGACCACCAGCATGTTGATCGCCCGAATGGCGCGCAGCAACCGGCTCAGTCGTTGCAGGTGCCTGCCGGACTCGGACTCCCGCTGGGAAACCCACTGCGTCTCCGACTCCGACTCCCGCGCCAAAAGCACCAGAACTGAGATCACCAGGACAACGCCGAAGCCCAGGATCGCCATGGCCCAGACCAGGCGAATGGGCACCTGCCCCAGCACCGCCGGCAACGCAAGCGCGACGCTTAGAAGAGCGCTGTAGCCGGCCAGATCCAACACAGCGAGGACTTCCACTATCGGACTTCTTCCCTGCGGAGTGCTCACCGACCCCACAAGACGACTGCGCGCTCAAGGACACGCGCGAGGATGTTAACGCGCACAGCGAACGATGTCAAAGGAGTCAACGGACAGCCTCAGCGGCCGCGCGAGGGCCCGCGTGGGATCATCGCCCGCCGGGCTCTCCCGGGGACGAGTCCTCAGGGCCGGTGCGGACCACCTCGACGCTGCCGGCCGCCATCAGCCTGCGGTTGGCCAACACCGCCAACAGGACCGCCAGCGCAAAGCCGAAGAGGCCGCCGATGACGGTGGGCATGCCGTGGGCGCCGGACCCGTCCTCAAACTGGCCCCCCACTATAAGCCCGGCAACGAACAGGACCACAGGCAGCACGAACACCAGCAGAACGCTGAGGTAGCCGGCATAGGTGGGGATGAAGACGCGAACGGCGTCTCCCTGCGCAAGATCCCCGTGCGGCACGCGGATCACGCGCGGCTCCCGGGCCGACCAGGCGCAACACGCGCATGTGAGATAAGAGCCGCAGCTCTCGTTCGCTTCGAGGCGGACAATGGCCTCGCCGCCCTCCACTCCGATCACCTCGCCCTTGTGTTCCTGCGTCTTCATGGTGCGCCTCCGGCCGGAACGCCGGCGTCTGCCGGACTTTCCATTCTAGCCGGCGTCCGGACGCCGTTCAATCGCCCTCGCGGCCGCGGGCGATCCGCTGCGCAGGACTTGCAAGCCCGGCGCCGCTGCCCTATCCTGAGCGGCCGTCGGCCAACCACTCAGACCGCGGAGGAACCGAGCCGTGATCGTCGATGCCGATTGCCACATCTCGCCCGAGCGGGGCGACCCAGACATAACCGTCGAAGAGCTGATCCCCATGATGGACGCCAGCGGCGTGGACAGGGCCCTGTGCTGGCTTAAGCCCCCATACGCCCGTTACGTGGAGGAGGGCAACAGGGCCGTGCACGAAGCCGCCCGGCGGCATCCGGACCGGATAATCGGATTCGGCTGGGTCAATCCCCGGCTCGGTCTCGACGCAGCCTTCGACGCCGTAAAGCGATGCATGGAGCATTACGGATTCCCCGGCGTGAAGCTCAACGGCGCGCAGGACGAGTACTTCATCGACGACGAAGCGCTGAGCTTGCCCGTGATCGAGAAGATCGCGACGCTCGGCGGCGTGCTGGCGCTGCACGTCGGCGCGGACGCCTACGAGCGCACACATCCCTTCCGCGTGGCCAAGATAGCCGCCCGGTTCCCCGAGATGAAGATACTGATGGCCCACATGGGCGGGGTGGGCGTGCCATCGTTGCACGCGGCCGCAATCGAGTTCGCCCGGCAGCATGAGAACCTGTTCTGCATAGGCAGCGCCGCCGAGTCGAAGGCGATCCTCAGAGCCCTGCAGGTGCTGGGCGCCGACCGGGTCTGCTACGGGAGCGACACGCCCTTCGGCCTGATGCACGTCGAACTAGCCAGATACCGCGCCCTGTTGCGCGACGTGAGCGGCCAAACGCGCGACCAGATCATGGGCGGCAACATCCTCCGCATCCTCGGCCTGTAGCGGCGTGCCCCGTCACGACGCGAGACTGTACTCCAGGGGAGCAGAGCCCGATGCGAATCGCCCAGGAAGCGTCGGTCGACTTCGGTCGGAAGCTGCGCGACTGGGACGGGTTCGGCATCAACTACGCGGAGATGACGCACGGCGGGGACGGCCGCTACGAGGACTACTGATCCGCAGGGGGCTCCTCGGTCGGCAGCGCCTCAGTCGGCGGCGCCTCAGTCGGCGGCGCCTCAGCCGCAGACTGGTCCGTAGTGGGCGCCGCGGGCCCCTCGGCCAGCGGCGTCTCGGCCGGCGGCGTCTCGGCCGGCGGCGCCTCAACGACCGATCCCCTTGGCGGCCACTGGTCCAGGCCGAAGTGCGTGTCCGAGAATTCGGTTGCCGCCGTGGCCTCCTCAAGCTCTGCGACGGTTTCCACCTCGTCCTCGGGCTGTGAGCGGGCCTCGGCAGGCTCCTGCGGGCCGACTTCCGTGACGGCCTCGGGTTCAGGCTCCTCAAGCGGTGCACCTTCCTCCGCTGGTCCCACCTCGACCGCCGCCTGCTCCTCGCCGGCGCCTTCCAGGGCCTCAGGCGAGGCCGACACACGCGGCTGAGACGGGGGTTCGGCGGCCGGCTTCGGCTTTCCGGCGGCCGCTTCCTCCTCGACCGGGCTGGGCGCGACTGCCGCCGCCGCCCGGGGCGCCCGCTTCGCAGCGGCAGGTCCGGCGGCGGGGGGAGCCTGAGCCTCCGCTACCACCACAGCCCCCTCAGGCGCGAACTCGGGACTGACGACGGCCATCAGCCGGGAGAACACGGCCCCGGCGCCGCCAGCGGCAAGCAGAACGAGCGGGAGGTAGACGGGCACCTGAAGCGCGAACGGCGCCAGGTCGCGCAGGCCAACCAGGCAGAAAGCCAGCATACCGGTGCACACAAGAAGGACGCCCGCAACCGTGATCTTCCACCCGACCTTGGCGGCCGACAACCCCCCTATGCTGCCATGCCACGACAGCACGACGCCCAGGGCCGCCCCAAGCACGGCCGTCACCAGAAGGAAGAACGGGTAGTAGGCGGCTCCCCGCAGGAAAAGCACCACCGTAGCCCCGACGACCAGCAGCCCGACGAACACCCCAAGAAGGGCGGGAAGCCCGGTGGCCCCCAGCTCCGCCACCGCCATGGGACGCCTGCCCCGAACGCCCAGCAGTCGGGCGAACACGCGCCTCGTAAGGTCTACGGCCCGCACGCTTGTGGGCCGCCGGCGGGGAACGCCCGCCAGGCGGTTCAGACGCTCCGCCGCCAGAGGCGCGGTGCAGAACAGCTTTCGGGCGGTTTCCAGCGTGCCAGGTGCATACTCCATCTCTGCGTAGTGGGCTGCGATCCTGCGCACCCAGCGGCGGCGCACGTCCGGCGGCGGCACCTCAGCCGCCCACCGCTGCGCCTCGAACTCGCCCACGCACTCGTGAACCAGCCCATAGCGCTCCACGCCGGAAAGGCCGGAGGCAATGATGACCGAAGAGACGACCGACCGGCTGCCCATCACTCTGGCGGCGAACGCATCGCCGGCGCAACGGCAGTAACGCTCGAATCCGCTGAGGAGCACCAGCGACCCGAAGAAGAGCAGGCCAAGCGCCCCAGCCCAGAATGAGAGAAAGAACAGCGCCGCCGCGAGGGTGCACGCCCCCACCACGGCGACCAGGGCGAAAAGCTGCGCAAACCGCAACCTGGCACGCGAGTCCGCAGAGCTGAGCACTTTGAGCGCTCGTTCGCCCAGCCACCTGCCGCCTGCCAGCAGGCCAATCGGCACGCCCAACAGCGTGCGGAGGTCCGAATCGCCGCCGAAAAGGCCTCCCAGCGCCTGAGCCAGGTAAGCTTCCGTCTCCTGATCGTTCAGACCGGCCTTGCGAAGCCACCCGAAGGGAACGTGAAGCGAGGCGCTGCGAGAGAAGAAGCTGTAGGCGTAGCATACGTCATCTTCGCAGTTGGTCGGGCAGACGCGCACCAGCGGCAGCGAAAGGCGCTCACAAAGGCCTGCCAGCGCGTCGCTGACCTGCCTTGACACCGGCTCCGGCTCCTCTCCCTCCTGCGGGACGCCGCGCCTGCGCAGAACAAAGCGGCCCCATCCGATCCAGGCTGCGATCAAAGCGATCAGCACGGCCAGCGCCACCGGCAGGCCCGCAACGCTGGACAGAAGCTGGTGGAGACATACGAGGAAGAAGGCGTACCCCAGAAGGGACAGCATGCCCAGCAGCTTCGCCTGGACGTTCTGGACCGTTACGGGCAGCGCTTCCAGCCTCACGGGGGGCCTGGCGGCGGGGCCTTCCCGCCCGGGGGCCTGCAGGCCGACCGCCGGCTCCTCGGCGACTTCCGGACCGGCGGCCCCGGCCTCGAGGGCTGCTTCGCCTGCCCCTCGGGCCTTCTTGGCGGCAGCGGCTGCTGCCCCCGCACGCCCGGGCTGTTCTGCCTCGCCCCCCAACAGAGCGTCAAGCTCCTGGATCAGCTCGTGGTAGCTCTGGTAGCGGTCCTGCGGCTCCTTCGCCATCATGCGCATGATGATGCCGCTCAAGGCCGGCGGCAAGTCCGCCTTCCTCTCTTCGGGAGGCGTCAGCGGGGCGCTCAGGTGCCTCGTCATTATCTCGAACGGGGTATTCGCCTCGAACGGCACCTCGCCGGTGGCCATGTGGTAGAGGGTGGCGCCGAGCGAGTAAATGTCAGCCCGGAAGTCCACGCTGCCCGGCTGCCGGACCTGCTCGGGGCTCATGTAGTAGGGGGTGCCGAGCACGTCCCCGTCCACGGTGGCCGACGCTTGCTCGGTCACTATCTGCTTGGCCAGCCCGAGGTCGGCCAGGTGCGCGTTGCCCTCCGCGTCGATCATGATGTTCTCGGGCTTCAGGTCCCTGTGGATGATGCCCTTCTTGTTGGCGTACCCGAGCCCGTCGGCCACCTGGTGGATGATTCGGACGGCCCGCTGCCATTCGAAGGCCCCCTGCTCGCGCAGGCGGTCCTTGCAGGTGTTGCCCTCGATGTACTCCAGGATCAGATAGTAGGAGTCCTCGGTCTCGCCGCAGTCGTAGACGCGCACGATGTTGCTGTGGTTGAGCTGGGCCGTCAGGCGGGCCTCGCGCATGAAACGTTCGGCGAACTGCTCCTCTTCGGCGCCCATCTCCTTGCGCATGACCTTGAGCGCTACGGGGATCTGGAGGCCCTCATGCCTGGCGAGGTAGACGATGGCCCTTGCCCCCCGGCCTATCTCCCTTTCCACCACGCACTTGCCGAATCTTTTCGGTCGTTCTGCGTCGCTCACGGCTCTGGCGCCTCATGGTCCGGGCCAACCTGCACTGCGCGCGACGGCCCTAAAGCGCTGTGCGGACCTGAGACGGTATTCTAGCGCATCGAGGCCGTCCGGCAAAGCGATTTCCCGGTTGAGGGGGGCGGCGGCGGGCTCGTCAAGAACGGCAAAAACCCGATGCGTTCGCAGCACAAAAAGGGTAGAATATATGTCTCGGTTTCCCGCTTTCGACTCCCGGGAGGGGCTGCAGTTCCCGGGACTTGCTTCAGCGAAAGGCAAGAACAATGGCGAAGGCAACTCATCTGCTGAGGAAAGCGGCCGAACTGGTCAGGCAGAAGAAGTACCAGGACGCCGTGGAGGCCTACCTTCAGGCGACCGAAGTCGATCCGAGGGACTCTCGCGCCTGGTTCGGCCTGGGCGTCTGCCTCTACAGGGTCGGCAACCTGGACGTGGCCGCCATCGCCCTCGAGAGGGCGCAGAGGATGGGTTACCCCCGGGCCCAGGAGGCGCTGGACCGCGTGAAGGCCGCCGAAGAGAAGCGCGCCGCGGAGGGCAAGGGCGCCAAGGGCACGATGTCGGCCGAGGAAGCCCGGGAGCGGGCGTCCGAGCGCGCGTCATCCTTCGAGGAGGCGCCGCCCAGGCCCGCCACTCTCCCGGAGCCGGAGAGAGTCGACCTGGACCGATTCGTGCGCGTGATGATCATCGAGAACATCAAGAGCGACCTGGAGGCCATGGTGCACGCCGTCGAAGGCACGATCAAGAATGTCGAAGTCACCACGGCCGACTACGGCGTCTCCGCTTCGGACACCATGAGCAGCCGGGTGCGGGCGGAGGTCGTCGTGCTCGACTGGGACACCGCCCCCGACGCGGCCGCCGGCCTCATCCAGATACTGAAGATCAAGGAGCCCTCGCTGCTGGTCGTCTGCTTGACTGAGCGGTGGGATCCGGAGACGGCCGTCCAGATACTCGAGGCCGGGGGCGACTACCACATCCTCAAGGAGCCTCACTTCGCCAGCATCATCCCCCTCGTCATCGCTCAGTGGGCGCGCAGGGACAGGGCCGTGGCCCATCGCGAGAGGGCAAAGGAAGCCAAGGCCCTCAGCGAAGCCTGGCCGGAGCCCATCAACGCCCTCGGCGCCATGCTGATGCACGTGGCCGCCGACTACACCGTCACGCAGGCCAACTCCGCTGCCATGAAAGGCCTTCGGAAAGTCGAGGAAGACCTGATCGGCAAGTCATACTCCGAGATTTTCTACGGCGAAGAGGAGCCGCCGGACGAGTGCCCGCTGCTGCGCGTGCTCCAGTCATCCGAACCGGCCACGGGAGAGGTCCACCCCCACGAGTTGGCCACGAGCTTCACCGTTCGCGCATGGCCGGTGCTTTCCTACTCGGGCAAGGTCTCCGGCGCCGTCGCCATGCTCAGCCAGGCCGGAGAGGGCGCGGCCGCCGACCAGGAGCTGAAGGACCGCGAATGGCTCTATCGCAGCCTGACCGAGAGAGCCGCCGCAGGCATGGCCATGGTCGACGCCGACGGCGGGGTGCAGTACGCCAACACCGCCCTGTGCAACATGGTAGGCGAAAACGAGGAGGGACTTGTCGGGCAGCCCTTCGACGCGCTGGTCCGGGCGGACAAGAGAGGCGCGCTCGGCCACTGGCTTCGCGACGCGGCCCGGAAGGGCGCAGCCGCCGAGCCGTTCATCTTCGAGACACGCGACGGCTCGGGCGTCCCCGTCCATGTCAGCGCCGCGGCGCTCGGCAGCGGAGATCGGACCCTGCTCGTGCTGACGGTCATCGAGGCCGTCGCGGCTCCAGAGGCCGAGAAGGTCGTGGTGGAAGTCCCCGCAGCGGCCGGGGCGGAGGGCCTGGCCGGACTGGTAGCGGCCGTTCGCGAGATGCTGTTCATCAGCGACGCCGAGGGCAATATCTCGTGGTGCAACCCGGCCACGGCCAGCATCACGGGCTATGAGCACGCCCAGGTGGTCGGCATGGGCGTGCAGGACCTGGCCGCGTCGGTCTCGCACGCGCAGCTCGAGGAGCTGTTCCAGAAGACCCTGGCAACGAGCGGGCACGTGCACCGGGAGGAAATGGTCATGGCCCGCAGGGACGGCACCCGCTACTGGGGAGAGCTGACGCTGGTCTCGATCCAGCACGAGGGCAAGCCGGCCGTGCAGGGAGCGCTGCGGGACATCAGCGAACGGAAGATGAACGAAGCCATCCGCACGATACTCGAAGGCAACCTGCCGACGTGAGCGTCCTGCGCCGGCCCCACCGGCGGCGTCAGCAACGCCGGCAGTCCCGGCCGTTGGCAGCCGGCTCAGGCTCCCCGCTCATCCGGCCGGCTTCGCGAAGGCTTCCTCCGTCACCGCCCTTATCGTGAGGGTGCGCTCTACGACCATATCCATCGCCGTCTGCTCGCCCATGGTCGCTTCGGCGACGACCAATTCGCCCAGCGTGACCTTCCGCACCCAGTTCGAGTCCAGCTCGACGTACAGGTCGCCGAAGTAGTGCGATCCCCCGACCGCCGTCACCCGCATGCCCGGCATCGGCTCAATGAACATCTTGAAAGAGCCCTCGCCAGAGTCGAAGGCGAGGAGCGCGCACGCGACGCCGTCAACCACGCTCAGCCCCTTGAACTCGAGTGTGACCTCGCCGTTCCTGTAATACGACCCCTCGGCGATGTTCGTGCCCAGGTTCACGGGGGCCTGGGAGTTGGCGGCTGCGTGGACGATCTTCTGCCCGATCGTCTTCAGGTCCTGGATGCCGCCGCCCTGTGCCGGCGTAGCGAAGCAGTTGCAGAACGCGTGGAAGTCAATGAAATTGTTGTAAACCGTGTAGGCGGCCTCAGGCGGCAGGCGAGCGCCGTTGCTGTCCGTCAGCCCTTCGAACTTGGCGTGGTCTATGCCGAACACTTGCCCCTTCTCGTCGAAGCCTGTCCCGCCCGGGTTGAACTCGTAGGACCAGGCCGTCAGCGCCGGTACGCTCACTTCCGGCTCCTGCCCTCTCTGGATGGTGAGCCTGGCGCAGGTATACCGGTAGCCCCCCTGATCGGGGCCCTCCGGGGGCGTGCACATGAGGTAGAGCCGGTACGTGACCGTGCCGGTCCGCGTGCCGTCCTTCGCGTAGGAGACGACGTTCGTCTCCATGTGATAGTAGCGGGCCTCTGCGACGCGCTCGCCCCCCAGATCGTACTGTCTGAGCAGGACGGGCTCGGGCGAGGCGGGCGCGGACGCCACGGACTCGGGCGCCGCGCAGCCGGTCGCCGCCAGCAGTAGAGCACCAACCAGAACCAATGCATGAGCCCTTGCCATGGCCTACTCCTCCTTCTGAAGCTCCTCGATGACGCGACGGGCCCAACGGCCCGTCGCCCGGTACATTGCGACGCCCTGTTCGAGCGCGTATCTGCCGTACGGCGCGCCCCGCTCGCCCAACGCCTCCAACCGCTCTTCCAGAGACAGAACATAGGACTCGATCTGCGTGGCAAACTCGTCCAGGAAGCCCAGCGCCCACTCACGGCCAAGGACCCCGCCGCCGAACGCGAACCGGAGCATCACGTCATCGAGATGCCAGATGACGTCGTCGCGCGTGACGGGCCGGTGGATCCGCCCCCTCAGCGCCTGCTCGCCGTCGGAGGTCAGCGAGTAGACTTTGCGGGGCCTGAGCTGGCGCTCGTCATCGACCTTCCCCTCGATCAGCCCATCCTCTTCGAGCCGCCGCAGGGCAGGATATATGGCCCCCGGGCTCCTGCTGAAGTGGCCCATCGGGGTGGTCGAGAAGACCTTGCGCACGTCGTAGCCGGACATGGGCGCCTGCCGGATCAACCCCAGGATTGCGAGCCAGAGCGTGGACACCTCTGCGGCGTCGGTCATAGTCTGAATATAATACTACGATTCGTTCTAAATGTCAAGCCCCGTCGCGGATTTCCCCCGTCATGCGTGGCTGCCGCCCGGCCCGGCTGGGTCTCAGCGGATGGTCACCCGCACGTCCTGCGCGACGGAGCGCACGTAGGCCGCGGCCAGATCGTAGTCCCCCTCCGAGGCGAGGTGTTCCAGCATGAGGGGCGTATCGGGATCAAGGCGGTTCAGCTCCGTCAGGAACGTCCGGTAGTCCAGGCCCCCGAGCCCGGGCCTCGCCTCGTCGAGGTGCACCGTGAACTGCTCCCGCAGGATGATGTCCTTGGCATGGCAGCTCTTGACGAGCGGGCCGAGCTTCCGGAAGCACTCGCGGATCAGCGGGCCGCTGGCATAGTAGCGCTGCGGGCTGCAGACGAGGTTGACGGGGTCCAGGTGCACGGCGAACTGCGGGCGGTCGACGGCCTTGATGATGTCGAGGTAGCTGTCCGGCGAGTCCGGGAACACCCAGGGCATGGTCTCAAGCGTATAGAAGGTGCGGGTCGGGCACACGCCGTCGATGATCTCGCGGACGGATTCGACGATCAGGTCGAACGTCTCCGGGCTCAGGTTCTGCGGATCGGGTCCGTCCCACTTCTGGCTGCGCGACCCGGCGATGTTCACGCAGCAGCGCGCCCCGATCAGGTCGGCCAGCGCCAGCCGCTCGCGGCAGAGCTCCAGCGCCGCGCGGCGCGTCTGCTCGTCAGGGCTGATGGGGTTGCTCCACGCCCCGACCTCGGCGATGATGATGCCTTGCGACTCTGCGGCCTGCCGGTAGGCGTCAACAGCCGCTTCGTCCCTTGCGTCCGGGACGGGGCAGTATGCGGCGCTGTACCCCTTGCTCTTCACGGCCGCGGCCCATTCCGCCGGACCCGGACAATCCCGGAAGATCGGTCCACCCAGCCTCATGCCTCGTCCTCCTCCGAAGGAGCGACCGGACGGCAGGGCAGGTTACCGGCGCCCTGCCTTCGGCGCAAGCGGAGGGGCAGGACGCGCCGCGTGATCCGCGCCGCCGGCCATTTCCGGGCCAATAGTTGGGTTCCCACAAGTGCCTGAGAGGCCCCTCCAGGACGTGCAGAGCGCCTCTCGTCTTTCCCCGTTGAAGGCGCCCTTGGGTTAGGCGCACAATGATGAACTGCGCGCTGGCGGCTGGGCCCGGGAGGCCGTCCCCGAGACGAGGATCCCCAGGCCGGGGGTTCCGTGTGCCCCGCGGGGCCGCAGGATTGCCGCTGCCGCAGGTCAACATGGCCGGGATCGAGATAGCGAACGAGATGCCAGACCGCAGCGGTTACGCCTACATCCGACTGCACCCACACATCCTGCAGCCCGCGACCACTCCGCCGTTCAACGTCTACATGCGGGAGGGGGACAGCGGAACGTTCACAGCCTTCAAGGTTGCGGGCGAACCGGTCTATGCGGACACGTGGGACAAGCTGCGGCAGTCGGACACCGACCTCCTGTACGTGGCGGACGAGGAGGCGGACAGCTGCTTCGACTACGTGGAAGACAACCTGTCCGCGATCCTGAAGGAGGACGTGATCCCTTCCCGGCAGGCGGCGGAGTGGGTCTACCGCCTGACGTGCAGGGGGATGGCCGCCCTTCTGGAGGAACCCTGCTCGACGCCCACGTACGCGCGCGTCCAGCAGTTGCTGCACGCCATCGCCGACATGGTGCGCCGCCACCCCGGCTCCGAATGGCACATGATGGACTGCGCGCCGCTGACCTATTACACGCATAGCCACTGCATAAACGTCGCCGTGCTGCTGGCGAGCCTGGCAACGCGGGTGCTCGGCGTGGACGAGAGAGGGTTGCTCGGCCAGGTCCTGCTGGGCGGAGCGCTGCACGACCTGGGCAAAGCCCTCGTGCCCGCGGAGATACTCCAGAAGCCGGGCCCCCTCACCTCGGAGGAGTTCAAGCTCATAGAGAGGCATCCCCGGGACGGGGTGAAGATGGCGAGGCCCTACCTGCGCCAGGCGCCCATCGCCAAGTGCATCATCCGGCAGCACCATGAGGACGTATGCGGGGGCGGTTATCCAGACGGACGCAGCGGAGCCACCATAAACCTGTTCGCGCGTGCCGCCAGGATCGTCGACGTGTTCGACGCCCTGACCAGCCACCGGCCCTACCGCAGCGCCATGGACAGCCAGAAGGCGCTCGGCATCATGGTCAACGACATGCGCGGCAAGCTTGACGACGACATCCTCCAGCGGTTCATCAACTTGCTGCCTTCCCGGTTCACCGTCGAGGCGCCCGTCCCCGCCCCGAGAGCCGAGGTCCCCAGGCAGGCGGTCCCGCATCCCTGGGGCGAGGGCGAACTGCGCTGGCATCCCTCCCCTCCCCCTGACGCCGCCGTGCCCCCTGCGCCCCTCCCCGCCCAGGCCGAGGATGAGGGCGAGGGCCATCGGCGGCCGGTCACGGAGTACAGAAGCGCCGCCGGCAAGACCATCATAGACACGGAGCCCACGCCGCAACAGCAACTGGAGGCGATGAGGGAACTGATCGGCGAGAAGACCCAGGCCGCTGCGCAGATCCAGGGCGTCTCCAACGGGCTGGAAGAGGCGCTCGGCGACAAGCTGCGAGAACCCGCAGACGAGGCCCCCGTCCCGCAGGCCCGTCCCCATCCTGAGAAGCCCGGCGTCGCCCAGGTCCCCCTGGCCGACCAGGGCGAGCTTGCCTTGATCCAAAGCCTGCTGGGCATCCTGTGGGAGCTGGACGCGTGGCGCAAGAGATTCGAAACTGCCGGCGAGCCCGAACCGTCCGGAGAGGGGCTGCGCTCTGAGATCCTGACGTGTCTGGAATCGCTCCGCGAGAGCATCGCCGAGACGCTGGGCGCGCACAAGGTGCAGATCAACGCGAAGTGAAGCGATCCCGGCCCGCCACGGACCGGGGGGCGTGGGGCCGGTCGCGGCAGATTCCGTAGAGGCGCTTCGCGAAGCGCCTAGTGGGCTGTCAAGGAAGTCGTCTTGCATTTTCGCACCTACCGCTCGATAGC
>CAZFSS010000036.1:0-37195 GCA_964521715.1 uncultured candidatus Brocadiaceae bacterium | reverse complement strand
CCATCCGGCCGGAGGCGCAACGCGGCTCACGCGGCATTCTGTTAGAGGCTCTAAGCCTAGGCGGTCGCGGGGGAATGTCCTTCCCGAGGACCTGTGTGGCACTCGGCCTAATAAGCAGGGCCTCTAGCTCTTGATCTCACTCATGGCCTGTTCGACCTGCTGACAGGCCTTCTCATACTCGTTGAAGGTGATGATGGTGGCAGATCCTTTCACCCGCTCTTGAGCGGCCTGGAACTCGTCATCGACACACGCCGCACTGCAGCCCCGCCGGGAGCCGTAGGCCGGCCGGAGATGGTCTGGCTGGAACGAGGGATGCCCGACGGCTCAGTGAAAACAGCAATCCCTCTGGCACGTGCGGGCCATATGCCAGACTACCTGACAGAGCTCAGAATGCGGACCGTGCTGGAGCCTCGCCAGACCGGGGACGTACTGGCCGGCATGCTCCAAGTACGGCTGCAGCCGCAGGATGAAGAGGCCAAGTTCCCGATCCGGTACTATCCATACAGGGACGGCGAGGAGGTCCGTATTCTGCCCAGCCCAGAAGGGCAGGGGCTTGCACTGGCGCTGGCCAGCGGGCGGTTCCCTGGCATGGGGGCATTGGGTCTTCTGCCCGCGAACGCCACGCCGTACCGAACCTGCTGCGGCCGGACTGCGTCTGTAGCTGCAGAAGGGCTGTGGCGGGCGGGCCGGTGCGGCAGTAGACTGGCCGGTCGAGTTCGCTGAAGGGCATCTGCGGGGGAAGGAGCTTGCGGGAGCTGATCGAACGGGCGCAGAGGGGCGATCTCGAGGCCTTCGGCCAACTGGTTGAGCGCTTCCAGGACGCCGTCTACGGGACGGCCTACGCCCTGCTCGGCGACTTCCACGACGCGCAGGACCTGGCCCAGGAGTCCTTCATCCGGGCCTGGTCGAGACTGAACAAACTGCGCGATCCCGGCAGATTCCCCGGCTGGCTCTACCGGATCACGCGCAACTGCTGCCTGGACTATCTGCGGCGAAAGGAAGCCGGCGCTGCGCCTCTGAGCCAGGAGAACATGCCGGCGCCTGACGTGCCCACGGCCCCGGAGAAACTCGAGAAGGCAGAGATGCGGGGGGCCGTCCTGGACGCCATCAGGGCCCTGTCCGAGCCGAACCGTCTCGCCACGACGCTCTTCTACATCGACGGCTACAGCGTCCAAGAGGTGGCTGAGTTCCTGAACGTTCCGGCCGGCACGGTCAGACGCCGCTTGCATGATTCTCGCAGGATGCTCAGAGAGAGGATGGTTGCCATGGTGGAAGATGGACTGAAAGCGTCCAAACTGGGGCCTGATTTCGAGGCGAGGGTCCGGAAGGCAGTCGCGCTTCAACAGGAACAGCGGTTCGGTGAAGCAGTGTCTGCGCATCGCTCTGCCGTTCAGGCAGCGCGACGGCAGGAAGTGGGGGCGGAGCAGCTTTACGGCAGCTACTGCGACCTCCACGACTCGTACGCTGCTGCGAGCAAGCTTGAGGACTACGCTGAGGGAATCCTGCATCTCTCAACGGCGCCGTCCGACGACGAGTCCAAGTGGTCCCGCGAGAACCTTAACTACGCTGCCCACATGTTCGTCGACGCCGGCAAGCCCGATCGCGCGCTCGAGCTCATCCGGCGCATGCGGCATCTGGCTAAAGAACTGGAGCATTCGCCGCAACACCGCTGGTACCTCATCGAGGGTGCGTGCGTGGAGCTTGAGGCAGCCGTGGCACAGGGAAGCGAAGACGAGGTGCAGAGGCAGCGCGAGAGCATTCTTGGTGCGCTCAACGCCTACGAGGGAGAAGTCAAGGGCAAGTAGCCGTCCCTGTCGAGTGCCCGAGAGGCCACTGATCCTGAGGTCCAGGCCTGGCTCCAATGGCTCGGGCACGCTTACCACAACGCGGCGATTCGCGGGTTCTACCTCTACCTTGGTGACAAAGCGGCAGCGCTCCGCCTGCTGCGGAAGGCATCAGAGCTGCGCGACACGGATGCGACCGAGTTTGTGATCGCCAGGTTCGCCCTTTCGGTGGAGAACGACCGCGAGGAATCGCTGAGGCGTCTGCGACGGGCGTTCGAGATCTGCAGGAGCGACAGGCAGAGAAGGTTCTTCCGGGACGAGTTCTTCCGGCAGCCGGAGTTCGCACCCGTCCGGGACGACCCCGAGTTTCTGGCCGTCCTCGAAAGCTGACCCACACGGCAGTGCTGCCCAGCTCTTGCCCGTAGGCAACCCCCGCCTCTCTGACCGTGCGAACTCCGAGCAGCTTCCCGCATCGAGAGGTCGGGGAAAGGGCTTGTCACGAGCGCGCTCTCCGGCTAGTGTTATGGTGCGGTTGATGGGATCCCCTGGCTCCAGCCGAAAGGGGGTGATGCAGATGAAAGCGCTCAAGAAGATCGTGATCTGCGCGGGATTCGCACGCCTCCTGGAGGCGACGCCATGACGTAGCGCCAGGAGGTGCACAGACAGGCCGAAGGCTCAGGCGGCCACGTTGCGGAAAGCCCGCGCGTGGCCGCCTTACCTTTAAGGAGTCAACATGGACAGGACGACCCAATCTCGTGGAGCACATTCGTACCGGCCTGAGGACGAACGCGCGGAGTCCGGCCTCAGGGCAGCCTACGCACCCGAAAGCCGCGGCCGTCACATGCACTGGCCCGAGCCCGCCATAGTAGACGTGGCGCAGACGCACCTCTTGGCGGAGGTCGAAAGCAAGGTAGTGGGACGCGTCGTGATCGACGCGGTCTATCCACCGTTCGGTGAGTTGGTGAACATGGAAGTACTGCCCCCGTTCACAGGACGTGGCGCGGGAGGTGCACTGGTGGATGAGCGTGTCGCAGAGATGTCCCGAATGGGGTTTATGGCGGTGTTCCTCCAGACGTTCGCAGACAAGGTTCGGGCGCACCGACTGTACGCGCGAAAAGGGTTCCTTATAGCAGCAAAAGGGGAAATGCTCAGGCTTGTCCGTTTCATAGGCCCACCGGTCCTGGATGTACTCCTGTATGAACATCCGCTTGCGACATACGCGGCATCTGCGGCTGAGAAGCCGCGGCAATGGTTTCTGGCGTGGTCTGACTGGCCCACGGGCGACCGTCTGCAGCTTATGCTGTCGGGAGGTTCGTGCCAGTTCGACAGTGACGGCTACGGCCCCGCTCTGTGCGCTCTGTCACTGGCTGCCGGCAGGGCAGCGGGACGGCATGAATGCCGACGGGTGAACCTGGGAAACGCAGTCTTGGGGAATTGACCAGGCGACGAAAGAGTAATAGAATCTGACCGCTGAACTTGCATGTCTGAACGAGAGCCGCATCTGGCAAGGACGGCGCGCACCGAGCGTCCGTTTGAGGTGGCACGGACATAGTCCGATCCAGTCTGGAGGGTCGTCTCAAGCATGTGGCTGCCTGTGAGGCCCAAAGGCGTTCTGGATGTGCTGCGGCGGATGCCGTCGGGGGTCAGCGTTTCGCCTTTGGTCCTGGAGGCCGCTCGGGCCGACGCCGAAGGCGTGCTGGGGAACCTTCAGACCTCCACCGCCGGCCTGACGGAGGAAGAGGCAGAGCGTCGCCTGGACGAATACGGCCCCAACATCGTAGGCCAGCAGCGGCGTTACGATCTGGTCAGGCTGCTGGCCAGGGCCGTCATCAACCCCCTGGTGATCGTGTTGGTTCTGCTGGGGGCGGTGTCGTTCGTGACCCGCGACGTGCGGGCGGGCACCGTGATATCGCTGATGGTGGCGCTGGGCGTGACCCTGCGGTTCGTGCAGGAGGCGCGGGCCAGTTCGGCTGCGGCGAAGCTTGCCGCCATGATCAGCGTCACCGCAACCGTCGTCCGCGACAGGCTGACCCGTGAGGTGCGGCTGGAGCACTTGGTTCCCGGTGACGTGGTCAGGCTCTCCGCCGGCGACATGATCCCGGCCGACGTGCGGCTGATCTCGTGCCGGGACCTGTTCGTCACCCAGAGTGCGCTCACCGGCGAGTCGCTGCCGGTGGAGAAAGTCTGTGTGCGACAGGATGCGAAGGACCGGCCACCGCTGGAACTAAGCAACGTCTGCTTCCTGGGCACAAGCGTCCAGAGCGGAACGGCGATGGCTGTCGTGCTCACGACCGGCTCGAAGACCTACCTTGGCCGAATAGCGAACGCCATCGTTGGCCAACCGCCGCCGAGCAGTTTCGACACGGGCATCGGCCGCATGACATGGCTGATGATCCGCTTCATGCTGGTCATGGTCCCGCTGGTCTTCGTCATCAACGGGCTGACCAAACACAACTGGGAGGAAGCCTTCTTCTTCGCTATGGCCGTTGCCGTGGGCTTGACACCCGAGATGCTGCCGATGATCGTGACGGTCTGTCTGTCCAAGGGCGCGATGGCAATGTCTGGCAAAAAGGTGATCGTCAAACGCCTCAACTCGATCCAGAACCTTGGTGCGATGGACGTGCTATGCACGGACAAGACAGGCACGCTTACGTTGGATCGCATCATCCTCGAGAAGCACTTCAACGTGTTTCGCCAGGAGAACGACGCTGTCCTGATGCTCGCATACCTCAACAGTCACTTCCAGACCGGGCTGAAGAACGTGCTGGACCGTGCCATTCTGGATCACAAGGAACTGCATGCGGAGTTGAACATCCAGGCGTGCCAGAAAATCGATGAGATCCCCTTCGACTTCTCACGCAGACTCATGTCCGTCGTCGTCGAAACCCCGCACGGGACCTTGCAGCTCATCACCAAGGGAGCTCCGGAAGAGGTCTTCGAGCGCTGCACCCGGTTCGAGTTTGAGGGGAAGATCTATCCGATGCAGCCCATCCTCATCGTAGATCTGGAGGAGGAGCACAGGGAGCTCAGCAAGGATGGCTTCCGGGTCCTGGCAATTGCCAGCAAGGATCTTGAGCGCAAGCCGGCCTACTCCAAAGATGACGAGAAAGACTTGGTCCTCAGGGGCTACGTCGCGTTCCTGGACCCACCCAAGGAAACTGCAGCGGCGGCGTTGGCTGCCTTACAGGAGCACGGGGTGTCCGTCAAGGTACTCACCGGCGACAATGAGCTGGTCAGCCGGAAGATTTGCCATGAGGTGGGCCTTTCCACCGAGCAGGTGCTGCTCGGCGCGCAGGTCGAGAAGATGTCCGACGCCGAACTGGCGGAGGTCTCGGAGAAAGCCACCATCTTCGCTCGGCTCTCGCCGGCCCACAAGCAGAGGATCGTCAAAGCGCTGCAGAGCAGGAAGCATGTTGTCGGCTTCCTGGGCGACGGGGTCAATGATGCCCCGGCTCTGCACAGCGCCGACGTGGGCATCTCCGTAGACACGGCCGCCGACCTTGCAAAGGAATCGGCCGATGTGATCCTCCTCGAGAAGAGCCTGATGGTTCTGTCGGAAGGCGTACTGGAAGGGCGGAAGGTCTTCGCCAATATCATCAAGTACATCCGCATGGGCGCCAGCTCCAATTTCGGCAACATGTTCAGCGTTGTGGGTGCCAGCGCCTTCCTGCCGTTCGTGCCGATGGCGCCGATTCAGATCCTCACGAACAACCTGCTCTACGACTTCTCCCAGGTCTCTATTCCCACCGATGCCGTGGACCCGGAACAGATTGCCAAACCGCGCCCATGGTCCATGGGGGAGATCTTCCGATTCATTGTCTTCATCGGGCCCATCAGCTCCATCTTCGACTACACGACCTACTTCATCCTGCTCTACGTCTTCAAGTGCTGGGACCCCACTCGGGCGCCACTGTTCCACACGGGTTGGCTCGTCGAGTCACTGTTGACGCAGACCCTGATCATCCACATCATCCGCACGAACCGGATCCCGTTCATTCAGACCCGTGCCAGTTGGCCGGTGATCATGACTACAGCCTGCATCATGGTCATCGGCATGTGGCTGCCGTCCTCGGCCATAGGCCCGTCACTGGGCCTCACTCCGTTGCCGCCGCTCTATTGGCTCCTGCTCGCCGTGACGCTGACGTGCTACGTTCTCTTGACGCAGGGCGTCAAGGCGCTGCTCCTTCGCAAGGCATGGATCTGACTGCCGCGCTGCCAACGGCGGATGACGCAAGCGCCGCATCATCTACAAGGTCTCTGCTTCGCCCTGCGTAGCGGGCTTCGCAGAGCAGGGCGAGGTAAACGCGGAGGGGACGAACCGCCGCTTCCTGGTCACCAACATGAAAGGCCTGCCGGTGCACCTTTGGCGCCTCTACTGCGACCGGGGCACGGCCGAAGGCTTCATCGACCAGCTCAAGAACGCCCTGAACGCCGACCGTTTGAGCTGTCATTGCTTCGTGGCCGCCTACTCCGCCGAAGTAGCTTCGGCTACGAAGGCCGGAAACGCCTTCCGGCTCATCCAGTTTGCCTTCGCCTACAACCTGCTGCCCGTCTTCGGCTCGAAGCTGGGCGGCACCGTGCTGGAGGGGGCCACGATTGAGACGATCCGCACTCGGCTGCTCAAGGTCGGGGCACGCATCCGGCAGACGGTGCGGAGGATCTGGGTGCACATTGCCGGCGGCTTCCCCTTGCGGGAGGTGCTGGCCCTGGTGCTTGAGCGCATCGCCCGCATGCCTGCCCGCCGGCCGGCAGGCGGGCCTGCCCGTGCCGCGCCCTGCACGACCTGAACTGCGAGCAGTCTTCACTTCCTCTGGCCCCGACCGCAGGGAAGCTACGTCCGCGCACAGCGCAACACGACCTCACCGCGCCCGACAGGAACGTCCCAGACTCGTCCAACCGGCTCCTGCAGCATCGCTGGCATCCGTCGCAGCCCCACCGGACCCGCCAGCCACTACCAGTGAGGCCAAACTTGCTTTCTCACCACCCCTGGTCGATAATCCAGGTTAAGGCTCTCGCAAATGGCCGACGTGTCGGCTTCGTGTTCCAGATGAAGCACGGGACGCCGATGAGGAACAACCTGAACCGGATGTTCAGTCAGATAGTGGCGAAGGCAGGCATACCGCGCTGCACGCTCCACGATCTGAGGCGGACCTTCTGCAGCCATCTGGTCATGGACGGGGTGAGCGAGGCGGTAGTCCAGAAGCTGGCCGGACACGCGTCAATCAAGACCACCCTGGACCATTACACCACCATCTTCCCGGAAGTCCTTCGGTCGGCACAGATGCGGCTGCCCTACGCTGGCGTGGCCAGCGCCAACCCGAATTCACCCTATGCCGGGCATTCTGCAGTCAGCGGAGGAGGCGAGCGAACACTGCAAGTGCTTGGCACCGAATGATTTAGGTGGTGGGCCCAGGGGGATTCGAACCTCCAACCAACGGATTATGAGTCCGCTGCTCTGCCGTTGAGCTATGGGCCCCGAAGATGGTGCATTCCGAGTATATGCCGCACCCCCCTGAGAGTCAAGCCGTACCCGCCGATGCCGCCCCAGCGCAGGTAACTGGGCTGTGGTTGAAGCCCCACCTCATGGAGAGTATAGTGGCGCAAGGCGGAACCTGCGGCCTGCCGCGACCTGCGTCAGTTACCCGCCCAAAGGAGGGAGGCGGACGTGAACTTCATCATCATCATCTCCGACACGCTGCGTCGCGACCACCTCGGATGCTACGGGAACGAGTGGATCAGCACGCCGAACATCGACCGCTTTGCGGCGAAGTCGCTGCTGTTCGAGAACGCGTACTCGGCCAGCTTCCCGACCGTCCCGCATCGGCGCGACGTCCTGACCGGCCGTTTCACCGCGAGCTACGCGCCCTGGTCGCCGCTCTCTCCCGACGAAGTCGTCCTGGCCGACGTGCTGAAGCAGAAGGACTACGTGAGCATGATGATCTGCGATTGCCCCCACATCCTGGAGAACGGCTATCACTACGACCGGGGCTTCGACGGGTTCGAGTGGATAAGGGGGCAGGAGACCGACCGGTGGCGGACCTACCCGGAGGCGCCGCAGGATCCGTGCAACCCGAAGAAGATCCGCAACGCTGAAGGGATGCGCCGGCGCCACCGCCGCAACGTGGCCTGGTGGCAGCACGAGGAGGACACCTTCGTCGCCCGCACCATGGCGCAGGCGTGCCGATGGCTCGAGAAGAACTACGAGCGCGACGGCTTCTTCCTGTACGTAGACACGTTCGATCCCCATGAGCCGTGGGACGCTCCCCGGTGGTACGTGGACATGTACGACCCCGGCTATAAGGGGGACGTGGTCGACTACCCGCTCTATGCCCGGACCGACTTCCTTACCGACCGCGAGCTCGAACATGCTCGTGCCCTCTACGCCGCCGAAGTGACGCTGGTTGACCGCTGGGTGGGGCGGGTGTTCGAGAAGATAGGGGACCTGGGCCTGTTCGAGAACACCGTCGTGATGTTCACCACGGACCATGGGTTCCTGCACGGCGAGCACGGCATCATCGGGAAGAGCCTGATCAGCCCGGACAGGTTCGAGTACGTCCCGCTCTACGAGGAGATCAATCACATTCCCCTCATCGTTCATCCTCCGGACTGCACTGCGCAGGCGAAGCGGGCGGTCGTGCAACCGATGGACTTCATGCCCACGATTCTGGAGCTGGCGGAGATCGACGTGCCCCAGATCGTGGACGGCAGGTCATTCGCCGGAGTGCTGCGCGGCGAGGGCGACCAGCATCGCGAGTTCGCCGTCAGCAGCCCGTACATGTGCGGCGATTCCGTTCCGGCGACCGTGGCGTGCAGCAAGTGGACGGCCGTGCTCTGGTCCGCGCCGAAGAAGGGCGAAACGGTGGTGGACAGGGCTGTGGACGGCCTCGCCAAGGAGCAGGCGGCGGGGCGGGAGAGGTCGGACCTGCTGTTCGACCTTGCGGCGGACCCCACGCAGCAGAAGAACGTGGCCGGCCAGCATCCGGAAGTGCTGGCTGATCTGCGCGCAAAGGCCGTGCAGTTCTGGCGGGACGTTGGGACGGCGCAGGAGACGGTCGAGCGCTGGGAGCGGTGAAGCAGCGGCACATGGCCGGGGCGCCTGGCTCCTCGGACCAAGCCACAAATGTGGCAAGGAGCACTGGACAAGGGGTCAACTGGTTGTATAATAGTAGGGAATGCGCGGCATAGGAGGCCGCCCCGTGGGGCGGCCCGTGCCGTTACTGGCCGCCGGGGGCGCGCGCTGGGGGCGTGCAAAACCGGAGGCCTCCCACACATGGGAAGGGGTCGAAGGTCAGATGGAAAAGGAAGGCGACCAACAGAAGCCGCCAGGTAAGTCCCGTCCGAACGGCGCCAGGTGCCTGGGCCCGGTCGGGACGCTCGAGGAGCACGTTCGGCCCGATTGGTGGCGTTCCATCTTCAACTCACTCTACCTGAAGACGGATGGCGACGTGGTTGACGATCAGTCCCAGACGCGGCAGGAAGTAGGGGTGTTCTGCGACGTCGTGCAGCTGGGCCCCGAGGACAAGGTCCTCGACCTGTGCTGCGGGCAGGGCAGGCACTCGCTCGAACTGACCCGCCGCGGCTTCAAGCACGTCGAGGGCCTGGACCGCTCGCACTACTTGATCCAGAAAGCCAAACGGACGGCCCAGAAGGAGGGGCTGGCGGTGCGGTTCCGGGAGGGGGATGCCCGCAAGCTTCCCTACGCGCCGGACAGCTTCGACGTCGTGCTGATCCTGGGCAACAGCTTCGGCTACTTCGAGACTGTCAAGGACGACCTGCAGGTGCTCAAGGAGGTCTTCCGCATCCTGAAGCCCTGGGGGCGCCTCCTTGTGGACGTGGCTGACGGCCAGCATGTTCGCCGCAACTTTCAGCCGCGCTCCTGGGAGTGGATGGACAAGAACCATTTCGTATGCCGCGAGCGGTCGCTGTCTGCAGACCGTCAGCGCCTGATCTCGCGCGAGGTCATCACGCACGTCGAACACGGCGTCATGGCCGATCAGTTCTACGCCGAGCGTCTCTACACGCGGGACAGCCTGACCAAGCTGATGGAGCAGGCCGGTTTCACGGAGCCGACCTGTCATGCCACCATCAAGTCGGACTCCCAGCGCAACCAGGACCTAGGCATGATGGAACGGCGCATCGTCATGACCGCTCGCGCGCGCAAGGAGTGGGTTCCGGTCAGGCGTAAGTCCGCGGAGAGCGTCCGCCTGGTGGTCGTCGTGATGGGCGACCCCCATAAGCCGGACCCGCTCAAGCCGGCCTCCGTCTTCGACGACGACGACTTCTACACGATAGACCAGCTCAAGGCTGCTCTCAGGGAGCTGGACGGCTACCAGTTCGAGTACCTCGATGACCACGATGCGCTGGTCACGGACCTGCGCAAGCTGGCGCCGAAGATCGACCTGGTCTTCAACCTTTGCGACGAGGGCTTTGACAACGATCCGCGCAAAGAGCTGCACGTGCCGGCCCTCCTCGAGCAGCTCGGCATCCCTTACACGGGCGGTGGCCCGCAGTGCCTGGCCTTTTGCTACGACAAATCGTTGGTGCGCGGTATCGCCAGCGAGATGGGCGTTCCCGTGCCCGGCGCCTTCTTTATCAAGCCCCAAGACAGTGCCTTTGAACTCCCGTTTGACTTCCCCTTGATCGTCAAGCCGAACTTCGGCGACTCCAGCTTCGGCATCACACAGCGCAGCGTGGCGGGCGACCTGGACGAGGTGGTCAGCGCGATCAGCGAGATCCGCGACAAGTTCGGCTACGACAAGCCCGTCCTGCTCGAGCAGTTCCTCGTCGGCGCGGACCTGAGCGTCGGGATCATCGGCAACCCCCCGACGGCCTACACCGTCCTGCCAATCACTGAAGAGGACTACTCGGCGCTGCCGCCGGGGCTGCCCCACGTCTGCGGCTACGAAGCCAAGTGGGAACCGGACTCGCCTTATTGGCAGATCAAGTCCGTGGCGGCCCAACTGCCGGAGGACGTGGAGAAGCAGATCGAGGAGTGGTGCCTGAAGCTCTTCGACCGGCTCGAGTGCCGCGACTATGCCCGTTTCGACTGGCGCCTGGACGCGGAGGGCAATCCCCACCTGCTGGAAGTCAACCCGAACCCCGGTTGGTGCTGGGACGGGCACCTGGCCAAGATGGCAGGCGCGGCGGGGATGTCTTACCGCGAATTGCTGGCTGCGATCCTGCGCGCAGCGGAGGAGCGTCTGGGCATTGAGCCCCTCAACGGCAAGGCTGCGGAAGCCGTGGGCGCTGGAGCCCGGGCGCGGAACGGTTCGTGACGACCGAGGGCCGGCGCGCGCCGCCGGCCCGGCCGTTCACTCCATGGGATAGGTCAGGCCCCACTGGGCGCGGATGCGATCGAGCGTCTGCATGACGCTCAGGGATTCGTCCAGGGGCATGATGGCGCTCTCCGGCTTCCTGTCGCGGAGGCAGCGCATCACCTCAGCCGCCTCGCACTCGTAGCCGTTGCCCTCGTACGGCGCTTCGATCCGCTCCTCCTCTTGGTCCCCGACGCCGAGCGTCAGGGCCTTCGTCTTCCAGAAGGGAGAATGGACGCGGATCCAGCCGTCCGTGCCCACCACGCAGGCTTCATGCGGCATGCTGGCGCGGATGCCGCATGTGAGCGCTGCAAGGCGGCCCCCGCCGTAGCCCAGCACGATGGCGTCCAACTCGTCGACGCCGGTCCGGCCGATGTGGGCCATGCTCGTCACCTCCGCCGGCGGCCCTCCGAAGACCATGGAGGTGAAGGAGACGGCGTAGACGCCGACGTCGAGCAGCGCGCCGCCGCCGAGTTCCGGGTTAAGCAGTCGCCCCTTGGGATTCCAGTCCGTGCGGAAACAGAAGTCCGCCCTGACCATGCGCACCTCGCCGATGCTCCCCGCGGCCAGCAGCTCGCGCAGCCGGCAGACGGCCGGCAGGAACCGCGTCCACATTGCCTCCATCAGGAAGGCGCCGTTGCGGCGGGCGCAGCCGATCACCTCCTGTGCTTGGTGGGCGTTGATGGTCAACGGTTTTTCGCACAGAACGGCCTTGCCGGCGTCCAGGCACAGGATGCTGTTATCCTTGTGGAAGGGATGCGGGGTGGCAACGTAGATCACGTCCACGTCGGGATCGGCAGCCAGCTCCTCATAGCTGGAATGGCGGTGGGGGATCTGCCACTCCTCGGCGAACTGGTCGGCTGTCTGCTGCGCACGCGAGCCGACGGCGATGAGGTCCGCGTTGTCGAGGAAGCTCAGCCCGAGGGCGAACTTGTGGGCGATCCGCCCCGTACCCAGGATGCCCCACCTGATCCTTTCCACAGCCTTCCTCCCGGGGCCGGGCTGCGGCCCGTTCTCATGGGTTCAATATGACGCCCAGCGCCGATGCCGGCGCGCTGACGAGCGCCTCGGCGCCCTGCGCGAAATCGTCGAGCGGCAGGCGGTGCGTGATCAGCATCTCGAACTTCAGACGGCCTTCGGCGGCGAAACGCAACGTTTCCTCCATCTGGCGGCGCGTCGTCCACTGAACGAACACGGGCGGGTAGTCGCGCCCATGCTCCCAGGCTTCGTCGTGGTAGCCGGGTCCCGGCCGGGACGACGGGCGGATGTCCATGTTCCCGACGGCGACCGGCCAGCCCTTGGTCTGGAAGTTGGCCCCGCCCACGATGACGAGCCGGCCCATCCGATGGCCGTCCGGCGCGAGTTTCATCATCTGGGGGATCTGCTGAACGACGGCCGTGGCGTCGCCTCCGAACGCGATGATGGCACAGTCCAGCCCGTAGCCGCGTGTGAACTCCTGGACGGCCGGCACTGGATCCCGAGAGGGGTCGAGAATCAGCTCCGCTCCGCCGCGCGCGGCCAGCTCGCGCCGCGTCGGCAGGAGGTCCATTGCCGCGACGTGGGCCCCGGCCACGCAGGCCAGTTGAACGGCGATCTGCCCGACGATGCCGAGCCCGACGACCAGGACGTTCTCGCCGATGCGGACGTCCCCGCGCCGCACCGCTTGCAGCGACGTGGCAGCCAGGTGCGCGAACGCGGCTTCCTCGAAGCTCAGACCCTCCGGCTTCGGTACCAGCAAATTGCGCGGGACGACACCGTAGTCGCTATGCAGGGCGTAGCCGCCGCCCATGCAGGCCACTTCGAGGCCGGCCGGTATGTCGTCGCAACCTTCGCCAACGGCCTCGACGATCCCGGCGCTGCTGTAGCCGAACTTGTGCGGCTTTGCTGAGGGGTTCGGATTCTGCCTCATGTGCAGCACGCCGCTGAGCTCCGTTCCCGGGCTGATCAGCGTGGCCTTGTGCCGAACCAGCACCTGCCCAGGGCCGGGGGAGGGGACCTCCTCCTCGACCAACACGAACCGTCCGCTTCCGTCAATGGCCGCAACGCGCCTGGTCCTCGCCTTGCTCACCTTGCTCACTCCGTAGACCGAGTGCCGGGTCTTCCGCGAACTTGCACGGGGCCACGCCCTCGGCCCTGCCTTCTGCGGAGCCGCAGGCATCGCCATCGCTGCCAATTTATAAGCGATGGCGGCCCGCGGCGCAAGGTGACCTGGCCTGCAGCCCCCCTGCGGCCGCATGCTTGACACCCCAGGGGCCTTCTGGCAGAATGGCGATCGCGGGGCGTCGCGCGGGCATGCGACGAGCTTCTGCCGGTCCTCTGAATGCCATTCTGTTCCTGCTGGAGACGCGAGATGGAAGTGACGAAGCTCGACGGTAAGTACGATCTTGTTCTGTACGGCCTCGGCGTGATGGGCGAGAACCTAATCCGCAACTTCGCCCGCAACGGCTACAGGGTCATCGGCGTCAACCGCACGGTCTCCACAACCGAACGGTTTGCCCAAGAAGTGGCTGGCGAGGAGATAGCCGACCGGGTCGGCACGGCCGAGACGCTGGTCGAGGCCTGCCGGCACCTGAAGAGCCCCGGCGGGGCCGTGCTGGCCATGATCAAGGCCAACGATCCCGTCATCGAGCCCTGGGGTCCCATCGACGACCTCTTCTTCAGCGGCTCGAAGGCCAGGTACGGCGACGGCGAAGAGCGGGACGTGCCGGCTCTGGCGGACCTCATTCCGAAGGGCACGGTCATCATCGACGCGGCCAACTCGCACCCGCACGACACGAAGCGGCGGTGTGACGAGTTCGCCAGGCGCCGCATCCTCTTCGTCGGCACGGGGGTGAGCGGCGGGGCCGAGGGTGCGCTGATGGGTCCGTGCATCATGCCCGGCGGCTCGCGCGAGGCCTATGCGCACGTGAGCGACATGCTGGAGGCGGCCGCCGCGCAGGTTGACGGCCCGTGCTGCACCTACATGGGGGACAACGAGGCCGGCCACTTCGTCAAGAATGTGCACAACGGCATCGAGTACGGCATCATGCAGGCCATCTCGGAGGTCTACCACGCGCTGGCCGTGCTGCTGGACCGCACCCCCGCCGAGATCCAGCCCATCTTCGCGGAGATGACGGCCGGGAGGCACGGGGGCTACCTCATGGAGATATCGACCGAGCTGCTCGGGATGGTCGACGCGGAGACCGGCAAGCCGATGCTGGACGTGATACTGGATCGGGCGGGCCAGAAGGGCACCGGCAAATGGACCTCGCAGATCGCGTTCGATCTGGGCGTCCCCGTGCCGACGATCGCAGCGGCGCTCCAGGCCCGCATCATGAGCGCGTACAAGAAACAGCGGCTGGCCGCCGCTGGCAGGCTGCGAGCGAAGCTCTTGGGCCCGTTCGACCGCGCCGAAGAGGGCAGGCTCATCGACGCCGCAGCGGACGCGCTCTACGGGACGATGGTGGCGGCCTACGCGCAGGGGTTCTGGTTGCTGCGGGAGGCATCCTTGGCCGATCCGGCGGAGAGCAACGGCCGGTACGAGTTCGAGCTTGAGCTGGACGAGATCGCCCGCATCTGGAAGGGCGGCTGCATCATACGCTCGAAGTTGCTCGACCCCATTCGGGAGGCGTTCTGCCAGGACGGGGACCTGCACTGCATCCTGCTGGCCCCGCAGTTCGCCGACAGGCTGAACGACGCCGGGTTCCAGACGAACTGGCGCTGGTGGGTCTCCACGATGGCCGGGCTGGGACTGCCGGCGGACGCAGTCGGAGCCTCGCTCGTCTACCTCGACACGTATCGCACGGCGCGCCTGCCCGCCAACATGATCCAGGGGCAGCGGGACCGTTTCGGCGAGCACGGTTTCGAGCGCGTCGACAAAGGGGGCAAGGGCTACCACCTGAGCCCGGCCGACTGACGGGCGCGCGCCCATTCGCCAACCACGCACCGCTTCGGAGAGGGGCCATGGCCTTCCAGGGAGTGCTGACGAAGCAGCAGATCAAGGACGATCCGCAGCAGCAGATCCGCAACTGGCAGCGCGAGCACGACTTCGCCGTCTGCATAGACACCGATGGCTGCGCGCTCGACAACATGTGGGCCAAGCAGGTCATCGTGTTCCACCCGCACTACATGGACATGAACGGCCTGCGCGGGACCGAGATGTTCTTCCGGCTCCATGCCGAGCACCACAACCTGTGGGCGACGACCAGGGGGTGCGACCGCTACCTGGCCGTCCGGTACACGCTGGCGTCCCTGCTGGCCGACCGCCAGGCGCGCGAAGTGCTGTGTGAAGACCATGTCAGGGACCTGCTCTCCTCTATTGAGGGCTACGTAAGCTTCGTCGAGAAGAGCGGGGGAAAGAAGGCGTTCGGCATCCCCTCCCTGGCGGAGTACCACCAGATGAACGGCCTGGACTACAACGTGACGCGGCTGCTGAGCTGGAGCGAGGCCGTCGACCGGACGTTCCAGTTTGTTACGCTCGACATGCCGCCGTTCGACGGCGTGCGAGAGACCCTGGAGCGCGTGTCCCGGGACGCGGACATCCTGGTCGTCTCCGCCACGCCGTACAACGACCTGGCGGAATGGTGGACGCGCACGGAGCTGGCCGGGTACGTGCAGGCCATTGCCGGCAAGGAGATGGGCAAGAAGGGCGATCACATCCGAGTGCTCAGGGAGGCCGGCGGCTACGAAGGGGATCAGGTCATCATGATCGGCGACGGCGGCGGCGACCTGAAGGCCGCGCGTGGCAACGACGCCCTCTTCTATCCTACGCCTGCCGGCCTTGAACAGGAGGCCTGGGCGACTGCCCGCGAGTCGTTCGAGGCGTTCTTCGCAGGCGAGTACCGAGGCCGGATGGAGGACGAGAAGGTCGCAGCCTTCGAGGACGTCCTGCTGGACAAGGGCCCGTGGGAGAAGGAGGACTACGACGCCCGCGAAGAGTACGGGAAGCTCCAGGACAAGCGGATCGAGACCTACAAGCAGCTCCATCCCCGAGGCAAGCTCTTCGTCCTTTAATGCCACCCAGTACGGAGCAACGCGATGCCGATGAATGCAGTCGTAGCCCAGTCGGGCGGGCCGACGGCGGTGATCAACAATACGCTCAGGGGCGTGGTTGAGACGCTGGGTGCCTCGCCTCAGATCGGCAGCGTCTACGGCGCGTCAATGGGCATCGTGGGAGTCCTGAGGAACGAGTTCATCGACCTGACCGCCCAGGATCCGGAGCAGATCCGGCTCCTTGCCGAAACGCCGTCGGCCGGCAGCATCGGGAGCTGCCGCTATAAGCTGGCCGGCAAGAGCGGCGCCTACGACGAGGACTACGCCCGCATCATCGAGGTTTTCAAGGCACATAACGTCGGCTGCTTCTTCTACATCGGCGGCAACGATTCGATGGACACGGCTCACCGCGTGGCGGGCGTGGCCAAAGACGCCGGCCTCGACCTGATCTCCATCGGCCTGTCTAAGACGGTCGACAACGACGTCGGCGGCTCGCTTCAAGAAGACGGCACGTTTGCCCTGTGCGATCACAGCCCCGGCTACGGCAGCGTCGCCAGGTACTGGGCCATGAGCGTGCTGGAGGCCAACGAGGAGAACAAAGCGAGCTGCTCCAGCGACCCGGTTCTCATCATGCAGGCGATGGGCCGCAAGATCGGCTTCATCACCGCCTCGGCGCGGTTGGGCGACCCCGGCCGCCAGATGCCGCTGCTCATCATCATGCCGGAGGCGCTCGGCAAGGGCGATCCCCAGGAGAACCTGGAGTCCATCACGCAGAGCGTCAACGAGACGCTGCGCCAGGCGGGACGGTGCATGGTCGTCATCACGGAGGGGGCGAACGTGGGGGACGTGGGCATCCTGCGCGATAGCTTCGGCCACGCGCAGTTCAGCGCGTCGCAGACCACGGCCGCGCACCTGCTGATGAACTACCTGAACGGCGTGGACCGCTGCGACGCAGAGGGGAGGGCGCAGGGCAGGCTGGCCGCCCCCGGCATCGCCCGAGTCGACGTGCCGGGAACGCTGCAAAGGCGGGACATCAGCCGGGCCTCCAGCGTTGACCTGGAGGAGGCCTATCAGGTCGGCGTGCACGCGGGCGAGCTCGCGCTGAAAGGGCAGGGCGGCGTGATGTCCACCATCCTGCGCAAACCGGGGAAGAGGTACGCGGTCGAATACGGCGAAGTGCCGCTGCAGGCCGTCGCTAACGCCGAGCGCAGCTTTCCCGCCGAGTGGATCGCGCCCGGCAAGACGGACGTGACCGATGGTTTCGTCCGGTGGGCCATGCCCCTCATCGGCGACCCGCTGCCGCGGATGGCGCGGCTGAAAGGCGGCGCGACGCCGGCGGCGGGACTCCGTGACTACATCCCGCAGGGCCTGCGGTAGCCCGCGGGCTCAGTTCGCTGCCCGGCTCCTGCCGGCTGCGGCCGCGCTCTTCGCCAGGTAGTCCTTGATCGCTTCGTGCAGGCCCTGCGCTGCCAGGTTGGAGCAGTGCATCTTGTTTGTCGGCAGCCCCCCAAGCTGGTCGGCCACTTGCTGCCGGGTGATCTTCAGAGCTTCGTCGAGCGTCTTGCCCTTCGCCATTTCTGTGGTGATGCTGCTGGTGGCTATCGCCGCCGCGCACCCCAGCGTCCTGAACTTCACGTCCGCCAGGCGGCCGTTCTGCACCTTGATCGTGATCCTCATGACGTCGCCGCAGACGGGGTTGCCGACTTGCCCGACGCCGTCAGGATCCTCCACCTCGCCGACGTTATGGGGGTTGGCGAAGTGTTCGAGCACTTTCTCGGTGTACACGTCTACTCTCCCGGTGACCCCTGCTCGTCCGCCCCGATGCCATTGCGGTCGAGCACCTCGTTCATGCTGCCGGTGCGGTAGCCCTCAAGGTCGAGCGTAACGTACTTATAACCCAGGGCCTTCATCTTTGCCACCAAATCCCGTCGTTTGCCGTCCTGCAGAAGGGCAGCGAGGTCTTCGCTGCGGCCCAGTTCGATCCGCGCGATGGGATCGTGGCTGCGGACCCGGAACCCGCGGAATCCCATCTCCCTCAGGATGCTCTCCGCGCGGGCGACGCGCTCGAGTTTCTGCGCCGTGATGGGGTCGCCGTAGGGGAACCGGGAGGCCAGGCACGCGGCGGACGGCTTGTCGTGGGTCGGCAAGCCGAGCTCCGCCGACAGCGCGCGTATGTCGGCCTTCGTCAGGCCCGCTTCCTTCAAGGGCTGCCTGACGCCCAGCTCCTTTGCGGCGCGCAAGCCCGGGCGATAGTCGCTCGTGTCATCCGCGTTGGTCCCGTCCGCCACGAAGCGGTATCCGCGCCTCTGCGCCAGCGCCTGGAGCTCCCCGAATAGCGTGAGCTTGCAGTAATAGCACCTGTCGGGCGGGTTAGCGCTGAAGTTCGGGTCCTCGATCTCGCCGGACGGGAATACGATGTGCTCGACGTCCAGCCCTTCGGCCAATTCCTTCGCTTCCTGGAGCTCATGCGGCGGATAAGTCGGCGACGTGGCGGTCGCCGCCGCCGTCCGATCCCTGCCCAGGGTCCGGCGCGCCATCGCCGTCAGGAACGTGCTGTCCACGCCGCCGGAGAAGGCAACCAGCACCGAGCCCATGTCGCGAAGGCTCTCGCGCAACCGATCCAGTTTACCTTCCAGTTCACGGCTCGCCATCTATCTGCTCCCTGCCGTTCAGCGCGCTCTCGATGGTGCCCCCGCCAAGGACGGCCGTCCCGCAGTAGAAGACGGCCGCCTGACCGGGGCAGGGCGCTTCCTGCGGCTCCGTAAAGGCGACGCGGACCCGCCCGTCCCCTTCGGGGATGACGCGCGCTTCGGCGCCCGGGTGATTGTACCGTATCTTCACGGTGGCCTCGACGGGCCCCCGCGGGGGCTCGACGGACAGCCAGTTGACTTCGTCCACGATCACCTCGTCGCGCAAGACGTGCCGTCGCTCGCCGACCACGACGGCGTTCTCGCCCGGCCTGAAGCCCACGACGTAGAGGGGCTCGGCGTGCGCGATGCCGAGTCCGCGGCGCTGGCCCACGGTGTAGTCGGCGATGCCCTCATGCCGGCCGAGCCGTTTGCCCGAGACGTGGAGAACCGGGCCGGGCCGGAAGGCGTCCGGGCATTCGGCCCGCAGGAACTCCCTGTACTTCCCGTCGGGGAGGAAGCATAGGTCCTGGCTCCCGGGCTTCCCATGGACGGGCAAGTTCATCCGCCGGGCCATCTCACGCACTTCGTCCTTGCAGTACTCGCCGAGCGGGAACAGGGCATCGCGCAATTGCTCCTGCGTGAGGCCGAACAGGAAGTAGGACTGGTCGTTCTGACCCTTGCCCATCCGCAGAACCGCTCGCCCGGCCTCATCGTCCCATTCTTTCCTGACGTAATGGCCCGTGGCGACGAACTGGGCACCCAACGCCCGCGCGTGATCCAGCAGCTTGCCGAACTTGATCCACTCGTTGCAGCGCGCGCAGGGGTTGGGCGTCCTGCCCTCGCCGTAGGCGCGGCAGAAGTCGGCCACTACCGTCTCGCGGAAGTAGGCCCTCAGGTCCAGCTCGTAGAACGGAATGTCCAGCATGGCGGCCACGCGCCGCGCGTCCGCGACGCCCTGCGCGCCGCAGCAGGGAGCGTCGGGCTCCGCGTCCGGCGTGTAGGAGGGCAGGCGCATCGTGATCCCCGTGACCTCGCATCCTTGCTGCTTGAGCAGGGCGGCCGCGACGGATGAGTCCACTCCGCCGGACATGGCGACGGCGACTTTGACGGCGCCATTCTGCATGGCCAGTAACCGCTCCGCTCAGGGGACGGCGCGCGCGGCGGCGCTCGCAGATTCCGCGCCGAGCTCGAGCATCCTATCGAGGGCCCTGCGGGCTCCCTCGCGCACTTCGTCAGGCACGCTCACGGCGTGCTTGCGCTCCTGCATCGCCCACAGCACCTTCTCGGGGGTGATGCGCTTCATGTTGGGGCATACGGCGGCCTTGCTGGCGGGCAGGAACTCCTTGCCCGGGTTCTCGCGCCGCAGCCTGTAGAGCAGGCCCGGCTCGGTGGCCACGATGAGGACCCGCGCCTTGCTCTGCCTGGCCCACTGGACCATGCCGCCGGTCGAGGCCACCACGTCGGCCAGCTCCCGGACGTCGCGCGTGCACTCCGGATGGGCCATGACCTCGGCGTCGGGGTACATGCGCAGCAGTTCCCGGATGTGTTCGGGCAGGATCCGCACGTGGCTGGGGCAGTAGCCCCTGTAGAGGATTAGCTCCCTGCCCGTTTGCTCGGCGACGTAGCCGCCCAGGTGGTGGTCGGGCACGAAGATGAGCGGCCGGCCCGGCTCAATGGAGTTCACGACCTGGACGGCGTTGGCCGACGTGCAGCAGACGTCGCTGAGCGCCTTCACTTCGGCGGTGCTGTTGACGTAGCAGACGACGGCCGCGCCCGGGTGCCGGGCCTTCAGATCGCGCAGCCCGGCCCCGTCCAGCATGCGGGCCATCGGGCAGTCGGCCTCTGGATCGGGCAGCAGGACCAGCTTCCCCGGGTTCAGTATCGCAGCGGTCTCCGCCATGAAACGCACTCCGCAGAACACGATGACGTCTGCGTCCGTCTCTGCGGCGCGCCGGCTCAGCCCGAGCGAATCCCCCACGTGGTCGGCGAGCTCCTGCACGGACTCGATCTGGTAGTTGTGGGCCAGGATGACGGCGTTCAGGCGCTCCTTGAGTTCCGCCACCTGTTCCCTGATGGATTCTGTTGCTCTCACGATCCCGGCTCCTTGGCGAACGGCGACATCTGCCGCAGCCTCTCGATGATGGGCGGGAGCTCCTCGAGCACGTAGTCCACGTCCTCGGACGTGTTGATGCGCCCCAGGGAGAAGCGCAGGCTGCCGTGCGCTGTCTCCGGAGGGATGCCCATGGCCGTCAGGACGTGGGAAGGTTCGAGGGTGCCGCTCGTGCAGGCCGAGCCGGTCGACGCCGCCACGCCGACGGCGTCGAGGCTGAGCAGCATCGCCTCCCCTTCCACGTTGGCGAAGCTCATGTTCAGCAGGTGGGGCAGCCGCAGCGTGGGATGCCCGTTCAGCAGGTGGTCCTCGACCGTGTCCATCAGCCCCTGCTGGAGCCTGTCGCGCAGCTCATGCAGACGCTCCGCCTCTCGGCCCAGCTCTGCGCAGGCGAGTTCCAGCGCCCGCGCCATTCCCACGATGCCGGGCACGTTCTCGGTGCCGGCGCGAAGGCTTCTCTCGTGGTGTCCGCCGTGCTGGATCGGCCTGATGCGGGTGCCATGGCGGACGTAGAGGAACCCGACGCCCTTCGGCCCGTAGAACTTGTGCGCCGAGGCGGACAGCAGGTCGACCCCCAGCCCGTCTACCTGCACGGGTATCTTGCCCAGGGCCTGGACGGCGTCCGTATGGAAGGGCACGTTGGCCTCCGCCGCCACTGCCCCCAGTTCGCTGATGGGCTCGATCGTCCCCACCTCGTTGTTGGCCGTCATGATCGTGACCAGGGCCACGTTCCCGTCGGCGTCCCGGACGGCCTTGCGCAGGTCATCGGGGTCAACCAGGCCATACCTGTCCACGGGGAGGCTCACTACTCCGAAACCGGCGTCCTCCAGTTGCGTGCACGTGTTTAGCACGGCGTGGTGCTCGATGGCGGACGTGATGATGCGGCCGCGCCGCCCGGCCGCGGCCACGCCCTTGATCGCGAGGTTGTCGCTTTCCGTGCCTCCACTGGTGAAGATGATCTCCTCGGGCGAGGCGCCGATAAGGGAGGCGATGGTGTCCCGCGCCGCCTCCATGGCGTTGCGGGCGCGCTGGCCGAACCCGTGGACGCTGGAAGCGTTCCCGAACTCCTCGCTGAAGTACGGGAGCATCGCCTCGAGGACCTCTCTGCGAACGGGCGTCGTCGCGCTGTGGTCGAAGTACACTCGCTTCATGTTGTTTTTCCCCTCATTGTCGGCAACCGCCGCGTCCGGGCGAGCGGCCCGGCTCCCCGTCTTGGCCCCGTTCAGCCGGACACAACGGCCTGTGCGGCAGCGGGCTCGGCGGCGACGCGCGCTTCAGAGGCCAGGATGCCGACGGCGATCTCTCCGGCCTTCCTTCCGGACAGCAGCATCGCGCCGAACGTCGGCCCCATCCGCGGCAGGCCGTAGGCGGCGCTGACGGCCATGCCCGTCACAAGGAGCCCCGGGTGTATCAGCCCCGTGTGGGCGACCACGAGGTCCTCGGACCGCCGGACGTTCATGGGACCGGTGCCCGGCTTGTTCAGGATGCCGTGCTCCTGGAGTTTGCTGACGACGCATGCCTCGTGTCCGGTCGCGTCAACGACGATCCGCGCCTCGAGCGCGACGGGATCGACACAGGTGATCTGCCGGGGCAGGGCGGCGACGGGGGACCAGTTCACCACGGCCCCGCCCACCGAACCGTCCTGGCACAGGACTACGTCCTCGAAGGACGTCATGTTGGCGAACTTGACCCCGGCGTCGCAGGCGGACGCGATGAGCTTGGAGCAGGCGTGCGGTCCGTCGGCCACGTACAGGCCTTTCTGGGCCTCTTCGTAGGGCACGCCCAGCGCGTCCAGCTCCGCCTGTGCGGGCGCCCGCACCGTCACCTTGTTCATCAGATAGCCGCCAAGCCAGAACCCACCTCCCAGGTAGTTGTTCCTCTCGATGACGAGCGTCTTGAATCCGTTCGAGGCGACCTCCCTTGCGACCATCAGGCCGGCCGGGCCGGCGCCGATCACAAGGCAGTGGCTCTCCACGTAGTCGTTGAACTCCTCGGCGAACCGCGAGACGATCGCCCTCGTTATCTCCTTCTCGCCAACTGGCGCAAAGCCCTTGTCGGTCAACATGCTGCACTCTCTCCCTACTGGACACGGTCACTCAGAGCCCCTCTGCTGGGCTGCGCCTGCCGAGTCTGGCTTCGTGGCGGCGCGCAAGACGGCCCAGATTCTCCGACCTCAGCACTTCCGCTATGGCTTCGCGCAGCTTCTCCCAGACGCCGCGCGTGGGACATTCGGCCCGCCTGGCGCATACGGCCGTGCTGTCCAGGCAGTCGACCGGGCAGAGAGACCCCTCCAGGCCCTCCCAGATGTCCAGCAGGCTGACCTTCGACGGGGGCCGGCTCAGCACGTAACCTCCGTGCGCGCCCCGCACGCTTCGTATCAGCCCGCTGCGCCTGAGGTCCTGGATGATCTTGGCGAGGTAACGCTCCGGGATCTGCTGCTCGTGAGCGAGCGCTTCGAGCGGGACCGGGCCGTCCTCGTGGCGCTCGGCCAGGCCTACCATTGCTCGACAGCCATAGCGAAAGCGTGTTGAGAGCTTCATTGGCCTCACCGTAATAGGACAAGCGACACCTTTTTAGTCTATTTTATCCTGCCCGGTCGCCCCTGTCAATGGCGTCCGGCGAAGCGCTTTCGGATTCCGAACAAAGCGGCCGCCAGCCCGGGTCATTGACGGTCGGAGGGCAGGGCTGTAGAATGGCTTCCGGTGTGGCAGCTTCAGGTGCGTGGGAGAGATCCTTCAGGGGGGAGGTCCAGGATGGCCGAGAAGGAAAGCAAGAAGATGGTTGTGAAGGAGCACAAGCTGTTCGAGCAGCACAAGGGACATGGCGACCACATGTGCGAGCTTGTGGCAAAGCGCAGGATGGCCGAGGTGGCCCGGTTGTCGAAGGGCGCCAACTACGTCTGCCACATCTGCGGCAGAGCGGCAGCCAAGGCCTCCAACCTGTGCGAGCCTGTCGAGATCTGAGCGGGCTGACGCTTGCACGGAGTCAAGCAGATAGCCCGCCGGGATGCTGAACGGCGGCGGGTCGTTCTGTTTGGACCGTGCGTCGGAGTTCGGGTGCGCCAGAGCGCGTCGGCATCGTGACTGTCCGCACCCCGGGCCCCGCCCATGAATGCGCGAGAGAACTACCTGGAGGCCATCCGCTTCGGCCGGCCGGAGTACGTGCCCCGGGGCTGCGAGCCGGTCTGGTTCGGGCTGCAACTCGAGGGCAACTTCCGATGTGAGGATTGGACCGATGCATGGGGCGTCGGCTGGGAGGTCGGCATCGAGGGAACCGTGCCGTTCCCGAAGCGCAATCCGCTGCCCAGCCTGGACCGCCTCGAAGACTACGTTTTTCCCGACCCGTCTGACCTCGTCCTGACCGAGGCAGCAGCGGACGGCCTCGCCGCCGTCGACCGCGGACGACAGCTCGTGAGCGGCCAGTTGACGTATCTGCTCTTCGAGCGGGCATGGGCCGTCATGGGGATGGACAACTTCCTGACCGCTCTGCTCACGCATCCCGCCGAGGCCCACGAGTTCCTGCACGGCATCGCCGACTACGCGCGCAGGGCGTTCGACCGCTATCTGGAGCTCGGCGTGGACGCGGTCGGATGCTCCGAAGACCTGGGTTCGCAGCGGGCGCTGATGGTCTCGCCCCGGATGTTCCGCGAGTTCCTGCTCCCCGAGTACGTGCACTGCTTCGGGAACGCCCTGCGTGAGGGCAAGATCGTCCACTTCCACAGTTGCGGCTGTGTGGATGCGATTGCCGGTGACCTGGCCGGAATCGGGATCACGGTCCTTAACCCCATCCAGGCGCGGGCGAACAACCTGGCGAAGCTGAAGGCGGACACGGTAGGGCGCATGGCCCTGGACGGTGGGATAGACACCGCCGTTCTGGCCAGGGGCACGCCCGCGGACGTCCGCGCCGAGGTCGCCCGCGTCATGGGGATTCTCAAGCCAGGCGGCGGCTACGTCTGCGCCCCGGACCAGAGCATCCCCGGCATTCCGCAGGAGAACATGGACGCCCTATGGGAGACGGCCCGCGAGTTGGGGAAGTATTAGAGCCCCTCGCGGAGCGGTGCCGGCTCACTCCGTGACGTCGATGACGAACCGCTGAGTTGCCGTCCCGACCCTCTCCGTCCTCACGCCCAGGACGTGCTCCCGTCCCCAACTGAGGCGCCGCTCGTCCAGCTCGCGGACTTCCCGGTCGATCACGGCGGTGACGATCACTTCCACCTGGCCGGCGGCGTCCGGCACGCCGGAAAGGAGCCCGCTCGTCTCGTCGATGCTGAGCCACTGCGGGCCGCGCTCGATCGAGAAGCGGGCCTGCTCAACGTCCCAGAAGTTCATGGCCAGGCCTCCCCGCGCCCGCAGGTCGCCCAGAGAGCGGATGGCGGCGAGCGGGTACTCGTTGCGCTCGCCCGCCTTCGCCGTCACTACGGGCTGGCTGTAGATGACGGGCCTTGGAGCGGCCGCGTAGTCCGAAGGCCCGCTTCGCTTGCCGTGCTTGTCCACGGCGACGACGCGATAATAGGCTTTGTTGGCTCCCGGCAGGTCCACGCCGGCGCCCGCGACGGCCAGCTCCGTGGCTGCCGTCTCGACGATGAAGTTGGCGGGGAACGGATTGGGCAGTTTTTCGTCCTGGTTGCCGACGTTGGCCTCGTAAGGCACGTCGCTGGCGGAGAAGCCCTTCTCGTCGCTCCCATAGACGCGGTACACGGCGGGCCGGCGTCCCTCCGGGTTCGCCTTCCAGCGAAGGACGCCAACGCCCCGGTCGCGGCTGAAGTTCAGCGTCACCTCGACGGGCGGCGCCGGCGCGCGTGGCGTGAAGCTCCAGGTCCTGCTCCACGGACCCCACACGCCTTTGGCGTTCCTGGCCCGGACGCGCCAGTAGTACGTCCTATCCGGCGCCAGCAGGCCGACGTACGGCAAGGTGTACCGCGCGCTGGCGTGGTCGGCCGTCTTTGAGATGAGCCTCCTGAAGTTGGGCGAGAGCGGCCACTTCATGTCTCTGCGCTCGGACAGCTCGAAGTGGTAGTCTGCAATTGTGTCGCCGTCTGAGTCGGAGGGGGGCGTCCATTCGAAGGCGATGTCCGTGCCGTTCGTCTCGCCGCCGTCCTGAGGGAATACCGGCGAAGCCGGCGCTCCCGGCGGCGCTGACGCGGAGCGCTCGATCCACTCGTGAGTGATCCGCACGCTCCGGCCCTGGGGCGACTCGTCCGTGTAGACGAACCTGTTCTCGCCGACCGCCATCGCCGGCAGCGCGAGCGGGGCCATCTGGAGGTCGTTGACGATGCCGAGGCCCTCCAGCCGCGCGTCCTCGGGCAGTTCGCACCTGAGCCGGTACTCGTAGCGCGCCGGGCCGTCGGGCGCGAACTGCTCGTCCATGCTCTCGCTGACTTCGTGCCACTCTTCGCCGTCCCAGGAGAGTGCGAACCTGGCGCCCGCGCCCCGGACGTCAAGCCCGCCGCCGACGAAGGCGTACGGGCTGCGCATGGTCCATACGATGAGGCCCGTCCGTCCGGCCTCCGCAGCCAGCCCCGTGGCCGTGCTCCGGACGGCTTCCACGGTGTCCGTGCCGTTCCTCCACGTGTCCTTCGCAAAGTCCTGCCGGTACTCCCACAGCCCGTTGGCAACGGTGTCCGGGAACTTGGGTTCGCTCTCGCCGTGGTACTTCACGGGGTCCAGGTGGCCCCAGCGCCAGACGAGCGCCTCGCCCGGGCGCAGGATTATGTCCATGCGGTGACTGCCGATGGCGTCGCGGTCGCCGCCCGCGTCGCCGTCGTATATGTAGAGCGCCGCCTCCCACTCGTCGGTCGATCGGCTGTCGGGGTGACGGATCCCGTGGCAGTGGGTACGCTTGATCAGGTCATGGTCGCGCACGACGGACTGCTCGTCGGCGATCGTCGCGTTATCGCGCAGCAAGTAGATGGAGTGCATGTCCCCGTCCATCAGGTGCCACGCGCCGTCGTAGAAGACCTGAGTCACGCAGTGCCGCATGATCCTGGCCGGGCGCACGCGCAGGCCGGCCGTCTTCCAGAGGCCGGCCATGCAGTTGGAATCGTCGCCGCACGTGTTGTGGCCGTAGATGTTGAAGACCTTGACGGGAGTCTTCACCTCATTATCGCCGCAGGTCCAGTGGTAGCGGTACTGCGTCTCCTGGTACCAGAGCGCGATGGCCTTCTCGCGGTCGGTCATGCCGGGCTCGACGGCGGCCGCCACGATCTCCTCGATAGTGCGGAAGTCATTGCGCCCGTTGGACAGCCAGGGATTGACCGCGTCCGTTTCGCCGACGTTCTCCATCCGCACCGCGCGGTTGGATTCCCAGGTCTGCTCCCAGGCTTCGTAGACGCCGACGGGCGACCGGCAGTTCGTGCCGTCCATCGTGCCGCCTTGCGTGACGGCGTACTCATGGCGACCGGCGGTCACCTGCTCCACGTGCTGCTTTGCGGCGTCGGTCGGATCGGCATTCGAGGTCCACGGCGACAGGGCCTTCGGGCGGGCAGGGCGGTTCTGGCCCGTGCTGTGCAGCGCCGTGAGCGCGAGAACGCCAGCCGCACCGATCCACACTGCGTCATACATGCTCGTGGTCCCTTCCTGCGTTGCTCTGACCAGTCGCTTCGCGCAAACGGACGGTCAGTATCGCACAACCCATCTGCCTTTTTCACAGCGACGGCCGTGGGCTGTGCTCGACAGGATGGCTCGCCGAGGCGTCGGCGAAGGGGGTTGACGCACCGGTGGGGGCACTGTCCCTCCACCAACCCGGCGTGGGCGAGCTTCGCCGGAACGGCGGGAGTAAGACCAGGAGCACGAGAAGGAAACCAGAATGGCGGAGAGGGAGGGATTCGAACCCTCGGAGGGACTTTCGCCCCTCAACGATTTAGCAAACCGTCGCTTTCGACCGCTCAGCCACCTCTCCGCGTGTCGGAATCTCTTTTACAGCAGCAACTTACGCCAGAACGGATGCAGCGCTCCATTTCGCTTGTTACCGATTTGTTACCGCAGCATAATGGCTCCCAGGAAGCTTCGGTAACGGCGAGCCAGTCTCTATGGGAGGTATCAGTGGTATGGCATTTCTTCATAAGCGTGGTGACACCTGGCACATCTACTGGACGCAGAATGGTAAGAAACGCGGCCGTTCCCTCAAGACCAAGAGCAAGGCAGTAGCGGACGCCTATCTGAAGGAGTTCGAGTACAGCCTCTCCAGGAAGGAACTGGGCCAAGAGCGCGATGCTGATCTGGACAGCCTTCAGGACGAGTACCTATCCTACTCGAAGGCCACGAAGAAACCAACTACATACGAGCGTCATGACCTATGCCGGGTCCCCCGGTTCGTGTCCTATCTGCAGAGCAAGGGCCTGACGAAGGTATCCGAGATCACGGAAGCGCATGCGCAAGCCTACCAGCAACGCCTCCTTGAGTGGCTCAGCCCCCGGACCGTTCGGCATTGCATGTATGCCGCTTCCGGCTTCCTCTCCTATGCGGTGCGCCAGGGATACGTGCGACGCAATGTGGTGAGGAACGTGCCCAAAGTGAAGGCAGCGAAGAACCCGCCGCGTTACCTGTCCTTTGACGAATGGGAGAAGGTGAAGGAGGTGGCGCAGAAGACTTACCTTTGGCCGCTCGTGGCCACGGCCTACTACGCGGGCTTCCGGAACAGCGAACTCCGATTCATCGCATGGCCGGAGGTCCATTTCGGTCGGGACGTTATCACCCTCGTCAACAAGGAAGGATTCACGCTCAAGAATCGGGAATCCCGGACCGTGCCGCTAAACAGCGAACTGAAGGAGGTGCTCCTGCCGTTGCGGAAGGGGACAGGCTACTGCTTTCTCAATCGCAAGGGGAACCAGTTTGCCGACACTGAGTTGACGCGCGAGTTCAAGCGTGTGGTCGCCCAGCCGAGCGGATTGCCGGATTTCACCCTTCACACGCTTCGCCATACGTTCGCTAGCCACCTTGCGATGAGGGGGGTGAGCATCTACAAGGTCTCCCAGTGGCTGGGACACAGGAGCGTCAACACCACCATGATCTACGCCCACCTGGCCCCCCAGGACGACGAGATCAACGTGCTGTGAGGTGTTGGACGCCGGACCTGAACGCGGTCGTGCAGGCCCTCGGCACTCACTTCAGCAAGAACGGCGTGGCGCCGCGAACGGCCCAGGCCGCTATCCAGCCTTCGCAGCCAAGCACTGCTTTGGCGGAGTAGGCGGCCACGAAGCGCCGGCACGGAGCTGTTCCTCGGCCACAAGTGACCGGCCGGAGGGTGCTACAATGGGTGCTCGTGCGGCAGCAGAAAGGAGGCGGTGCAATGCGCCAGCGGTTAGTCTGGGTGTTCGCGGTCGCAGTCCTGTTCGTTGGGCTCTCGGGGTGCAGCGTGTCCTTGCGGCATAAGGCGAGGGAGGATAACGATTCCACAGGAGGACTTGCATCCATGCCTGCCCCAGCCACCGGTCCGCTCCCCGTAAGGTCATATAGCACCAGTTTCCCGCTCAACGAAGCCCCCATCTCGGAGAGCGGAAACTGGCTCAACGGGGGGACGGATGGCATTGACTGGTATGACGTCATTACAGGAAACGGCGTAGCCTATGGAGCCGTGAGTGCCGGAGCATATACCGATCCGACTGCCTTGCTCACGGGTACATGGGGACGCAACCAGATCGCGAAGGCGATGGTGTACAGTCAGCGCCAAACGGAAAAGTACTACCAGGAAGTTGAAATACGCCTTCGCAGCACGTTGGAGGCCCACCGCTGCACAGGCTACGAGGTATTCTGGAGATGCTTACAGACACGGAATGCCTACGCGGAGATCGTGAGATGGAACGGGAAAGTGGGGGACTGGACCTCGCTTCAGAAGAACACCGGTTCGCAGTATGGAGTCAAGGACGGGGATGTGGTGGAGGCGAGTATCGTTGGAGATGTCATCAAGGGATATGTTAACGGCGTAGAGGTGATATCTGCTGTGGACAGTACCTACAGTGGAGGCAGTCCCGGCATCGGGTTCAATTACGGAGTCGGGGATGCCAATCGTGACTTCGGATTCTCTTCCTTCAAAGTGGACACCTATAACGACTGAGAGCCACCAGTGCGTGCAAGCTGGTGAGGACCCCACCGAAGGGAGATGGAACGGGACCAGAACCAGATCCGGCACTACCGCGGGCACTGGCACCACGACCGGGAGGAGATCAACTCAGGGCTGCACGCGCGGAAAAGGGAGTTGGACCGTGTTCTAGATTGGGTTCGAGGACAGGGCGTAGGATCTGCATCGTCCCCGTGGCTGCACGGTCCTGACCATCGAAGTCGAGTGCTGGCCGGGGAACGAATTCGGCCTCTGGCTGCCGGAGACTCCCTACGTGGGCCGCGAGATCGTCTGGTGCAACTGGAAAGGCGACACTCATCAGTCCTGGCAGAGGACCGGTGACGCACTCCGATGGTCAGGGTCACTGGGGAAGTTCCGACTGCTGTCGACGCTGAATCCCGATCCGGATGACTCGTGCATCTGGTACATGCACTTCTTTGAGAACACGTCGAACACCGCCATCGCAGGCTCTGTCTGAAGAACCCTAGTGATGCGCCTTCCGAGTTCGGTACGAGGGCTGGTGGTACCGACAGCTCTGATGCGGAGGAAAGCGCGAGGAAGCACGAGAGGGCGCGCTTCCTGTTCGGCTACAGCTTGCACGACGACTGGCAGGAGGCCGTTGCCCGCGAGTATCCCAACACCTACCTGGAGCTGACCGCCCTGCTGGGACACCGCGGCGTGGTTGACGTGCTCTGCGAGGGCGTCGGCAGCGAACGGCTGCCAATCGTGACGGGCCTGCCCTGGTTCGACGAGCAACACGGCGTGGGCGCCCTGCTGTCGATGTCCATCAGCGACGAGGACGTGCGCAACACCTGCCACCGCAACGCCGAGAAGCTGCCGGGGCTATGAGCCCTGAGTGGCCGCCGGCATGACGGGGGGGCCACCGCGCTCTTCAGCGATCCGGCGGCGGTTGTAGGCGACCCACTCGTTCAGCGTCATCATGTTTTCGGCCTCCAGAAAACGGCCGATGGGCATCGCGGGATCGCTGGACGTCATCAGGCACGCACTCTCCGCGCTGTGCCAGTTCCAGTCGATGGTGTCGCCGTACTTCTCCTTCACCTTTCCGGCGCGCTCCCAGAGGTACCTCGAGGGCACGACGCGATAGTCCAGGTCGACGCGCGCGACAGCCACCTCCCGGTTCTCCGAGGACTGGCTGAGCACGAGCCCCAGCGGGTCCACGATGACCGAGGGCGGACGCATCACGGAGCTTGCGACGTAGTACTGGTAGCGGTACGCGTGGGAGATCATCAGGGATATGCTGGGGGCCGCCGAGGGGAAGATCACCAGCTCGGCCTCCTGGGCTGCATAGGCCTCCCAGCCATCGTCGAAGACGACGTCCCAGCATATCTGGATGCCCACGCGGCCGAAGTCCGCCTCGAAGACGGGGAATTCGCGACCGGGCGTCTGGCCCCCCTCGACAGTGTCGTCTTCAAGGACGACAGGGAAGACCTTGTGGTAGACGCCAACCGGATCGCCGGTACGGTCCAGCAGGACGGCCGAATTGTGGACCGCATTCCCGTCGCGCACGTACATGGGCACGACGACGTAGCTGCCGTGGGTACGCGCCCGCTCGGCGACGGCTGTGACGGTGCGGCCGTCCAGCTCTTCGGCCGTCTCGTGGGGCTTGCTGCCGGGGGGGAGGGCAAAGTGCTCCGGCAGGGCCATGATGTCCGGGCTCCAGCCCTGCCGCTCGGCCTCGCGGGCCATATCGTCGATCAGCTCCACTCCGTTGGCCAGCAGCGCTTTGGCGTCCCCCGCGTCGCGGATGGACAGCGTGCAGGTGGCGATCACGGCGTGCCTCGGTCCCGGCTTGCGCACGGTCATGGCGTCCTCTCCCTTCCGCTGCGCGAGGTGGCACTGACGTCGGTCAGCCCGCGCTCGAAGCGGTGGTCGAGCCGCGCGAGCTCATACCACTTGCCCAGGTACCGGTCGACTTCGAACCCGGTGACTGGCGCCAGCCCTTTCGGCACGCCCGTGCATCCCGATGCAGACAGTGCCGTGATCAGCGTCGTTCCCATAAGCGCAGCTCTCAACGGTTCACCTCCTGCCGAGAGGCTACTGCTCTCCAGGCCACGGCGGCTTTACGTCAGGCCTTCGACCTGGTTCGCCGGCAAGGCCTTGCGCGAGGACAGGCTCCATTCTACCTCTTTCCCCGTAGCCGTAGAGATCTACGCTCACCTGGCGCCCCAGGACGACGAGATCAACGTGCTGTGAGGGCGGCAGTATCGTGGCAAGAGCGCTGCCCCCGACGTGCGGACACCGGGATGCGCGCCGGCAGAAATGGCAGTCTGGGACGGAAAGACGGCTGTTCCGGGCCTTTCTTCTGTCCGGGGGGCAATCAGAAAAGGGGAAGCGTGACCTTGCAATAACGCCTACTGACGAGGCAGCCGGCTTCGACTGGAGTATGGGCGGCGTTGGAGGGGAATACGGTGCGCGGGCCACCAGCTCGCCCGAGCCCAGCCGGGACGTCCGCGTTCTTTGCCGTTCGGCAGCGTGCCGCCAGAAGACGTTGACCAGGGGGCCGGGGGGTCGACGATCGTTGTCACCAGGATGCCCATGGCTGCGCTCCTTCGCCTCTCATGGTCGCCACGCCAAGACTGCTTCGACCATGGCGCGGTACTGCGGCAAGCACTGCGCGCCGGCGCCGCGGATGTAGGGCGACGCGGTCGGGCTGACGATCAGCCCGCGCCGGTCGTCGAATGCGGCATCGATAAGCGCCCGCACCTGCCAGCGGATCTGTTCGGGTGTGGACTGGTACATCTCGCTGATCTGGATGTTGCCTTCCAGGCACATTCGGCCGCGGGCGGCCGTCTTCGCCTCGGCTGGGGTGACATCACCCAGCGGCGGCGCCTCGAACGGGTGCAGCACGTCGACGCCCGTCTCCACGAACGCCGAGATGACCCTCCTCATGTCGCCGTGACAGTGCACGTGAACGCGGCCGCCCGCCTCGTGGATCAGGTCGATGATTGGCCTGTCGTAACGGGTGTTGAAGTCGCCGAAGTCCCGCGGCCCGTGCAGCGGGGGAGCGATCAACTCCTGCCCGGCCAGGCTGAAGTATGGCCCGACGCCTCGTTCCAGCAGCCATTTGAGCCGGTTGAGGATGACGTCCCGCTCCCGCGCCACCACCGCGTGGATCACCTCGCGGTCGGTCACGGACATGATGGCAAAGGTCTCGGACCCGCAGAGCTGCGCCACCGCGCCGCCGGGATTGTGGCCCAGGCCGACCTCCGCGATGCCCGCCTCTCCAACCTCGCGGTCGGCCCAAAAGAACGACGAGGTATCGCCGCCGACGGCCGGCATCGGCAGCGACAGGTATCTCTCGGCGTCAGCGCCGTCCTTGATGAAATGGATCCTGTCCAGCCCCGGCTGCCCGCGCAGGCTGACCAGCCGCGACGCCTCCAGGTCGCCTGCGGGCGTGTGGAGCACGCTGATCTCGCGCTCCCAGTCCTCCGAGTGCGGCTCGCGCCGCATCTCGACCGGCGGCTGCTGCTCGACCTGCCCGGACCACCATCCCCGTTTCAGCTCGCTGCGCTCCTCCAGGTAGGCCCTGAGCGGGGCGTACGACTGATCGTCGGGCGGATAGCTGGTGCGGCTGTAGACACCCGGCCTGTCCAGCTCCTCATGGAAGTAGCACTGCCTGAGCCGTTCACGGCGCGTCACAGGTGCTCCTCTCCGCCGGCCACTGCGGGCTTCTCCAGGAGGCCGGTCGTCCGCTCCTCGACCGGCGCCAGCGTGGGCAGCCCGCTCTCCGGCCGGTCGAGGTAGAAGTAGGCGCAGCTTGACCAGTCGTCCTGCCGCTCGAAGAGCCCGCCGCCCGGGTCGCTGCCGGGCGAGCAGTCCAGGACCTCGCGCGGCGGACCCGCCTTGTAGATGGTGCGGCCCTCGAAGTGCCAGCGCGCCTTGTGATCGGCGCCCCAGTAGCCTATCTGCTGGATGGTCACGCGGCAGTCCCGGTGGAAGTAGACGGGATCCGGGACGTGGTAGCGGTAGAAGCAGTACTGCATGTTATCGTGGTCGGCGACATGGCAGCCCTGGAACATGTCCGCGGTGCGCCCCTGCCCCCAGCCGGTGCCGATGTAGTCCTCCGTGCCCGTGCCGGACAGGGTAGGCAGCTCCGTGTCGCCGTCCAGGTAGACTTTCACCTCGCCCTCGCCCCACCAGGAGCGCAGGTAGAGCTGCCCGTCGGCGATCACGCCGACGTTCGATCCCAGGAATCGTCCCTTGCCGTCCACGCGCGGCAGGATCTCATAGTCCTCCCGCAGCGTCGTCGGGTTCTCGCGCCGCCAATGGGCGTGGAAGTAGAGCGTATCCTGCGAATGCTGATCGCCGATGGTGAAATCCACGTCGTAGAAGAACGCGCGCAGGTCGACGCTGCTCTCGTTCGTGACGACCATCCTCATCCCCGTGCGGAAGGGCATAGGGATGCAGCAGTTGAAGCTGCGGCCCTCGGGGCTGCTCAGAAGCGCCGACTGGAACCGCGCCATCCGTCCGAGCCCCGTGCCGAAGAAATCCCCCAGCGGCGCGCTGACGGCGGGGTCCTTGGCGCCGTCCCAATAGAAGTCCAGCCTGAGGCCCCGCAGCATCTGCGGCGACCGGTCGTTGATCGTCATCCAGATGCGGCGGACCAGGCCGCTCGTCTCGGTCGCTGTCGCCAGCACGATCTTCTCGCCGGCGCCCAGCGGCACGCACGGGCGGCCCTTGCGGCGGGCGTTGGCCTGCCCGGCCCTGCCCTTGTCAGCCCCCGGATTCTCCGCGCTCGCCCAGCGCGTCCTCACGCCGTCCGGGACCACGTAGAGCGGATGACTGCCCATCGGTTTCCTCCTGTCCTTGCGTAATCGGCGTCCCTGACCGGGCCGTTGTGACCTTCGTCCCCGCTGGAGCCGGGCTCGAACGAGTCGCTCCTTCGCGGCGACCCCGCCCGTTCGCCCTTACCTCCGGCCCTAGGCCCTCACAGTTTAGCCTTTGCTTCCGCCCAGTCAAGCCTCGTGCGCGGGATGTCACTTCCGCTTGATCACGACGCCCACGCGGAGCCAATGAATACCCCGCCTTGCGAGTGGAGTGAGCAAACGGGTCGCGAGCCCAAAAGGCCGGCTCCGCAGGAATGCCACGCCAGAAGCGGGTAGAATCTTGTCGAGCAAGGCCTGCGTTTGGTGGTGAACAGCACCGTTCAGGCGGGCAGCCTGTCGGTGGTCTACGTGGGCGGCGCCATCAGCGAGGACACAAGCGACGGCGACACGGACGAGATCCACGCGGACGCGGGCAGCTACTACGTGATCGACTCGACCAAGTTCGCGCACATAACGCCGACGGCGCCGGACACGTTCAGTGGATTGGTCGCTTCGGTCGCTTGAAGGGGCCCACGGTCCTGCGCTGGGGCGTCCGAGTCGCGGCAGACCACTTGGCCGCTTTCAGATCCAGCGTTTCCCCGGCCTGTTCCGGCCTCCGCCGGTCAATCGGGCAGACGGTGCTGGAGTATCCGGGGTGCGGAACTGGGCCCTCCCTCATGGGGAGTTTCGCAGCCATTACGACGGGTGCACCAAATCCGGCTCTTTCCGATACGATCCTGTCCGCCTCGCCGCCCTCGTCGAGAGCGGGCGCTGGCCCGACGCCCTTGCCGGGATCGCTCCCCCTCTCGGCATGCTTTCCCGCAGTGCCGCTCGGAACGGCGACTCACGCTACTTGTTCTTGGGCGGCACTATCGCATCCTGGGCGGTCTTGGAGACACGGAACTTCACCACACGCTTGGCCGGGACCCGGATCACTTCCCCCGTGGCGGGATTACGTGCCTTGCGTGCCTTGCGCTTGTGGACAACGAGTTTGCCGATGCCTGGAATGGTGAAGCCGGTCTTGGCCTGCTTGTAGGCCACGGCCGCCAGCTCGTCCAGCACCCTCGCCGTGTCCTTCTTGGTCAGGCCCGCCTGCTTTGCCAGATGATCCACCAACTGCACCTTGGTCATCGACTTGGCCATCGTGGCCCCCCTGAATGTGGAATCAGATGGAGACGCGCTGGGCACAGATGCTACACGGTGAGGGATGGATGATGCAACGGGCAGGTGGGGTGCAGCTTATGAATGCGGCCGGCGCGGCCCAGGCCGTTGACGATGAATCGCTCTGGCGGGGGAGATGCTACTGCGATCCCCGACGTGCCAAAGCGGGGCTTGGTTCTCCCTCGCGACTTGCGCCGGCGGCGTCCGGAGAGGTGTACCAGATCCGGCTCCTTCCGATACGATCCCGTCCGGCTCTCTGCCGAGGGAACTCAGGTCGCTGACAAAGGTGGATCTGGACGTGGAGCGCGGCGGCATGCAAGGCGGCCTCCACGCTCCCTTCATCTGCGCGGCGGGGTGAAGTCGTTGAGTTCAACCTGGAGCACGCGGACCTGAAGAAGCGCAAGCTCTCGATCCTGGGCAAGGGCCGCCTGGAGCGGGACGCCCTGACGATTCCCCCGGGGACGGCAAAGGCGCTCGACGCCGACGCCGCAGCGAGCAAGGTCAACGGGCGCGGGCACGGCGAGGTGCCGGTCCGCTGCGAGCACCTGACCTCCTACGTCGACGTCGGGCAGAAGCTCCTCTTCTACGCCGTCTGCGCCTGGGAGCCCGACTTCACGGGCTACGTCGTGGACTACGGCACCTACCCGCAGCAGGCGCTGAGCTACTTCACCACGCGGGAGGTCGAGCGGACGCTGCGGCGGGTGCATCCGGGCACGGGCGTCGAGGGCGCTGTCTACGCGGGGCTGGAGGCCCTATGCGGCCGGCTGCTTGGCCAGGAGTGGAAACGCGACGACGGCGCCGTCATGCGGATCGGGCTCTGCTTCGTGGACCAGGGATGGCTGACGGACGTTGTGCACCAGTCCTGTCGGCAGTCAAAGTATGCGGCGCTCCTCATGCCGGCGCGCAGGCACGGGGTCACGGCGAGCCAGAAGCCGATCAGCGAGTACGACCGCAAGCGCGGCGACCGGATCGGCCACCACTGGTTCGACTGCGTGGTAGGATGCTCTGCAGCCGCCTCCACGCAGGGCGTCGAGCGTATCGGCACGGTCGTCCCTCGGCCCCGACGGCGCATCAGGCTCTCAGAGGTCCAACGGAGCCGGCGGTAGCAGGCCCAACGACGAGAGGATCGACAAACGCGAGCACCAGATGTACGCTGAACGCGCTATGATGTGGCCATCATTCATACAAGAGCACGGGGGCTCTGGGGGCGCAGTGGGGATAGCCGGCTGATGAGAGCCAGAGCGATAGCGGATCTGACGAACCTCCCGGATGGCAGGCTGTTTGCGGAATTGGTAACCGTTCACGGCTTTTCGGTCAAGCCAGTAGTAGTGAGGGCGCTGGCTGG
>CAZFSS010000035.1:0-37940 GCA_964521715.1 uncultured candidatus Brocadiaceae bacterium | reverse complement strand
ACCCCGAATTGTCGGAAACTCGCGACCCTACTTTCAATATGCCGAGCTCAATAAGTGACGGCCATACAATGGCTGCCGGACAGTAGGGGGGTAAACAGCTATCTCCAGCCGGGGGGCTTGCGATGGTCAACGCTGGGCGTCAAGGTTCGCTTTGGGCCCGCCTGCCGACGCGCGGGAAGAGGGCGTTGATCTGCCTTGCGGGGGCCGCTGTTCTGATCACGTTGCTGTCGTTCTTCTATGCACGACAGGCGAAGAGGCCGGCAGAGGGCAGTCCCGAGATGCTCAACGCCGCAGGCGTTGTGTTGGCCAAGCAAGGCGACATGGACCGGGCGGTCGAGTACTTCAATCGTGCCATTGAACTCAGGCCGGACTATGCCGAGGCCTATGTCAACCGGGGCAGCGCTCATATGCAGAACTTGGACCTGGTCCGTGCCATCGACGACTACAGCCGGGCCATCGAGCTCAGGGAGGACCTTGCCGATGCCTACAGCGGCCGCGGCAGCGCCCGTCGCAAGATGGGCGACCTGGAGGGCGCGGTGCAGGACCTGGACCGTGCCATCGACCTCAAGCCCGACATGGCCGGCGCCTGCGTGAACCGCGGCAACGTGTATTGCGAGAAGGGCGATCTGAGCCGTGCTATCGAGGATTTCGACCGGGCCATCGAATTGGATCCGGAGCTGGCGGAAGCCTACATGGCACGCGGCAACGCCTATGATGACCTGGGCGATCCCGAGCGCGCCATTAAGGACTATGGCCGGGCTGTCGAGCTCAGACCGGGCTTCGCTCAAGCCTACTTCAACAGGGCAGTGGCTCACGCTCGGAACTCCGCCTATGACAAGGCGTTGGGCGACGTTGAGACGTGCAAGCGCCTTGGCCTCGACACGCTCCCGCCTGAGGTGCGCAATCGCCTCCCCGAGTTCGAGGCCCAGCTCAGGGAACTGAAGCCCGGACTGCCGCAAGGGGCCAAGCCGCAACTGGAAGCCGCGCTCGCGCAGACGCCGGTTGATCTGGCCGCTGTTGAACTTGTTGCAGCGGCCGAGGAAGGCGATGTCCAGCGCGTGGCCGAACTTCTCTCCTCCGGCGTGTCGCCCGACGCGGTTGACCAGGAGGGCCGCAGGGCTTTGAGCGTGGCCGCAAGCGCAGGTCACATTGAGGCCGTTCGGAAGCTGCTCGACGCGGGGGCCGATCCCAACTGGAGGAACCAGAGGGGGTCTACGGTGCTCTTCTTTGTCGCCGGCGGGAGCGGCTCTCCAGAGATCGTTCGGCTCTTGCTGGAGCACGGCGCCGACCCCAACATCGCCGGCATGGCCGGAACGGCGCCGCTCCACAGGGCGGCGATCTACGGCAGACTGGACGTCGCCAGGCTGCTCGTCGAGGCCGGCGCAAACCCGAGCCTGGAGGTGACCCATCCGCAACTTGCCGCCGCCGAAGGGAAGAACGCGGTCTACATGGCACTTCAGAAGGGCCATACGGACGTGGCGCAGTTCCTGGCCGACAGCGGAGCCGCCCTGGACATCTGGACCGCTTCGGCCCTCGGGCGCACCGGGCGCATGCACGAGATACTGGACGCCCAGCCCACGCTCCTCTCGGCGCAGGGCCGCTACGGGTTCACGCCCATGGACTTCGCTGTCCTCAACGGCCAGGCGGACGCCGTCGGGGTGCTGCTTGAGCGGGGTGTCGATCCAAATGCACCAGGGCGGGGCCGCAGTACCCTTCTCCACCTGGCTGCACGCTCGGGCTATCGCAACGTGGCGGCAGTCCTTCTGGCGCACGGCGCTGATCCGAACGCAACTGATCTGTCCGGCAAGACACCGCTGGACATGGCCCGGGAGTCGCGGCGGGAGCCCGACGCCGGCGGGACGGAGGGCGACAGGCAGGCCCTCATACAGCTGCTCGAAGAGCACGCCGCACAATGAACGCCCGCGGCGGTGAAGGGCGGTCTTGAGCTCCTTGGCGGCTGTGGCCTCGTGCGACGGATTACCTGCCGTTGGAGTCGGACGATGGGGAATGCTAAGGAAGTCATCCTGTGTGCTGCGGGAATCCTGGGGATGGTCTGGCTTGCCGTGCTGATCTGCCTGCTGAACGACAAGCAGCAGGGATGGTACCAATCGGGGCCGGAGGAAGAGGAGGAGGAACCAGCCGGGACCAAACCATTCCGGCCACGGACCTGGTGGGGCAAGGCGCTCTTCGCTCCTGTCGTTGTCTTGTATGTCGCCGTAGGCGTTCTTCTCGCAATTGTCTTATTCCCGATGGTCCTCATCGAGTCGATCTGGCCCAGGCACCCGCCCAGCGCAAACGAATGAACGGGGCAGTAGGCGTCTGTCCGGTTTGTGTTCACGAGGCGGCGGACGGGGGGCGGCGAGCGGCTGTGTCGGCCGTGAGAAAAGCGCCAAGACGCGGGCGACGCCGTGGGATGGGGGTGGTCACGAACTGATCGCTAGCGGCTCGCCATGTGCAGTTTCCTACCACCGGGCAGGTAGCCCGACCCGCCCAACGCTTACCCAGTACAGCGCTAAGCCCCGTTTCGCAAATAACTTATGTCTTTCCCCAGGTTCTGGCACTCCTATTGCTCAAGGGGAGCATAGGGTGGCAAGGACCCAAAGCCACACCGGGAGGAGGACGATGGCAGCGATGGACAAGAAGGCCGTCCTTGAGGCCGTTGAGGCGAACAAGGTGAAGTTCATCCGACTCTGGTTCAGCGACGTGCTCGGCTACCTGAAGAGCTTCGCCATTACGGTGGAGGAGCTGGAGGAGGGGCTCGAGGAGGGGATGGGCTTCGACGGGTCGTCAATCGAGGGATTCGCCCGCATCGAAGAGAGCGACATGATCGCCATGCCGGACCCCAACACCTTCGCGATCCTGCCCTGGCGGCCGACGCAGGACGCCGCCGTGGCCCGGATGTTCTGCGACATCCTGGAGCCGGGCGGCAGGCCCTACGACGGCGACCCGCGCGGGGCCCTCAGGCGCAACTTGAAGAAGGCGGCCGACATGGGCTTCACGTTCTACGTGGGGCCGGAGCTGGAGTACTTCTACTTCAAGGACTGGACCGCCACCGAGACCCTCGACGCCGGCGGCTACTTCGACCTGACCCCGCTGGACGCGGCCAGCGACCTGCGGCGCGAGACCGTGCTGGCGCTGGAGAAGCTCGGCATCCACGTCGAGTACAGCCACCACGAAGTGGCCCCCAGCCAGCATGAGATCGACCTGCGTTACATGGACGCCCTCGCCATGGCGGACGCGGCCATGACCTACCGCCTCACGGTCAAGGAGATCGCCATCAAGCACGGCGTCTACGCCACTTTCATGCCCAAGCCCCTGTTCGGGCAGAACGGCAGCGGGATGCACACGCATCAGTCCCTGTTCAAGGGCGACCGGAACGCGTTCTTCGACCCCAAGGACGTCTGCCACCTGTCCGAGACGGGCAAGCGCTACATCGCCGGCCTGCTGGCGCACGCGCGCGAGATATGCTCCGTCGTGGCGCAGTGGGTGAACTCCTACAAGCGACTGGTGCCCGGTTACGAGGCGCCCGTCTACGTGTCCTGGGCGCGCAGGAACCGGTCCGCCCTCGTGCGCGTGCCGATGTACAAGCCGGGCAAGGAGAAGGCGACCCGGGCCGAGTTCCGCTGTCCCGACCCCGCCTGCAACCCCTACCTGGCGTTCAGCGTCATGCTGGCGGCCGGCCTGAAGGGCGTCGAAGAAGGCTACGAGCTGCCCAACCCGGTCGAGGAGGACATCTTCGAGATGTCCGAGCAAGAGCGGGTCAGGAGGGGCATCGCCTCGCTGCCGGGCAGCCTGGCGGAGGCCGTCGCCGAGACCGAGAAGAGCGCCCTCGTGCGCGAGGCCCTCGGCGACCACATCTTCGAGAAGTTCATCGCCAACAAGAAGATCGAATGGGACAACTATCGGACGCACGTCAGCAGGTACGAGATCGAGAGGTACCTGCCCGTGCTGTGATCCGGCCGGGCCGGATCGGGGGAGGACCATGCAGCTCGTTCCCCGCGACAAGGACATAAGCGGCTGCGCCATCGCCGGCATCATGTCGGAGGCCGGCCGCCTCTTTGACGGCGAGCAGATCATCCGCGCCATCGCCGTCATGCACGAGCGGTCCAACGGGCTCGGCGGAGGGTTCGCGGCCTACGGCATCTATCCCGAGCACCGGGACCGCTTCGCCCTCCACCTGATGTGCGACGACCACGACGCCCGCAAGGGCGCCGAGCGCATCATGGCCCGGTTCTGCAAGGTGCATCACGAAGAACCCATACCCACGCGACGGGTCGAGGCCGTCCGCCGCCAGCCGGTCCTGCACAGGTACTTCGTGACCGTCAAACCGCACTACCGCGAACGGGACGAGGGGGCGACGGAGGAGGACGTCGTGGTCCAGCTCGTCATGACGATCAACTCGCGGGCGGCGGGCGCGTTCGTCTTCTCCAGCGGGCGGGATATGGGCGTCTTCAAGGGCGTCGGCTACGCGGAGGACATCGGGCGCTTCTACAGGTTGGAGGAGTACAGGGCCCACACGTGGATCGCCCACGGCCGTTTCCCCACGAACTCGTCGGGATGGTGGGGCGGGGCGCATCCGTTCGGCCTGCTGGAATGGGCCGTCGTGCACAACGGCGAGATATCGTCCTACGGCATCAACCGCCGCTACCTGGCCAACTTCGGCTATGACTGCACGCTCCAGACGGACACGGAGGTCATCACCTACCTGTTCGACCTGCTGATGCGCAGGCACGGCCTGCCCCTCGACGCGGCCTGCATGGCGATGGCGCCGCCCTTCTGGTCGCAGATCGAGCGCATGCCCGCAGACCAGCAGCGGCTGGCCAGAACCATCCGCGCCGTTTACGGCGGGGCGCTGCTGAACGGGCCGTTCTCCGTCCTGGTCGGCCACGCCGGCGGGATGATCGCGCTGAACGACCGGACCAAGCTGCGGCCGATGGTCGCCGCCCGCCGGGGCGACATGCTCTACGTGGCCAGCGAGGAGGCGTCCGTGCGGGAGGTCTGCCGCGAGCCGGAGGCGCTCTGGCACGCGCGCGGCGGCGTGCCCATCGTCGGCCAGCTCGGGGGGCCGCCGTCGCCGGAAACCCGGCAAGTTGCGGCGTCCGCGGAGCCGGCGGCGGCGTCCGCGGGGCCGGCCGTGGGGGTGGCGCAGCGATGAGCGAGACAGCCCAGCAGAGGGACCAGGAGGCCGGCCAGCGCAAGTGGCTGGTCGAGCCCGATTTCCTCGTCGAGCGCGACGCCGAACGCTGCATCCAGTGCCAGGTCTGCGTGCGCCAGTGCGCCAACGACGTCCATCAATACGACGCCGATGAGGAGTCGGTTGCCAGCGACAGCAGCACGTGCGTGGGCTGCCATCGGTGCGCGACCCTCTGCCCCACCGGCGCGATCTCTATCAGGAAGCGGCCGCTCGAGTTCCGCCCCCACGGCAACTGGACGGCCGACGTCCTGCGCAGCATCTACAAGCAGGCCGAGACCGGCGGCGTTCTGCTGGCCGGCATGGGGAACGACCAGCCCCAGCCCGTCTACTGGGACCACCTGCTGCTGAATGCGAGCCAGGTCACCAACCCTTCCATCGATCCCTTGCGCGAGCCGATGGAACTGGTGACATACCTGGGCCGCAAACCGGACGCCGTGGCGTTCGCCGAAGGCGGCCTGGCCACGCGCCTGGCGCCGCAGCTCGAGCTGCAGGTGCCGCTGATGTTCTCGGCGATGTCCTACGGCTCAATCAGCTACAACGCTTCGATCGCGCTGGCGCGCGCCGCCCGGCAGGCGGGCACGTTCGCAAACTCCGGGGAGGGCGGCCTGCACAGGGACCTGCTCCCCTACAGCGGCAACATGATCGTCCAGGTGGCGTCCGGCCGCTTCGGCGTGGACGTGGACTACCTGAACGCGGCGGCGGCGGTCGAGATCAAGATCGGCCAGGGCGCCAAGCCCGGCATCGGCGGCCACCTGCCCGGGGAGAAGGTGGACGCCTCCGTCTCGGCCACCAGGATGATCCCGCAGGGGACGGACGCGCTCTCCCCGGCCCCGCATCACGACATCTACTCGATCGAGGACCTGCGCCAGCTTATCTACGCCATCAAGGAGGCGACGCGCTACGCCAAGCCGGTGGCCGTCAAGATAGCGGCCGTCCACAACGTGGCCCCCATCGCGAGCGGCTGCGTGAGGGCGGGCGCCGACATCGTGGTCCTGGACGGCTACCGCGGCGGCACCGGCGCGGCCCCGACGGTGATCCGCAACAACGTGGGCATCCCGATCGAGTTCGCGCTCGCGGCCGTGGACTCGCGCCTGCGCCAGGAGGGGATCCGCAACCAGGCCTCCGTCGTCGCCGCGGGCGGCTTCCGCTCCAGCGCCGACGTCGTCAAGGCCATCGCCCTCGGCGCCGACGCCGTCTACATAGCCACCGCCGCCCTGGTCGCCATCGGCTGCCACCTGTGCCAGAAGTGCTACACCGGCAAGTGCAACTGGGGCATCGCGACGCAGGACCCATTCCTGACCAGGCGCCTGAACCCGAACGTCGCCACCCGGCGCCTGGCCAACCTGCTGCGCGCCTGGTCGCTCGAGATCAAGGAGATGATGGGCGGCATGGGCGTCAACGCCGTCGAGAGCCTGCGCGGCAACCGGGAGCACCTGCGAGGCGTCGGGCTCACGGATCGCGAGCTGGCCATCCTGGACGTGAAGCCGGCCGGGGAGTGACGCACATGAAGAGGATCGTCGCGCGCGAGGAGTACTGCATCGGCTGCAGGCTCTGCGAGATCAACTGCCTGGTGCAGCACTCCAAGTCCAGGAGGATCATCAAGGCATTCCGCGACGAACGCGACGCGATCGTGCCCGGCGTCCGCGTCGAGGAGTCGGGATACGTCTCCTTCGCCCTTCAGTGCCGTCATTGCGACGAGGCCCCCTGCATCGAGGCGTGCATGACGGGGGCGATGCATCGCGATCCGGACACAGGAGCCGTGCTCTGCGACCAGGACCGGTGCGTCGGCTGCTGGATGTGCATCATGGTCTGTCCGGTCGGTGCGGTAAGGCGGGGGCCGGACAACCACGCCGCCTCCAAGTGCGACCTCTGCATGGGCAAGGAGCTGCCAGCCTGCGTGGCCAATTGCCCCAACGAGGCGCTCGTATACGAGGACGCAGATGAATAGGGCGCCCTATGTGATCATCGGCAATTCGGCGGCCGCCGTGGGCGCCGTGGCCGGCATCCGCGGCGCCGGCGCGGCGAGTCCCATCACCGTCATCGCCATGGAACCGCACCACACCTATTCGCGTCCCTTGATCTCCTACCTGCTCTCGGGGGTCGTCGACGAGGAGCGGATGGGCTACCGTCCGCTCGACTTCTACGAGAAGAACAACGTCCGCCCGATGCTGGGCGTTGAGGTCACGGGCATCGACGCCGAGGCGCGCGCCGTCCGGACGGGGGACGGCAGGCGGCTGGCCTTCGAGAAACTCCTCATCGCCGTCGGGGGCAGGCCGATCGTGCCGGCGGACGTTCAAGGCACGGACGCGGAAGGCGTCTTCACCTTCACGACGTGGGACGACGCCCGCCGCATCCGGGCGCAGGTCGACGCGGGCGGCCGGCGCGCCGTCGTGGTCGGCGGCGGCTTGATCGGCCTCAAATGCATGGAGGCCCTCGTCAAGCTCGGCGTGACGACGACCATCGTCGAGCTGGCCGACCGCATCCTGAGCGTCACTTTCGACCGGACCGCCTCCGCCATTGCCCGGCGACACCTGGAGGCGCGCGGGGTGCGGATCATGTGCGGCACGACTGTGGCGCGCGTCGAGGCGCCGAACGGCATCGTGACAGGCGTTGCCCTGCGCGACGGCACGCAGGTGCCGTGCGACCTGGTGGTCTTCGCCATCGGAGTCCGGCCGAACGTGGAGATCGTGAGGGGGACGCCCATCGAGGCCGAAAGCGGCATCATCGTCGACGAGAGGATGGAGACGTCCGTGCCCGGCATCTATGCCGCCGGGGACGTGGCCCAGGTCACGGACCTGCTGACGGGCGCGAGCCGCCCGATCCCGATCCTTCCGAACGCCTACCGGCAGGGCCTCGTCGCAGGCAGCAACATGGCCGGCAAGAGGAGGATCTACCGGGGCGCCATCGCCATGAACTCCGTGGACTTCCTGGGGCTTCCCACAATCTCCGTCGGCGTCACGGCGCCGGAAGGGGACGGATGTGAAACGCTGAGCGCGCTCGACGAGGCCAAGCCGAGCTACAGGAAACTGGTGGTCAGAGACGGGCGCGTCATCGGCGCCATCTTCGTCGGCGACATCGACCGGGCCGGCATCATCACCGGCCTGATCAAGGAAGGCATCAACGTGGAGGGACTGCAGCAAGCGCTTCTGACGGAGCAGATCGGCCTGATCTCCCTCCCCGCCGAGTACCGCAAGCACGTGGTGTCCGGCCTGGGTATCGAAGTATGAGGATCGACGCTGAAGGGCGCCACTACCGGGAGCTCAACGAGCAGATCCGCGCCGCCGTGGCGAACGGGTGCAGGGAAGTCCTGCTGGACAGCGTCCGCGGCCAGCGTTACATCGGCACGGGCCTGAACGGCAGCCTGCGGCTCACCGTGCGCGGCGTCCCCGGCAACGACCTGGGCGCCTTCCTGAACGGCACGGAGATACTGGTCGAGGGCAACGCGCAGGACGGCGTCGGCAACACGATGAACGCGGGCAAGATCGTCGTCCAGGGCGACGCCGGCGACATCCTTGGCTACTCCATGCGCGGGGGCAGCATCTTCGTGCGCGGCAGCGTCGGCTACCGCGCGGGAATCCACATGAAGGCCTACCAGGATCGCTTCCCCGTCGTCGTCATCGGCGGGACGGCCGCCGATTACCTGGGCGAATACATGGCGGGCGGCATAATGGTTGTGCTTGGCCTGGGCGCGTCGGATGCGTCGCCCGTAGGCGAGTTCGTCGGCACCGGCATGCACGGCGGCGCCATCTACGTCCGCGGCGCCCTGGAGCCCTACCAGGTCGGGGCCGAAGTGGGAATCCAGGCGCCCGGCGACGAGGACTGGAAGACGCTGGCCCGCATCCTCGAGGAGTTCGGCCGCTGCGTGCCCTCCGCCGCCGCGCAGTTCGGGAGGGATGATTTCGTCAAGCTCTACCCCCAGACGAGCCGGCCCTATGGGAGGCTCTACGCTTACTGAGGAAGGGGCGTTGGCACAGTGAAGCGCGACACACCTTGCATGCGAAACGGCAGCCGCGAGCTGGGCGAAGACTGCGGCGTGTTCGGCGCCTTCGGATGTCCCGACGCCGCGCGGAAGGCCTATTACGGCCTCTACGCGCTCCAGCACCGGGGGCAGGAGTCTGCTGGCATAGTGGCGTCCGACGGACGCGCGATCAACAGCAAAAAGGGGCTCGGGCTGATCAGCGAGGCCATCGATTATGACGACCTGGCGGAGCTGCCCGGCCACCTGGCCATTGGACATGTGCGATACTCAACGACCGGCGGACGTCGCGTCCAGAACATCCAGCCGCTCGTGATCGAGTACTCGCACGGCATCGTGGCGATAGCCCATAACGGCAACCTGACGAACGCGCGGACGCTGCGCGGCCTCTATGAGTCCCGAGGCTCCATCTTCCAGACTTCGACCGACAGCGAGGTCTTCGTTCACCTGCTGGCCGATCCGGAGCACCTCGACGCGGAGGATCCGCTGGCCGAGGCGCTGATGCACGTGCAGGGCGCATACTCGCTGCTGATGATGACGGCCGATACCCTGACGGCCGTGCGCGACCCGCTCGGCTTCCGCCCCCTCTCGCTGGGGGAACTGGACGGCGGCTACGTTGTCGCCAGCGAGACCTGTGCCTTCGACCTGCTGGGGGCGAGGTTCATCCGGGACGTCGAGCCGGGGGAGATCGTGACTGCTGACGCCGACGGGCTCCGGTCCGTGCGGTTCGCGGAGCCGCCGGGCGGCCGGCTGGCCCGCTGCATCTTCGAGCACATCTACTTCGCCCGTCCGGACAGCGTCGTCTTCGGCGACACCGTGCACAACGTGCGCGTGGGGCTCGGCGAGAGCCTGGCGGCGACCCATCCCGTGGACGCTGACATCGTGATCAGCATCCCCCATTCGGGCAACTCCGCGGCGATCGGCTACGCCCGCCGCTCCGGCCTGCCGCTCGACAGGGGATTCGTCAGTAACCTGTACGTCGGCCGCACGTTCATCAAGCCCGAGGAGGAGGGCCGGTCGCGCGCCGTGGCGGTCAAGCTGAACGTCGTGCGCGACGTCGTGCGCGGCAAGCGCGTGGTCGTCGTGGACGACTCCATCGTGCGCGGGACGACGTGCCGCGAGAGGCTCTCCATGCTGCGCCGGGGCGGCGCGCGGGAACTGCACCTGCGCATAAGCGCGCCCCCCATCCGCTGCCCGTGTTTCTACGGAATAGACTTCCCGCACGCGGACGAGCTGATCGCCGCCGAGAAGTCCGTCGAGAGCATACGCGACTTCCTGGGCGTCGACACGCTCGGCTACCAGACTGTTGAAGGCCTGCTGGACGCCGTCTCGGGCCCGCCGGAGTCCTACTGCCTGGCCTGCTTCATCGGCCGCTATCCGGTGGACGTGAGCGAAAACATGGACAAGTTCGCGCTGGAGAAGCATGAGGAAGGCGCCGGAAGATCCCTCGGCAGACGACGCGGAGCGGATCGTGCATGACCGCCGCGGATGCATTAGAATGCAGGAGGGAGAACGATCGAAGAGGGGTGATGGCATGGACGCAGAACGGGTCGCCGTAGCCATATCGGGCTGGATCTCGGACCGGGTCGGGGAGGCCCGCGCGGAAGGCGTCGTCCTGGGCCTGAGCGGCGGGCTCGACTCGGCCGTCGTGGGCGCGCTGGCGCGCCGCGCGCTCGGCGCGAACGCGCTCGGCGTCATCATGCCCTGCGAGAGCGGAGAGCAGGATGCCGACGACGCGGCGCAAGTCGCCCGCGCCCTCTCGCTCAGCACCATCCTCGTGGAGCTCGACGAACCGTATGCGCGGCTGCTTCAGAGCCTTCCGCCCGGGCCGGAACTGGCGCGGGCCAACCTGAAGCCGCGGCTGCGGATGGCCGCGCTCTACTTCCTGGCCAACTCCCGCAACTGCCTCGTGGCGGGGACGGGAAACAGGTGCGAGATCGCCGTCGGCTACTTCACCAAGTACGGCGACGGCGGCGCCGACATCCTCCCCATCGGCGGGCTGCTCAAGCGCGAAGTCACGGCGCTGGCCGAGCGCCTGGGCGTGCCCGAACGGACCGTGAGAAGGAAGCCGAGCGCCGGCCTCTGGCCCGGGCAGACGGATGAGGACGAGCTCGGCATGACGTATGAAGTCCTGGACGAGATCGTGGGTGCCATCGACGCCGGACGGGAGCCCAAGGCGCCTCCGGATCTGGTTGCCCGCGTGCGCACGCTCATGGCGGCGTCCCGGCACAAGAAGCAGATGCCGCCCGTCTGTCCCATACCGAGGGACTGAGCGGCCGGCCAGCGTGGGCCCGCCGCAGACCCTAGGCGAAGGGGAAGGCAGTGAAGGGCGCAATCGCTCTGGAAGACGGCCTCGTGCTCGAGGGCGAGGCCTTCGGCGCCGAAGGCGCCAGGGCCGGCGAGGTCGTCTTCAACACCAGCATGACGGGTTACCAGGAGATCCTGACCGATCCGTCCTACAAGGGGCAGATCGTCGCCATGACTTACCCCCTGATCGGCAACTATGGCGTCAACCCTGCCGACGTCGAGTCCGGCGCGCCGAAGGTAGAGGGCTTCGTCGTGAGGGAATATTGCCCCTACCCGTCGAACTGGGCCTCCACGGGACGTCTCGGCGACTACCTGGCCCGCTCGGGCATCGTCGCGCTCAGCGGGGTGGACACGCGCGCCCTGACGAAGCACATCCGCACGGCCGGCGCCATGCGGGCCGTCATCGCGGGCGGCGATTACGACGCCGACGAACTGGTCGGGATGGCCCGCTCCTCGCCCGGCCTGGTCGGGCGCGACCTTGTCAAGGAGGTCACGACCGGTTGCGATTACGCCTGGCCGCGCGGAGAAGCGGTCGAGAGGACCGGTCCGCGCGTGGTCGTCTATGACTTCGGCGTCAAGTCGAACATACTCCGCTGCCTTTCGGAGCTGGGCTGCGGGGTGGAAGTGGTTCCTGCCGCCACGAAGGCCGAGGAAGCGCTCGCCCGGGACCCGGACGGCATCCTGCTTTCCAACGGGCCCGGCGATCCCGAGGGCGTGCCATACGTCGTGGAAGAAGTGCGCGAGCTGGTGGGCCGGAAGCCGGTCTTCGGCATCTGCCTCGGCCACCAGCTCCTTGGCCTGGCGCTCGGCGGCAAGACCTTCAAGCTCAAGTTCGGCCACCGCGGCTCCAACCACCCCGTCAAGGAGCTGTCCACGGGCAAGATCGACATCACCTGCCAGAACCACGGCTTCTGCGTGGACATCGACTCGTTGGATCAGGACGAAGTCGAGCTCACTCACGTGAACCTGAACGACATGACGCTGGAGGGCATGCGGCACCGGAAGCTGCCCGTCATGTCCGTTCAGTACCACCCCGAGGCGTCGGCCGGGCCGCACGACGCGCGCCACCTTTTCGGCCGCTTCATGGAGATGATGGGGGCGGAGCCGGAGGGCCGTCATGCGTGAAACGGTCCTGGTGCTGGACTTCGGCTCGCAATACTGCCAGCTCATCGCCCGGCGCATCCGCCAGCTCGGCGTCTACTGCGAGATACTGCCCAGCAGCGCCGGCGCGGGCGAACTGCTCGCCCTGAATCCGAAAGCCGTCGTCCTGTCGGGCGGGCCGGCGTCCGTGCTGGACGCCGGTGCGCCGGGGCTCGACCGGGCTCTCGTGGACTCCGGCATGCCCCTGCTCGGGATATGCTACGGCATGCAGGCCCTTGCGAAGACCTGCGGCGGCGACGTCCGCAAGGCCGGGGCGCGCGAGTACGGACCGGCCGTGCTGGAGGTGGACGAACCGGGCGAGCTCTTCGCCGGCTGCGGGCGCAGGCTCCAGGTCTGGATGAGCCACGGCGACATGGTGTCTGAGCTGCCCCCCGGCTTCGCGCGGCTGGCCCACACCGCAACCTGCCCCATCGCCGCGATGACCGACGCCGGGCGCCGGCTGTACGCCGTGCAGTTCCATCCCGAAGTCGTTCACACTCCGAAGGGCCTGGACGTCTTCCGCAACTTCCTGTTCCGCATCGCCGGCTGCCGCGGCGGGTGGACCATGCGGGCGTTCATCCAGGACTCGGTGGAGCGCATGCGCCGGCAGGTCGGCGAGAGCCGGGTCCTGTGCGCGCTTTCGGGCGGGGTGGACTCGGCGGTCACGGCCGCCCTCCTGACGCGCGCCGTGGGCGACCGGGCGGTGTACGTCTTCGTGGACAACGGCCTGCTGCGCGCCGGCGAGGCCGGGGAGATACGCGCGTTCTTCACCGACGAGTATCCCGTCAACCTTCGGTTCGTCGACGCTGCGGACAGGTTCCTTTCGGCGCTGGACGGCGTGGTCGACCCGGAGGCGAAGCGCAAGATCATCGGCCGCACGTTCATCGACGTCTTCCGCCAGGAGGCGGAGCGAGTCGGCGGGGTCCCGTTCCTGGCCCAGGGCACGCTCTACCCGGACGTCATCGAGAGCCGATCCGCCTTCGGCGGACCGTCTGCCACCATCAAGAGCCACCACAACGTGGGCGGCCTGCCGGACGACCTGGACTTCGAGCTTGTGGAGCCGCTCAGGGAGCTGTTCAAGGACGAGGTGCGCCTGCTCGGCCGCGAGCTGGGCCTGCCGGAGGCGATGCTGACCCGGCAGCCCTTCCCCGGCCCCGGGCTGGCCGTGCGCGTCATCGGGGACGTGACCCCCGAACGCCTTTGCGTCCTTCGCGAGGCGGACCTGCGCGTCCAGGAGGAGCTGCGGGCCTACGACGGATTCGGCGACATCTGGCAGTCCTTTGCCGTGCTGCTGCCCGTCAAGACGGTCGGCGTGATGGGCGACGGCCGCACCTACGCGAACGTGGTGGCCCTGCGCATCGTGACCAGCCTGGACGGCATGACGTCGGACTGGGCGCGGCTGCCGCACGAGGTGCTGGCCCGCATCTCTTCCCGGATCATCAACGAGGTGAGCGGGGTCAACCGGGTCGTCTACGACATCAGCCCGAAGCCGCCAAGCACGATCGAATGGGAGTAGCGATGGCCAAGTTCATATTCGTTACGGGCGGTGTGGTCTCCTCACTGGGCAAGGGCATAACGGCGGCCTCGCTGGGGATGCTGCTGAAGGCCTGGGGCCTGAACGTCAAGCTCCAGAAGTTCGACCCTTACCTGAACGTCGACCCGGGCACCATGAACCCCTACCAGCACGGCGAGGTCTACGTCACTGACGACGGCGCTGAGACCGACCTCGACCTGGGGCACTACGAACGCTTCACGGCCGAGCCCACCACCAGGGAGTGCAACTACACGGCAGGACAGGTCTACCACTCGGTCATCTCCCGGGAGCGGCGGGGCGACTACCTGGGGCAGACCATCCAGGTCGTTCCGCACATCACGGACGAGATCAAGCGCTGCGTCAAGACCCTGGACCGGCCCGGCGTCGACGTCGTCATCTCCGAGATAGGAGGGACGGTGGGCGACATCGAGGGGCTGCCCTTCCTGGAGGCCATCCGGCAGATCGGGCTCGGCGAGGGGCGCGCCAGCGTCATGTACATCCACGTGACCCTGGTGCCCTACATCCGCGCCGCCCAGGAGATCAAGACCAAGCCCACCCAGCACTCGGTCGGACGCCTGCGGGAGATCGGCATCGTCCCCGACGTGCTGATCTGCCGGACCGAGAAGCCCCTCAACGATCAGATCAAGGCCAAGATATCCCTGTTCTGCAACGTCGAGAAGAGGGCCGTCATTGAGGAGCCGGACGTGAAGGACACGATCTACGAGGTCCCCTTCATGTTTACCCAGCAGGGGCTCGACCGGCTCATCATCGAGCGCCTGGGCCTGAAGGCAGGAGAGCTCGACCTGGGGCCCTGGCCCGAGATACTGGACGTCATTCGCCATGCGACCGACACGGTTGGCATCGCCGTCGTGGGCAAGTACGGGGAGCTCCAGGACGCCTACAAGTCCATCTATGAAGCGATCGATCACGGCGGCATCGCCGGCCGCTGCCGCGTGGCGGTCAAGCGCATTCTGGCCGAGGAGCTGGAGCGGGCGGATCCGGCGGAGCTGCTCGGCGACGCGGACGGCATCCTGGTGCCGGGCGGCTTCGGCTCCCGGGGCCTTGAGGGCAAAATCGAGGCCGTCCGCTTTGCCCGCGAGAGGCAGGTCCCCTTCCTGGGTATCTGCCTGGGCCTTCAGTGCGCGGCCATCGAGTTCGCCCGGCACGTCTGCGGCCTGGCCGGCGCGGACAGCACGGAGAACGATCCCGAGGCCGAAGACCCCGTCATCAGCCTCCAGGAGGACCAGAAGGGCATCGAACAGAAGGGCGCCACCATGCGCCTGGGCGCTTACCCCTGCGTGCTGCTGGCGGGCTCCCGGGCGCGCGCGGCATACGGCAGGGACCAGGTCAGCGAGCGGCACCGTCACCGCTACGAGTTCAACAACCGCTACCGCGAGCTGTTCGAGTCGAAGGGCGTCCTTTTCAGCGGGCTCAGCCCGGACGGCAAGCTGGTGGAGATCCTGGAGCTGCCCGCGCACCCGTGGTTCGTGGCGGTCCAATTCCACCCGGAGTTCAAGTCCTACCCCACGGCGGCGCATCCGTTGTTCCGGGAATTCGTCGCCGCCGCTCTGAGAAAGAAGAAGGCTCCTAGCCTCTGACTCACTGCGCTCCGGAACAAGACATGCCCAAGCGCACGGACATCCGCAAGGTGCTGATCATCGGCTCGGGCCCGATCGTGATCGGTCAGGCGTGCGAGTTCGATTACTCGGGCACCCAGGCCTGCAAGGCCATCCGTGAAGAGGGCTACCAGGTCGTGCTGCTCAACTCGAACCCCGCCACCATCATGACCGACCCCGGCATGGCGGACAGCACCTACGTGGAGCCGATAACGGTCGAGGTGCTCGCCGCCGTCATCGAGAAGGAGCGCCCGGACGCGCTGCTGGCGACCCTCGGGGGCCAGACGGCCTTGAACGTGGCCGTCCAGGCCGCCGACGCCGGCGTGCTGGACCGGTTCGGCGTCGAGCTGATCGGCGCCGACTACGAGGCCATCCAGAGGGCCGAGGACCGGGACCTGTTCAGGACGGCCCTCGGCGAGATCGGGGTGGCGGCGCCCCGCAGCCGCGCCGCGCACTCGCTGGCGGAGGCGCAGGCGATCGCCGCCGAGATCGGGTTCCCCGTGGTCATCCGCCCGAGCTTCACCCTCGGGGGGACGGGCGCCTCGGTCGCCTACAACGCCGACGAGTTTGTCTCCGCCGCCCAGCTCGGCCTCGAGATGAGCCTCGTCACCCAGGTCCTCATCGAGGAGTCCGTCATCGGCTGGAAGGAATTCGAGCTCGAGGTGATGCGCGACCGCATGGACAACGTCGTCATCATCTGCTCCATCGAGAACCTCGACCCCATGGGCGTGCACACGGGGGATTCGATCACCGTCGCGCCGGCGCAGACCCTCAGCGACAAGCAGTACCAGCAGATGCGCGACGCCTCCATGGCCATCATCCGCAAGGTGGGCGTCGAGACGGGCGGGTCCAACATCCAGTTCGCCGTCCACCCCGAAACGGGCCGCATGGTGGCCATCGAGATGAACCCGCGCGTCTCTCGCTCCTCGGCCCTCGCCAGCAAGGCCACCGGCTTCCCCATCGCCAAGATCGCGGCCAAGCTCGCCGTGGGCTACACGCTGGACGAGATCCCCAATGACATCACGAAGGAGACCCCCGCCTGCTTCGAGCCGGCCATCGACTACTGCGTCGTGAAGATCCCCCGGTTCGCCTTCGAGAAGTTCCCCGGCGCCGACAGGACGCTCACCGTCTCCATGAAGTCCGTCGGCGAGACGATGGCCATCGGCCGCACGTTCAAGGAGGCCCTGCAGAAGGGCCTCCGTTCCCTCGAGACCGGCCTGAGCGGCCTGGACAGGGCCGGCGAGCGGAAGGTCGACCCCCAGAAGCTCGAGTCGATGCTCAGAACGCCGAACCCGGAGCGGCTCTTCTACGTTAAGCGCGCCCTCCAGTGCGGCATGCCGGTCGAGCGCATCGCGCAGCTCAGCGCCATCGACCCCTGGTTCATCCGCAACATCGCCGACATCATCCGGGTCGAGGCGGAGGTCGCTGAGACGGGCGGGCGGGACGGCCTGGACCTGGACCTGCTGCGCAAGGCGAAGCGCACCGGCTTCTCGGACGCGCAGATCGCCGACCTGACCGGAGGCGACGAGGCCGCGGTGCGGCGGCGCCGCCTCAAGCTTGGCGTGCGGCCGGTCTACAAGCTCGTGGACACGTGCGCCGCCGAGTTCGAGGCATACACGCCCTACTACTATTCTACGTACGAGGCCGAGGACGAAAGCCGCCCCGGCCAGAAGCCCAAAGTCCTCATCATCGGCGGCGGGCCGAACCGCATCGGGCAGGGCATCGAGTTCGACTACTGCTGCGTGCACGCCTCCCTGGCCCTGCGGGAGCTGGGCTACGAGACCATCATGGCCAACTCGAATCCCGAGACGGTCTCGACCGACTATGACATCTCCGACCGGCTCTACTTCGAGCCGCTGACGTTCGAAGACATCATGAACATCATCGAGAGCGAGCGGCCCGAGGGCGTCATCGTGCAACTGGGCGGCCAGACTCCCCTGAACCTCGCCGTCCCGCTCGCCCGGGCCGGTGTGCGCATCCTCGGCACGCCTCACGAGGCCATTGACTGCGCCGAGGATCGCAAGCAGTTCCACGAGCTGGTGCGCAAGCTCGGCCTCAAGCAGCCGCCGGGCGGCACGGCCACCTCGTTCGCCGAGGCCCGCCGCATAGCCTCACGGCTCGGATATCCCGTCCTGGTCAGGCCGTCCTACGTCCTGGGCGGGCGCGCCATGATGATCGTCTGGGGCGAAACGGGCTTCGAGGCCATCGTCGCGGAGGCATTCGACGCCGCGCCCGGCCATCCGGTGCTGATCGACAAGTTCCTCGAGGACGCCATCGAGGTCGACGTGGACGCCGTCGCCGACGGGCGCACCGTCATCGTGGGCGGGGTGATGGAGCACATCGAGCAGGCCGGCATCCACTCCGGCGACAGCGCCATGGTCCTGCCGCCCTACTCGCTGCCCGCCGGCGTCATCGCGACCATCAAGGACCAGACCCGGCGGATGGCGCGCGAACTCGGCGTCGTCGGCCTCATGAACGTCCAGTACGCCGTCAAGGCCGGCGAGGTGTACGTGCTGGAGATCAACCCGCGCGCCTCGCGCACGGTGCCCTTCGTCTCAAAGGCGACGGGCGTGCCCCTGGCCAAGATCGCTTCCCAGGTCATGGTCGGCGGGCGGCTCGCCGACCTCGGACTGACCGAGGATCCCGAACCCAGCCACTACGCGGTCAAGGAGTCCGTCCTGCCCTTCTGCCGGTTCCCCGGCGTGGACCCGATCCTCGGCCCCGAGATGAAGTCCACCGGCGAGGTGATGGGGCTGGACACCACGTTCGCCATGGCCTACGGCAAGTCGCAGATGGCTGCGGGCCAGCCGCTCCCGCTCTCGGGCAGGGCCTTCGTCAGCGTCAGGGATCAGGACAAGGAGAAGGCGGTTCCGATCGCGGCTGCGCTGGCGTCGCTGGGGTTCGACATCCTGTCCAGCGCCGGCACCGCCCGGAAGCTGGAGGCCAACGGCATTCGGGTGCAGACCGTGCGGAAACTGGCCGAGGGCCGGCCGAACATACTCGACCACATCAAGAGCCGGGACGTAGCCCTCCTGATCAACACGCCGAGCGGCCCGGCGCCGCGCCGCGACGAGGTGCAGATCCGCAGCGAGGCGGTCCGCCACAACGTGCCGCTCATCACGACGCTGGCCGCCGCGTCGGCGGCAGCGGGCGCCATCAAGGCGCTGCAGGAGGGCAGGCTGACCGTGCGCAGCCTTCAGCAGGTCCACAGCGAGAGCGGGGGGCGCCAGGGCGGGGTCCCGCGCCTCCACCAGGCGAAACCGGCATCCTGAACGCATTCTGTTGTCTGGCGGGCGCCTGCTCGGAAAATCGGCACCCCGTTATCAGAATATTGCCTATTGCAGTGTTAGCCGTTGGCTAATATGATAGGGGGGCGTGCAGCGGCGGTTTGGCCGCCCGCGGCGGGGCTTTGCGGGCCCGGGGCCCGCGGGGTCTGACACGTTGGCTCAAAGGGGGACGAGGAGGCCGGCACGTTGCAGTTCACGGTGCACGTGACAAAGGGGGTGAATTCCCCGCTGATGATCCTGCCCGGCGAGGCCGCGTTCGTGGGCCGCGACTCCGGCCAGTGCCAGTGCATCTTGCGCGACAGGGTCGTCTCGCGCAAGCACTGCAAGCTCTCCGTCTTCGGGGACAAGGGCTGGGTCGAGGACCTGGGCAGCAAGAACGGCACGTGGGTGAACGGAGAGCGCGTCGAGCACGCCCTCCTTTCGCCGGGGGACGTCATCGGCGTCGGCCACTGCCGCATCGTCGTAGGCTAGGGAAGCTTCAACGCCGTAGTTCCCTGTAGACTTCCTTCGGCTCGGCGGGGTAGGGGCACGGCGTCCAGCCTTCGCAGCCGAAGCTGCTTCGGCGGAGGAGGCCGCCGTGCCCCTACGAAAGCGGATCAGACTTGCCAGCATGGCCGAGACGCGATCACTACCCCGCGCGTCCTCCCCATGGTTCCCGCCCTCGCAGAGCCGCCAGGCGGTGGCTCCCGGCGCTCGGGCCGGCCCTGCGGGGCCCCATGCCATATCAGAATTTTGGAAGGCCAATATCAGAATATTGCCAATTGCGGAATTGTGGGTCATGCGGTAGCATACTCACTTCTGTATTGGCATGGGGAGTCGTTCCACGGCGCGCTTTGAGGCGCTGCTGCCGGGAGGGGGGTGGAAAGCCGAGCGAAGGGGTGGCTCGGCATTTCTCTTCTGGGGGCGGCGCATCGGCCGGTTCGTCCCTGAGTTCAATACACCCGCCTGCCCGATTCCTCCTTCACGCAGCGCGCTTGCGCGTTCCACTATGGCGACTTAGAATGCCGCTCCGAGTTGCGCCCATTCCCTGTGAACCGGCGGCGGCGTGCGCCAGATGGACCTCTCCATAGTCATCCCGGCCTTCAACGAGCGGCGCAAGATCGGGCGCGACGTGCAGGCGGCGGCCGCGTTCCTGAGCGACGAGGAGCTGGCCGGGGAGATCATCGTCGTCGACGACGGCAGCACGGACGGCACCGGGGCGGAGGCCCGGAGCCGGCCGGTGCCGCCGGGCGTCGTGTGCAGGGTCATCCGGCACGAGCGAAACCACGGCAAGGGATGCGGCGTGCGCACCGGCATGCTGGAGTCGCGCGGCGAGTACGCGATGTTCGCCGACAGCGGCCTGTGCGTGCCCTTCGGAAACGCCCTGCGCGGCCTGGCCCTGCTTCGCGGCGGCCGGTGCCAGATCGCCCACGGGTCGAGACGTCTGCCGGGAAGCGTCGTGCTGCGGCCCAGGGGGCTCCGCCGGCGGGCGCTGAGCGGGCTGTTCAGCCGCACCATCCCCCTTCTGGCGGGCACGCCGGTCCACCTGACCGACACCCAATGCGGGTTCAAGCTCTACCGCGGCGACGTCGCACGGGGGCTTTACGCGCAGTGCCGGTGCGACGGCTTCATGTTCGACGTCGAGGTGATCCTGCGGGCGGCGCGCGCCGGTTTGCGGATGGAGGAGTTCCCGGTGGAGTGGCACAGCGATCCGGACACGCGGCTGCGCGCCGTCCGGGCGATCCCCAAGTCGCTGGGCGAACTGCTCGCCATCCGTCGGATGCTCGGCGCCGAGGCCGCGCCCCGCGCCTGATTTGCCTTCACTGGCCTTCCCAGCGTCCGAGTCGCCTCAGCACTGGTTCTTCGTCGGCCGCGCCGATGAGGGCGGCGGCGACACCGTGCGCGGCGCAGCAGCGCTCGATCTCCCGCTCGCCCATGACCATGAAGGCCGTGGACAGGGCGTCGGCTCGGGCGGCCGTGTCGGCCAGGGCCCATGCCGCGCGGCGGTCGGCGGGCTTGCCCGTGCGCGGGTCGATGATGTGCCGGCCGTGCACTTCGATGCCGGAGCCGCTCAGGGCGCGGCCACGCAGGCGCACTTCCTCCAGGGCTTGGTCCTCCGTGCCCGGCGCGCGGAGCGCCACGGTCCAGCCGCCCCCTGGGCCGCCGCCGAGGCCGAGGACGCTGCTCTCCCCGCCGTGCAGCAGCGCCGACTCGACGCCCCACTCGGCCAGCAGCTCGGCCATCGCGTCGAGGGCGTAGCCCTTGCCGATCCCCCCGAGGTCCACGATCACGCCGTCCGCCCGGACGCTTACGGCGTTCTCGCCCTCGTGGATCTGGAGCAGGTGCATGCCGCACCGCCGCCTCGCCTCGGCGAGGTCGGCCTCGGAGGGCGCGCGGGGCGAGCCGTCGGGGTTCTGCCAGGCGGCCAGCAGTGCGCCGACGGTCGGATCGAAGGCCCCGCCCGTCTCGGCGCAGACGCGGGCGGCGGCTTTCAGGCATTCGTAGGTCCATGCGCCGATGCGCACGCTCCCGCCGGATGGGAGGCGGTTGATCTGCGCTACGTCGCTGCCGGGGATGAACCGGCTGAGCTCCCGCTCCAGCCGCTCCAGCTCGCGGAAGGCGTCCGCCGCAAGCTGCCGGGCATAGGCGGCGTCCCCGGCGGCAAGGACGATCTCGAACCTAGTGCCCATTGCCTTGCACGAGAAGCGGAAGGGCGAGGCGATGTCCGGCGGCTCGCTCACCTGCGCGCCTCCTCGGCTGCGGGCCGGCCGGGTGTGCGGCGCGCGACGTATGCTTCCCAGAGGTCTGCGCGCACGAATGCCCGCAGGGGCACGTTAGGGCGGAGCTCGGCTTCGCCCCCGGGCCGGTCGGCCAGAAGGTTCACGTAGAGCGCCCGCTCGCCGGTCGGAGCCCCGGCGAAGAGCCTGGCGGCGAGCGCCGGTTCGGCTTCGGGCTTGAGGATGAGGAGCGGCGCGAGCGGCCCGTCGGGCACGCGGTCGTACCATCCGGTGCGGCTGAAGCCCCGCAGGTACCACGGCAGCGGCCAGTAATCGTCGCCGGGGCACATCACCTGGATGGGCATGGCCCGGCCGGCCGGATGTGCGTCAGCGACGTCCGCGACCCGCCGCGTCAGCAGCAGCACGTCGCCCGTCGTCTGGGCGTATGCGTAGGGATTGGCGGGGTCCTCGCAGGCGACGAAGCTCGCCCGCCACGCCTGCCAGGACAGGTGCGCCAGCGCCGCAAGCAGCAGGCCCGCGAGGGCGACTTTCCCGACCCGCCCCGGCGCCGCTCGGACGAGCGCGGCCGCGCCGACGCCCGCCAGCAGGATCATGCCGTGCAGGAACCCCAGCATGCACCAGGGCGTCTTGTAGGGCAGGGCCGAGTAGATGAGCACGAGCGCCAGCGTGTAGACGCCGAGGAACCGGACCAGGTGGACGTTCGCCTTGCCCAGGCCCTTGCCGCGTGCCCCGGCGACGAACCCGACTGCCGCCAGCAGAAGGACTGCCCCCTCGGTCCACACGGCCCCGCCCGGAGAGTGCGACCAGAGCAGGATCCCCAGGTAATAGTGCCAGGGGTGCACGTGCCGGGCGGCGTCGAGTCGGCCCGACGCGCGGCCGAGGTAATGGGCGTAGGCGGCCACGGAATCGATCGGCCCGCGGGGATTGCCGAAGAACGAGGAGAAGAGCAGGACGGCGACGACGGCCGCCACGACGAGCAGGAGGCCGGCCGCCAGGCCGAACTCCCGCAGGCGGGGGCGCAGGGCTTGCCGCGCCGCAGGGCCCGCCCAGAGGGCCGTCAGCCCGGCCGCCAGCAGCGCCACGAAGACCGCAATCGCGGACGTCTCCTTTGTGGCGTAGGCCAGGCCCGCGCATACGCCCGCCAGGACCACCCATCCCGCGCGCGTCAGCCGCCGCGATGGCCCCGGCCGGTCGGACGGGCCGGCTGGCTCCGCCCGGGGGGCCGCCGCATACCGCCAGGCGCCGACGATCGCACCGAACGTGAAGCAGACCAGCATCGTCTCGGAGATGTAGTATCGGCTGTAGAAGGCCATGGCGGGCGACGCCGCCGTGAGCGCCGCCGCGCAGGCTGCCCCCGCCCGCCCCAGGCCGCCGCGCAGCAGCCAGGGCAGCGCGACCAGGACGAGGCCGAGTAGCGCGGGAAGCAGCCGCAACTGCGCCTCGCTGACCTGTGTGACCTTCCGGGCGCCGGCCAGGCACGCGATGGGCAGCGTGAGGTAGTTGAGGGCCGGGCCGTGGTGCTCGCGCGGATCGTAGGCATAATGGCCGCTCTCGAGCAGGGCGCCGAACTTGAGCGCCTGGACGGCCTCGTCGGCGTGCATGGGCCGGTTGCCCAGGTCCGCCAGGCGCAGCAGCGACCCGCCCGCCAGAGCTGCCGTCATGAGCAGGAGCGGGAGTGCGCGACGCTTCATTCTGCCGGTTTGCCGTAGACCTCCACTTCGACGTAGTGGCTCGCGTCGTTGGAGGTGTTGCCGTTGCTGCAGAGGCGGACGTAACGCGCTCGGGCGCCCTTGCAGTCGACGAGCTTGCCTTCGAAGGTCTCGACGTATCCCATGTCCTGGCCGACGCCGAGCCCCGAGGAGTTGTCGTGGTCGTTGTTGAAGACGGTCCTCGCGTCCGCGATGAAGTCGGGATCGGAGGCGAGCTGCACGACGACGTCGCGGTAGGCGCGGGCCTGGGCGTGGTAGTGCCAGACGACGACGGCGTAGACGACGGCCTGCTGCTGGAGGTCGATCTGGACCCACTGGGTGCCGGGCCCGAGCTCGACGAAGCTGCCGTCCTCGCCCTCCTTGTCTCCGTCGGTCACGAGTTCCAGGTCGCCGATGATGGGCCACTCGTCGCTGCTGGCGACGGGCTTGCCGAGGGCGAGGTTGACCGTCCCTTCGGGGGCGAGGAAGGGCGGGCGCAGATTGCCGGAAGGCTTCTCGATGTTTGGTTCGTTGACGGGCCTGGGCGTGCCGACGAACATCGGCCTGGGCAGCTCGATATCGATCGGCGCGAGCGCCCCAGCGGGTGCGGCCTGCCGCGGTCGCGCCTGCGGCTGCGGCGCCTCCTGGACCGGGCCGGCCCCTGCGGGCGGCTCCGGGCCCCGTGCTCTTCTGCCACCCAGGGTGATCCCTGCCACGATTACGGCGGCGAGGGCCAGCGCGAGGATCACGCGTCTGATGGTCTTCATTGCCGTCCCTCCCCGATGTCCGGCGTCAGGGGCGCATGCAGGCAGTCTACGCCCAACGGCGCGCGATATCAACGCGTCTTAGAGCTCCTAGCAGAACCCCCTGCTGGCTTCGGCCGGCTGCAGCCCCGCCCTGCGGCGTCGGGCTCGATCGGCGATGCTCGCCTCTGCATCGCCTGCTTCGCCCTCCTTGCATGGCGGCGCTTCGCTCGGCCTCGGGCCGACGCGTGGGGTCCTGTTAGGAGCTCTTAGCCGGCTCTCTGCTCCTCCGCGGGCTTGCCGTAGACTTCGACCTCGGTGTAGCGATTGACCTCTTCGGCGTGGTTGTTGTTGCTGTAGAGGCGCACGTATCGGGCCACCTCGCCCCCGGCGTAGATGAGCTTGCCCTCGTAGGTGTCGACGTAATGCATGTCGGGTCCGGCGCCGAGGCCGGCGGAGTCATCCCCGTCGTTGTTGAAGAGCGTGCGGACGTTCTGCGTGAAGTCGGCGTCGTCGGCGATCTGCACGATCACGTCGTAGTAGACGCGGGGCTGGTCGTGCTCATGCCAGACGACGACCGCGAATAGCTCGCTGGGCCGCTCCAGGTCGATCTGGACCCACTGGAGTCCGTCCATCAGCTCGACGAAGTTGCCGAAGCCGGCCTCTCTGACGCCGTCGGTCACCTGCGCCAGCTCGCCGATGATGGGGAAGTCGTCGCTGGACGTGACGGACTTGCCCAGGGCGATGTTGTGCGAGCCGGGCGGCGCCATCAGGGGCGGGCGGGACTTGCCGGTGGGCTTGGCCAGGTTCGGCACGCGGATGTTGAGTCCCAGTTCGGACGAGACGTTCCGAGGCAGCTCGATCTCAATCGGCACGAGCGCGCGCCCGCCGGACATGAACTCCCGGATGTGCGTGTTGATGATGTCTACGACGCTATAGGTCGTCTGCGTCGCGCCCGTTATGGCGTGGATCGTGCGCGGGCCCGGCCGGCGCAGGCTGACCCCGAAGCCGGGCGTGCCGTCCGGCCCGACGATGTCCTTGCCGATGAACATGCTCGAGAACCACGCCGTGCCGATCTTGCCGCCGTAGCCGGGCGTCTCCTGGTGGCGGTAGAACCAGAGGTCCTTGATCGTCTTGCGGTCCGGCTCGAGGGCCAGGATGCCGAAGACGTCCCCGTTGCGCCCCTTGCCGTTCACGTCGAAGGCGATGCCGAGCGGTCCGCCATCCGGCCCGCTGGCCTCGTAGGTGAGCATCTGGCCGGACGCGCGCGGGCGGACGCGGTCCCGGAATAGCTCCGCGACCGCGACCGGCCGGAGTTGGCCCGGCTCCGCGATGCCGAAGACGGCCAGCACGGCCTGCTGCTTCTCGAACTCCTCCAGGGCCTTGATCATCGGCCCCCAGGCGATCTTTGCGCTTGTGATGGCCGTGGCGCAGACGCCGCTCAGGATCACCGTGAAGGCGATGGTGTAGAGCCGCACCTTCATGCGCCGGCCCCCTGCCCGCGCGCGGCGAGCACGGCCGTGTCCAGCGTCGGCGCAACCACGTTGCCCAGCAGCACGGCGTACATCATGAACTCGGCGTTGGCCGTGAAGCCGCAGATGATGACGGCCACGAGCCCGATCAGCAGTCCGTAGAGCCATCGCCCGGTCCGCGTGCCCGGGCTGGTGGCCGGATCGGCGGCGAGCACGAGCGCGCCGAACAGGAACCCGCCCCGAAGCACGAACCCGTCGAGCGCGGGCACGGCGCCTGCCCCCACCCCGCGCAGGATAAGCAGGCTCGCGGTCGCGCCCAAGGCGATCGCGGCGACCGTTCGCCAGTCGACGGCCCTCGTCAGGAGGAGGACGACGCCGGCGAGGAGAATCGCAGCGGCGCAGAGCACGTCCGCCCGCGCCTTCAGCTCCAGGAGGCGCGCGACGGTCTCGCCGCTCATCAGGGCGAAGGACTGCCCCTCCGCCAGCGCGGGGTAGCTGACCGTGAAGAACGCCTGGGCCAGCAGGACGGGGTTCAGGAAGTTGTGGCCGGTGCCGCCGAAGACCTCCTTGCCGAAGAGGACGCCGAACGCGGCGGTCGCAAGGACCATCCACAGGGGCATGCCCACCGGGAGGACGAGGGCCAGGAAGACGGCCACCGTGAGCGCCCCGCCCCGCGACCGCCTCCCCCGCGCGCGGGCCATCGCCAGCTCGGCCAGCCGTCCGGCGGCGAACGCGACGCCGAAGACGGCCAGCGGCCTTATGCCCCACCAGTAGCCCGCCAGCGCCACTGCCGGCAGGACGGCCAGCGCGCCGACGACCATGTAGCGCCGCAGCTCGCGCCCGGATGGCAGGTGCCCGGCGGGCGCCGGCGCATCCGGGTCGGCGAAGGCCAGGTTCGCCAGGCGCTCGACGATGCTGATGCGCGTGTCGGCCACGCCGTCCGCCCCCCTACCAGTTCTCGTAGAAGATCATCTCGTCGGGCAAGTTCTTGGCCCGGAGGACTTCCTCCGTGGCCTTGATCATCGGCTCGGGCCCGCAGAGGAATGCCTGCCGGGGCCCGCCGTCCGCCGGCACGTGCCTGTCCACGCACAGGTGGATGAAGCCCGTCTCGCCGTCCCACTCGGCGCCCTTCTGGGGTTCGGACAGGGCGTAGTGGACGCGGAAGCCCGGCCTCTCGCTCGCTTGCCGTTCGAACTCCTCGCGGTAGAACACGTCCTCGGCCGTCCGGACCCCGAAGAACAGCGTGCAGCGGCGCTCCGGCCAAAGCTCGTAGACGTAGCTGATGATGGACTTGGCGGGCGCGATGCCGCAGCCGCCCGCGACGCAGACCACTTCGGCGTCGGGGTCCTCGGAGAGGATGAACTCGCCGTACGGGCCGGTGAAGGTCACGTCGTCGCCGACCTGGACGTTGTGAAGGTAGGTAGAGCCTGCGCCGCCGGGCACGAGGCGGACGATGAGCTCGACTTCGCCCTTCTCGGACGGCGACGAGCTGATTGAGTAGGCGCGGTGGACCGGCCCGCCTGCGGCCGGCGCCTGGACCTGCACGTACTGGCCCGGCCGGAACTCGATCTGGGGCGGCTCGACCAGGCGCAGGCGGACCTCGCGCATGTCCCGTGCCAGCATCCGGGCCCCCGCCACGGCCGCACGGAACTCCTGGATGTTGAAGTACTCGTCCCTGATCCGGAGTTCGATGTGCTGCTTCACCTTCACCTGGCAGGCGAGGCGGACGCCGCCCTCCATCTCCTCCCGGGTGAGGAACGGCAGTTCGGTGGGCAGCACCGGCCCGCCTCCGGAGGTGACGGCAACCTTGCAGTGGCCGCAGGTGCCCTGGCCCCCGCAGCCGGAGGGGATGAAGATCCGGTTGGCGTACAGCGCGTCCAGAAGCGTGCATCCGCCCTCGACGCTGAACGGCTCGCGGTCGTTGACGCCGATCTCGCACACGCCGTAGTCCGCCAGCAGCCGGTCGGCGATCAGCAGGGCGGCGGCGAACAGGCCGCCCAGGGCGGAGAGCGTCAGGACCGACCAGAGGAGCGTCTGCATCGAGCAGCCTCGTCCATTCGCTACTGGATGCGCACCATGCCGGAGAAGCCCAGGAAGGCGACGGCCATCAGGCCTGTCACGATCATCGTGATGCCGAGCCCGCGCAGCGGCTGCGGGATGTCCGCGTGCTGAAGCCGCCCACGTATGCCGGCCATGAGGCAGATGGCCAGCGCCCAGCCGAGCCCCGACCCCACGCCGTAAGCGACCGTCTGACTGAAGGTGTACTCGCGCTCAAGCATGAAGAGGCTGGCGCCGAGGATGGCGCAGTTGACCGTGATGAGCGGAAGGAAGATGCCCAGGTTGTAATAGAGCACGGGCGTGAACCTCTCAATGACCATCTCCACGAGCTGCGCGAATCCGGCGATGACCATGATGAACACGACGAGCTTCAGGTGGGTCAGGTCAGCCGCCAGCAGGGGGGCGCCCGCGGCCAGCAGGCCGTGGTAGATGGCGTAGTTCAGCGGCGTGGTGCAGCTCATGACGAACAGCACCGCCATTCCGAGGCCGAAGCTCGTCCGCATGGTGCGGGAGACGGCGATGAAGGAGCAGAGGCCGAGGAAGTCCGACAGCAGGATGTTGTTCGTTATCACTGCGGCCAGGAAGATGACGGCCGCGTGGGTGGTCTGCGCGTCGGCCAATGGCGTTCTCCTATGTCGACGACCACGCGAATGAGCCGTACCCTTACCGTTCCCGATGGGCGAGGCCGGGCAGCCCGTCCGCCGTCAGACCGCGGCGCCGGGTTCGGCCTGGGGCCAGAGGCCCCGTATCACCCAGACGACGACGCCCATTGCCACGAACGCGCCGGGCGCCATCGCCACCATGCGCGCCGGCGGGATCGCCTGCGGCAGCACGGGGCGGCCCAGCAGCGTTCCGCTTCCGATCGGCTCGCGGATGACGGCGATGGCGCAGAGCACCACGCTGTATCCGAGCGCGGCGCCGAGCCCGTCCAGGGCCGCCTTAAGGGGCGTCTGGCGCGACGCGTATGCCTCGCAGCGCCCCATGATCAAGCAGTTCGTGATGATCAGTTCCAGGTACGGGCCGAGCGCGTTGCGCATGTGGAGCCAGTGGCTCCTCAGGTAGAGGTCCACCACGATGACGAGCGTGGCGATGACCAGCATCTGGGCGATCATGCGGACGCGGTGCGGCGTCCAGTGCCGCAGCAGCGAGATGAGCAGGCAGCTCAGGGTCGCCACGAAGGTGAGGGACGCGCACATGACGAGCGTCTTGTCCAGCTCGTTGGTGACGGCCAGGGCGGAGCAGATGCCCAGCGACTGGTAGACGATGGGGTTGCCGGCGCCGACGCCTCGCCTGAGGGGCGCCAGCATGCCTTCGGGTGCGCCGAAAGTGCCCGGCCTGGTCTGCATGTGGACGGTGCCCTTAGACCTGGAAGCCTTCGGGTCCGAAGCGGACGGGCGAGCCCTTCTCGACGGCTTCGTTGACGCGCAGCACGCTGACGGCCGTCTCGTAGCCCACTTCCGGCGGGCAGGAGAGCGGCGTGCCCTCGCGGATCGCGTTGAAGAAGTTCTCCAGATGCAATTGGTGGATGGGCTTGGGCAGTTCGGGGGCGATGGCTTCCTTTGCGCCCTCTTCTTCCTTGCGCGACTCGCCGATGAGCTGGATAGCGCTGGTGCCCATCTTCTCGACGCGGTCGGCCTTATCCACCCATGCGGGCGGCTCCTTGGTGGGCTCGGGGATGTAGAAGCACTTGCTCAGGTCCTCGGAGATGTTGATCGTGCCCCGATCGCCCATGAAAGCCTCGTAGTAGCCGCCGAAGCTCGTCGTGTTGAGCACCTGGTAGAACGCCCTGACGACGCCGGCCTGCGTGTGGTACTCGTAGACGGCCATGATGCTGTCGTACCACTCGCGGTCGTCCTCGTAGTAATCGGTGCCGCCGCTGGCGACGACGCTGGCGGGCGGCGTGCGCAGGAACCAGTTGAAGATGTCTATCTGGTGCGAGCCGAGGTCGGCGATCGGGCCGCCGGAGAACTCCCTGTACCAACGCCAGTTGCGGAACCGGTCCATCGTGCCGTAGCCGTACTGCTCCAGGACGTCCCGGGGGATCCACAGCTTCTCCGGGATCTGGGCCTTCGCCTGCACGGCCCGGTTCCACTGGCCGTAGCAGTTGGTGATTTGCCCCAGGGCCTGGTCCTTCTCGATGAGCTGGAGGGCATGGACGTAGAACGGGTTGCTGCGGCGCTGATGGCCGATCTGCACCTTCCTGCCGCTGGAGCGGGCCGCCGCGGCGATCCGGCGGGCGTCCTCCAGCGTGTTGGACATCTCCTTCTCGCAGTAGACGTGCAGCCCCGCCTCCAGGCAGGCGAGCGTCTGCTCGGCGTGCACCCAGTCGGGCGTGGCCACGATGGCCACGTCCAGGTCGCCTTCGGAGGCCAGCATCTCGCGGTAGTCGGTGTAGAGGGCCGGCACGGGCTGCTCGGACTTGCGGACGACGCCGGAGGCGTATCGCTGGCTGTAGTCCCAGATGTCGCAGACGGCCTTGAAGCGGATGCCGGGGATCTTCAGGCCGTCGCGCAACAGGACCATTCCCTGCGCGCCGGCGCCGATGAGGGCCACGTTCAGGTCGTCCGCCTTTGCACCGTCGCCGCCGAGCGCGTCCCTGGTCGCTGCCCCAAGCATGAGGCCCGCGCCGGCCGCGGCGGCGGAGGTGAGGAAGGCCCGCCGGCCCATGCCTCGAGGCGTGCCGGACGGCTTGCGCCCCGGCGGAGACTGCTCGCGTGACCTGTCTTGTTCGGCCATGGAAAACGACCGCTGGACTGCGGTTCGACCCGGCCGGACGTCGCGCGCCGACACGGGGAAAGCCCGCAGAGGTCAGTACACGGACGTGGGGAAGTAGTAATCCTCCGCGTTCTGTGGCGTGACGAGCTCGACGTCGAGCTTGACGTGCCTGGGCATGAACTGCCCGATCTGCTTCGCCTTTCCGTCGCGCAGGTTGCTGACGCACATGTGGATGCCCACGGCGATCATGGACGGCGGATAGGTGATGGTCACGGGGTAGCGGGGATGTCCATCCATTACTTTCTTGACGACTTCCTTCATCCCGCCTCCGCCGAGGATCCAGATGTTGGGGTCGGCTCCCACCTCGTCCAGGGCCTGCTCGACGCCGAGGGCCATGTCGTCGTCGGCCGCCCAGACGGCGTCTATGTTGTTGAACTGCGTCAGGAAGTTCCGCATCACTTCATGGGCTTTCTCGCGGTTCCACATGCCCGGCTGGCGGCCGAGGATCTTGACGTCTGGATGCCGGGCGAAAACCTTCAGGGCCGCCTCCACGCGGTCCGTGTTGACCGTGGAAGGGATGCCCTCCAGCACGACGATGTTGCCCTTGCCGCCAAGCTTCTCGACAATGAACTCGGCGCTCTTGCGTCCGAACGCCTCGTTGTCCCCCTCGACGAACAGGTCGGCGACCGGTTTGAGGAAGCCGCGGTCGACGCTGACGATGTAGATGCCGTTCTCGTGCGCTTGCTCGGCGATGGGCGTGAGCGGCGCGGATTCGGTGGCCAGGATGACCAGCCCGTCGAGCTTCTGCTGGCTCATCATGTCCTTGATGTCGGCGATCTGTTTCTCCGGGCCGATGGCGGTCGCGTAGGCCCAGTTCACGTCGGGGTACATCTCCATGGTCCGCCTGGCCCACCAGCCGACGCCCGCCGTCCAGCCGTGGTCGGCGGCCGGCACGGAGACGCCGATGGCCAGGTTCGCGGCCGGCTCCTTCGCAGCGGGCGCCTTCGCCGCGGGCGCTTCGGGGGCGGGCTTCTTGCATCCCGCGCACGCGAGCAACGCGCCGATCAACGCAATACACACCGCCGAACGTTTCATCTCCTGTCCTCCGTGATCCCCGCGGGAGTTGGGATTCGCTACTGCTCCGTCCTTGAGCCGCGCTGAACCAGGACGGCGGCAACGATGATCGCGCCCTTGACGAGCCCCTGCAGGTAAGTCGAGACCTGGAGCAGGTTCAGCATGTTACCAATGACGCCGAGGATCAGCAAGCCCACGACGGTGCCCCAGACCTGCCCGCGGCCGCCCGTCATGCGCGTTCCGCCGATGACGACGGCGGCGATGGCGTCCAGCTCCCACATGGCGCCCGTCTGCCCGCTGCTGACCGAGTTCATGCGCGCGCTGTTCAGAAGGGCCGCCACTCCGGTCAGCGCGCCGACGAGCGTGTAGGTGATGATCTTGACGCGGTCCACCGCGATGGCCGAGTAGCGGGCCGCGCGCTCGTTGCAGCCGATGGCGTAGACGTAGCGCCCGTAGCGGGTCCGGTTCAACGCCACGTGGGCGGCGAGCGTGGCCGCGACGAAGATCAGCACGGGCCAGCGCAGCACGAGCGGGCTGCCGTACTGGTTCGTCAGGTACGGGATCTCGATGCCGCCGGCGCCGAGCTTCTTGAAGAGCCCGGCGCTGGCAGAGCGGAACTCGCCCCCGTCCGCCAGCGCAAGGGCCAGCGAGCGGTAGGCGGCCAGTCCGCCCAGCGTGGCGATGAACGGGGCGATGCGGCCCTTGGCGATCAGGACGCCGTTGAGGAGTCCCGCCGCCAGGCCAGCCAGGAGGGTCGCCGAGACGGCGATGAGCACGCCTGCGACCTCCGAGCCGCCCAGTCCGGTCCATCCGAACAGCCCGGCCAGTGCGACCCGCACCGCGCCGTAGGGGACCTGGAGCCCGGCCTGCCCGGCCTGCGCGGCGGCCGCCGTGATGTGGGGCGCCTCGATCGCCGTGTTCATGAGCCAGATGCCCAGGCCGCCCGCGAAGGCGACCAGCGACCCGACCGACAGATCAATCCCGCCGCATACGATGACGAACGTCATGCCGAGCGCGATGACACCTTTGAACGAAAGCTCCTCCAGCACGTTCAGGATGTTCTCCGGCAGGAGGAACTTCGGGTTGAACGCCGTCGTGACGAGCACCAGCACGGCCAGCGCGATCAGCGGGCCGAACACCTCCAGCGTCCGCCCCACGGACCGGGACCGGCGCGGCGCCGCGAGGGCGTCCGCTGCCAGGTCCGGCTCCTTTCCCCGCTTGTCCGGTCGGACGCTCACTCGGCAGCACCTGCCTTCACGCCTGCGGCGTGGAGCATGACGTTCTGCTCGGTCATCCCGTCGCCTTCGAGCACTTTCACGATGCGGCCGGCGCGCATCACGGCGATGCGGTGGCACGTGCCGAGCAGTTCATTCAGTTCCGAGCTGATGAACACGCAGGCCATGCCGCGCCCGGCCAGTTGCCGGATGAGGCGGTAGATCTCCTCCTTGGCGGCGATGTCGAGGCCCCGCGTCGGCTCGTCCAGGATCAGCACCTTCGGCTCGACCTCGAGCCACTTGGCGAGGGCGACCTTCTGCTGGTTGCCGCCGCTCAAGGTGTCGATCGGATCGGTCGGGCGCCCCATCTTGATGGACAGGCGCTTGGCGTGGGCGAGCGTCGCTTGCAGCTCCGCCCTGCGCGAGATGAAGGGCGCCGCGTACCGCTTCAGGGAGACGATGGTGACGTTCTCGACCACGCTTCGGCCCATCAGGAGGCCCCGGCCGCGGCGGTCTTCGGACAGGTAGGCCAGTCCGCGCCGCACCGCTTCGGCGGGCCGGTCGGGTGCGAGTTCCGCGCCCTCGATGGCGACCCGGCCGGCGGACCGGCGGCGCAGTCCGGCGATGGCCTCGGCCATCTCCGTGCGGCCCGCGCCCACCAGCCCGGCGAAGCCCAGGACCTCGCCGCCTCTCACCTCGAACGAGACGTCCCGCACCCGCCCTTCAACTGATAGCCCGCTCACCGTGAGCACGCGCTCCCGGCCCGGCTCCGAGCGGGCGGGGAAGTGATCGGCCATCGGGCGCCCCACCATCAGGGATGCCAGCCTCGCCTCGGCCTTCGGTCCGTCGCCTGCCTCCGCGCGCTCCAGCGTCGTGACCACCCTGCCGTCGCGCATGACGGTGATCCTGTCGCAAATCCTGAGCACCTCCGGCAGGATGTGGGAGATGTAGAGCACGGTGACGCCCTGCGCGCGGAGCCGGCCGATCAGTCCGAAGAGCCTCTCGGCCTCGGGCCGGGCCAGCACGGCCGTGGGCTCGTCCATGATCAGCACGCCGGCGTCGCAGCTCAGGGCCTTGGCGACCTCCACCAGCTGCCGCTGGGCGATGGACAGCGATCCGACCTTCAGCGCGGGGTCCGTCTCGCTGCCGACGCGCGCCAGGTGCCGGCGCGCCTGGCGAATGCTCTCTTTGCGATTGACGAAGCCGAACGCCGCTATCTCGCGGCCCAGGAACACGTTGTCGGCGACCGACAGCGTGTCGACGAGGTTGAGTTCCTGGTGCACCATGGCGACGCCGAGGCGCAGCGCGTGGGCGGGGTCTGTCGCGGTGACAGTCCTTCCGCCGTAGACCAGGCGCCCGGCGCTCGGCTGGTAGAGGCCGCTGATGATCTTCATCAGCGTGCTCTTGCCGGCGCCGTTCTCGCCGACGATGCCGTGCACCTCGCCCCGGCGGAAGCTCAGGCTCACGTGGTCCACCGCCCTCACCGCCGGGAAGTCCTTGGTCAGGTTCTCGACGGCCAGTATGGCCTGTTGCGCCTCTGGGAGCATGCCCTAAGGCCGCCTCCGGAACTGGTTTCGGTGCTCCGTGCGCTGCCGGATTCTACCTCACGGGCCGCTGGCCCGTCCAACGGATGGGGCCGCAGGGAAGGCGTTTGTCTTGACCGCACCGTCCGGTTAACATGCACGGCCCACTCGCGATCGGATTGGTGCAAGGAGAATAGCGGTGAAGACGACAAGGGCGTTCGCAGTGCTCGCGTTCGCTGCGCTGTCGCTCGGCCTGCCGGGCGGAGTTCAGGGCGCCGAAGTGCCGGAGGATGCCGCCCAGCGGATACGGGCCGCCGCGCCGGACGCGGCGCCGGCTCAACCGGCCAGACCGCGCAAGCTGCTGGTCTTCACGCTGTGCAGGGGGTTTCGCCATGACTCCATCCCGTTCATATCCGAGGCCGTCCGCGTCCTGGGCGAGAAGACCGGCGCGTACGAGACCGTCGTGAGCGATGACGTCGTGATGTTCAGGCCGGAGAACCTCGCGCAGTTCGACGCCGTCTGCATGAACAACACGACGGGCACGCTGTTCGAGGACAAGGAGCTCAAGGAGGCGCTGCTGGAGTTCGTCCGCAGCGGCAAGGGGCTGGTCGGCATCCACGCGGCCACGGACTGCTTCTACGACTGGCCCGAGTACGGCGAGATGATGGGCGGATTCTTCAGCGGCCACCCCTGGAGCGAGAAGGTCGGCATAAATGTGGAAGAGCCGGACCATCCCCTCTGCGCCGTCTTCGGCGGCAAGGACTTCGACGTGACCGACGAGATCTACCAGTTCCGCGACCCGTACTCGCGGGAGAAGCTGCGCGTGCTGATGCGCCTCGACCCGGCCAGGACGGACATGACCAAGGGCGGCATCAACCGGCAGGACGGCGACTTCGCCGTGAGCTGGATACATAACTATGGGAAGGGCCGGGTCTTCTACTGCTCCCTGGGCCATTGGAACGACATCGCCTGGAACCCCGCCGTGCTGAGGCACTACCTGGCCGGCATACAGTTCGCCCTGGGCGACCTCCAGGCGGACGCGACCCCCAGCGCGCAGGTGGCCGGCGGCGAGTGGCAGCCGCTTTTCAACGGCCAGGACCTGGCGGGCTGGGACTTCAGCCCCGAAGGCTGGCACGTCGAGGACGGCGCGATCGCCTGGCGCCAGGGCGCCGGGTTCCTCTGGAGCCAGAAGCGTTACGGCAACTTCGTCCTCGACCTGGAGTTCAAGCTCTCGCCCGGCGCCAACAGTGGCGTCTTCGTCCGCACGGACAGCAGGGAGAACTGGCTCCACACCGGCATCGAGGTGCAGCTCCTGGACTCCCATGACGCCGGGCAGCCTAGCAAGCACGACTGCGGCGCCATCTATGACTGCCTGGCCCCGAGCGAGAACGCCGTCAAGCCCGCCGGAGAGTGGAACCGCATGACCGTCACGTGCAGGGACAACGTCATCCGGGTCAACCTGAACGGCCGGGACGTCATCGACATGGACCTGGACGGCTGGACCGAGCCGCACAAGAACCCCGACGGGAGCCCGAACAAGTTCGACATCGCCTACAAGAGCATGGCCCGGGAAGGTTACATCGGCTTGCAGGACCACGGCAATGCCGTCTGGTTCCGCAGCATCCGGGTCAAGGTCCTGGACTGACCCCCGAGCCGGGAGGAAGACGTCATGCATGAGGCAGACCTGAAGCGCATCTCGCGCCGCCGCTTCCTGAGCGGCGCGGCAGCGGCGGCCGCCACGCTCACCATAGTGCCCAGGCACGTGCTCGGGGGCGCCGGTCAGACGCCCCCCAGCGAGAGGCTGAACGTGGCCAAGATCGCCTGCGGCGGCATGGGCAAAGGCGACCTGGACAAGGTCGCCCAGCTCGGGTGCAACATCGTCGCCCTCTGCGACGTGGATGAGAACAACGCCGCCGAGGCCTTCGGCCAATACCCCGACGTCAGGAAGTACCGCGACTTCCGCAAGATGCTCGAGGAGATGGGCCAGTCCATCGACGCCGTCGTCGTCTCGACGCCCGATCACACGCACGCCGTGGCGTCCATGATGGCCATCAAGATGGGCAAGCACGTCTACTGCCAGAAGCCGCTGACGCGGACGGTCCATGAGGCCCGCGTGCTGATGGACGCCGCGCGCGAGCACGGGGTCGTGACGCAGATGGGCAACCAGGGCCATGGCGGCGACGCCCTGCGCGCCACGGCAGAGTACATCCGCGCCGGCGCGATCGGCACCGTCCGCGAGGTGCACGTCTGGACGGACCGTCCCGTCTGGTCCCAGGGCGGAGGCCGGCCGCTCGACATGCCCGCCGTTCCGCCCAATCTGGACTGGGACGTCTGGCTCGGCCCGGCGCCCGACCGGCCCTTCCACGGGGACTACCACCCCTTCAAGTGGCGCGGGTGGTGGGACTTCGGCACTGGCGCGCTGGGCGACATGGCCTGCCACAACATGGACCCGGCCTTCTACGCGCTCGGCCTCAAGGAGCCCGTCAGCATCCGCGCCGAGTGCCCCGTCTACAACCCGGAGAGCTTTCCCCGATGGTCGGTCGTCGAGTGGGAGTTCCCGCCGGAAGGCGACCGCCCCGCCGTGAAGATGATCTGGTACGACGGAGGCCGCAGACCCCCGCGCCCGCAGGAGCTCGAGGCGGACCGCAACCTCGAGGACAACGGCATCCTGTTCGTCGGCGACGAGGGCAAGATGCTGGGCGGCGGCTGGTCCGGCCCGTGCAGGATCATCCCCGAGCGGAAGATGCGGGAGTTCCCGCGGCCGGACAGGACGCTGCCGCGCTCGATCGGCCATTACGAGGAATGGGTGGAAGCTGCCAAGGGCGGCCTGCAAGACGGCAAGCCGATCGTGCCCGGCTCGAACTTCGATTACGCCGCGCCCATGACGGCGACCATCCTGCTGGGCAACGTCGCGCTGCGCTTCCCCGGCTGCACGCTGCGCTGGGACGGCGAGCGCCAGAGGTTTGTCGAGCCCGAAGAGGCCAACGAGCTGCTGCACTACGAGTACCGTTCGGGCTGGACGCTGTGAGCGCCGGCCGCCCGCGACGGATCGCGGCTTGAGGGCTTGCGGGTGCGGGCGGAGTAGGGATCGCGCGCCGGTCCGGGCGCGGAGGAATCCCGCCTTGTTGCGCGGCCGATTTGCTCTATGCTCAGTCTAGGGATTGACTTGGGCGGCGGCGGGGCGTATACTCCGGTCAGATATGCGGGCTCTTGGGGCTGGGCGTACGGACGCTGCGGACACTCTCATACCTCCTTCTTGACACCTGCGCGCCTTGGCACCCGCTCGGGGGTGAACGATGACTGAGGCAAGAGACGACAAGATGGAGCGGCCGAAGAGGCGCGGTTCCTTCTCCGGTCTCGTTTGGACGGTGGTTGCGCTGACGATCGCCAACATGGCGTACTGGGTCGTCTACGCACTCTCTCTGCCTCACATCATTCTATGGGTCCCCCTGTTTGTGCTAGGCACGGAGATGGGCCCGTTCGGCTTCCTTGTCCTAACGAGGATGCCGTATAGCCATGAGAACTTTGTTGAGGGCGGGATCATAGCGGTCGTGCTTCTTGGGCTTGCCACTCTTCCGCTCTGGCTTGCCGCCAGAGGGGCAGGCAGGATCTGCCTTCTCTTGCTAATGCTACTTTGTCAACTTGTTGATTCTGGGGTCGGCGATTGGCGATAAGCAGTCCG
>CAZFSS010000034.1:0-39836 GCA_964521715.1 uncultured candidatus Brocadiaceae bacterium | reverse complement strand
TGCGGCGAAATCCGCTCCGTCGCGGCCACGGGTCATTCTGTTAGAGGCTCTAAGCTCCGCCGCGGTGCTTCTTCGAGCCCCCATGCCTGTCTGTTGCAGCGCGCCGCCCCATTCGCTAGCATGTGCCGGCCCTGGGGGCCGAAGCGTGCCTGTTTGCCCTTGGTCTCTCGTCTCTGGGAGGATCGTGCGAAGTGACCCTATCCGACATAGCGGCGCGTGCCAAGGCGTCCGCCACGATGGCCCTCAACGCGAGGGCGAACGAGCTGTCCCGCCAGGGCAAGGACGTGGTGAACTTCACCATAGGGGAGCCCGACTTCGATACGCCGGACAGCATCAAGCAGGCCGCCCATCGCGCCATCCAGGCCGGCTTCACGAAGTATCAGCCGGCGGCCGGGATGCCTGAGCTGCGGGACGCCATCGCCCGCAGGCTCAAAGCCGACAACGGCCTGGATTACGAAGCGAAGGAAGTGCTCGTCTCGAACGGGGCCAAGCAGGCGATCTACATGATCATGCTCTGCCTGGTGCAGCAGGGAGACCAGGTGCTGATACCTGCTCCCTACTGGGTGAGCTACGTCCATCAGGTCCGCTTCTGCGGCGCCGAACCCGTCATCGTCGACGCCACGGGCACGGCCGACCTGAAGCCCACGCCCGAACTGCTGGCCGGCGCCATGACCGATCGGGCCAGGCTGCTCGTGCTCAACTCCCCCTGCAATCCCACGGGCACGGTGCTGACGCGAGAGGAGCTCGGCGCGCTTGTCGAGCTGGCGCTGGAGCGCGACCTCTGGCTTATCTCCGACGAGATATACGAGAAGCTCGTCTACGACGGGGCGGAGCACGTCAGCCCGGCCACCTTCAGCAAGCAGGCCCGCAGCAGGATCATCACGATCAACGGCGTCTCAAAGACCTACGCCATGACGGGCTGGCGGCTGGGCTACGCGGCGGGGCCGACGGAGGTGATCCAGGCGGCGGCCAGGCTCCAGAGCCACATGACCAGCGGCCCGGACAGCATCGCCCAGAGGGCCGCCCTCGAGGCGCTGACCGGTCCCCAGGATTCCGTCGAGGAGATGCGGGCGGCATTCGACACGCGGCGCCGCCTGATGGTGGACGGGCTCAACGAGATGCCGGGCATTTCCTGCCTGATGCCCCGGGGCGCCTTCTATGCGTTCCCCGACTGCCGCGGCTTGCTGGGCAAGAGCTACGCCGGAAAAGCCGTGCACAACAGCCTGGAGCTGTGCGAAGCGCTGCTAGACCAGGCCGGCGTGGCGGCCGTGCCCGGCACAGCGTTCGGCGCCGAGGGGTTCATCCGCCTCCACTTCGCCAAGGCCAACGAGGAGATCGAGAAGGCGCTGGAGAGGATCCGCGCCTTCGTCGAGAGTTGCGATGGGTGACGGCACTGGCCAGACGGCAGTTGCCAGTTGCCAGAGGCTCAGGCGAACTGCTCGGCGGTTGCGCGCACTATCTCCACCCACCGGCGCAGGCGCGTGGGGTCGCCCTGGACCGTCTCAATGTCCTTGAGCGTGATGTCCACGTGGCAGCCCCTCGATGCCTCCAGCCCCCCGCGCACGATGCGGCGGACGCGCTCCGCGTCGAAACCGCACGAGACCATCAGCGCCGGGTTCGGGCGCCAGGAGAAGACGTAATCCTCGCCGATCTGCTCGGCGCACTTCGCCACGTCCGCGACCGGCGTGACGGCGATGCGCCGCAGGTTGGGGATCCTGCGCAGCATGTCGATCTTGTGCGTCAGGTCCTCGCAGCAGCCGTAGGCGACCAGGCCGAACTTCTCGATGATGGGGAGCTGGTAGTTGAGCACGAACTCCTCGTGCATCTGTGGGGAGACCTGGGCCATCTCCTGAGCGGCGGCGAACGTCCAGAGCCGATCGCGCGTCACGCTTTCGCTGTTCGCCTGCGGGTCGGACAGCTCGAGCGCGTAGGGCATGGCCTGGTTCCCGTGGTCGCACAGGCGCCAGTCCCCCGCCCGTTCGGCCTCGTCGTGCGTGCGCAGGACGCTGGCGCTCAGGCGCCCGGCCAGCCCGTGCAGCCACTCGGGGTTGTCGGCCATGTCCCACATGACCTGCTCCAGCCCCCTGAGCTGCGCCAGGTCGTAGGAGATGTCCGCGTGCCAGACGCGGTAGAACGGCGCGCGGTCCACGCTGACCTCCAGCAGGTCGCCGACCGCATCCCGGAGGCGGGCGACGTCCCGCGCCGTCGCCTCCTCGTCGACAACGTGATGGGGCTCCGCAAGCTTCTTGATGTCGGCGAGTTCTTTGACCGGCGGGTCGAACTTCCACGCCCCGCGCGGCGCCCCGCTGTAAATATGGTCGTATCTGAATCCCCACGGCCCGCCGGCCGGGGTGACCAGGCTGGCCCGCTGCGTGATCCACGGCTCGAAGATGAAGTCGTCCCCAACGCCGTCCTGGAAGATCATCCGCCGGAGGAAGTCCTCGTGCTGGCGGTAGAACGGGTCCTCGCACTCCAGCGCCAGGTCCGGGATCTCGTCGCCGCGCAGGGAGATGCAGCGCGCGTATATGAGCGGCCGCGTTCTGACCAGGCTGTTGTGCCGGCGCCACAGGTCGCGGCGCTCGCGCTGAACATCCTTGTTGCAGATGTCGACGTAGCGCACCGCCAGGTCGCGCAAGATGCGAACGTCCCGACCGTTCTTCATCGCCCTCCCTCCGACCTCGGGCCGCGCAAGCCGCACGGCCTAGAACGCACGGAAGATGCCCATTCCAGGATCCGTCACCGTGAACTGCTTCGGCGCCTCGAGCATCGTGAAGCCCGCCTTGACCGCCATGCCGATCAGATTCTCGACGGGAACCGCCTTCAGCCAGAAGATGACGGCGCTGCGCCGGGGCTCCGGACCGGAATCCCGGAAGACGGTGCAACGCTGCTCCATCACCCCCCGGGACCGGTCCCATCGGTACTCGAAGCTGACGCTGCCGCACGAGAGCTTGCGGGACTCCGAGTAATCGTCCCGGTAGAAGGACGGCTCATCCAGACACTTGTCGAAAGCCAGCAGACCGCCCGGCCGCACGCACCGCCGGAGCGAAAGAAACGCCTCCTGAAGCCGGTCAGGCTCCAGGATGTAATCCAGCCCGCTATGCATCACGATGGCGGCGTCGAACTGCCGGCCTGCGTCGAGTTGCAGCAGGTCCTGCTGCTTGAGCTCAGCGCGGCAACCTTCCTGGCGCAGCCGCGCCCGCGCGCGCTCGAGCATCGGCTCGGAGACGTCCGCCCCGACGACGTTGTAGCCCCGTTCCAGCCAGGGCAGCGTCGAGAGGCCCGTGCCGCAGGCGGCGTCGAGTATCCAATCGCCCGCGCGCAGACCCCAGCGGCGCAGCCGCTTCGCCAGCTCGACCACCCACAGATCGTACGGCGCCCAGCTCACCAGCTCATCGTAGACGTCCGCGATGGCATCGAAGTCGTTGAACGGCAGATCGGAGTCCGCGTCGCCCATGCCCGGCGCATCTCGAAGGAGCGGGAACCTGTGCTTGCGGCATTGCCGCCGCCCGTCTACACTAACATGCGGGCAGACGGCAGGGCAATATCACGAGGCGCCGGCGCCGTTGGGCATGAACGAGCAGCAAGACAGGATCAGGGCCGAAGTGGTGATCGGCGGCCGGGTGCAGGGGGTCTGGTTCCGCGGCACGACGTGCGACAGGGCGCAGGCCCTGGGGCTGACGGGATGGGTGAGAAACCGGTGGGACGGCAAGGTGGAAGCCGTCTTCGAGGGGACGCGCAGCCAGGTGCAGCAGATGGTGGCCTGGTGCTACAAGGGGCCCAGGTTGGCCCAGGTGGATTCGGTCGACGTCGAGTGGAAAGATGCGACCGACGAGTTCCTGGGCTTCTCGGTCAGGTACTGAGGGCACGCGGGAACGCCCGAGTCGGCCCGCCGCCGCTACTTATCGCCGGTCCCGCCGGGTTCGGTCCGCCCCTTGGGCTTCCGGCTCGCGGGCGCGGGCTCCGTGTGGTCACATTCGGGGAAGCGCGTGCAGCCGTAGCGGGCCTCGCCCTCGGGGGATATCTTCTTGATCAGCTCCCCGCCGCAGCCCTCGACCGGGCACTTCTTCCGCCGGGCCGGGACCTGCCACGTGTTGCGGCAGCGGGGAAAGCCGCTGCAGGCGAGGAACCGGCCGTACTGGCCCCATCGCACCACCAACGGCCGGCCGCACTTGTCGCATTTCTCGTGCGTGGGCTGCGCGTCCGGGAGCGACCCCTTCGGAAGGGCCTGCGTGCTCTTGCACTCGGGATACCGGCTGCAGCCCAGGAAGAGGCCCTTGCGGCTGCGCTTCACGGCCATGGGAGCGCCGCACTTCTCGCAGGTCGCCAGCGCCTCCTCGGACGCAAGCTCGGTTGCCTGGAGCGCCTGCGCCACGGTGAGCATGGGCACTCGCTGGCGGCATTTGCCGCAGGTCAGCTCCTCCGCCGCGCCGTCCTCGGCGACGTGCATCTCGCCGCCGCACCGGGGACATGAGAACCCCGTGCTCACGCGGGGCTTGAGCTTGACGGGCTCGCCCTCGCGGTTCAGGCCCATGATGTTGCGGCACTTCGGATAGGCCGAGCAGGCCAGGTACTCCCTCCCGCGCTTGCCGACGCGGCGGAGCATCGGGGCGCCGCACTTGTCGCACTTGAACTCCGTCTCGACGGGTTGACCGGTCCCCTTGTCCAGGCTCTTCGTATTGCTGCATTCTGGGAAGCCCGAGCAGCCGAGGAACTTGTCCCCCTTGCGGCTGAACTTCAGCACCATCGGCCGCCCGCACTCCGCGCACGTGACCTGCTCGTCGGGTTCCAGCGTGGAGACGGACTGCATCCCGTCCCTGGCCTTCTCCAGGTCGCGCGCGAACTGGTCGTAGAACTCGGCCAGCGTCCCGCGCCAGTCCCGCTTGCCCTCCTCGATCTCGTCCAGCTCCTCCTCCATCATGCTGGTGAACGAGTAGTCCATTTCGCGCGGGAAGTGCTCCACGAGCAGTTCGGTCACGATGATCCCCAGGTCCGTGGGGCCCAGGGCGCGCCGTTCCCTGCGCACGTAGTTGCGCCGCAGCAGCGTGGCGATGGTCGGGGCGTACGTGCTGGGCCGGCCGATGCCCCGCCGCTCCAGCTCGCGGACCAGCGTGGCTTCCGTGTAGCGGGCCGGCGGCTGGGTGAAGTGCTGCGAGGGCGCCAGTTCCCGCAGGCTCAGCACCTCGCCCTCGAGCAGCTCGGGCAGCGCCTGATCGGCCGACTCGTCACGCGCGGAATAGACGCGCGTGTAGCCGTCGAACGTAGTGACGCGTCCGCTGGCCGCGAACTGGCCGGGCCCCGCCTCGATCAGCGCCTCGGTCACCTTGTAGCGCGCGGGGTTCATCTGGCTGGCCACGAACCGCCGCCAGATCAGCTCGTAGAGCGTGTACTGCCTGTCCGACAGATAGGGACGCAGATCTTCGGGCCGGCGACGCACGTCGGTCGGCCGGATCGCCTCGTGGGCGCCCTGCGCCCCCCGGGGGCTGCGGAATGCATTCGGCGTCGCCGGCAGGTACTCGTCCCCGTAGTGCTCGCCGATGAAGCCCCGACACGCGTCCAGCGCCTGACTGGCCACGCGCGTCGAGTCGGTGCGCATGTAGGTGATCAGGCCCACCGCCTCGGTACCGACGTCCACCCCTTCGTAGAGCTGCTGGGCGATGCGCATCGTCTGCTCTGCGGTGAACCGGAGGCGGCTGTTGGCCGCCTGCTGCATCGTGCTCGTGATGAAGGGGGCCCGCGCCGTGCTGCTGGCGTCGCGCTGGCTCACGGACGCCACGGTGAAGGGCTCGCCCTCCAGCAGCCGGACGATCCGTTCGGCCTCGGCGCCCGTGGCGATCCGGACCTCATCGCCTTCGAGCTTGCGCAGCTCGGCCTCGAACGTCGCCTCCTGCTCGGCCCTCGACAGGACGGCCGTGACCTTCCAGTACTCCTCGACCTTGAAGGCGCCGCGTTCGCGTTCGCGCTCGACGATCAGCCGCAGGGCCACGCTCTGAACGCGCCCGGCGCTCAGGCCGCGCACCACCTTCCTGCTGATGAGCGGGCTGAGCTCGTAGCCGACGATGCGGTCGAGGATGCGGCGGGCCTGCTGTGCGTTGACCAGGTTCAGGTCGACGTCCCTGGGATGCTCGAACGCTTCCCGCACGGCGCTGCGCGTGATTTCGTTGAAGGTCACGCGCTTGACCTTGTCTGCGGGCAGGTCCAGCACGTGCTGGAGGTGCCAGGCGATGGCTTCGCCCTCCCGGTCGGGATCGGGGGCGAGGTAGACCTCCCCCGCGCCGGCGGTCGCCTTGCGCAACTGGTCCACGATCTTCTGGCTGTCGGGCATGACCTCGTAGGTCGGCTCGAACCCGTTCTCGACCTCCACGCCGAACTTGTCCTCGGGCAGGTCGCGCACGTGCCCGCGCGAGGCCTTCACCGTGAAGCCCTTGCCCAGGTAGCGCGAGATCGTCTTCGCCTTCGCGCCCGACTCAACTATGACGACCTTCTTGGCCATTGCAGGCACTCAGGAAGATACCCCATGGGCGATTGTAGGAAGAAGCCTTCGGCAATGTCAAACCCCGTGCCGCGGCACCGGCGGCTTTTGACGCGCCGGCGCGGGGGCGCGTACACTCAGGGCTGCGGAGGCGAGAGCTTGAAACGTGCACGCGCAAAAGAGCCGCTCTACCTGGCCGTCACGGCCGACGTCGACCCAGACGCGAACCGGCCCGCGCGCGGGCGGCCCGACGCCGTGAGCGCCGGCCGGCCGGCCGAGGAGGCTGCGTATGACGCGTGCTTCCAGGGGCTCGCGCTGCTGCTCGGAGTGCTCGAGCGCCTGTCCCTGCCGGCCTCGCTTTTCTGGGAGGCTCGGTGCCTGGAGCGGCTGGCGTCGCGGGAGCCCGCGCTTCTCGCGCGGGCGCTGGAGAATCCGCTGTTCGAGCACGGCGGGCACGGGTGGCGTCACGAGGACTTCGCCGGCAGGCAAAGCGGAATGCCTCTGGGCCCGGAGGAGACCGAACGCGTCCTGAGCCGCGCCGCACAGGTCTTCGGGTCCGTCCTGCGACGGACGCCCCTCGGGTTCCGCGCCCCCTATTGCCGCCTGACGCCGGAGCTTGCCCGGGCCCTGCCCGGCCACGGCTACCTCTACGATGCGAGCGTCGCCAGGCGGCCGGGCACAGAGTGGCAGTTGCAGCCGTACCGGCTCGACCTGAATCCGGCGCTCTGGGAAGTGGCCCTCTGCCGGGGGACCGACCGACGAGGGCAGCCCATCTCCGGCTACCTCTGGCAACTGCTGGAAGGCAACCGGCAGGTCAGCGACTACCTCGACCTGGTCCAGTCCCTGCGCGATCGGGCTCCGGGGGGTCTGCTCCAGATCGCCCTTCATCCCTGGCACCTCGTGGTCTCCGAGAAGGGCGCGCCGTTCGGAGCCGGGGGCTCGGCCTCCCGAGTGGAGAAGGTCGAGGAACTCCTGCAAGGGATCCGTGCAGCCGCGGGAGTCGAGACCGTTACGGTCGGCGGTTACCTTGCCTCGCGGCTGGGACCGAGCGATGCCGGATGACCCGGCTCGCCGAACGGGGCGTCGCCCGGAGCCATGATCGGCCGTTGGATTGCGTCCTCGTTGACACGCAGGTGGGCGGTGCATATAATGGAGTGTAAGCTCGGCTAAAGAGCCACGACACAATCGGGTATCGCGATGAATGACGATGCGGCCGAACTAGCCAGGAGCCTGGCCCGGATCCAGGCTCGGCTGCGCAGGGAGCTGTTCGAGGATCTCCAGAACCACAGGGACGACCTCGACGCCATCTTCGATCCCGATTCTTATTCCCTTCTGATTCACGAGCTGCGCGAGAAGTACCTGACGCGCCTGTTCCTGCTGCAGAGCATAATCCAGCAGCTCGCTTACTTCAGACGGGGACACCAGAAGCACGCCACGCGGGTGCTCAGCGTCGGCGCCAAGGACCAGAAGAACCTGGTGGAGCTGGTCAACCACAAGCTGGGGCACCTGAACGGATCGAAGGTCCTGGACGTGGAGTTCATCCCGGCAAGCGGCGACGGGGAGTGGTCGGCCTTGATCACCTACGAGGTCAACCCGTTCATGGAAGAGGCCGGCGAGGCCGCCGCCTGGATGTAGAGGTTCCCCCGCACGACTGACCCGCACCCCCGAGCCCTTATCGCCTCTCTGACGTCCCATGCTGTTCTTGCGCGCCCGGGGGCCTTTGTGTTACGTTCTTGCGCGTCTGCATTTCCGCATGGGCATCACGGCGAACATGGCTGCCTCACGGCGCGCCCCTCGGAGTTCCGATCTGCCTGTAGTCATCTCTGAAGCACGGATTCGCCGCCACGTTCGCGAGCTGGCGGCGGCCATCTGCGCGGATCATCCTGAAGGTGAAACGCTCGTGATCATCGCCGTGCTGAAGGCGGGTGTCGTGTTCCTGGCCGACCTGATCCGACACCTCACCATGCCGCTGGAAATCGAGCTGGTGAACGCAAGGAGCTACTCTGGCACTCAGAGGCAGGAGGCGGTTCAGATCCTGGACGACGTCTCGGAGCTGGGGCTCGCCGGGCGCCACGTGCTGCTGCTGGACTGCGTGCTGGACAGCGGGCGCACCCTGGCAGCCGTGCGCAGGGCCGTCGCCCAGCAGGCGCCGGCGTCCGTGAAGACCTGCGTGCTGCTGCGCAAGCAGCGCCCGGGGGCCATCGAGATCGAACCGGAATACGTGGGGACGGACATCCCCGACGTCTTCGTCGTCGGCTACGGCCTGGACTGCGGCAACCGGTGGCGCCACCTGCCGTTCGTCGCCGAGCTGCCGGAAGCAGCCGCTTCCGGCGGGGGCGCGCAGTGACGGACGAACTGGCCATCGGCATTGACCTCGGAGGCACGAAGGTGCACGCCGGCCTGGTGCGCGGCGACGGCAAGGTCCTCGGCAGCGCTCGACGCCCAACCGAAGCCGACAGGGACTGCGAGGTCGTGCTGGCCAACATAGTGGGTGCCGCCACGGCTGCTGCGGCCGAGGCAGGGATCCCGCTGGAGCGGGTCGCCGGCGTGGGACTCGGCAGCCCCGCGCCGCTGGACATCTTCACGGGAGTGATCATCAGCCCGGGCAACCTGCCGTCGCTTCACGGCTTCCCCATCGTGCAGAGGCTGTCCGAAGCGCTGGGCAGGCCGGTGATCCTGAACAACGACGCCAACTGCTTCGGCCTGGCGGAGGCGCGTTTCGGCGCGGGCGCCGGGGCGAGCGTCTGCTGCGGGCTCACCCTCGGCACCGGCCTGGGCGGCTTCCTGGTGATAGACGGCAAGCTGTTCAACGGTCCGCGCGGCGCCGGGGCGGAGATCTGGTGCTCCCCGTACCAGGGGGATCAGGTCGAGGAGAAGGTCTCCGGCCGGGGCGTGGCCAGGAACTACAAGAAGCTGACCGAGCGCGTGGCCACCGCGAAGCAGATCGGATCGTTCGCACGCGCGGGCGACGAGGCCGCGCGAGAGGCGTGGCGCGAGTTCGGCCGCGACCTGGCCGTGCCACTCGCCTACATGTGCAACATCGCCGACCCCGACGTCGTCGTGCTCGGCGGCTCAATGGTCGCAGCGTGGGACCTCTTCTACGACGCGATGCTGCACGAAGCCAACAAGTACATCAACGCCGTCACCCGTGACGCAGTCCGCATAGTGCCCGACAAGCTCGGCGACGCAGCCGGGATGCTGGGCGCCGCCGCCCTCGTGCTCGGAGCCGAGACGACCGACTGATCCGCCTCTGACGAAGCCATGTCAACAACCGGCCAAGACCCCCAGCTCCTGTTGGCGACCGCCGACCTGCACTACCGCGCCTACGCCCAGGGAGACGCCTCCACCTGGAAGCTGGCCGACGTGGTGTGCGAGTCGGGGGCGGACGTCTTCGTCATCGCGGGCGACATAGCGGACCAGAACACGGAGCGGCTGCGCGCTTGCCTGGACCTCTTCCACGGGTTCGAAGGGCTCAAGCTCCTCGTGCCGGGCAACCACGACCTCTGGGCCGGCAAGGAAAGTAGCCGCGACAGGTACCGAAAGGCCCTGCCCGAAGCCGCTTCCGCAGCCGGCTTCCGAATGCTGGACGTCGGCCCCGTCACGGCAGGCGCCTTCGGCTTCATCGGCAACATCGCGTGGTACGACTACAGCTTCCGCAATCCCAACCTGAAGCTGGACGTCGCGGATTACGAGCGCAAGGAGTTGCCCGGCGTCTGCACGTGGAACGACGGACGCTTCATGGACTGGGACGTGTCCGACGCCGCCTTCACCGAGCAATGCCTGAAGAAGCTGTGGAACGACTACCGCGCCGTCGAGCCGCAGGTGGACACCGTCGTGGCCGTGCTGCACCACCTGCCGTTCCGCGAGCTTCTGTATGGTCCGTCCGACATGCCGCACGAGTTCTGCCGGGCCTACATGGGCTCGGAGCGCTTCGGGCAACTGCTGCTGGACTGCCCCAAGGTGCGCTGGGTCATCTGCGGTCACAGGCACGGGCCGGACGCGTGCACCGTCGGCCACATCGAGGCCGTCACGGTGGGAAGCGACTACGACATGAAGCGCATGCTCGAACTGAACCTGGCGACGGGCGAGTGCCGCACGCGCACGTTCGAGCCCCCGACCGAACTGCTCTACGACCAGTAGGGTCCGTCGATACCAAGCGGCCGCCTGGGCAGCGGCTTCACCTGACTCGGAGGATGCGATGGCAAGAATCTCACTTGGGCGGCGGGAGTACAGAGACAAGGTCCTGGCCTGCTGGCTGGGCAAGAACATCGGCGGCACGCTCGGCGCCCCGCTGGAAGGCCAGAGGCACATGCACGACCTGACCTTCTACGATCCCGTCCCGACCGAGCCGCTGCCGAACGACGACCTGGACTTCCAGCTCGTCTGGCTGAAGATGCTTGAGGAGGAAGGCGTCCGGCCGCCTCTGCCCGTCTTCGCGGACTACTGGGTGGGCTATCTGTCCGCCTATCCGTGGAACGAGTACGGCTTCTGTCGGCGGAACCTGGCTCGTGGGCTGATGCCGCCGATCTCGGGCTGCTTCGAGAACTACTTCGTGGACGAGATGGGCTCGCCCATACGCAGCGAGATATGGGCGTGCACGGCGCCGGGCGACCCGCAGCTCGCCGCCGCGCGCGCATGGAAGGACTCCGCGCTCGACCACGCCGGCGGCGAAGGCGCGCACGGCGAGATGTTCTGGGCCGCCGTGCAGAGCGCCGCCTTCGTCGTGGACGATCCCCTCACGCTCATCCGCATCGGCCTGGCGATGATCCCCGTGCCGTGCGCCATCTCACGCGCGATCCGCGAGGCGATCTGGTGCCGGCAGAACGGCCTGCGCTGGGCCGAGGCGCGCCAGCGCATCGCCGACGTGTTCGGCCACCGCCAGCCCTGCAACGCCGCGCCGAACCACGGGTTCACCGTCCTGGGGTGGCTCTACGGGGAGGACTTCGGCGACAGGCTCTGCAAGGCCGTCAACTGCGGCTACGACACCGATTGCACGGGCGCCACTCTGGGCTCCGTGCTCGGCATCATCGGCGGCACGGCCGGCATCCCGGACGAGTGGCGCAGACCGGTCGGTGAGAGCATCAAGCTGCATCCGTTCACCGGCGATTGCGACCCGCCCGCCGACGTGCACGAACTGACCGCCCGGACCGTCGCCCTGGCCGAGCGCACCGTGGCGGAGCTGTCCGACGCCGTGGCCTTCGGCGAGCGCACGCGGACGCCGGACGATCTGCCCTCGCTGCTCTTCCGCAACGAGCAGGCGCGCGAGGCGCTGCGCCAGGACGTCCATGCCGCCGTCGCCGTCGACGGCGGGCTCGAGATCGTCCTGCACTACGGCGGGGAGCCGGTGCTCTGGCCCGGCGTCGGGCGCGTCTTCGAGGTCTCCCTCCGGAGGGACGGCGGGACCGTCGAGGCGGAGGTGCGGCTCGAAGCGCCCCAAGGGTGGACCGTGGAGCCGATGGCGGAGGCCGCCCGGCCGGCGTTCCTCGTCACGGCGCCCGATCCGGAGCCGCTGAACGACGTGGAGGTCGTCGCGGACGACGCGGACGGGCCGCGTCGCGCCAGCTTCCGAGTGCTCGGCCCGCAGGAGGCGCGGGGGTACGCTGCAGCGGACAACGTCCCGCGCTGCCCCAGATGCCACGGCCTGGAAGGCCATTGCATCTGCACGCGGGGCTGAACGGAAGGGGCGGGCACTTCTCAGCAGCGCGCCGCCGCAGTAGAATGGGCGCGTTCGCATCCCGCGTTCGGCGCGCGCAGAGGGGGGAGGGTATGAGCAGCAGCGGGCTCACGCCGGAGGACATCGAGCTTCACCTGAACGACCTGCGCGAGAGGCTCGTCGCGTTCCTGGAACGCGGCGAGGGGAAGGCGAGCGAACTGCGCAAGGCAGCGGAGCATGTCTTTGCGCTGAGGGATGAGTTCGCCGAGGTCTTCGAGCGGCACGGCGACATCGAGGGGCTGGTGGCCGACTTCCTGGCCCGCCAGAGGCAGGTCGAGTTCACGGGCGTGCAGGAGCGGCGGGATGCGCCGGGCTGTCTTCTGGCGTGGCTGTTCCGGCGCCGGAAGGCGTGACCGCGCGAACGCCGTGCTCGGCCGGTCCGAGCGGCGCACTCGACTTCCGGATGTGTATGATCAGGCCAACGGGCGCCGCGACGCTGCCCGAAAGGCCCTCCTCCCGCGTGGGCGCACGCGACCGCCTCTCCGCGGCTGTTCGCATCTCTCCGGCGGCGCCGGTCCCGCCGAGCGACCTGTCAACAACGCGCAACCCGACGACCTGCGCTTCGTTCGCCTTCTCAGGCTTTCCCTCCGCCTCCCAGGCGTCCTTGAGAAAAGCGTAGTTCAGCAGCATCTCGTCGAAGAACGGGCCAGACGCCGCAGCGGTGTTGGACAGCGCCTGCCTGTCCGGCGGCGTCAGGTTCACCAGTTCCCTCAGCAGCGGACCGTACTGCGCCGGGGGGACCGCCAGGTAGACGTCCACTCCGCCGTCGTGTTCGCCGTCCGGTTCGACGAGCAAGGTCGCCGTCAGGCCGGCGCTGTTCGCGGTTGCCACGGCCCGGCGCATCAGATCCGTCGGCTCGTCGGCGACGAAGGTGAGCACTTGCTGCGCCCGTTCCTTGGCGTCAGCCATGTCCGTCGACGCGGTCTGCGTGAAGACAAAGGGACGTCCCAGGTCCTGGAGACGCTGGGCCATCTGCTCTTCCGCGCCGGGCTCGCCCCACGTCAGGGCCGGAGCTTCGGCGGGGACCTCCTCATCGCGCATGTGCACGGCAGCCGCGTCGCGCTCAGCCACTGCCTGCACGGATCGAGCGATGCCAGGGGGCTGACCCATCCCACCGCCGACCGCGCCCGCAAGCCGCCCGACGGGGCGCGCCGCCGCGGCCTCCAGCCTGTCGCGCCCGAGCATTTCCCTGGCTTCCGCCGGGGCAGCCACGGGCAGGCCGGTCGTTGGGGTTTCTTCCGGCCGCTCAGCCCGCGCGGCGAGCGGCGCCTCGGGCGCGGCGGCCCGACGGGCCATGGCGAGACGGCGTGCCGGGGCGCCCCTTTCCGCCGGCCAGCCGCCGGGCACGGATACGAGCAACCCCAGAACGAGCATCAGCATGGCGGCCACGGGGAGCACTCGAGCCCAGAGCACGGTGAGCCTGCGCCCTCCGGCAGGGGCCTGACCGGCCCCGATCGACTGCGCCACGCGCTCGCCGAACCCGGCCGGCACGCGGTGCTCCGGCAACTCCGAGACCGCCCGGATCGTCCGCCGCCAAAGCTCAAGCTCGCCGCGGCACTCGGCGCAGTCGGCCAGATGCGCCTCGAGCGCCTTGCGGCCGGCCCCAGCCATCTGGCCGTCCAGGTACTCGCTGAACCGCTCGCGATGCTGTCCGCATTCAGCCTTCATCGCTTCACCGTCCCCAGGTCCTCACGCAAGCTCCGTCCGGTCGAAGATCGGCTCCAGCATCTCCTTCAGCGCCAGGCGGGCGCGATGCAGGCGGCTCTTGACCGTGCCGTCCGGCACGTCAAGGACCTCTGCCAGCTCCTCGTAGCTCAGCCCGCGCACGTCGCGCAGCACCACGATCTCCCGGAGGTCTTCGTCCAGCGCTGCGATGGCGGCGCGCACGGTCTCGACGCGCTCCCCGCGCGCGGTGGCTTCGAACGGGTCGTCGCCGTGCGCCTCCGGGTCCGCGCCGGGTTCGTCGTCATCGGCAGGCTCCTGAATCAGAGCAGGCCGCCTTGCCTGCCGGCGCCAGAAGCTCCTCACGCTGTTCAGCATGATGCCGTAGAGCCACGTGCTGAACTTCGACCTCCCCTCGAAGCGGCCGATGCTCCGGTAGGCCTTGACGAAGACGTCCTGGGCGATGTCCTCGGCCTCACGCGCGTCGCCGACCAGGTGACAGACGGCGTTGTAGACGTAGTGCTGGTTGCGCTGGACGAGCCGGCCGAACGCCTCGACGTCGCCCGCGTGCGCCAGGGCCACCAGCTCCGCATCGGTCGGTGAGGCGTCACCCATTCTGGGCCCTACATGATTAGACTATCCGGATGGCCTTTTGTTCCGGTCCGCATCGGTTGACAGACGAATATACCGCAAGGACCGGCGGCGGAAAAGCGAGCATCTTCGGCCCGCGCGGCATCTGTAGGGGCGGCTCACGAAGCTTGTCCTGAGCTTCGCCGAAGGGCGCCCCTGCAATCGGCGTAGGACTGCCGCTCGTCCGCCCTTCAGTGAGTGTCGGCGTCCGCCCCTGCCTGGACGAAAACAGGCAGTGACAGCTTCCAATGGATGGCCGCCAGCCTGACGCCGAGCGTCACAACTGCCGCCGCTGCCATGTACACGGCCACCGGCAGCGACGCCGCGGCCAAAAGGCATAGTACCGCTCCGCCCGCCAGCGACGCTATGGCATAGACCTCCTTGCGCAGCACGAGCGGGATCTCGCCGCAGAGGATGTCGCGCACCATGCCTCCGGCCACGCCCGTCATCATGCCCATGATCATCGCCACAAGAGCGCCGGTCCCGAATGCAAGGGAGCGGTGGGCCCCGATGGCAGTGAACACCGCAAGGCCGAACGCGTCGGCCACCAGGAGAGCCTTGCCCGGGAGCCGCGCAAAGTGCGCCACAAAGAACGTCACCAGGGCAGCCGATGCCGCCACGATCACGTACGTGGGGTCGCTCACCCAGAAGACGGGCCGCGCGCCCAGAACCGCGTCGCGGATCGTGCCGCCGCCCAGCGCCGTGGCGAGGGCCACGACGACCACGCCGAACAAGTCCATCCGCTTGCGCCCGCCAGCCAGGGCGCCTGTCGCAGCGAAGACCGCTGTTCCGAACAAGTCCAGCAGGTAGCCCATGCCCTCTCCCTTCGCGTTCGAGGCCCTGCCCGCGGGCGGCGGCAAGGCCGACCGCGAGAGCGATGACGATCGCACGCAACCGGCGCCCCGGCGGCAAGTCGGGGCGACCGGCGCCTAATGTGGCTTCGGCACCGGAGCAGTAGGGGCACGGCGCGCCGTGCCCCTACCAAGGCGCATCCGATTCGCCAGCACGGCACACATGCGGTGGCCACGCGGTACGACTGCAACACCGCCTCGACCTGACAACCACCAGACCCAACGCTGAAGCTCCACTAGTCCCCCGTCACCTGGTCAGAGGCCATCAGGAGGCTGACCAGGCCCTGCTCCTCGAAGCTCACGCGGATCAGGCGCCGCTTGCCCACCATGCTGACCTCGACGACCTCCCCTTCGCCGTAACTCGGGTGGCTGACGCGCACGCCCGGCGCGAGCTCGTCCCCGCCCTGGCCGTCCAGGATGCGGAGCGTGGCGCGCTTGCGCTTGAGGATGCGCTGCATCTGCGCAGCGAAGTCCTTCGCTGAGCCGACCGGCGGGCGGCCGGCGTCCTCCCGCACGCAATCGTCCGGCAGCTCAGCCAGGAAGGGCGACGGGGAGATGGTCTGCTCCTTGCCGCGGACCACGCGCTTGCGGGCGTAGGTGACGAAGAGCCGATGCCGCGCCCGCGTCATGCCGACGTAGAAGAGGCGGCGCTCCTCCTCAAGCGCCGCTTTCTCCGTGCTCTGGATCCGCTCCTCGAGCGCGCGCCGGTGGGGCAGCATGTCCTCCTCCAGGCCGACGATGAAGACGACGTCGAACTCGAGCCCTTTCGCCGAATGCAGCGTCATGAACGGCACGGCGCTGGCCTGCGCGTTCCAGCCGTCCACGTCGCTGACCAGCGCCGCCTGCTCGAGGAACCCCATCAGGCCGCCGTCGGGCGAGCGCTCGTCGTACTGACGCGCGTAACCGATGAACATGTCCACGATCTCCTGCGCGTCGGCGCGCTCCAGGTCCGGCTGGCGTTCCACGTAGCCGGTCATGTCCAGGAGCTTGCGGATCAGGTCGGCCACTGTGCGGGACTCCAGCGCGCTGAGCTCCCGGTAGAGCTCCCAGAAGCCGGCCACGGCGGCCTTCGCCCGGGCGCTGAGCCAGTCCATGCCGGCCGCCTCGCGGGCGGCCTCCAGAAGGGACCGGCCGCGGCGTCCGGCTTCGGCCTGGAGGCCGGCCAGCGCCTTCTGCCCGATGCCGCGCGCGGGCGTGTTGATCACGCGCAGGCAGGCCTCGTCGTCCCGGGGGTTGACCAGCAGTTGAAGGTAGGCGCGCAGGTCTTTGACCTCGCGCCGGTCAAAGAAGCCGACGCTGTCAACCACCTGGTGCGGCAGCGCGAGCGAGGCGAAGGCGTCCTCCAGCGGCAGCGACTGCTGCTTGGTGCGGTAGAAGACGGCGATCTCGCGCGGCGTGCTGCCCGTCCGCACCAGCTCGTTGACCTTCCCGGCGACCCACCGGCCCTCGTCGAACGGGTCGGCGAACCCCTGCACGACGACGGCCTCGCCGTCCTCGCGCTCGGTCCGGAGCTCCTTGTCCCGCCGGTAGACGTTGTGCGAGATGAAGTGGGACGCAACGCGCAGGATATTGGCCGAGGACCGGTAGTTGCGCTCGAGCGTGACGACGTGCGCGCCGGGGAAGTCCTCCTCGAACTCCATCAGGTTCTCCAGCCGCGCGCCGCGCCAGGTGTAGATCATCTGGTCGGGGTCGCCCACGGCCGTTATGTTGCGGTGTTTGCCCTGGAGGGCGCGCGCGATCAGGTGCTGGGGCAGGTTCGTGTCCTGGTACTCGTCCACCAGCACGTGCAGGTAGGTGTCCTGGAGCTCCTGGAGGACGGCGGGGCAGCCGCTGAAGAGCTCCAGCGTCTTGAGCAGCAAGTCGTCGAAGTCCAGGGCGTTGCAGGCTGCCAGCGCCTCCTCGTAGCGCCCGTAGACGTCCGCCAGCGTCTGCTCGACGATGCCGATTGCGTCCCTGCGGCAGTCGGCGGCAGTCTCCACGCGGTCCTTGTGGACGGCGATGTAGTCCATGATCTCGCGGGGCGCGAACGTGGACGGGTCGAGCTCACGGTCCTTCACGATGCGGCGGATCACGCGCAGCGAGTCGGCCCGGTCGTAGATCGTGAACGAAGGGTCGCGCCCGATCCGCCGGACCTCGCGGCGCAGAAGGCGGGCGCAGAAGCTGTGAAACGTGCTGACGTAGACGTCCCGCCCGACCAGCACCTCGACGCGGCGGCGCATCTCGTCGGCCGCCTTGTTCGTGAAGGTGACGGCGATGACGCGGTCGGGCGGCACGCCCTCTTCGAGCAGGTAGGCGACGCGCCGCGTAATCACGCGCGTCTTGCCCGTGCCCGCGCCGGCCACGACGAGCAGCGGCCCTTCGCCGTAGCGCACGGCCTCACGCTGCGCGTCGGTCAGCCCGGCGAGGATCGCCTGCTTGTCCTTGCGACGTGGCATGCGGGCTCCCGGCAGATAGGCCTGATGTAAGACGCTTGAGATTAACGCTATACGGCAACACGCGCGGGGCCGGCCTTGTGGCATCCGTCTGCCTTGCGGCATCCGCCTGCCTTGCGCCAGACGCACATGATAAGGGCGCCGCGCAGACCTGTCAAAGTAGTGGGGCGCTTGCCGTCGGGGGGCGACATGCAGTATCCTCACAGTCAACCGACTCCAGCGGGCATGGTCTGCGGCGGAGGCACTGATGGTCCGGAGAACGCTCATCCTCGTCCTGTGTCTGGTCTTCTGCGCACAGACCGGCTGCACGATCAGCCGGGAGATCGCAGACGTGGCGCCGCCCGCCCAGCCCCGTCTGGAGAGCCTGGAGCAGAACCTGACGTACAGGGACCCCGACGACGGGCGGCCGGACTACGTGTTCCCTTCGCGGTAGAGACATGCATCGCTCCACTTGCAGGCTGGCGTTCCTGGCGCTCTGTGCGCTGGCGTGCGCGGCGGCGGCCGGCTGCCGCGTCAATCCCGTCACCGGCTCGCGCGAGCTCGTCCTGGTGAGCCAACAGGAAGAGATCGCCCTCGGCAACCAGTCGCATCCCAACGTCATCTTCATGTACGGCGGCGAGTACCACGACCCCGAGCTGAACCGCTACCTGGGCACGATCGTGATGCGCCTGCAAGCCTGCTCCCACCGGCGCGACATGCCCATGGAATTCACGATGCTCAACACGTCGGTGGTCAACGCCTTTGCGACGCCGACGCACGTGTACGCGACGCGCGGGTTCCTGGCCCGGCTAGAGAACGAAGCGCAGTTCGCCGCCGTCATGGGGCACGAGCTGGCGCACGTGGCCGCCGGCCATTCCGCGAAGCAGTTGACGCACAGCATGCTGACCGGCCTGGCCTTCGGCGTGGCCGGCAACGCGGCCGGCGACTCCACGTCCGGCCAGGTGGCGGTGGGGCTGGGAGAGGCCAGCGTGGCGCTGCTCGGCCTGTCCTACAGCCGCGAGCAGGAGCGCCAGGCGGACCGCGTCGGCGCTTACTACATGGCGCTGGCCGGCTGGGACGCGCAGCAGGCCATCGAGATGCAGAGGCTCCTGGCCTCCATGAGCCAGCGCAGGGACACCGTGCTGGACAGGTACCTGTCGACGCACCCGCAGACGGATAGCCGGATCATGGAGATCCAGGACGTCATCCGGGAGAAGGAGCTGCGCTCGAGCCGCTACGTCGAGGGCGAGGGGATCTATGGGGACCGCTGGAACCGGCGGCTCGCCGCGCTGTGCCAGGTGGATAAGGCGTTCGGCCCATACGACCGCGGCATGAAGCTGCTCGACAAGGGGGACTTCGCGGGCGCCCTGTCAGCGGCAAACGAGTCGCTCGACATCCGCGCGGATCAGGCGCTGTTCCATCGCCTCAAGGGCGACGCGCTGCTGGGCCTGGGCAGGTTGGCGGAAGCCCAGGCTGCCTACCTGGAGTCCCTGGCGCAGGACCGCCGCTACGTGCCGGCCAACATCGGCCTGGGGTCGGTTTTCATGAAACAGGGCGATTTTCCAGAGGCCGAGAAAGAGTTCGCCGCCGCCGTCCACGGCTTCCCCGGCAGCGTGACCGCTCATTACGGCCTCGGAATGGCGCGCTACGCACTCGGCCGCTACGCCGCGGCCGTCGAGCCGCTGGAGGCGGTGGCGGGCGCGCGGCCAAACGACCCCGACGTGCACTACACGCTGGCCGTGTGCTACGACAAGACGGGGCGCCTGGCCGATGCCTACGGCGGCTACGGGCGCGCGCTCCAGTCCGGCCTGGCGGGAGAGAGAAGGGACCAGGCCCAGAAGCGCGTGCGCGAACTGGAGCCCTTGCTCGCCCCCCGGCAGCAATGAGAAGGCACGCAGGCGCCCGAGGCGAGAGGCCCGCCGTCAGCGGAATGACGCCAGCCTCTCCCAGAAGTCCGGGAAGGACTTGGCAACGCACGCCTCGTCCTCGATGACCTGATCGCCGACCGCCAGCCCCGCCACGGCGAAACTCATCGCTATCCGGTGGTCGTTGTGCGGGTCTATCCGCGCCCCGTGCGGCTCGCCGCCCATGATGCAGAGCGTCGACCCGTCCCATGAGACCTCGACGCCCATCTTCACGAGCTCGGACGCGATGACGGCGGGTCTGTCGGACTCCTTGTGGCTCAGGTGCGCGATGCGGGTCAGGCGCATCGTGCCCTTCGCGAAGGCGGCCGCCACGGCGAGCGGCGGCACCAGGTCGGGCGTGTCGGCCATGTCGGCCTCGATGCCTCTCAGTTCGCGGCCCCGGACGGTGAACCCGCCCGGCCTGCGGGCGACTTCACAGCCCATCCGCTCGAGCAGATCGAGGAACCTGCGGTCGCCCTGGACGGACTCGGGATTCAGGCCGGTCACGGTGACGCGGCTGCGGCAGACGGCCGCCGCCTCGAAGAAGAACGAAGCGCTGCTGTAGTCGCCCTCGATCTCGACTTCGCGCCCCGCGTAGGCGCGCCCGTTCGGCACGGCGAACTCCACAAGGTCGCGGTGCGTGGCCTCCACGCCGAACCGGGCCATCATCTCCAGCGTTATCGCCACGTACGGCTTCTCGCACATGGGGCCGAGGCAGCGCAGCGTGACGGGCCGCTCCGCGTACGGCGCCGCCAGCAGGACGGCGCTGAAGTACTGGGAGGTCACGTGCCCCCGCATTTGCGCCGTCCCGCCCGGTATGCCGCCCCCGTGAACCTTGACGGGCGGGTAACCCTCTCGCCCGAGGCACTCGACGCCGCAGCCGAGCTGGCGCAGGCCGCTGATGAGCTCTCCGATCGGCCGCTCGGTGATCCGCCGGACGCCGGTGATCGTCACCGGCTTCGACGCCAGACACGCCAGGGCCGACAGGAAGTTCATGCTGACGCCCGATTCGCCGACGTCGAGCTCCTGCGAAACGGGCGCGAACCGGCCGCCGCTCCCTTGCACGACGACCCCATCGCCGGCCGCGACGACCGCCACGCCCAGCGCCCGAAGGCAGTCCATTGCGTGCCGCTGGTCATCGCCCATGAGGGCGTTCGCAATGACGCTCCGGCCCTCGGCCAGTGCGCTGAGGAAAAGCGCGCGAAGGGTGTGCGCCTTCGACGGCGGCGCCGCCACGGCGACCTCGGACTTCCCTGTCCTGTGGACCGTCCGCACTTCGCTCCCCTTGCGAGCGCCGGGCCTCACGGCACCGGGCCGAGCTCGCCGAGCAGCAGCTCGTCTATGTTGCGGTAGTCGGCCTCGACCCACCGGGGATCGACGCCGGCAGCCACCATCGCCTTCGCGCAGGCATCCTCCAGCCGACGGCACTCCTCGCTCTTGTCGCAGACGCAGAGCAGCTCGCACGCACGCGTCAGGCGCTGCCAGACGGACATCCCTTCGCCGGCCCGCCCGGCCACGAGGTCCACGACGCGCCTCAGGATGGGCAACAGCTCCCGGCCCAACGGCGTCGTCGGAGCAAGCCGCATGAGGAGTTCCGCGTACGGAAACGGCCGTCCCTCGACGAGGAAGAACAGGCGCAGCAGCTCGTTGACGGCGTTCAGAAGCGCCGCCGAGGCCGCGAGCACCTTGTCGTCGTCGCGCGAGTGATAGGGGAAGACATCAACTTCCCAGTAGCCGGCCAGCAGCCAGCGGTACTTGATCTTCCGGACCAGGACGTCTTTCGGGTATCCGGCGAAGCCGTCCACGATGCCCTGGAACTGGCGGCCGGGGTCAGCAACGACCTTCGCGTTGAGCCATATCCACAGCCACGTGTCATCGTAGGTGCCGAAGTGCTCGACCGCCCGGTCGAGGCTGCACAGGGAAAAGTGCGGCCGGCCCATGTCCCGCCCGAAATAGCGGGACCAGTCGTCGCCCTCCAGCGTCCAGAAGAACGACCTTTCCGCGCGGACGATGCCGGCCTCGAACGAGGCGCGGTGCACGGCCTGGTAGACGGGCTGCGGACAGAGCACGTCCAGGTCCACGTCCGACGCGTCCGTGTGCACGCCGGCCGAACGGCTGCCCGTCACCAGGACGGTGAACTCATGCCGCGGATCGCCCGCCCCGGGCAGGGAGTAGACGTGGTCCTCCAGAAAGCGACGCAGCGCGCCCGCGTCTATGCCCGCCGACTCAGGATCCCACATCGGTCCCTCCCGGGCGGAAGGCCATGGCCACCGCCGGGGCTCTGGTCCCAAGCGGAGAGATTCCTCGCCCGCCGTACGGCGGGCCTCGGAATGACAAAGAGGCCGCGCAGAACCGCACGCGACGGCTCGCGCTCCAGTCAGTGCAGGAACCACCTCATCCCGGAGTGGATCATCACCATGCCGTACTGGTCGGCCGCCGCCGTCACGTCGTCGTCGCGGAGCGAGCCGCCCGTCTGAAGGATGCAGCGCACGCCGCTCCGGCTGGCCCTGTCCACCGTGTCCCGGAACGGGATGAATGCATCCGAGCTCAGACAGATGCCTTCGAACCCGCCGATCCACTCGCTGCGCTCCTCCGGCGTGAACGGGGCAGGCTCCTCAGTAAGCTGCGACAGCATCTGCTCCTTCTCGTGGTCGGACAGCTCGCCCCACAACAGGAACTGATCGACCACGTTCGTCTTCTCCGCCCTGGTCAGCCCCTTCCTGAACTTCAGGCCCAGCACGCGCGGATGCTGCTGGAGCAGCCACTTGTCGGCCTTGTCGCAGGCCAGGCGCGTGCAGTGGACGCGCGACTGCTGCCCCGCGCCCATCCCGATCACCTGCCCGTCGTAGGCGACGCAGACGGAATTGGACTGCGTGTATTTCAGGGCGATCGTTGCGACGAGCAGCGTCTGCACCATGTCGTCAGAGAGCTCTTTCCTCTCGGACACGGCGTTCTCGAACATGGCCGGGGTGACCCTGGCGCCGTTGCGCTCCTGCTCCAGCCGGAGGCCGAAGACCGTGCGTGTCTCGATCGGGGGCGGCTCGTAGGACGCGTCCATCTGAAGGACGAGGTACTTGCCGCCCTTTTTCTGCTTGAGGATCTCCAGCGCGTCCGGCTCGTAGCCGGGCGCGATGACGCCATCGGAGACCTCCCGTCCTATGAGGCGCGCAAGCGACGCGTCCACCACGTCACTGACGGCCGCCATGTCCCCGAAGGAACACATCCTGTCGCCGCCGCGCGCGCGGGCGTAGGCCGTCGCCACGGGCGACAGGTCGGCCTCCGGGATCATCTGCGAGAGCCGGAACGGCCCCGAAAGAGGCCGGGCCACGGCAGCCCCGGCCGGGCTGACGTGCTTGAAGGATGCCGCGCCCGCGAGCCCGGTCGCCTCCTTCAGCTCAGCCGCGAGCTGCCAGGCGCCCAGCGCGTCCAGGATGTTGATGTAGCCGGGCGCGCCGTTGAGCACCGCCAGCGGCGGCGACTTCATGTCCATGACCACTCGGGCGGACCCCTGGTGCGGGTTGCAGCCGTACCTGAGCTTGATCTCCATCAGCGGGCCTCCGTGAATCGGTGGGGACTCAACTGCCGCATCGTGCTCTCATCCGTGCTCCGCGTGGCAGACGTAGAGGAGCCGGCCCGACCTCTGTCTCGGCCTGGAGAAAGTGCGCCCGTCGTACTGCCTGAAGGCGAGCCCGACGCGCGTCAGCAGTTCGGCCACCTCGTCCGGCCTGTAGCCCCGCTGGATGTGCTCCTCGTCGAACCGCCGCCAGCGCCGGCCTTCCTTGACGAATCCCGTTATCAGGCAGCGCCCGAGCGCGCGCTTCTCGTTGAAGGAAGTCTCGACGATCACCATCCGCCCGGGCTCGCGCATCGTCGACGTCCTGCACCACCGGTCCTGGAGGCCGGCGAAGGTGTTCACGTCGAAGATGAACAGGCCGCCCTGCGCAAGGTGCTGCCGCACACGCCGGAGGGCGCGCGCCAGATCGCGCTTCGTACTCAGGTAGTTCAGGCTGTCGAACAGGCACGTGATCACGTCGAACTGGCCGGGCAGCCGGAAGGACCGCACGTCCGCGCGCACGAGCCTCGCGCCCGGGGCGTTCCTCCTCGCGTGCTTGAGCTGGTGGGCGGACGCGTCCAGGCCGACCGCTTCGAAGCCGTGCTCGCACAGCAGACGCAGCAACGTCCCCGTCCCGCAGCACAGGTCGAGCCATGCCCTCGCGCCGGGATTCTGCCTGGCCACGGCCCTCGACACGAACGGCCACATCCTGGCGCCGAAGTCCAGCCATCTATCGTTGTAGACGGCCGCGAAGTCCTTCCCGTAGATGCCCGTCATCTTCCTTGCCCGGAGAGTGAAACCGGTCCCGCGACCGGCCGCAGGTCGGACATGATAGCACCGGGACGGCAATCCTCAAGTGCCCGGAGCCAGCGGGGCGCAGTAAGGGCCTTCGGGGATCACGGCGACCCCGCGGCCCGCCGCCACCGATCGGTCGAGCAACTCCTGGACTTCCTTGCCGACCGACCCCGCCTCAACGGCATGGCCGTGGACCGAGAGCGGCGCCAGATCCTCCTGCGACAGCCCGTCACTGACGAAGTGGAGGCTGTCCTGGCCCACTTTCTCGAGCGCCCGCGCGTGCAACTGGAGCTGCCACTGGTCCTTCATGAAGGCGCCGGGCTTCCGGATGTCGGCGAGGAAGTCCCGCCAGCGACCGGCGTACGCGGCCATCAGCCCCGCGTATTCCGGGCTGCCTATGCCTTCGGAGCAGGCGCCGAACGAGATTACCGTCCCGCCCTGCCGCACGGCGGGCAGGCACGAGACCAGGCCCTTGACGCACTGGTAGAACGTGCCGTCCAGCGGATGGCCGCCGCTGGAGGTCACGACGACGTCCGCTTCGGCGCCCACGGTGGGGCAGGCGCAGTCGCACACGAAACGGCAGGCCTCCGCGTGCGCACCTTCCAGGCCGCCGGCGAAGGCGCGGACCACCTGGCGGTCCCCGTTCATGACGACGTTCAGGCAGAAGTCCGGCGGCGCCATGCGCGCGATCGAGAGGGACTCCTCATGGCACGGATTGCCGGCCAGGTTCGCGTTGCGGGCGCGCGGGTCGGCCATGAACTCCCCGCCGTGGAAGCTGCGGATCGCATCCAGTGAACAGAGGCCGGGGCAGACGGCCTTCCGCCCGCCCGAAAAGCCGGCCATGAAGTGCGGCTCGACCAGGCCCGTGAGCAGGCGGAATCCGGCCTCAACGTACAGGCGGCTGAGCCGCACGCGCGAGCCCGCCCAGCTCCGGCCGGGCAGCTCCACAAGTGCGGCTTCGTCCGCGCCGGCGTGGTCGACCACGCGGTACTCCGCAGCCGCCTGGCCGTACATCTCCTCGCGCTCGGCGAGGGTCGTAGGGCGGTGCATCCCGGTGGCGACGAGCAACGTGATCTCCTCGCGCGCGACGCCGGCCGCCTCGACTTCCCCCAGCAGATCGGGCAAGAAGCCGGCGTAGGGGACCGGTCGGGTGGCGTCCGACACAACGATGGCCACGCCGCCGGCCCGGCGCGCCCCGAGCGCCTTCCGAAGTGGCGCAGCGGCAATCGGGCCGCGCACGGCACGCAGCACCGTCGCCGCAGCACCGGCCGCGGGCCGCGGGAAGCGAGACTCGTAGACGGCGACCCTCGACGGGACCTCCAGCACGACTTCGTCCTTCCCGTATGGGAACGTGACTTCCATTCCACCTCCTGCTGGCCTCGTCGCGGGCCCCTTCAGCGCCGGCGCTACGCCAGAGGCGACCGCCTGGCTCGAGAATCCGGACATGGTAGCATGGCCGCCCGGCCCAGACAAAGCCGGAACGGACCTGCCGGTTTGAAAGCAGCCGCTCAACTCGGTTACACATAATGGCGCGACGTTCCGACCGCACCGATCGGGGCTCCCGATGCGAAGCCTCTCTACCAGGGCGTGGGACCGGCTGAAGCTGCTGGCGGGGCTGCTTGCAGTGGCGGCCTTCATTCTCCTTCTGCCGAGCCGGATCACGGCGCCCGCCCGGGTGCTCTTCAACGAGGCCGTCGGTCCCGTCGAGACCGCTGTCTTCCAGGGCAGCGCAGAAGCGGTGGCCGCCGGCGGGACCCTGACAGAGATGTTCCTGAGGGAGGACCGCGAGCGCGGCCTGGCCCGCCAGGTCGTCCGGCTGCGCAATGAGAACGCGGCGTTGGCGGACAGGCTCCTCCGCCAGGAGTTGCGCCTCCAGAGCATCGCCAAGTTGGGAGCCAAGCAGTTCCCCGTGCGGACGCTCGCCGCGCCGGTCAGCTCCTACGACGTTTCCGAGATGCGCCGCAGTATCACGGTGCGGGCCGGGACGAGGGACGGCGTCGGGCCGGGGATGGCCGTCACGGCGGACGGCGCTCTGGCGGGCGTGACAGTCGAGGTCGGGCCGTTCCAGAGCCGCGTGAGGCTGATCACGGACGCCGGCAGCGTGCTGCCGTGTCGCGTCAGCCGCACCCGGGAGCTGTGCATACTCCAGGGAACGGGCGGCCAGACGTGCAGCGTCGATTGGATAAGGCAAGACAGCTTCGTCGAAGTCGGCGACGTCCTGGTGACGGCGGCGCTGGAAGTGCCGGCCGGCGGGGAGCTGCGCGTGCCCGACGGCGTGCCTGCCGGCACCGTGAAGCGCGTGTCGGACGACAGGATGCGACCGCTCTTCCTCGCAATCGAGGCAGCCCCGCTCGTGGACCTGAACCGCGTGGAAGGAGTCGAAGTGCTCATTCCGGAGGGGGAGCAGTAACGGCAGTGGCCGAACGGCAGTTGCCAGTTGTCAGCCGCCGGCGCGCCGAAGCGGCGCTATGGCGCCCCGCGAAGGCGGGTGGCCAGTGACGGCAACGACGAGCAACGAGAAACGAACAACGAAGAGCAGGAGTAGGAGTAAGAGCAAGAGTAAGAGCAGGCTTGGCCGCCGTACGGCGGGAGCAGGAGTGAGGGCAGGGGGCTAGCGGTTGTAGCGGCCGCAGCAGTGCTTGAACTTCTTGCCGCTGCCGCAGGGGCATGGGGCGTTGCGGCCGACCTTCTGCTCCACGCGGATGGGTTTGGCGGGGGCGCGGTCGCCGGCCGCCTCGGCGGTCTGCTCCTGCCGACGGGCGTACTCGGCAACGCGGAACTGCTCGTGGCGCATCTCGGACATGCCCCAGATGCCCCCGACTTCGCGGTCGGTCCTCTCTTCGACCCTGACGCGGAAGAGCAGGTCGGTGAACTCATCGGCGATGCTGATGAGCATCTGCTCGAACATTTCGCCGCCCTCGCTCTTGTACTCGAGCTTGGGGTCGATCTGCGCGTACCCGCGCAGCCCGATGCCGCTCTGAAGCACGTCCATGGCGTGCAGGTGGTCCTTCCACTTCATGTCGATCGTGCGAAGGGCCAGCGAGCGGGCGAAGTCCAGCAACAGGTCCTTGTTGACGACCTCGCACTTCCCGCGGAACACCGCCTTGGCGCGCTCGATCAGGTGCTGCTCCAGCGCATCGAGATTGCCGACGCATTCGGCGGGGATCTCCGCCGGCACGCCGATCTTGCGCCCGAACCATTCGTTCAACGCGCCCAGGTCCCACTCGTCGGCAGACGCCTTCGAGTTGACGTAGACCTCGATGCCGTCCGTGACGGCGTCCCCGATAAGCGCGAGCACCTCTTCCTCGACGTCCCTGCCCTCGACGAACTTCTGGCGCCAGGAGTAGATGCTCTTGCGCTGCTCGTCCATCACCTCGTCGTATTCGAGCAGGTTCTTGCGGATGTCGAAGTTGTACTCCTCCACGCGCTTCTGCGCCTTTTCTATCCAGCGGGTGACCATCCTGCTCTCGATGGCCATGCCGTCCTCCATGCCGACCCGCTGGAGCCACCGCTGCATGGACGGCGGGGCGAAGATGCGCATCAGGTCGTCCTGAAAGGAGATGTAGAACCGGCTGCTGCCGGGGTCGCCCTGGCGGCCGGCGCGGCCGCGCAGCTGGTTGTCCACCCGGCGGGCCTCGTGCCGCTCCGTGCCGACGATGTGGAGCCCGCCCTTGCGGGGCACGCCCTCGCCGAGCACGATGTCCGTGCCTCGGCCGGCCATGTTCGTGGCCAGTGTGACGGCGCCCGGCTGGCCGGCCCTGGCCACGATCTCCGCCTCGCGCGCCGCCACCTCCGGCCTGGCGTTGAGGACCTGATGCTCGATGCCCTTGCGCAGGAGCAGCTTGCTCAGTTCCTCGCTCTTCTCGATGCTCGTGGTGCCGACCAGCACGGGGCGGCCGCCATCGTGGACCTGCACGATCTCCTCGGTCACGGCCCGCCACTTCTCGTCCTCGGTGCGGAAGACCCTATCGGGGAACTGCTCGCGGATCAGCGGCAGGTTCGTCGGGATGGCGACCACGCCGAGGCGGTATATCTTGTCGAACTCGGCCGACTCCGTCATGGCCGTGCCCGTCATTCCGGCCAGCTTCTTGTAGAGGCGGAAGAAGTTCTGCACCGTGATGGTCGCCTCGGTCTGCGTCTCTTCGCGGAGCTTCAGGCCCTCCTTGACGGTGACGGCCTGGTGGAGCCCGTCGCCCCAGACGCGGCCCTCCATGAGGCGGCCGGTGAACGGGTCGACGATGACGACCTCGCCGTCCTTGACGATGTAATCGGTGTCCCGCTCGAACAGCGCGTGCGACCGCAGGGCGGTTTCGATGAAGTGCGGCCAGTCCATCGTCTCTTCGGTGTAGATGCTGTCCACCGCGAGCATCCGCTCCGTGCGCGCGATGCCCTCGTCGGTCAAGTGGACGGCCTTCTCCTTCTCCTTGACCTCATAGTCGCGATCGCGCATCAGCGAGCGCGCGATGTTGTTGGCCATGTAGTACTTATCGGACTGCTGGATGACGGGTCCGCTCAGTATCAGGGGGGTCCGGGCGTAGTCGATCAGCAGGCTGTCCACCTCGTCGACGATCGCGTAGTTCAGTCCGCGACCGAGCTGGACCTGGCCCTGGGGGCTGTAGCGCATGTTGTCCCGCAGGTAGTCGAACCCGAACTCCGAGCTGGTGCCGTAAGTCACGTCGCAGAGGTAGGCCTCGCGTTTCTCCACGGGGTCCTGAAGCGACTGGATCGCCCCGGCCCGCAGGCCGAGCAGGTTGTAGACCGGCCCCATCCACTCGCAGTCGCGCTTGGCCAGGTAGTCGTTGAACGTCACGATGTGCACCCCGTCGCCCGCCAGGGCGTTCAGGTAGACGGCGAAGGTCGCCACCAGAGTCTTTCCCTCGCCGGTGACCATCTCGGCGATCATGCCCCGGTGGAGCGCGATGCCCCCGATGAGCTGCACGTCGAACGGCCGCATCATCGGATAGGGGCTGTCCGGAGCAGGCGTGACCAGCGTCCGGCGCGCCGCCTCCCGCACGCTGGCGAAGGCTTCCGGCAGGATACTGTCGAGCATCCGCTGCTTCTCTTCGTAGCTCTTCGGGCCGCGGAACTGCTCCTTGAACCTGTCCGTCAGCTCCCTCAGTTCGGCGTCGGACTTGCGCTGGACCTCAGGCTCCAGCACGTTGATCCTGTCCACCAGCGGGACCATCTCGCGAAGGATGCGCTCGTTGGACGTCCCAATGACGGCCTTGGCGACGGCCCCGACCTTCTCCAGTACCTTGGTAATCATAAGTGCCTATCAATCAACGACTAAAATGGTTCCGGCCACGCACGCATCTCCCCTCCCGGGGATGCGGACCTGCACGTCTATTATACGAAAAACCGGCCGCGAATGTCCATTGGGACCGCCCCGCCCGACCCGTCCGGCGTTGGCGCCCCCTCCGACGCCGAGTAGAATGAAGAGGGGAAACGAAACGCACCCGCACCTCTCGCATGGCGCAGACGACAGAACCAGAAGCCGCCGAGGCCGCAAGGTCGCCCGATCCCGCCCGGGCGGAAGTGTCGACCGCCCGCTGCATCAGCTACGACCTGCCGCGCGTGCGGGCCGCCGTCAAACGGTGCGTCGAGGCACTGCCTGAACTGCAAGCGCTGTTCGCACGCAGCCGGTGCGTGCTGCTCAAGCCCAACCTGCTCTCGAACCGCCGCGGGCCGGAGGACCACGTCAACACGCATCCGGCCGTCATCCGGGCCCTGGCCGAGCTTCTGACCCGCGACTTCGGGTGCGACGTGGCGATCGGCGACTCCTGCGGCACCCTCTCGCCCGGATCGACGGCCGCCGCCATCCGCAACTCGCAGATGGACCGCGTGGCCGAGCTGACCGGCGCGCGCGTCTACAACGTGGACGCCCAGCCCCGGCACGTCGTGCCGTTCGACCAGGGACGCGTCTACCGGGAGATCCCGCTGCCGAGCAACCTCGACCAGTTCGACCTCATAGTCTCCGTGGCGAAGCTCAAGACCCACAACCTCACCTACGTGACCGGACCCGTCAAGAACCTGCTGGGCCTCGTGCCGGGCGCCGGCAAGAAGCAGGCCCACCTGCTGGCGCCGCGCGTGGAGGAGTTCGCCACGCTGCTGTGCGACCTGTGCGCACTGGTCAGGCCAGGCGCCGCGTTCGTGGACGGCATAGTGGGCATGGAAGGCAACGGTCCCAACAACGGCAGGCTCAGACGGCTCGAGCTGATCGGGGCAAGCTGCGACGCCGTGGCGCTGGACAGCTTCTGCGCGCAGGTCATGGGATTCCACCCGATGGCGATCCCCCTTCTGGCCGAGTGCCATGAAAGAAGACTGGGGAGGGCCGATCCGGCCGAGATAGCCGTGCGGGGCGAACCGGCGGCGGCATTCGCGCCGGACGATTTCGCCAGGCCGCCGACGTACGCGTTGAGCGCGTTGCTGCGCCTCCTGCCGCGGTGGCTCTTCCGGACCGGCTTCGGGGCCTTCGGCACGCGCCGCGCCGGCATTGACCAGCAGAGGTGCAGCCGCTGCGGGGAATGCGCCCGCAACTGCCCGAGCGGCGCCGTCTCCTTCGACAGGCCGTCGCAGAGATACGGCGTCGACCCCCGCAAGTGCATTGCCTGCTACTGCTGCGACGAAGTATGTCCGAGCGACGCAATAGTGATGCGGGGGGCCTGGCTGCAGCGCGCTTGGGAGCGGCTTGCGCCGCCGCCGACGTAGCCGGATCGAAGAAGGCGCCCGTCAGTCGCGCGCGGCTGACTCGGCCTGCACGGGCTTGTGGAAGCGGTTGGCCAGGAAGCATTCGGCCAGCAGAAGCGCCAGGGCCGCCAGGGCAAGGTACGGCGTCAGCTCGCCGATCCCCCCGCCTGCCGCCAGCTCGCCGCCGATGAAGGAGGCGTCCGCCACGAGCTCGACCCGCCCGGCCCGAATGCAGTCCTTGATCTGCTCGAACGGCACCGGCTCCAGCCGGCTCTCGATCGGGACAGTGTTGACCGCGAACCCTCCGTGCCACTCCTCGCCATGCCTCTCGAAGTCCACGGCGTAGTAACCGGGCGTGTCCGTCTTCCAATAGGTGAGCCTGCCGGGCGTCGTGCCGGGCAGGAGCCGTTCGGGCTCCCGGGCGCCCGGCGCGGTCACGTAGACGACGGTGGGCCAGTGCCCCGTCTCGAACTCGATGGGAACCTGCGCCCCCACGGGGTAGCCCTTGATGCCGGCGGCGGACCGCGCGGCCAGGTAGAGGCCTACCTCGTGGCAGAAAGGCACGAAGGCCGGCGTGACGGGGAAGTTGCCCCACCTTTCGTCCGCCGTCCCAGCGAACAGCGCCACCTTCCCGCCCATCTCGGCCAGCACGAGAGCCGGCATGTCCGGCCCGAAGCTCATCAGCTCGACCGCGTGCTCGGCAGGCTGCACCTGCCGGCACTGGCGATAGTGGACCTCGGCCAGCTCGGCCCCGGACGCCAGCATAGCAGCCACGCACGGATGACGGGCCTGCACGATCCGCAGGCCGAACGGCTCGTCGGCCGGCGCGACAATGGTCTCCCCCACCTGCGCCGGGAGGACGGTCCTGGCCGCGTCATCGCGGTACGCGTCGGAGGTTTCGGGACCCAGGAACACCAGCAGGCCCCCTCCGCCGGAGACGTAGGCGTCCAGCCGACGCCATCCGGTCGGCGTCATGCCGCCGGCGCCCGCGAGGACGACCAGGTCGAACGGCCCGAGGGATAGGTCTTCCAGTTGGGCGGGGGAGGCCCGCTCGACGCGGAACATGCCACGCCCGCGCTCCGTCCACGGGTTCAACGCCAGCCGCAGGAAGTAGGAAACCGACCCGGTCGTGGCCTGAGGGTCGTCCTCGACGCAGAGGACCGACACCTCCGGCGCCACGTCGAGCGCGAACGTCCGCGCGTCGTCCTGGGGAAGGGCGTCCGGATCCAGGAACGAGATCCGTCCCCAGTGGTGCCCCGCCTTCGAGAGGACGACGTCGAAATCAAGCGTGGCCTCGACGCCGGGCTCGAGCCTCACCTGGCGCCGGTCGACCACCTGCCCGTCGAGCTCGAACTGAACGGCCCTGTCCAGCGACGCGCCTGAGGCCAGCACGCGCGCCTTCAGGCCCAACGCCGCTCCCAGGATCGCAGGCTCGCCTTCCTGGTACAGCTCGTAGACGGCGCCGTTGCCGCGCTGCTCGCCCGTGCAGTTGAGGATGTGCAGGTTCACGTCCGGCCCCAGGTCCACGACGCGGTGTGCGTAGCCCAGCCACGCCGATTCCGTCATGTCCGTGAAGAGGTAGACGTCGCGGCGGGAAGCGCCCTTCTGGGCAAGTATTGCAGCCGCCGACTCCAACGCGTTCCAGCAGGAGCTGGCCCGGGTGGCGGCGCGCGTTGCGCGGATGCGGTTGGCCACGGCCTGGGTGTCGCGCACCAGCTTCCCCTGCGGGCGGGAAGTGGTCAGCACAGCGGCGGCCGTGCCCTCATGCATCTGGCCCACGAGCTCCAGGGCACGGTTCCGGGCCGCGTCGAACCAGGTCTCGTCGCCCGCGCGGAAGTCCATGCTCAACGAATCGTCCAGGATCAGCACGGCGGCCGGCGTGCCGTCCGCGGCGGGCGCCTCCTCATCGGCCTCCACGCCGCTGCGGAGGGACGGCCGGGCGATCACGAGCGCCAGCAGGACGATCAGCGCCATGCGCATCAGAAGAAGGAGCAGATGCTTGAGGCGGTTGCGGTGGAAGCTCTTCCGCTTGCCCGACCGTATGAAGCGCACGGCGGGGAACCGGAGGATCCTGGGCTTCTGGCGGGAGAACAGGTGAATTATGATGGGCAGCACAGCGGCCGTGCCCAGCCACAAGGCACCCGAATGCATGAAGGTTAGCGGACCCATGGGGTGGATCAGATGATAGGTGTCAGGTGATGGGTGTTAGGTGATAGGTGACAGGTGATAGGTCATAGGTGTTAGGGGATAGGGGGCGGCAATGCAACGCGCTCGCGCCGCCTGCCGCACATGACGCCGGGCGGAATGCATCAGAACTTCCTCTGCCTCGTCCGGAGGAACGAGAGCAGCACGCGATCGAACGACTCCGAGGTGTCCACCTGGACGAAGTCTATCTCGGCGCCTCGGCAGGCGGAGCGGTAGCGTTCGATGAAATCCTGCACCTCGCGCCGATAGGCGGTCCTGACCGCCTGGGCGTCGGCCGGCACGGCCCGCGAGGTCTCCACGTCGACGAAGCGCACGGGGCCGTCGAAGGGAAACGTCAGCTCCGCGTGATCGAGGATCTGGAAGCATATCACGTCGTGCCCGCGATAGCGCACGTGCTGAAGTCCGTCAAGCACGCGCTCCTGGTCCTCGTCTTCGGCCGGGATCAAGTCGCTGAAGAGGATGACCAGGCCCCGCTTGCGCAGGATGTCGGCCGCCTGGTGAAGGCACGCGGCCAGGCGCGAGGGCCTGTGCTGCAACGCGGAGGCCAGCACGCCCAGCATGGCGACCAAGTGCGAGCGCTTGCTCTTGGCGGGGACGACGTTCGTCACGCGGTCGTCGAAGGTCAGCAGGCCCACGTTGTCCTGCTGGTGGATCATCATGTAACCGAGCGCGGCGGCCATGTAGATGGCATACTCGAGCTTCGTTATCGCCCCGCCGTAGCTGTAGGCCATGGATTCGCTGACGTCCAGCAGGATGTGGCAGTCCAGGTTGGTCTCGGCCTCGAAGCGCTTGACGTAGAACTTATCCGTCCGCGCGAAGACCTTCCAGTCGATGTACTTCGGTTCGTCGCCGATGGCGTACTTGCGGTGCTCGCTGAACTCGCTGGAGAAGCCGTAGTACGGGCTGTCGTGCAGGCCTGCCACGAAGCCCTCGATGATGAACCTGGCCTTCAGGTCCAGGCGGCCGATCTCCTGGATGACGTCCGGCCGGAGGTATTCCTCGACGTTGCGCATCTTGCCTGTCCGATTCCGCTCTGCCCGGAGCGCGCCCGTTCGTGCATTCCATCATACCCGGCGCGGAAGGCGGGCGCACGGGTCAGGATTCCGGATGCCCCATATGTTGACAAAAAGCACCTTTTTAGTTAAGTTTCTAGAAGCCAATCGGTCCCCAATTCGTGACCCGAAGGAGCAGCAGCATGGCCGAGCAGCAGAATCGGCGCTTCGACACAATCGCGGTCCACGGCGGGCATGAACCCGACGCGGCAACGCACTCGCGGGCCGTCCCCATCTACCAGACCACGTCCTATGTGTTCGAGGACACGGAGCACGCGGCGCGGCTGTTCGCCCTCCAAGAGCCGGGCTACATCTACACGCGCATCATGAACCCCACGACGGAGGTGCTGGAGAAGCGCGTGGCGATGCTGGAGGGCGGCGCGGGCGGACTGGCCTTCGCCAGCGGCATGGCGGCGATATCGGCCGGCTGCCTTACGCTGCTGGGCTGCGGCGACCACATCGTGTCCTCTAGCGGCCTCTACGGAGGCACCTACACCCTGTTCAGCCAGACCTTCCCCAGGAAGCTCGGCGTCGAGGTGACCTTCACGGATGGCGACGAGCCGGCCGAGTTCGAGGCCGCCATCACCGAGCGCACCAGGCTCCTCTACCTGGAGACCATCGGCAACCCCCGGCTGACCGTGCCGGACTTCCAGGCGCTGGCCGAGCTGGCCCACGATCGCGGCATACCCGTCATGGTGGACAACACGGTGGCCACGCCGTGGCTCTGCAGGCCAATCGAGCACGGGGCCGACATCGTCGTGCACTCGTTGACGAAGTACCTGGGTGGCCACGGCAACAGCATCGGCGGCCTGCTGGTGGACGGGGGCCGGTTCGATTGGGCCGCCAGCGGCAGGTTCCCCGAGATGGTCGAGCCCGACCCCAGCTACCACGGCGTGCGGTACGTCGAGCAGTTCGGCGAGCAGGCATACATCGTGAAGGCGCGCGTGCAGTTGCTGCGCGACCTGGGCGGCTGCATCAGCCCGATGAACGCCTTCCTGATCCTTCAGGGCGTCGAGACGCTGCCGCTCAGGATGAAGAGGCACTGCGAGAATGCGGAGGCCGTGGTGGAGTTCCTGGGCGGGCATCCGAAGGTCGTGTGGGTCACCTACCCGGGCCTGCCCGAGCACGCCACGCACGAGCTGGCCGGCCGGTACCTGTCCGGCGGCTTCGGCGCCATGGTGGGGTTTGGCATCAAGGGCGGCCTGGAGGCGGGCAAGCGCTTCATCAACAGCCTGGAGCTGATCAGCCACCTGGCGAACATAGGGGACGCGCGCACGCTGGCCATCCATCCGGCCAGCACGACGCATCAGCAGCTCAGCGAGGAGGAACAGCTCCAGACCGGCGTGACGCCCGACTTCATCCGCCTCTCCGTCGGCATTGAGGACGCTCAGGACATCATCGAGGACCTGGACCGGGCGCTGGGCGAAGCTTGAGATTTGAGCCGGGCAGCAGTAGGATGAATGGCTCGAATCCTCGCCGCTTCGAGCGGTCCCGTCCCTTCGAGCTCAGGACGTTCCACGGGAGGATGCGCGCCCCATGGCCGAGGAAGGTTCCGTCGGCATCGTCGAGACCAAGCATTGGCGCTTCGCCGAGCCGCCGAACGAGCTCGTGCTGCGCAGCGGCGTCAAGCTCGGCCCCATCGACGTGGCCTACGAGACGTACGGCGAGCTGACGCCGGAACGCGACAACGCCGTGCTGATCTGCCACGCGTTGAGCGGCGACGCGCACGTGGCCGGCCGGCACTCGCCCGATGACACGAAGCTCGGCTGGTGGGACGTCATGGTCGGCCCCGGTAAGGGGATCGACACGGACCGCTACTTCGTCATCTGCTCCAACTGCATAGGCGGATGCAAGGGCAGCACCGGCCCTTCCTCCATCAACCCGCGGACGGGCGAGCCGTACGGACTCGACTTCCCGATGGTCACGGTCAGGGACATGGTCAGGGTGCAGCACGCTCTGGTGACGGAGCGCCTCGGCCTGGACCGGCTCCTGACCATCACCGGCGGCTCGGTGGGCGGAATGCAGGTCCTGCAATGGGCGATCGACTATCCGCAGATGGTGGAGTCCGTCATTCCGATCGCCACGACCAGCCGGCTGGACGCCCAGGGCATCGCGTTCGACGAGGTGGGCCGGCAGGCCATCTACAGCGACCCGAACTGGCGGGGCGGCCGCTACTACGGCAGCCAGCCGCCCAACCGCGGCCTAGCCGTGGCCAGGATGGTCGGGCACATCACTTACCTGAGCGAGCGCTCGATGCGCGAGAAGTTCGGCCGCGGCCTGCAGGACCGAGACGAGGTCGGCTACGACTTCGGGCCGCCCGACTTCCAGGTCGAAAGCTACCTGCGCTACAAGGGAGACCGGTTCGTCGAGCGTTTCGACGCCAACTCCTACCTCTACATCACCAAGGCCATGGACTACTTCGACCTGGAGGCCGACCACGGATCGCTCATCAACGCCTTCGCGAACGTGCGGAGCCGGTTCCTGGTCATCTCCTACAGCGGGGACTGGCTCTTCCCGACCCATCAGTCCAAGGAGATCGTCCGCGCGCTCCAGGCCAACGGGGTCGTGACGACGTTCTGCGAATTGGACTCCGAGTACGGGCACGACGCCTTCCTTCTGGAAGACGAGCAGATAGAGAGCACCATCCGCGACTTCTTGCGGAACGTCCAGGAGCACGTGCGCCGCAAGGCGGCCGCAGCACCGGCCGCCGTGGGCGGAGCGTGATCGCTTCAACGGGGAAGGACGAAGATGAAACAACCGGATCCCTTCACGCCCTATGGCAACCGGCCGATGGTCACGCCCATCGTCTCGGCCGTCAACTACGAGTACCTGTCCTTCGAGGTGCTTCGCCAGATAACGGACGGCGAGGTGGAAGGCTACACCTACCACCGGGACGACAACCCGACGGTCCGCGTCGTCGAGAGAGAGATCGCCGCGATGGAGGGCGCGCCGGACTGCGTCATCGCCACCACGGGCATGGCCGCCATCACGATGGTGTTCCTGACTTACCTGAAAGCGGGCGACCAGTTGCTCACGTTCCACGACGTCTACGGGGCCAACTACAAGGTCTCCCTCATCCTGGAAAAGTTCGGCGTGGAGGTGGCGTGGCTCGACGCCGCGGATCGGGATAAGGTGCCCGAGACCATCAAAGACAACACGCGGATGATCTTCTGCGAGACGCCGACCAATCCGCTGGTCAAGGTCGTGGACATCGCCATGCTGCGCGAGCAGGCGGACCGCGTCGGGGCCATTCTCTTTGTGGACAACACCTTCGCCTCCCCCTACCACCAGTTGCCCCTCAGTCTCGGCGCGGACCTCGTGGTTCACAGCGCCACCAAGGGGCTGGGCGGCCACAACGACCTGATGGCCGGCGCGATTGTGTGCTCGACCCGCCAGTACTACGACGAGCTCTGGTTCACCCGACAGGCCATCGGGACGACGCTCGACCCCTTCTCGGCCAACCGCCTGGAGCGGGGGCTGAAGACCTTCGACCTGCGGGCCGCCAAGATGGCCGAGAACGCGCAGGCCATCGCCGAGTTTCTGGCCGGGCACCCGAGGGTCCCGCGCGTCTGCTACCCGGGGCTGCCCTCGGACCCGGGGTATGAGATAGCCAAGCGCCAGATGAAGAACGGTTTCGGCAGCGTCCTGGCCTTCGACGTGGGGGAGACCCAGCGGGACGCCAAGCGCTTCGTCGAGAAGCTCGAAGTCATCTACCACGCCGTAAGCCTGGGGGCGACGGAGACGCTGGTCTGCCTGCCCGTGCTGACCACCATGCTCTACCTGCCGGCGGAGAAGCGGGTCTCGTTCGGGGTCAAGCCCAACACCGTCCGCCTGGCAGCGGGGATCGGGGATACCGACGAGCTCCTGCGCGACCTGAAGCAGGCGCTCGAGTGAGGCGAATCGGCGGAGCCGCCCCCATGCCCGTCCGGCTGGATTACAGGATGATCGAGGATTACGTCGAGCCGGGGGCCAGGGTGCTGGACCTGGGCTGCGGGGACGGCGCGCTTCTGCAAGACCTCATCCAGGGCATGGGCGTCGAGGGATGCGGCATCGACACGGACCTCCAGCAGGTCCAGAGGTGCATCGCGCGCGGCGTCCCGGTCTACCACGGGGACATCCTCGAGGGCATGGCGATGTTCGAGGACGGCCGCTTTGACTGCGTCGTCCTGAGCCAGACGCTCCAGCAGACGCTCAAGCCTTACCTCGTCGTGCGCGAGATGCTGCGCGTGGGACGCCGCGCCATCATCAGCTTCCCCAACTTCGGCCACTGGAAGGTGCGCCTGCAGCTTCTGCTGTGCGGCAGGATGCCCGTCACGCGCGTGCTCCCCTATAAGTGGCACGACACGCCGAACATCCACCTGCTGACCGTCAGGGACTTCCTGCACGTGTGCAGGGAGCTGAACCTGAAGGTGATCGACCGCATATTCCTGACCTCACGTTACCGCCGCCTGCCGGGCCTGTCCGCCAACCTGCTCGCCAGCATGGCCATATTCATCGTCGAGAAGAGCCCGACCGGCTGAGCCCACGAGGGGGAAGAGCAATGGCAGCGAAGAAGGTGAAAACGAAGCCCACCGCGACACCCGAGAGAGCGAACAAGATACTCGACATCCTGGAGAAGACCCACCCCGACGCACGGATATACCTGAACTACGGTAACCCGCTGCAACTGCTCGTGGCCACCATACTGGCCGCCCAGTGCACGGACGAGAAGGTAAACCAGGTGACGCCGGAACTCTTCCGGCGCTACCCGACGGCCGCGAAGCTCGCCGCCGCCGGGCAGTCCGTTCTGGAGGGAATGCTTCGGCCGACCGGCTTCTTCCGCCAGAAGGCGAGGAGCATCCGCGAGTGCTGCCGCGCCATCGTGGAGGAGCACGGCGGCGAGGTTCCCGGCGACGCCGACCAACTGACCAGGATCAGGGGCGTGGGCAGAAAGACAGCCAACATCGTCCTCGGAAACGCCTTCGGTCAGCAGGCCATCGCTGTGGACACGCACGTGCACCGCGTCGCCAACCGCCTCGGCCTGGCCGCCAGTCGGTACCCGGAGAAGGTCGAGAAGCAGATGTGCGAGATCATCCCCGAGAAGCGCCGGACGCGCGCCACCCTCCTTCTGGGCACCCACGGGCGCCGCATCTGCAACGCCAAGAAGCCGGACTGCAAGAACTGCCCCGTCAACGGCCTGTGCGACTACTACAGGGAAACCGTCGCCGCATGACCGAAGGTCAACCGATCCGCTCACCGATGCCGAAGCCCTCCGACACCGCCGCCTCTGTGAAACGCTACCGCCTGACCGCGCGCGGGCGCGTGCAGGGCGTGGGCTTCCGGCCCGCGTTCTACCGCGCCCTGACCGAGCGGGGCTGCGCCGGCAGCATCAGGAACACCCCGGAGGGAGTGACGCTCGAGGTGGAGGCGGAGGAGCGGGTCCTCAAGGACCTGGTGGAGGACTTCCGCCGCATTGCGCCGAAGCGCGCCAGCGTGGACGAGCTCATCGTCGAGGAGATCGAGCCCCTCGGCGAGCAGGGCTTCCGCATCGAAAGAAGCGCCGGCTCGGGCCGAAGCCTCTTGCCTATTCCGCCGGACCTCGCCACGTGCGACGAGTGCAAGGCGGAACTGCACGAGGAGCCGTGCCGGCGGCGCGGGTATCCGTTCAACACCTGCACGGCGTGCGGGCCCCGGTTCAGCATTGCCCTCGGGGTGCCCTTCGATCGGGCGACGAACTCGATGAGCGCCTTCCCTCCTTGCCCTGCCTGCGGCGCGGAATACGCCGACCCCGCCGATCGCCGCTTCCACGCGCAGACCATCTCATGCCCGCGCTGCGGCCCATCGCTCGCATTCCTGACGTCGGACGGCGCCCGGCTGGACCGGCCCCTCGAGCGGGCCAGGCAGATGCTCAAGGAGGGCCGCATC
>CAZFSS010000033.1:0-47251 GCA_964521715.1 uncultured candidatus Brocadiaceae bacterium | reverse complement strand
GGGCAGACACGCGTCAATCGTGTCTCGCACACGTCGGCGGATGGCCGGCTCGTCCGACCGGCAGAGGAAATCCACGTCGATGCCGCCGAGCAGGGCGACTCGGTCGCCCCAGGTGCGCCGGGCGTGAATCACCGTCTCGATGGTGTCCTCGAACGAATCGGACTGAAACGACGGATCTCGCTCGGCCAGAGGCGGGTCATAACGGAACGTCTCCATGCCGAAGCCCTCGGCCCGCCGCGCCACGCGGCTGCCGCAGTTGCCGTGGCCGATGATGCCCAGGGACCCGCCACTCAGCGGCTCCCCACGCTCGTGCGTCAGGGACGCGAGCGCGAACCAGACGTGATCGGCCACGGAGTCGGCGTTCGAGCCCGGCGCCGACAGCACCGTGATGGGATTCTTCCTGCTCCGGTTCGCCTCGCGGATGTAGCCCACGTCGATGTGGTCGGTGCCGATGGTCGCCGTGCCTATGACCTTCGCGTTGACGGCGCGGTCCACCAGCGCGGGCGTGACCCTGGTCACAGACCGGATGGCGAGGGCGTCGAACTCCTCCAGCCCCGCGTAGCCCTCGGCGACGTCGCGGCCGCTCACAAGCGTGATCTTCCCCAATGAGCCGAACAGCTCCCGCGCCAGGGGGATGTTCTGGTCAACGAGGATCTTCATGCCGGTCCCAGTCCTCCGCAGAGGGCGCGCGGGGCGTGGCTACAGCCCTACCACGCGGCCCGTTGACGCCGATTCAAGGATGGCGTCCGCGGCCGTCATCACGGTCAGTCCCCACTCGGCGTCCGCCACGCCCGCGATCCCCTCCTCGACGCAGTCAAGGAAGTGGCCGCGCAGGTCGAACTCCGGGTCCGGTTTCACCTCGACGGCGCCGGCGCCTCTCTTGGCGAAGCGGAGCCGCTTGCCCCACTCGGCCGTCTCCATGCCGGCTACGGTGCCGAGCAGGCCGCAGTCGAACTGCGCCACGGGCGATATCTGGCTGCCCTCATGGGTGCCGACGACGCCGTTGGCGAAGTTCATGACGACCCAGATGTGATCGTTCGCCCGGGGGTGCTGCGGCCGCTCGGCGTACGTGCGCGCGTAGACGGACTCGAGTTCGCCGCCGAGGGCCATCATCCACTCGACCTCGTGCACATTGATCTCGAACAGCAGGCCGCCGCTCAGGGCGGGATCCCTGCGCCATTCGGCCGCCTTCGAAAGGTCCATGAAGAACAGGCGGCGTGACCAGATCGATATGAGCTCGCCCAACCGTCCCTCGCGCAGGTACCTCTGCATCGTCTGAACCGTGTCGCTGAACCGCACGGAGAAGCCGATGACCGAGCGGACGCCTGCCTCCCGGATCGCCGAGGCAATCTCTGCGGCCTGCCCTGCGCTCAGGCCCATCGGCTTCTCGCAGTAGACGTGGCGGCCGGCCCTGGCGCACTCGACGGCGTGGTCGCGGTGCACGTGGTTCGGCGAGGAGATGACCACCGCGTCAACATCCGCCAGGAACTCGCGGTAGTCCTGTGTCGCCCTGGCGCCGCACTCGCCCGCCAGCGCCGACGCGCGTTCAGCGACCGGGTCGGCCACGGCGACCACTTCACTGCGCGGCGACCTGTGGTAGTAGCGCGCGTGCCCCGCGCCGTTGTTGCCGGCCCCGATGATGCCTATCCTGACCATCCCAGAATCCCTTTCCTCCAAGAGCACAGGCTCGCGCCGCCGTCAGATCTCCGTGTAGCGGATAGGCCGGATGCCGTTGGCCTGGCAGCACTGGAGGACCTTCGGGTCCATGAACATGCGCCTCTGCCAGTCCCTGTTCGGGCCTTCCGCGCCCGGCTCGATGCCGGGGTGATAGAACCGCCTCACCTCCTCCGTGTCATAGCACGGATGGCCCACAATGATATACGTGCCCGGCTGGGCGGCACTTAGGCGCGCGACCAGCGCGTCAACCAGGTTGTCGAACTCGCCCTCTACGGCGGGCAGGCGGCCCACGCCTTCGTGCCGGTAGATCAAGCCCTCCCGCTCGGCGAACCGGGCGAGCCGCGCATCCATGTCGGCGATCCACGTGAACGCCATGTGCGAGTCAACGTAGCCGATGTGCAGGCCTGTGGAGCGCGCCAGGGCGAGCTGGGCCTCGATCTCGGCCATCATTTCGTCGGGATCGGCGCCTCTCTCGTGAAGCGCCTGCGTCGTCTGAAGGAGATGTCCGTTCTCGTCGATCAGGGACGGCACGTCTCCAGGCGGCAGCACGGGACCCCACCGCACCTCGTCCCACTCCGCGTTCAGCGTCGCGTGCAGCCCGACGCACAGGCCCGGCAGCTCGCGGAACATCTCCGCCGCCTCCTCGAAGGCCGGGCACGGAACCATGAGCGACGTGTTGCGGAGGATGCCCTTCTGGAACGCGTCCCGAATCGCCACGTTGGCGGTGTGGCAGCTTCCGCTGTCGTCGCCCCGGGTCACCAGACGTATCCGTCCCTCTGTCATCTTGCCGGCCCTCCTCCGTCATTCTGCCAGTTGCTGCCCTGAGTCAGCAACCACCTCCACGCCGTCCGGGACGGCTCACGAAAGCAAGCAGTCGAGCAGTTCGTCCATGTCCGCCGTAGCCAGGCCGCAGACCCTGTCGGCCGCGCCGTAGTAGACCAGCAGCTCGTGCCCCGGCTCCCACACCGCCGCCGTGGGGAAAACCACGTTCGGGATGATGCCCACCCTCTCGTAGTCGTTCTCGGGCTCGAGCAGGAAGTCGTCAGTCCTGGCGATCACGCTGGTCACGTCGTCGAGGTCCAGCAACGCCACGCCGACGCGGTAGACGTGCCTGTGATCCACGCCGTGGTAGATCACCAGCCAGCCCGCGTCGGTCCGCACGGGCGGCGCGCCGGCCCCGATCTTGCCCTCCTCCCACGCCTCCTCGGATCCCATGAGCAGATGCTCGCCGCGCTCGCCGTAGTCCCAGTGCTTCAAGTCCTCGGAGTAGGCGAGCCAGATGGCCGGCGTGTCCGTTCCGTACTCCGGCCCGACCCATGTTGACGGCCGGTGGAGCATCACGTAACGCCCGCCGATCCTCTCGGGGAAGAGCACGCCGTCGCGATCGTCGATGCCCGCAGGGGTGATCAGCCCCTCCTGAGTGAAGCTCGCCAGGTCCGCAGAACGGAGCAGGCCCGTGTAGCTGGGACCGAGGGGCGGGACGCCCGGGCGCCGGCAGTAGGGATCCTCCCGGCTGATGCGGAAAAAGTCCATGTCAGCATAAACCGGGCCCGGCTCCTTGGAGACGGCCGCATAAGTGATCAGGAAACCGCCGTCGTCGGGCGTGATCCTGGCGTCCTCGACCCCGCCGACCTCATACCGCTCTTGCGGCTCGAAGACGAATCGGTCCGAGGCGCGCTCGAACGAGTAGCCGTCCTCGCTGATCGCCAGGCCGAACCGGGAGACGTACCTCCCCAGGTCGCTCACGGCGCGGTAGAGCATGTAGACCCGGCCGTCCTTCAGGATGGCGCCGGGGTTGAACACGCTGACGCAGTCCCAGGCGCCCGGCACGGGCTCCAGGACGGGATTCCCCTCGAAGCGCTTCAGTATGCCCATGCTCTCAGGCGTCCTCCCGGCACACGGGGACAGGAGACAAATACTACGGACTTCGCCACGCCGAGGCAAGAACACGCGCGGGAGGGCCGCGCTTCGATGCCATCGCCCAGCGGGACGTTGCAAACGTCGCGGGGGGCCGCTACCATAGGCGCTTCAAGGTGCGGCGCCTCGCCGCCCGCGGACGGGCCGGCGCCCCGCAGCAGAGGGAGTAGAGACGTCTCGGCAACGCGGGCCCAGAAGGGCCGACTCACTATCGCGCAGGGAGGAAGGCATGGCCGACGAAGTAAAACTGGGCATCATCGGCACCGGACAGATTGGAAAGATGCACCTGAAGAAGTACCAGCAGGTGGCGGGCGCCAGGATGGTGGCGGCCTGTGACATCGACGAGAAGGAGGTGAAGAGAGTCGCGGCGGAGTGCAGCATCCCGCACGTTTTCACCAACTTCCGCGAGTTGCTGGCCATGGACGAGATCGTGGCCGTGGACGTCTGCCTGCACAACAACCTGCACGCGCCCATGAGCATCGCGGCGATGGAGGCCGGCAAGCACGTCTACTGCGAGAAGCCGCTGGCTGGCTCCTACGTGGACGCCGAACGCATGTTCAACAAGTCCCAGGAGCTGGGCCGGATGCTGTCCATGCAGCTCGGCAGCCTGTTCGGCAAGGAAACCCTCGCCGCGAAGCGCCTCATCGAGGACGGGCACCTGGGCAAGCCCTACTACGCCAAGAGCAGCTACTACCGCCGCCGCGGCCGCCCGTTCGTGGACGGATACGGCACCAGCGCGTTCGTGCAGAAGGCGACGGCGTCCGGCGGCGCCCTGTTCGACATGGGCGTCTACCACATCGGCCAGATGCTCTACTTGCTGGGCAACCCCGACGTGCTGACCATCAGCGGCACGACCCATCAGGAAACCGACATGTACGAGAAGCGGCGCCGGGAGGGCAAGTATGACGTCGAGGAGCTGGCCGTGGCGCTGGTTCGCCTGGACGGGGGCATCACGTTCTCCATCGAGGAGGCGTGGGCCGTCCATCTGGGCGGCACGGACGGCTGCAAGCTCGCTGGCTCGAAGGGCGGGCTGAGCTTGGCCCCATTCGCCTTCCACACGACGATCAGCGACATGGAGATGGACGCCACGTTCGACCTCGGCTCGGCCATGACGCGGTGGCTGCGCATCTTCCCCGAAACGGCCGCCTACCAGAGCTCCCAGGATCACTGGGTGGCCGCGCTGCGAGGGCAGGTCGAGTTGCTGCCCACTGCCGCCGTCGGGCTGAACACGATGCTCATCAGCGAAGGCATCTACCTGTCCATGAAGCTCGGGCGCGAGGTCACGCCCGACGAGGTCAGGGAGCATTCCGTCTCGACGGCACTCAAGGTGTGACGCGCCGGGACAACCGCATTTCGCCGCCACAGGGAGAGGACCATGCTGGTATCGATCAGCTCGTGGAGCTACCGCACGTGGTTCGATGAGGGCAAGTGCGACCTGATGTCCTTCCTGGACGAGGTCAAGCGCCAGGAGGCGGACGGCCTGGAGATCTTCCCGCAGCACGTGAACGAGGACGACCCGGGCGGGCATCTCAAGCAGGTCGTACGGAAGGCCGGAAAGCTCAGGCTCTCGATCGCCTCGGTCATCGCCGGCAACGACTTCGCCCGCCCCCTGGCAACGGAGCGCGCCCAACAGGTTGAGCGGATGAAGCAGTGGATCGTCCACACGGCCGAGGCCGGCGTCCACAAGATGAACACGTTCACGGGCTACCATACCTCAGGCGACGATCCCGCGATGGAGGCCTATCGCGTTATCGACTGCTACCGCGAGGTGATGCCCGTGGCGGAGGAGCACAAGGTCCTTCTCTGCATCGAGAACCACAGCAGCGTCTGTCGGGACGCGGACAGCATCCTGCACCTGATCCGGGCTGTCGGCAGCCCCAACCTGCGCACGAACCCCGATCCGACCAACTTCGTGCCGGACTTCCAGTCTCGCGGCGACAGGGCGCGCGAGCAGGTCTACAGCGAGACGGAGAAGTTCGCCCAGTTGATGTCCAACGCCCACCTGAAGTTCGGGGACTTCACCGAGAGCGGCGATTTCGCCTACGTGGACGTCAAGAGGCTGCTGGAGATCTTCCAGAGCGTGGGGTACGACGACCACCTTGTGCTGGAGTTCTACGGGACGGACGACCCCGCCGAGCCGACCGCCAAGGCCGTGGCGGCCCTGCGCAGGCTCCTGGAGTAGCACGGACCCACAAGCGGCCAGGCAAGACCCCCTCGCGCCCGCCGGGGCGACGGGCTGGACGCCGAAACGACGCAGGGGCGCATCCGTTGCGCCCCTGCGCGAGGCCCTGCGACGCCGAGCTTAGACGCCCTTCGGGGCCGGCCGCCCCCTACTTCTTGGGCTGCTCGAGATTACCCTTCTCCACCCAGAGCATGACCTTCCTGGTGTCGGGGCGCCACTCCCAGTCCATGATGAGACCGGTGTACTTCACGTGCTGCCCCACCGAAGGCACCTCGCCCCGGAAGTTGTCGGCCTTCACGTCGATCGTGACTTCGGCCGCGCCGTCGGGGGGATCGGCATCCAGATCGAACGAGTACAGCCCCTGTTGGGGCTGTGTCACGGTCAGGATGGTGCCGTGGCCCAGCACCTGGCGGATCCGGCGCATCCACTCCTGCTGGCCGCGCTCAGACGTCTCCTTGGTCAGCAGGTCTACTATCCCGTTGTAAGTCTGCTGCCCGAACTTGAGCTTGTTCTCGTCGATAACCATGCCCCCTTGACGAGCGGCAGCCCCCTGGGCCCCAGCGGCCTCCTTCTTCTCACCGCCACGCGTCGCGACAACTACCACAATCACGCCGATGATTGCGAGAACGACCACCCACTTCACCCACGCCTGGCCCATGCCTGGTCCCTCCTCGTCACGAAATCGCTTGCGGGCCGCGCCGCCGCTCAGCACCCCGGGCACCGCACTGGTCCGCGCGATGCAGATCATGCCGGGACACGCCCTGCTGGTGCCTGATTCTAAGCCAGGCCGGCTCAGCTTGTCAAGCTAGTGAAGCTTCAACACCGAAGCTCCGGGTAGGCCCCTTTTGGCTCCGTGACGTAGGGGCACGGCGCGCCGTGCCCCTACCAGACGGATCAGACTTCGCAGCATGGCGGACGCACAATGGCCAGACGGCAAGTCCACCACCCCGCCTGGACCTGACAACCACCGAATCCAACGCTGGAGCTCCGCTAGCCGACCTTCGGTGCGGCATTTCCTGGTGGGGCCGTCTGCCACCGGGCATGGGGGCGCCGCCGGGAGCAGCACTATGGACGGTGCGGGTACAAGAAAAGGGCGGAGGGATGCGGCGCATCTCTCCGCCCGTGTTCTCTCGCCTTCCGGCTGCGGGAACCCAACGTGGCTCCCGGAACGTTAGAACGGCGTATAGCCGATCAGCTCATCCGGCCAGCCCCAGGTGCAGTTGCCATTATACTGGGAATCAGGGGCGCCTGGCTGCTGGTATTCGTAGCCGCCGCGCCACCACCAGATGTGCCCACCGGCCAGGGAGCAGTCCTTCTTAGCCCTCTGCCTGTCGATCAGCAACCTGCAACGGGCGCCGCGCTCGGGGCAGGTCAGCCCCCAAGGCGCCGCATTGCCGTACAGAGCGGTGTCGCAGTCGACATAATAGACGTCGTCAATGTCCAGGTTATCCGCGTTGTCGAGGTCATCCTCGCCCAGGCCCATCCCGCCGCCGGACCCTTCAACGTCAGGATCCTTCTTGAGCATGCGGATGTTCTGGATGAACCCGAAGCGCCGCCACGTGCCGCCGGTGGTGTGCGGATACCAGTCCTCGCCGCCTGTAAAACCGACGGTCATGGCCGTGGGGTGCGCGTTGCCGTCGCCGTCAGTCCAGCCGACGTTGTCCACCGTCATCACCCAGTTGGCCGTCGGCAGGTAAACGTCTGTCCACTGGACCGATACGTCGGCGTAGAGGACATTGGAGCCGACGGTGCGGCCCTGCCAGTCGGAGTGGTTCGCCGGCTCGGCGCCGTTGTGGGTCACCATCTCGATGCCATCCGCCAGGACGACCCGGGCCGGATCCGGCTCCTTCGGGATACGGGACTCGTCAGCGAAGTAACAGCTGTCCGTGATCTCCCCGGTGTACTCGAACGTCTCCGGATTGAGTCCAGGGATGTGCGAGTATACCTCAGGGGACAGGTACCACTGGACGGCCTCCGGCGTGCGACCCCAGGGCGAGTCGAAGCTGGGGCACTTGAAGACCTGCATGCCGCCGTGAGGCTCCATGTATCCCAGTCCGGCCAGGTCCGCCAGGAGGTCGGGACCGTTCGCCCAGCCTTCGCAGTCCTCGCGCGTCCATTCCCAAGCGTTGTCTTTGCGGAAGTCCTGGATCGCAAGGCCGAATTGATGTACGTTCGACGCGCAGGCGGACTTACGCGCCGACTCTCGGGCTTGCGTCAGGGCAGGCATCAGCATCGCGGCCAGGATAGCGATGATGGCTATGACCACTAGCAACTCAATCAGCGTAAACGCCTTCTTCATCTTCACATCCTCCCACTAAGTTCCACACTTCCAGTCGTCGGGACCTTCTGTATTCTCTCCCCTTCTAGACCCCGCCTCTCACCTCCTTTCACGGCTTATGCGGTTAAGGTACACAATCCTTCGGAGTTTCGAACCGCGCGGTATATTACCAGACGGGATTCAGGTTGTCAAGAGCAAAAACGGGGCCTCTGCGGATTGGCGCCCGGCCTCTCCCGCAGGCCGTAGGGGCGGTTCGCGCACCGCCCCTGCAAGAACCAGGAACCGCGCCGCCGGAGGCCGCTCCTGAAGCCCTGTGCCCCCGCCCGTTCGGCCGGAGGGCCTCACAGACGCGCCGCGCGGACCTCCAACAGCGGCGTAGGGGCGGGTCTGCGGCCCCTACAGGGCCTTGAGACACTGGGGCGGCCCCGACGGGCGGGCAAGGCCCTGTTGGCGGGAGGCTGACTCCAGCCGGCCGGCTGAGGGTACAGAGAAACGGGGCAGGGCTCGGTGAGCCCCGCCCCGTTGGCTTGCCCAGAAGGAAGCCGCTTCTTACTGCGGCCAACCGCTGGCGTGGAGCCAGTCGTCCTGAGGCGTCAGATACGCGTCATCCTGGCTCTTGCTGCGCAGATCCCAGCAGGTGTCACTCGTACCTGCCATGTTCACGTGCGTGTCACAGAACGTGTAGAACAGGTTCGCGCAGGCAGGATCGTTCTCGGTGTCGGGGTCGACGGTGTACATGTCATCCGAATCGTCGGGTCCGCCGCCCCACCTCGTGTTGCAGAGGACGTCGTCCTCGTGCCTGAGGGCCTCGTTCCGCCCAACGTCGAGCCTGGGGTTCTGCATGTAGCCATAGCGGACGAGCGTCAGTCCGCTGGGTGTGGTGCCGTCCAGACCGATCTGGTCGATGGTCCACAGGATCCCCTCGGGATCCGTCGCCAGAGCGTTCATCGGGGCGGTCTCGGTCACGTTGACCCAGTCAATCCCGCCGTCGACGAACATGATGGCGCAGCCGTGGCTCGAGCCGTGGTGGTTGGGCTCCTGCACCTCATGGCCGGCGCCCACTACGGGCGTGCCTACGTCGTCGATCGCCGCGGGGTTGACCTCAGTCTGGCTCCAGACGTGCCGGTCGAGGTCACCAGCGACCGCCCGACCGGCTTTGGACTTCTTCTCAATCCGGCCGTTGTCGAAGGCGTAGTCGGACATCACCACGTCGCGCATGTCGCCGGGGTCATCCATCCCTCTTTCCTGCATGATGAGGCGCATGGACGCGCTGGGGCAATTGAACACGTTCATATCGTCCAGGTAGCCCTCGCCCATCAGGCGGCCCCAGGCGTTGCAGTACTGGTTTGCCGGTCTCTCCGGTTCGTATGTCTGCGGCCACGCGCTGTTGTGATGCGTGCGGAACATATCGAGCGCCGCATAGACGTTGAACAGGTTCGCCCGGCAGTTCGCCCGGCGGGCCTGTTCCCGGGCAGAGACGAGGGCAGGCATGAGCATCGCAGCCAGGATAGCGATGATGGCTATGACGACTAGCAATTCAACCAGCGTAAACGCCTTCTTCATCTTCACATCCTCCCACTAAGTTCCACACTTCCAGTCGTCGGGACCTTCTGTATTCTCTCCCCTTCTAGACCCCGCCTCTCACCTCCTTTCACGGCTTATGCGGTTAAGGTACACAATCCTTCGGAGTTTCGAACCGCGCGGTATATTACCAGACGGGATTCAGGTTGTCAAGAGCAAAAACGGGGCCTCTGCGGATTGGAGCCCGGCCCCTGGCGCAGGCCGCAGGGGCGGTTCGCGAACCGCCCCTACAGGGCCTGGAAACGCAACGCCGCGCAGCGCACACGCCCTCGGAGAAGCCAAAAAGAAGGCGGCGCTGCGATGCAGCGCCGCCGTCGTTTCCAGACCCGTCTTCCAGCCGGTTACCAGGAAGCCGGGATAAGCCAGTTGATGGGAAGCAAACGGCAGTCGTGGGTGTCCCAGCGCCCTTCGTCGGCGAAGGGGCCCACTTCCGGGTACCACCGGCTGGTATTGCCAGACGTGTCGCCCCAGTAGTGGTAGCAGCGGTTCAACATGCCGCTGTTTCCGGGCTCGCCCGGGGCCGGCACATTGGTCTTGCTGTTGCCCCAGGTTTGCTCAGTGCTGCCCGCCGGATCCATCGGGTCGCCGAAATAGGACATGGAGTTGCTGTACCAGGTCCCGCCGCCAGCGCCGCCGGACCAGTAGCCGCCCCAAGCGCACCAGCCTTCCTGGGCGTAGATGTCGTCGCGGTCCCTGGGGTAGATCAGGTCCAGTTCCGTGAGGCCCGGGGCGACCTCCTGGTAATGGGCCAGGCGGTTGAGGTCCTCATCCATGCGCGGATTGGCGACGTAGCCCGCCCTGTCCCAGGTGCCGCCGGTGTTCACGTTCCAGGTCACGCTGGTGTCAGTGAGTTCGCACCACTCGGCCGACCCGTCGATGAAGACCAGGTTCGCGCCGCCGGGGTGGTTGGACTGCCAGGTACCCCAGGCGCTGCTCCACATGTGCTCGCGCGTCCAGGAGTCGCCGTAGTACCCGCGGCCGGCCGCCGAGTTCTTCGAGACGCGGCCAAGGTCGTACGAATAGTCCGGGAACCGGACAACCTTTTGGGGGTACCAGCCGCTGGGATCGTTTACCTCGATGACTTCCGGCCCAAACCAGTCGCCCCAGCTCAGGTTGTCGGCCGAGGGGCAGTCGAACAGGTCGACGTCATCGATGTAGCCCTTTTCAATGAGCTGGAAGTAGGGATCGCCGCCAGTCGGGGCCGCGTACCGCGCCTTCGCGCGCCGCGCCTGAGCGTCTGCGGACTGGTCGGTCGTCGGGGGCCTCCAGAAAGCATTGTTGAGCAGCTCACTCCTGAGGTCATCATCGACCCAGCCCGGGAAGACCCCGTCGTTGTCCGTCTTGAAGAGCTCGAAGCCCATGCCCACCTGACGGACCTTGTACTTACAGTCGCTCTGCTGGGCTTGGGTACGGGCCCTCGCCAGGGCGGGCATCAGCATCGCGGCCAGGATAGCGATGATGGCTATGACCACTAGCAACTCAATCAGCGTAAACGCCTTCTTCATCTTCACATCCTCCCACTAAGTTCCACACTTCCAGTCGTCGGGACCTTCTGTATTCTCTCCCCTTCTAGACCCCGCCTCTCACCTCCTTTCACGGCTTATGCGGTTAAGGTACACAATCCTTCGGAGTTTCGAACCGCGCGGTATATTACCAGACCCAATTCGCCTTGTCAAGCGGAAAAAACGGTCTTCTGCGGATTGGCGCCCGGCCCCTGCCGCAGGCCGTAGGGGCGGTTCCCGAACCGCTCCTGCAGGGCCTTGAAACGCAACGCCGCAGGGCGCCCTCTGAAGGCCTGACCGCAGCCGTTCGGCCCCAGGGCCTCAAGATGCCCCGCCGGGGCCCCAACAGCCGCGTAGGGGCCGTCCACGGACCGCCCCCACAGGGCCTTGAAACACGCCCTTCAAGCCATATAATCTAGCTTTGGCCGGTGGCGGCGAGGCGGGCCCGGCGTCCCCGAACGTGGTTGGAGTTGCCTGGCGCCCATGGCGCATGATGAACCACCAGAGACCGGATTGCGCGTCGCCGTGGTCGGATGCGGCGGCTGGGGCACTGCGCTGGCTCTCCTGCTGGACGGCAACGGGCACCGTGCGACGATCTGGGGCGTGGAGCCTGAGTACGTGCGTTCGGTGCGCGAGACTCGCTTCAACCCGCGCTACCTGGCTGGCATCAGGATCCCCGTCTCCGTCGGCCTGACGTCGGACGTAGCCGAATGCGTGCCGTCGGGCGACGTCGTCGTCATGGCCACGCCGACGGTCTACCTGCGCAGCGTGTCCGAGCAGGTGGCCGAGCACTTGAGGGAAGGCCAGCTCATCGTGAACGTCGCCAAGGGGATCGAGGAGGGGACGCAACTGCTCGGCAGTCAAATCGTCGGCGACGTGTGCGGGGAGGACCTGGCCCTGGCGGGCCTCTACGGTCCGAGCCATGCCGAGGAAGTGGCGCGCGGCCTGCCCACGACGATCGTGGCCACTAGCCGGGCGCCCGAGCTGGCGGCGCGGGTGCAGCGCATCTTCATGTGCGCGTCCTTCCGGGTCTACACGAACACGGACGCGCTCGGGGTGGAGCTGGGGTCGGCGCTCAAGAACGTGATCGCGATAGCGGCGGGCATGTGCGACGGGCTGGACTTCGGGGACAACGCCAAGAGCGCCCTGTTGACGCGCGGGCTGGCGGAGATCACGCGGCTCGGCGTGGCGATGGGCGGGCGGGCAGAGACCTTTGCCGGGCTGAGCGGCCTCGGCGACCTGATCACGACCTGCATAAGCCCCTACGGCCGCAACCGGGCCGTGGGGATGCGCATTGGCCGCGGCGAGACGCTGGACGAGATACTGGCAAGCATGGACCAGGTGGCCGAGGGGGTCAGGACGACGCGGTCGGCCTGTGCCCTGGCGGACAGGCACGGCGTCGACATGCCCATATCGCGCGCGGTCTACGAGGTGCTTTTCGAGGGGAAGCCGCCCCTGGAGGCCGGCATGGAACTGATGCAGAGGACGCCCCGGCCCGAGCAGGACAGACTGCGGAAAGGGCCATAGCACATGCCCAGGGACTTCGTGCTCAGCGTGATGTCGCTTGACCGGCCGGGGATTGTGGCCGGCCTGACACAGGCGATCACGGAGCTGGGCGGCAACATCGACGCGATCAGCCAGACCGTCCTGCAGGGCTATTTCACCATCATCCTCACCGTCCGGTTCGACGAGTCTGTGGAGCCGGCCGCTTTGGCCGGCGCCGTCAAGGAGAGCGCCGCACCCGGGGAGCTGGAGGTCAGCGTGAAGGAGCGGCGCGTGCTGGAGCCGGAGCCCATCGTCAAGGACGCCGACCGGTTCATCCTCACCGTCCAAGGCGCCGACCGCAAGGGCATCATCAGGCGGGTCAGCTCGTACCTGGCAAGCCGCAACGTCAACATCGAAGACCTCTACGCGTACGTGCACGACGGGCAGTTCCTTCTGATAGCTCAGCTCCAGGTGCCGCGCCGACTTGCCGTGGAGCACCTTCGGACGGACGTGGAGGCCCTGTGGCCCGAGGAGCAGATGCGCGTGAGCCTGCAGCACGAGGACGTCTTCCTGGCGACGAGCCACGTGGACTTCCGCCACAGCACGCCCAAGGCGCCGCAGAACGGGAGGCGAGGCCCGTGAAGACCGAAGACATCATGACCACGCTGCGGATGGTCCAGGAGGAGAACCTGGACGTGCGCACGGTGACGCTGGGCATCAGCCTGCTGGACTGCTGCGACCCGGACATCGACCGCCTCTGCCGGAAGGTGGCCCTGAAGGTCAACCGCAAGGCCGGCAGCCTGGTGCGCGTCTGCAACGAGATCAGCGGACGATACGGCATACCGATCGTCAACAAGCGCCTGGCCGTGACGCCGGCCAGCGGCCTGGTCTGCGGAGGGTCGGAGGAAGCCCTGTTCCAGCTTGCACGATCCCTGGACAGGTCCGCGCAGGAAGTGAACGTGGACCTGGTCGGGGGATTCACGGCCCTCGTGCAGAAGGGAATGACTCCGACCGACGAGGCCCTCATCCGGTCCATACCACGCTCCCTGAGCGAGACGGACAGGGTCTGCGCGTCGGTGAACGTGGCCAGCACGGCGGCGGGCATCAACGTGGACGCCATCAACCTGGTTGCCCCGCAGGTGTTGGACGTGGCGCGCAGGACGTCGGCCCGCGACGGGTTCGGCGCGGCGAAGCTGATGGTCTTCGCCAACATCCCCGAGGACAACCCCTTCATGGCGGGCGCCTACATGGGGTACGGGGAGCCGGACTGCGTGGTCAACATCGGCGTGAGCGGGCCCGGCGTGGTCAAGCGCGCCATCGAGCGGCTTCGCGAACAGGAGCCCGAGGCGGACCTGGGCGAGATCGCCGACCAGATCAAGAGGACCTCCTTCCGAGTCACGCGCGTTGGAGAGCTGATCGGGCGCGAGGTGGCGGCGCGGCTCGGCGTCGAGTTCGGCATCGTGGACCTGTCCCTGGCGCCGACGCCGAGGGTGGGCGACAGCGTGGGCGAAGTGCTGGGGGCCATGGGGATCAGCCGCATAGGCGCGCCGGGTTCGACGGCCGCCGTGGCCCTGCTTAACGACGCGGTCAAGAAGGGCGGCCTGTTCGCATCGTCCTCCGTGGGCGGGCTGAGCGGCGCCTTCGTGCCCGTCAGCGAGGACCGGGCCCTGGCCGAAGCGGCGCGCAGGGGCGACCTGACCCTCGAGAAGCTCGAGGCCATCACCAGCATCTGCTCGGTCGGGCTGGACATGATCGCGATCCCCGGCGATACCGACGCGGAGACGATAGCCGCCCTGATCGCCGACGAGATGAGCATCGGCGTGGTCAACCGCAAGACGACGTCCGTGCGCGTCATCCCCGTGCCCGGGAAGGCGGCCGGCGAGACCGCCGTCTTCGGCGGCCTGTTCGGCCAGAGCGTCATCATGCCGGTGCGGGCCGCCGGAGGCGCCGCCGAGTTCGTGCGTCACGGGGGCAGGGTACCGGCGCCGTTGCAGTCGCTGAACAACTAGCGCACCCGCAAGCATTGGAGCACAGCATGCCTGCCTCGCAGGACCTGGAGCGACGCCTGCTGGACGAGATCATGCAGGTGGAAGCCATCGACGTCCATTCGCACGTCCCCGCAGGGGAGCCGTTCGCGCGCTCGCTCCGGGACATCCTCGGCTACCACTACTACACCGAGCTGGCCCACAGCGCCGGGATGAGCAGGGACGCCATAGACCCGCACCTACGCGACGAGCAGATGATCCCGCGCCTGCTGGAGGGCATGGCGGCCATCAGCAATACCGTCCAGTACGGCTGGCTGATCGAGCTGGCGCGGGAGCTGTTTGGCTTCGAGGAAAGCCGCCTGACGCGGCAGAACTGGCAGCCCCTGGCCGAAGCGGTCGCCGCAAGCGCCGACCGGCCCGACCGCGCCCGGGAGATCATGCGCCAGTCCCGCATCGAGAGGGTCTTCCTGACCAACAACTTCGACGAGGATCTGGACGCGATCGACACGAAGCTGTTCGTACCCTGCCTGCGGGCGGACTCGCTCGTGTTCAAGATGGGCGACGCGGCCGTCAGGGACGCCCTGGCTGGCGCCGTTGGATTCGCCGTGACGGACGTGCAGGGCCTCAGGCACGCCCTGGCCGCCGTGGTCGAGCGCTTCAGGCAGGCCGGCGCGAAGAGCGCGGCCATCTCCCTGCCGCCGCACTTCCGCACGTTCGTCCTCGAGGACGGGGATCTCGCGCGGGCCCTCATAAAGGCGGCTCGCGGCCTCCCGCTGGTACGGGCCGACGAGGAAGTGCTCCAGAGTGGCGTACTCTTCGAGCTGGTCAGCCTCTGCCGGGACTGCGGCCTGCCCGTGCAGGTGATGTACGGCGCGCTGCGCGACGCCTACGCCCATGGCGTGCCGCAGGGGACGGACCTTCCCCAGTCGGGGGACACGCTGCGCGGACTGCTGTCCCTTTTGAACGCCTTCCCCGACGTGGCTTTCTGCCTGTCCGTCCTGAGCGACAGCCAGGCCCAGGAGCTGGCCAGCTACGGCTGGATACTGCAGAACGTGGTCGTGAGCGGCCACTGGTGGTATGCCAACGTGCCGGCCTACATCGCCCGCGACCTGGCGGCGCGGCTCCAGAGCGTGCCGAAGACGAAGCTCATAGGCTACTACAGCGACATGTACAAGCTGGAGTTCGGGCTGGCCAAGTTCAACATGTACCGCCGGGTGCTGGCGCGCGTGCTGGCGCGGGAATTCGTGGAGGCCGGCCTCGGCGCCGAGACGCAGGCGCTCGAGATCGCTCGCCTGCTGCTCCGGGAGAACGCGATCCGCATCTTCCGCCTGTAGGAGGGCAACCGTCCGTGGGGACGCCGGAGAGCCAGCCGGGACGCCTGATCGCCGTCTGCGGCATTGACGGCAGCGGCAAGACGACGCAGACAGCGCTGCTGGCCGACCGGGCCCGGGCCGAGGGATACGCCGTGCAGCAGGTCTCCTTCCCGCGCTACGGGCAGGGCTTTTTTGCGGAGCTGATAGAGCGCTACCTCCGCGGGGAGTTCGCGGCGCGCGCGGGCGACGTCAGCCCGTACCTGGCCGCCCTGCCCTACGCGTGCGACCGGTGGCAGGCCGCCTCCCAGCTCAGGGAATGGCTGTCCGCAGGCCGCCTGGTGCTCTGCAACCGCTACGTCGCAGCCAACCTGGCGCACCAGGGCTGCAAGGTGCCCGCCGGGCGGGAGCGTCGCGCCTTCTTCGAATGGGTGGAGCGCCTCGAGTACGGCGTGTTCGGGCTGCCTCGGCCGGATCTGCACGTCCTGCTCGACATGCAACCGGCCCACGCGACGGCGCTGCTGGCCGACAGGACCAGGTCGGCAGGGCCGCCCGGGAAGCAGGACATCCACGAGCGAGACATGGAGTACCTGGAAGCCACGGCCCGGACGTATCGCGAGCTGGCCTGCCAGGCGCCGCAGGGCTGGACCGTCATCCCGTGCGCTGTGGGCGGCGCGGTGCTGCCTCCCGAAAGAATCGCTGAAGCCGTCTGGGCAGCCGTGCGCGAAGTGTTGTAGAATGGCATTGATGATCGTTTCGTCTGGAGGAGACGCAATGGGGCGTTCTGCGCCGTTGCTGGCGCTGCTGTGCGCGGCGGCCATTGCCGGCTGCGCGCCCGCGCCGCAGCGCACGGCGGAGCCGCCGCCGGGGCAGGCCGGGTCACAGGTGCTCTCGCCGGACGCAGGGGAGGACCTCTGGGAGACCATAGCGGAGGCCGTCCCCGTGCAGCAGCCGAGCCAGACGGAGTACTTCACCGCCCAGAGGGCGCCCGCCTGTCCCATCATCAACGTCGAGAACGCCGAAGGCGAGCGACAGGCTCTGGCGCCCGGCCTGGAGGGATACGTCACGATCGTGGTGTTCTGGAGCGTGGACACGTCCTCCGGACGGGCGGCGGTCCGGCACGTGGACGACCTGGTCCGGACGTACCGCCAGTGGAGGGTGCGGGGCCTGACCATCGCGGAGAAGACTCAGCCGCCCGCCGTCGTCACTTCCTTCCTGGGTGAGCAGCAGATCATGCTCCCCGTCTACTACGACGATCTCTCGGCCGTCGAGACCATGTCCGAGGAGGCAGACGCAGAGCAGGAGACGGCGGTGCCGTGCTTGTTTATCGTGGACCGCCACATGCGCATCAGGTTCTACCGGGCCGGGTTCCGCTACATGGTCGGGGGGAGCGGGGCCCGGCGAACCGGCGCGGAGATGGTCGAAGAAAGCGCCCCTGCCCGCGAGTCCGTTCAGGACTACCTGAAGAGGGTCCTGGACGAAGGATAGCCCGCGCGTTCGGGCCCTGCCCTACCCGGCCGTGCCGACGCTGAGCAGCACGTAGACGGCAGCCGCGATCAGCAGCATCAGCAGCAGGTTCTCGGCCAGATAGACCTCCGCCCGCGTGTGCCTGGCGCGGCACCGCGGATCCAGGAAGAAGCGGAAGGCCAGGAACAGCCCCCCGGCCAGGTACACGAGCGCCACGGCGACCGCGTGCGAGCCGGTGACCGTGTGACTGCCCCCCTTGAGGCCCGGAAGGAAGCTGTTGCGCGTCAGCATGGCGATGACGCCGTAGACGGCGCTCACCAGGCCGAGGCCGAGGCCGATCACGTACTGCCTGAACCAGTTCCCCCTCGGCCCCCGCTCATGGTCGTTCCCGCGCCTCATGGCCCTTCCGCCACAGCAGTTGCGCGCTGAGCGGGCGGTCTACGAGCCCCCGTCAGGGCTTCGTCACCTGCCCGCTTTCCATGGACTCGTCGGCCGCGCAGGTCACCATCTGGGTGCGAACGGCGTCGGCATAAGGGCTCTTGATCTGCGAGGCGTCGCCGCTCAGGACGGCATCCACGAAGACGCGGTCCTCGCACAGGAAGATGTTCTCGGCGGACTTGTACTGGTGCGTTTCGCCGCCTTTCGAGAGGGTCAGGGACAGGTCCCAGCCCGCCAGCTTGGCCCGGGCGTTGCGGGTGAACACCTCCAGGCCGACCTCCCCCATGCCGACCGCGCAACTGCTGCTGATCTCGCACAGCAGGCCGCTCTCGAAGACCAGCGTGCAGATGCTGGCGTCCTCGACCGAGTAGTTGTCCACGCCCCTGATGAGTCCCTTGCGGGCCGCGCAGAAGACCGACTTGACCTCGCCGAAGAGGTAGCGGGCCAGGTCGAAGACGTGGGTCGTCTGCTCGTTGATCTGGCCGCCGGCCTGGTCCTTGCGCCGCCACCACGCAACGCCCGGCATGCCGCCGATCCAGGCGCCCCGTGCCACGACGGGCTCGTCCTCGGCCAGCAGCTCCTTGACGCGCCGCACGGTCTCCCGGTAGCGCATCATGTAGCCGACGCACGTGATCAGCCCCTTGCGCTTCACCGCCTGGAGGATGCGCCGCGGCGTCTTGCGCTCCCTGCCGATCGGCTTCTCCACGAAGAAGGGGATGCCGCGCTTGATCAGGGCCAGCTCGATCTCCCCGTGAGCGTGCGGAGGCACGCAGACGTAGGCCGCCCCCAGGTCATGCGAGCGCAGCATCTGGGTCACGTCCGTATACGCGCCGCATCCCGCGAAGCGCGCAGCGGCCTCAGCAGCGCGGTCGGCGTCGACATCCATACAGGCGACCACCTGCACTTCCGGCACCTTGTCCAGGGCGTCCATATGAGACCTGGCAATGCCGCCCGAACCGATGAATCCCACCTCCAGTGCCACGCTCTGCTCCTCCCTTGGGCTGTTCGTCACTGCGCTGCCGATCCGGCCTTATAGCACAGGCCCGGCCGCGAATCAAACATGCGCCCGGAGCGCCCGGCCGGGGACGGCCGTGCGGCCCGTCAGCCCGGACCGGCGGCGCGCTGCGGGCCCGCTTCCACTGCAACGATGCGCTGGTCCGCATCCCGACGAACGATCAGGTCCGCCCGCTGCGCCGTGTCCATGCAGATCTCGTAGTTCCTCCTGTCCGCCCGCTCGAAATGCGCGCGTGCATCCTCCTCCGAGCGGCCGCCCAGGACGTGGCGGACGACCATCGCGTCACGGATGACCTCGAACGGCTGGACGATGAAGAGGGACAGGTCCAGCATGTCGGCCACGGCGCCGAACGCCCCGCGATCGAGCAGCAGGAAGTTGCCCTCGACCAGCACCACCCGGTCCTCCGGCCCGATGCGGAAGCCGTCCGCAACGGGGTCGTGCACCTGCCGGTCATACCGGGGGACCGTGACGAACCGATCGCCCTTGAGGCGCCGAAGGCAGTCCAGGAAAGCCTCCGCGTCGAAGCTTCGGGGCGAGCCCTTGAAGGCGCGCAAGGGCACGCGCGCCCCGGCATCGTCCGCGACGAAGTGGGTGTCGAGGTAGGCGTTCGGATAGTGGAAGCCGTCCATCGGACACGGCGCCGCCCTCACTCCCATCTCGCCGAGCCCGCTGTCGATCGCCTGCCGGAGGACGGCCGCAAGGACGGACTTCCCGGACGCCCCGGGGCCCGCCACGCCGACAAGCAACCGATCCCCCGGCGGCAGGAGAATCGCAAGTGCCTGGCAGATAGGCAGATAGAACTTCCATAGCTCGATCGGGGTGACTGTCGCGTCGACCTGGTGCCCCGCCACGTCCAGGCGCACGGCCGGGCAGAGGCCGGCCGTCCGGCGGAACAGCCGCAGCCTCTCCCCTGCCCCGCCGCTCAGGTCGATGCCGAGCGCGCGGAACGCGGCGGTGACGGGGTCGGACGTCACGTGGCGGAGGGCTTCGGCTGCGTCGCGGTCCGTAAAGGGTCCTGATCCGGCCGCCCGGCGAAGCAGCTCCTCCAGCGAATCCCGGCCGTCGGCGCTTGCCATCCCCGGCTACTCGCTCATCAGTTTGCCCGCCGCGACGGGGTCGAGCGCCTTGACGACTTCGAGGAGCAGCTTCAGCATGGCGTCGTAGTCGTCGGTGTGCATCACGCCGGCGTGGCTGTGGATGTAACGGGTCGGAACTCCGAGCAGGACGCTCGGAACGCCCCGGGCGTGCACGTTGATGGCGCGCGCGTCCGTCGCGCCCCCCTCGATCAGGCTGAGCTGGTGCGGGATATTCTTCTTCTCCGCGATGTCCAGCACGAAGTCGTTGAAGCGGTGGTGCGCAATCGTGCCGGCGTCCAGAACGTAGACGACGGGGCCCTTGCCGAGCGCCACCTTCACCTCCCCTTCCACCCCGGGCACATCCGTGGCCAGCCCGACCTCGAGGACGATGCAGAAGTCCGGGTTCACCACGTCTGCGGCGGTCTCGGCGCCGCGCGTGCCGACCTCCTCCTGCGTTGTGCCGACGCCGTAGACTGTGTTCGGATGAGGTGCCTTCTGCAAGGCGTCCAGCATCTCGATGACAAGGGCGCAGCCGACGCGGTCGTCCCAGGCCTTGGCCAGCAAGTGCTTTGCGTCGCCGATCCGCCGGAACTTCTCCTGCGGCACTATGGGATCGCCGGTGCGGATGCCCAGCTTCTCCTGAGCGTGCTTCTTGTCACGCGCTCCCACGTCGATGAACATCTTCTTGCGCTTGACGACCTTGTCCCGTTCCTCCTGGGGCATCATGTGCGGGGGCGTGCAGCCGATGACGCCGTCAAGCCTGCCTTTGCGGGTGTGGACGGTCACGACGTGGCCCAGCAGGACCTGGTCGAGCCAGCCTCCCAGCGGCGAGAAGCGGATGTAACCGTCGTCCGTGATGTCCTTGACGACGAAGCCGATCTCGTCCATGTGGGCGGGCACCATGATGCGCGGCGAATCGCTCCTGCCCGCCTTCTTGCAGATGAGGCTCCCCAGGTTGTCCCGCTCGAACTCCCCTGCGCCCTCCAGGCGCTTGCGGATGAAGGCCCGCACTTCGTCCTCGAATCCCGGAACGCCGTCGATCTCCGTAAGCTGCTGCAACAGCTCCAACGTCTGCTTCCTCATGGCGGTATCCTCTCAAGGGGCCGCGACACGGCCCGTGACGCCATGAGTATAGCAGGTGGGCCTCGTCAATCAAGCTGCCCGCCGGCAACGCTCGGCCTGGTGCCCCGGACGGATCAGCTCATGGCATTTACAAAGGCAAGCGCTCGTCGTAGAATCGCCTGTAGGGGGACCGTGAACATTACTGGCGGTCCCGGCAACAGATACCTTAGATGCTCTGGCTGCCGCGTCTGGCACCGCGACTGACGGGAGTGGAGTCGAGCGGCGGCCTCCTCCGGAGGATGAGAGATGAGAAGGGGAGTCTCGCTGGTGGTGTTGGTTCTGGTCGCGCTCGTTATCGCGCTCCTGTTCGGGGGCGTCTTGAGGAGTCCTGTGGCGGACATTGCGGCGCGCGACGACGCGCAGGTTGCCGCGCCCCAGGACCCCGAGAAACTGGCCGAGCTGCGGGAATTCGCAGGCAAGCTGGAAACGCTCTTCCAGACGGTGTCGGACCGGGTCAGTCCCGCCGTCGTGGCGATCGAGGCCCAGCGGACCGAACGGGTGCCCGCCTTCGAGTTCAGAAGCCCGTTCGACGATTTCTTCCGCGACCCGTTCTTCGATTCCGGGCCCTTCCAGAGGCAGGCGCCGCGCCAGCAGGAACGCACGAGGCGCTCGCTGGGCTCCGGCGTGATCCTGGATCAGGAGGGCCACGTGCTGACCAACAACCACGTCGTGGCCGGAGCCGAGCAGCTCTCAGTAAAGCTGACGGACGGCCGCACGTTCGAGGCCGAGATCGCAGGCACGGACGAGAAAACCGAGCTGGCCGTCATCAAACTCAAGGGCGACGTGAAAGACCTGCCCACCGTGACGCTGGGCGATTCCGACAAAGTGCGCACCGGCCAGTGGGTCATCGCGATCGGCAATCCCTTCGGACTGCGCCACACCGTCAGCGCCGGCATTGTGAGCGCCACGGGGCGCAGCGGCCTCGGCGTGGCCGAGTACGAGAGCATGATCCAGACTGACGCGGCCATCAATCCCGGCAACAGCGGGGGACCGCTCGTCAACCTCTACTGCGAAGTGGTCGGCATCAACACGGCCATCGTCGGCAGCGCCGGCAACCTCGGCATCGGCTTCGCCATCCCCATCAGCATGTTCAAGGACATCCAGGCCGACCTGATCGCCGGCCGGCAGGTGGTCCGAGGGTACCTGGGAGTGGACATCGCCGACCTCACCCCGGAGATGGCCAAGCAGTTCGGCTTCGAAGGAACCGAGGGCGTCCTCGTGCATGAAGTCAGGAAAGGCTCCGCTGCCGAGCAGGCCGGCTTCCAGGCCGGCGACATCATCACCGCGCTCGACGGCCAGAAGGTGACGGACATGAACGGACTGCGCCGCCGCGTGGCCGCTATCGCCCCCGGCACCAAAGTGAACGTCCAGGTCTGGCGTGACGGGAACGAACGCACGCTCACCGTCGAGGTCGGCAACCTGTCCGAGGCCAGCGAGACGGCACGAGACTGGCTCGGCCTGGAAGTCCAGGCGCTGACCCCCGAGATGGCGCGCAGCATGGGCCAGCCCGACCTGCAGGGCGTCCTGGTGGCCGACGTGCCGGACGACAGCCCGGCACGGTCCTACCTGAAGCCCGGAGACGTGATCTTAAGCGTCAACCGCCGGAAGGTCGCATCCATAGAGCAATATCAGCAGCTGATGGCGCAGGCCGAGCCGGCGGGCGGCGTCATGCTCCGGGTCCTGGACAGCGAGAGCGGCCGCGCCAGGTTCGTGCTCATCCCCGCACGCTCAAGGCGCTGACCGCTGCGGCCCATGGCCGGGCGGCCGACGAAGTTGCGGCACGAGTGGGCAGAGATCCTCGTCCCCGAGGACGGGCGTCCTTGCCCACTGGCGGCCCCGTCACATCTCGTCCGTCCCTTCGTCGTCGTCCCCTTCTTCGCCGTCCAGGCGGTTCCATCGGCGCGGCAGCTTGCGCAGCAGGTACACCACCAGTCCGACCACAAGAAGCAGGTAGAGCCCGAAGAACAGGATCGTCCGGACGAGGCCGTACTCCGAGGTCGCGTCGAGTGGATCGGGCAAAGCAGCGGGATTATTCACTGCCGGTAAGCCTCCTCCGCCCACTTGCAGCCGCAGGGCCGGGCGGCGCCTCGTGCGCGCCCGTGCGACATCCCAATCAGACCGGCCTCGCGGCCAGTGCGCTGCAACCGGGGGCGTCCTTCTGGTTGCGGGCGATGGCCAGCAGGTAGTCCGGATACCGGCCGCCGGCATCGTCAACCGCCTTCTGGAAAAGCTCCCGCACGACCTCCGGACTGGCGTCGGCAACGTTACCTTCGTAGGGCGAGCGCGCCTTCAGGTCGTAGAGGAACGGGCCCGAGCCGTCCACCTTGCAGTTGAAGAACCAGCCCTTCGTGATGACCGTTACGCCGGCGCCCCAGCCGACTGTAGCGTGGTCGCGCGTCTCCTGGCCGCGCAGCGCTTCATCCAGGAACGGGATCCCGTCCATCGGCTCCGGCGGCTGAATGCCGGCGAAGCGCAGCACTTCCGCGGACAGGTCGTGGTGCTGCACGATGGCGCTGCTGCGCTTGCCTGCTCCCCTGCCCTCCGGGTGCCGGACGAACAGCGGGATGTCGAAGACGGAGGGATCGGACGGGTATCCCCGCTTGCCTATGTATCGCTTGTCCCCGATGGAATGGCCGTGGTCCGAGGTGACGATCAGGAGCGTTTCGTCCAGCAGGCCCATCTTCTCCATCGCCTCGTAGAAGTAGCCGAACCACCGGTCGCACATCGTCACCAGGCCGCTGTAGTTCGCCTGCGTGCGCCGCAGGAGCTGGGGCGACATGGTATGGGTATCCGCATAGCCGCTCACGACCTGCTGGGGCCCGCCGGAATCGTCGTACATGCGCCTGTAGTGCTCGGGCACGAACCACGGCTCGTGCGGGTCGAAGCTCTCCACGGTGAGGAAGAAGCGGCCGGCGTCCCGGTTCTGCTCGAGCCATCGGACGGCCTCGATGAAGACGCGCGCGTTGAAGTAGTCCTCCTCCTTCGTGCGGTCGTGCATGTTCTTCAGGCACTGGCGGATGAAGGCGATCCTGGGCCCGGTCTGGAGCTCCTTCGGCAGCCAGTAGTCGATCTCCTCCTGGGTGGGCTCCGGACCGCTGCGGTAGGGGTCCTTCTCCTGCCCGCGCAGGAACGTCCACTGGTCGAAGCCGCGCCAGTAGTTCTTGGACGGCTTGAACATGTGGTAGACGTCGGCGATCAGGCCCGTGCGATACCCTGCTGCCTGGAAGATCTCCGCCAGCGTGGCCTGGTCCTCCGGGATCGGTCCCCATCCCGGCGCGCCCACGAAGTCGCCCTTGAGCCGGAAGTCAGCGTTGAAGAAGGGATAGACCCGTTGCCCCGTGTAAACGGCCCGCCGCGCCGGCAGCGTCGGCAGCGACTCGGGATAGGCCCGATCGAAGACCATGGCCTCCCCCGCCAGGGAATCCAGGTGCGGCGTGCTGACCTTGCCCCAGGGCGGCCTGCCGTAGATGCCCACGCAATCCTTGCGCAGCGAGTCGAACATGACCAGGATGACGTTCATGAGGACGTCCTCCCCTAGAGCCGCGGCCCGAGCAGAAACCGCCATTCTACCAGACCTGCCGGACCGGGCAACCGCCGGCTGCGTCTCGGGCAGCCGTCCCGCGCGACGGCCGCCAGACTTGCGGGGGTGCTGCATGCGGCCTATAATCGCGGTGCGACGCGACGGCAATCCCTTTCGCTGGCAGAAAGCGCTGCTGACCCATGAGCTCCATCTTCATAGCCGTGATCGGCGTGGGCGCCCTGGCCCTCGGCTACAGAATCTACGGCCGGAAGGTCTCGAAGTGGTGCGGCCTCAGGCAAGACGCCACGATGCCGGCCGTGGCGCTCTACGATGGCGTCGACTACGTGCCGGCCAAGCACTGGTCGATCCTCTTCGGGCATCACTTCGCCTCGATTGCGGGCGCCGCGCCCATCATGGGGCCGGTGATCGCCTGCATGTACTGGGGGTGGGTGCCGGCCCTGCTCTGGATCGTGCTGGGCGGCATCTTCTTCGGCGCCGTCCACGACTACTGCGCCCTGGTCGCGTCCGTCGAAAACGGGGGCCTGTCGGTCAGCGCGCTCAGCGAGTCCGTGCTGGGCCGGTTTGCGAAGATCGCCTTCAGCATCTTCGTCCTTCTGGCGCTGATCCTGGTCGTGGCCGTCTTCGCCGCCGTAGCCGGCAAGACCCTGGCGGACACGCCCCAGACCGTTGTCCCCACCTTCGGCCTCATATTCGTGGCCATGGGGGTCGGGCTTCTGGTCTACAGGACCAACGTCCCCGTCGCCCTGGACACGGCCATAGGGCTCCTGCTGCTTCTGGGCCTGCTCGTGCTGGGCTACCACGTCCCGGTCGAGCTGCCGGTCGAGCACGCCGCCCAGTGGTGGGCCGTCATCCTGGTCGTCTACGGCATGGTCGCCGCGGTTCTGCCCGTCTGGCTCTTGCTTCAGCCGCGCGACCACCTGTCAACGGGCGTGCTGTTCTTCGGCGTGTTCTTCGGCTTCCTGGGCGTGTTCCTGACGCACCCCACGGTCAAGAGCCCGGCCTTCGTCGCCTTCGGCTCGGCCGACTGGGGCGCCATGTGGCCCATGCTCTTCGTAGTGATCGCCTGCGGGGCCATATCGGGGTTTCACAGCCTCGTGGCGAGCGGCACGACGTCCAAGCAGCTGGCCCGCGCCGCCGACGCCCGCCGCATCGGTTACGGCGGCATGCTCATGGAGTCAGCCGTCTCGGTCCTCGCCGTCATCGCCGTGGTCGCGGGCCTCTACTGGACCAGGGCGCCCGCGGGCATGGAGGGCTACGTCTACCAGGAGCTCATGAAGGGCGGCAACTGGATAGGGACGTTCGGCGAGGGCTACGGGCGGCTCACCGCCCCCATCTTCGGCGCCCTCGGCGCGCTGGTCGGCATCACCTTGCTGGAGGCCTTTGTGATCACGACGCTGGACACCGCCACGCGCATCACGCGCTACGTCGCCAGCGAGCTTCTCGCCGACGCGTTCGGCATCCCGATCTTCAAGAACCGCTACCTCACGACGCTCCTGATCGGCGTCTGCGCCGCCGCGCTGGCGCTCGGCAACTGGAGGGCCATCTGGCCCGTCTTCGGCTCGGCCAACCAGCTCATCGCCGGCATGGTCCTGCTGATTGCCACGGTCTACCTGCTGAGTCGCGGCCGCTCCTGGGCGTTCACGGCCGTCCCCGCCGTGCTTGTCTTCGTGACGGCCATGGCGGCGCTCGTCTACAGCCTGCTGGCCTTCACAGGCGCGACCCAGGTGAAGAGCCTGCCCCGCAGTAACCTGCTGGCCGTCATCGCGGCTATCCTCATCGTGGTGGGCCTCTCCGTCGCCATCAAGGGGCTGACGGTCTTCCGGGCGGCCCTGCGCGGATCCGGCGTCGTGGCTGCCGTGGCGCCTGAGGCCGGGGAAGGCGCGGAAATGCCAGGGGCACCGGGGTGCTGACGCAGAACTGCGGTTGATTCGGGGCCGAGTTGGCCCTATAATGGTAAGCGTAGGGGGGTAATCGTTTACATCGCGACGGAAATGAGCCAGCAATGAAAGAAGGAATCCATCCGGACTACGTCGAATGCCAGGTGATGTGCGGGTGCGGGGAGCGCTTCGTCACGCGCGCCACCCGGCCGCAGATCCGCGTCGAGGTCTGCTCCAAGTGCCACCCCTTCTACACCGGCCAGCAGAAGCTGGTGGACAGCGCCGGCCGCATTGAGAAGTTCCAGAAGCGCTGGGGCAAGCACATCGAGGAGCGCAAGGCCCGCATCGCCGCCGAGCAGACGAGCCAGGAGCAGACAGGCCAGTAGGTTGCGCACGGGGGCCCTTTCGTAGGAATGCGGAAGGGCCCCCGCTGTATGTCGGCGCCGGAAGCGCGTGTGCGGCGAGCGGAGGAAGGGACCGAAAGCCATGACCCTTGCCACTGACACAGAGAAGAAGCTGATCGCGACGCTGGAGGCGATGGCCGAGCGCCACCGGAAGGTCGAGCGGATGCTGGCCGACCCGGAGATCGTGCGGGACGGCGCCCGCCTGGCCGAGGTCGCCCGGGAGCACGGGCACCTGGCGAAGTTCGTCGAGAGGCACGACCGGCTGCGCAGCCTTCAGGAGCGGCACCGCGACGCCGAGCAGTCCGTGGAGGAAGCCACCGAGGACCCCGAACTGGAGCAGCTGGCCCGCGAGGAGATCGAGGAAACCGAGCGGGAACAGGAGCGCCTGCTCGAGGAGGTGATCGACCTGCTCGTGTCCGACGCTGCCGAGACGGACCGGAACGTCATCCTGGAGATCCGCGCCGGCACGGGCGGCGAGGAGGCGGCCCTGTTCGGCGCCGCCCTGCTGCGCATGTACACGCGGTACGCCGAGAAGCAGGGATGGAAGGTCGAGCAGATGGACGTCAGCACGACCGACCTGGGAGGCATCCGCGAGGTGGTCTGCTCGATCAGCGGCAGGGGCGCCTGGCAGAGGCTGCGCTACGAGAGCGGCGGTCACCGCGTGCAGCGCGTGCCCGAGACGGAGTCCCAGGGCCGCATCCACACCAGCCTGGCGACGGTAGCCGTCTTGCCGGAGGTGGGAGAGGTCGAAGTCGAGATCGACCCCAACGACATCGACATGTCGTTCATGCGCTCCAGGGGGCCGGGCGGGCAGAACGTCAACAAGGTGAGCTCGTGCGTGCGCCTGGTGCACACGCCGACCGGCATCACCGTGCGCTGCCAGGACCAGAAGTCGCAGCAGGCGAACCGCAAGAAGGCAATGAAGATCCTGCGCGCCAAGCTCTACGAGCAACGGGAGCGCGAACAGCACGAGAAGCGCGACGCCCTGCGCAGGTCCCAGGTGGGCAGCGGCGACCGCAACGAGCGCATCCGCACCTACAACTTCCCCCAGGACCGCGTCACCGACCACCGGATCGGGCTGGACGTCTTCGGCGTGGAGAGCTTCCTGCTCGGCAACTGCGACCGCATGTTCGACGCCCTGGCCGAATACGACAGGCAGCAGCGGATCAAGGTGTTCGCCGAGTCGGCCATGGAGCCGTCCGCTAGCGAATCGTGACGGCGGCCGGCATGGTGCAGGTCACGATCTCGCGCTGAAGGGGCAACAGCGCGAGCAGATAGGCGCGCACGCTCGGGGGCGCCGCCAGCATGGCGGCCGCATTCCAGGGGCTCAGCATTTCCGCCTCGCCCTCCTTGCCGAACAGCACGACCTCCACCAGGCTGCGCGACCGGGGCAGATGGACGATCTGCACGACCTGATCGGGAGGGATGCCGGCGGCTTCCTTGGCGGCGGCCACGGCTTCGCCGATGCCGCCCAGGGTGTCCACCAGCCCCCGCTCGGCCGCCTGCCTGCCAGTCCAGATGCGTCCCTGTGCCACCTTGTCGACGTCCGCCACGGCCATGCCGGGCCGCGTCTCGGCCACGCGCGACAGGAAGATGTCGTACGTCCGCAGGACGAGCTGCTCCAGTTTGCCGCGCTCCTCGTCCGAGAACTTGCTGAACATGGACATCATGCCGGCGTTGCCGCCCTCCTCGAAGACGGCGACGTTCAGGCCGAGCTTCTCGAAAAGGCCGCCCAGCACGAGCTTGCCCGCCACCACGCCTATCGAGCCGGTCAGGGCACCGGGCTCAGCGACGACCTTGCGCGCGCCCGCCGCGATGTAGTAGCCGCCGGACGCGGCGACGTCGGACAGGGAGGCGATGACGGGCTTCTTCCGGTCGGCAAGGCGCAGTTCCCGCCAGATGATGTCGCAGGCCAGCGCGCTGCCGCCGGGGCTCTCGACGCGCAACACGATGGCCTTGATGTTCTCGTCTGCAGCCGCCTTGCGGATGACCTTGACGAAGCTGTCTGCAGCCACCACCTCCTCGCCCAGCCCGAACCCATCGAACTCGCCCGTCATGATGGGGCCGCTGGCGTGAAGCACGGCGATGGCGGGCCCGCCCGCCTCCGGACGCCGGGGCGCGCCGCCGCCCATCAGCAGGCTGAAGACGCCGAAAGGTCCGGACTTGAGCGGCTGCGGGCGCGCCTCCTTGCCGTAGTCGGACTCGACCACGACCGGCCCGCCGTGCCGCTCGCGAAGGTCGGCGAGCAGCTCGTCGTAGAACATCACGCCGTCCAGCGCGCCCACCTCCATGGCCTGCTGAGCGGTGTAGGGGCCGCCGCGGACCAGCTCGTCGGCCGCGCTGACGGCGATGCCCCTTCCCTCCGCAATGCCGGCCAGGAGCTGATGGTAGTAATCGCGCAGCACGGACTCCATCGACTCGCGGAACGCCGGCGACGGCTCCTGCCGCATCAGCGTCTCCCCGGCGGTCTTGTACTCGCCGGCCTGCACGAAGTCGGCCTCCGCCCCGATCTTGTCCAGCAGGCCCTTCGCGAAGATGGCCTCCGCCCGCAGGCCCACCAGCATCAGATGCCCCGTCGGGGCCGAGACGATCCGTCCCGCGCCGGTGGCCAGGTAGTAGGTGCGGCTGTCCGCTCCTTCCAGGTAGCAGATGACGTCCTTGCCCTCGGCACGGCACCGGCTGAGCGCGGCCCGGATGTCCTGGACCTTGGCCCATCCCGCGTCGAGGGAGCCCACTTTCACGATGAGGCCCTGAACGTTGCCATCGTTCCGCGCGCGTTCGATCCGCCCGAGCAGGTCGTGCAGCGTTTCCGCCTCCGTCTCGAACAGGTACACGGCGGGCAGCGATTCCCTGAGGTAGCCGTCCACCTCGAAGTACGCGTAGTGGGCGGCCGGGGTTGCGGGGGCCGCCGGTTCGTCCGCCTTCGCCGCCGGCGCTGCCCCTGCCGCCAGGACCGCCGCCAGCACACACCAGACCAGCATTTTGATCTCTTTCATCGCGTCCTCGCAAACGGGAGGGCCGGAACCCAGCACCATCATGATAGACGCGTCCGTCGGCGGGCGCAAGTCTGCGCGCTACGGTCCGGGACGGATGGGCCGGAGCGATGCGAGCAAGAGGCCGGCGAGGCTGACGCACTTGATGAGGCCCAGCACGGTGGCGCTCTGCGGCACGCCGAGCGCAGGAACCATGAGCAGGCCCGCCCACGCAGCGCCTGCCAGGCCGCCAAGATGGTCGGCGGCACTATACGCGCCGGCCACGGTGCCGGCCTGCCCGCCGGCGCGGATGCCGATGCGGGCCGCAAGCGGGAACTGCGAACCGGTCAGGAAGCCGGCCGCAGGCGAGAGCAGCATGAAGGCCCACGGCGAGAACGAGAGCAGGCCGCCAACCAGGGGCAGCGAGAGGACCAGGACGGCCTGAGTGCACTCGACGGCCAGCATCGCCGCGCCCGGCCGCGCCAGAGCCCGGCGGTTCATCAGCCACCCGCCGCCGGCCAGCCCCAGCATGAAGAGGCCGACGATGACGCTGATGTCGCGGTAGACGTACCCGAACGATGTCTGGTAGAGGTAGATGATGAGGACCTCGGCCGCCAGACCGAAGATGCCGGTCGTGAATATGCTCAGGCCGCACGCCCACGGAGCGACGCGCTCCCGTCCGACCGCCGCGCGAGCCGCCGCCAGCGGCGCGAGAAGCAGCGCGAAGGGCAGCCAGAGCCAGAGCCGCCGCGTCGATCGCGCCCACGTGAAGACGTCTTCGACGCGACCGCCATCGGGCCGGCTTCGGCCGGGCGGCGCCCCGTGCGCATAATGCGACTGAAGCCGCAGGAACAGCGTGAAGACCACGGGGCGCGCGTCCGTGTTCAGCGCGGCCGTGCGCGCGGCCCCTTCCAGGAGCTGCGTTGCCCAGGCGACGCGCTCCGGTGGAAACTCGGCCAACTCGAAGCCGTACTTCATCGCCTGGGGCTCCAGCCCGAGCTCGTCGAACCTGCGCATCAGCACGTCGGGGTCCGCGCTGACGACGCCGCCGGGCCCGGCGAAGAAGCAGAACTCGTCGCCCGGCCTTACGGCCACGGAATCGAAGACGTGGCGCAGCGTGCCGTAGACGCACGCGGTGTAGTCCAGCACGGCCGTTCCCCGCACGTAGTTCTCGCTGCCGGATATCCCGCACACGGCGACGACGCCCCCGGGCCGCAGGATGGCGGATGCCTCCCGGTAGAACTCGACCGTGTAGAACCGGCTGGCCGAAGCGGAGGTAGGGTCGCCCAGACCCAGGACTATCATGTCGTACGCGCCGGCCGGCCGGCGGCCCTCCTCGCGCGTGCCCGCGTCGCCCATCGGCAGGTAGGCTCCCGCCAGGGCGGCCGGATCGCGCCTGCATTTCCGCACGAAGTAACGGCCATCGCAGCCATAGGCCGCGAACCGCGGATCGGCCAGGGGCTCCCTCAACTCGCGCGGCAAGTGCTCGTAAAGCAGCCCGACAAGCTGGGCATCGGCTTCGACGTAGTCGAGGGCTTCGATGGGGCCCTTCAGCAACTGCTGACACAGCCCCCCAAGCCCGCCGCCGATTAGAAGCAGGCGCTGCGGTCGCGGGTGTTGCGTGAGCAACAGGGCCGCCCGAGCGCGCGCGGCCCTGAAGTCGGGGAATTGGGCGGACCTGACGCCGTTCTGAACGAGCACGAACTCCCCTTCGCGCTCGCCCAGTGCAACGTGCTGGTAGCGCGTGTCCGTCCCGGTCACGCGACGGAACCTGCTGAAAGTCTCCCATCGCGCCAGGGAGGTCCGGCTCTCCAGGACTCCTCCCCAGCCGGCGAACGCGACGCACAGCCCCAGGCCCAGCGCAGCGAAGACGGCCGCGGCGGGCATCCGCGCGCCTGCGCGTCTCCGCCGCGCCTGCAAGAGGGCCCCGCACCCCACCGGGACGATCACGGCGCCCGCAAGGAAGAAGGGCGCAGCCCCCCGCGCGGGGCTCCAGCAGACGGCGGCCGTGAGCAACGCCGCGGCCACAAGGCAGAGCCGGCCGCCCACACCGGCCGCCCACAGGGCGACCGACAGGGCAAGGACCACGGAAGCGCCGAACGCGATGACGGACGGAGGCGCCGTGCCCAGCAGGTAGAGGCTCAGCAGGGCCCCCGCCACGCCGCTGCCGACGGCCTCGGCCACGTAGATGCGGCTGATGCCACCGGCCGGATGCGGCGTCCGCTTCTCCTCATAGCGGGCGGCCACCGGGAAGAGGAAGCCCACGGCGAACGGAACGGGAGCCGCCGCCAGGGCCGCGCCCATCAGCATGGACCGGACGGGCAGGAAATCGCCCACCCCTGCCCCCAGGAGCGGACGGACCAGGCGGGCGAGCACGAACTGCGCATGGAGTCCCAGCGTCAGCGCGCCGAGCGCAAGGCAGGCGGGCAGAAGCTCGCCGCGCAGTCGCCTGAGCGCCAGCGAGCCAACCAGCGCTCCGAGAGCCACGAAGGCCAGCCAGCAGCACAGCCCCGCCGCCAGCGCCAGCTCCGTGCCGTAGAAGCTGACCATCAGCTCCCGTACGAGCAGGCTCTGCGCCACGAGTGCGGCCGCACCCACGGCGCACATGAGCGGCGCCAGCGACCTGTCCGCACGTCGAGTCATGGCCGCCACGCCCCGGGCAGCGGATCGCCGCATAAGAAAACAGGTCGCCTCTGCACGCGCAAAGGCGACCCGCAAAACGCTTCCTCCGCGCCCTTTGCTGCGGCCCGGGGATCTGGCGCTACTGCTGCGGCTGCTGCTGGAGAACCGCCTGGCGCACTTCCTCGACGGTCGGTCCGTTGACGCCGAACTCGTTCAGCCGTCTGTCGTAGCGGAAGGTGCGAGCGGCGGTCAGCTCGATCCGGTTGTTCCCGTAGGAGTACTCGTAGACGAGCAGCGTCTGATCCGGGACGTCGACGAGGACGATCGGCGCGTAGCCGCTGTAGCCCTGACCGACGACGCAGATCACGCCCGACGCTTGTCCTTCGCCCTGCGCGTAGGCTCTGTTTGAGGAACCCAGGCCCCCGGCCAGGTAAGCGCCAGCCAGCACGGAGACCAGCACTATCAACGCCGTCTTGAGCTCCTGCTTGCCCATGTTCAGCACCCCTCGATAGCGGTCAGCGCATCCGCTCCTCTTCCTCCGACAGGATGATGATCGTGGGCTTGACTATGATGAAGAGGGTATCGCGATCAACCGTCTCCGTCTCGGCGGAGAACAACCTCTTGATGATCGGGATCTTGTCGAAGAAGGGCAAGCCGCCCTCGGCCTGATTGCGTCTGGTCTTGGTCAGGCCGCCCACGATCAGCACTCCCCTGTCCGGAACGCCCACGGTTGTCTCCAGCGTCTGCTGGGTCTCACTGGGCAGCGTGATGATGTTCGTCACAGGCTGGACGGTCTGGATGACCCCCGCCGTGGCGATGGCGGCGCCGCCCGTCTGGAAGGTGAGCGTGCGCGATATGTCCGCTATGAGCACGGTGGGCTGGAGCTCGAGGAACACGTAGCGCCTGTCGTAACTCACGATCGGCCGGACCGAGAGGTCAATGGCGTCGTCCACAGTGTCCGTCTGAGGTATCAGCTGGCTGTCCTCGACGTCGTACGTGGACACATAGGTACGGCTCGTGCCGACCGTTATGTAGCCCATCTGGCCGTTGGCCAACACGATGCGAGGGGCACTGAGCGTCCGGACGGCGTCGCGCTGGTGTCCCAGGCGGAACACGCCGTCCAGCCTTGCGGCGCCCTGGTTGTACGATCCCAGATTCAGAGTCAGGCCCGGCGTGGTGTCGCTCGGCGCGCCCAGGGGCGTGCCGATGAAGGGGGCGGGGCCGAGGCTGTAGAGCTGGAACTCGTCGAATCCCTCCAGCGGGTGCAGGTCGAAGTTCTGCCACTCGAAGCCGACCTCACGCAAGAAGGCCGACGAGACCTCCAGGAACCGCACATCCACCTGGACCTGTATCTTCTTGGCCGCCCGCATGTTCCTCAGCAGGGCCTCGATGCACTCGTGCACTTCGGGGGTCTGGATGATGATCAGCACGCCCGGTTCGTCCGGCCTGAAGAACGCCCTGCCCTGCGGATAGCCAGCCGCAGCGGCAGCAGCACCGGCGGCGCCGGGCATCCCCGCCGCCGGGCCGAAGCCCGGCGCGGTCGGAGCGAACCCGGCAGGCGGGCCGCCGAATCCAGCCCCAGTCGGACCGAATCCCCCCGCGCCTGCCCTTCCCATTCCCGTGCGCCCGCCGAACTCGCCAGGCAGGCCTCCGCCTGCGCCGCCGCCCACACCTGCGCCGCCGCCGCCCTGGCCACCGCCGCCTCCACTGATCCCTGCGACGTCAATAATGCCCGTCGAAGTTATGTCCATCCACGTTTCAGGGCCGCAGGTATACTTGAGCAGCATCACGAGGTTCTGGCCGCGGTCAGTGATGTAGCTGGCGTAGCCCTGCTGGCCCCCGCCCTGTCCTCCGGCGCCGCCACGGCCGCCGCCGCCGCCGCCTTGATACTGGGCGGCCACGTCGGAATCCTGGGAGCCGAACTGGAACCCGAAGCCCCCTCCTCCTCCTGCGCCTCCGCCGCCGCCGCCGCCTCCGCCGATCTGGACGCCGCCACCGCCGCCGCCGCCCGCGCGGCCGCCGCCGCCGCCGCCGCCCGCCACGCCGGAGTACTTCTCCTCAATGCTCAGCAGCAGGTCGTGGATGAAGTAGACGCGCCATTCGTACGTGCGCAACGTCTCGGGCAGGCCAACCTTAATCAGCCCGCCGTCCACCTTCCAGGCCATCTTCGTCAGCTCGCATATCTGGTCCAGGGCGTTCTTAAGCGTGGTCTCCATGGTGAGCGAAACAGACGCTCCGTCCGCAGGGATGTCGCTCCGGAAGACCATGTAGCTCACGTCAGTTGTCTGTTCCAGGAAGTCCACGACGTCGACCAGAGGCGTGTCGCGGAACGAGAGCGTCACCTTGTCCTGCAGGTGGCTGTTGACGGCCTGGTCCTCGGGCGTCATCGCCGCGATGAGTTCCTCGGACGGGTAGCGGGCCGGCTCCCGCTTCTCGACGACCTGCTTCCAGAACCCTTTCTCCGGGTAGCCGAAAGTGCGCTCGGGCACCAGTTCGCGGTCGACTTCCCGTTCGAGGCCCTTCAGGTCGCCCCGTTCCGTGGTGGCGCTCAGCTTGGCCATCTCGTACTCATGCTGCGCGTCGCTCAGCTCTTCCCTCAGCTTCGGCACGAGTTCGTCGGCGGGATCGCTGACCTCCAGGTCGTCCAGCGTCCGTTCCGCCTCATCGAAGTTCTTGTCCTTGATCAACTCGCGGATCTCTTCGACGAGCCTGGCCTGGCGCTTGCGTTCCACATCGGTGATGCCGGCGATGCGCTCGCGGGCCTGTTGCCCGGCTTCCTCCCTCTGCCGGCCGGTCAGGTCTCGCTGCGCCTGAGCGTAACCCTCCTGGACGACTTGCCACATGCTCTCGACTTGCTGGCGGTAGCCTTCCATGTCCATGGAAACGGCGAGGGATTCAACGGTCAGCCTGGCGCGGCGCAACTGGCCAAGGGCATCCTCGTAGTTGCCCTCGCCGTAGAGCCGCCGCGCGCGCTCCAGCGTGTTACCCAGGGCCTGCAACGCTGCCTCCTGACGGACCCGGGGCAGTTTCAGGCCAGCGGCAGCCTGCAGCTTGAGCTCCTCTGCCGGCTTCCCCAGCTCCACGCCGGCCTCCGTCTTAATGTCGTCGGCTTCCGTGTTGGCGGGGTCGAGCAGAAGGGCCTTGTTGGCCAGCTCGTAAGCTTTCTCCGCATTGCGTTCGTGGTAGAGCAGTTGCCTCGCCTCGTCGACGAGCTCAGCCGCCTGGACCTTCTTCATCTCCTGGTCGACGCGCACCTTCTGGGTGTACTCCATCATCGCCTCGCCGGCGCGTTCGGCCTGCTCGGGAGAAGGTTGATAGCCGAGTCTCCTGGCAGCCTCCCCTTCCTTGCGCTGGATGATGCTGTCGGCCTGTTTGCGCAGGTCCGCGACCTTCTGAAGCTGCTCGTCAGTGAGCTTCAGGTCGACCAGTCCGTCCAGGATGTCCCGAGCAATATAGCCCTTGTCTTCCTTGACCTTCGCCTCGGCCCTGGCGATGGCAGCCTCCACGTCCGTCGCGGCCGGTCCCGCAGCCGTGGTGGCAAAGGCTTCCAGCTCGCCGATGGTTGGGGTCTGTTGTCCCGGCGGACTCTCCGCAGCGTAGAGGAACGAAGCGGTGGCCATCAGGCACAACAGCCCCAAAGCAACTGCTCCGGTTTTGCTCAGCATCCTCGGCCTCCGGTCTGTGATCGGATTCAGAATGAGAAGCGCCTTGCGGCCGCTCATTTCGTTAAGTCAGTTCCCAGTCTCTGCACTCGGAGCCACAGGGAATCCGCAGTATTAACTCCCAAAGCATCCCTGTTGTCAAGTAAAACCCGGCGCGAGTCCGCGGACTCACATGTGGTCGCGGTAGACCTTCGTATGGCTGTATCTTGTCTTCAGTTCCTGAAGCGCCCTGTTGACGCCCGCCGCGTCCTTCGCGCCGTAGGCTTGGACGGCTTCCTCGTAGAGGGCCCTGGCCTTCTGCTCGTCGTTCACAAGGAGCTCGGGACCGGCCGTTGCTGCCAGCGCGTCGACGACCTGCTTTGCCTCAGCCGCTTCGAACGGCTGCAGCGCCGCCGGCTCCGCGAGCGCCTCCTTCAGCTTAGCCACTGCGCCGTCCTCACCCAGCAGGAAGGCCCTCATGCCGGCGTAGTACTGCTGCCAGCTCTTCTCCCTTGCGCGTGCCTGATCGAGGGCCGCCCGGGCGCTTGCCAGCTCCTCCTGCTGTGCGGCGCGCAGGCCAGCCTGCGCGTCCTGCGCGCTGCGCACGGCGTCCAGCACGCCAGCCAGGCCCTGCTTCTGCATGACGAGCGGCTGCGCCTCGCCGATCGCGTCCACCCCGGACTGCTGCACTTCCTGCAGGTAGGCCACGGCCTTCTCGAACTCGTGGGCGGTCAGCGCTTTCTCGGCGCTCTGCAGGCCAGCCGCTGCGCTGCGCAGCGACTCAATGCGGTCGGACAGAGGCTGGTAGAGCTGCGCCACAGCGGCGCTGCTGGCCCCTTCGAGCGGCGCTTCTTGCAGAAGCGCAAAGGCCTGCGTGAACGCGCCGCGCTTCAACGCGCTCTGAACCCTCCTCATCTGAAGGTCGAGACGGGCGTCGGCCAGTTGCTGGTTCACGGCCTCGACCTGGCTCAGATCGCCCTCACGCGCCAGGCGGTTCAACTCAGCCGCCAGGTCGTAGACCCTTTGCGCCTGGGGCTCGACTTCGAGCAGCCGGGCGCGCTCCGCCTCGGCCTTGAGCGCGGCTATGCCCTCAAGCTGCTGGCTGGCCCAGCCGGAGTACTGATCCCTGGCGGGGCCGCCTTTGGCCAGCTCATTCAGGTAGAACTCGGCCAGCTCGGGGCTGCCGGCCTCCAGATAATACTGGCTCAAGCCGCGGGCGGTCTCCACGTTGGCCCGTGACAGCTCGCCGTCCGCCAGTGCATCGAAGTCTGGGCCGGCAGCTGCCATGGCCTGCCCAAACTCCGTCTCCAGGAACGAGACGGCCTTCTCCAAGACGTCGACAAGCGGCGCGCCGGCCAGGCGCTCTGCGGTCGACATGGGCACCACGGCCGCCACGCTGTCCAGCGCCTTCTCGAGTTCGCCGCCCTCCAGTTCGGCGCGGGCGCCCGTCAGTTGAGCCATTACGCGCTCGGCCGCTGCCTTCTGCTGCTCAAGCTCCTGCTCGGCGGCCCCCAGCTTGCCGACGGCCAGGTTCCTATAGTCCTCCGTGACCATATCGGCCCCGGCGCCCTTGACGAGCGAGAGCAGCTCGACGGCCTTGCCGCACTCGCCGGCGGCCCTGTAGGCGTCGCTCAGATCGACCATGCGGCGGAACTCCTCCGGCCTGAGCCGCCGCTCGACGCCGTACTCAGCCTCCACGGCCGCCAGGACGGCGTCGCAGATCTCCTGCGCGGGGCCTGTCAGGGTCAGGCCCCCCTGCGTCGCCAGGTCCCGTATCTGGAGCACTTTCTTCTCAGCGGCCAGCAGGTCGGCCTTGGCCAGTTCACGCGCCTCATCGGCCATCTGCGAGAGCTTGACCTGCGTGTCCACGTCGCGCAGCCGCTGCTCGACCTGCTGCGCGAGGCCGGCCAGCGCGGGCATGCCGGACACGTCCATGGTCGCCAGCATCTGCTGCGCCTCAGTCAGCGCGGACCTGGCCTCCTGCAAGTTCCCTGCGCGCCATGCCTGCTCGGCCGCGTCGACCTTCGCCGTGACGGCGCTGCGTTTCTGCACGAGATCGGCCGCCTGACGGGCCAGCTCCTCGGCCTGCTTCTGCGCGCCTTCGATCCGCGCGATTTCAGCCGCGGATTCCGTCGAGATGCGCAGTGCAGCGACGTGCTCCTGCTGTTCGGGGCTCAGGTAGCCGGCCACTTCCTGCAGCGCGTCCAACCTGGCGAGCGCTTCCTCGCTCTTGCCCCCGGCGTTGAGCTTCTCGGCCTCAGCCAGCAGGTCGGCGGCGCGCTGCCTGCCCTGCTCTTCCTCTTGTCGCTGCCGTTCCGCGACCTTCTCGTCTATGGCGGCCAGAAGGTCGGCCACCTCCTTGTCCTTGTCGGCGCCTATGCTGATCCCGCTCGACTTGACGGCCTGCAACGCATCCTTTGCCTCGGCGTACTGCTCCTCAGAGAAGAGCTGCTTGCCTCGCTCATAATCGCGCAGGAGTCCGTCGAGCGTTTCGGTCACCCTGGCGCGCGTCCTGCGCAGCGTGCGGTTATCCCACCAGCCGAGGCCCACGTTCAGCACGGCGGCCCGGTCCAGGCACTTCTTCGCCTCCGCGTAGTCCTTGTCCTTGTATGCCTGAACGCCTTGCTCGAAGTACTGCTCGGCCCTCTCCTCCCGTTCCTCGGCCGTCATCCCGGGCAGGACGCCAGTTGCCTCCTCGACGGCCTCCCGCGCCTTCTGGAACTCGGCCATCTGGTCGGCCGTCAGGCAGCCCTCCAGCTCCCGCAGGGCAGTGAGCTTCTCTGCCGCCTCTTCCTGTTTGCCTTCCGCGCTGAGGGCGTTGGCCTGGGCCAGCAGCTCAGCCACCCGGTCCCTCTTCTCCTGCTCGGCGCGCTGGCGGAGCTCTTCGATCCCGGCTTGCGCCTTGGCCAGCATGTCCTGCACCTGCTGGTCCTGCTCGGCCCCCATGCTGACGCCTGACGCCTGGACCGACTGGAGGGTCCCTTCGGCGTCGCCATACTGCTCTGCGGCCAGTTGCTCCTTCGCCTTCTCAACGTCGGCAAGGAGGCGCGCCAGCGTATCCTCCACCTTCGGGCGGACTTCCCGCAGCTTGCGCTTGCCGCGTGAACTCAGGTACTGGTCCCAGCGGGCCGCCTTGTCCAGCTGCGTCTTGGCGTCTGCATAGCGGTCTGCCTCGTAGGCGGCCACGCCCTGGTCAAGCCACGCCGAGGCCAGGGCCTGGGCCTCTTCGGGCGCCATGCCCGCCAGCTCACCCGTTGCCTCAGCGACGGCCACGCGCAGTCCCCTAACCGTCGCGAGCTGATCGGCGCTCAGGTAGCCTTCGAGTTCTTTCAGCTCGGCCAGCAGGGGCGCGGCTTCGCCGTAGCTCTGCTCGGCCACGAGCGCCCCGGCCTTGGCCACGAGTTCCTCTGCCCTGGTCCGCCGTTCCGCTTCCGCGCGCTCGCCCTGTTCAGCCAGCTTCTGATCCGCCTGCGCCAGCAGGCTGTTCACGGCCTCATCCATCTCGGCGCCGGCCGATATGCTTCCTGCTTTGATCGCCTCCAGGGCTTGCTTTGCCTCGGCGTATCGCTCGCCCGCGAAGTGCTCGGCAGCCTGCCGGTATTGCATCTCCAGGTCGGCGAGCGTCGCCTCGACGGTCTGAAGCGTTTGTTGGACCTTCTGCCTGGCGCGCGAGCTCAGGTGTTGCTTGAGCAACGCCGCCTTGTCCAGCTCCGCTTTTGCATCGCCGTAGCGCTTCGCCTTGTAGGCGTCCATGCCAGCATCCAGGCAGCGTTCGGCCGCTTGCTCCGCCTCTTCGTCGGTCATCCCGGGCATGAGGCCGGTCGCCTGGGCGACCGAGTTGCAGAGCTCCCCGAACTGCGCCTGCTGGTCGGACGTAAGCAGATCGGTCATCTCCTTCAGCGCTGTCAGCTTCTCGGCGGCCTCGCCATGCTTCTCCTCGCCGACGAGGGCAGCCGCCTGCGCCAGCAGGTCCTGCGCGGCCTTCGTGCGCTCGTCCAGGGCGCGCTGCTGCAGGACGGCGTCTATCCGCCCGAGCCGGCCGCGGACGCCCTCGAGCTGCTCTTCGGAGAGGCCGGCAGGATTCTGCGCCAGTGCAGCATAGAGGGTGCGAGCGCGATCGTAGTCCTCCTCCTGATAGGCCTGCTCCGCCTGCTGGAGGGCCTCGAGGGCCTTGGCAACGGTCGGTTCCGCTTCTACGGGCTGTGCCTGCTCGGCTCCCGCCACCTGCTGTTCGGGCGGAGGGGCAGCTTCCGCGCCGACGCTCGGTTCTGGCGGCGCCGCGCAGCCGGCCAGTTGCACCCCGCCGAGGATCAGGGCTGCCGACAGGAAGAACAGCACGTTGTTGTCACGCTGCATGATCGTCCCTCGCAGAAACATCCTCAAAGGAGAACGACTGCACGCCGGCATCCGGCTCGCCCCGGTCCCATTCCGCATCGACCCGGACAAGACGCGAGGCCGGCGACCACAGTCGCACTGCCTCAGTAAGCGCGTTCACGATGCCAGAAGGATCACTGGCCGCGCGGGCCGCCCGTGGGGCCCCGCACGCCGGGCGGAGCGCCCGCGGGAACGCCGGTCGGACCCATCGGACCCATGAAGGCGCCCGGCTGCGCCCGGCGGCCGCCCTGCTCGACCAGATCCCAGAACTTTGACTCCGTGCCCTTACGCCAGCGCCACGCCTCGTGCAGGTTGCCCTCGGCGTCGCTGTAGATAGCTCGGTCGGAGATCAGGCCCCTGTCCGGCTGGATGACGTTTCGCTGGAAGTCCACCAATACGTAGTCAGTCAGCAAGTTCGTGACCCGCGCCGTTCTCTGATCCTGCACAACGCCGCCGATCTCGTCGCCCATGCTGACCCAGAACTTCTCCTGCGAGACGCCGCCCGCTGACATATCCGCCACCTCGATGCCGAGCCTGTCCGGACTGGAGCCGGTCACGCGGAAGTCGATCATGCGCGGCACCTCGGCGAACGCCGAGGGAGTGAAATCGCTCTCCCTGGGGTACGTGTTCGCCCCGACCGTGCGGACCTTATAGCTGTACTTCTGGCCAGGCTTGACGCCTGCGTCCTCCCACTCGATGGCTCCCCCGGGCCCTGCCTGCGCCCCGGCCCGGAGCCCGGCCATCGGGTTGAAGGCCGCCCCAAGGGCAGCCATGCCGGCCCCCGCCGCACGGCCCGCGCGAGCCGTTGCGGCCGCCGCACCCATGCCCGGGACCTTCTGGTACTCACCGAGGGGGTCGGCCCAGTCCCGACGCCACACCTCATAGGACTCGACCTCGACGTCGGCGTTCCTGGGGTCCGGCACGATGCGCACGGTCACGGTTCCCAATCCCGCCTCGGCTTCGATCCCCGTCGGCGGGTAAGCGGTCTTGCCCACCTTGGCGTCCACGGTGACCGGGTATTCATGCTTAAGCCCTCCGGCCACGCCCACGACCGTGACATCGCCTTCCTTGTCGTGGCTCCGTATCACCACGCGAGCGTAATCCTCGTCCTCCGGATGCCGGACCACGTCGACGATCCCCTCGGGACCCTCCACCTTGACGGAGCCCTTGTCGAGCGGCGCCTTGAAGTCAAGCACGGCTTCCTGATCGAGGCCGATCGCAACAGCCGGCAAGGCCTTTGGCAGCTCCGGGTAGAAAATATCGCAGGCCAGGGTGCGCGGAGGGGAGTAGTTCTCGATCCGGCTTTCGACCCGGCCTAGGTAATCAACTCGCTCCGGTGGCGTGGACTCGCCGCCCTGCCGCATCTTCGTCTCGATGATCTGCATGTTGTTAATCACCTCGCTCGGCGGGGCGACTCTGTTGACGGAGCCGCCCTTCATGACGGCGTAGAGCGCGGCCGCCAGGATGCCCAGGGCAACAACGCCGCAGATCATCTTGTCGAAGTATTGGAAGAAGAACCCTCGTTTCTTGACCGGCATTACATAACCTCCACCGGGCATGCAGCTCTTTGCGGCGACTGACGCCTAAGCCTATCCCTGTCCGCCTTCTCCGCTTTCCTTCGGTGCCAGGTAGTCCAGAACGTAGCCCGTGATGGTGACGGTCACGAGCCTGCCGGGTATCTCCCCAGCTTCCCCCGGTGCGGCCCCCGGCCGCGTGGTCCGTCTGGCCCCACTGGGCGGCCGACCGGCGCCCGTAGGCCCACGCACTCCCGTGGGCATGCCGAAGCCCATGGGACCCGTGGGCGCTGCGGCCCGCGCCCGGGCTGCACCGGCTTCTGCAGCTGCCCTGGCGGCGGCCAGGGCCTCCGGGGGAGGACCGCCCATGACGCCGGGCGGCGGCCCGGCGGGGATCACGGCCGGAGGACCTGCCGGCACGCCGGCCGGCGCAGGGGCGGCGCCCGCAGGCGCGCCTGGCTGCTGCGCCGGCTTCTCCCGCGCCCGCGTCGACAGAGCCGGCAAAGAACGCCGCTCGATCTGGAGCCCCGTGATGTCCAGGGGAACCTGGCACTCAAGAAGCTTACTCAGAACCAGCGGCAAGCTCTTGTAATCCGTCGCGATCTCGATCTGGAAGGCCCTGGGCTCGAACAACTGCCCCTCGCTGGGGTGCAGCAGACGCTCCGGCCTATCCACCAGCTGCAGCTGACTGAAGACCGGCACAACCATCCGCACTTTATTTGAGGCGGCCAGGGCCTCCATGATGTACTTCTGGACCCAGTATTGCTTCTCTTCCTGCCGCATCTCCTGCTGGTCCGGCCATTCCGTCCCGTAGAACTTCCGCAAGATGGGCTGGTCCGGAGTCGACAGGAAGCTCTTGTGGATCTCCTCCTCCAGCGCGTCCATCTTCTCCCCGTAGACCACCTTCCACGTGCCCGGGCTGAGCTCGTCCCCGGTCTCGGCGTCCACGAAGTGCTGCTCTAGGAGGGCGTCTTCCTTCGCCAGCCCCTCTGTAATGGCCGCCAGATCGCTCTTGTAGGCGGCCGCCAGATCCCCCAGGTTCTGGACATCCTGGGCCCCGGGAATGCGCTCCTTTTGGGCGAAGCTCGCGACGTTATCGGCCTTCTGCTTCCAGGCGGCCATCTGGGCGTGGTTCTTCCTACCTGCGGGAACGAACCAGACCCCAAAGACCACGCCGCTGATCAGGACCAAGGCGCCCACAGCGACCCAAAACTTCATGCGCACTATGAAGTCCATGCTCTATCTCCCCTGGCCAGCCCCTACACGCTTACCTGCCGGGAACCGCCACTCCGGCGCCGGCCATCATCCCTGCTTCTCGGTCTCCGGAGCGGTGTTGACTACGGCGTAGCCCTGGAAGGCAACAAACCTGACCGCATCTTCCGTGCCCTGCAACACCTCTTGTCCGCTAACGCGATCGCGCCAGACGTCTCGCACTTCCCCGATCATCTCCACTTCCGTGAAGGCGGGCTCCACGGCGTCCGAGAACTGCGCGTTGCGCAGGGCCCCAATGACCTCCTCCTCGATGTATTTGAGGGCGATCTCGCGCGACTCGCAGGCGAAACGCATGACGAGCTCCGATGCGCCGGCAGTCGTCCCCTCCGTACCGCGCCTGGCCCGAGCGGCCGTTGTGCGGCCGCGCCGGCCACCGGTCGGCCGCGCCGCGGTGGGCGCCGTGCCCCCCGGGCCCGTAATCCTCACCCCGGGAGGAGGACCGCCCATGCCCGGCACTCCCATAGCCGGACCCATCATGGGAGCCGTCGGGCCCATGCCCACGCGCCTGCCGCCGATGCCGCCCGTCGCCAGCGGCACAACACCCGCCTCAATCAACGACGGCTCCATCCACGTGAAGTCCAGGTTGCTGAGGTAGACGTTTTTGCCCTCGATTACGTCCGTAAGCACGGGCAGGACGCGCAGGAAGATGCCGCGATCTATTCCCGGCTCCGCAAGGACGTCCAGGCCCTGCCGCAGGCGGTTGGCCTCGGCTTGCGCAGCAGTGTACTCGTTCTCCTGTTGGGTGACTTCATCGAGAGTGCCCAGCGGGACCTGCTGTTCGGCGCCCTGGAGCTCCTGGGCGTTGAGGACCTGACCCAGGATCATCAGTGCGACGATGACGACGACGCCGATGGCTCCCGCCAGAGCCCACGGTTTCTTTTGCGCCACAACTCCTGCCGCCTCCACTTCCTCAGGGACCATGTTGATCCCCAGCCGGCCCTGTCCCGCTCCCTGGACCACGAGGCCGAGCGCCGCGCAGGAGCCCGCCAGGGCGGACTGGAGCTTCTCCTGGTCCACCGACCCGGCCACCTGGATCCTCTGCAGTTGTCTTAGCGGCTGGATCTGGTACTGCAGGGCTGCCGCCAGCATCTGGGGCAGGCCCGTCATCTTCAGCGCGCTGCCGAGCGCCAGGACGCGCTCGAACCGAACCTGCCGGTCCAGGCTCTTGTAATACCCGAGGGAACGCTGGATCTCGTTGGTCAGGTCGTCGAAGACGGGCTGCAGGATGCGAAGGATCTGCTCCTTGTGCGCGCTCTGCCCGGCCCTGCGCTTGATGCGCTCCGCCTCCTCGGTCTTGACGCCGAACTGCTCGACCAGCGCATCGGTCAAGTCGTCGCCGGCCACCAGCAGCGTGCGCACCCAGAAGCGAGGCGGGTTCAGAACGATCACGTCGGTCGTAGCGCCGCCCACGTCGAGCACCACGAGCGGCTCGCTGACGATGCCTTCGTACTGGAGCAGGTTGTAGACGGCCAGGGGCGCATCCTGGACGATGCGCAGGTTCGTGCGCCACGGGCCGAGCAGATCCATCAGCTCGGCCACCCTCTCCTTCTTGAGGGCGAACAGGCCGACCTCTATCTCCTCGCCTTCCTGACGGTCCTCCTCCGCCTTGACGGGCTGGTAGTCCCAGACCACGTCCTCGAGCTCGAACGGAATCTGCTGGCCGGCCTCGTAACGCATGATGTCGTCGAGGCGGCCGGGCACGGGTGGGACCGGGATGAAGCGATGAAATACCTCGCTACCGCTGACGGCGACACAAAGATCGTCACCCCCGCCGATCTGGTACTTCTGCCGGAACGCAGCGATGCCCTCTCTATGCTTCTCCAGGGGGCTGGCGTCGTAGCCGCACGGGAGCTGACCGTACACGATCTCGTCAAGCAAATCGATGGTGATGGTGTCCGTCTTCTTGTCGTACGTTCCCCGGGCGACCTTCAGACTCCAATCGCCGAAATCTACGCCCCAGATCACTCTTGCCATTTAGGCAGCACCTCCTTGCCTAGGGCCGCCGCAATCATAGCGGAAGCACACTACGGTGTCAAGCAACGAGCAACAAAGCCCTTTCGCACCTCTCGGCCACCTCGGAGAGGTCCTCGCTCTCGGCCGAGTCGACCCATCGGGCCTGTGGGAAACGGCGCAGCCAAGTCAGTTGGTGCTTGGCGAAGCGACGGGTGTCGCGCTTAATCAATCGCACGGCTTCATCCAGGTCGGTCTGGCCCTCCAGGTGAGCCAGAAGTTGTTTGTAGCCAAGGGCCTGGCGCGCCTGGGGACCGAGCCGGCCGCGCAGGGCTTTTACCTCCTCCAGCAGGCCGGCGGCCATCATCTGGTCGACCCGTCTCTCGACGCGATCGTACAGCACGGCCCTCGGGCAGCGCAGGCCGACCATCCGGTCGCGCAGCCTTGGCCGGCCCTCGAACTGGCCTTGCCGGGCGCTGATCGGACCGCCCGTCAGCTCGTGCACTTCCAGCGCCCTGACCAGACGTTTCACATCATTGGGATGGATGCGGCGGGCGGCCCGCGGGTCCAGACGCACCAGCCGGCGGTGCAGCGCGTGGCTGCCGTGCAGCTCGATCTCCCGGCGGAGCCTGCCCCTCAGCTCGCGATCGGACGACGGCGCCTCCATCAGCCCCCATATTATTCCTTTCAAATAGAGGGAGCTCCCGCCCACCAGGAACGGTCGCTTTCCGCGCGCGCAGATGTTCCGGATCGCACACAGCGCCATGCGGCTGAACCAGCCGGCGTTGCACGTCTGGTCCGGGTCCAGCATGTCGATCATGTGATGGGGCACCAGGGCGCGCTGCTCGGGCGTCGGCTTTGCCGTGCCGATGTCCATGCCACGGTAGACCTGCATGGAGTCGACCGACACGATCTCGAGCGGGTGCCTTCGCGCCAGCTCGAGCGCCACGGCGCTCTTGCCGCTCGCCGTGGGGCCGACAAGCGCCCAGCACAACGGCTCCGAAGCCTGCCCGTCCGTCTGTTCCACGCCGCCGCAAGCTCCCTCAGCCGGCCCCAGGCGCCCGTCCGGCGCACTCCTTGACAGGCCCCAGGGCGGCAGTTAGAATCCGCTCCGCCTGGCACAACGCTACTACCTCCCGCCGGAACTTTCAACGCGGAAGCGACGGCCCCATGAAGCGCTCGCAGGTAAACGCCATAGTCCGTGACGGCATCGAGTTCGTCCGGCGGTGCAACTTCGCCCTCCCCCCCTTCGCGTTCTGGACTCCGGACGACTGGAAGGCCAAGGGGCACGAGTGCGACGAGATACGCGACAGCATGCTGGGCTGGGACGTGGCAGACTTCGGGCGGGATGACTTCGACCGCTACGGCATCCTGCTGTTCACCATCCGCAACGGCGACCCCCGCAATCCGGGCGCCGGCAAGTCCTACTGCGAGAAGATCATCATCTCGAAGGAGGACCAGCGGTGCATGCTGCACTTCCACTGGCAGAAGACGGAGGACATCATCAACCGCGCCGGCGCCGACCTGGTGATTCAGCTTTACGACTCCGATGAAAACGGGGAACTCGACCTGGGCGACCCCGTCACGGTGAGCGTGGACGGCGTAAGGACTGAAGTGCCCGCCGGAGGGCTCGTCAGGTTGAGGGCCGGCCAGAGCATCTCCCTCGTGCAGGGCCTCTACCACGAGTTCTGGGGGGACGGCGGCACGGTTCTGGTCGGCGAGGTGTCGGCCGTCAACGACGACACGGCCGACAATCGTTTCGCCGAGCCGGTCGGGCGTTTCCCCCACGTCGAAGAGGACGAGCCGCCGCTGCACTACCTCTGCAACGAATACCCCCCGGCCGACTAGTGGCCTGTTCAACAAGCAACCTTGCGTTCTGCAGCCGGTGTCATGTGCGGACTGATACGTAGGGGCACGGCGCGCCGTGCCCCTACAGGGCCGCGGCCGCTATCGAGCGGTAGGTGCGAAAATGCAAGACGACTTCCTTGACAGCCCACTAGACTATAGTTTTGCACTTTTCGGGCGTGTGCCCGTGCAGTGGGGGTAAAG
>CAZFSS010000032.1:0-48139 GCA_964521715.1 uncultured candidatus Brocadiaceae bacterium | reverse complement strand
CGACGCTCCTTGGCCTGCGGCGAAATCCGCTCCGTCGCGGCCACGGGTCATTCTGCTAGAGGCTCTTAGGCCACGGCCTGCCCCCAGAGGGAAAAGCACTTCGGGGGACGCACAAATGCAGTACAAGCCACTGGGAAAGACGGGTTTGACGGTCTCGCGGCTCGGGTTCGGCTGCATGCGCCTGCCCATGAAGTCCCGGACCGAAGTCGATCGCGACAAGACCGTCCCCATGCTCAGGCGCGCCGTCGAACTCGGCATAAACTACTTCGACACGGCCGTCGGATACTGCGGCGGCGACGGCCAGCGGGCGCTCGGCGACGCCATGGAGGGTATCCGCGACCAGGTCATCCTCTCCACGAAGAACCACCACTATGACAAGGCCGACAAGGGCGGCTGGTGGAAGAACCTGGAGGATTCCCTGGAGTGCCTCCGCACGGACTGCATCGACGTCTACAGTATCCATGGGCTTAACTATGAGGGCTATGAGGGCTCCTTCGCCGGCGAGGACGGCCTCTACAGGGAGCTGCTCAAGGCGAAGGAGCAGGGCCTGATCCGCCATATCTGCCACTCCTTCCACGGCTCCTGCGAGAGCCTGAAGAAGATGGTGGACACCGGGCTGTTCGAGTCCGTCACCTGCCAGTACAACCTGCTCGACCGGCAGGTGGAAGAGGGCATCGCCTACGCCGCCGAGCACGGCGAGGGCGTCGTCATCATGGGACCGGTCGGCGGCGGCCGGCTGGGCTATCCGAGCGAGAGGGCGGCCGAGCTGGTCGGCGAGGTCAGGAGCACGCCCGAACTGGCCCTCCGCTTCGTGCTCTCCAATCCGAACGTGACGGTGGCCCTGTCCGGCATGTCCACCATGCAGATGCTCGAGGAGAACGTGGAGACCGTGTCGCGCGCTGCCGAGCTTGCCCAGGAGGACCACGACCGCATCCAGGCCGCGATCCAGGAGCGCAAGGAGTTCCTGGGCCTCTATTGCACCGGCTGCGGCTACTGCATGCCGTGCCCGGAGGGCGTCGACATCCCCGCCAACTTCGAGATACTCAACCTGGAGCGCATCTTCGGCCTCACCGATCACGCCAGAAGCCGCTACCTGTCCCTCGGCGGCAAGGCGGCGCTCTGCCGGCTCTGCGGCAAGTGCCTCGAGCCGTGCCCCCAGGACCTGGACATCCCCGCCCGACTGGCCGAGGCCGTCGCCGTGCTCGACAAACGGGCCGGCTCCGTCGCTGGCTGGAGCGAACTGCGCGGCGGGTCCGTTGACAGGAGGGGCATGGTCAGCGTCGACCTCCGCTACCACCTGAAGAACTTCACGGACCAGGAGCAGAAGGTCACCGTCGAGTTCCACCCCCACCGGGAGGACCAGGTCTTCCCCGAGCGCTTCCAGGTGCGCAAGCTCAAGCCCTACGGCCGGCGGCACAAGGACGTGCAGATGACGGTCGGGCCGGCGCTGGAGGCGCTCAGCCTCGACGTAATGCTGGCCTGCGACGGCGCCCGCGCCCTGGAGCATCTGCACCACGTGGCCACCACCGCGCGGCAGGCCGAGGGCTACGAGCTCGGCGCCGAGAAGCCCCGCCGCGGCACGCTGCACGTGCCGTCGCCGGTCCATCCGATCCACGGCTCCGATCAGAACGTGCTGGGCCACAGCTTCGACTTCGTGGGCGCCTACGACGACCGGAATCTCTACGTCTGGGCGGACGTCGAGGAGGATCTGCTCTGCCCCGCCGCCGAGAAGATCGAGGGCAGGGAGAAGGCGGACAACCTTCGCATCTTCCTCGACGGCCGGAAGGTCGGCGAGCTGGGCCGCGGCGGCTACGAGAACGGCGTCATGAGCCTGACCGTCTACCCGCCCGCCGACGAGGGCGCCGAACCGCAGGTCAGGACCTCGAACGACGCGCAGGTCACGGCCAGGCTCGAGCGGACCCCGTTCGGCTATCGCGTTGATTGTGCCATCCCGTGGCAGGTATTCTCTCAGGTGCGCGGCAGGCCGGACGTCGTCGGGTTCGACGTCGGCATCAACAGCTACGACGCGCAAGGCAACGACGTGCTGCGCCTGACGTGGACCGGCCGCGCGGGTCAGGAGAGGGACCCCGGCGCCTTCGGCAAGCTGCTCCTGGTCTGACGCCGGACCTGCGCTCCTCGCCATCCACCTCCCAGCGGGCGACCTCCGCCCCGGAGGGCGGAAAGGCGTCCCCTGTCCCAGGAGGGACCGGTTGCTGGCGGCCGAGCTGACACCGTTCTCCGCGTTCGTGCTGGCCTGGCTCTTCCTTCTGGGCTGCGCCGCGGGCAGCCACCTGAACGTCTGGATCTGGCGCCTGCCCCGCGGGCTGACCGTCAACGACCCCGAGCGCTCCATCTGTCCCCATTGCAGGCACGTCATCCGGTGGTACGACAACGTTCCGCTGCTCAGCTTCTTCCTGCTGCGGCGGCGCTGCCGGGACTGCGGGGGGCCGATCTCGTGGCGCTACCCCGTCGTCGAGGCACTCACCGGCGTGCTGTTCGCCCTGATCTACTACCGCGAGGGGCTCCAGGCCGGCACGGCCGTGGGCCAGCTCGCGCTCATGATGCTGGTTACGTCGCTCCTGATCGTCGCCAGCGCGGTGGACGTGGAGTACTTCATCATCCCGGACGAGGTATCCGTGTTCGGCATCATGGGCGGGCTGCTGGCGGGCGTCCTGCTGCCGGAGCTGCACGTGGGGACGCAGAGCTACAACACGTTCGAGCGGCTGACGGGCGACCTGACCCTGGACGGGCTGATCGGGTCGGCGATCGGGGCGCTGGGCGGGGGCGGGATGATCTTCGTTTTCGCCCTGATCGGGGCGGCGATCTTCCGGCGGGAGGCGCTGGGGTTCGGGGACGTGAAGCTGATGGCGATGCTCGGGGCGTTCTTCGGCTGGAAGGTGGTGGTGACGGCGTTCTTCCTATCGCCTTTCCTGGGGCTTATTTACGGCCTGCCGCTCATGCTGATGAGCAACGAGAACGTCATGCCCTACGGGCCGTTCCTGTCGTTGGGGGCAGTACTGGCGCTCGTCTTCCGCACGCCCCTTTGCGACCTCCTCGTCCCCCTGGAACACATGGCCCACATGCTGTTGACGTGAGCGTCCGGCGTCACGCCTGCCACACGCCGGGGATGGCCGTGGCGCAGTAGCCGCATTTGCCGTCCTTGACCTGTACCTCGCCCACGTGGAAGCCGAATCGCTCGATGATGCGCTTGCCGCAGCTCGCACAATACGTGCTCTCGTACTCGTGCCCCTGCAGGTTCCCCACGTAGGCGTAGTGCACCCCCTCGCTGACGGCGATCTCCCGCGCGCGGATCACCGTCGCCTCCGGCGTCTTCGCTAAGTTCGTCATCTTGTAGGCCGGGTAGAACCGCGAGAAGTGCAGCGGCACGTCCGGCCCCACGTTCTTGACGAGCCACCGGCTCAGGTCCCTGATCTCGCTGTCGCTGTCGTTCAGCCCCGGGATCAGCAGCGTCACCACCTCCGTGTGCATGCCGAGTCCCTTCAGCAGCACGATGGTGTCCAGCACCGGCTGAAGCTCGCCGAGCACGTACTTCTTGTAGAACTCCTCCGTGAATGCCTTCAGGTCCACCTTGACGGCGCTGAGCACTTCGCAGAGCTGCTTCATCGGGTCGGGCCGGATGAAGCCGTTCGTGATGCTCACGCTGTGGACGCCCGCCTCCTTGCCCGCCCGGGAGGTGTCGAGCGAGTACTCGTAGAAGACGGTCGGCTCCGAGTAGGTGTAGGCGATGGAGGCGCAGTCGTAGCGCCGGGCCAGCTCGACGACCTCCTCGGGCCGCGTGTAGACGGCCTCCACAGCCTCCGGGGCGGCCTGGCTGATGTCCCAGTTCTGGCAGAACTGGCACTCGACGTTGCAGCCGGCCGTGGCGATGGAGAAGGCGCGCGTGCCGGGCAGGAAGTGGAAGAGGGGCTTCTTCTCGATCGGGTCGACGTGCCGCGCGCAGAGGCGGCCGTAGATGAGGGTGCGGTAGATGCCGCCCTGGTTCTCGCGCACTCCGCAGAGCCCGCGCGCGCCGTCGGCCACGATGCACTGGTGGGGACAGAGGTTGCACCGGGCCATCCCGCCGCGCAGCTTCTCGTAATGGAGCGCCTCGCGGTCGCTCAGCGCCGGGCGGTCCGCCGCAGCCGTGCGCGATCCCACGAGGGGGCAGACCAGGGCCGCCGCGCCCGCCGCTGCCTTTATGAATGCTCTGCGACTCAAGCCTTTCCGATACATGTGCGGCTGACCCCCGTTCGTTCCGGTTTCGGCCCGTACAGGGTCCATTATATCCTGGGGGGTCGCGCCCGTCACAGCCGAACCGTCGGCCTCGCTCAGATGCCGAACAGGTCCGGCCGGAAGATCAGCAGCCTGCCCGCGCCGATGACGAGCAGGACAAGGAGCGCAATCTGCATGGCGGCGACGCCGGCGCGCAGCCGCTTCGCCCTGGACGAGTCCGCCAGGACGCCCCGCAGGAAGGCGATGCGCCGGGCGATGCTGAAGTGCCGCCAGGACGTGAGGCCGCTGTGCGTGCCGCTGAGGGCCGCCAGCCGGCCAAGGGCGCTGAGGAAGTTGCGGGGCTCCTCAATCACCTCGATGCTGAACAGGTCCGCCTGCTGTTCCATGCGGCGCGAAACAAACCCGAAGACCAGGACCCAGTAGACGGCGGCGAACGCCAGCATGACGGCCCCCTGCTCCCCCGTCATGTGAAAGGCCAGGATGTCCCGGACCGGCGCCACCCAACCGATCAGGGCGATCAGGTCCACCAGGTTCACGTAGAAGCATACGAATGCGACCGCGAACAGCATGTAGAAGGCCAGGTGATGGTGTCGCACGTGCCCCGCCTCGTGGGCGAAGATGGCCTCCACTTCCTCGGGCGTGGAGCGCTGCACGAGGGCGTCGGTCAGCAGCACGTAACGCAGCAGCGGCGTCGGCCCCACCACGCCGGCGTTGGCCAGGTGGTTGTGCGTGCGCCAGAGCAGGATGCCGTTGCACCGCAGCTTCTGGCGCCGGCAGAGCGCCTCCAGCCGCTCGCGCAGGGGGCCCTCCGGCAGGGGCGCCGTCGACCAGATGAAGCGCAGAAGGAGCGGGCTGAACACGACGATGGCCAGCAGGACCAGGCCGGAACTGAGCGAGTCCGCCGTGTCCGCCCACGTGCTGCCGGCGAACGCCGCGCCCACGGCGTCGGTCACAAGCACGAGCACGAGCCAGGGGACCAGGATCAGGCCCAGCTCCACGCGGAACCTCAGCCACAGGCACTGGCCGAGCGACAGTTGGACGCGCCCGTAGCTGTAGTCGAACCGATACTGGAAGGCCATCAGGGTGAGGATCATCACGACGGCGGGCGCCAGCAGGAGCAGGTCGTCCACCATTAGCGCCCACCTCTGCCCGCCCAGGAGGTCCCCCACTAGGGCGGGCCATTTCAGCGCAAACACGTCGGCCAGCACCAGGCCCACGACGCCGCCCTTCAGGACTGAGAAGACCCGGTTGGCCGCCAGGGCCCCGCGCGGTCCGGGCAGGCGGGAGAGGCTGATGGCCAGCCCGCTTCCCGCGTAGGCCGCCGCCGCATTCAGCAGGGCCAGCAGACACACTCCGCCCGCCGCGACAGACAGCGGCACCGTCCCGTCGCTCAGCGGCAGCGGAATGTAGAGGATCAGAACGCAGAGAAGGAACGGCAGCAGCATTACGTGTAAAGCCCGCAGAAAGGGACCGCGCTCTTCAGCGCCTCTTGGCTCCCGTTTGGGAGACACGCCGACGGCCCCCTCGGCGACGAGGCAGGCCGCGAGATGCATTCTATGGACGGGCCGCGCCCATTGCAACGTTCGGGTCATGGGCGCCACGGAGCAGCAAGCCCCAGGGCCATCGGGCTCTCGCAAACCACATCGCAGTCTTTCTCCGCTAAGGGACCTGCCAGCCGAGGTCCAGCGGAAGGCGAACCGGGTCCGCGCCGTTCCTGCCGACCGTGAGGGTAAGCTCGTCGGAGCGCAGCACGCCGTGAAGCGCCCGGCTCTCCCAGCCGGCCTGGATCGTGATCAGGTAGTCAGTCGGGTTGTAGTGTCCCTGGGTGAGGCAGAAGTCGATGCACGCTTTGATGTCGAAGTCCTTCACCCGGATCGTGTCGCCATTCCGCACCGCGACGTTCTCCGTGGGAATCATGATGATGTAGGTGGACTGTCCGATGGCCGGCGACTTGTGCACGACGCGCATCTTGCGGCCGCCGACGTCGAACTCTCCGAGCACCTTGCCCCAATGCTCAAAGGCGAAGTCCTCGCGGTAGATGATCAGCGCCAGGTCTCCGCTGATCTGCGAAGCGTCGCTCTTGGGATCGGGCACCGATGAGGTGTAGAGCTGGTAGTAGACGACGTAGCTCTGGCCGGGCTGCTTCGTCGGCAGCGTCACCGCCCAATCCGACCTGGCGACGGCCAGTTCGCCGAGTCGGACAGGCAGAGCGTTGTTCGGCGCCCAGTCGCCCCAGAACCAGCCGATCCCCGCGTGCGGAAAGGACTTCACGTGCCCGCCTTCGAGGTCGTCTTCGTGCTCTGTCCAGAACGACCAACGGTCGGGGAACTCCCGAAACCATATGGGCCCGTTGCCGCCGCCCCAGCGGTTGTTGGCGATGAGGAAACCGGACCATTCATGCTTGTCGTAGGCGCCCGTCCCGCTCCAATCGTAGTTCGTTAGGAGCAGCGCCCAGTCACCCTCGCCGGGCGGCATAGGCGCCGTCCACTGTGGACCCGTCGCGTCGAGCAACGCGGCCCATTGGCCGCTACGCGGGTTGAACCAGCGAGCGCGATAGCTGACGGATCCGTCGAGCTTCACGGTGACTTGAGCAGGATTCGGCAGGTAGACGGCGTAGACAAGCCCCGGCTCCGCCAGACACATCCCCGGCGCCTCGACCAGATCGTTGCGCGGCTCCATCCTCCACCACTGGAAGCTCGAGAAGAACTCGACGATGTGCGCATACCCCTGCAGCATGGTCATCTGGTCGTCGCCGCGGCCGTTGACCCATCCCCCGCCGCTGTCGGGACCGGACCCCGTCCCACGGTTGGCCGTCTCGCCTGTCGTCTGGTAACAGCCGGCCATATAGACCTCCCACGCCACCCGCCGGCGCGAGTCGGCATTGCGCTGGCCGGGCTGGTTCTCCCAGAGGTCCTCGTAGCCGTATTCCTCCAGCACCAGCGGCACGATCCTGCCGGATGCCGCCTGCTGCTTGCGCTGCTCGGCCAAGAATGAGTTCTTCCCCGCGTCCCATGCCTGGATGAGCTGCATGTCGTTCCAGTTGCTGCCGGGCGTGCGATAGATCCTGTTGTGCGCACTTGTCAGGTGGTCATACGGATCCCACTGCTTGACCAGCGGCCCGAGCCAATCGGCCCACTTCGGCGACTCACGGTTCAGGTCGTGCTCGTTGCCCAGGTCCCAGGTGACGTTGCAGAACGCTGCCAGGCGCGCCACGGCGTAGTGGTAGTAGAGCTGCTCCTCCTCGCTGTACGCCTCGAACGGCGTCGGCAGCACCTGCCCGCCGATGAAGGGGATAACGGAAACCACCATCCCTTTGTCGCGGGCATACCGGAGCATCCGCTCGTATCGCTGCCAGTAGTCCACGCTGAAGCGGCGCAGGTCGAAGCCGGGCTGCGCCACGTCGTCCGGCCGCTCTGCGACCCACGGATTCAGGTAGAGCTTGAACTGGCGCGTGCTCTTCACCGGTTGGCCCCAGGGCTGGTCCTGGTTGCGGCCGTAGACCAAGACGCGAATGCGGTTGACTTTGAGCGCGCTGAGCCGGTCAATGGACGTGCGGATCTGGTCGTCCTCCTGCCAGCCCATGAGGTAGTAGCTCGTGGTCCCGTTCCAGAAGTAATGCTCGCCGGTGCCTTCCCAGACGAAGTGAAAGGGCCGCTTCGGGTCCACGCGAAGCAGCCCTCGGCGCCAGGCCCTGCGGGCCGTGAAGGCGCCGCTGTGGGAGACTTCTTGCTCCCCCCGGCGAAGGGCGACGGCGTACTGGTATTGCCCCGGCGTGGCTGGCATGAAGCGGACCTTGTAGAGGGTGCCGTCCTGGGAGTCGCAGAAGCCGTCCACGCGCACCGGAACGCTGCCTTCCTGGCCGAACTCCGCCTGCACCGAGACGTCGGTGAACGGGTTGCCCTGGACCGGCTTTCCCAAGCGGATCGAGACTTCGACGAAGTCGTACACGTCAACCGTGCTGCTTGACTCCGTGACCCGCAAGGGCGGCAGCGGCTCGGATCCGGCCGACAAGGCAGCCGATGCCGGCATCACTATCACGGCCAGCATCACCAGCAACAGCGACGTCTGAACGCAGGACATGGAGCCCTCCCGGGCTTGTGGCAAGGAAGCATGGACATGCCAAAGTAATGGCGCACGCTCCCCAACGTCAAGCGTGACCGGCCGCTCGTGCCCGGCGGGACGTTCCTTGCGCGCCCTGACCTTTTCTGATAGGTAGTAGCCCGAGGTTGCGTCCGCACCATGACACCTGCCCGGAAAGGCGCATCGCAATGGCCCAGAACGTGGACGAACTGCTTAGGTTCGCGCGCGAGGAACTGAAGCAGCTTTCGGAGGAGGGATGTGATACGTGGGAGTTCGAGCGCAAGGCGTCCCTCATCGAGCAGGAAGGGGGGCCCGACCAGCTCAAGCGGGCCCGGGCCCTGTGCGAAGCGCTGGGCAACCTGAAGCCCGCCGCTGACTTCCCCTATGACGAGCCGAGCGACCTGGAGGAGATACGGGCCAGGCGTCCGGACGGCCCGCGACACATCGCCGTCCCGCTTTCGGACAGGGAGCTTGACCAGAAGACGCTCGGCGCCTGGCTCGGCCGGGCAGCGGGCTGCATGCTCGGGAAGCCGGTGGAGGGCTGGCGCAAGGAGAAGATTGACGATCTGATGGAAATCTGCGGCCTGGCAGAGCTTACGGACTACTTCCCGCCTCCTCCTGAGAACAACCGCGGGATCAAGTTCCCCGAGTGGTCCATGGGCCTGCTGCGCGGGCACATAAAGGGCGGAGTGCGCGACGACGACACGGACTACACGATCGTGGGCCTGGGGATACTGGAGCGGCACGGTCGGGAGTTCACTCCCCGCCAGGTGGCGGAGTTCTGGATGGCGCACCTGCCCTACGCCTGCACGTACACGGCGGAGCGCGTGGCCTACCGCAACTTCGTCAACGGCATCTGGCCCCCCGAGAGCGCCATGCATTTCAACCCCTATAGGGAGTGGATAGGGGCGCAGATCCGCGCCGACTGCTTCGGCTATGCCTGCCCCGGCAGGCCGGAGGAAGCGGCCGGGCTCGCCTTCAAGGATGCTTCCGTGAGCCACGTGAAGAACGGCATCTACGGCGAGATGTGGGTGGCCGCAATGCTGGCCGTGGCCTTCGTGGCGGACGACGTGGAGAAGGTCGTGCACATCGGCCTGTCGGAGGTCCCCCGGGACTGCCGATTGGCCGAGGCCATCCACCAGGTGCTCGCCTGGCGGCAGGAAGGCTGCTCCGCCGAGGAAGCGATCGGCAACATCCTGGACAGGTACGGCAGCTACCACGGCGTGCACACCATCAACAACGCGGCCATCGTTGCCATGAGCCTGCTGTGGGGCGAGAAGGACTACTCCCGCACGATCGGGCTGGCGGTGAGGGCGGGGCTGGACACGGACTGCAACGGCGCCACGGCGGGGTCCGTGCTCGGCGCGCTGCTTGGCGCTGGCGGCATCCCCGCCCATTGGGCCGACCCGCTCGAGGACCGCATCGGCACCGTCGTCGCCGGCGAGTCGGACCTGACCATCTCCGGCCTGGCCGACCGGACGCGCAAGATCCACCGGAAAACGTGAAGCCGCCGGGCCGGAAGGGGGCCGGCAGCTTATGACCATATGCGAGCGCAACACGGGGGGCAGAATCCTCTGCGTCCGCTTGAGCGGCCTGGGCGACATTGCTCACGCGCTCAACGCCCTCTCGCTCCTTCGGCAGGAGCGGCCCGACGCCCACATCGCATGGCTGGTGGAGGACAGATTCAGCGGGTTGCTGCGCCGCCATCCTTACATTGATGAGCTGATCACGGTGCCCCGCACGGTCTGGCGCAAGATGCTCGAGACGCCCTTCCGATGGTACGCGCTGGGCGCCGAGCTGAAGGAGATGGCGCAACTGCTGCGGGAGCGGCGCTTCGACATCTCGGTGGACTTCCAGAGCAGCATCAAGAGCGCCTGGCTGGTGGCCGCCGCCTGGGCCGAGATGCGGGTCGGGTTCGGCGGCGGCGTCAACCGGGAGCTCAACCGCCTGGTGCAGAACCACCTGGTCACGGCGCCGGCGGCCGGCGTCCACCGCATCGAGCGTGACCTGGCCCTGCTGGCGCCTCTGGGCATTGCCACGCGCTACGCGGACCCGGTCGTGCCCAGGCTCGACAGGGATGCCAGACGCCTGGACGAGGCCCTGGAAGGGCAGCTCGGCGGCGGGCCGCTCGTCGTCATCCATCCGGGCACGAGCAAGTCCGCCGCCTTCAAACGCTGGCTGCCCGAACGGTACGCCCGCGTGGCGGACCACCTGATCGCCGAACGCGGCGCCGACGTGCTCGTCACCTACGGTCCGGCGGACAAAGAGCTGGCCGAGCAGGTCGTCGCTTCCATGAGGCGGAGAGCCATCCTGGCCCCGCGCACGGAGCGCATCGGCCAGTTGATCCACCTGCTCAACAGGGCGGACCTGTTCGTCGGCAGCGACACGGGCCCCATGCACATCGCCTCTGCGCTCGGCGTCCCGGTCGTGGCTCTGTTCGGTCCCAAAGACCCCGTGCAAACCGGCCCCTATTGCAGCCGCAGCATCGTGGTGACGGGCAGCGCGGCCTGCCGTCCCTGCTCGCGCCGCAGGTGCAGCCACGTGCGCTGCATGACGAGCATCACCGTCCGGCAGGTGCTCGGGGCGGCTCTGGACGTGCTGAGCGGCGGCGGGGAGCGTCGCGGCCGCGAGGGGCTGATCCGGCAGCCGTTCACCTACCGTTTCTGCCTGGGCAGATGGAGCGGACGGATCGTGACCTGCTACAGCGCGCCCCCGTTCTACAGGCGGCTGTGCGCCCCGGACGAGTTCGTGAAGGGCCCTGGCGTGCTGCTGGTCGAGCGCAGCCAGTACCGCACGGTGGCTTCCGTCCCGGCGGGTGAGACGGGTGCTGCGGAGCGGCTCATCGCCAAGCGATACCGTCCCCATTCCGGCTTCCCCCGGGCGGTCGCCGGCGTCCTGTGCGGGTCCGAAGCGGGGAACTCCTGGGCATGCGCGACGGCCGTCCGCTCGCGGGCACTCGCCGTGCCTTTCCACGTCTGCTACATGGAGAGGGGCGGGCGCTGGGACAAGGAGCAGTTCCTGCTCGCTGAGGAGCTTCCCGGTGCGGTTACTTTGCGCGATCGGCTGGGCGAGATCGGCGCGGCGGGCGAGCCCGGCGCCGCTTCGGCAGACAGGGACGCCCTCATCGGGCAGACTGCCGCCGCCGTCCGGTCCTTCCACGGGGCGGGGTATCTGCACCTCGGCCTGACCGACGACAACGTGCTCGTCTGCCCGGACGGGGATTCGCAGGAGCCTGAGGTGTCGCTGGTCGGTCTGGGACGGGCCAGGTGGGTGGGCTGGGTGCCGGGCGTCGTGCGCCAGATGCTGGCCGGCCTGGACCTGGTCACGCTTGCCTCGTCCCTGGCCCGGTCCGCGTCCCCGTCGGCGGCGGACCGGTTCCTCGAGGTCTACTGGGGCGGCCTGATCGCAGAGCCCCGCCGCCGACGCCTGCTCGGCTCTCTTGTCGGCGTCCTGCGGCGGTGCCTTGAGAGGCGCGCCGGCGCGGGACAGGCACGCAAGTAGATGATCGGCGTCGGCCCGTGTGCGGTGGGCGCGCCGTTTCCGTTGGCAACCGAACGGCGACCGACTACAATACGTCCGGGCAGCCGAGAAGCGACCGGCTTTACGAACAGGTGCGACAAATGGCGAAGAGCGGCAACGAGAAGGGCGAACGACAGAAGGCCCTGGAGAGGACGCTGGAACTGATCGAGAAGCAGTTCGGCAAGGGAGCCATCATGCGCCTCAGCGACGGGGAGGCGCGCCTGGACATCGACACCATCCCGACCGGGTCTCCCGCGCTGGATCTGGCGCTCGGCGTCGGCGGCATACCCAGGGGACGGGTCGTCGAAGTCTACGGGCCCGAGGCCTCCGGCAAGACGACCCTCGCCCTGCACATGGTGGCCGAAGCGCAGAAGCTCGGCGGCGTGGCGGCCTTCATCGACGCGGAGCACGCCCTGGACATCCAGTACGCGCGGTCAGTCGGGGTGAACATCCAGGACCTGCTCATCAACCAGCCCGAGTCGGGCGAGCAGGCCCTCGACATCGTCGAGGCCCTCGTGCGCAGCAGCGCGCTGGACATCGTGGTCATCGACTCCGTGGCTGCGCTCGTGCCGCGCGCCGAGATCGAGGGCGAGATGGGAGACCAGACGATCGGCCTTCAGGCGCGGCTGATGTCGCGCGCGCTCCGCAAGCTGGCCGCCACCATCTCCAAGTCCCAGACCGCAGTCGTCTTCGTCAATCAGGTGCGGATGAAGATCGGCGTGATGTTCGGCAATCCGGAGACAACGCCGGGCGGGCGCGCCCTGAAGTTCTACAGCTCCGTGCGCATCGAGCTGCGCCGCATCGCCAGCATCAAGGAGGGCGGCGAGAACATCGGCAATCGCTGCCGCGTGAAGGTCGCCAAAAACAAGGTGGCCGCCCCGTTCCGCACCGCCGAGATCGAACTCCTCTTCCGCAAGGGCATCTCCCGCGAAAGCGACCTGCTGGAGCTCGGAGGCGAGTACGACGTCATCGAGAAGTCGGGCACCTGGTACTCCTACGGCGAGACGCGGCTCGGCCAGGGCAAAGAGAACGCGCGCCAGTTCCTCGAAGAAAACCCGGACCTGGGCCGGGAGATCGAGGTCGCGATATTCGAGAAGGTGTCGCCGACGCTGGCTGAGAAGCGCCGCGAGCATTTCGAGCGGGCCAGGGCGGTTGCAGGCCGGGGCGGCGCCGAAGAGGGCGCGGAGGAGTGAGTCCGGCGGCTTGTGGGCGTCCGTTGCCTCCGCCGTCGGCCCGGTGAGGCTACTGACTGGTGAGCTGGGGCGGCCGGATGATCGTCGGGATCGGCGTGGACCTGGTTGAGGTCGGGCGGATCGAGCGCGCGGTCCGGCGCTACGGGGACCGGTTCGTTGGCCGCGTCTTCACCGATCGGGAGGCCGATTACTGCCGGGCGGGCCCGCATCCGGAGCAGCGCTTCGCCGCGCGGTTTGCGGCGAAGGAGGCGGCGCTCAAGGCGCTCGGCGTCGGCTGGAGCCAGGGGGTGAAGTTCGTTGAGGCAGAGGTCTCGAACAACGAGCTGGGGGCGCCGGCCGTAACGTTCTCGGGGCGGGCGCTGGCGCTGAGCCGCAAGCTCGGCGTCGGGCGCGTGCACGTCACGATGACCCACCACCGCGACTTCGCCATCGCCCAGGTCGTGCTGGAGGCCGCAGAGCCCTAGCGCGGCGCGTCAGGAAGCCTTGCCCACAACGACGGCCGACTCGTACAGGGTCGTCTTCCCTCTTGCGGAGTCTGAGCGGACGGACGAGCGGATGATGCTGGTTCCAGTTCGCTTCTCCCGCAATGGCACCACCTCTTCGACCTTCAAGCTCTGCAGCTCGCATATGCGGCCAAACAGCAGGTCCGTTCTGAACTCGACCCCCTGCAGAATGCTGTTGCCCAGCACGACCACGGCCCTTCCTTCCGAACGCAGTACGCGTCCGAGGATTGCGGCGAACCGGCAGCAATCGTTGAAGTACGTGGCGGCATAGTTTGCCCAGCCGGGCCCTCCGTACGCTCCCTTGTGCGCATTGACCGAGCGCAGGAACGCGATGCTCTCCGCAAGCTCAGGCATGTCGAACGCCAGGCTCACCGTTTCCCCTCCGCGCACTGTCTGCCAGTACTTGCCGAAGCTTGCGCCTTCCACTGCCTTAAGGTCATTCGGGGAGTGTGCCAGGCGCAGCCAGTACATCTGCGGGCGGCTGTTGCGAATATAGTGGTAGTTGTTGAGGTACGGCGGCGAAGTGATAACCAAGTCGATGCTCGCGTCGGGCACAACGTCCTGCAGCCCGAAGAAATCCCCTTGGTGGAAGTCCGCCCCCGACAGCAATGCCTCAGAGTGAGGGTCGCGCTGGAGCGTCCTTACGTCGTCAACCATCAGCCTCAGCTTATTGGCTATCACGCGGACGACAGGTGCGTCGGACACGTCGGGCTTCCCGGCGGCAGCCCGGGTGCCAAGGCTTGGCTCATAGGAGTAGTTCGAGAATCCCACAAGCTCCGAGGCCAGCGCAATCCGGAAGCACTTCCGGATCAAGGGGTCCTCGAGACCCTCAATGAAATCCCTTGCGAGCAGAACCTTTCGCTCCACCGCTGGTGAGAGGAACCTTCGTCTTGTCTGGAAGCCGCGCGGCGCGGCCCCTCGCGGGAGTGCTCCCGTTCGAATTGCCTCTCCAACGTTCGCCTCGAATTCTGCGGTTCTGCGGCTGAGCTCGTCTGGTGGAATCCTTGATGCGTTCAGTTTGACTTCAGCAGCTTCGGCCGCGTAAGGATTGATCTCGAAGCCGCAGACGCGGTGCCCTCTCAGCGAGGCCGCAACGAGCGTCGTCCCAACACCTGCGAAGGGGTCGAGCACAGTCCGGCCCTCTGGGTGCGAGTCCCGTGCTGCATAGCGGTCCAGCACCTCCCGGACGAATGTGGCGCTGAATCCCGCTATCCAGGGAACCCATCTGTGGACGGGCAAGTCACCGTTCTCGGAGAAGGCTGAATCGCTGAAGCCCCGTTCGCACCCACGCAGCTCAGCGTCGCCCCGCTCGGGCTGGGCGAAAAGCGCAGGTTGTCCCAGGCCATACGCGGGCGATGGCTCGTTCACGTGCATCTGCCCGTCGATCCATGCTTCCAGGTCCCTGAGTCGCATCCGCCATTGCCGACCGACTTTGAAAGCAGGCAATCCATCCCGTTCGATCAGCCGGTAAACCGTTTTGGCGTCAACGGCCAGAAGGTCTGCCGCTCCCTGGACAGTCAGTATCTCCATGCCTCTCACCGCGAAAAGCCGCGGGAATACCGGGTATTAGACGGCGTTATACGGGAAAGGACCCGCGAAGTCAAGAACACTTTACATTTGACTAGGTTTATCCTGCCCGCGGCGCGTCAAACAGCACGCCGGGGTTGAGGAGCAGGTCGGGGTCGAGCGCCTTCTTGATCGCCCGCATGGCGGCCAGGTCCCCGGCGCTGAACTGGATCGGCAGGAACGCCTTCTTGATCCGCCCGATGCCGTGCTCGGCGGCCACGCTGCCCCCCAGCCGCACGGCCTCCGCCGCGAACTCCATGTAGAGCTCCTCCGCCGCCCGCAGCTCCTCCGCCGACCTTGGCAGGATGTTGACGTGCAGGTGCCCGTCCCCGATGTGGCCGAAGATGAGGAAGTCCAGACCCGACGCCGCCAGCCGCCCTTCGTAGACGCGCATCATCGCGCCGAGCGACTCGTCCGGCACGGCCATGTCCGTGCCCACCTTGTGCAGCTCGGGCACGTCGGCCTTGCGCTGCCCGATGATGGCGTTGACCATGTCCGGCACGGCGTGGCGCAGGCGCTTCATCTCCTCCATGTCGTTCTCGGTGAAGCCGGCCCAGCTATGCGCGGGGTCCAGGCCCGCCGCGCCGAGGATGTCCTGAAGCGCCGCGTAGATGGCGTCGAGGTGCGCCTCGTCGTCGAATGGCGCTTCGACGTAGAGCACGGCGGCGGCGTGCTCGGGCAGGCGCGACACCTCGACGTAGGCTGCCGTCTGCCGGCCTACCGTGCGCAGCAGCGCCATCGCCCGGGGACCGATGTACTCGATGGCGAGCGGTTTGAGCGCAGGGCTCCCCTTGCACGCCTGGACGAGCGGCACCGCGTCCTCCGGCCCGCCCACGAACTGCGTGAGGAAGAGGCGGTTCGCCGGCTTTGCGGCCAGGCGCAGTTCCGCCTCGACCACGATGCCGAGCGTCCCCTCGCTGCCGATGAACAGCTCGATCGCGTCCATGCCGGGCTTCAGGTAATAGCCGGCCGTGTGTTTGGTCTTCGGCATGGGCAGGTCGGGGATGTGCAGCTCAGCGCGGCTGCCGTCCTCGCGCCGGTAGAGCAGAACGCCGCCCTTGGCGCGCACGTCTCCGCGCCGAAGCTCCAGGATCCGGGCGTCCGCCGTGACGATGGTGAGCGCCTCGACCCACCGGCGCGTCGGGCCATAGTAGAGCGTCCGCGCGCCCGAGGCGTTGGTGGCGACCGTTCCGCCCAGGTGGGCGGAGGTCTCCGTGGTGTCCACGGGGTAGAAGAGCGGCGCGTCCGGCTTGCCGTCGGGGTAGTCGCACAGGCCGTGGTCGAGGGAGTCGTTCAGTTCGGCCAGGCTCGTGCCGGCGCCGACGCGCACGGTCCAGTTGCCCCCGGCGTCACGGCGCACTCGGGGCCTGGGCTTGACGCGTTCGAGCGATACGATCTCCTCGGCATCCAGCGGGACGGCGGCGCCCGTGATGCCCGTGCGCGCGCCGGAGATGGTGACGCGATGCCCCGCCTGCCTCGCGCTCCTCAAGGCGGCGGCCACCTCGTCGGCGTTCGACGGGAAGTGGATGACCTCGACCCGTTCGGCGGCCAGGCGGGACTCGTCGTGCAGGTATTCGGCGTAGCCCTGCCGGACGCGGTCCCATCCTGTCACTTTGCGGTAGTCGGCGGCCGTCGTCCCGGGCGGCCGGGGCGCCAGTTCATTCACGATCGGCCCCCTTCGCCGTCTTGAGGTCGGCCAGTTCCCGGATGACGTGCGGGAGCACCTCCCGGTAGTCGCCTACGATGCCGTAATCGGCGATCTCGAATATGGGCGCCGCCGGGTCGCTGTTGATGGCGACGACGGTGCCCGACGACTGCATGCCGGCCCGGTGCTGCACGGCGCCCGAGATGCCGACGGCCACGTAGAGGTCGGGATGAACGGTCTTGCCCGTCTGGCCGACCTGGCGCTCGTAGGGCGCCCAGCCGGCGTCCACGGCGGCGCGGCTGGCGGCCACTTCAGCGCCGAGAAGGCCGGCCAGGCGGCGCAGCAGCTCGAACCCTTCCGGGCCGCCCAGCCCCCTGCCGCCCGCGACGAGGACGTCCGCGTCCGCGATGTTCACCGACTTGCGGGATTCCTCCTCTCGCGCGACCACGGTGACGCGCGTGGCCGCCAGGCCGTCCGGCAGCGTCCACCGGCGCACTTCGGGCCGGGCCGTGCCTTCCCTGGCCGGCGCGGCCATCACCTTGGGCCGCACCGTGGCGAGCTGCGGCCTGTGGCGGGCGGTGACGATGGTGGCCATGACATTGCCGCCGAAGGCCGGCCGCGTCTGGAGCAGGTTGCCGGTCGCTGGGTCTATCTCCAGGCCCGTGCAGTCGGCCGTCAGGCCCGTCCTGCACAGCACGGCGACGCGCGGCATCAGCGAGCGGCCCTGGGCCGTGGCGCCGGCCAGGACGATCGCCGGACGGCGCTCGCCGATCAGGTGGGCGACGGCGAGCGCGTGTGCGTCGTCCGTGTACTTCGCCAGTTGCGGATGCTCTGCGAGGTGCACGGCGTCGACGGGCAGGCCCGAAAGCTGCTCCGCCAAGTCGTCCAGTCCCCGGCCTGCTGCGACGACCTCCAGCGGGCAGGCCAGAGCGCCGGCCAGCTCGCTCCCTTTGCCGACCAACTCGAACACCACCGGGTGCAGTCTGCCGTCGTGATGCTCGGCGTAGACCCAGACGCCCCGGTGCTGCGGCGGGGGCGCAGCTTCCTCCCCGGCCGGCTCGCGCTCCAGGCGGATGGCCTCGACGGGGCAGACGTCGACGCAGGCCCCGCAGAGCGTGCACGCCTCGCTCACGACGATCCGGCCGGCCGCCTCCGAGAGAGCGCCGTAGGGGCATTCCTCGATGCAGCGCGGGCAGAGGACGCACGCTTCGTGGTCTATCTCCAAACGCATCAGATCAGCCTCTTGTCCTTCAGCGTCCGGACGAGCTCGGCGGCGGCCGCTTCGGGACCGCCTTCCCACAGCACGCACCTGCCGCGCGGCGGCGGCGTGAAGACGCGCACGACGCGCGTGGGCGAGCCGTTCAGGCCGAAGTCGGCGGCGTCGCCTTCGACGGAGTCCACGCCCCACCGCTCGACGGCGCAGCGTCGCCCCCGCATCTGGCTTACCAGCGACGGCAGCCGCGGGGAGTTCAGGTCTTTCAGCACGGTCAGGACGGCGGGGAGCTCGATCCGGAGCGTCTCGTTGCCCCAGTCGGTGAGGCGTTCGACGACGACGGCGCCCTCGTCCGCCCCGAGCATGCGGCGCACGTAAGTGGCCTGCGGCCAGCCCAGGTGGACGGCCAGGCCGGGGCCGACCTGGGCCGTGTCGCCGTCAATGGCCTGCTTGCCGCAGAGGATGAGGCGCACGTCCCCGAGCCTGCGCACGGCGCAGGCCAGCGTGTAGGACGTGGCCCACGTGTCGGCCCCTGCGAAGGCGCGGTCCGTCAGCAGGATGGCGCGGTCGCAGCCCCGGGCGATGGCTTCGCGCACGACGGCCTCGGCCTGGGGCGGCCCCATGCTGAGGGCGGTGACCGAGCCGCCCACGCGCTCGCGCAGGGCCACCGCACCCTCGACGGCATAGGCGTCGTGCGGGTTGAGGATGCTGGCGACTCCCTCGCGGATCAGCGTGCCGCGCTCGGGGTCGATCCGCACGTCCGTAGTGTCGGGCACCTGCTTGATGCAGACGGCGATGTGCATGGCACTGCCTGCTTGCTGCTCGCCGCTGGGCGCGCAGAGGACGCGGAGAGCCAACGAAGAGAACCTGAGCGGGGACGGCCCGTCCGCAGGGGCGAGGATGCGTCAACCAGGCCATGTTACCAGCCCCTCCTGGGGGACGCAAATCCCCGGGCTGCCTGGGCCCGTTGGGGGCTCTGGACCCGCGCATTTGCATTCCCGGTCGGACCGCGGTATGGTTGCCGGATTGGTTGCCGATGGGAGTTACGTGCCGCGTGGCTGCGCTGTAGGGGACAGGACGAATGACGATGGAAGGGCCAAGGGCTCTGCGCAGGGACGAGCTCCGTTCCGCCGTCGAGCTGGCGGACCGGGTGTTCCGCGTCGGGTGGGGCGCGTCGATGGCAGGCCACTTCCCGCTCCTGTTCCGCGAGGACAACCTGGACGGGCTCCGCGTCTTTCTTGACGACGGCAGGCCGGTCTCGCTCGTCGGCATGTTCGAGCGCGAGATCGTTCTTCTCGGCACGCGGCACCTTGCCACCTGCATCGGTTCAGTCTGCACCGATCCGGACTACCGCGGCCAGGGACTTGCCACGCGCCTGCTGCTGGACGCGAAGGAGGAAGCCCTCCGCCACGGCGCCGACCTGTTTCTGATCTCGGGCGGACGCGGGCTGTACCGGCGGCAGGGCTACGTCGACGTCGGCGGCTACCACACGTGCACCATCGCGCGCGAGCAGCTGCCAGCCCCGGGGCGTTACCGTCTGCGCCACTGGCGGATGGAGGACGTGCCCGGGCTCGTTCGCCTTCACTCGGCCGAGCCCGTGCGTTTTGTACGCACGCCGGAGGACTTCGTCGCCTTCCTGGGTTGCGGCCAGGTCGTGAACCGCGTGGGCGCGACGAGGGTTGTCTGCCGAAAGGGGAGCGACGAGCCGGTCGGCTACGTGTCCTACCGGCTGAGCGGCTTCCGCCCGCAGGACCGCGAGGGGAAGGCGGTCACCGTCGCGGAGATGGCGGGCGCGCGCTGGGCCATCGTGCGCGTGCTGGCGGCGCTTCTGGAGGAGCACGGCGTCGAAAGGGCGACGGTCCATTGCCTGGACAGCGACGGGGAGTTCGCCGAGATGGCGCGCGCTCTTGCCTGGCCGACGGAGCCGCGGGGCTTTCCCGGCACAGTCGGCATCATCGATCCGGAGCGGTTCTGGGATGCATGCGCCCCCATGTTCCGCCAGAAGCTGGGTCGGGAGTTCGATGCACTGGAGTTTGACGCCGGACCGCCGGCCAGGATCGCCTGCGGCCCGGAGAAGCTCGTGCTCAAGGACATGAGCGCGGTCACGAACCTGGCCTTCCTCCCGCGCCACCGGCGAGGGGAGCTTGACCTCGGCCTGACGGACGAGTCGGAACTCGCCGGGGCGCTCGGCAAGCTGTTCCCCCTGCCGCTGGTCGATTACGGCCTCAACTACGTCTGAGCGACGCCCAGCCGGCGTCTTCGGAGGACCTGCGCAACAATGGCCATCGAAGGCCCAAAAGCTGCAAAGGGAATGGAGATCCGCGGCGCGGCTGAGCTCGGCGCACGCGTGTTCCGCACTCAGTGGGACGCAAGCCGGCCCGCCCCTCCCGAAGACGAGGTACGCGAGAACCTCCGCGTGTTCGCGGACGACGGCAAGGTCGTCTCGCTCGTGGGCATGACGTACCGCGAGGTCGTCTTGCTCGGCGTGCAGCATCTGGCCTGCTGCTTCGGCGGGGTGTGCACGGACCCCGACTACCGGGGGCGCGGCCTTGCCACGCGGCTGCTCGTTGACTGCAGGGATAAGGCCCTGGCCGACGGTGCCGACCTCGTGCTCATCTCCGGCCGGCGCGGCCTCTACAAGCGGCAGGGCTACGTCGAGACGGGCAGTTTCAACGTCTGCACCGTCCCGCGGGACCGGCTGCCCGTCGAGGCCAGACCTCAGTACGTGATACGTCCGGCGGAGGCCGAGGACATGCCTGCCGTGCTGGAGATGGCGCTGGCCGAACCGGCCCGCTTCGTGCGCACGCCGGGCGAGTTCCTCGCCTTGCTGCAGAGGGATCGCCTGGTCAACGCGCGCGGGGAATCGCGGCTCGTCTGCCCGAAGGGCGGCGACCGGCCCGTCGCGTTCGTGGCCTATCAGGTCGGCGGCACGCCGTGGGAGCACAAGGATGAGACCGCCATCACCGTCGTCGAGATGGGAGGCGCGCGTTGGCCCATCATGCAGGCGATGGCTGCGCTGCTGAGAGAGCGCGGGCTGGACGAGATGACGCTCCATTACGCAGACTGCGACGCAGAGATCCCGCAGATGGCGGGCAGCTTCGGCTGGCCTTCGGAGGCGCGCGGGTTCCGCGGCACGGTCGGCATCATAGACCCGGAGCGTTTCTGGCGGGCCTGTGCCCCGCTCTTCAGGGAGCGGCTCGGGAGCGAGGTCTTCGGCCGGCTCAGTCTCGGCGTGGACGGAGGCGTCAGGATCGAGTATGGGGATGAGGAGCTGGCGCTGGCGGACACGAGTTCGTTCACCGATCTGATCTTCCGCCACCCGCGTCATCGTGATAAGCTGGAGCTCGGGCTCGAAGCGGGCTCCGAGCTGAGGCAGGTGCTGGATCGGCTCTTCCCGCTCCCGCTGGTGAACTACGGCCTGAACTACTTCTGACGGGGGGATGTGATCCGGCAGGCGCGACTGCCGGCCGGCATCCTGCGCGCGCCAGGTTCCGAGGGGACTGGAAAGAGGATGGCAGAATGGCACAGCTAGCGGTTAACGGCGGGAAGGCGGTCAGAACGAAGGCGTGGCCCGACTGGCCCGTCTATGGCAAGCCTGAAGAGCAGGCGCTGCTCGGCGTGCTGCGCAGCGGCAAGTGGTACTACGCCGAGAAGGTGCGCGAATTCGAGGAAGCGTTTGCCGCCTTCCAGGGCGCGCGGTTCGGCATAACGACGTGCAACGGGACGGCCGCGCTCGAGGCCTCCCTCATCTGCTGCGGCGTGGGGCCGGGCGACGAGGTCATCATCCCCGCCTACACCTTCCAGGCGACGGCGGACGCCGTTCTGCGCGCTAACGCCGTGCCCGTCTTCTGCGACGTGGAGCTGGACACCTTCAACCTCGACGTCGAGGCCGCGGCCGAAGTCATCACGGACAGGACGAGGGCCATCTTGCCCGTCCACTGGATGGGCCTGCCGTGCGACATGGACCGCATCGGCGAGCTGGCCGACGAGCACGACCTGGTCGTCGTGGAGGACGCGTGCCACAGTTGGGGCAGCCAGTGGAAGGGCAAGGGCACCGGCGCCATCGGCGACGCCGGCGGCTTCAGCTTTCAGGCGTCGAAGAACATCACGGCCGGCGAGGGCGGCATCGCACTGACCGACGACGAGGAGCTGGCCGTGCTGATCCGCTCGTTCGCCAACTGCGGGCGCGGGCTGGAGGATCGCTGGTATTACCATTACCGCACGGGCAGCAACTACCGCATGACGGAGTTCCAGGCTGCGCTGCTCCTGGCGCAGCTCGGGCGGCTGGACGAGCACACGCGCCTCAGGGCGGAGAACGCGCACCGCCTCAACGCCGAGCTCTCGCAGATACCCGGCATCCACACGACCCCCGAGGACGAGAGGATCACGCGGCGCGCTTACCACGGCTATCAGGTGAGGTTCGTGTCCGAGGAGTTCGACGGCGTGAGCCGCGAGCGCTTCATGGCGGCGTTGAGCGCGGAGGGCGTGCCCTGCTACGGGGGCTACGGCGAGCCGCTTTACAGGTACTGGCTGTTCCGGCGCAGCGGCGACGGGCCGCAGTACTGCCCGATCTCCTGCCCGTACTACGGGCAGCACAGGGACTACCTGGACGTCAACTGCCCGAACGCCGAGCGCGTCTGCCGGGAGGCCGTCTGGATGCGGCACAGCATGCTGCTGGCCGCGCCTGAGGAGATGGAGGACGTGATCTCGGCCTTCCGCAAGATATACGAGAACAGGGCGGAACTGGCGGGCGGCGAAGGGTGAGAGCTTCGTCGATCGTTACCGGCTAATCGTCAACAGTTAATGGCTAATCGTTGACTGTCTGCCGATCGCCGCGTGCTGACGCAGGCGGGGGAGAGCCGATCAAGGGCTGATGAAGGGCGGTTCGCCGAGCACGTCCTTGACGGCGGCCTCGGCCCGCGCGACCTCATCCGCCGTGCCCCAGACGGAAAGGCGGACGCTTCCCTCCGCGCCCGCGATGCCGCCCGCTCCGATCAGCGTGGCGCGCACTCCTGCAATGAGTTGGACCGCGTCTATCTCCGTGAATATCTCGCCGTCCACCGGCCAGAGCATCGGCCCCGACCCGTTCACCCCCACCCGGACCAGATCGCGGTAGATTTGGTGGATGTCGCCCGGGACACTCTTCTCCAGGCCGACCGGGATGAGGAGCGTTGCCCGACGGGCGACGACGGTGCCGAGCGCGGCGCCGATGGTGCCGCCCGTCGGATGGCCTATGAGGATGCCGGCCTGGCGCTTCTCGTAGTTGACGGCGTTGGCGCCCTTGATGAAGACGTCGCCGGGCCCCATGTCGGAGACGATGTCGACGGCGGAGACGCCATGCTGCCGCTCGCCGCAGCGCAGGACCAGGTCGGGCAGCTCGTTGGCCGTCTCGGCGTCCTCGGCGCCCCGGGTCGGCTTGGTCACGCCCGTGCAGTAATGCGGCTTATGGATGCCCTCCTCGCCGAGCTCCTCGGCCACGTAGGCGTTGGTGGTGCCCTTCGGGACGGCCACTATGCCCTGGTTGAGGGCGGCGAGGACGGCCGGATGGCGCTTCAGCGCGCGCGCGATGAAGCGCTTCGATTCCGCAACGGTGAGCACGAAGCTCTTCTGGTGCATGGGTGGCGGCATGGTTGTCCTCTGCGGAGGGTCGCGTTCGAAGCCCGCAGGCCCGGGGGCCGCGGGCGGAGCAGGGAGCTCAGTCCGGCCAGACGCTGTCCATCGCCTCCTTGGTGACGCGGATGGCCTCATCGGCCTTCATCTGCCGGACCCGATCGCTGAACGGCTCGACGATGACCGGGCCGGTATAGCCGATCCGTTTGAGGAACTTGAGGAAGCGCGGCACGCCGATCACACCCGTCTCCCCCGGCAGCGCTCGGACGTTGTCTTTGTGCTCCTTGAGGGGGATGCCCTTTGGGGCATCGTTGATGTGGACGGTCACGACGTCATCGTCCGTGAGCTTGAGGACGTCGTCCATCTGCCCGCCGCTGGTGTAGAGGTGCCAGCAGTCCAGGAGGAGGCCGATGTTGCCGGTTCCCGCGGCTTCGCACAGCTCGAGCATGCCGTCCATCGTGTGGACGAACTCGTACTTCTTGCCGGCGCGCGAGGTGGCGGGGCCGATGAACTCGAGCCCGAGCCGGACGTCGTATTCGCTGAAGACCTTTCCGATCGCTTCCAGGCGGTCGCGCACGAAGCTGAACATCTCGTCGAACGTCATCTCATCGGAAGCCGGCGTCTGCCAGGTGGAGCAGCGCAGGTCGCCGGCGCGCGAGCAGAGGCCAGCGATCTTGCGCAGGTCTTTGAGCTTCTCGTTGAACTCGTCCTTGGGCGCCATCAGCCGCATGGGCAGGCCCCACCCTCCCGGCTTGAGATCCCTTTCCTCAAGTATCTGGACGACGGTTTCCGGGCCGTGCTCCATCAGGTAACCGACGTCCATGGAGATCCCTTCGAAGCCGTAATGCGCGGCGAGCTCTACGGCTTCCTCGAAGCCCACGTTCACGCCGATAGGACCGCCTGCAAAGCTTTTGAACATCTGTCTCACCCCTTTGCCGGCCGCCGGCCTCGTGCCGACGGACGCGGAGCGGCTCTCTCAGCCGGTGTTGTTGGTTGTCTGGTCTCTGAACATCTTTAGCAGCTTCAGGGTGACGGGCCCCGGCCGGCCGTCGCCGATCTGGCGGCTGTCGATGCGCACGGCGGGGATGATCTCGGCCGCCGTACCGGTCAGGAAGCACTCATCGGCCACGTACAGGTCGAAGCGGGTCATGTCCTGCTGACGGGTCTCGATGCCGGCCTTCTGAGCCAGCTCCATCACGACCTGGCGGGTGATGCCTTCGAGTATGCCGGCGTGGACGGGCGGCGTGACCAGCCCGCCGTCCCTGACCGTGAAGATGTTGTCGCCGGTGCACTCCGCCACGTAGCCGTCCTTGTTGAGCATGATGGCTTCGGCGACGCCCGCCTGGATGCATTCGATCTTCGCCAGGATGTTGTTCAGGTAGTTGAGCGACTTGATGCGCGGGTTGAGGGCATTGGGATGGTTGCGGATGGTGGAGACGGTCACCAGCTCCAGCCCCTGCTCATAGTACTTCGGCGGATAGAGGGCGATCGTGCCGGTGATAATGATGATCTGGGGGTCGCTGCATTTGTACGGGTCCAGCCCCAGTGTCCCCACGCCGCGCGTCACCAGAAGGCGTATGTAGGCGTCCGGCATGCCGTTGGCGTCGAGCGTCCGACGGATGGCGTCGGTCATTTCCTCCTTGGTCATGGGGATTTCGAGCGCGATGGCCCGGGCCGACGCGAACAGGCGATCGATGTGCTCCTTGCAGCGGAATATCTTCCCGTTGTAGGCTCGGATACCCTCGAAGACGCCGTCCCCGTAGAGCAGGCCGTGATCGTAGACGGAGATGCGGGCGTCTTCCTTCTCGTAGAGTTCGCCGTTGATGTAGACCTTCGGACCCAATTCCGGCTCCTTTGCCTGCGCGTGCTTCCCGAAGCTGTCAGACTCCCCAGAGTACGGCGCCGGCCCTTCGAGGCGGCCGACTCGGCTTGCTGCGACGCAGTAGACTATACGGAAACGGCCCTGGTTGCAACCCCCTTTCAGCGAGGACGTTCAGTCCACGATGCGGCCGTCGACCAGGTGGACCGTGCGCTCGCCGGTGGCGGCCACCCTCTCGTCGTGGGTGACGATGACGAGCGTGCACCCGGTCTGTTTTCGGACGTCGGCAAGCAGGTCGAGTATCTGCTGGCCGGTGTCCGTGTCTAGATTGCCGGTCGGCTCGTCGCACAGCAGCACTTCGGGCCGGTTGATGAGGGCGCGGGCGATGGCCACGCGCTGTCTCTCCCCGCCCGATAGCTGGCCGGGGCGGTGGTCCGCGCGCTCGCCCAGGCTCACTAACTCCAGCATGTGGCGGGCGCGGCTGCGGGCCTCCCGTCTGGCGGCCCGCCAGCCCGTCAGCCCGGCGCCGACGAGGGCCGGCATGGCCACGTTCTCCAGGGCCGTGAAGTCCGGCAGAAGATGGTAGAACTGGAACACGAATCCGAAGAGGCGGTTGCGCCAGTAGGCCTGCTCCGCGGACGAGAGCCGGGCCAGATCCGTCTCGCCGTAGACCACCTTCCCCTCGGTCGGCGTGTCCAGGATGCCCAGCAGGTGGAGCAGCGTGCTCTTGCCGGCCCCGCTCGGGCCGACCACGCTCAGAAGCTCCCCCCGTCGCACGTTCATCGTCACGCCGTGCAGAACGCGCAGCGCGCAGCGGCCGATGCGGTAATCCTTCACCAGGTTGTGAGCCCGCAAAAGGACGTCGCCGGGCATTGCGAGGGCCTCCGGTTCGCCGTCACGTCCCCTCCTCGGGGCGCAGGAGGGGGAAAAGGATCACCTCACGGATGGACGCCGTATCGGTCAGGACCATGACGAGCCGGTCTATGCCGAGCCCGAGCCCCCCGGCGGGCGGCATCCCGCAAGCGAGCGCGCGCAGGAAGTCCCTGTCGATCCGTTCCTTGTCGTCTTCGTGGCCCACCTGCTCCAGGAAGCGCCTTTCCTGCTCCTGCGGATCGTTCAGCTCGGTGTAGGCCGGCGCGATCTCCATGCCGCCGATGTAGAGCTCGAACCGCTCGGCCAGCCCGGGGTCGTCCTTCCTGGCCTTGGCCAGAGGCGAGATGCTCTTGGGGTAGTCAATGACGAAGGTGGGGTCGACCAGGTGCTCGTCCAGGGCCTTCTCGAACACCTGGTAGGCCAGGTAGTCGGGGTGGTCGGTCCGGGCTCCCTCCGTGCTGAGCTGCTCGGCCTTTCGGCGTATGGCGTCCTCGTCGCCCCGCCGCAGGCCGACGTGCTCCTCCAGCAGGTCCCAGAATCTGCGCCGCGGCCAGGGGGGAGTGAAGTCTATCTGGACCTCATGGTAGGGAAGCACGAGCGACCCGCAGACGCAGCGCGCCAGGTGGACGATAAGGTCCTGCGTCAACTCCATCATCGTCTCGTAGTCGCCGTAGGCCTCGTACAGTTCTAGCATCGTGAACTCGGGGCTGTGCTGCGTGGAGACGCCCTCGTTGCGGAAGATGCGGCCGATCTCGAAGACCTTCTCGATGCCGCCCACCAGCAGCCTCTTGAGGTGGAGCTCGATGGCGATGCGCAGGTAGAGGTCCAGGTCGAGCGCGTTGTGATGGGTGACGAACGGCAGGGCAACGCCGCCTCCCGCCACGGCCTGCATCATGGGCGTTTCCACCTCGACGTAGCCCCGCTCGTGCAGGAACGCGCGCATGGCCAGCACGATCTCGCTGCGCTTCAGGAACCGGGCCATGACGTCGTCGTTTGCGAAAAGGTCCACGTAGCGCTGGCGGCACCTCTTCTCCTGGTCGCGCAGGCCGTGCCACTTCTCCGGCGGGCTCAAGAGCGCCTTGGCCAGCACTTCGAATCGGTCCACAAAGACCGTTGTCTCCCCTGTACGCGTCTTGGTCAGCTCCCCTTCGACGCCGACGAGGTCCCCCGGCTCGAGCTGCCGGCAGACGTGGAACCGCTCCTCGCCGAGGCGGTCCAACTGGAAAAGGAGCTGCACCTTCCCCGTGCGGTCCTTCAGGTCCATGAAGCTCGCTTTGCCCATGCCGCGCACGCCGGCGATCCTACCGGCGGCGCGCACGGTGCTCCCTTGCAGCTCATCGAAGCGGTTGGTCAGCTGGCCCATGGGGAGCGTGCCGCCGAACCGGCCGCCGTAGCCGTCGATGCCGAGCCTGCGGAGCTCCTGGAGCTTGCTCAGCCGGAAGTCTTCCGGCTCGATGAGGGTCACGTGCGCCTCCGCGCGAATGCCGTGGTCGGTTGCGTGGGATCCCCTTGTGCGACCCAGAAGCCGGCGGGAGGGCCGGGAAGGAGCCCGCTCAGGGCTGGATTATAGCTGCGGCGCGGCGAGCGGGCAAGTAATGCGGGCCACCACGACGACCCTTAGCCCCGCCTCCGTCAGTCGCATATGCCTGAACAGCCATCTCCCGCGCCCGACGGGGGCCGTCACTTGCCCCGGCGCAGGCGATCGGCCAGCGAGTTGTCGATGTTCCCCGTCGCCCGCATCTTTGCGACGACGCTGTCGATGTCGTACTCGACCCGGTGGAACCGCACGGCCCCGCCTTCCTGGAGCGTCGCGAAGCACGCGCGCCAGTCGCTGTCCCGCGGCTGGCCCACGCTGCCCACGTTGATGATGGCTTTCTGGCGCGGCTTGGGCTCGAAGACGTGGCCGATCTCCTTCGGCTCGCGGAACTTCATGTCGGGCGTGATGACGCCCGGCCGGTGCGTGTGTCCGATGAAGCAGAGCCAGTCCACCTGCTGGAAGTTCTCCGTCAGCTTCTTGCTCATGCCGAGCAGCACGTCGATCTTCCTGAGGTATTCGGTGACGGGGTTCCTGGGCGCGCCGTGCACGAACAGATGCTCCCCCCGCACGTAGCGGTAGGGCAGGCTCTTGAGGAATTGCCAGCGCTCGCGCCGTTCGGCGTCGTCCTGGCCCCGTCCGGGACGGGGCATGATGATGCTGCGGTGGTACTCGATGGTGGCCCGCGCCACGGAGCTGAATCCGTTGGCCCCGTAGATGAGGGCGAAGTCGTGATTGCCGCAAAGGGTCACTTCGCATCGCCGGCGGACGGCGTCCACGCACTCGGCTGGTTCGGGCCCGTAGCCCACGTTGTCGCCGAGGCACAGCACGGCGTCGGGCTTGAGTCGGTCCAGCTCCCGGAGCACGGCCTCCAGGGCGTCGTAGTTGCCGTGGACGTCGCTGATGATGGCAATCATGCCCGGCCGATCTCTCCGATGTCCTTGGGCGAACGGCGGCCCGCGGCCGCCCGCTGACGTCCCCTCTCAGGACAGGACGGCTCTGGCCCTTTCGGCCAGCTCAGGGATATGCTCGGCGACGAGTTCGACCATCTCTTCGTCGCTCATGATGGCGACCCGGCCGTTCTCGTACTGCTCGGTGATCGTGTTGAACATCCCGGCGACGCCCGGGTGATCCTTGTCGATGCGCTCCTCGCCGTCAAGCTCTAGGTTCAGGTTGATCCAGTGCGCCACGCCGGCCCGGCCGCTCTTGTCGGTGATGCGGATGTCGGGTGGCACGCCGAGCACGGCCTGGGTGTCGAAGATCGTGTATATCCTGTCGTCCTTGGCCAGGGCGTCGGCATGGATGCCCGCCAGGGTCGTGTTGAAGCGCGAGCCGACGAACGGCTGCTGCGGCGGGACCTCGTAGCCGATCTCCTTGCGGAAGTAACGGGCGATCTCGCTGATCACGCGCGTGTTGATCGCGGGGTCGTGGCCGCGCAGCGCCAGGTACTCGAAGACGAGCGCCTCGATGGGCGCGTTGCCCGTGCGTTCGCCGACGCCCAGGAGCGTCGCGTTCACGGCGGCGCAGCCGTAAAGCCAGGCCGTTGCGCTGTTGACCAGCGCCTTGTGGAAGTCGTTGTGCCCGTGCCACTCCAGCCACTCGCTGGGTATTCCGGCGTGGTGATAGAGCCCGTAGATGATGCCGGGGACGCTGCGCGGCAGCGACGCGCCGGGGTACGGCACGCCGTAGCCCATCGTGTCGCAGGCGCGGATCTTGATCGGCATCCCGGTCTCCTCGGCCAGCTTGCGCAGCTCGATCGCAAACGGCACGACGAAGCCGTAGAAGTCGGCGCGCGTGAGGTCCTCGAAGTGGCAGCGGCAGCGGATGCCGGCGCTCAGCGCCTCCTTGACGATGGCCAGGTAGCGCTCGATCGCCTGCCGCCTGTTCGAGCCGGGCCACTTGTGGAAGATGTGGTAGTCGGAGACGCTCGTCAGGATGCCGGTCTCCTGCAGGCCCACGTCCTTGACCAGTTGGAAGTCCTTCGGGTGAGCCCGGATCCAGGCCGTCACCTCCGGGTAGCGATGGCCCAGCGCCAGGCAGCCCTCCACGGCCTGCCGGTCGCGCTGCTGGTAGAGGAAGAATTCGCTCTGACGGATCAGGCCCTTCTTGCCGCCCAGTTGGTGCATCAGCTCGTAGAGGTCGACGATCTGTTTCGGCGTGAACGGCGGCATCGCCTGCTGGCCGTCGCGGAACGTCGTGTCCGTGATCCAGATCTTGGGCGCCGGCATCATCGGCACGTGCCGGTGGTTAAACACCACGACCGGCACGCGCCGCCGCGGGAAGATGTCGTCGTAGTACTCGGGTCGTTCCGGCTCGCGAAGCTCGAAGAGGTGTTCGTCCCGCTGCAGCGTGCGAGTGTGTTCATCGAACTTTAGCATCCTGTTGCCCTCTGTCTGTGTTCGGACGGGCCGGCGCCTGGCCGTTGCACGTTCGTCTACGCCCCCGACCGATGAGACGGCCCCGACCTGGCCGGCCCCGGTCGGGCGGCCCCGAGCACGGCGGCCAGTCGCGGCCGCGCTCCGAACTGCTCCAGGAAGGCCCGGGCCGCATCCGCGCGTGCGGCATCCGGGTCGCCCGTCAGCTCCGCCTGGATCAGCAAGTTCTTCGGCGTGACGTCCGGCGCGGCGAAACGCAGCACCTTCACCCGGTAGCCCAGCGCCTCCAGGACCAGGCAGCGAAACCCGTCGGTAAGCACGTCCGCCAGACGCTGCTCCAACAGGCCATACCGGGATACCCATTCCAGCGGGTGCTCCCTCCACAGATGGCGAAGCTCGTGCTGACAGCAGGGAGCCGCGAACAGCAGGGGGATCCGGGCTTCCCACCCGATGCGCAGGGCCTCGTCGGTGAGCGTGTCGCAGCCGTGGAGAGCAACCATGATATCGTAAGCGCCCCGCTCGGTCGAATGGCTCGACAGGTCCGCCACCTCGAACGTCGTGTTCGCCCATCCGAGCGCGGCGGCGATCTCGCGGCACTTCTGAACGAGGCGGGGGTCCGAGTCAACGCCGTGGAGCTGCACCTTCCGCCCGCCCGCGCTTAGCTGGTGCACCAGGACGAATCCCAGGTAGCTGCGTCCGCACGCCAGATCCAGCACGCGGACGGTCCTCTTGCCCGTCTCGCCCAGGGCCTGTGCGACGATCCTGGCGAACTGGCGCGCCTGCCTGAGCTTGTGCTTCCTCTTCGATCTCGGTATGCCCAGTGCATCGGCGACGGCTTTCAGGCCGGCCTCGTCCGACTCGGCGCCGGGGCCCGACGTCGGAACGGCGCGACGCTGCACCCGGACCGAGCCGCCCTCGATGGCGTACTCGAGTCTCTCGCCGGTCAGAAAGCACTCCAGCCTGTCCCACTCGGCCCCGAACCCGTTCCGTATCGCTAAGGCCAGGTCCTCCGTGTGCACCTCGTCCGATTGCAGGTCGTCGGGGACCCACGCGTCCTCTCCCTGCCGGGAGAACGTCACCGTCGCGGCGCCCCCGGCGCCGTGCAGCTTGATGCTGTCGCATTCTTCGTCCGACAGGGCTGCCATCAGACCTGGCAATGTGTCCATCATGTTCCTGCGCCGTCCATGCGCGCGGGGCCGGCATCACGCAGGCTCGGGGCGGCCCGGCGACCTGGTCCGGCAGGTCGGGTCCCTGCTGTCTGATAGAGTGCCAGCGCGCTGGCTATCGCTTGACTTCAGGGGGATCGCCCGGCGGGCAACGCGCCTGCCTTTTCAGTGCTTCATGCTGTGGCAGCCGCTGGGAAGCGCCCCCTGCTCCAAGGGCCGCGCCTCGATTCAGGATACAGGCATTGCGGCCAGAATGCAATGCCCGTCAGGCGACGCGCCTGCTGCGCCGGAGACATGCGCCAGGCCGCCCCGTTTGTGCTTGCGGGGTCGAGTGCGCCTCAGTTATAAGTGGGTGGCGGCCTCGCCTCTCGGCGGGTCGCCGGTCGCGCTCTCCGCTTTCTCTCAGGTAACGGCCCGTTCACGTGAAACGCAGAGAACCCGAGCCCCAGTTGGACGACATCCTGCGGCTGCACCGCGGGGGCAAGACGCGCATGACCAGCCGCGTCAGGCTCGACACGGTCCAGCAGCTCCGGCAGATCTACACGCCGGGCGTGGCCGAGGTGAGCCGCATCATCGAGGCCGATCCCGACAAGCTCTACGACTACACCTCCGTGGGCGACACCGTGGCCGTGATCACCAACGGCACGGCCGTGCTCGGCCTCGGGGACGTCGGCGTCAGGGCCGCCATGCCCGTCATGGAGGGCAAGAGCGTCATCCTGATGGAGATGGTGGACATCGCCGCCGTCCCCCTACTGGTGGACAGCCACGACGCCGCGCGGATCGTCGAGACGGTGGCCGCCATCGGCCCGACGTTCGGCGCCATCCTGCTGGAGGACATTGCGGCTCCGCTCTGTTTCGAGGTCGAGGACGCGCTCAAGGAGCGGCTGGACATGCCCGTCTTTCACGACGACCAGCACGGCACGGCGGTGGTGGTCCTGGCTGCCCTCATAAACGCTTTGAAGATCGCGGGCAAGGAGGCCGGCGACGTGCGCGTGGTGATGAACGGGGCCGGCGCGGCGGGCTCGGCCGTCGCGCGGTTCCTGCTGAACTACGGCGTCGGGGACGTCGTGCTCTGCGACCGGGCCGGCGCCATCTACCGCGGCCGGACCGAGAACATGAATCCCGCCAAGGAGAAGATCGCGGCCCTCACGAACCGGGCGAATCAGAAAGGCAGCCTGGCCGACGCGATGCGGGGCAAGGACGTCTTCATCGGCGTCAGCGTCGCCGGCGCGGTGACTCAGCAGATGGTCCGCTCGATGGCGCCCGGACCCATCGTGTTCGCCATGGCCAACCCTGTGCCCGAGATATGGCCCGATGAGGCCGCCGAGGCGGGCGCCGTCGCCGCCGAGGACGGCCGGCACGTGAACAACGCACTCGGCTTCCCCGGCATCTTCCGCGGCGCGCTGGACGCGCGGGCGCGCGACATCAACGAGGAGATGAAGATCGCCGCCTCCTTCGCCCTGGCGTCGCTGGCGCCGGAGGGCGAACTCGTGCCGGACTTTATGAACCGCGCCGTGCACCGCGCCGTTGCGGACGCCGTCGCCGACGCCGCGCGCAGGAGCGGCGTCGCCCGCGCGTAGGCATTCGGCGGCGTCACGCCAGGACGGGCATAACGAACACGGCGGAAGAACCGAGGGACCGGCCCGGGAGTCGCACTGCCGCCACGTACCCCCAGAGCTTCTCTACTCTTCGTGAGCTTCGTGGCGTATGAAGCCCTCTCCGGACGCGCAGACCTATCGCATCGTGACCCTCGGCTGCAAGGCGAATGTCTACGATTCACGCCGGCTGGCAGAGGCGCTCGACTCCCTCGGCTATCGCGAAGCTGCGGAAGGCGAGTCCCCCGAGGTCTGCGTGCTCAACACCTGCACCGTGACGGCCACGGCGGACCGCAAGTCCCGCCAGTGGGCGGCGCGGCTCGCCAGGCAGAACCCCGGCGGGCGAGTCTTCGTGACTGGCTGCTGTGCAAGCGCCGCGCCGAGCGAACTGCGCCAGGTGGCAGGCGTTGCGGGCGTCTACGGACGGGGGCAGTGGGACGAGCTCCTTCAGGCCGTCAACGGCGCTGCCCACGGGCCCCGTCCGCGCCTTCTGGATGGCGACTTCGGCATCCGCTCGTTCGGCGGCCGCGCGCGGGCGTTCCTGAAGATCCAGGAGGGATGTGACTCGTTCTGCTCCTACTGCATCCTCCCCTTCGTGCGCGGCGGGCCCCGCAGCCATCCGCTGCCCCAGGTCAGGGCTGAGGCCGAGCGGCTGGCGGCCTCCGGCTTCCGGGAGATCGTCCTGACCGGCATTCACGTCGGCCTGTACGGCCGGGACCTGGAGGGCTTGCCCACGGTGGCCGACGCCGTGCTTGCGGTAGCCGAGACGCCGGGCGTCGAGCGCGTGCGCCTCAGCTCCATCGAGGCGCGGGAGGTGACGGAGGAACTCCTGGACGCCATGCGGCATCCGGCCGTGTGCCCCCACCTGCACCTGCCGCTTCAGAGCGGGGACGCGCAGGTGCTCCGGCGCATGAACCGGCCCTACACGCCGGAGGAGTTCCTTCGCGTGGTCGACCGGGCGCGCGAGCGCCTCGACCGGCCGGCCGTCACCGCGGACGTGATGGTCGGCTTCCCCGGCGAGACGGAGCAGCAGTTCGCAAGCACGCTGGCGGTCTGCCGTCGGGCGCGGTTCAGCCGTACGCACGTCTTCCCGTTCAGCCCGCGGCCCGGGACGGCGGCTGCCGAGATGCCGGACCGCGTGGCGCCGGAGGTCGTCGGCGAACGCAGCCGCCGGGTCCGGGACGTGGCGCGGCAGCTCGCCGTCGAGTGGGCGGAAGGCTTCGTCGGGCAGACCGTCCGGGTGCTCTTCGAGGGGCGCACGCGCTCCGGCCTGCTGACGGGCTACACGGACCGCTACGTCCGCCTTGCCGCGCCGGGGGCCTGCGCGTTGGTCGGGCGTGTGGGGCATGTGCGCTGTGTAGCCCGCAACGGCACCGCCCTGTCAGGCCGCCTGGCGGTGCTCCCGTAGGTTGAACGAGGGCCGGCGCTCGGTTATAGAATGAGTTCCGCTGCAGTGCATTGGTCGATTGGGAATGGGCGGGGAGCTGTTCATGCCCGACGGCTATCGGCAAGAGGTGATCAACGTGGCTCTCGCCAGGCTCTTGCAGGAGCGCGGCCTGGTGACGGCGCCGGAGTACATCTTCGACGCCACGCTGGAGCACGGGCGCAAGATGGTCGACGTGATCGTGTACTACAACGGGCTCAGGACGGCCATTGAAGGGGAAGTGGCCGACCAGCCTGACGCAGCGGCGCGCGCGCTTGAGTCCGCCAGACGGCGCGTGGAGCAAGGCATTGCGCATATTGGCGTGGGCGTGGTCTACCCCGCTGATCTTCGTCACGGGGAGTTCCGGGACCTGCAAGATCGCCTGGCGCGTGCTTCCCTTCAGATTGCGCTGGTGACGGAAGCCGGCGAGACGGGGCTTGCCGTGGGCGACGTGGCCTACCTGGAAAGATCGCTGCACGCGGCTTTTGAGCGACTGGTCCGCGAAGACGTCGTCGCGAAGGCGGTCGCAATCCTGGACGAGGCGGTCAGCCGATTCGCCTCGGCTGTGGCGCCGCGGCCCGGCGTGATAGCCCGCATCATGGACCGCCTTGGGATCCGCCCCTTGGACCTTTCGGCCGGCGCTGCGGCCACCCCCCGGGCGCCACTGCCTGGCGAGGAGACGCCTGAGCGGGCCGCTTGCCGCGTGGGCGGGCTCGTCATCATGAACGCCATGATCTTCCAGGAGATCCTGTCCGGCTCCGACGGGCGCGTCCACGCCCTGGGAGACATGCCCCGCGAGAGGGACCCTGCGATCGAGTTCGCCGACCACTGGGGCTACATACTGCGCGAGATCGACTACTACCCCATTTTCCAGGCAGCGGAGATGACGTTGCGCGCCTGCACGGCCCACAGGGAGATCCTGGCGGCCGTGGACGGATTGTCAGAGGCGGCGCGGGACCTGGTTGAGATGCGGGCGCCGATGAGGCATGACCTGATGGGCCGCGTCTACCACCGGCTGCTGTCCCAGGCCAAGTACCTCGGCACTTACTACACGAGCATCCCGGCCGCGACTTTGCTGCTGGAGATGGCCCTCCGGCCCAAAGCCTGGGACGTGCCGTGGCACGACCTGGACAAGCTGCGCGACTTCCACGTCGTGGATCTGGCCTGCGGAACCGGCACCTTGCTGATGGCCGCCGCCCAGGCCCTGGCCGAGAACTACATCGAGGCCTCCCAGGGCAAGGGCCCGGGCCTGGACCTGCCTGCCTTTCACCGCGTCCTCGCCGAAGACGTGGCTTATGGTTACGACGTGCTGCTCTCGGCAGTCCACCTGACGGCCTCCACTTTGGCCCTTCGGGCGCCCGAAGTGACCTTCGGGAACATGAACCTCTACACTCTGCCGTTGGGCGGAGAGAAGCGGCGGCTGGGCAGCATTGAGTTCCTCAACAGCCGAACCGTCAACATGCACGTGGACCTTTTTGCCGCGCCTAGCGCGTCTGACCGGGTGACGCCATCCGGGGCCAGCCAGCCGGTTCCTGCCGCTCTGCCTCCCATCGACCTGTGCGTGATGAACCCGCCTTTTACGCGCAGCGTCGGCGGCAACCTCCTGTTCGGCTCATCGCCCCCGGAGGAGCGCCGTCAGATGCAGAAGAAGCTCAGCCGGATGCTCCGCGCCCCGGGAGTCCTTGCCAGCAGCACGGCGGGGCTGGGTTCAGTCTTTCTGGCCGTCGCCCACCCGCACATCAAGCCCGGCGGGCGTCTGGCCGTGGTGCTGCCGAAGGCCGTGCTCTCCGGCGTCGCCTGGGGCCCAAGCCGCGAGTTGCTGCGCAGCTACTATCGCGTCGAGCACGTGGTGTGCAGCCACGATCCGGAACGCTGGAACTTCTCGGAGAGCACCGACCTGAGCGAAGTCCTCCTGGTTGCCGTCAAGGCCAATCGCAGGGCCGAGCCGCAGGACGGGCGTGTCACCGCCGTCAACCTCTGGCGCAACCCGACGACGCCGTTCGAGGCGCTGGCCATTGCCGAGAGGCTCCGCCGGGAGCCGGCGCCGGACCTGGAACAAGGACAGGGAGCCCTTGAGCTGCGCCTGGGGGACCAGAAGCTTGGCGAGGCCGTCTCCGTGCCGTGGGAGTTCCTCAAGAGCCAGGAGAGCTGGCTTCTGCCCTGCGCGTTCGCCCAGGCGGACCTCATCCGAGTGGCCCACAATCTCCTTCAGGGCTACCTCTGGCTGCCGGGCAGAGCCCGAAGGCGCAAGGTTCCTCTGCGGCCTCTGTGCGAGCTGGCATCGCTGGGGCCGGACAGGAGGGACATCCACGACGGCTTCGCGCTGAGCAAGGCCCCGACGGCCTATCCGGCCTTCTGGGGCCACGACGCCGAACAGCAGGTCACCATATCCCAGCCGTGCAACGCCTATCTGACTCCTCTTGGCTCTCCCAAGAAGGGACGGCCGCTTCGGCACGTGGAAGACCTGTGGCCTCTGTCCGGGCGGCTGCTCGTCGCGGAACGCCTTTGGCTCAAGACCCAGCGCCTCGCCTCTGCGCGCGTCCCCGAACCATGCCTATCCAACGTCTGGTGGCCCGTACGACTGGGAAGTGGGACGCACGCGGAAGAATGCGAAAAGACGTTGGCGCTCTGGCTCAACTCAACACTGGGTCTTGTCTGCTGCCTGGCACGTCGCTTGGAGACCCGAGGCGCATGGGTCGCGTTCAAGAAGCCAACACTGCTGTCTATGCCCGTGCTGGATGTGACAGGCCTCGGAGGAACCAGGCTCAGTGACCTCGCGAAGGCTTACGACGGTATTGCCGAGCAAACGCTCCGCCCGTTCCCGGAGATCGCGGAGGATCCCGTCCGGGCCGAGATTGACGAGGCCGTGCGCAAGGCGCTCCGCCTGCCGGACTTCTCGATCCTGCGCACGCTCCTCGCCCAGGAGCCCATCCTGTCTCTGAAGCGCCTGTGAGGAGGACGGCCCCCGTCCGGCAGGTCACCGCAAGCTTGCGGCGAGGATGTCGCAGAGGGCGCGGGCGATGTCCGTCTTGGTGGCGGGGCGCGCCAGGACCTCCCCGTCCGGCGAGATGATGAGGGCGGGGTGCACTTCGTCCCGGATCTGCGTCAGGTCGTTCGCCACGACCAGGTCTGCGCGGTTGGCGCGCAGGGACTCGACCGCAATCTCGCGCAGCCTCTCCTCCGGTTCCCCCACCTCAAGCTTGAACTCGACCAGGCAAGTGGCCGGTGCCCAGTCCTTGATGCGCCGGATCACCTTCGGCGTCCTGACGAGGCGGATGTCCCAGCTCTCCCGGCCCGAAGGCGTCTTGCGGTCGATGCGGGCCTCGGGCACATAGTCGAGGACGGCCATGGCGTGCAGGACGGCGTCGGGCGGCTCAGGGCCGGTCAGCTCGGCCTCGAGCGTGCGCACGAGGTCGGGCACCGTTTCGACGTGCAGCAGGCGCAGGCGGCCGGCCTCCTCGGCGCTCAGTTCGCCGGCGCCCGGGACGGCGCTCTGCGGGCCGGCGACCATCGTCACGGTGGCCCCGCGGCTGAGTGCCTCCCGGACGATGCGGCAGCCGAGGCGTCCGGACGAGCGGTTGCTGATGAACCGCACGGCGTCCACGTCCGCGCGGGTCGGCCCGCTCGTCACCAGGATGCGCTTGCCGGTCAGGTCAGCGGCCATGCGTCACCCTCGGGGACGGGGACAGGGAGACAGGCACGGGCTTCAGGTACGCTACCGGGCGGCCGCTCGCGTTTGCAAGTGCAGCGCGTGCGGGGTGCTTTGCAAACGGGCCGGCTTCTGCTACAATGCAGCATCTATCGCTTTTCTGTGCGCGCTGGCGCCGGGCGCGGGCCTTGTTGCAGTGGCCCGCGGCCCCCGCCTTTGGGGATGACCCATCGCCGCCGCCCTTGCTCTGCTTCTCCCGTGTCAGGCGCACCCGGACGAGACCCATGGCCCAGGACGAGATAAGATCGGTGCAGGGGACTGAGGACGTGCTGCCCGGCCAGTGGACCTACTGGCATCGGTTGTATGAGACGGCCGCGCGCCTGTTCGAGCGCTACGGCTACGGGCTGATCCGCACGCCCGTCTTCGAGGACACACGCCTGTTCGTCAAGGGCACAGGGGAGACGACGGAGATCGTCCAGAAGCAGATGTACACGATTCCCTCGGCCGACGGGGAGAGCATAACGCTCTGCCCGGAAGGGACGCCGTCGGTCATCCGCGCGTATCTGGAGGCGAACCTGCACAAGCAGGAGGCATTCCAGAAGCTGTACTACGTCGGGCCGATGTTCCGCCACGAGCGGCCGCAGAAGGGGCGCCTGCGCCAGTTCCATCAGCTCGGCGTGGAGGCCATCGGCAGCGACAGCCCACTGCTGGACGCGGAGACCATCGTGCTCGCCGTCTCCGTGTTCCGGGAGCTTGGCCTGAAGGACTTCGACGTCTCCCTGAACTCCATCGGCTGCGCGCGATGCAGGCCCCAGTTCCGCGACGAAGTGCGTGCCATACTGCACGGCAGGGAGCAGGAGCTGTGCGAGGACTGCCGCAGCCGCCTGGACCGGAACGTGCTGCGCGTGCTCGACTGCAAGAATGAGAAGTGCTGCGAAGTAGTCGCGGTCCTTTCGATCATGACGGACTACCTGTGCGAGGCGTGCGCGGACCATTACGAGCAGGTGAAGTCGGCGCTGGGGCGGGCCGGTGTCGGCTACGAGGAGGACCCGCGCCTGGTGCGCGGGCTGGACTACTACACGCGCACCGTCTACGAGGTCAAGCACCGGTGGCTCGGGGCGAGGGACGCCATCTGCGGCGGCGGGCGTTACGACGACCTGGTGGAGCTGCTGGGCGGTCCCTCCCTTCCGTGCGTGGGCTTTGCCATCGGGGCCGAGTCAACCCTGTTGGCCATGGAGAGCGAGCAGGGCCCCGGGCCGCAGAGCGCCGCGGGCCTGACGGTCTACGTGATCAGTTTCGACGAGACGGTGCGGGCCGACTGCTTCGAGCTGGTGCAGGCCCTGCGCGAGGGCGGGCTGTCGGCCGACATGGACTACGAGGGCAGGAGCGCCAAGTCCCAGATGCGCGTGGCCAACAGGCGCGGCGCACAGTTCTGCATGCTGATCGGGCCGGACGAGATGGAGCGCGGCGAAGTGACGATCAAGGACATGGCTGGCGGGCGGCAGTGGAACGTTCCGAGGGACCGCGCCGTCGGCGAAGTCCGTGACGCGTCTGCCCCGCGCGTGGCTGAGGGCGGCGCCAGGGGGAGCGGGAGCGATGGGTGAAGATAGGATCGGGTCCCTCGTTGCGCAGTTGGGGGATTTCAGGCGGCGCAGCGCCGCCTCTCGTGAGCTGGTGGCCATGGGGGCGCAGGCGGTCGGCCCCCTGCTGGACGCCCTGGAGCGTGAGCCCCAGGAGGGCGCCAGGTGGGCCATTCTGAAGTGCCTGGGCGACTTCCGCGCCGTCCAGGCCGTGCCGGCCATCGCCCCCTACCTGGCCCAGAGCGACTACCAGGCCGTCGCGCACGACGCCCTCGTGAGGATAACGGGTCAGGACCTGGGCCCCGTGGCGGACGAGTGGCTGCGCTGGGCCGAGCAGCACGCGCACCGGGTCGAGACGGCCGCCGCCCCGCCTGCGCCGTCGGCCGCCCTGGACGATGCCGCTCGGGATGATGCCGCCCTCATGGAACATGCCCTGCGGGAAGGCAAGACGTCCTTCCGGCAGGAGGGCCGGAACCGCTACGCCGTCGAGGTGCGGCTGCGGGACGGCGGTTCACAGCGGGTGGCCGTCGTCTTCGGCTCGCATGACCACGAGGGCTCCGGGGTGGTCATCGTCTACGCGGACTGCGGCAGGGCCGCGCCGGAGTACTACGAGGCCGTCCTGCGCGGCAACCTGAAAATGCCCTACGGCGCCATCGCGCTCGGCGACGTCGGCGGTGAGCCCCACTTCGTCATGTTCAACACGATCCTGCGGGAGGCCTTGAGCCCCGCCGAACTGCGCAAGAGCATATTGACGGTCGGCGAGCGGGCCGATCGGACCAGGAGGCGGCTGACGGATTGAGCCCCGCCGCCCCGCAGGGCCTGCGGCTGCGTCCGCCGGCTACGTCCGCGTCCTTGGGCTCTGTCGAGACCCACGATTCCCCCTTGAAGGAGCACCCCGGACCGAATGCTGAAACGAACACACAGATGCGGCGAGCTGCGGTTGGAGCACGTCGGGCAGGAGGCCGTCCTGAGCGGCTGGGTGAGCAACTGGCGCGATCACGGAGGCCTGGTCTTCATTGACCTCCGCGATAGGACGGGGATGACGCAGGTGGTCTTCCGGCCGGACCAGGACGCCGAGCTCCATCGCCGGGCGCGCGCGCTGCGCAGCGAGTACTGCGTGAGCGTGCGCGGCCGCGTGGACGGGCGTCCTGCCGAGATGGCGAACCCCGACCTGCCGACCGGCGAAGTCGAAGTGGTGGCTGGGGAGCTTGAGCTTCACGGCAAGAGCGACGCGCCGCCGTTCGACGTGCAGGGCAGCGAGGACGTGTCCATGGAGGTCAGGCTTCGTTACCGCTACCTGGACCTGCGCCGGCCGGTCATGCAGCGAAACCTGGAGTTCCGCCACCGCATCATCCAGATCGTGCACCGCTACCTGGACGAGAGGGGCTTCATTGAGGTGGAGACGCCGTTCCTGACCAAGAGCACCCCCGAAGGCGCGCGCGATTACCTGGTGCCCAGCCGCGTGAACCCCGGCAAGTTCTATGCGCTGCCGCAGAGCCCCCAGCTCTTCAAACAGATGCTGATGATCGGCTCGCTGGACCGCTACTTTCAGATCGTCAAATGCCTGCGCGACGAGGACGTGCGGGCCAACCGCCAGCCCGAGTTCACGCAGATCGACATCGAGATGTCCTTCGTCGAGAAGGAAGACGTCATGGAGTTGACGGAGGGGCTGGTGGCCCGTGTATTCGGTGAGGTGCTCGGCGAGACGCTTTCGCTGCCCCTGCCGCGCATGTCCTACCACGAAGCGGTGCGCAAGTACGGCACGGACTCGCCGGACCTGCGCTTCGGGCTGGAGATAGGGGACATATCGGACGTCGCCTCCGAATGCGAGTTCCGCGTCTTCCGCCAGGCGGTCGAGGAGGGCGGGCAGGTCCGCGGCATCTGCGTTCCGGGCGGGGCAGAGATGCCGCGCAGCAAAGTCGACGTGCTCGTCGAGTGGATCAAGCAGTTCGGGCCCGGCGGCCTGGCCTGGTTCAAGGTCAGAGACGGCGCGCCGGAGGGCGGTGTGGCTAAGTTCTTCAGCGAGGGGGAGGTCGGTGCCATCCGCGAGCGCCTCGGCGCTGGGGACGGTTCGCTCCTGCTCTTCGTGGCCGACAAGCGCTACGTCTGCAACCTGGCCCTGTCGCATCTGCGGCAGCACCTGGCGCGCGAGCTTGGCCTGCTGGCCGGGTCGGCGCACGGCGCACGCGGGGCCGCCAACGCCCTGTGCTGGGTCGTCGAGCCGCCGTCGTTCGAGAGGGACGAGAAGACGAACGAACTGACCTTCGTCCACCATCCCTGGACCTGCCCCGTGCCGGAGCACGTCCACCGGCTCGAGAGCGATCCGGAGTCGGTCTGCGCGCAGGCGTATGACCTGGTGATGAACGGCCAGGAGGTGGCGGGCGGCAGCATCCGTATCTCCGACCCGGACCTGCAACTGCGTATACTCAAGATCCTCGGCTACTCCGAAGAGCAGGCGCAGGACCGCTTCGGCTTTTTCCTGGACGCCCTCCGGTACGGTCCGCCGCCGCACGGCGGCATTGCTTTCGGCTTCGACCGCCTCGTGGCGACGCTGCTGGGCCTGGAGGACATTCGGGAGACCATCGCGTTCCCCAAGACGCAGCGCGCCATCTGCCTGCTGACCGGGGCCCCCACCGGAGTGGACGACGCGCAGCTCAGGGAGCTGGGCATCTCGATCGACGGGGGGCCCTGACAGGCAAATGGAGCACGAGCCGGGGAACGGTGGGAGGCGTTCTCCGGCTCGTCCTGTGCGTCGCCGATGATGTCGCCTCGGCGGGGGCGGGGATGGCGCGGCGATCCCGCGTCGCTCCCGGCCGGTCAGAGGGACCCTGTCCGGGCCGGGGACCGGGATCGGCGGCTGCGGTCCTGCGGGACCCGGCCTTCGGGGCGCGGCGCAACGTCTCTGTCCGTCCGTTCCTGCATTCCTCCGGCGAACTCCTTCTGGGCGCTGTAGTAACCGGCCAGTTTCTCCTTGATCTGCTTGACCACTTCGGGTTTATCCGACGTGACGTTGACTGTGATCCCCTCATCGGTCTGCTTCACCTCGACCCGGACGTCGTCGGAGGCCAGCAGGCTGAGGGCCTCCCGCATCTGGGCCCCCCGGCGCCTCATCTCGACGCGGAGCCGGCCGTAGGTGACCCATCGCCGGATGCCGTTCTGAAGCCTCTGGGCGATCCTCTTGTCGGGCGTGGTGAAGCTGAGGATGACGCCGTCATCGGTGTTCCGCGCCTCTATGTGAACGTCTCCCTTCCGAAGGAACCGGGCCAACTGGCCGGCACCGCCGGGCAGGGGCCTTGCGCGGCGCGGGCCGGCCGCACCGGCCTTAGCCAACTGTCGGAGCCGCTTCACGGTCGCCTCCGCGCGCTGTTGCAGCTTCTCTACCAGCCCGGCGTCATGCGTGGAGATCGCCACGTCAGCGCCTTGATCGGTATCGGTCACCTCGACTTCAACGGCGTCTGACGCGAACAGCAGTTCGGGCTCCGGGCCGGGCGTTCCCGGGCGACCGGCCGGAGGGCCGAGCCTGCCGGGCCGGTCCTGCCGGCCGAACTGCTGGGCCAGGACAATCCCCGCGCAGAGTGCCAATCCCGCCCCGACCGCCAGGGCCGTCGTACTGCGTCTGAGCTTCATCGTCCGTCCTCCTTCCGTAGATCGAGGGCTAAGGTTCCTGCGGTTGATCCGCCGGTCGTCTCATACCTCTCCAGGGCTGCCCCATGCCGGCTCTTGGACCGCCGGGGCCCGGCGGCACCTCGCGAGGGGCATCGCCGGCCCACTGTCCCCTGCCGCGCCGGCGGCCTGCAGCCTTCATCATGCGGACCCACCGCGTGCGCTGTTCCGGAGTGAGCGCGTCGCGGGTCCTGAGCATCTGCTCGACAACCAATCCGCGCACCTGCGTCTGGATCCGGTCGATGCGCTGCTGGCAGGCGCCGATCGCCTCGGCGTCAAGCTGCTCGGCGGCCAGCAGGTCCAGCAGGTGCTCGCGCAGTTGTCTGCCCTCTGCGTTGAGGGTCTCGATCTTCCGGTAGACTTCGGCCCAGTCCTGCATGACCTTGCGCTCCTGCGGCGCTTGCAGCTTGAGCTGCGCCCAGGGGCGTTGCGGCGCGACCGACGATGGGAGTCCCTCCAGCGGGACCGTGCGCGGGGCGCCGCGCGGCCGGGGCGCCGTGCGGTTATAGACCCATATGCCCACGAACGCGATGTTGAAGGCCAGCGAGAATATCAGCAGCAGTGAGAGTGCCTTGTTGAGCATTCTGCCGGCCTCCTTCATTCCCCCTGGTCCGCGAACGCCAGACAGACCTCGGCCACCGACCCCGGCGGCGCGGCCGACAGAGCGTTTAACTGGAGGTCGAATTCAGCAGCTTCATACGTGTCCGACTCGATGGCGCCGACGCCGCTTGTGGGCGTGCCGCGCGCCATGAGTCCGCCGACCCATAGGCCCGCCGCGACCATCACGACTGCAGCGACGCGCGACAGCACCAGGTTCAGCCGCGCCGTCGAGGTCGCGATCGGAACGGGACCGGCGCGCCGTTCCTCGCCGGCGGCCCTCACGCGGCGCGCGAAGGCGGCCGGCACGGCGATGAGCGGCTGCCCTTCCAGCGCCCGGTTCAGGCGCTTCAGCTCGTCGAGCTCTGCGGCGCACCGCGGACACGCGCGCAGATGCTCCTGAACCGCAAGCGCCTCGTGCGGCGCCAATTCGCCGTCGAGGTAAGCATTGAGCCGTTCGCATGTTCTCCTGCACTTCATCTGCGACCTCCATTCACTTAAACGCGCGGAGCGGCGGAATCCTTCGTTCGGCGTTTCCTGCTGGTCCTCTGTCGGGCGATGCAGCCTTCCCGGCGCTCAGAACACGTCCTCCAGCTCTTCCCTGAGCTTTCGCTTGGCCCGGGTCAGGAGCGCGTCCACGGCCCGGGCCGAGCAGCGCAGCGTCCTGCCGATCTCATCGTAACTCATATCTTCGTAATGCTTTAGCACAAGGGCCATCCGCTGCCGCGGCGGCAGCCCCTGGATCGCCGCCTGCACCCTGGCGCTGCGCTCGTCGCGCAGGGCCGCGTCAGCGGGACCGTCCGAGTCGCTCGGCCTCGGCGGCAGCGATTCCAGCCGGAGGGGCCTTCTCCTCCGGTGGGCGTCAACGCACAGGTGCCAGATCACATTGTAGAGGTAGGTGCGGAACCGCGCCGAGGGGCGGTAGCGGCCGGCGCCGGCCAGTATCTTCAGGAATGCCTCCTGGGCGACGTCTTCGGCGAGCGCGCGGTCGCCCAGGAAGCGGCAGGCCACGCTGACGGCGCTCTGCTGGTGGCGGCGCACGAGGTCCTCGAAGGCGTCCATGTCGCCTTCGGCGGCGCTCAACATGAGCTGCTCGTCGGTCGGCACGCCTCTTGCCTCTGTTCCGGTCGGCCGCCGGCGTGGCCGTCAGTGCGGCTCGTATCTTGCACGCAGGACGGCAGGCGGGTCGGCGGCGCTCAGCCCGGCGCCTGCCCGGCCAACTGCCGTGCAATGGCCGCCGCGTAGTCGAGCAGGCGCCCGGCCCTGTCGGCGACGGCCCCGTCGGTCTGGTGCGACTCGACGTGCACGACAACCCATCCCGGCGTCACCTCTATCACCGGCTTCGGACCGCCGACAGACCACCCCTTGATCGTCTCCCGAAGCTCTCTGGTCAGCATGGCGCGCACTGCGTCGCGCGGCTCTCCGGCCAGCCAGTGCTTGTTGCCGAACGCGAGGTCGTCCTCGAACGTGAGGCGGTAGACGTCCTTGACGCGGACGGGTCCGCCGAACCAGTCCGCCCTGTAGATCCGTGCCTGTGGAGGCCCAGAGCCGCCCGGCAGGCGGACCATGGCCACCAGGTGGAGGCCTTCGGAGTCCTGCAAGCCGGACCGGTCGTCGAGGCCGTGGTCGCGCTCGTAGTCGAACAGCAGCCGCCGCGGCGGTTTCCCGTCATCCCCGATCAGGTTGGTGACAGTCCGCGTTTGCCCCTTCGCGAAGAGGGAACACGGGGGCAGGAGCTCGATCGCCTCGGGGCCCGCCGTGCCGAGGTACCGCAACCCCAGCCCCTCGGCCGCGACCTGCATGCGCCGCCGGCGCCGCTCTGCCGCTTTCCCCGGGCGCCGCAGAACGTAGAGCAGCAGCCCGACCCCCAGCGTCATCAGCATCGGCACGATGCCTATCCAGACGACCTCGCCGTCCATGGGCTTCCTTCCCGGCGCGTCTCGCGGCCCCTGCCGTCCTCCCACGCGCCGCGACACGCCAGTCATCATAACAGCCGCTGCCCGTCCGATGCCACAGGGGAGGGCCGCATCGCTGCGAGCTTGCGCCGCCGGCCGGACCCTATGATATGATGGCCGCGTTGTGGTTCTGTCGAGGGCGCGCAATGGGGCAGAAGCGAATACTGCTGAGCGTCGGCGATGCCTCGGGCGATCTGCACGCCGCCAACCTGATGCGGGCGATGCGCCGGGCGGACCCCGCGCTCAGTTTCGTCGGCTTCGGCATGGACGCGATGGTCGGGGCGGGGCTGGAGCCGCTCTCGCCCGACGGCGGCGCGGACGACGCCATGTGGCTGCACAACATCCTGCGCATCCGCCGGTACCGCCGCCGGCTGGCGCGCTGCCGCGACTACATGAACGGCTGCCAGGTGGACATGGTCGTTCCGGTGGACTTCGGCGGTTTCAACATTTACCTGTGCAAGGAGGCAACACGGCGGGGCATCCCGGTCTTCTACTACATCCCTCCGCAGGTCTGGGCGCACGGGACCTATCGCCTGAAGAAGCTCAGGAAGTGGACCTCGCGCGTCGGCCTCATCTACCCGTTCGAGCGTGGGCTTTACGAGCGGCACGGCGTGGCCGCCGAGTACGTGGGCCACCCGCTGTTCGACGAGATCGAGCGCAATCCCCCCTCGGAGGCGTCCGTCGCGGAGCTGAGGGACAGGTTCGGGCAGAGCCTGATCGGCGTCTTTCCCGGCAGCCGCCCCCAGGAGGTGCGGGCCCATCTGCCCGTGATCGGTGCAGCCTGCCGGTATATCCAGGCGGCCGCGCCCGAGGTCTCCTTCGCCGTCGTCTGTCCGCCGAACGTTCAGCCGCTGGTCGCAGAGGCGATTGGGCCGGCGCGGTTGCCCGTCGCCGTCCTGCCCGGCGTGAAGCCGACGGAGCTGGCGCGCGCCAGCCGGCTCTGCATCGCCAAGTCGGGCACCATCACGCTGGAGATAGCGAGCCAGGGCGCGCCCATGGTAATCTTCTACCGGGCCTCGCCTGTGGTCGTCTTCATGGGCAGCGGGCTGGCCAGCACGCCGTTCATGGGCCTGATCAACACGCTGGCCGGGCGCATGATCTGTCCCGAGAAGGCCATGGCCTTCGCCGAGCCCGAATGGGTAGCCGACCAGGCGCTGCGGCTGCTCAGGGACGCCCAGGCCTACGAGCGATGCCGGCAGGCGATCCGGGAGACGCTCGACGGCTTCGCCGTGCCGGGCGCCTCGCAGCGCGCGGCCCGAAGCGCGCTGGAACTCGTGGGCTCCGATAGAAGTGGACAGTAGGCGCCTGACCGGCACTTTTGCCCCTGCGTGCGTTCGTGCACCGGAGGTGGACATGCGCAACTGGAAGCTCGCCATCCTGGCGGGGACGTTGCTGGGCCTGCTGTCCTGTGCGGCCGACAGGTCGCAGCGGCGGCCCTATCTGATCGCGGAGAACGTGGACAACGCCGGCCGGCATCTGGCCGCCGGCCGGACGGAAGAAGCCGCCCAGATCTACCAGTTGGTCCTCATGGCGGATCCGCGTAACGAGGAGGCGCGCGCCGCGCTCGCCTCCATCGGCCAGTACGAGCCGTCCATCCTGGAGCCGCGGCTCCTGGGCACGAACCTGGTCCGGGCGCCGAAGCGCGAGTCGGCGACACTGTGGCTGGTTATGTACCCCGTGAACCGCATCCTGGACATCCTGGACGTCGTGAGCGTACACGTGGGGCTGGAAGGCGGCCTCTATGCCGACGCGCATGCGACGCACGCCCTCCAGGCCGCTGCCGGGGCCGGCGGAGGCGCGCAACTGGGCTGGTGGCAGAAGCGCGAACTCGCCATTGGGTCCGGGCACGTCGCGGGAGTCGCCCTGCTGCCCTTCTCGTTCGAGGTCGAATCGAACAGCCGGGCGGGCACGCGCGGAGGGCGCGAGGTGGACTTCGGCGTTGCCGGGCTGAACAGTCCGCTTGACCTTCCGTACCAGCGCTATCGGGACTACTGGGGCGTGGGAGGACGGGTCGTAGCGGTGCTGGTCGGGGCGGGCGCGGAAGTCCATCCGATCGAGCTCGTCGACGCTATTCTCGGATTCGTGTTCGTGGACTTCCTTCGCGACGACGTGGGGCGCACGCGATCTCTGCGCCTGACGCCCGCCGACCGGGAGGCCATGGAAGACCTGCTTGGCACGCTCAGCGCCGGCGAGATCCGCGCCGGCATCAAGCAGGCCCGCTCACCCGGCCCCCAGCCGCCCGGCCAGCAGGCCGGCCCCGGCCCGGATGCGGGCTGAACCGTCTCGGACGGCTCCTTATTGAGCTCGGCATATTGAAAGTAGGGTCGCGAGTTTCCGACAATTCGGGG
>CAZFSS010000031.1:0-48820 GCA_964521715.1 uncultured candidatus Brocadiaceae bacterium | reverse complement strand
CTGCCGATTCGCCTATGAGCACCAACAACATTAGATTTACCTGGCTCAATAGCCCTCCTTGCATGACGGCGCTTCGCTCGGCCTCGGGCCGACGCGCGGGGTCCTGTTAGGAGCTCTCAGGAGGAAGAGATGGCGAAGTCCATAAGGGAGGCGGGAAGGGAAGTCCCCGTGTACGCCGAGGCGGACGTGGTGGTCGCGGGCGGCGGTCCTGCCGGGCTGGCCGCGGCCCTTGCTGCGGCCCGCAGCGGCGCGAGCACCGTCCTCATCGAGCGCTACGGCTACCTGGGCGGCATGGCCACCGCGGGCCTGATCGGGCCGATATTGGGCCACACCGCGGGCAAGGGCAGGCCCACCGTCGAGGGGCTCTGCCGCGAGATCACCGACCGCATGGCGGCCCTCGGAGGCGCCGTCCCCTGGGAGAAGGCCATCGACGACTGGGGCGTGCGGTTCGATCCGGAGGCGTTCAAGTACGTGGCCGACCGCATGGTCGAGGAGGACGGGGTCCGGCTGCTCCTGCACGGTCTCGTCTGCGGAGCCGCCTGGGGCGACGGCGCGCTGGACGCCGTCCTGCTGGAGGCCAAGCAGGGCCGGCTCGCGGTGCGCGGGACCGTCTTCGTGGACGCCACGGGCGACGCGGACGTCGTCTTCCGCGCCGGCCTGCCGACGACCAAGGGCCGCAACTTCGACGGGCGCACCATGGCCATGGGCTCCATGTTCCGCATCCGTGGCATGGACCCGGGCTACGGCAAACACATGAAGGAGATCCAGAAGCGCATCCACGAGGGCCGGGCCTCGGGCGAACTGCCCGTCTACGGCGGACCCGGCGGCGACGGCGCCACGATGTGCGACGACGAGCTGACCTGCAACGTGTCGCGCGCGGCCGGCGACGCCACGGACGTCGCGCAGCTCACCGCAGCCGAGGTGAACGTGCGCAGGGACACCTGGGGCATCGTGCGCTTCTACCGCGAGAACCTGCCGGGCTTCGAGAACGTGCGCCTCGAGTGCACGCCCGCCCACGTCGGCGTGCGCGAGACGCGCCAAGCCGTCGGCGACTACGTCATGACCGGCCGTGACATCGTGGAGGCCGCGAAGCAGCCGGACGGCATCGCGCGTTCGAGCTACTGGATCGACATTCACTGCTGCCTCGGATACACGAAGCCGCCGGCGCACGTCTGCAGGCGCGACTGCGGCGCGACGCAGGAGTGCGCCGCGCTGGCGGAGGCGCCCGACGAACTGCCTGAGCGGCTCTATCCCCCCGAGGGCGAATGGTGCGACGTGCCGTACCGCAGCCTCACGGTCAAGGGCGCATCGAACGTGCTGGCGGCGGGACGCTGCATCTCGGCGGACCATCACGCCATGGGGGCCGTGCGCGTCATGGCCATCTGCATGGCGATCGGCGAGGCGGCGGGGACGGCGGCGGCCAGGGCGGCCGACCTGCATGGCGGCGACGTGCGCGCCGTGGACGTGGCGGGGCTGCGCGCCAGGCTGACGGGGCAGGGCGCGCTGATCTAACGGTCGGCCGGCCCATCCGGCCGGCATTGAGGGCGGGGCGCGCCACGGGACCGTTCATGTTCCCACAGTACAAAGAGAGGCAGGCCGTTTTCGGCCCGCCTTTGGTCCGCCGTGCAGCCCCCGCCGGCGCCGAAGCAGACGGGAGGAACTGCCGACTCCGGTGAGAGTGGCCTACTCCACCCGGATGGTGATCGTCTTTTTCTCTTCGTTGATGCTGACCAGTTCGCCCGTCGCGCCCTCCTCGATCATTTCGACGATCAGGTCGGGCTCGATCCTGCCGAGCTTCCCTTCGGGCACCATCTTCAGTCCGGCCTGGGCGAGGGCCACCGGTATCCGCAGGTTGATGTAGGATTCCTCACCGGTCTCTTCGATGACGGCTTTGTGGTCAACTATCGTGACGCACAGATACCTTTTGTCGGCCACGGCTGCTCCTCTCCTCTCTGCTCGTTGCGCCCTTTGCGGTTCGGCTTCCGCCGGTTCAGCGACTTCGAATGGCTCGAGGCCCTCTTCGCCCATTGCCTCCTCCTGTTTGGCAGCCCGGAATGCCTCCCTTTCATGCCCCTTGGACCTTCCGGTTGTGGTTATATCGCAAAAACGGGATATGTCAACCGAAACCCCGTATTCCGGCTCCGCAGCGCCGTCGCGGGCCTCAGGGATGGGCATTGAATCTCCTCGGCCCAACGCTTAGAATCGCTCGGACGGGGCACTGGACGCCTCGCCTTCGAAGGAGGTCGACGAGATGCCGCACGACACTCCGCCACAACCGGACCATCCCCCCGACGCCGGCGCCCGGGCGGCGAAGAACACCGTTCAGGCCGACTTCGAGCTGCTCGACGTTTCCCGGCAGACGCAGCCCTATACGCAGGCCGACACGTGGCGGGTCTTGCGCGTCATGAGCGAGTTCGTCGAAGGCTTCGAGCAGCTCTCCCGGATCGGCCCGGCGGTGACCATATTCGGCAGCTCCCGGATGCCCCTTTCCGATCCCTACTACGAGCAGGCGCGGAGCATGGCCCGCCTTCTGGCCCAGAACAAGATCGCCGTCATCACGGGCGGCGGCGGCGGCGTGATGGAGGCCGCCAACCGCGGCGCCAAGGAGGGCGGAGGACTATCCATCGGGCTGAACATCGAGTTGCCGCATGAGCAGCGTCCGAACGACTACCTGGACCACGTGGTCGAGTTCCACTACTTCTTTGTGCGCAAGGTCATGTTCCTGAAGTACTCGGTCGGCTTCATCCTGTTCCCCGGCGGCTACGGCACGATGGATGAGCTCTTCGAGTCGCTCACGCTGTTGCAGAGCGGCAAGACCCTGAACTTCGGCGTGGTTTTGTTCGGCAGTCACTACTGGACGAAGCTGGTCGGATGGCTAGCCGACACCATGTTGGCGCGCCACTACATCTCTCCCCGGGACATGGAGATCTTCAAGGTCACGGACGACCCGCAGGCGGCACTGGCGCACGTGCTGGACAGGCTCCACGCGGCGGCGCAGCAGGTGGCGCCGGGCCGGGACCTGCCCTGAACGAGACGGCCTTCGCGCAGGCGCACGTCCGGGCGATCCAGGGCCCTTCAGGGGCCCTTCGGGCGGGCCGAATCCGGTTGCGGAGCTTGCTCTCATCTGGTATAGTGTTGGGGCGTGGTGGGGTGGGGCGTTTTTCAGCAATCAACGGGCGGCCCTCGCGTGTGTACGTCCGTCAACCGCGCAGCTTGCGGGGAGCGCAGAGGACCGGACCTTGGTGATAACAGTTGACGGTCCTGCTGCGGCGGGCAAGAGCACCGTGGCGCGCGCCCTCGCCCGTCGCCTCGGGTTTCGCTACCTGGACACCGGCGCCTTCTACCGGGCCGTCACCTGGAAGGCGCTCCAGTGCGGCGTTGACATGAGCGACCCGCGCCGGCTGGCTGAGGTGGCCGAGTCGGCGCACGTCGAACTGCGGCCCGACGACGGAGGATCGCGGGTCCTCTGCGACGGGCGCGACGTTACGCGCGAGATCAGGACCCCCGAGGTCACTCAGAACATATACCTGGTGGCGGACGAGCCGTCCGTGCGCAAGGTGATGCGCAGGCATCAGCGCCGCTTCGGCCGGAGCTGCGACCTGGTGGCGGAGGGCCGGGACCAGGGGACGGAAGTGTTCCCCGACGCGGAGGCAAAGTTCTACCTCGACGCTTCCGTCGAGGAGAGGGCGAGGCGGCGGCTCAGAGATCTGGTCGAGGACGGCAAGGAGCTGCCGGTCGAACAGGTGAAGGCGCAGTTGCTCGAGCGTGACGCCAGGGACCGGTCGCGGCCGGTCGGCGCGCTGCGGAAGACCGACGACATGGTCTTCCTTGACAGCACGGACATGACGGTGGACGAGGTTGTGGATGCCATGGTCCGGGAGGTCGAGCGCCGCGGCCTCGTGTCGGACCAGGGCGGACAAAGCATCGGATGAGCCGGTGGCCGCAAGAACGTGGCTCCAGGGAGCCTTTTACCATTTCTGCCGATGGCTGATCCTGGGGCCGATGCTGGCCCTTACGCGCGTGAGGTACTTCGGCGTGCCGGACATCCGGGGCGTGCGGCGCGGGCTGCTGATCGCCTCGAACCACCAGAGCTTCCTTGACCCGGTTCTGGTGGGGATCGGCTTGTCCAGGCCGGTAAGCTTTCTGGCGCGACGCAGCCTCTTCCGGATCTACGGGCTCGGCGTGGCGATCCGGGCGCTGGGCACTTATCCCGTGAGCCGGGGAATGGTTGACACCGAAGCGCTCAGGAACGCCCACCGCCTGCTGAGCGGCGGCGAGGCGCTGTTGGTCTTCCCGGAAGGAACGCGGTCGGCCGACGGCTCCCTGGGCAGTTTCAAGCCGGGCGTGGTGTCCCTGGCGATCCGGCACGGAGTGCCGGTCCTGCCCGTCTGCATCGAGGGCACGTTTGCCTGCTGGCCCCGGACGCAGGCCCTGCCCCGACCCGGGAGGGTCGCTGTGGCCTATGGCGCTTTGGTTGAACCGGCCGGCAGGGCGCCCGAGCAGCTGGCTCGGCTGATCCGCGATGAAATCGAGAGGCTCCAGGGATTCCTGAGGGATTACCTGGAGCGTTGAAGGTGCAATCGGTCGGTTGAAGAACTGGAAGGCGGCGAGCGGGCGGCCCTCGGCTGCCGGCGACAGGTTGCCGCGAGTTGAGCGTTCCGCGTGATTGTTGATGTTCCCTCTACTCCAAAGGTCAGACATGGCAAAGCGTGACATTCTCGGCGACTACGGCATAGACCAGAACGCGATCGAGCAGGAGATCCAGCAGTCCTTGGAGGGACTGAGCGGCGAAGAGCTCGAGAAACGGCTCGACGAATCGGTCAGGGACTACAGCGTCAACACGATCCTGGAGGGACGGATCGTCAGCCTCACCTCCGACGAGGTGATGGTGGACGTCGGCTACAAGAGCGAGGGAGCCATCGCCAGATACGAGTGGGAGGAGGGTGAGCCCCCGAAGGTCGGCGGCACCGTGGAGGTGCTTCTTGAGGCCGTGGAAGATGACGCCGGCCTGGTCCAGCTCTCCAAGCGCAAGGCGGACCGCATCCGCAACTGGGAGCGCGTGGTCACCCGTTACCAGGAGGGCGACGTCGTCACCGGCACGGTCATCCGCAAGATCAAGGGCGGGCTGCTGGTGGACATCGGCGTTCCCGTCTTCCTTCCCGCCAGCCAGGTGGACATCCGGCGCCCCCGCGAGATTGCGGACTTCATCGGCACCCGCCTGACGTGCAAGATCCTCAAGATCGACGAGGACCGGCGCAACATCGTCGTCTCCAGGCGTCAGCTCATCGAGAGCCAGCGTGAGATCATGGCCAGGCGCATACTCGGCCAGCTCGAGAAGGGCCAGACACGCCCCGGCAAGGTCAAGAACATCGTCGACTTCGGCGCCTTCGTCGACCTGGGCGGAATCGACGGCCTGCTTCACATCACCGACATGAGCTGGGGCCGCATAAGCCATCCCAGCGAGATCGTCGCCATCGACGACCTGATCGAGGTGATGATCCTCAACGTCGACATCGAGAAGCAGAAGGTCGCCCTCGGCCTCAAGCAGAAGACCCCGAGCCCCTGGGAGAACATCGAGCGGAAATACCCCGTCGCCTCGACCGCCTCCGGCGAGGTCGTCAACCTGATGAGCTATGGGGCCTTCGTGAAACTCGAAGAGGGCGTCGAGGGCCTCGTGCACATCAGCGAGATGTCCTGGACGCGCCGCATCAACCATCCCAGCGAGGTGGTGGCCATCGGCGACATAGTCGACGTGGTCGTGCTCGGCATCAACAAGGAGAAGGAAGAGATCAGCCTGGGCATCAAGCAGACCGAGCAGAACCCTTGGGAGCTCGTCCAGAAGAACTACCCGCCGGGAACCGAGGTCGTCGGCCGCGTGCGGAACCTGACCAGCTACGGCGCCTTCATCGAGATCGAGGAGGGCATAGACGGCCTGCTGCACGTCAGCGACATGTCCTGGACGCGCAAGGTCTCCCACCCTTCGGAGGCGGTGCAGAAGGGCGACACGATCAAGACCGTGATCCTGGAAGTGGACCCGGAGAAACGGCGCGTCGCCCTCGGCCTCAAGCAGCTGGAGCCGGATCCCTGGCAGGACGACATCCCCAGCCGGTATCGCCCCGGCGATCTGGTGCGCGGCATCGTGACCAAGCTGACCAGCTTCGGCGCCTTTGTCGAGCTGGAAGACGGGCTTGAGGGCCTGCTGCACATCAGCGAACTCAGCGACAAGAAGATCCCTTCGCCGGAAGAGATCGTCGACGTGGGTGACGTGCTCGACGTCCGGGTCATCCGCATCGACCCCGAAGAGCGCAAGATCGGCCTGAGCCTCCGCACCGAGGGCCCCATCTCCGAAGAGGAGGAGGGACCCAGGATCGTCATCCGCAGCGACGAGCTGGAGGCAGCGGAGCACCCCGAGGAACTTGTCCAGGAGGCCATGGAAGAGGCACCCCAGCTCGAGCGGGAGGCCCCGCATGATGCCAAGGCCCCGGCGCAGGAGCCCGAGGCGCCGGATGACGATGCCGACGAGCTCGACGAGCCGGACGAGCTCGACCAGGCATTCTCTCCCGAAGATCCCGCCGACCAGACCTCTTCGGAGTCGGCCGAGGGGCCCGAGAAGGGGAAACGGCCTCCCGTCCGGGGGAAGGTGCCCGATGACGCGGCGGATGCATCCACCGAGATGGAGATCTCCCTTCCTCAGCGGGCAAAGCAGCCCCCCAAGGAGGTGGAGGCCGAGGGCCTGGGCCCGGGCGAGCTGCCCACGGAAACCGAGATCGAGATCCCGCGCGGCCGTCAGCCGGAAGGGGAATCCGCCGAGGAAGGAGACGTCCAGCAATAACGTGACACGCCGCGGCGCTCGTCGGCCGTGGGCCGAACTGCCCCCCGGTGGCCGCCCGCATTCGCCGGGGGGCGTGCTTGTCGCCTGTCCGTCGCTCGGAAGGGGCCCAAGGGGTGAGCCCGCCGGCCGGGCCCTGTCGGGATCCCCGTTTCGCCCTTGGAAGCCATGCCGCGAGGAACTCAGAGCTCCGGGCTTCAGCAGTACCTGCGCGAGATCGCGGCTTACCCTCTATTGGGCGAAGAGGAGGAGCACCGGCTGGCCGGGCGGATCGAGCAGCGCGGCGACCGCAAGGCCAGGGAGCGAATGGTGCTCGGCAACCTGCGGCTCGTGGTCGACGTCGCCAGGCGTTACGCGGGGCGCGGGCTGGAGCTGATGGACCTGATCGAAGAGGGGAACCTCGGCCTCCTCCACGCCGTCGAGAAGTTCGACCCGTCCCGCGGCGTCCGCTTGAGCACGTACGCCACCTATTGGATCCGGCGGGCCATCCGGCGCGCTGCCCAATCCAGCGTCCGGACCATCCGCATCCCCGCCTACATGGTCGAGGTGGTGGCCCATGCCAAGCAGGCGCAGGCTGAGCTGCGCGACGAGTTCGGACGCGACCCGCCCATCGAGGACGTGGCGCGCGCGCTCGACCTCGACGCAACAAGGGCCCGTCTGCTCCAGCGCGCGCTCGCAGCGGAGACGACCAGCATCTATCAGAGCATAGGCGGCACGCAGTCCGACCTCACCCTCGCCTCCGTCATCAAGGCCCGCGACGTGGACCGGCCCGAGCGCGTCGTCTTCGACCGAATGCAGCTCCGGATGCTGTCCGGCCTGCTGGAGACCATTGACGAGCGCGAGGCCAGGATACTGGCGCTCCGCTTCGGCCTGGAGCCGGAAGGGCCGAAGACGCTCCGGGAGGTTGGCCGGCGCGTCGGCCTAAGCCGGGAGAGGGTGCGGCAGATCGAGAAGAAAGCCCTGCAGAAACTCAAGGAAGCCATGCAGAGCGCCGGCTTCGGCTGATCGACGGGCCGCGGACCGGCAGACGGCTCAGAGGAGGTCACGCTCCGATGGAACTGAGGGACTACGTCCGCAGCATTCCGGGCTTCCCGACGGAAGGCATTGTGTTCCGGGACATCACGACGCTGCTGAAGGATCCCGCGGCGTTGCGGGCGGCCGTGGACGCGCTGGTCGCGCCGATAGCGGGCGAGCGTATCGACCAGGTGGTGGCGGCGGAGGCGCGGGGCTTCATCTTCGGCGGAGCGATCGCCTGCCGGCTGGGCGCGGGCTTCGTGCCGGTGCGCAAGCCGGGCAAGCTCCCCGCAGAGACCGTTGAGAGAACCTACGAGCTCGAGTACGGCACCGATACGCTGGCCGTTCACCGGGATGCCATAGGGCCGGGCGACCGCGTGCTGGTCCTGGACGACCTGCTGGCCACGGGAGGCACGGCGGTGGCCATATGCGAGCTGGTCGAGCAGCTTGGGGGCGAGGTCGTGGCGTGCCTGTTCCTCATCGAGCTCAGCTACCTGGGCGGCAGGGAGAAGCTCGGCGGCCGCCGCGTCATCTCCCTGATCGACTACCCCAGCGAGGACGCGCAGTAAACAGGCTGGCTGGCTTGACCTTCACAAGGGGGAGAGCCGGTCCAGGATCCGCACGATCAGCCGGGCCACCACGACGTAGGCGTTGCCCCACGCGTCGCTGCGGAAGAAGGCCACCGGCATCCTCGGATCGCCGATGAAGGGACGCAGGATCCACCCCATCTCGATGCCCACTAGCGCATAGAGAAAGAACCAGAAGTAGAGCATCGTGCGGTGGCGCGCGGAACGTCGGATAAGGGGGCCGTAGTAGCGTGTCATCACGATCTGAGCTCCGGCGGCGGCGACGGCGAACATCGCTGCGTTGAACAGCACCGCCGTGCCGTAGTCCGGCGCGCAGAAGTAGCAGAAGGCCGTCACGGGCGCCAGACTGGCCAGGACCAGCGTCAGGCCGGCCTGGGTTGCGATCAGGGCCCGAAGCGCGGCGCCGAGGTCGTCCCGCAGCCCCGCGACTGTGTTGACGACGAAGAAGCTCGGAATGCACAGCACAGAGGTTACGACCAGCAGCAGCGGCACCTTCAGCCCGACGTAGAGGAGATGATGGTACCTGCCCGGTGAGAGCCCGCCAAACGAGGCCATCACGGCGCCGTAGATGGCCCCGAAGACCACGATGAACAGCACCAGCCACCTCAGTTGCGGCCCGACCGGCGACCCCGGGGCAAAGCGCTCCCTCGCGTGCAAGAACTCGTCCACGGCTTGGACGAAGGCGCGCATCACGAGCCCAGCATCTCCGCGACGGTCCGGAGCACGTCAACGAAGACGTTGCCCCCTCGCTGACGGAACCACGTGAAAGGCAGGTCCGGCGAACCGATGAAGGGACGCAGTATCCATCCCATCTGTGCGCCGACCAGCGCGTAGACGATCAGCCACACTCTGAAGAGCCGGCGTGCGACGGCGCCCTCGGTCTGGTCAGCGTCGGCACGCGTCGTCCTCTTGCCGATACCTGCGGTGCCGCCGGTCTGCTCACCCCCTGCCTGCCTTGCCTTCGGGGCGTCGAGCGCGGCGTACGCCTCCTCCAGCCGGCTGAGCACCTTCATCAGGAAACCCAGGCCGATCATCCCCGAGATGGCCAGGAACACCACGTTCAGCAGCTTCATGAAGGGGTAACTGGTCGTCGTCAGCGTGAAGAAGGCCGTGATGGGTGCGAACGATGCGAGCACCGCCAGGTTGACCGTGATCGCGCACACGATGACGCGCAAGGCAGCCAGGGGACTCAGCCTCGTGCCCAGCATGGCGCTGAACACGTAAAGCGACGGGAACGAGACGGCCAGCGTCAGGAAGAACAGGGCGGGAAGCTTCACCGCTGATGCCAGCAGTTGCTCGTGGACCGGCGGCGTGCGGCTGAGGACGGCGTACAGGCCCATCGAGGCGCCGTATATGAGTCCGAGAACGACGGATATCCCCACGTGGACGCCGAGGTTGAGATGCTCGGTCCCTTGTGCTAAGAGCGCGGGCTGCGTCTTGCTGCCCCGGAGCAGGTCGTCCAGTTCTCTGAGCCAGCTTCTCCCTGCCATACGCATGCCCCCCAACGCGGTTACATAGCCCTCGCCCGCAACGCTCGCGGGCCGATTATGGGCGTTCCGCCAGCCGGTGTCAGCCTCCTTCCGCAGGCGGCGCAGCCCCGCTCAGGCCATCTCGTCCCAGCGGTAGCCCAGGCCGGTCGGGCCGAGGGTCTCGAGCGATACCTTGCCGTCCCGACGCCGGCACAGGCCCGGATGGACCTTCGCCGCCCGGGCGTTCGCCGCGGGGAAGTACTGGCACGAGTTCGCCTCCACGCCCATCATCGGATAGAGCCTGGCCGCCATGCCGGCCGACTGGATCAACGCGATGTCCGGATTGGTCAGGTCCTGTATCGTGTAGGGGATGCCGCCTTCGCGCGCGCGCGAGGCGAAGATCATCGAGGACGACTGCCCCTTGCACGTCTTGAGCGCCACGCCCGACCAGTTCGTCTCCATCGCCAGGTCGAAGTCCTCCAGCGACGTGAGGCTCTCGTCGATGATGACGGGTTTGAGGGCCGCCACCTCGCTCATGTCGTGGCGCGTGCCCCGCAGGTCTCGGCTGGTGGGCTGCTCGATGTAGAGGATCGCCTCGTAGGCGCCGGGCTCCTGCTCTTTGAGCCGCCTCAGCAGCTCCACGATGTAGCCGGGGCTTTCGCACTGTTCGTTGGTGTCCGCGCTCATGTGGAGTTCGCTGATGCCGAGCTTGCCGTGCATTTCTTGTGCCACGCGATAGACCTGACAGATGCGGTCCAGGTCCCAGTCCATGTCCGTGCCCTTCATCTTGACCTTCAGGCAGGTTAGGCCGTCGCGTTCGATCCAGCCCTCCAGCGCCCAGGGGAAACCGTCGTCGGGGCGGCCGCGGGCCACGTCCTTGTTCCGAATCGTGTCCAGGCCGCCCACCAGGTGGAAGACGGGGATGCGATCCGGGTAGGCCGGCCGGATGTAGTCGGCCACGTACTTGCCCTTGAAGTCAGGCCCGAGGTAGGCCGACAGGTCCCGGTTGCAGAACTCCGGCCCGTATCCGTCATACGCACAGATGCCGTTGACGTTCCCGAAAGCGTCGTGCAGCGCAGCATCCAGCGGGCTTGCGCAGACCAGTTGCGCCAGGCGGGGCAGCGTGCACGGCAGCTTGTGCTGCTTGCTCACCTTCTTCGCCAGCGGACCGAAAAGCTCCTCCAGCTCCAGGGCGATGTCGATGGGATGGCCGTAGTCCTCGTAATCGGCGGCGGAGGCGAGGAAGCGCTGCGTGAAGTCGATCATCGCCTTCTCGCGGACCGGATGCTCGATGCGCGGATCGGGGAAGGCCCAGAAGTCCATGATCAGGATGCCGCCGCGCCCCTCGGCCCGGTCCCCGCGCCGGTTCTCGACCGTGGCGGTCACGACGCAGTACGTCCCGCCCGCCACCACGACGGCTCCGAACTTCAGGGGCTCGCGGGCGATGACCTGGCTCATCTCCGTGGCGATCTCCACGATGGATATGTCCGTGTCCTTGTGCATTTGGGCGTTTACCTCCTCGAGGTGGAGCCATGGCAATCAACCGCCCGACAGTTTACGGCGGCCGGCTCAGGATTCAAGGGAAACGGTCCTGCTGCCCGCCCTCCGCGCGGCTCCGACGCCGTTGACACCTCCGGCACCCTGTTGTATAAACGGCTCGTTGGTCCCGGGGGAGGCAATAGGGAAGGAGACGGGCCGTGAGCGGCAAGGAAAAGGTTGTCCTGGCCTACTCGGGCGGCCTCGACACGTCCGTGGCCATCAGGTGGATCCAGGAGACCTACGGGCTGGACGTCGTCACGCTGACCGTCGACCTGGGAACCCACGAGGACCTGGAGGCCATCCGCGCCAGGGCGCTTCAGGTCGGGGCGGTGAAGGCGCTGGTGGTGGACGCTTCGGACGTCTTCGTGGAGTACTTCATATGGCCCGCCCTCCAGGCAGGCGCGCTTTACGAGGGCGCCTACCCGCTGGCGACGGCGCTGGGCCGGCCCTTGATCGCCAAGCTGCTCGTGGACACCGCCCGCAGAGAGGGCGCCCGCGCCGTGGCCCACGGTTGCACGGGCAAGGGCAACGACCAGGTGCGGTTCGACGTGTCCACCAAGACGCTGGCCCCCGAGCTGGACATCATCGCCCCCGCCCGCGAGTGGGGCATGAACCGCCAGGACGAGATTGAGTACGCCGCCAAACACGGCATCCGCATAGACGTCACCAAGAAGAGCCCCTACTCGACCGATGAGAACGTCTGGGGCCGCAGCATCGAGTGCGGCATGCTGGAAGACCCCTGGACCGAGCCGCCGGAGGACGTCTACGCCTGGACGGCAAGCCCGTCCGAGGCGCCCGACGAGCCCGAATACGCCGAGATACAGTTCGAGAAGGGCGTGCCCGTCGGCCTGGACGGCGACGGGATGGACGGGATCGACCTCATCGAGGAGCTGAATCGAAGGGCCGGCAGGCACGGCGTCGGCCGCGTGGACCACATCGAGAACCGCCTCGTCGGCATCAAGAGCCGGGAGATCTATGAGGCGCCCGCCGCGGTCGTCCTGCACGCGGCGCATCGCGTGCTGGAAGGCATGACGATGACGCGTCAGGCCTTACGCTTCAAGGAGATCGTCAGCCGCCACTACGCCGACGTCATCTACGACGGCCTGTGGTTCAGCAAGTTCCATCAGGACCTGGCCGCCTACGTGCTGAGCAGCCAGCAGGTCGTCAGCGGCTCGGTGAAGATGAAGCTGTTCAAGGGACAGGCGGTCAAAGCCGGCGTGCGAAGCGAGTTCTCCCTCTACAGCAAGGCGCTCGCCACCTACGACAAGGGCGACGAGTTCGATCACAGGGCGGCCATCGGCTTCATCGCCCTGCACGGCCTTCCGATCCGCACCCAGGCGCAGGTGCTGAAGAACGCGTTGCCGGAAGAGACGGTGCGCCCGAGGCTGAGCCCGCCCGAGATCAAGCCGCACTAGTGGAGCGTCAACACTGGATTCCGGGGTGGGCTTCTTTCGGCTCCGAGGGGTAGGGGCACGGCGCGCCGTGCCCCTGCGAAAGCGGATGGGACCTGCCGGCATGGGCGATCTGCAATGGCCACGTGGCATGCCCACAACGTGGGCTTGACCTGACAGCCACCACCTTCGACACTGAAGCTGGACTAGGCCTCTGCGCACCAGCTCATCACGCGTTTCAGACGGCCATGAGCATTCGCATTCTTCCGCCCAACGTGGCGAACAAGATCGCCGCCGGCGAGGTGGTCGAGCGTCCGGCGTCGGTCGTCAAGGAGCTCATTGAGAACTCCATCGACGCCGGCGCAGGCCGTGTGGAGGTCGATCTCGAAGGCGGCGGCGCGGACCTGATCCGCGTCGTGGACGACGGCTGCGGGATGGACGCCGATGACCTCGCGCTCGCGTTTGCCAGCCACGCCACCAGCAAGCTCGCCACCGAGGAGGACCTGTTTAGCGTCCGGACCATGGGGTTTCGGGGCGAGGCGCTTGCCAGTATCGGCGCCGTGTCGGACGCGCGGATCGTCTCGCGCACGGCCGAGAGCGACTCCGGCCACGAGGTCGAGGTGAAGGCGGGCGAGACTGGCCCCGTGCGCGCCTGCGGCGCCCCGGTCGGGACGCAGGTCGAAGTGAGGAACCTGTTCTACAACGTCCCGGTCCGCAAGAAGTTCCTCAAGACCACGGCCACCGAGATGGCGCACGTCACGGAGGCCGTCACGCGCCTGGCCCTCGTGCACCCGCGGGTGCACTTTGTGCTGACCCACAAGGGGCGGAAGGTTTTCAACCTGCCGCCCGCCCAGGGGCCGGGCCAGAGGATCGGCGAGTTCTTCGGGCGCGAGATCGCCGACCACATGGTGCCTTTCGAGTGGCAGAGCCCGGACCTCCGGATCGAGGGCTATCTGCTCCCGCCGAGCGTGGACCGCCGCAACACGCGCATGCAGTACACTTACGTGAACGGGCGCTACGTCCGCGACGCCACGCTGCTGCACGCGATCTCCGAAGCATACGGCGGCCTCGTGACGGCCGGCCGCAAGCCGGTCTGCTTCATCCTCTTGTCCATGGACCCGGGCACCGTCGACGTGAACGTGCACCCGACGAAGCTGGAGATCAAGTTCCGCCGCCCGCGCGAAGTGCACCAGCAGGTCATGGGCGCCATCCGCGAGGCACTGCGGGGGGCCAAGATCACCCCCCAGGTGTCGCTCACCTCCCGGGACGCCGCGCCGGATGCAGAGACGAAGGAGTCCGTTCGGCAGGCGATGGCCGATTTCTTCGCCCGGCCGGCGACGGAGGGGACGGTCCGGCGGGCCGAACAGCGGACGGTCCCGCCGCCAGGCGCCATCCCGCGGGGCCCGGCGCATGGCCTTCGGACGCCGGCGCAGCCCGCCGCCGAGAGGGCAACCTCGCCCGCCCGCGTTGCGTTCGGCAACTGCCTTCAGGTGCTCGACTCCTACATCGTGGAGGAGGCGGAGGACGCGATCAACCTGATAGACCAGCACGCCCTCCACGAGCGGATCCTCTACAACGCCATCAAGGGCCGGCTCCAGGAAGGGAAGCTCGACAGCCAGCAGTTGCTGGTGCCCGAACTCGTCGAGCTGCCCCAACAGGAGTTCTACGCCGTCATCGACCTGAAGGACGACCTGGCCCGCTTCGGGATGGAGATCGACGCGTTCGGCGAGCGGACGGTGATCGTGCGGTCCTTCCCCCAGATGCTGGGCAAGTTCGACGGGCGAAGCTTCTTCGAGGACCTCCTGGACGAACTGGAGGGGCCGTCGGGCGCCCGGAAGGTGCAAGGGCGCCTGGAGAAGCTGATCACCATGATGGCCTGCCGGGCGGCCGTCAAGGCGGGACAGAGGCTGAGCCCCGAGCAGATGCGGTGGCTGCTCGAGCGGCGGGCCGAGGCCGGCCAGACGGACACCTGTCCCCACGGCCGGCCGACCACCATACAGATCACCCGCAAGGAGCTCGACAAGCAGTTCCGCCGCACCTGAGCCCTCGGGCAAGGGAGAGCCGAATGCCTGCCCTCAGGCTTTGCACCTAATACCTAGAACCTATCACCTATCGCCTAGAACCCACTCCCTCTGCCGCCCAGGAGGCAACGATGGTCGACGGAACCAGGAAGCCCGAGCGTCCCGTCGTGCAGCGTTTCGCCGGCAACCCCGTCCTCTCCGCAGCCGACGTGCCGTATCCGGCTGCGCTCGTGTTCAACGCAGGCGTCACGAAGTGGCGGGGCCGATACGTCATGGTGTTCCGCGACGACTACGACGTGCGGGACGGCGTCTGGCCGCAGCGCACCGTCATCGGCCTGGCCTTCAGCGACGACGGCCTCGCGTGGACTGTTGCCGAGAAGCCCTGCTTCTCGATGGAGACGGAGGAGGTGCGGCGGGCCTACGATCCCCGGTTGACCGTGATCGAGGATCGCTGCTACATGTGCTTCGCGCTCGACACCCGGCACGGCATCTGCGGAGGTGTTGCCGTCACGGACGACTTCGAGCACTTCGAGATACTGAGCGTCTCGGCGCCGGACAACCGCAACATGGTGCTCTTCCCCGAACGCAGCGACGGCATGTTCATGCGGCTGGAGCGGCCGTTCCCCATATACGGACGAGGCGCGTCCGAGGCGTTCGACATCTGGTTCTCCCGGTCGCCGGACTGCCGGTACTGGGGGGACACGCAGCTCGTGCTTGGCTCCGAGCAGGTGCCCTTCTGCAACAGCAAGATCGGCCCCGCCGCGCCGCCGGTCAGGACGGAGGCGGGATGGCTGACCGTCTTCCACGCCGTGGACAAGGACGAGCGGCGGGAGCTGCCGAGCTGGCACGGCGGCTGGATCAAGCGCTACACGGCCGGCGTCATGCTGCTCGACCTCGAGAATCCGGCGCGGGTCGTCGGGCTCTCGCGCGAGCCCTTGATCGTGCCGGATCCGCAGTACGACTACGAGTGGCACGGCTTCCGGGGCGGCGTGGTCTTCCCGTGCGGTCTGATCGTGGAGGACGACGGCGAGGCGAAGATCTACTACGGCGCCGCCGACACGGTCGTTGCTCTGGCGACGGCGCGCGTGGACGATCTGATCGCCCTATGCCGCGCAGTCTAGGCGGCGTCAGGACGGAGGAGGCGGTTTGCCCTTTCCCCCACGCGGGTCGCGACTGGCAGGCGGCGCCGCGTCGCATTATACTTGGGCGCTGTGGCGGCCGACGGGCGCTGCATCTTGCACGGAAGGACGGGGCGACGGCCCCGGGGATCGGCCACGATGGAAACCGTAAACGTCCCGCTGGGAGCACGGTCCTACGACGTGCTGATGGACTTCGACATGCTCTCCGACCTCGCCGACGCGATGGCGGAGCGGGACCTGGCCGCTGATAACGTGGCCGTGATAACCAGCCCTACGGTCGGCGCCTACTACTACGCCGCGCTCGAAGCCGGCCTGCGCGAGGCGGGCCTGGGAAACGTCGCTCGCTGGGACGTGCCCGACGGAGAAGAGAACAAGGACCTGGACAACTTCGTGCGCGCCGTGAGGTGGCTCGCCCGCTTCGCGCCGGATCCGTCCATCCAGCCCGTGGTGGTGGCGCTGGGCGGCGGCGTCGTCGGCGACCTGGGCGGGTTCGCCGCCGCCAGCTTCCGCAGGGGCGTGCCCTACGTCCAGGTGCCCACCACGCTGCTGGCCGCCGTGGACAGTAGCGTGGGAGGCAAGACGGCCGTCAACCTGCCGGAAGGCAAGAACCTGGTCGGCGCCTTCTATCAGCCGAGCCTTGTCTACTGCGACCTGGCGACTCTCAGGACGCTGCCGGTGCGGGAAGTCCGGTCGGGCGTCGCCGAGGTGGTCAAGTACGGCGCGATCCTCGACGCGGACCTCTTCCAGTTCCTGGAGCTATGCGTCGAGGACCTGGTCGGTCTGGATCCGGGTGCGCTGCTGCGAGCCGTGCCCACCTGCGTCGCTCTCAAGGCGCAGGTGGTCGCCCAGGACGAACGGGACGACCGGCGTGTCAGGATCTGCCTGAACTTCGGCCACACTCTGGGCCACGCCATCGAGAAGGCGGCCGGCGGTCGGCTGACCCACGGGGAGGGCGTGGCCATCGGCATGATGGCCGCCGCCCGCATGTCCGCGGAGCTTGACCTCTGTCCGGCGGACGTGGCCGAGCGTCTGGAGCAACTCCTCATCCGAGCCGGCCTGCCCGTCCGCACCGACGGCGTCAGGCTAGACGACGTTCTGGCCTTCATGGAGCACGACAAGAAGTTCGTCACGGGACGGAACCGCTTCGTCCTCCTGCGCGACATCGGGCAGTGGGTCGAGCGGGAGGGCGTCCCGACCGAGCTGGTGCGCAAGGCCGCCCGGGACGTGCTGCTGGTAGATTGAGCTTGCCGCTTTGTCCTGCCTGCCCTCCGAGGAGGCGTCGACATGATCAGTTTTCAGGAATTCCAGAAGGTGGCGATGAAGGTCGGCAGAATCCTGGCCGTGGAGGACCATCCGAACGCCGACAAGCTGATGGTCATCCGGGCGGACGTCGGAGAGGAATCGCCCCGCGTCCTTGTGGCGGCCCTGAAGGAGTACTATTCGTCCGAGGAGCTGGAGGGCAGGCTCGTCGTCGTGGTCACGAACCTGGAGCCCGCCCGATTGCGCGGCGTGGAGAGCCAGGGCATGCTGCTGGCCGCGCAAGAGGGCGAGAAGGTCGTGATCCTGACCCTGGACAAAGAGATTGCGCCCGGCTCGCCCGTGCTCTGAACGGCCTTGCGGTTCGGCCGGCCCGCGTCCGTCTCGCCGCCGAGCGGCAGGGCTGCTGGCGGGGCGTTGCCTTGACAGGACAGCCTGCCTGGAGTATATTGGCGCGTCGCGAGTTCGGGCGGTGCCCGCCTTTTGTTTCTCTTAGCTGGCTCCCATCCGCAGGGCATCATGCGTACCGAATATGCCGCCGCTGTGCTCGCAGCGGAGGGAGCTTACTCTGGTGGCAGATGCGGCATATGACCTCTTTGGGGAGATTCCCTTGCAGACGCCGAACGTGCGTGACCTGATCAGGGCCGGGTTCCATTTCGGCCATCGGACCAGCCGGTGGAACCCCGCGATGAAGCCTTACATCTTCAAGCAGCGCAACCTCATCCACATCATCGACCTGCGCGAGACCTTGCGCGGCCTGGTGACCGCCAGGAGGCTCGCAGGTGTTGTGGCGGCCAGGGGCGAGTACATCCTGTTCGTCGGCACCAAGAAACAGGCTTCCGACCAGGTGGAGCGCGAATCCCGGCGCTGCAACATGCCCTTCGTCGCCGAACGCTGGCCCGGCGGCCTGCTCACCAATTACGCCACTGTGCGGACGCGCCTCGACAGGCTCCGCGAGCTGGAGGAGCTGGAAGAGAGCGGCCAGATCAACCTCTACAGCAAGAAGATGGTCTCCTCCTTGCGTCGCGAGAAGCGCAAGATCCTGCGCAACCTCGGCGGCGTGAGGAGAATGGACAGGCTGCCGGGGCTGCTGGTCGTCGTTGATCCGGCCCGCGAGCACATCTCCGTCAGGGAGGCAGGCAAGCTGGAGATCCCCATCATCGGGCTGACCGATACCGATGGCAACCCGACGGAGCTGGACATCGTCGTGCCCGGCAACGATGACTCCATCGCCGCCATCGAGATCTTCCTGTCCACGTTGTCCGAGGCCGTCCTGAAGAACCTTGCGACTCGCCCGGCACCTCCTGAGGCGATTACTGCGGCGGAGGCGCCCAAGGCCGAAGAGGCCGTAGCCGGGGCGCCGGAGACGAAAGTCTCAGCCGAGCCGAAGGCCGTTGGGTCGGCCGAAGGCGAGGAGGAGGAACTTCACCAGGCCGTCCGTGAGGAGGTGGCCGCCGGGGCCGAAGCCGAGGAGGCAGAGGACGCTGCCGAGACGGATGAGGAGCCGGCCTAGGCCGGCGGCCGCGCGCGGACGCGTTCACCAGTGCGCTCGGGGGCGCCCCGCGGATTCGTCTTGCCGGCGCCGTCCACCAGGAACCAGACTGCTAACCTCAACACCGTGTGGAGTGCAACGTGGCTGTAACGGCTGAAGAAGTGAAGAAACTGCGCGACAAGACGGGCGCAGGATTGATGGACTGCAAGCGGGCACTCCAGCAGACCGCGGGCGACCAGCAGAAGGCCGAGGCCGTCCTCCGCCAGAAGGGCCTGGACAAAGCGCTGGCGAAGGGGAGCCGCGAGACGGTCGAGGGCATTATCATCAGCTACATCCACGGCGACGGCCGGATCGGCGTGTTGCTGGAGCTGGCCTGCGAGACCGACTTCGTGGCCCGGAACGAAGAGTTCCGCGAGCTGGCCAAGGAGCTTGCCATGCAGGTGGCCGCCATGAGGCCCCAGGTAGTGCGGCCGGAGGACCTGCCCGAGCAGACTGTGCAGGCCGAGCGTGAGATCTACGCGGAGCAGTTCGCGGACAAGCCGGAAAGCGTCCGCCAGCGCATCGTGGACGGCAAGATGGAGAAGTTCTACGAGCAGGTCTGCCTGCTCAACCAGGCCTACATGCGCGACGACTCGCGCACCGTGGGCGAAGTGGTCAAAGCCGCCGTCGCCAAGCTGGGCGAGAACATCGAGGTGAGGCGCTTCGTTCGGATGGAGCTCGGCCAGGCCGACGGGCAGTGAGGGGCCGGTCCGCACCGGCAGCTCGGCCGCCGGGGGGACGCAGACATGGCGCAAGAGCCCGACAAAAAACGCGTCCTGCTGAAGCTGAGCGGGGATGCGCTCTCCGCTGGGGGGGCGGATGTTTTCGAGCCGGACGCCGTCGAGTTCATCACGGGGGAACTGGCCAGGACCCGGGAGGCCGGCGTCCAGGTCGCCGTGGTCATCGGCGGCGGCAACATCATGCGCGGGGCCAGGTTCTGTCCGGATGGACCGGGCCGTATCGGCGCCGACTACGCTGGGATGCTGGCCACCGTGATCAACGGCATCGTTCTGCGCGATTCTCTGCGGCAGGGGGGCGTGCCGACCAGCCATTACTCGGCGTTCCGCATCTCCCGGATGGTGGACGACTTCGAGCCGGAACGTTGCGTGGCGGACCTGGAGGATGGCAGGATCGTCCTGTTGTCCGGCGGCACGGGGAACCCCCTCTTCACCACGGACACGGCCGCCGCCCTGCGCGCCGTGGAGATCGGGGCGGGCCTCTTGCTGAAAGCCACCCGGGTGGACGGCGTCTATTCCGCCGATCCGGAGACGGATCCCGACGCCGAGCTCTTCGACGCCATCCGCTGCGAGGAAGTGCTCGAACGGAAGCTCGCCGTGATGGACCTGACGGCGGTCTCCCTGTGTCTGGCGCACGGGCTGCCCGTTCGGGTCTTTAACTTCGCCGTCGAGGGTAACATCCGGCGCGCCGCGCTCGGCGAGCCCATTGGGACGCTGATAGGGGGATCCAAAGATGCCTGTTGACGACATCCTTCTGGACGCCGAAGAGCGCATGGAGAAGGCCGTGCAGGTCTTCAGCGACAACCTGCGCGGCATACGCACCGGCAGCGCCAGCGCCGGCCTGGTCGAGTCCATCCGGGTGGACTATTACGGCTCGCCCACGCCTCTGAGACAGCTCGCCCAGATAGCCGTCCCGGACCCGCAGCACATCCTCATCAAGCCCTACGATCCCGGCAGCCTCGGGGAGATCGAGAGGGCCATACAGACCAGCGACATCGGCATCAACCCGCAGAACGACGGCAAGCTCATCCGCCTCGCCATCCCGGGCCTGAGCCAGGAACGGCGCGAGCAGCTCGTTGCGCGCGTCAAGGCGCTGGCCGAAGAGGCGCGCGTGGCCGTGCGCAACATCCGACGCGACGCCAATCGCCAGCTTGACAAGGAGGAGAAGGCGTCCGAGATCAGCGAAGACGATTGCCGCCGCGCCAAGGACGACGTGCAGGAGCTCACCGATCAGTACGAGGGCCAGATCGACAAGATCCTCGAGAAGAAGACGGGCGAGATGATGCAGGTCTGAGCCGAATGGGCGTGGTTCGCGTTGATCAGGTGCGGCAGCGGGATCATCGTTCCACACGTCGCAGCATGGCCTTCTTGGCTTCGCCGAGCACGGGGGTATTCACCCTGTACTCCATTCGGTCCGCCGAGGCAGGATCGATCTCCAGAAGCACCTCGCAGCGGACCCCGCTGAACGGATGCTCACCGGAGCTGTTGGTGACGGACTTGTACTCATCGCGTGGCTCGGTGTAGTGGTATTCATCGAACCTCAGCCTGCCCCCATCAAACCGTACGTTCTTGACAATGGTCTCCCATGGGTCGGCCGATGGGACCTTGATTGTGGCCGTCCCGTCAGGCTCCAGGGTGATGCTAACGAGAACGTTCCCGTCGTCGTCTGCCCACCGACCGATCCATGGCTGCAATGCCGAACCGTCCTCGATCGTGGCCTGCCCCGGTGGTCCTGCAAGCGGCTGGTCATGCGCCCGGATGATCTCCTCCCAGCGTGTCAGATTCTCCGGCCGATCGCAGACGATGATGACGTCCGGCTCGTGAGTGCCGTAGCCCTCCATTGTCACGTTCGCGTACTCGGGGAAAGCTCCCGCCAGTTCCTCCCACAGGCGGCGAGACTGCAGCGACGGGACGGAGATGTGGCGCAGGAGGAACTCCTTACGCTCGAAGAAGCCGAGCTCTACCAGCGCGGCTTCGTGGTGCTCGAACGCCTCGATCAGACGAGGCTGCTTGGGATCGCCAGGGCGTGTTGCATTCAGCTCCCGCCATGCCCTTTCCATGCGACGCTGATGATAGGTGATTGCGATGTCGGTTCTGAACGCAGCGAAGAGAATAAGGCCGGCCACATAGACGGCAAGCAGAACCGGGAACACGAGCTTGCGGCGCTCCATCACTCGGCCTCCCAGAACTCCGCTCGCTACGAGACATCCGTCCGCCCCGCGCCGACTGACATGATACCGTAGCCCTCCTGGCGTTGTCGACGTGCACGTGAGGCCCTGCAGCAGGTTCGCCGTGCTCTCGACTGCGTATCCTCCTGCGCACGGCCGAACTGCGGCTGGTGAGGTGGGGGCGTGCTGGGCAGATGGACTCGTATCTCTCTCGCTTCTCGCGCGCAGGGGACGCGTGCCCCAGTGTCATCCTGAGGAGCCCGTCCCGCACTGTCGGGACGGGACGACGAAGGATCTCAGGGCCCTTCTGCGGCGCTACCGGAGCGGGAAGCTGAGGGGGTCCAGGGGGTCGGTGCCGGCGGCCGTCTCCTCCGCGTCGGACCAGCCGTCGCCGTCGTCATCCGGGTCAGCGTTGTCCCCGACGCCATCCCCGTCCGTGTCGCGCTGCTCACGGGCATCCAGCGGGAAGGCATCCCAGGGCACCGCCTTCGCGCGCGGGACTCCGTCCCCGTCCCAGTCCATCTCTTCGTGGTCGGGAACGCCGTTGCGGTTGCGGTCGTCCGCGAACCCGTCCCCGTCGACGTCGGCATCGAGGTTGTCCCCGATCAGGTCGCGGTCAGCGTCGGCCCACTCTTCTGGCTCGAGCGGGAAGGCGTCCAGTTCGTCCGGCACGCCGTCGTTGTCGTCGTCCTCGTCTGCGTTGTTGATGAGGCCGTCGCGGTCCAGGTCCGGGGCACTATCCGGGCTGATGAGGATGGCGGCGTCCACCTTGAACGGCGGCACATGCAGCCGCTGGCGGCCGGCGGCGATGTCCGACGGGCCGAGGACCTCTCCCGTCGCCGGCGCGTAGAACCAGAGCCGACCCTCGCGCGGCACGTCAAGCTCGACCACCAGGCCCTCAACCGGCGTGTCGTGGCCGGTGAAATGGTGCAGGTAGACGGCCGCCCGTTCTCCTGAGGCGAGCGCGTACGCCCTGACCTCGTCGGCCGCGGAAACCTGGACCTCGACCGGCCGCACGTCCGCGTCCAGGCAGTAGCAGAAGCTCTGGAGCGCCGCGACGCATTCACGCTCGCGCGGCCCGAGCCAGATGTTCATGAAGTGCCCGTCGCGGGCGTAGCTTGTGCTCCAGAAGACGAAGGCGATCTCGTTGAAGAACGCCGTCCATAGCCGGATGCGCATCCGCCCTGCCGAACCTTCGTCCCAGACGCCGCCGACGCCGGCGGGGCGTGGCTGCTTGGGGTCGACGTAGTTGCCCTGCTCGCCCACGATGACGGGCTTGCCCTGCTGCTTCCATTCGCGCGCCCGGTTGGCCGTCTCGTCGTCGGAGCGAAGCTCGTTCTCCCGCGCATACCAATGCGGCGCGTTGACCTCGATGCCGTCCAGCTCCGGCCTCTCCCAGCTCGTCGTGATCGGGTGCCCGTAAGGATCGATCGAACGGAGGTAAGGGATCATCTGGGCGTACCACTCATCGACTGCCTTCTGCTCGTTCAGGAACTCCCAGAAGTCGACGTACGCGCCCCAGCGGTCCACGCTGTACTTGATGAACCGCCTGACCTCTGCCATTCCCTCGGCGTTGCCCGGCTCCTGGTTGAAGACCTTCTGGTAGCCGAACAGGCCGTACATCACGCGGAAGCCGTACTTGCGCACGTGGCGCAGGAGCTCGTCCGTCATGATGCCTTCCTGGACCCGGTAATGGTCGAGGTCGTCGTACAGGTCGTAGGAGCAGTTGTTCTGGGAGAACCGGAAGAGGTCGAAACCGCACCGGGCGTAGCGGCGGAAGTAGACGTCTGCGTTCTGGGGGTTCATCGAGGGCCCGCGCACGTAGAGCGGCCCTGGCAGCAGCTCAACCAGGTCCGTGCGGTCGGTCCGGAAGGGCCCTTCCAGGGACATGCTGTCCAGCACGGAGCCCGTCCCGGATCCGTCGCCGACGCACTCCTGCAAGCCGACGGGGAAGAACGGCGTCCCGTCATCGAGGACCCAGCGGAACGGATTGCGCGGATGCTGCCGCACGTAGCCATGAGAGTGCGTGCGGCCCGGCACACAGGCGAATGAGCCCTGGCCGGCCGCTTCGTCGCCGGAGCTGTTCCGAAACACGTAGCGGTAGGTCCAGGGGCCGAGTTCGGCGGGCGCGAAACGGGCCTTCCAGGTGTCCGCTTTCTGTCGGACGTACTCCTTGGTCTTCGCGGATCCGTCGGCGCCGCGCTCCAGGACCCGCACTTCGACCGGCTCCTCGGACCCGTAGTGGAAGCCCCCCACGGCGAACTGCCTGCCTGATGGCGCCGTGAAGGTGACGTCGATTGCCACGTCAAAGAAGGGATCCCGGTAAGCGCCTTCGTGCTTGAAGGTGACCTCGAACACCTCGAAGGGCGGCAGGGCCTCGGTGTTCTGCGTGTGTGAGACCACCAGGGGGGCGGCGTGCAGCCTGCCGGCCAGAAGACACGCAATCGCCAGCGCCATCGGCCATCCGCGCAGTTTCGCAGCGTGTGCCACGGTTACTCCCGGGCCGGGAAGGTCATGGCTTCCATGTAGTGGGCATGGAAGTCCGGGCGGGCGGCCAGCTCGACGTACTCGGTCCCGCGGCTGATGCGCTCAGCCTCGGCGCGGCAGTCACGGCAGGCCAGCGCCGTCCTGGCGCCCGTCGCCGCCGCGTTGCCGATGAACTCGATCCGGTCGGTCGGGATGTCGGGCAGCAGGCCGATGCGTTTGGCGTGCGAGCGGCGGATGAAGTTCCCGAACCCGCCGGCCAGCAGCAGCCTGGGCACCTGGTCCGCGTCGATGCCGAACACGCCCGAGATCACCTCGATGCCGGCCCGGATGGCGGCCTTGGCGAGCTGCACCTCGCGCACGTCGCGCTGCGTCAGAAGGATGGGCCTGCCGGTCTTGCTCTGCGCGGCCTCGACCAGGACGACGGCCGGCTGGTCCTCGAACGCGATAAGCGCGCGCCGCAGGCCTTCGGGCAGATCGCCGGCGTTTTCGGCGCTGCGGATGCGGCCGGTCTCGTCTATCACGCCGGCGTCGAGCAACTCGGCGACGGCGTCGATCAGGCCGCTTCCGCAGATGCCGGTCGCACGGCCGCCGCCGATGACGCTCGCCTCGATCTCCTCGTTGACGACGACCTTGCTGATGGCCCCCTCGGTGGCCCTCATGCCGTGGTGGATGCGGGCGCCTTCGAAGGCGGGCCCGGCCGCGCACGAGCAGGCGATCAGGCGGTCCCGGTTGCCGATGACGACCTCGCCGTTCGTGCCGATGTCCACGCCCATCTTGACGTCTTCGTCGCGGGCCATCCCGGAGGCCAGGATCATGGCGACCGTGTCGCTGCCGACGAAGCCGGCGATGTTCGGCAGCACGTGGAGGTTGGCGCTGCGGTTGATGCGGAGGCCGATCTCGTGGGCCTGCGCGTCCACAGCTTCGCGGAGAACGGCGACGTAGGGCGCGTGGGCGATGGGGCCCGGATCAACGCCCAGGAAGATGTGGCTCATCGTGGTGTTGCCGACGGCGGTCGCCTCGTATATGGCGTCGGGCTCGATGCCGGCGGCGTCGCACAGCTCCGCGATGATGTCGTTGAGGCTGGTCAGCAGACGCTCGCGCATTTTCTCCAGCCCGTCCGGGTTCTTCTCGATGTAGCTGATCCGGCTGACGACGTCGTCGCCGAAGTGCACCTGGGGATTGGTGCGGCTGGCGACCGCGCGGGAGCCGGAGTGCTCGGCCCCCGCCAGGTCCGTCAGGGAGCCGACGATCGTCGTGGTGCCGATGTCGAAGGCCACCCCCCAGAGCCGGCCGGTCGTGTCGCCCTCCTCGATCGACTGGATCCTGTTGTTCTCCAGCACGACCGTCACGTTGCGTCCCTGCTTCCTGAGGATTCCGGGCAGGGCGCGGATGAGGGGGAGCTCGGCCTGGAGCCCCTCGATGGCCATGGCGTCCTTGAGCCGGTCGAGGTCGCTGCGCTGGTCTTCGATCGTCGGCTCGGGCACGGTCACGAACTTCTTGCGGATGTTGGGCTGGAAGGGGTAGACGCGCCCTGCGCCCTCGGTCAGGATCAGTTGCTCGAAGAAGCGCGTCTCCTGCGGCACGGAGACCGTCATGCCGCCCTGGATCTCCAGCTGGCAGGCAAGGCGCCAACCGCCGGCGAGCTGTCCATCATCCAGGTGGCGGCGGTCGGCGGGCGTGGGCTCGGGGGCGTTCTCGAGCACCTCGGCCAGGCATTTGCCGCACGCGCCCTCTCCGCCGCAGGGCTGGTTGAGGATGATGCCGGCCTGGCCGGCTGCCTCGACCAGCTTGGTGCCGCGCAGGACGAAGACGCTGCGCCCCTCCGGCTGGAAGGTGATCCGGCACGTGCCGCGTGTCATGCGAACTCCCTCAGTCTCCGGTCGAAGCGACGGCCCTGATCTGGTTCGAGCCCTGATCGCTTCAGGACCCGGCCGGGCACAAGGATAGATGCGCGTCTCAAGCGAAGTCAAGCGCGCCCGGCGGGGCGGGCCTGTACTCCAGCGGCTCCATCGTGTAAGTGCCCCGGCCCTGGGTGAGTGAGCGCAGCTTCGTGGCGAAGCCGAACAGCTCGGCCAGGGGGGCAACCGCACGCAGGACGCGAAGCGAGTCCCGGGACACGACCTCCTGTATCGCGCCCCGGCAGCTATTGATGTAGCTGATCACGTCCCCCATGTCGCTCTCCGGCGTTATGATCTCCAGGTGCATGAAGGGCTCGAACAGCTCGCAGCCGGCCTGCTCCAGGGCGTGCCTCTGCGCCGACGAGGCCGCCGCCTCGAAGGCGAGCTCGGTCGAATCGGCCGGATGGGTTACGCCATCCAGCAGCGTGGCCTTCATGTTGATGAGGGGGAAACCGTACAGGGGCCCCGAGGCGCTCTGCGTGAGGGCTCGCTCGACGGCGCGGGCGAAGTGATGCGCCAGCACCTCCTTGGGCGCCCGGTTTTCGAACTCCAGGCCGGAAGCGCCGGGCGCCGGCTCGAACGCGATCACGACGCGGGCGAACTGCCCATGGCCCTCCATCTCCCGCTCGAAGGTCTCGTCAACCGTGATCGGGCTCTTGATGCTTTCGCGGTAGGAGACCCGGGGCGGGCCGACCCGGGCGTCAACGTTGAACTCTCGCAGCAGGCGGTCGCGGATGATGTCCAGGTGCAGCTCCCCCATGCCGCTGATCAGGAGCTGCCCCGTCTGGGAGTCTAGGGTCTGGCAGAAGGTCGGGTCCTCTCTGGCCAGCGTCTGCAGGGCCTCGTCCAGCTTACTCCGCTCCGCCTGCGTCTTCGGCTCGATGGCCATCGAGATGACGGTCTCCGGGATGTGCATGCGTTCGTAGACGATGGGGCTCCTCCTGTCGCAGAGGGTGTCCCCGGTGACCGTGACCTTGAGTCCCAGCGCAGCGACGATCGAGCCGGGGCCGGCCTCGTCGAGCTGCTCGCGCGAGTTCGCGTGCATGCGGTAGAGGCGGGTGACGTGCTCCATCTTCTCCTGGTTGGAGTTGTAGACGCGGCTGCGCTCCCGGAGCGTGCCGCTGTAAACGCGGATGAAGTGCAGGTCGCCGTGCTTCTCGCCCTGGATCTTGAACGCGATGGCGCTGAGGGGTTCCTTTGCGCTGGCATCTCGTTGGGCGACCTTGCCGGATCTCGGATCGGCTCCGGTCGTGGGAGGCGTGTCGAGGGGAGAAGGGAGGTAGTCGCAGACGGCGTCCAGCAGTTGCTGAATGCCACGGTTGCGCAGCGCCGCGCCGCAGAGGACCGGCTGGAGCGTCCCTGCGATGCAGGCCTCCCGCATGGCCTTCCGGATATCGGCCGTTGTGATCGGCTCCTCGGTCAGGAACTTGTCGCCCAGCCACTCCACGTTCTCGCAGAGGGTCTCGACCATGTGCGCGCGCCACTGTTCCGTCTGGTCCGCGTACTGGTCCGGGATCTGGCGCACCTCGTACTGCGCCCCGAGCGTCTCGTCCTTGAAAAGGACGGCCTCGCGGTGCAGCAGGTCGATGATGCCGACGAAGTCGCCCTCCTTGCCGAGGGGCAGTTGGACGGGCAGGGGACTGGCGCCGAGCCGCTTCTCGATCTCGGAGACGACGCGGAGGAAGTCGCTGCCCATCCGGTCCAGCTTGTTGACGAAGCAGATGCGGGGCACCTTGTAGCGCCCGGCCTGGTGCCAGACGGTCTCGCTCTGGGCCTGCACGCCCCCCACGCCGCAGAAGACGACGATCACGCCATCGAGCACGCGCATGCAGCGCTCCACCTCCATGGTGAAGTCCACGTGGCCCGGCGTGTCGATGATGTTGATCTGGCACTGATCCCCGCGCGGCGAGGCGTTGCCGTTCTCTCTGACCTTCCAGAAGCAGGAGGTTGCGGCGGAGACGATGGTGATGCCGCGTTCCTGCTCCTGGGGTTTCCAGTCCATGGCGGCCGTGCCTTCGTCGACGCTGCCCATACGATGCAGGCGCCCGGTGTAGTAGAGGATGCGTTCGGTGACGGTCGTCTTGCCGGCGTCGATGTGGGCTGCGATACCGATGTTGCGGACTCTTTGCAGATCCATCGGACGGCTCGCCTGTGGGTTGTGACTCGAAACGAACAGGGCAATCCGTGCGCCCTGCGGGCGGGAGCTGGCGGACTGCCCTGGCGATCTTCGGTCTATCTGCGCCGCAGCGCGAAGTGGGCGAAGGCGCGGTTCGCCTCGGCCATCTTGTGCGTGTTCTCGCGTCTCTCGTAGGCCGTTCCCTGCCGGCGGTAGGCGTCGGTGATCTCGTCGGCCAGGCGCAGGTACATGGGGCGCCCCTGCTTCTTGCGGGCCGCTTCGATGAGCCAGCGGATGGCCAGCGAGATGCGGCGCTTGTTGTTGACTTCGGTGGGCACCTGATACGTCATGCCGCCCACCCTGCGAGAGCGGACTTCGATGATCGGGGCGACGTTGGCGACCGCCGCCTCGAAGATCTCCAGCGGATCTTTGTTGTCGAGGCGTTCGGTGACCAAGTCCATCGCCTTATAGAAGATGTGCTGGGCGACGCTCTTCTTGCCCCGATGCATCAGGCAGTTGATGAACTTGCTGGCCAGCTTGCTCCTGAGCCGGGGATCGGGCTCCAGGAACTTGTCGTTGAGCGCGTACTCTGGTGACATGCGTCGTTCTTCCCTGTGGGTGGCGAGCCGCACGCCCGCGACAGTCGCCCCGTCTACGAGGTGCTTTTGGCTCCGTACTTGGACCGGCTTCTCTTGCGGCCCTCCACGCCCATGGCGTCGAGGGTGCCGCGGATGATGTGGTAACGGACTCCTGGCAGGTCCCTGACCCGGCCGCCGCGAACCAGGACTATGTTGTGCTCCTGGAGGTTGTGCGACTCGCCGGGGATGTAGGCCGTTACCTCGTGGCCGTTACTGAGCCTGACGCGCGCCACCTTCCGCAGCGCCGAGTTGGGCTTCTTCGGAGGGCGCGTGGTCACGTAGAGGCAAACCCCCCGACGCTGCGGACACTTCAGCAGGTCGGGACACTTCCGCTTCTTGTGCTGGCTCTTACGGCCTCTTCTCACCAGTTGGTTGATGGTCGGCATCAGTTGTATCTCTCTTGGCTATCCCGTGAGGTCTGGGCGGATGACCAGCCGCCTATTCTAACTGGTCTTCGGCGATGCTTCAAGCTCGCCGAGCGGCTTCGGCGCTCCCAGCCGCTTGAGTTCGGCCGTGTAGAACTCCGGGAAACCCGTGCCCGACGGTATCAGGTGGCCGAGGATGACGTTCTCCTTGAGGCCCTCGAGCGTGTCGACTTTGCCCTCCATGGCGGCGCGGGTCAGAACACGCGTGGTGTTCTGGAACGAAGCCGCGCTGATGAAGCTGTCGCTGAGCAGGGCCGCCTTGGTGATGCCCAGCAGCATGGGTTCGGCGGCGGCTGGCTCGCCGCCCTGCTGCTGGACCCTTTCATTGGCGTCCCGGAAGGTGAACTTGTCCACCAGTTCCTCCGGCAGGAAGCCCGTGTCGCCGGGGTCGGTGACCTTAACCCTGAGCGTCATCTGGGAGATGATGATCTCGAAATGCTTGTCGTCGATGGTGGCATCCTGCGTGCGGTAGACGTTCTGGGTCTCCTGCAGCATGTAGTTGTGCAGCGCCTCTTCGCCGCTGATGCGCAGTATGTCGTCCAGCACGAGCGGACCGTCGACGAGAGGCTGCCCGGCCGTGACGCGGTCGCCGCGGTTGACGCGCAGGTGTTTGCCGGCGGGGACGGCATGTTCGGACTGCATTTCCGTCTCCGGGTCTTCGACCTTGATCACGGTCCGGCCCCGCCGCCGCTCGATGTCGGTCACCGTGCCCTCGATCTCGCTGATGACGGCCGGGTCTTTCGGCGTTCGGGCCTCGAACAGCTCCGTGACGCGGGGCAGCCCGCCGGTGATGTCCTGGGTCCTCTGCACTTCGCGCAGGGTCCTGGCCAACCGCGTGCCGGCCTTGATCTTCTGGCCGTCTTCCACTTCGATGATGGCCTTCTCGGGCAGGGGGTACAGGCTGAGGATGTCGCCCTTGGGGCCTTCGATGAGGACCTGCGGGTGCATGTCGCCCTTGTGCTCCATGATGATTTTGCGGCTGGTGCCGTGGGCTTCATCGCGCTCGATCTTGAGCGTCTTGCTCTCGACTAGGTCCTCGTAGCGCACTTTGCCGCCGACCTCGGCCAGGATGGGCGTGAAGTGGACGTCCCACTGGACGATCCTCTGGCCCTGTTCGACGTTGCCGCCCTCCTCGGCCAGGACTTCGGCGCCGAGGGGCACGGGGTGGCGGTCCAGCTCGCGGCCCCTGTCGTCTGCAATGACGATCTCGCCGTGGCGGCTGATCGAGACGTGGCGGCCGTCGGGGTCCTCGACGACCTGGAGCTCCGCGTACTGGACGGTGCCCGCCCGCCGGACGACCACTTCGCTCTCCTCGGTGCCGCCGATGGCGACGCCGCCGATGTGGAACGTCTTCATCGTGAGCTGTGTGCCGGGCTCGCCGATGGATTGGGCGGCTATGATGCCGGCGGTCAGGCCGCGCTCGGCCAGCGCCTTGGCGGCCAGGTCCATGCCGTAGCACATGGCGCAGATGCCCTTTCGCGTCTCGCACGTCAGGGGCGAGCGGACGCGGATCTTCATGCGCTCGTCAAGCTGCTCGATGCGCCGGGCGATGTGCTCCGTGATGAGCTCGTTCTCGCGCACTATGACCTCGTCGTTGACCAGGTCCACGATGTTGTCCCTGGCGACGCGGCCGGTAATGATGTCGCGAAGGGGCACGGAGATCTTGTCGCCGCGCAGCACGGGCCCCTTGGTGATGCCGTTGGCAGTGCCGCAGTCCGCCTCCGTGACGATGACGTTCTGAGCCACATCGGCCAGGCGGCGCGTCAGGTAACCGCTCTCGGCGGTCTTCAGGGCCGTGTCGGCCAGCCCCTTTCGGGCCCCGTGGGTGGAGCTGAAGTATTCCAGCACGTCCAGCCCTTCGCGGAAGTTGGCCTTGATCGGGGTCTCGATGATCTGGCCGCTCGGCTTGGCCATCAGGCCGCGCATGCCGCCCAACTGGCTGACCTGGAGGGACTTGCCCCGCGCGCCGGACTCCATCATCAGGAACACGGGGTTCAGGTACGGCTTGCCGTCGCGCTCGTCATGGGCCAGCTCGTCGAACATTTCCTTGGCGACGGCGTCCGTGGCAGCGTTCCACTCGTCGATGACGCGCTGGCGCCGCTCGATGTCGGTGATGGCGCCCTCGCGATAGGCGTCCGTGATCTTCTTGACGAGCTTCTCGGTTTCCTGCAGGATCGTCGCTTTCGTGGGGGGCAGCTTCAGATCCCGCATCGCGAAGGAGATGCCCGCCTGCGTGGCGGCGTGGAACCCCAGATCCTTGACGTCGTCGAGCATCTGCACGGTCTTCTGCCGCCCCAGGCGCTCGTGGCAGTCGTGGATGACGCGGTTCAGGCCGCTGCTGGCCAGACAGCAGTTATAGAAAGGCATGCCCTCGGGCAGGATATCGTTGAAGATGATCCTGCCGACGGTTGTTTCCAGCAGGCCTTCCAGGGGCTTGGACGGCGCGTCGTCCTGGTCGACGGTCTCCTTGACGTCGGCGCGCACGCGCACCTTGCTGTGGACGTTCACGTGGCCCAGTGCGTGGGCCATGTGGACTTCCTCCACGTTGCTGAAGGTCCTGACCCTGGCCTGCTCTTCACGGGGCTCGATGGTCAGGTAATAGCAGCCCAGCACGATGTCGTGGCTGGGGCCGATGATCGGCCGTCCGTTCTGCGGGGTGAACACGTTATGCGGGGCCATCATGAGCGTCTTGGCCTCGATCTGCGCCTCGACGCTCAGCGGCAGGTGCACGGCCATCGCGTCTCCGTCGAAGTCGGCGTTGAACCCTTTGCAGACGAGCGGATGCAGCTTGATCGCGTTGCCCTCGACGAGCACCGGGTCGAAGGCCTGGATGCCCATTCTGTGCAGCGTGGGCGCGCGGTTCAGCAGGACCGGGTGCTTCTCGATCACCTCGTCGAGCACGTCCCAGACCTCGTCCGTGCGCCTTTCCAGCACTTTCTTGGCGTTCTTGAGGGTGTCTGCCACGCCCTTCTCTTTGAGCTTGCGGATGATGAAGGGCTGGTAGAGCTCGAGCGCGATCTTCTTGGGCAGGCCGCACTGATGGAGCTTCAGCTCGGGTCCGACGACGATGACGCTGCGGGCGGAGTAGTCGACCCGCTTGCCGAGCAGGTTCTCGCGGAAGCGGCCCTGCTTGCCCTTGATCATGTCCGTGAGGGACTTCAGGGGCCTGCTGCTGCTGCCCATGACGGGTCGCTTGCAGCGGTTGTTGTCGAACAGCGCGTCGACGGCCTGCTGCAGCATGCGCTTTTCGTTGCGGATGATGACGTCGGGGGCGTTCAGGTCCAGCAGCTTCCTGAGCCTGTTGTTGCGGTTGATGATGCGGCGATAGAGGTCGTTCAGGTCGCTGGAGGCGAAGTTCCCGCTGTCCAGCAGCACCAGCGGCCGCAGGTCGGGAGGTATGACGGGGATGACCTCCAGCACCATCCATTCCGGGCGGTTGCCGCTGTCCCTGAGGACTTCGGCCTCGGTGAGCTGCTTGATGATCTTTTTGCGGCGTTGCTTGGAGGTGCAGTCCTTGAGCTCGGCGCGCAGTTCGGCGCACAGGGTGTCCAGGTCCAGGTCCTCCAGGAAGTCCCGGATGGCTTCGGCGCCCATCTTGGCGTCGAAGGCGCGCTCGCCGTACTCCCGCCGCGCCTGGTTGTACTCCTCTTCGGACAGCAGTTGCTTGTACTCAAGCGGCGTGTCCTTGGGGTCGGTGACGGCGTAGTTCTGGAAGTAGACGATGCGTTGCAGGTCCGTGCTCTTCATGGCGAGCAGGTTGCCCAGGCGGCAGGGCATGCTCTTGAAGAACCAGATGTGCACGACGGGGGCGGCCAGCGTGATGTGGCCCATGCGGGCGCGGCGCACGCGGCTGTGCGTGACCTTCACGCCGCAGCGGTCGCACACGATGCCCTTGTGCTTCATGCCGCGGTACTTGCCGCAGCTGCACTCCCAGTCCCTCTCCGGGCCGAAGATGCGCTCGCAGAACAGGCCGTCCCGCTCTGGGCGGTAGGTCCTGTAGTTGATCGTTTCCGGCTCGGTCACCTCGCCGTACGACCAGCTCCGGATGTCGGCGGGGGAGGCGAGGGAGATGCGCACTGCACGGTACTCATTGATCCTGTCGTAGCCGCTGTCCAACATTTGTTTCGGCCTCCGATCAGTCGTTGTCGATCCGATCGACCTGCCTCGTCGGCGCAGCGCCGACTATTCGAGCGCGGGACGCCGGTCCCGTCGTTGTGGTCCGTCGCCTAAGAACCTGTCTTTCTCGAGCCGGATGTTCAGGCCCAGTCCGCGTATTTCGTTGCAGAGCACCTCGAAGGCCACCGGTATGCCGGCTTCCAGGACGTTCTCGCCCTTGACCATGGACTCGTAGATCTTGGTTCGGCCTTCGATGTCGTCGCTCTTGACGGTCAGCAATTCCTGGAGGATGTGGGCGGCGCCGTAGGCTTCGAGGGCCCAGACTTCCATCTCGCCGAACCTCTGGCCTCCGTAGCGGGCCTTGCCGCCGAGGGGCTGCTGCGTGATCAGGGAGTACGGGCCGGTGGCGCGCGCGTGCACCTTGTCGTCCACCAGGTGGTCGAGCTTCATGATGTACATGTAGCCGACCGTGACGCGCTGGTCGAACGGCTGGCCGGTGCGGCCGTCGTAGAGCACGGTCTTGCCGTCTTCGGGCAGGCCGGCTTCCCGCAGGCATTCCTCGATCTCGTATTCCTTGGCGCCGTCGAAGACCGGGGTCACGGCCTGGAAGCCGAGCACCTGGGCCGCCCACCCGAGGTGGGTTTCGAGTATCTGGCCGACGTTCATGCGGCTCGGCACGCCGAGGGGGTTGAGCACCATGTCCACGGGCGTGCCGTCCTTCAAGAACGGCATGTCCTCGACGGGCAGGATCTTGGCGATGACGCCCTTGTTGCCGTGGCGTCCGGCTATCTTGTCGCCCACGGAGAGCTTGTGCTTGGTGGCCACGTAGACCTTGACCATCTCGAGGACGCCGCTGGGAAGTTCGTCGCCGCTGGAGTACTCGATGAGCTTGCGGTTGCACTCGTCCCTGAGCTCCTGGATCCTTTCGTCGAACGGCTCGTAAGCCTTGGCGGTCTTGGCGCTGATCCTGGCCCCGCCGAAGTCCATCGCGGGCGGGTCGAACTCCTCGGCCAGCTGCGAGACCTCCTCGGGGGTCATCTGCTTGGGAATCTGGAACGTCCGGCCGCTCCGCGAATCCGTCGGGGGCCTGCCGATGGCTTCTTCCACGGCATCCATGGCTTCGCGGAAGACGGCCGCGATCTGCTTGTCGTAATCGGCCGTGATCTCGGTTATCTGCGTGTCGAGCTCCGCCTGGTCGTCTTCGCTCAGGTAGGAGCGCCGGCTGAACTTCTGGGTCCTGACCACGACGCCATCCACGCCGCTGGGCACCGTCAGCGAGTCGTTGCGCACGTCCTCGCCCGCCTTGCCGAAGATGGCGTAGAGGAGCTTCTCCTCCGGCGTCAGCTCGCTGCGGCTCTTTGGCGCCACTTTGCCCACGAGGATGTCGCCGGCCGTCACCCACGTGCCTTCGCTGATGACGCCGTCCTTGTCCAGGTTGCGCAACTGCTGCTCGGACACGTTCGGGATGTCGCGCGTGAACTCCTCCTTGCCGAGCTTGGTCTCACGGATCTCCGCCTCGAAGACCTCGATGTGGACGGAGGTGTAGGCGTCCTCCTTGAGCAGGTCCTCGCTGATGAGGATGGCGTCCTCGAAGTTGTAGCCTTCCCAGGGCAGGAAGGCGACCAGGACGTTCTTGCCCAGTGCCAGCTCTCCGCCGCTGGTGCCTGCGCCGTCGGCGATCACGTCGCCCTGTTTGACCCTGTCTCCCATGTGGACGACGGGCCGCTGGTTCAGGCAGGTCTTCTGGTTCAGGCCGCGGAACTTGTCCAGCCGGTAGACTTTGTCGTCGATGCAGACCATGCTGCTGTCCACGTAGGTGACGGTTCCGCTGTTCTCGGCCAGCGCGACCATGCCCGAGTTCCGGGCGACGGCCTTCTCCGTGCCGGTTGCCACCAGGGCCGGCTCCGTCTTGAGCAGGGGGACGGCCTGGCGCTGCATGTTGGAGCCCATGAGGGCGCGGTTGGCGTCGCTGTGCTCGAGGAAGGGGATCAGGCTCGCGCTGACGCCCACGATCTGCTGGGGCGAGACGTCGATGTACTGGACCTCCTTCGCCTTGATCTCGGCCAGGTCCCCGCCGTGGCGCGCCACGACGGTGGAGCTCGGCTTCAGGACCGTCAGGTCCAGGTCGGCCGGTGCGATGTAGGCTTCCTCCTCCTCGTCAGCCCGCAGGTAGTGGATCTCGTCGGTCGGCTTGCCGTTCCTGACCTTGCGGTATGGCGTGACCAGGAAGCCAAACGGGTCCACGCCGGCGTAGAGGCCGAGGGAGGTGATCAGGCCGATATTCGTGCCTTCGGGCGTCTCGATTGGGCAGATGCGCCCGTAGTGCGAGATGTGCACGTCGCGCACTTCGAAGCCCGCCCGCTTCCTGTTCAGGCCGCCCGGGCCCAGGGCGCTCAATCGGCGCTCGTTGGTCAACTGGCTCAGCGGGTTGGTCTGGTCGACTATCTGGGACAGCTCGCTGCGGCCGAAGAAGTAGTTGATGGCCGCGCTGACGGTCTTGCTGTTGATCAGGCTGCGGGGCGTAAACTTCTCCGGGTCCTTCAGGTTGATGCGATCCTGCACGGTGCGCTGCATCTTCAGGAAGCCCTTGCGCAACTGGTCGCCCGCCAGCTCCCCGATGGTCCTGACGCGGCGGTTGCCCAGGTGGTCGATGTCGTCGGCGTGGCCCCGACCCTCGCGCAGCGCCATGATGTAGCGGATGGCGTTGACGAGGTCCTCCGCGCGCAGCGTCTGCTCCTCGATGGGCACGTTCTGGCCGAACTTCCGGTTCATGCGGAAGCGGCCCACCGAACCCAGCTGGTAGCGGTTGCTGTCGAAGAATTTCTCCCAGATCGTCTGCCGCGCCTTCTCGAAGGTGAAGGGCGTGCCCGGACGCAGCTTGCCGTAAAGCTCCTTGACCGCGGACTCGTGATCCGAGCTGCGGTCCTCGGCCAGCGCGTTGAGGATGAGGGGATCGAAATCCTGGGGCAGCACGTCGAGCTCCCGCTCGTTCGCCTGTGCCAGCTGCTGGGCCGTCTCCTCCGTGATCAGCTCGCCCGTCTCCACGATCTTCAGGCCGTCGATGCTTATCGTGGCGGCGCTGACCCGGTCGCGGAGCTTGCTGCCTGCCGTCCCCGGCGTGAACTTGATGGTCTCGACGTCGTAGAAGAGCTTCAGCAGGGCCTCATCGGTGCCGTAATCCTCGTCCAACGCGCGCAGAAGGAGCGTGGCCGGTATCCTGCCGCTCTGGTCGAGCTGGCAGGTGAGCGACTCGCGGCGGTTCACCTCCATCTCTATCCAACTGCCGCGCTGGGGGATGATGCGGCAGGAGTGGAGCGTGCGATCCCCGATGACTTCCCGGGAGAAGTCGCAGCCCGGCGATCGGTGGAGCTGGGTCACGATGACGCGCTCGGCGCCGTTGATGATGAACTCGCCGCCCCCCAGCATAATGGGCATCTCGCCCACGTAGACGTCTTCCTCGATGACTTCGTTCGCCTTGTGCAGCCGGACCCGGGTGTAGAAGGGGCGCCCGTACGTGAGCCTGAGCTGAAGGCACTGCTCCGGCAGGTAACGGGGCTTGCCCAGCCTGTAGTAGATGAACTCGAGGCGGATGCCCTTGGCCTCGTTCTCGATGGGGAAAACCTCGTTGATGATCTTCTGAAGGCCTACTTCCTCCCTCTTGGCGGGCGGAACATCCGCTTGGAGGAACTCCCTGTAGGAGTCCTTCTGAATGCTCGTCAGGTCGGGAACGTCCATCACTACGCCGACTTTTGAGAAGTTGCGGATATCCATTCTCTCTCCGCCGTGATCATGGGGAAAAGCGCGCCCCGCACGTGGCGAACCGACTGCCCAGGGGCGAAGCAAAGTGCAGGGGGGAATCGAGCGTGGGCGCCGCGCCACGGCGCACCCCCAGCCCACGCGACGGCCCGCCCCGGAGCTGACTTATCGGCCGGCCTTCCCGCACTGGCTCCGTCTCCCGTTCCCGGCTATTCCGGCTGGACTTCGACTTCGGCCCCGGCCTCCCTGAGCGTCTGAGCGCACTTCTCGGCTTCTTCCTTGGAGATGCCTTCCTTGATGGCGGACGGTGCGCTCTCGACGACTTCCTTCGCTTCCTTCAGGGCCAGCGTTGTTTCCGACCGGACGGCCTTGATGACCTGGATCTTCTTGTCGCCGAAGCTCTTGAGCACGACCTTGAAGGAACTCGGCTCGATCTCCTCCTCGGCTTCCGCCCCGCCGGACGCGGCTGCCATCGCCATCGGGACTGCCGCGGCGGCCTGGATGCCGAACCTTTCCTCGAACGCGCTGACGAGCTCAGACAGCTCGATCAGCGTGAACTCGCTGATTCTGTCGAGCACGTCCTTGACCTTCTCGGAGTATTGCTGCGTGCCTTCGGTCACGGTTGTCTCGGCCATTGTCCTGCGCCTCCTGAGTTTGCGGCGCGTCCCGGCTGCGCCTGCTGACGTTGAGTTGCCTGCGCGTGTTGCGTTATGCGGGGGCCTGTTCGGCGGCCCCCTTCTTCAATTGCTCCAGTCCGTAAGCCAGGGCGCGGGGCCTGGCCAGAAGCCCGTAGGCAAGCCGGCGCAGCGGCGCCAGCAGGGCCCCGGCAAACGTGGCCAGCAGCACTTCCCGACTGGGGATGCTGGCCAGCTTCTTGACGCCTTCTGGGCCCAGGACGCGGCCCTCCACGTAAGCGCCTCGCACCTTGATGGCTGCGCACATCTCGGTCGCGGCGTTGGCGGCCCTGGCGGCTTCGATGGCGTTCTCGCCGTACACGACGGCGGTCGGGCCCCCGATCAGGCTCTTCAGTCCGCCGGCGCCGAGCCTCTCCAGAGCAGTGGCGAGCAGGGAGTTCTTGACGACCATCAGGCGGCTGCCCCGCCTGCGCATTTCCTGGCGAACCTGACGGGCCGCGTCGCCCTTCATGCCCCCGTAGTTGACCAGGACACAACCCGTCTGCCTGATCCCCTGGAAGGTCTTTTCCAGCTCTTTGACCGTGAGTTCTTTGACTTCGCGGGCCATTTGTTGCGGTGCTCCGGGCCTATTCCGTGATGATCTGGATCGCCGGGCTCATTGTGGCAGAGACGTGGGCCTGGCGGAGGTAACGGCCTTTGGAGGCGGCCGGCTTCATCCTGAGCAGTTGGTTGATGAGGGCTTGCACGTTCTCCGCCAGGTCCTGCGTGCTAAACGAGAGCTTGCCGACGGGGACGTGGACGTTGCCGCCGCTGTCATTCCTGAACTCGATCTTGCCGGCCTTGAACTCGCGCACGGCCTCCTCAATGTCCTCGCGGACGGTGCCGCTCTTGGGGGAGGGCATCAGGCCGCGGGGACCGAGTTGGCGCCCCAGGCGGCCGACGCGTCCCATCATGTCGGGCGTGGCCAGCGCGACGTCGAAGTCGATGAAGCCCTCTTGCACCTTGCCTATCAGGTCATCCGCCCCGATGATGTCCGCGCCGGCCTGCTGCGCGGCCTCGGCCTTGGCCCCCTCGGCGAAAACGGCGACGGTGCGCTCCTTGCCCGTGCCGTGCGGCAGCGAGATGCTGCCCCGGACCTGCTGGTCGCTCTGGCGGGCGTCCAGTCCGAGTTCCACGGAGCACTCGACCGTCTCGTCGAAGTGGGCCGGCGACATCTTCTTGAGCGTCTCGATTGCCTCCTCCACGGGGTAGGCGCGCGTCCGCTCGACGAGCTGGCGAGACTGCAGGTATCTGCGGCTTCTATGTCCCATTTGCCATTTCCCTCGGCGCGGCTGTTTCGGTGCAACGGTCCGGCGGGCGCGTCAACCTTCGGCGACCTCGACGCCGCAGCTCCTGGCCGTGCCCTCTATGATGCGCATGGCGGCCTCGATGTCACTGGCGTTGAGGTCTTCCATCTTTTCCTCGGCGATCTGCCTCACCTGGGCGCGCGTTATCCGGGCCACGGTCTCCCGCTTGGCGGCCCCCGATCCCTTGACGATGCCAGCAGCCCGTTTGATCAGGTAGGAGGCCGGGGGCGTCTTGACCTCGAACTCAAACGAGCCGTCCCGGTAGACCTTGACGACCGCTGGCAGGGGCACGCCCATCTGGTCCTTTGTCCTCTCGTTGAACTGGCTGATGAACTGGCCGATGTCGACGCGGTGCTGGCTGAGGGTCGGGCCGAGCGGCGGGGCCGGGTTGGCCTGGCCACCGGTCACCAGAACCTTCAGCACTGCTTGCGGTTGTCCTCTTCTTTTCGCCATGGGTGTCTGTCCCGGGTCATTCCTCAGCGTGTCAGAACGGAGTTAGATCGGCTGGATCTGCCAGTATTCGAGCTCCACGGGAGTGGCGCGGCTGAAGATGTGGATGACGACCCTCACTTTGCCGCTGGCCAGGTTGACCTCCTCGATGTAGCCCTCGACGCCCCTGAAGGGGCCCTCCCTTATCTGGACCATCTCGCCTTCCTTGAGGTCGATCTCGAGCTTGGGGGCCTCCTCTTCGATCTCCTGGGCCTGCCCCAGCATGCGGGCGACCTCTTCATCACGCATCGGCCACGGCTTGTCACCGCCGATGAAGTCACCCACACCGCTCGTCTCGCGGATGCGATGCCAGAGGTCCTGGGGGATATTCCCGTGCTCGTCCACCTCGACCTGCACGAAGACGTAGCCGGGGTAGAGCTTGCGCTGCACGACCTGGCGCTTGCCTCCGCGCAGTTCGGTGACGGATTCAGTCGGCACAAGGACTTCGGGAACTCGATCGGACAGCTTCTCCAGGTCGAGCAGCCTTCTGAGGTTGCCCCGTACCCTGTCCTCGCGGTTGCTCTGCACCCGCAGGACGAACCAGTGCGTGGCCCGTTCGGCGGTTTTCTGCTCGGTCCCGGTTTCTTTCATAATCGCTCTTCGCCCTGTGCAAGGCTGAAGGGAACGGTCCGATACTCGCTGCGCCGGCCCGCCCGCGCAGGCGCCGCGGCCGGATCGGCGACTGCCGCAGACGGTCAGGCCGGCAGCACCTGCAGGCTGCGCATCAGAGACGCCGCCAGCCAGTCCACGCAGAACAGGAAAGCGCCCATCAGTATGATCGAGATCAACACGGCCGTAGTGGACGAGGTCAGCTCCGCAGAACTGGGCCAGGAGACCTTGGCCAGCTCCGACTCGGTGTCTACCAGAAGGTCAATGAGCCGCTGCGTCTTCGAGTCGAGTCCTTGCAGGCCCGTCTGCGGACCGAACGTGAGCAGAAAGACGACTGCGGCAAGCACAATGAACACCCCGCCGGCCCACAGCGCCGCTTGCGGCACCTGCATGCCCAGCAGCGTGAACGCGACCTTCTGAGCGCGCACCATGTTGAAAAGACGCACGCTGCCGAAGAGCGCTATCAGCAGCAGCGCCCCGCCGGTCGCGGTACGGGCATACACTCCCTGTCCCGGTCGATAGGAGGTCAGAGCCACGGATTGGGCCAACGGCTTCCTCTCTTGAGTATGCCAGCGTTGCGGACCTGGCAGCCGGCGGAATTGGCAGGCCAGGAGGGACTCGAACCCCCAACCACCGGTTTTGGAGACCGGGGCTCTTGCCAATTGAGCTACTGGCCTACCTGGCGCCAGATGCCGCCACAGCCCGTCCGCTGTGGCGCCCTGCCGGGGGCCGGGTGAACGCGCCTATCTCCTCTTTTGCCTGTGCTCCGTATGCTTGCGGCAACGGGGGCAGTGCTTCTTCAGCTGCAAACGTTTGCCGTCTCGCGTCTCGACGGACGTGCGGTAGTTCTCCGAGCGGCACTGCGTGCATTCCAGGGTGACGTACTCGCGCATGATTGGGCCTACCCTATGATCTTCGTTACCACGCCCGCGCCGACGGTGTTGCCGCCCTCGCGGATGGCGAAGCGGAGCTGCTCCTCCATGGCGATGGGCGTTATCAGCTTCACCTGCAGGTTGACGTTGTCGCCCGGCAGGACCATCTCCAGGCCCTCCGGCAGCGTCACGTCACCGGTCACGTCCGTGGTGCGGAAGTAGAACTGCGGCCGATACCCGGTGAAGAACGGCGTGTGGCGGCCGCCTTCATCGGCGTTCAGGACGTAGACTTCCGCCTCGAAAGTCGTGTGCGGAGTGATGGAGCCCGGCGCGGCCAGCACTTCGCCGCGGCAGAGCTCATCCTTCTCGATGCCGCGCAGCAGTACGCCGATGTTGTCGCCCGCCTGGCCTGTGTCCAGCGTCTTGCGGAACATCTCGACGCCGGTCACGACCGTCTTGCGGACGTCGGGCTGCAGCCCTACGATCTCCACTTCGTCGCCCACCCGGACCGTGCCCCTCTCGACGCGGCCGGTGCCGACGGTGCCGCGCCCCTTGATGCTGAAGACGTCCTCGACCGGCAGCAGGAACGGCTGGTCGATGGCGCGGACGGGCTCCGGGATGTAGTTGTCCAGCGCGTCAAGCAGCTCCGCCATGCACTTGGTCGTCTCTTCATCGTCGGGCTTCTCAAGCGCCAGGAGCGCAGAGCCCGGAATGAAGGGTATCTCGTCGCCCGGGAACTTGTAGGCACTCAGGATATCCCGCACTTCCAGTTCGACAAGCTCGAGCAGTTCGGGATCGTCAAGCTGGTCGACCTTGTTCAGGAAGACGACGATGGCGGGCACGTTCACCTGGCGGGCCAGCAGGATGTGCTCCTTGGTCTGAGGCATGGGCCCGTCGGCGGCGCTGACCACCACGATGGCCCCGTCCATCTGGGCGGCTCCAGTGATCATGTTCTTGATGTAGTCCCGGTGGCCGGGGCAGTCGACGTGGGCGTAGTGCCGTTTTGCGGTCTGGTACTCCACGTGCTGGGTCTGGATGGTGATGCCGCGTTCCTTCTCCTCTGGCGCGTTGTCGATGCTGTCGAACGGGCGGAACTCGCACATGCCCTTCTTGCTGAGGTAAAGGGTTATGGCCGACGTCAGGGTCGTCTTCCCGTGGTCAATGTGGCCGATCGTGCCGACGTTGATGTGCGGCTTGGTCCGCTTGAAGTCCTCCTTAGCCATTGCCCGATGGTTCCTCCGAGAGTGTTCGCACCGCCGAAACGCGACCAGAGGGAATCAGCGCAACCCATCGCTGCGCGCAGAGACTGCGAATCTCACACCTGCCTCGTCCCGGTCACCCCTGTGGGAAGCCCGCCCGATGAGCGCACAGCCGTGGTTCGGTGTTTCTAAGTGGAGCTGCTGATGGGGCTCGAACCCATGACCCCGTCCTTACCAAGGACGTGCTCTGCCTACTGAGCTACAGCAGCCTGGGTACACGGCAGCCCGACGGGACACAATCGGACGTCCCAAGGTAGAGCGAAAGGATCGCCTTGCCACCAAGTGGATAGTGCCTGGGCCGGGCTGGACGGTTCCGCAGACAAGGGCACAAAATCCGGATTCTACGGATGCTAACACACCGCCCCCGTCAAGTCAAGCAAAAACCAAACCGTCCGGGACGATTGGAGCGGGCGATGGGGGTCGAACCCACAACCACCGGCTTGGAAGGCCAGTGCTCTGCCAGTTGAGCTACGCCCGCCCTGCTCGATGGTGGGCAGGGGAGGATTCGAACCTCCGAAGGCATCGCCAGCAGATTTACAGTCTGCTCCCTTTGGCCACTTGGGAACCTGCCCACCGCCCCTTGTCTGCCGGCCGCCGCCAGGCTGCTCTCAATGGAGCTAGTGAGGGGATTCGAACCCCTAACCGGCGGTTTACAAAACCGCTGCTCTGCCGTTGAGCTACACTAGCCTTGTCCGGCTACCCGTACTTTATACAGCACCTGCGCTTCCCTTTTCAACTGCTCGCCCGCCCTCGTGCGGCTGGCAGCGCCCCGCCCCTCCCCCGCACTTGCAAAAGCACCGTCTCCCGTGTAGTATAGAGGGCTCAGGAAACAGCCTGGGGGTGATAGTGCCCGACCGGGATGAAGAGCGGCTTTGCCTTGTCGGCCTCTGCGCGACGGCGGATGTGGGGCCAGCCAGCGTAGTCCGGCTGCGCCAGGCGGCCCGGGAGCGAGGCATCTCGCTGCCCGAGGTCTCGGCTCTGCCGGCCGAGGTCCTGGCGGGCGAGCTCGGGCTTCCGCAGTCCGCCGCCCGGGCCGTTTCGTCTTTGAGGGATCCCTGCAAGACGGGGCGCTCGGTCGTGGACAGGTTGACGTGGGCGGGGCTGCGGGTCGTCACTGAGGACGAGGCCGGCTATCCGCTGCGGCTGCGCCGGTTCCTTCAGGATGATGCGCCGCCCGTCCTCTTCGTGGGGGGCGACGCCGCCGTCCTGGACGGCCCGTGCGTGGCCATGGTGGGCTCGCGGCAGCCTTCCCGCCCGGCGGAGCTCGCGGCGGGGGCTCTGGCTGCAGACCTGGCGGCGTGCGGCAGCGCCGTGGTGAGCGGCGGAGCGCAGGGGATCGACAGCTGCGTCCACGAAGGCGCCGCTTCGGCCGGCAGCACGTGCGTCGTTCCCGCCATGGGGGTGTGCCGCTTCCAGTGGCGCGGGGCGAGTTCAGCCGAGCTCGCCGACGCCGGATGGTGTGTCCTGGGCCAGTTCCCTCCGGAGGCGGGCTGGCGGACGGCCCACGCGCTGATGCGCAACCGGACCGTCGTTGCCTTGAGCGACGCAGTCGTCGCCTTCGAACCGCGGGACACAGGGGGCACCTGGCACACTTCCCTCTGGGCCCTCCGCATGCGCAAGCCGCTCTTTGTGGTCGCCCCCTCCCGTCACGGGGCGAGGGGCAGGGGGCTGACGCACCTGGTGCGTTTCGGCGCCGTGGCACTGGATCCGGGCCGGATGCCGGACTCAGCGGCCTTCGCCCGGCTCGTCGCCGACTACCAACCTGTCGCTTCCCCCGAGCAGCTCCCGCTGTTCGACGCCTCCCAGGCGGAAGGCCGTTGATTCCCGCTGTGGCGCAGTGAATCGGCGCGGGACGCACTCCAAAGGGGCGGCTCATCCCCCGTGTCCGCGCCGTCGCGCCACTGCCGGCGCTGCACTGCCGGCGCCCGACTCGACCGCCCGCGCGGGGTCCTCGCTTGAGCCTGCGTGGCGCTTCCCATAGACTGGGGGCGCCTGTGGCGTCCTCGGGCGGTTTCGCCTCTTCCCGCAGCGTGGATGGTGCGATGTCGCTCATGGTGGTTGGTTCGATTGCGCTGGATGACGTGGAGACCCCTTACGGGTCGAGGCGGGACGAACTGGGCGGCTCGGCCGTTTACTTCTCGTTCGCGGCCACGTGCTTCTCGCCCGTGCGGCTCGTCGGAGTTGTAGGGGCGGACTTCCCGCCGGAGTGCCTGGAGCGGCTGGCGCGCCGTCCTATCGACCTGGCGGGGCTTCAACGCGCGGCGGGCCGGACCTTCCGCTGGCACGGGGCCTACGAGGGACGGATGGACCAGGCGCGCACCGTGGCGGTCGGGCTCAACGTCCTGGGGGATTTCGCGCCCCGCATCCCGCCCGCCTATGCCGACTCCCGGTACGTGTTCCTGGCCAACGCGTCTCCGGCCACCCACATGCAGGTGCTCGACCAGGTGGACGGACCGCTGTTCGTGCTGGCCGACACGATGAACTACTACATCGAGAACGAGCGGGACGGCCTGCTGGATCTGCTTGCGCGCATCGACGGGCTGATTCTGAACGAGGGCGAGGCGCTCCAGCTCACCGAGCAGACGAACCTGCTGGCGGCCGCCCGCTGGGTGTGCGAGCGGGGACCCTCCTGCTGCATCATCAAGAAGGGCGAGCACGGGTCCCTGCTGCGCGGGCCGGAGGGTGTCTTCGCGCTGCCGGGCTTTCCCCACGAGGCCGTGGTCGACCCGACGGGCGCCGGGGACGCGTTCGCGGGAGGTCTGATGGGGTACGTGGCAAGCCGGGGCGACGTGACGCCGCAGACGCTCAAACGCGGTCTGGCCTATGGCACGATCACGGCGTCGTTTGCCATAGAGCAGTTCGGCCTCGCGGCGATGGAGTCCCTGACGGCCGAAGGCGTGGAGCAGCGGCTGGAAGTCTTCCTGAGGTCAACTCACCTGTCGGTGACCTGAGCGCCGAGCCGGGCGGGGGTTCCCGTCACGATGGCTGTGCTAGCGTCTCGTTGAGCCGTTTCTGGAACTGGGCCTGCTTGTGCGCGGCTCTGTTGGGGTGGAGGATCCGCTTCGCGGCGGCCTGCTGGTAGAGCTTCGTCAGCAGGCTGACCTGCTGCCGGGCGCCCTCGACGTCACGCCGCTCGATCATGCGGTCCAGCTTGTTCTGCTCCGTGCGAAGGCGGCTCTTGATGCGCTTGTTACGCAGGTTCTTCGTCCGGTTCTGTCTGAGGCTCTTGAGTGCTGCGGGACGGTGTGGCATTCGTGCTTTCCTTCTGCTTGAGTTGGGGCTGCGCGCGGGAGAGGGCTTACGTGCCCAGCGATTCCACCTTCTGGGCTACGTCCCTGAAACCGATGTCCTGGCTGTAGATCCTCTTGTAGAGTGCCAGCGCATCGGCGGACTTGCCCATCTGCTCGTATGTCATCGCTTCCAGATAGTGGAGCTCTTTGCCCTCGTTGTCCATTTCGGGATGGCTCCGGATCGCCCGCTCGAACTGCTCGAGGGCCAGGTCGTGCTGGCCCTTGCGCGAGAAGCAGACGCCCAGCATCTTGCTGCTCTCCTCTTCGTAACGGGCGTCCTGAACCGAGTTCTGGAAGGCGGATATGGCGTCGTTATGCCGGCCCGCCTCGAAGTAGGCCTTCCCCAGCTTCAGGCGCACCTCGCGGTCCGTGGGGTGTTGCGAGGCGCGCCAGGTGTACTCCCGGATGGCGAACTCCGTGCGGCGCTGCCGCAGCGCTTCCAGCTTCTGTTTCGCTTCGGCGTTCTCGGGGTCGGCGGCGAGCGGTTCCGCCGCCTGGGCCTCGGCCTGTCTGAACAGGTGCACCTGCACGTCGCCGAGACGCTCACGGATGTCGTAGTTGTCCGGCAACTGCTCGTGTTTCTCGCGCAGGAGCTCGTGCGCTTTGGCTGCCTGGTCCGTGTCCACGTATAGCTTGGCGAGGTCGAGGATGCGGTTGGCGTTGTCGGGCCTCTCGGCCAACCGGCGCTCCGCTTCGAGGACCTCCTTGCGCAGATCGTCCATGGTGACGGACATGCGCCCGTCGGCCTCCAGGCGGGCGGCTTCCTCCCTGTCGCGAACCAGGTCCATGAAACTGGTGGCCGTTTCCATCTCGTGGGTCGCCATGTGGTCGGTGGCGGCCAGGTCCCGCACCTCCCGCTGAAGGTCGCGACTGGCCGGCTCCAACTCGCTCAGGCGGGTCAGGTACTTGAGGGCTTCCTGGTTCTGACCCGTCTCGCGGAGCAGGTCGCCGAGGACGCGCAGCGTACGCTTGTGGTTCGGGTTGATCGTCAGTGCGTCCTTGTACATCTGGACGGCCTGGGAGGCGAGGCGCGCGTTGCGAGCTGCGTCGGCGGCCTTCGATAGCGCCCAGAAGCTGTTGGGCCTCCGCTCCAGGTAATCCTCGTAGATCTCGAGCTTCTTGCTGGCGCCGGCCAGCAGGGCCCGTGCGGCTGCCAGCAGGCGGCGCGGCGGCACGCCCAGCAGCCCCACTGGCGACTTGCCCTTCTGCGCCAATCGGCGCCGCTCGGCCCCCCTCAGGACGATGCGGGCGTCCGGGTACTCCGGCTGCTGCCGCAGCACCTCCCGAATGAGCCTGATGGCGTAGTCAAACCGGCCGCGCTCGACCGCATCGCACGCCTTCGAGTAGAGATCGTCTACGGCCATATCGGTTTCCAGTCACCAGCCCCGGGCATATGGAGTCAAGGCTCTATAACCTAGCGAATGCTGCGTTTGCTGTCAAGCGGACGGCGGCTTCGGCCTCAACGCTGCCCTGGAGGACCTATGAAAGTGGGAACGAGTCAGGATGGCGGCGGGGGCGGGGGGCCGCGTCCGGGCGATGTCCTTGCCCGTGCTGCGGCGTTGGGTTAGAATCCGCGCTTCGGCGGCCTGACGCTGTGCGCAACGGTCCGGAGGCGCGCGGGACATGAGGTTCATACAGGTGGGCGTTGGGGGGTTCGGGGCGACGTGGCCCGAGCGCGTCCAGCGCGACCGGGCGGCGTCGCTGGCGGGTCTTGTGGACGTGAACGGAAAGGCCCTCCGGCGCGCGCGCGAGAGGACGGGCCTTGCGCCGTCCCGCTGCTTCACGGATTTCCGGAAGGCCTTTGCAGCGGTGGAAGCGGACGCCGTGCTGAACGTCACCCCGCCGGCCGTGCATCACGAAGTGGCGCTGGCGGCCTTTGAGCGTGGCCTTCACGTGTTGACCGAGAAGCCCATCGCCGACACGATGGAGCACGGCCGGCAGATGGCGGAGGCAGCCGAGCGGGCCGGGGTGACGCTGATGGTCAGCCAGAACTACCGCTTTCGCCCCTGGGCCAGGACCATGCGGCGCCTGCTCCAGAGCGGGCAGTTCGGCCCGCCGGACAACGCGGGCGTCCGGTTCGCCAAGGCCCTGCGCTTCGACGGATCGTTCCGGTTCACCATGGAGCACCCGCTCGTGCGGGACATGAGCATCCATCACTTCGACCTGATGCGGTGCCTGACGGGCCGCGAGCCGCTCGTGGTCTACGCCAGGAGCTGGCGGCCCCAGTGGAGCTGGTTCGAGCACGACCCCTGCGTGGCGGCCATCTTCGACTTCGAGGGCGGCCTCACGGTCGTCTACGAGGGCACGTGGGTCACGATCGGCCGCGAGACGACGTGGGATGGCTACTGGCGGGTCGAATGCCCGGAGGCCGTCATCGAGCTGCGCGGCGACTGCGTGCACGTCATGCCGGTCGGCCATCCGGACGAGGACGGCGAGGTGGAGCTTCAGGCGCAGGACAGCACCGGTCAGGGCGCCGTGCTCGCGGAGTTCCAGCAGGCCATAGCCGAAGGCCGCCAGCCGGAGGCCGGCGCGCGCGACAACCTGAACAGCCTGGCCATGAGCTTCGCCGTGATGGAGTCGTCCCGAACGGACGGGCCCGTTCGGATCAAGGACATACTCGAAGGCGGCGGCGAGTCCTGAGACCCCGCCGAGCGAGGCAGCGTGGAGCCTAAAGAGAGCAGCTTCGCCAGGCGGCTGGAGCAGTTCAGCACCTACATCGGCGCGATGCTGGGCCAGATGCGGCGCGTCATCTACGGCCAGGAGGAGGTCATCAAGCAGTTGCTGGGCGGCATCTTCGCGCGCGGCCACTGCCTCGTGGTGGGCGTGCCCGGACTGGCCAAGACGATGATGGTCTCCAGCCTGGCCGAAGTGACCTCCCTGAGCTTCCGGCGCATTCAGTTCACGCCCGACCTGATGCCCAGCGACATCACGGGGACGAACGTCCTGGACGAGAGCACGGGCAAGCGGGATTTCCGCTTCGTTCCCGGTCCGATCTTCGCCCACATCGTCCTGGGCGACGAGATCAACCGCACGCCCCCCAAGACGCAGGCCGCGCTCCTGCAAGCGATGCAGGAGCGGCAGGTCACCGTCGGCCAGACCACCTACGACCTGCCGCAGCCCTTCTTCGTGATCGCCACGCAGAATCCAATCGAGCAGGAAGGCACCTACCCGCTGCCCGAGGCCCAGCTCGACCGCTTCATGT
>CAZFSS010000030.1:0-51572 GCA_964521715.1 uncultured candidatus Brocadiaceae bacterium | reverse complement strand
CGGAGCCCTTCCTTGCATCCATCCGGCCGGAGGCGCAACGCGGCTCACGCGGCATCCTGTTAGAGGCTCCAAGCTGGCTCTTGATCGGGTGGCTGCTCATGGGTTGCGCCGTAACGGGTCAATGCAGAGACGCCGCGCGCTGGCAGGCCGTCGTCTCATCGGCGGGGCAGGTCGAGCTCTCCGCCGGCGGGCAGAGGATCGCGACGATCTCCCCCGGGCTTTTTGAGGCGACCTGGCGCGCTGCGGGCCTGGGGGCTGCGCAGGCCGGAGAAGCCGCCGGCGACGTCCTCAGGGGCAGGATACGCGCGCCGGGCGGAACGGTAGTGGATTCGGAACTCCGGGCTTCTTCCGTTGACGGTAGGCTGGTGCTCGCCTACAGGCTTACGCCGCAGGCAGCGATCACGCTCAACAGCCTGCACGTCTCCATCGAGCTTCCCATTGGCCTGGTCGCGGGTCGGCAGTTCACTGCTGATGGCGAACGAGGGGAAGTACCGTCTCAGTTCCGGGACGTGCACGTCCGCTCTGCGCCCACGAAGGCGCTTGCGCTGTCGTTGGCGGAGGGCGGGGTGCTCTACGTGGACTTCCCGCCGCCGACGCCCGTGCTCCTCCAGGACAACCGGCAGTGGGGCCCGTCGTTCTCGGTGCGCATCGGGCCGCAGTTCGGCGAGGGCCAGCAGTGGCCGGCGGGCCAGCCGCTCGACCTGGCGTTCGTGATCAGGACGCAGGAGGGCATCGACCTCGAGTTCGACAGGCCCGTCACCGTCGAGGCGGGGCGCGACTGGGTGCCCCTTGCGGACGAACTGGACATCGTGCCGGGCTCTGCGCTGGACTTCTCCGGAATGGGGCAGATCGATCCGCCGGCCGGCAAGCACGGATGGTTGATTGCCCGGCCGGACGGGCAGTTCGCGTTTGAGGAGGACGCCCAGACGCCGCGGCGCTTCTACGGGGTCAACCTGTGCTTCAGCGCGCAGTACATCAGCCACGAGCAGGCGGACCGGCTTGCCGAGCGCTTGATGCGCCTCGGCTACAACGCCGTGCGCTTCCATCACTACGAGGGCGAACTCGTCGACCGCTCCCGGGGCACCAGCACGTCCCTGAGTGAGGACAAGCTCGACCAGCTCGACTACCTCGTCGCGGCGCTGAAGGCGCGCGGCATCTACGCCACGACCGACCTGTTCGTCTCCCGGCCGGTCTTCGCCGCGGAGATCTGGGACGGCGCGCAGGGCGACGTTGGCATGGACACCTTCAAGATGCTGGTGCCCGTGAACGAGAAGGCGTTTGAGAACTGGAAAGCCTTCTCCCGCAACCTTCTCACGCACGTCAACCCGTACACGGGCCTGCGCTACGCGGACGAGCCCGCCCTTGCGTGGCTGTCCATGATCAACGAAGGCAACGCGGGCAACTACCTGCGCGGCCTGGACGAGAGGGCCGCCCGCGACTGGCAGGCCGCGTGGAATCGCTTCCTGGCCGCCCGGTACGGCAGCCCGCAGGCGATCGAGCAGGCATGGGGCGCACCGGTCGAGGGCGATCCCGCCGCCGGCACGGTGCCGCTGGTGACGGACCCATACGAGGACTCGCCGCGCGGTTGCGACCTGGTCGCCTTCCTGACCGAGACCGAGCGCGACATGTTCGCCAGGATGAAGCGTTTCCTGCGCGAGGAGCTCGGCGTGAAAGCCCTGCTCACCAACATGAACGCCTGGACGAACCCGATCCAGAACCAGGCGGCGCGGGCGGACTTCGATTACGTGGACGATCACTTCTACGTCGATCATCCCCAGTTCCTCGAGCGGAGCTGGGGTCTGCCGTCGCGCTGCGAGAACAGGAGTCCCGTCGCCGAGGGGGCGCCGGGCGGCCGGCACGGAGCCTTCGTGAGGCTCCTGGACAAGCCCTTTGCCGTCAGCGAGTACAACTATGCCGGCCCCGGCCGGTTCCGCGGGGTGGGGGGGATCCTGACTGGCTGTCTGGCTGCGCTGCAACGCTGGGGCGTCATCTGGCGCTTCGCCTACAGCCACAGCCGCGGCAACCTGTTCGAGCCCTCGCCCGCCGGCTACTTCGACCTGGCCACGGACCCGCTGAACCAGGCCGCCGAACGAGCAGCCCTGTGCCTGTACCTGCGCGGGGACATGGACCCGGCCCCTCACGCCATCGCCGTCGCCAGCACGTCGGAGGAGCTGCTGCACAGCGCATACCGCAGGGACGTGGCTCCGCCGTGGACGGCGCTGGCCCTGGTGACGCGCGTGGGCACGTTCCTCGCCGACGGGACGATGGACGTCCCGGCGGACCTGGCGCTGCCCCTCGGCTGGCACACGCCGCCCGGCGACTACCGCGGCGGGGAGGTCCTCGGCCTCGACCCCTACGCCGACGGGACCGGAGGCGAACTGCTGGCGGCGATGCGCGAGCGGGGGTGGCTGCGGGATAACGTGACGGACCTTGCCGAGAGCCGCCTGGAGAGCGAGACGGGGCAGTTGCTCATCGACGCGCCGCGAGACGTGCTGGTACTGAACACGCCTGCGACTGCCGGCTGCTACGCTCCGGAAGGGCAGACGGTTGAGATCGGCCCGGTGAGCGTTGCCGTAGAGGAGACAGACGCGACCGTGTGGGTTTCGAGCGTGGACGGCCTGCCCATCACGCAGAGCCGGCGGCTCATCATCACGCACCTGACGGACCTTCAGAACACGGGGGCCCGCTTCGGAGAGCGGGCGCATCAGACGCTGCTTGCCTGGGGCGGACTCCCCCATCTGGTGCTTGCGGGTTCGGCCACCGTGTCCCTGCGGCTCAGCGATCCTGAGCGCGCGCGGGTGTGGGCTCTGGCCACGAGCGGCAGGCGCGTGGCGCCCGTTGCCGCCGCAGTGCACAGCGGCGCTCTGGTGGTGCCCTTGAGAGTCCGCGGCGGCGAAGGCGCCCGCATGATCTACGAGGTCGAAGTGCAGTAGCCCGGCGGCTGCCGGACGCTGCCGGCCGTCTCACCTGAGAAACCGGGAGGCCATGCGATGAAGCGGTGGCTGGGGCTTGTCCTGGGGTTTGGCGCCCTCATAGTGACCGCGCTGGTCGTGAACTACCTGTTGATCGCCTCACTGGGCCGTCGCGCGCTGGCCGAGCATGCCATGGAGCAAGTGGCGTCCCTGAGCGCGATGCTCGTGAAGGCCGATCGGTACGGACTCGGAGTCGAAGGCCGGGCCGAGGATCTGCTCGGCTCGCAGATGATCGTGCATGCGATGCTGGCGGCGAACCTGGTCGACGTGGCCGAGAACTACGCGCACATGTCGCCCGAACAGATCAACGAGCGCCTCAAGAGGATCGCTGACAGCACGGTCCTGGACGAATTCTGGATAACCGACGAGAAGGGCCACGCCTACCTGCGGAACCGCGAGGAGATCGACTTCACGTTCCCCAGCCAGCCGACGCAGAGGAGCCAGGCTTATGAATTCTGGCACCTGCTTGAGGCCAAGGGAGGACAGTTCGTCCAGGGCGCGATGGAGCGCGAATACGACGGGCTCGTGTACAAGTACGCCGCCGTCTCCGGGATAGACAAGCCCCGCATCGTTCAGGTCGGCTACGACGCGAAGTCGCTCGACCGGTTCGCGGCCGGGCTGACGGTGGACGACCTGACGAGGGCGCTTGTGGGAGAGGGCGGCATCAGGCGCGTCGTGGCCATCGGACAGGAGGGGCAGCTCTACCTCGACACCGATCTGCCCGGCAACCCCGACGAAGGCGCGAAGGTGCAGGACTTCACGCTCCGCGCGCTGGCCAAACGGGCGCTGGACGTCCGCAGGTCCGTCACTATCCTGGAGGGAGAGCAGTTGATCGTGGCTTCACCGAGCAGGGGGGCGGGGCAGGGCGCTCACGCGCTGGTGGCCGTCTTCGACGCCCGCCCCATACTGACGACGATCCGGCAGGCGATCCTGACGACGGTGATACTGACCGGCGGCCTGCTGACCTTCGGCATAGCCCTTGCCTTCCAGGCGGCACGGCGTGTCGCGCGGGAAAGTCTGGACCAGCCATAAGCTCCGGAAGGGCGTCAAACCGGACGGCTACGCCGCCTCACTGCCCATCACTCCAGGCGACGGTCGAGCGTTCGGTAGTTGATAGCCTCGCTGACGTGGTGGGCAAGGATACCGTCGGAGCCGTCCAGGTCCGCGATGGTGCGCGACACCTTCAGGATCTTGTCGTAGGCCCGGGCCGAGAAGCCAAGGGCGTCCATCGCCTGTCTGAGCAGCAGCCGGCCGTCGTCGTCAAGCTCGCAGTAGCGCCGGACGTGGCGCCGCTCCATCCGTGAGTTGGCGAAGAATCTCTCTTCCGCGAACCTTTCCAGCTGGCGCCGGCGGGCGGCCACCACGCGCTCGCGAATCGCCTCCGAAGGCTCGGCCGGACGCGAGGTAGCCAGCTCTCTGTACTCCAGCGGCGGCACGTCCACGTGGATGTCAATCCGGTCCAGCAGCGGCCCGCTGATGCGCCGGCGATAGGAGTGGATCTGCCTCGGCGTGCACCGGCACTGTCTGCGCGGGTCCGTGTAGTGGCCGCACGGGCACGCGTGCGGGTACAGGCCGACACGGCTACCTATGGCCGTTGACGCAGGGAACCACGCTGCTCACGCGCGGTCAGGCCCGTGCTCAAAGCACGGGAAAAAGCCCAGCGAGCCCCTCCTCAGCGCACCATGAAGCCGATGCGGTCGAGGTAGATGGAGCCTTTGACTGGCTTGTTGGCCTTCAGGATGAACAGGATGTTCAGGGCTGCCGGCATCGCCTTGATGTGGTCCTCGCGCGTCACAGCGACCTGATAGGTCCTCCACTGACCGGCGTCGCCAAGCGCCATGTCGCCGAGCTGCATCCACCAGTTCGCCGTGCTCTGCATGATGACGGTGATGCCGACGTCAGGATCCTCGCAGGCGAAGTCGGGCGAAGTCCTCACGTCGAAGACTACCCCGCGGATGTTCTCCCTCCGGAGAGCGTCCCCTTCCGGGAGACGTTCGACCTTCAGGAGGGCGCGCAGCCGTTCATCGGGCGCCACCCCCGCAACCGGGAGTTCGACGCGCGCGACTGCCCGGTTGGCGCGCTCCGTAAGGTCCTCGGTAAGCTTGAAGTCCGAAGAGAAGGCATCAGCATTCGTGACCGGCGGGTCAGAGAAGTCCCAGAAGATGACCGGCCGGGGCACCGAAGGCTTCACCGTCATCGTGTGCTTCGCCGTCACTTGGCCTGACTGCGCGGTGATCGTCAGTCCCCCGGGCGTGCTCGGCTGCATGTAGAAATGCCCCACCGCTTCCGCCAGGCGGACCTTGCTGCGGTCGAACGTAACGCCGGCACTGGCGGCGAGAGCGGCGGGCTCGAGCATGCCACCATAGGGGTTCTCCGTGCCGGCTTCCAGCGCTATGAGTTCGCCGCGGACCTGGTCGTCGGCGTACATCTCCGAGGGTAATATGAATCGCAACTCAGGTGTTCCCTGAGTCGGGATCTTCTCAACCAGGGCCTTCTGGGCGATGGGGGAAAGGGCCGGCTTTGCCTGATCCGGGACACGAACATACGTCATCGAGAAGGGGGGAAGCGTTACACTGAATTCACTACCAGTCTTGAGTTCTTCGATCCGCGGTCCTGTGCTCCACTGCGGCCGGCGCTCCACCGTGTTCCAGTGGTACTCCCGGCTGGTCACTTGCGCCAGTTCGCCTTCGCCGGCCGGAGTGAAGCCGGCAATCCGCACGTTGACCTTCGCCTCGTGCTCTCGGTCCGTGTTGATGAGCATCACGAACACCGCGTCGCCGGAGCGGGAAGCATAGGTATAGATCGTCTGGTCGCTGGAACGGGCGGGGACCAGGCGGTTCCCCATGTAGTTGTTCCAGAGCCACAGGGCATAGTACTCCGACTTGCGGGCGTGACGGTCCCCTTCGTAGTGATAGAAAAGGTCGCTGAAGCAGTCCCATTGGTTTGCGAAAGCCACATCATGCTTGGCCAATTCCGCCAGGAAGATGCTGGCCCAGAGGCTGCTGAACATCTGCGAGTTATTCACACCACCTCCGAGGTTCCACTCGGTATAGGCGAGCTCTATCTGATCCGCGCGCTCCGGCTGGTACTGATGAATCCACCTCCTCACCTCGTCGGTCTGTTGTCGGATCCCCTCTGCGATGTCCGCGAACATCTGGGCGTCGCTTTGCGTGATGCTGCCGGGGTAGGTGTGGATCATCACGAAGTCCACGTTCTCGCCGCAGTCGCGGATCATCTCCTCGGCGAATGCCCCGCCGCCGATCCTGATCGTGGGATCCACGGCACGCATGGCGTCGGCCATGTCATTGTACCGCTTCGTGTACATCTCCGCCGTAAGCCGGCCCTTGCCGAAGGGCAGCCGCGTGCCGGCCTCCCAATCGCCGCCCAACTCGTTGCCGATCTCCCAGTAGCGGACGTTGTAGCCCATCGTCTGGTTGGCCCACTTGACCCACTCCGCAGCGTCCACGGGCCGGCCGCAGCCGGCATTGGGGCAGACCAGGGCCTCGCTTCCGGGGATTGCCCGTATGAAGTCGTGCTGCGTCTTCACGTCCACATTGCCATGCCAGTCGCCGCTTTCGGGGTGCAGGGCATAGCCGTTAACCCTGAAGGATGGGGCGTAGTCGCTGTAGTCAACGGCCGGATAGCCGTCAGGCCCGATCTTGCTGGGGTCCACCTTGCCATCCGCGTCCCGCACGCCGTTGCCATTCCAGTAGACGCCGTTGGCCCAGGAGCCGCCCGGAAGGCGGATGTAGCGGGCCTTCAGCTCGGCCATCCACTTTCGCACGTCGGCTGCGTTGTATTCGCGCGCGAAGTACCACATGGCCACATTGGTTCCGCCGAGGCGCGGCGGGTCCATCTCCCGGAGCGTGCGAGCGGCATCCACGTTGACGATGGCCTCTATCGGCGGGTCATCGGCCGCCAGCGCGGCAGAGCCACGGACGGACAGGAGGGTCGCAGCACAAACCAGAACGACGGCGCTCAGTCTGCTCATGGGGCGCATCCTTTCCAGGTGCCGTATGATGTTGCTCAGGGCAAGCGCCAGCTACTCCACAAGCACCGAGATGTCGGCCGCCGAGGCATGGTCGCTGTCGTTCGCGGTCCGCAGGGCCGTCATCCGGAAGTAGCGGGCGGCCGTGGGCGTCTCGAGCCTCACGACCTGCTGTTGTCGGCTGTTGACTACGTTGTCGAAGCCCACGTCGTCGGCTGCGACGGTCCACTTCTTCCCGTCCTGGCTGACCTCAAACCGGGCCCGCATGATGATCCCATTGTCGCACTGGTCTTGACGGGGAGTGTAGGTGAACCCGCAGATCGTCATCGTTTCACCCAGATCCACGGAGACATGATGCGGCATCGGGTCGGCCCCGTCCCGATAGCGCGAGTGCCAGAAGGTCGTGGGGTCGTCATCGATCGCATTCTCGGCCGCTCCCTCCTCCTCGTCTTGTGAGTCGCAGTCCAGGATCGCCCATTTCGCCTTCACCATGCCATCGGCGCCTCGGGCGACCCGGGGAGCGGGCAGAATCGCGGGTGCGAGATAGAGCCCCAGGCGTGCGAGCGTCGGCCGGATGCGGAACCGCGTCAGGCGGATGCGGATTCCTTCGACGTTGGCGTCGGGGAAGCGCACCAGGCGCTTGTCGCCAATGACTGTGCTGCTGGCGGCGTGATGCCACTTGCCGTCGGCGAGCACATCCACGTCGAACCTTTCCACTCGCTGGCCCGAGGCAATGTGCTCCTGCAGCATCAGGCAGTTGGCGCGGACAGCGGCGGGAAGCTCAGCCGTGAGCGTGGCCATCGTCGCCCCGTCGGTCGTGGTCCAAAACGTATCAGGATCCCCGTCCCGCAGAGCGGCAATACCGGCGACAGACTCACCGCCGGTCACCTCCGCAGTCAGCCTGGCGCCGGCCGCCAGATCCTGTGCGAAGGTCTGCTTGAGAACTTCACCGAACTCCTCAAGGCGAGCGACGTCGTTCTCATGGAACAGGCCGCGGCGGTCGGGCGGGATGTTCAGAAGGAACTGGCTGTTCCCGCCAACCGAGCCGTAGTAGACCGTCAGCAAGTCTTCCAGCGAGCGGACGCGGGCGTCTTCGTAGCTGTGGTAGAACCAGCCCGGACGGATAGATGTGTTCACCTGGCCGGGGTACCAGGTGAGAACAGGGCGGTCCTGACGGCTGCGCATTAGCACATCCCGGCTGCCCAGGTCGTCGCCGTAGATGTCGCGCGTGAAGCCGGAAAGCGTTTCGTCGGAGGTCTCCCACGGCCGGCCGTCGCCGGGCATGGGGATGACGCTCCACTCGCTCTTGCGGGTATAGCCGGCCTCATTGCCGCACCAGCGGACATCAGGCCCGCGCACGGTGATGCACGCATCAGGCGCGAGCTCGCGGATAAGCTTCCAGTATGCCCGCCAGTCGTACTCCTGCCGCCTGCCGTTGGGGCCTTCGGCACAGGCCCCGTCAAACCACACCTCTTGGATTCCGGGATACGTCGTCAGCACTTCGCGGAGCTGGTTGAGGAAGTACTGGTTGTACCTGGGTGAGTCACCATAGGACTCCTCGTGCCGATCCCATGGCGAGATGTAGATCCCGTAGTGCATGCCTTCGGCGCGGCAGGACTCGACGAACTCTCCCACCACGTCGCCTTTGCCGTCCTTCCAGGGGCTGTTCCGGACGCAATGGTCGGTGTACTCGCTGGGCCAGAGGCAGAAGCCATCGTGGTGCTTGGCGGTGAGGATCATCCGCGTGATGCCGGCGGCCTTGGCGGCGCGCACCCATTGGCCGGCGTCGAGTTCCGTGGGGTTGAACACCGCCGGATCCTCCTGGCCGTCTCCCCATTCACGGTCGGTGAAAGTGTTCATCCCGAAGTGGACAAACGCCGATATCTCATCGCGTTGCCAGGCGATCTGCCGAGCCGTCGGCCTAACGTCCACAGCCTTTGCCAGTACAGCGTCCAGCGAGTCCTCAGGGGAGAGACAGATGCCCTGCGCGGATGCAGACGACCGACCGAGCGACTGACTCATAGCGAACTCCCGTCACGGATCGGACACACTATCCCACGGTGGTTCTGCCTGCAACCCCTGCGCAACGATTGCAGCCTGAGGCCGGGCGCCGGTCAAAGGCAGCCGGCGGCCTCCGCCGAGGTGGTTGACGGGTATCACTTCGGCGCCGCTCACGACGGCCGCCTCGCGCGCATTGTCCGCGGGGACGACGAAGCCCTTCAGGCCGCAGCGGCGCGCCTGGAGGGCCATCGAGAGGCAGCCGTTGACCGGCCGCCGCGCGGCCTGCAGGTCCTCCTGTGCCTTCCGCCACCACGCTCTCGCGAGCTCGAGAACGCGTCGCTCAGCGCTCATAGAGCACCATGCCCTCGCGCAGGGCGGAGCGCACGACCGTGCCGACCTGGTCGCCGTAACGTTCAGCGAACTCGGCATCCTTCACGACAATGTCCACGCCGCGTCCGAGTTCGCGCCGTAAGGGGCGGATGGCGGCGTAGGCGTCCTGCGTGGCCTGGCCGACATCGCGCCCGGCCTCGACCTGCACGAAGACGTCCAGGTCGCTGTCCGGCTCCGGCTCTCCGCGCGCCCAACTGCCGAACAGCACGATGCGCTGCGGGCGCACGGCACGGACGATAAGCCTGGCCAGCAGGCCTCGATTGAGGGCCGTCTCCGCCATCGCGGCCTCCCTTGCGCCCTGCTCTTCTACCAGAGCGTCCCGATGCCTATCAAAGCCACAGCCTCACTCCAGGCGACGGTCGAGCGTTCGGTAGTTGATAGCCTCGCTGACGTGGTGGGCAAGGATACCGTCGGAGCCGTCCAGGTCCGCGATGGTGCGCGACACCTTCAGGATCTTGTCGTAGGCCCGGGCCGAGAAGCCAAGGGCGTCCATCGCCTGTCTGAGCAGCAGCCGGCCGTCGTCGTCAAGCTCGCAGTAGCGCCGGACGTGGCGCCGCTCCATCCGTGAGTTGGCGAAGAATCTCTCTTCCGCGAACCTTTCCAGCTGGCGCCGGCGGGCGGCCACCACGCGCTCGCGAATCGCCTCCGAAGGCTCGGCCGGACGCGAGGTAGCCAGCTCTCTGTACTCCAGCGGCGGCACGTCCACGTGGATGTCAATCCGGTCCAGCAGCGGCCCGCTGATGCGCCGGCGATAGGAGTGGATCTGCCTCGGCGTGCACCGGCACTGTCTGCGCGGGTCCGTGTAGTGGCCGCACGGGCACGGATTCATTGCAGCCACGAGCATGAACTCCGCGGGATAGGTGACCGTCATGTTGACGCGGGCGATGGTGACGTGCCCGTCCTCCACGGGCTGGCGGAGGGATTCGAGGGCCGAATGGCCGAACTCGGGCAGCTCGTCCAGGAACAGCACGCCGTGGTGGGCCAGGCTGATCTCGCCCGGCTTCGGATGCGTCCCGCCGCCCACCAGGCCGGCGATGCTGATGCTGTGGTGGGGCGAGCGGAAGGGGCGGACGGCCATCAGCGACGTGCCCGGCGCCAGCAGGCCGCTGACGCTGTAGATCATGGTCGTCTGGAGCGATTCGTCCAGCGTCAGGTTGGGCAGGATGGTGCAGAGCCGCTGGGCCAGCATGCTCTTGCCGGCGCCCGGCGGGCCGATCATCAGGATGTTATGCGCCCCGGCTGCGGCCACCTCCAGGGCGCGCTTGGCGTGGTGCTGCCCCTGGACCTCGGACAGGTCGGCGTCGTACGTGCGCGCCTCGTTGAAGATGCGGTCCACGTCCAGCCGCACGGGTTTTAGCGCCTGCGATCCCGTCAGGAAACCGATGGCCTCCGTGAGGTGGCTGACGGGTATGATGTCCAGGCCCTCGACGACGCCCGCTTCCCGTGCGTTATCCATCGGGACCACGAGCCCGTCGTAACCGTGCTCGCGCGCGTGAAGCGCCATCGAAAGGCAACCGTTGACGGGACGCACCCGCCCGTCCAGCGCCAGTTCCCCCACGACCACGTATCGGCCGTCAGCGCTCAGACGCAGGGAATCGGTGGCCTGCAACAGCCCGAGCGCGATGGGCAGCTCGAAGGCCGGGCCTTCCTTGCGGCGATCAGCCGGCGCCAGGTTCACGGTTGCGGCGATGGTGGGCAGATAGTAGCCGCTGCTGCGCAGCGCCGCCTGGACGCGGTCTATGCTCTCCTTCACGCTTGCATCAGGCAAGCCCACGAGCGTCGCGCGCGGCAGCGCCGAACGGGTGACGTACACCTCCACCTCGACGGGGTACGCCTCAATGCCGTGCACACCCATACTGTGGACCTTGCCAAGCATGCGCTGCCCTTCGCCCGATCCGCACCAGAACCGCAACCCCGTCCAACCGCTTCGCAGAAGTATTAGACGTAAGTATAGCACGTCCGCACAGGGCGCGCAAGAGGCGTGCGGGCCGCCGGCCACGGGCGCCTCTGCCCGTTGAAAAGGGACGCCTCCGTGCGTAACATCCCGCTCGTGCACGACGGCGCGGCCATCCGGCACTGCGTAGCAGGGAAGCCGCCCGCGCCGCGAAGCGGTGAAAACGAGGCCAATGGCCTTCGCAAGGTGGAGGAGACGGCGATGCAGTGGGGCGCGCTGCTGGCGTGCGTCATGACGGCTGCCGCAGCACTGGCAAACGCCGGCGACCTGACCGTGCCCCTGCCGGAGGGGGAGACTTCCCTGGGCGACATCGGCACGTATCGCGTCGCGTACCAGTCCTACGGGGGCCCGGAGGTGGCGATGCCCATCTCGTGGTTGGGCCACTTCGAGGAGGAGAGCGGCATCTCCTACGTCGTCTGGCCGGACGTCATCGGCAGGCGCGCCATCCTGCTGCACTCGCCGTGGCGCGTGCCGCCGGGCAAGGTCTGGGTGGACTATAGACTGCGCCTGCCGCAGGCCCGACCCGTCAAGCTCGCGTTCGGCATCGCCATGGGGCCGGACGTTGCCGTCCCCGGCAAGAGCGACGGCGCGACGTTCTGCTGCTCTGTCCTGGACGGCGACCGCGAGCGCGAGCTGCTGAGACGCCACTACGACAGAGGGGAGTGGCTGGATTTTGAGTTCGACCTGTCGGAGTTCGCCGGCCGGGAGATCATCCTGCGGCTCCAGACCGACCCGGGCCCGGACCGCAATCCCGCATGGGACTACTCGTACTTCGGCGCCCCGCGCATCATCGCCGGGACGGCAGGTGAGAGCCGGGCGGCCATTGTGGACAGGATGACGGCGACGCGCGCTTGCCGCGCCGCACAAGGCGCCGGCACACTGCCTCTCAGCAACGACCCGAGCCGCCGCGTCGCCCCCTCGAATCTGCTCCCTTGCCGGAACTCCATCCGGAGCGTCGGGCAGGATTACGAGTTCGTCTACGAAGGCGACGACTGCCGGGTCGTCTACGGCTACCGCCCGTCGACGGGGACGCTGGACGACTTCGAGGCAAGCGTGGACGGGGGCCGGCCGTTCCGGCCCGTCATGGGCGGAGGCGTGGTTCTGGCGGTCGGGGAGGGCGATTCTGCACGGCAGGTTCCCGCCCGGGGCGGGCGGCCTCTCAAGTTGGAGCTCGCGCAGGACGGGCGGGCGTTGCGCGCGTTGTGGGAGTACGACGCCGATGGCACCGCCGTGCAGGTCGCATGGGAGTTCGGCATAAGCGGCAAGGCGCTCCTGGTATCTGCCACGGCCGAACGGCCGAGCGTGTGCGGGTTCTCGCTTGGTGACGTGGCCTTCACGCCCCTGCGCAGGTCCGTGGACGTGCCCTACCTCGAGGGCCACGTGGATTACCTGCCCGTGGAGGACGTCTTCGTCTGTCGCTACCTGGACTGGACGCGTTCTCACTCGTCCCGCTGCCCGCAGGGCGTGGCCGTGTACGAGCCGAAGACGGACGGCACGCGCAACGCGCTCAGCGAGACGGGGTACGTGGCCGTCTCGCCGAATGTCGGGGAGGTGCTGCCCAACATACCCCGCCCGCCGTCGCCGTACCTTCAGCGGCTCGCGCCCCTGGTGATGCTCGACGTCTGGGGTCACGACGGCGGCACGTTCCAGGGCGACGCCGACAACCTGCGCCTGCTGAAGGACAACGGGGTCGATCACCTGGCCGTCATCTCGCACATCTGGCAGCGGTACGGCTACGACGTAAAGCTGCCGGACCACATCCCCGCGAATCCGGAGTTCGGCGGCGACGAGGGCATGGCGGAGTTCGGCCGGGCGGCCAACGAGTGCGGATACCTCTGGTCGCTGCATGAGAACTACGTAGACCTCTACCCGGACGCGCCGTCCTTCGACCCGACTGCCGTGGTGCTGCTTGCGGATGGATCGCGGTCGCCGGCGTGGTTCAACGGGCGGACCGGCGTGCAGAGCTTCGGGCTCAAGTGCAGCCGCGCCCTCGAATTCGCCCGGCGGAACTCGCCCGAGATCCACAGCCGCTACGGGACCACGGCCGCTTACCTCGACGTGCACACGTGCGTGCCGCCCTGGCACCAGCTCGACCACGACGCCGCCCAGCCCATGGCGGCCATGGCGCTGGCCAAGGTGAAGCATGACGCCGAGCTCTTCCAGTACATGCGGGACACGCACGAGGGCCCGCTCTTCGGCGAGGGGGCCGGGCACTTCTACTGGGCGGGCCTTTGCGACGGCGTCGAGGCGCAGGTCGCGGGCGGCGAGCGCAACGTCCCGTTCCTGGACTTCGACCTTCTGAAGATACACCCCCAGATGGTCAACCACGGGATGGGTTACTACGAGCGCTGGTTCGAGCGCGGCTACGGCCTCCGGTGGGGCGTGGACGCCGGCACCGCCGAGCAGATCGACAAGTACCGGGCCCAGGAGATCGCCTACGGGCACGCCGGCTTCGTCGGCGGCGCGCAGACAACCAACGTCCAGTGGGTCGCGAAGGAGCACCACATGGTGCATCCCGTGCAGCGGCTCTACGGCGCCGCGAGGCCGACGGAGATCCTTTACGAAGTCGACGGGCGGCTCGTGTCCGTAAGCGCGGCCCTCGCCGTCGGCGAGCTCCGGCGCCAGCGGGTCACTTATGACTCCGGCCTCACGGTATGGGTGAACTGGCACCCCGAGCCCTGGCATGTCCGGGAACACGTGCTCCCCCAGTGGGGATTCCTGGCGCTCGGGCCCGACACCTGCGTCTGGACAGCCCTGGCGAACGGGAAGTACGCGGACTACGCGGAGTGCCCCGAGTATGTCTTCGCGGATGCGCGCACCTCCTTCAACATACCTTACCTTGCGCGGCAGAAGGACATCGAGCCGCGCCTGGCCCGCTTCAGGCACCTCGGCGGGAACAGGATCGAGCTGACCTACGAGTGGCGCGTGAACGACACGCTAGAGGAAGACTGCCACTGCTTCGTGCATTTCGTGAACGAGCAGAGCGGCAGACCCGAGCACATCGAGTTCCAGCAGGACCACGTCCTCCCCGCGCCGACCAGCGCGTGGCGCAAGGGCGACGTCATTACGGACGGGCCCTATGAGGTCCACGTTCCCGAGGACGGGTTCGACAGCTACGACGTCCTGATCGGGCTTTACAGGGATGGCCGGGTCGCCCTGAAGGGCGCTCAGACGCCGGACGACCGCATACTCATCGGGCGGCTGGCCGTTGAGAGGGAGAACGGCAGGATCGCGGGCATCGCCCTGGCGGACGCCGGCGGCGAGGAGCAGCGAGACGCGGCGGAGCGCGCCGACTTCACAGCCCATCTGAACCCGCCGGGCACCCGGATTGATTTCAGCGCGATCGCCACGGACGGCTCGGTGAAAGTCGCCAAAGGCGAAGGCGCACTGACCATCTTCCCCTATCCGCGGGACAGGGCCTTCAGCGTCGAGCTCGACCTGGCCGTGCTTGCGCCGCATGCAGACCCGGCCCGGGTCCGCGTCCGCGCCCTGCGGGCGCTCACGCAGGACGACATGGGCGGAGTGGACTTCGCATGGCGGAACGGTCGCCTTGCCGTCACCCTGGGCCGGAAGGGCGCGGGCAGATACCTCGTGACGTGGCAGGAGAAGCCATGAAGGCGCTCATCATCGGCGGAACGGGCCTGATCAGCACGGCCATCACGCGCCAATTGCTGGAACGGGGCGACGACGTGACGCTCTTCAACCGCGGCCGGACGGAGTCCCGCGTGCCGCCTCAGGCGCGGCAGGTTCACGGAGACCGGCGCGATTACGCCGAGTTCGCCCGCCGCATGCGCGGACTCGAGCCCTTCGATTGCGTCATCGAAATGATCTGCTTCACGCCGGAAGATGCGGAGGGCCTCGTTTCAGCCTTCGCCGGGCGGACGGGGCACTTGATCTTCTGCAGCACCGTGGACGTGTACGCCAAGCCGTCCGGCAGGTACCCCGTGACCGAGGACGAGCCCAAGAAACCGGTGAGCCTCTACGGGCAGAACAAGGCCAGGTGCGAGCGCCTGCTGCTGGATGCCCAGGAGCGCGGGGACTTCCCGCTCACCATCATCCGACCTGCGCACACGTACGGCGAAGGCGGCACGCTGATCCACACCTTCGGCTGGAGAACGACGTTCCTGGACCGCATCCGAAAGGGCAAACGCGTCGTCGTGCACGGCGACGGCAGTTCGCTCTGGTGCTCGTGCCACGTTGACGACTGCGCCCGCGCCTTCGTCGCGGCGGCGGGGCGGGAACGCGCGTTCGGCCAGGCATACCACGTCACGGGCGATGAGTGGATGACGTGGAACCGCTACCACGAATGCATTGCCGAGGCCATGGGCGCGCGGAAGCCGGACCTGGTCCACATCCCGACGGACCTGCTGGTCAAGGTCGCGCCGGACCGGGCGGACATAGTCGCGGAGAACTTCCAGTTCGACAACATCTTCGACAACGCCGCTGCGCGCCGGGACCTCAGCTTCCGCTACACGATTCGGTTCGTCGAGGGCGCGCGCCGGACCGTCGAGTGGCTCGACGAACGGGGCCGGATCGAGGACAGCGATGCGGATCCGTTCTACGATCGGCTCCTCGACGCGTGGGACCGCCTCGGCGACCAGATGGCGCGCGACTTGCTGCAGTAAGGGGGCAAGCCCCGGCCTGAAGGCGGCCTGTCAATCTGCCTGTGCTCGTTCGAGCGGGAAGCTGTGCTTCCCTTCGTTGGTCGGCTTGGCGCGGTCGAGTTCGTCCGGGCCGAACGGGCCGGGCCCCCGTGCGCCTTCCGGTTCGTGCAGCGCCTCGACCCACTGGCAGGCCGGCACGTCGCCTTCCACGCGCCAGGTCAGCTCAAGCTCGTCGGGGTCGAAATCCGCCTCGATGGACGCCTGCGTGGAGTGCTCGTCGAAGCCGTAGTACTGCCGCCACGCGCCGAGGTTCAGCAGCGCCTGCGGCTCGGGGTAGCGGACGCAGAGGGAGACGGCGTCGTTTACGGCATCGTACAGGTTCCCGTCGGCTGCGACCTCGTCCGCCCGGGCGAACAGAATGCGCTTCGGGCACTCGCAGAAGACGTTGTTGAGCACCCGGTGGCGCCGGCCGAGGCCGACGCGCCCTGCGATGACGCGGCCGCTCTGCACGAGGTTGAAGCTGACGGCATAATTGTCGCGGATGCGTCCCATGAAGTTGTGGGCCACGGCAAGGTTGTCGCCGCTGTCCCCGTAGACGCCCAGGCCGCCGATCCAGCCGGCGCCCGGCTCGCCCTGGTCAATGAGCGTGCTGCGCACGTCCCAGATGACGTTGCCGTCTATCAGGTTCAGGTCGTGGCTGCACTCGATGTAGACGGCCGCGATGCGCGTGGCGATGTCCGCGAACACGTTGTTGGTGATGCGGCAGTTCTTGTTGAGGACGTCCAGCCAGATCCCGCAGGCGTCTGTGATGTGCCGGAAGACGTTCCGGCGGAACAGGGAGCCGTTGCACTCGTGGAACTTCAGCCCCGCGCACTCGTAGAGCCGCTCGGGCACGAGCCCGCCGATGCGCTCGATGACGTTGTCCTCGACGAGCGTGCGGTCGGCGCCGCGGCAGCCCTGAATGCCGCTGACGCCGCAGTCGGCGATGGTGTTGCGACGCACGACGTGGGTGCCCAGGCACTCGCTCCGCTCGCCGTGCCAGCTCTCGCCTCCGACGTCCAGCCCCACGGCGTTTGCCCATCGGATGCGGTTGTCCTCGATGATCCAGTGGTGTCCGCGTGACGCGCTCACCAGCCCGCGCTGGGGGATCGGCACGCCGTCCGCCGCGTGCTCGAAGCGGAAGCCGCTGACACGCACGTAGCCGAGGTTTCGCTGCGACGGGGCGAAGACCTGCTCGCGCACCGCGACCTCGAACGCGGCTTCCTCGGGATCGGCGTCATCCGGGAGCCGGAAATGGACCCGCAGCCCGGGGTCTTCGACCCAGAAGGCCCCGTCGGTCTGCGCCAGGTCGCGGTACCAGAAGACCTGTCTCAAAGGCTGCCCGTCGGCGAAGATCATGCCGCGCCGGAGCTGGAACCTGTGCGCGTCCTCCGCGCTCCAGTCCTGCACGAAGGTCCTGTACTCCGCCGGCATGTTGTTCGCCAGGAACGGGTTGTAGCCCGCGAACCACTCGGCGGGCAGGTCGGCCATCCAGATGGGGCCTGTGGCGGCCCTGCGGCGCGTCGTCCAACCCGCGCTGGGCCGCGCTTCGGGGCGCCATTCCTCGGAGCCCTTCACGACCACGTCTTCGCCCGGGGCGGCCTCATAGGCGATCATCTGGTCCGGTCCGTCGCCGCCGCGCGCGGGGCGGACGCACTCCCGATACACGCCCTTGTGGACGATGGCCTTCTCTCCGGGATTCAGGACGGCGGCCGCCCGGCTGATCGTGGCGAACGGCTCCGTTTGCGTGCCGGGGTTCGCGTCGGATGCCTTGGGATGGTTGCACGCTACGTGGTAGACGTGCGTGTACTTGGTCTGGTCGTCCCAGAACTCAAACGCTGTCCCGTCGGGCATCAGTACCTGCTCTTCGGACATGGCGTGGCCTCCTGGGGAAGGACGCGCGCAAGGATACACCGGGCGAGAGCGGGGGTCAAAGCGCGAGGCAGCGTCACCGGCAAGCCTGGGGACCCTTTCCGATGCTTGACATGGCGCAGCGCCCGTGGTTAACCTGCCGGCGCCGGTGCCGACGGCTTGATGCCGGCGAATAAACGGCTCTCGGGCGCAGTATAGTAAGGCGATCCAGGCAAAGGACCCATCCCGCGTGGAAGAGTCCGAAGCAACGTTGATCAGACGCTGCCAGACAGGCGATAGGGAAGCCTTCGGCGTCATCGTGAAGCGATACGCCGGGGCTGCCCAGGGAGCCGCCGCCCTGATGCTGGGCAACTACCAGGACGGCCTTGACGCATCTCAGGAGGCCTTCGTGCGCGCCTGGCGCCATATTCGCAGGTTCGATACGAGCGCGCCTTTCTACCCGTGGTACGCCGTGATCCTGCGGAACGTCTGCGTGAGCAAGATGCGGCGGCGAGCCAGGAGGCCGACCGTGGAGCTGGCCGATGGCCAGGCCAGCACGTCCGCGGACTCGGATCCCATCCTCCTGGCGGAGAGCAACGAGCGACGCGACCGCATCTGGCGCGCGATACAGGCGCTCTCGCCCCCGCATCGTGAGATCATCGTGATGAACCATTTCCAGGGCCTGTCCTACAGGGAGATGGCCGCAGCCCTGGACATCCCCATCGGCACCGTCATGTCGAGGCTCCACGCGGCGCGTCGGGCCCTGAAGGGCGGCCTATCGGACGAGGAACCATGAGTTGCGATGAATTCAAGCCCATGCTGACAGGATACGTGGACGGCGAGCTGTCCGCTGAGCAGCGGGCTGCGCTGGAACGGCACCTGGCCGGGTGCAAAGCCTGCAAGCGGGACCTGGCAAGCCTGTCCAGGCTGAAGGAGGAACTGGCCATGATAAGGTTCAGGGAGCCCTCGGACGTCGAACTGGAGCGGTACTGGCACAGCGTCTATAACCGCATCGAACGCGGGCTGGGCTGGGTCCTGTTCTCCCTCGGGGCCATCATTGTGCTCTGCTACGGCGGGTTCAAGCTCGTCGAAGGGGTCATCAAGGACCCCAGCGTCGCGGCTCTGCTGAAGGTAGGAGTCGTCGCTCTCGTCTTCGGCGCCGTGATCCTGTTCGTCTCCTTGCTCCGCGAGCGTCTCGCCGTGGTCAAGGTCGACAGATACAGCAAGGAGGTGCAGAGATGATCGTTGCCACGACGGAGACTATCGCCGGCAAGACGATCAAGGCAACCCTGGGCATGGTCCGCGGGAACACCATCCGCGCCCGCCACATCGGCAAGGACATCAAGGCGGTCTTCCGCCACATGATCGGAGGCGAGATCACGGACTATACGAAGCTGATGGCCGAGTCGCGCGAGCAGGCCATTGATCGCATGGTCCAGAACGCCGAAGAGATCGGGGCCAATGCCATCGTCGGGATGCGCTTCGCGACCTCGGAACTGATGGACGGCGCGGCCGAGCTCCTCGCGTACGGCACGGCCGTGATCGTGGAGTAGCGCCCGAGAATGGGAGGAGGCGCCGATTATGTCGTAAGCGGCCGGGACCCGCGCGGGGACAGGTCGCGCGGCAGGGAAGGCGACTACGCGTGGCGGACGGCCCGTATCTTCTCCTTGGCCACCGCCAGGGGGCCGGACAGCGTGTAGCCCCAGACCAGGCCGGCGAAGACGTACTCGTACTGCCACGTCACCGCGCTGAGGATGAGGACGGCAGCCGCAAGCAGAGCCACCGTCGGATGGAGCCTCGAGACGCTGGCGCCGGCGTGCTTGTAGCCGATGTGGCTGACCATCAGTGCTCCCAGGGCGACGAGCATCCACGGCAAGAGCGCCAGCGAGATCGAGAAGCCGTGCTGCGAGAGCCGGCAATACAGCATCACGCCCGTGGCGGCGGCGGCGCCGGCCCCCGTGCTGGGCAGCCCGACGAAGTCGCCGTGCACTCCCGGCTCCGCCTGTCCGGCATTGAACCGGGCCAATCGCCACGCCGCGCAAAGCGGATAGACCGTTATGATCGCCCAACCCACCTCGCGCGCCTCCACGGGGAGGAGCGATCCCACCAGCAGCGCCGGCGCACAGCCGAACGATATCAGATCGGCCAGTGAGTCGAACTCCACGCCGAAGTCACTCGACGCCTCCAGTGCCCGCGCCAGCGCGCCGTCAAGCGAGTCGAACAGCACGGCCACCAGGATCATCAACGCGCCCAGCTCCTGATAGCCTGTCATGGCAAGGCCGCACGCCGCAAAGCCCGCTGCCGCGTTACCCAGCGTGGCAAGGGCCGGCACGTGCTGTCTCCACGCGGTGCTCATTCCCGCCCCTCCTCAAACGGCTCTGCCGACAGCCCCATCGGGAGCAGGTCGCCCGACCGGCATCGGTGAACGACCGATCTACCCCTGAGCCAACAACAGTGTACCCGGTTTGCGCGCAAACAACAACCCGTATGTTCCCGGGCCCCCTGCCTGCAACGCCGTGCGGCCTCAGGCGCCTTTGCCTTCGTCGTGGAAGACCTCCGCCGTGAACGTGTAGACCTCCGTCTGCGGATCCATCCATGCGTCGGGCGGCAGCCCGGCCTTGCCCGCGCAGCAATGGCTCAGGAATTGCTCCTTCGTCCAGCCCGTCTCCGTGGCCACCTGCGGGAGGAAACATCCGGTCAGAAACGCACGCCGGATGTAGATGCCGTGCTTGCCCAGCTCGACTTCCTTCAACGGGTCCTTGACCCGCTTCAGGGGGGAGAGCACCGAGACCTCGACTGTGAGCTCGGGAAGCTCCTGGGGCTTGAGCTGCCTTCCGAAGAAGCGAGCGTCCTGCGTGGCCGCTGCCACCGCCATCTGCTGCACGACCTGCCAGAGGGGCTCCTGCGCGATGAAGCGACCGATACAGCCCCTCAGATCGCCGTGGGTTTTGAGCGTGACGAACGCTCCCTGGGGCTGGTTCAGCTCGGGGTCGTGGACGGCGGGGAGGGGGCGCTTCTCGCCCCGCACGGCCGCCTCGACCGCCTGGCGAGCGATGCTTAGCAGCGTCTCTCTGGCTGAGTCGGACAGCATGGCATGTCCTTCCGCATCCCCTGGAGCGCCGAGACGACCCCGCTTCCACCGGCGCATTCTACCATAGCCTGGCCCTGCGGCAAAGGAGTAGCCATGGCTCGCGCTGGCGGATCCGGCACCATCTGGCTGCTACTCGAGCTTCCTCCTCGCGGCCCTCACCTCGTAGAGGCCCGGGTCCTCCTTGGCTCGGCAGGTCCCCTCAGTCCACACCTTCTCGAAGAACACTTCCGAGGTCGAGAACAGCCCAATCGTCTCGGCCTTGAGGTACCGGGCGGCCAGGCGGCAATACTCCCGGTCGATCTCGACCCCGATGCTGTTACGGCCCGTCCGCATGGCTGCAACCATCGTTGTCCCGGTGCCGCAGAAGGGGTCAAGGACGGTGTCGTCGGTGAACGAGAACATCCTCACGACGCGCCCGGCGAGTTCCAGTGGGAAGGGGGCTGGGTGGCGCTTCGTAGAAGCCCCCGTTAGGTTCCATATCTGCTGAAACCACCGGTCGAAGTCGTCTTTGGCAATCCGGCTCGCCTCGCGCTGTTCCACGGTGGGCTTGCGGTATCCCCCCGGCTTCCTCTCCATCAAGATGAACTCGATGTCGTTCTTGATGATCGCGTTCGGCTCGTAGGGTTTGCCCAGGAACTTCGATCCGTTCTGCACCTCGTACGAGGCGTTGGCGATCTTGTGCCATATGATCGGGTTCAGGTTGTCAAAGCCGATGCGCCTGCACATGACACAGATGTCGGCGTGCAGGGGGAACACAAGATGCCGTCCGAAGCGCCGGCGCGCGACGCAGACGTCACCGACAACGCAAACCAGCCGTCCGCCGGGCACAAGCACCCGATAGACGTGACGCCAGACCTTCTCAATCTCGCGGAGAAACGCCTCATAATCCTCGATGTGTCCGAGCTGATCCGGGTTCTCGTTGTAGCGCTTCAGGTTCCAGTAGGGCGGCGATGTCAGGACGAGGTGGACTGACGCGTCGTCCAAGAAGGACAGGTCTCGCGCATCACCGTTGATGAGTCTGTGCGAGGTCGTTTCCATTTGCTCAGACTGATCCCGCTACATGGGTGACAAGGGCTCGCGCGAACCGTTCAGGTGATAGATCATCGGCCGGCGTTGAGAATGCTTCGTTCAGGCCGGTGTCCGATGGTGAGGTTATGAGAGCAGAAGCGGTGTAGTGGCGCTCGAGCACCAGCTTGCGGCAGAAGAGTTCATAGCGCCGGAGGTACGAAGCGCCGAGGAACTCCGGCAAGACCTTGAAGTGTGGCTCTCGCACGGCAACAGGCTTGCCAACAGCAGCACAGTCTTCAAGCAGGAAGAAGTACCCGACGAATGGCTGGGGGCCTTCCAGATAGGCCTGCTCACGGTAAGCGGTCCACAGGTCCAATGCGCTTCCGATCGCTTCCTCTATCCTGTTGTTGAAGTTGTTGCCGAACGACGGCCCGACCTGGGACTTGACCTCCATCGCGAGGATGAGCTTCCCCCTGTCGACTACGAGAAGATCCCACTCCTTGGTCGGGCGGAAGAACCCTGGCAGCTCAACTGCCCTCTTCCGGAAGACCGAGGCCGTCGCGATCCCAGTCCGTGCGATCAAGTCGGCAAACAGGTCTACGAAGCCGTCCATCTGGGCGCCACCCGTCACGGCGCTGCGAGAGCCCTGGTCGGACCTTCCGCCGCCGGTCTGCTTCCCTCTCTGCAGGGTACGTGTACCCCAGTATTGGGCCACGGCTCTCGCCGTGCGCGCGCGGAGGTCATTCAGGATGTCGCTATTGTGCATGTGCTGTCGCCCAGAAGGCCCGGGGCGGCGAAATCCACGAGCGTCCTCAGGCCACGGGGCGCGGCGCTTACCTCGTGCGCAGGCTGCTCACGCGCCCCAAGGTGCCTTGTCTCGCCGGCTGCCATTCAACGTCATGCCGGGCAGCAAGTCAAGGGCAGGAGGCCAGACCACGACGTCACGAAGGACACCATGTACGCCAATGACAGCTACGAAAAGGGTAACGCCAACGCCCAGGCAAGGAACGAGGACGAGGACAATGGCGGAGCCGGGACGGGCGAGTGCTAATCCAGCCGCAGGGGGAACTGCCGCTGCGCCGCCCTGCGCACCTTGCGCCGGTAGAAGTGGACGTAAAGGGCCAGGATCACCACTACGCCCGCCAGCGTCCAGAGCGTTGCGCTGTGAACGTAGCGTCCTATGACATCCTTCAGGACCTCCTTGTTCTTCCCGATCACGAAGCCAATGTAAGTGAGCACCGTGATCCAGATCCCGGCCCCGAGCGCCGTATAGGCCGTGAAGCGCAGTAGGTTCATCCGCGCGACGCCGGCCGGCAGGCTGATGAGCTGCCGTACCATCGGGATCAGCCGTCCGATGAAGGTGGTGATCTCCCCGTGTCGGGCGAAGAAGCGGTCGCATCGCTCGATCTGCTCCGGCTTGACCAGGAAGTAGCGGCCGTACTTGAGGAAGAACGGCCGGCCGAGCCGGGCGGCCAGGAAGTAGTTGATGTAGGCCCCAATCATGCTGCCAGCAATGCCGGACCCGAGGACCAGCGGCCAGGACATGTTGCCCTGCGAGATGTGGTAGCCGGCCGGCGGCATCACCAGCTCGCTGGGGAAGGGTACAAAGGAGCTTTCAATCGCCATCAGGACGATGATGCCGGGATACCCGATGAGCAGCACCGTGGCCGCAAGCCACTCGCAGAACTTCTCGAAGGCGCCCGACATCATCTCCCTCCAGGACGTTCTGGCCGGCGCTGTGCTTATGCCAGGCCTTCTACGTGAATGCCACGCCGCCGCAGCAGGGCGGCAGTGACCCCCTGGCCCTCGACGGCTCTGCCGGCCTGCACGATCCGGGTCACGCCGCAGGACGGGCTGCCCTCCATGAGGACGGCTCTGGTGGCCCCGCACGCCTCAGCGACCTCAGCGGCGGCCTGCGCTCCGCGCAGGAACGCGTCTGTAACGTCCGCGCCCTGGCCGTCGCGCACGCGCGCCAGGCCGTCCAGCACGTCCGGCCCGGTGCCCTGCGCTATCTCCGAAGGCGGGCGCGGCGTGCTCAGGCCCCCAAGCTGCTCGGGACAGATGGGCACCAGGTGGTTGCGCGCGGCCAGGGCGACCACGTGCGCGCGACGGCAGTGGCCGCCGTCGTAACGCGTGGGCAGACCCAGCAGGCAGGCGCTGACGAGGATCACGTCACCGCCGGAATGTCCTCCGGAGCAATCCACGTCCGTAATTGTCCGCACAACGTCCCGGGGGAATCAAGAAGAACCTCCAAAGGCACGTCAGCCGCCCGATTTGATTGCTGTCCCTCGATCTGATATAAGCCGCATTGATGGGCCCGCGGATGCTGTAGGCCTTGTGAAGGCACGATCCACGATCTTGGGCCCGGCATGGTCCGCCTCCTCAGTCCGCCCCGCAGGAGACGTGTGCGAATGGAGAGCTTCAGCGTCAGGACAAGCGCGAGAACCGAGTTCGTTGACATCACCTCCCGAGTCCAGGACGCCGTGGCGGCCACCGGCGTGGAAGACGGCGTCTGCACCGTCTTCGTGCCTCACACGACGGCCGGCGTGACGATAAACGAGAACGCCGACCCCTCCGTCACCAGGGACATCCTGAAGGAGCTGAACAAGATCGTGCCCTTCGAGAACGACTACACCCACATGGAGGGCAACAGCGCGGCGCACATCAAGTCCAGCCTGGTCGGCTGTTCCAGCACGGTCATTGTTCGCAGCGGCCGGCTGGCTCTGGGCACGTGGCAGGGGATCTACTTCTGCGAGTTCGACGGGCCGCGGTCGCGTCAGGTCTGGGTCACGTGCAAGTGAGGGGCGATTTGGCCGAGAGCAGCAGCCGGGGACCAGGGGGGACCGCGCGTGGCGCCCCGCAGTACCGCGCCCCCCAATCCGTCCCGTGGGGCGTGCTTGAGGGCGTGGCCCTGCTCGCTGCCTTCCAAGTGCTCTCGCCGGTCGTCGCGGCCGCCTTCGTCCTGCGATGGCCAGAGCCCCAGAGGGAGGTCGTGGCGACGCTGCTGAGCGACGTTGCCATCCTCCTGGCCGTTGTCGTCCTGGTCGGGCGTTGGGCCGGAGGGCGTCGGGAGGGCCTGGGCGCGCTCGGCCTCCGCATTCCGCCGCTCGGGGACGTCCTGCGGGCCTGGCCGGTCCTCGCTGCCGGCGCCGTGGCCTATCTTGCGGTGGCACACGCCAGCGCGACCGTTGCGCACCTCGTTGGGGCGGAATGGCAGATCCAGCGCGTCGCCGAGGCCGTGAGGGCCGCCCGCTATCCGGGCGAACTGGCCGTGGTCGCCCTGGTGGCGGTTGTGGTCGCCCCGCTGGCCGAGGAGGTCGTGTTTCGCGGCGCGTTTTACCTGCCGCTCCGCTCGCTGCTCGGCCCCGTAGGCGCGGCCGTGATCGTGAGCCTTGTCTTCTCGGCGGCGCACATGTACCCGTGGGGCGCGGGGAACCTGGTGGTCCTGTCCATCGTCTTCATTGCGTTGTTCGAGCACACGGGTTCGCTCTGGGCGCCCATCGTCGCCCACGCGCTCTACAATGCCGGCAACTTCGTCATAATCCGCTTCGTGCTGCCTGCGGCGTGACTTCCCGACCGGCTTTGACGTGCAATCCGGCCGCAGAGGCGTTACACTTTTTCCGAAGGGCATCGCAGCGCTCAGTCGCGACGACACGGGCATATGGGCAGACTGACCGAATCCATAGAGCGGCAGATGGAGCGGATCCGGTGGGGCGCCGCCGGCATCGTCCCCGAGGACGAGCTGATCCGAAAGATCGGCCGATCCCTCGAGTCGGGCCGACCCCTCAGGATCAAGCTCGGCCTCGATCCCACGGCGCCCGACATCCACATCGGCAACGCCGTGCCGCTCCACAAGCTGCGGACCTTCCAGGATCTCGGCCACCACGCCGTCCTGATCATCGGCGACTACACCGCCACGGTGGGCGACCCGAGCGCGCAGAACGCCACGCGCCCTCAGCTCACGCACGAAGAGGTCCTGGCCCACGCGCAGACCTACCTCGACCAGGTCGGTCACATAGTCGACCTCCAGGAAGCGGAGGTCGTCAAGAACGGCGACTGGTTCAGCAAGATGACGTTCGGCGAGGTCATCAACCTCGCCGCCAAGCTCACCGTGGCCCGTTGCATAGAGCGGGACGACTTCGCCGAACGGATCCGTGCGGGCCGCCCGGTCGGCCTGCACGAACTGCTCTATCCGCTCATGCAGGCCTACGATTCCGTCATGGTCCGCAGCGACGTGGAGCTGGGCGGGACGGACCAGACCTTCAACATCCTGCTCGGGCGCGAGCTTCAGCGCCAGATGGGGCAGGAGCCCCAGGTGGCCGTCACGAATCCCCTCCTGGAGGGCCTGGACGGCCGCGAGAAGATGTCCAAGAGCAAGGGGAACTACATCGGCATCTGCGAGCCGCCGGAGATCATCTTCGGCAAGGCGATGAGCATCCCCGACGAGCTTATGCGGAAGTACTTCATCCTGGCGACCGAGTTCCCTCTGGAGCGGATCGAGACGCTTCTGTCGCCTGAAGTGCATCCGCGCCGGGCGAAGGCGGAGCTGGCGGCGGCCATCGTGGCCCGGTATTACGATGGGGACGCCGCGGAGGCGGCCCGCGAGGAGTTCAACAGGGTCTTCCGCGACCGCGAGCTGCCGGAGCAGTTGCCCGAAGTCCGGATATCCCCCGGCGAACTGAAGGACGGGCGGGTGTGGATAGTGAGGCTGCTGCGGCTGGCGGCGTGCGCGGATTCCAACAGCGAGGCCAGGCGGCTGATCGAGCAGGGCGGCGTGCGCCTCGGGCTGGACGGCGATTCCCTGCGCGCCGTCGAGGACCCGGACGCGGACGTGGAAGTCCGCGAGGGGACGGTCCTGAACGTGGGCAAGAGGCGGTTCTGCCGGCTGACTCTCGCCTGATGCTGCGCCCCATTGATTATGGGCCTGCCATAGGTTAGCATCGTTGTTTTCCCCGTTTCCTTCATCCCGCAGGCGAGGGAGGCACCCGACGTGGAACTCACCAGATGGTTCCACAGGCACAGGCGCTACCTGCTGGCGGGGCTCGTTGTGATGCTGATGGTCGCGTGGGGCGCACTGGGCACTCTGAGCCGGTTCGCGCAGCCTCGGCAAGGCGCCATGGGAAGCGTCCGGGGGGAGGCCGTCGACAGCAGGGATCTCCTCGAGGCCAGCAAGACGCTCCAGGTGGCGCTCCGCCTGGGGATGGCGGACGCGCAGACGATGTACGTGCTGCGGCTAAGGGGCGCGCCCACACACACGGAGGCGGCGCTGATCCTCCTTTTCCGGGCTCTGCGGGACTTCGTGTTCGAGCAAGGCGCCAAGGCCAATGATCCGGAGGCTGCGTGGCGGTTCCTCGTCCTGCAACGTGAGGCCGAAGCTGACGGCGTCGAGGTGACGACCCAGGAGCTCGAGGAAGCGATCGCTTTCCTCCCCGTCCTCTGGGACGAGAAGAGCTTCAGCGTCGCCAACTACCGGGCGTTCCTTGGGGTTGTGGGCGTCAGCGAGGGCGAGATGGTGGCTTGCGTCAGCCGTCTGGCAAAGGTGGCCAAGCTGCTGTGTCTCAAGCGGGGGACAATCGGCGGCACCTACGCCGAGCTCTGGATGTCCTACGTCTACGGGAACGAGCAGATGCGTGTGAACTACGTCGAGGTGGACAGCTCCCTGTTTCTGCCGCTGGTTGAGGTGAGCGACGAGCAGGTGCGGGCGTTCTACGACGAGCACAAGGAAGTGCCGCCCGATCCCGCGGCCGGCCGGATCGGCTACATGGCGCCCGAGCGCGTGAAGGTGGAGTACGCCCTGGCGCCTGTGGATAAGCTCGCCGCGGAGGTCGAGGTCGCAGAGCAGGACGTTGCGAAGTACTACGAGGCCAACAAGGAGCAGTTCCGGACCGAGGAATCCTCGGAGCACGGAGACGTGACGGACGGAGGCGAGCCGGCCGGCGGGAGCGAAGGCGCGGAGCCCAAACCGACGGGACCTCAGTACAGGAGCCTGGATGAGGCGCGCGCGGAGATCCGGGGCAAGCTGGCCCAGGAGAAGGCCACGGAGAAGGCCGGCGAGCTGGTCGGAACGCTGCAACGGGAACTCGAATCCGTAGCCGGACAGTTTGCCAATGAGCCGCAGCCCTTGCAGCAGATGGCCCGCCGGTACGGGTTGGAGTACCACGTAGCCGACGCGCCGGGCGGAGGAGGACTGCTGACCCGCCAGGAACTGGAAGCGCTCGCGCCGGAGGGGAAGCAGATGGCGGAGTCTGCGTTCGCCCACGATGTGGGCCTCTGCCACCCGAGGACCATCCTGTCGGGCGAACAGCCGGTCATATACCAGGTGCTGGAGCGCCGCGATCCCGAGCCGCTGGCCTTTGACCAGGTGGCGGAAACCGTGCGGCAGGACTGCATCCAGAGCGAGGCCCTGGACAAGGCCGCGGCCTTCGCGCGAGAGGTGAAGGACCGCGTTGTCGAAGTGGGGTTCGAGCAAGGGCTCGAGGCGATGAACCAGCGTCTGGGCAACCTGCTGGGGACGCACGTCCCTTCCGCAGAGGAAGAGGGCGCGGCATGGCCGCTGACGGTGAAACGGAGCGACCTGTTCGGCAGGATCTCGGACTACGTGCCCGGCATTGACCGCTCGGTGCCGGAGGTGGTGAAGGCGGCCTTCAAGCTGGAGGAGATGGAGGTGGCCGCCGTGAGCGAGGGCCCGCCCGTTTCGCGCTGTTACGTGATCCGCCCCGCGGAGCGCCAGGAGGCGTCAAGGGAAGCGTTCGCAGAGGCGGCGTCGATGTATCGAACGGCCTACGTGTACCACAAGCAGGACCAGGTCATGCTGGAGTGGATGCAGCGGCTGCTGAAGTCCGCACACCGGTCTCAGAAGGTTGCCGGGTAGGGGAGCCATGCGCGTCCTTCGGTGGCCAGCGCCGGATGCTACCCCGCTGAAACGCTCCGTCGCCACGCTCGGCGTCTTCGACGGCCTGCACCGGGGGCACGCGGAGGTGATACGCTGCGTGCTCGCGGCGGCCGGTCAGCGTTCCTGCCCGTCCGTTGTTGTTACCTTTGACCGTCATCCCGTGTCGGTGCTCAGCGGAGAGCTCCAACCTGCCATCACGTCTCTGGAGCACCGGCTGCGCCTGCTCGAAGGGCTCGGCCTGGGAGTGTGCGTGGTGGTGGGATTCACCGCCGACGTGGCGGCGATGGATGCGAAGCAGTTCGCCCGGCTCGTCTTCCATGACCTGCTGGGAGCGCAGCTGGTGGTGCTGGGGTTTGACTCCCGGTTCGGGCGGGGAGGGCGGGGAGGCCCCGATCTCCTGCGGGAGCTCGGCCCGGAGCTGGGTTTCGGCGTCCAGGTCGTCCCGCCGGTGGAGGTCGACGGCGAGGTCGTCAGCAGCACGGCCATACGGAGGGCCATCCTGGAGGGGCGGTTCGGGGCCGCTCAAAGGCTGCTCGGCAGGCCGGTCTCCCTCTACGGAACCGTCGTTGCCGGCGACGGCCTGGGCGATGAGGTCGGCTGCCGCACGGCGAACCTGGACCTGCATAACGAGACCATCCCCCCCGACGGCGTGTACGCGACCTGGGCCTTCACGGACCACGACCCCTTGCCCTCCGTCACCAGTGTGGGTCGACGGACCACGTTCCACCCGGAGGAAGGAGCGCCAAGGACCGTGGAGGTGCACCTGATCGGGCGCGAAGAGGAGCTATACGGCCGGGACGTCGAAGTCCAGTTTGTCGCTCTCCTGCGTGCGCAGCGCACCTTCGGCGGGGCGAAGGCGCTCAGACAGCAGATAACGCGCGACATCCGGGACGCGCTGGACGTGCTGAGCCGCAACTCGGGCGCCAGGAACGCGTAGCGGCGGTTACTGGCTTTCCGCGGGGGCGCCTGGCGCCTGGGGGGACACCCTGTAGACGTCGCTGTCCGGATGGGCCTCCAGCCACGCGAACCACAGCATCACGACGGCGTCGACCGGCTCGCCGCCGCTCATCGCGTAGGCGGTCCGCGGAGACGTCACGTGCACCGCGTACTCCTGACCGCCAAGCGTACCGGTGATGGGCCCCGTCCCTTCAGCCGCCAGCTGCGCAAGGGGGTAGGCGCGGGCCTGGTCGCCGACTGCCACGCCGAGGACAAAGGCTTTGGCTGGCAGAGGGCTGACGGCGGAGTCGAACTGGGTGACCTCAAAGGGCAGAGCGGGCCTTTCCAGGTACGGCTCGACGCTGGCCGCGGCGGCCATGGCCTCGGGCCGTTCCATGCCGGCCGCAAAGACCTCGGCCGCAGGATTGTCGGCCCGCCAGTCCTCCCAGCCCCACACGGCGAGCGGCTTGATGTCCGCCTTCCGCCCGGAAAGGGCTCCCGTCAGGGCCGCGCCGGACAGGGGGTCCCAGAGCGATCCGGTCCCCGAGTCGTAGTAGACGTTGTTCCCATGGAACACCAGGCCGGCGTCCTGCCAATCGACGTCCTGGCCTTCAACTCGCGCGACGAGACACCGTCCTGCCTGCGTGAAATGGCTCCAGCAGACGAAGATGGGCTCCTCGTCCAGGACGTCTCGCACGCCCGTGAGTGTCATCAGCACCCGAACGGGATAGGCCTTCACCTGTGAACCGCCCGAAGCCACGACCACGCGCTCGTCCGGAGCGAGGGCAGTCACCTGAGCGGCCGGCTGGAAGGGCGACTCCGGCAGGTCGCTGACCCGAAGGACGCGGGCCTGGTCCGCCGACCACGTTGGGAGACGGAGAAGCACGTTCAGGTCGAGGTCCGGGAGGCGCTGCGTCACGTCGAAGAAACGAGCCCTGCGGTAGGTGATCCCCATCTCCGGCAACAGGCGGGCCGGAGACGCCTCGATTACCTCGCCGTTCGTGCCGATGATGAGTGAGACGGGGACGGGCCCGAGCCGCATCACGCGCGGCGGCGCGGACGGGGCCACGGGAGCCATCGGGGGCTGAGCGGCGACTGGCCCTTGGAGTGCCTCCAACTCCGGCACCGGCTTGCGTTTCCACAGTATGGCCAGCACCCACGCGAGAACGACGACTGCGATGATGATCACCAGCAGCCAGATGTTGCGCCGGTAGTCAGTCGGGGCCGGTTCCCCCTGTTGCGGCGCCTGCGGCCCCTGGCCTTCGGAGCCGCGCTCCGGACTCTCCTTCTCTTCGCTCAGGTCGCTCTGGCTCATCGGCGGCATCCTTTCCCTTGACGTGCAAAGACCCGTCGGGGGCGAAACGAACCGAATGGTGCGAGACGAACCGAATGGTGCGACAGCCATTCTATCAGACGGGCCGGGCCGCTGCATCGGAAACGGCAAGGCGTTGCCGAGTGTTGGCGGCGGCAACCTCTTGATTCATTTGACGGCCCGGCAATGAGGTGGTAGATTCCCCTTCTTCTGCTGGAGGAAGCAGCTTTTTTCGGGCCTGTGCAGCTATGGACTCGCTTCCCTTTCCTTCACATCAGAAGAGAGGTCACCAGAGTGGTTGCCCGCACGGTGTATGAGAACACGGCTCAGAGGGTTGCGGTGTTCGTAGACGTGCAGAACATGTTCTATTCCGCGAAGACCCTCCACCAGTCCAAGATCGACTACCGCAAGTTGCTGGAGGAGATCCTGAAAGGGCGGCAGCTTGTGCGCGCCATCGCCTACGTGGTTCAGAAGGCCGACGTGGATCAGAGCGCGTTCCTGGAAGCGCTTCGGCGCAGCGGCTATGAGGTGAAGGGCAAGGAACTGACCATCCGCGACGACGGCACGAGCAAGGGCGACTGGAAGGTCGAGATATCGCTTGACGCAATCGCCCTGGCGCCCAAGATGGATTGCATGGTGCTGGTGAGCGGCGACGGGGATTTCGTCCCCCTCGTTCGGGCGCTGGATGCCCGCGGCTGCCGCACGGAGGTCGTCTCCTTCGAGCAGAGCACCTCCAACGACCTGATGCGCACCTGCCATCAGTTCATCCCGATAGAGCAGGACGTGCTGTTCAAGGAGGAGAAGTTCGTCCGCCAGGAGCGCGAACGTCGGGCCGCCAACTCGGGCCAGCAACAGGGCGTCCCGTCCGAGTACAGCGGCACCTATCCCGAGGGCAACCGATAGGGGATTGCCGGCCCGCACTGACCGGTACGTTCGGCGTTTCGGGGGAGCGGTGTGTGCCCGTCTCGCCGTGCTGATAAGGCACCAGGGGGGCACCGTCGCTGGACCTGCGCGTCCCGGTTGACATTGGTTCGGCCCGGGTTATATAGTAGGGACGTTTAGAGGGCGGAGCGCGGCATCCCGTCGTGACTAAGCCACGCAGCCCGGTTGCCTTCTCTGCAAGGGGAGGGAGCGTTCATGAGCGAGGAGAGGAAGGTCCGTTCGTTGGAGGGCCTCGGCTACGTCGCGGCGTTCATGATCGGAGTGGGCGGCATAGTCAACGTGAAAGCATTGGCCTACTTCAACGTGCTCGGGTTGGTCTTCGCCATCATCGTCATTGTCCGCCTGATGGTCATGAACATCGACCTGAGGATCATGCAGAGGCTCTACGAACCCCCGGCCAGCACGGAACCCGATCTGGACGTTCCGCCGGAGTAGGGGATCGGACGGCCCGGGATCCGGGGGGCGGGATGGCAGTGCGGCGGCGCCTTCACTTCGGGCTGGAAGGCCATGCCAACACCAGTACAACCAACACCAGAACGACTGCCAGGACGATGAGGATAAGGTTCGTCGTAGCCTTCGACCTTTTCTCCGCCGCCATCCGCGCCTGATACTCCTTGGCGGCGTTTATGGCTTCGGTCGTATCCCGGATATCCGGGGGCACGCTCCTGAAAAGTTCGATGGCCTCTTTGAAGCGCTGCTCCCGCACCATGCGGTGCCCTTCGGCAAAGGTCCTCGCCGCAGCCGCGCGCCGCTCGTTCGCGGTCCTCTCGCGCAGGGCTTCGGCCCGCTCCCGCTGCTCTTCGAAAGCCTTGCCCTCGGTGCCCAGCAGCTCGTCTATGAGCTTCAGGGCATCCTCGAACTTCCCATCCAGCCGGAGCCGGTCGACCTGATCCATCATCATGGAGACCTTCTCGCGGATGATGGTGCGGCCGCGCTCGAGGTCGACGCCGCAGTGCAGGCAGCGGCGCACCTCACGGCGGTTCCTCTGCTGACACTCCGGGCACGCGTCGAAGAACTCCTCGAGGCTCCGTCCGCAGTACATGCAGTTCTCGAGTCGCACGGGGCTCAGATTGCCGCACTCGGGGCACCGGGGCGCGTCGGACAGCTCCTCCTCGAAGCGCTCCAGCTCCGCGCGCAGTTCCGCGGCGGTCTGGTAGCGCTCCTCCCTGTCCTCCTCCAGGCATCGGCCGACGATGGGGTCCAGCCTGGGGTCAGCCGTCTCGGTCACCTGGCTCGGCAACTCCTCAATGGGCAGGGACGGCCGGCGCCCGACCAGCAGCTCGTAGAACACGACGCCTGCCGAGTAGATGTCGCTGCGGCCGTCGACGGTGAGCGGGTCCAGCTTCTGCTCGGGGCTCATGTAGGCCGGCGTGCCCATTGCGCGGGGCTTCTTCGCGCCCGCCTCCACGGCCTTCTTATCCTGCTCGATGAGGGAGGCCAGGCCGAAATCCGCTACCTTCACCTGCCCCTGGCTGTTCAGCATGATGTTGGAGGGTTTGATGTCGCGGTGGACGACGCCCCGCTCGTGGGCGTAGTTCAGGGCCGCGGCGAGGGCCTTCGCGATCCTGAGGAACTGCTCGACGTCGAACGGTTCCCTGGACATGAGGCCCGTCAGAGAGGGTCCGTCCACGTACTCCATGACGAAGTAATAGATGTCCCGTATGTTGCCCCGCTCGATGATTGTGACAACGTTGGGATGGTTCAGGGCGGACAGCGCCATGCTCTCCTCGTAGAAGCGCTCCACGAAGGCGGGCCTCTCGACGAAGGCAGGCGGCAGGACCTTCAGGGCGACGGTGCGCTTCAGGGAGAGCTGCGTGGCCTTGTAGACCTGCCCCATGGCGCCGCTGCCGATGTGCTCCTCGATCAGGAACCCCTCGAGGAGCTTGCCCGGTCCGAGCTCGGCCGCCGTCGGCACGACCTCCCCATCCACGACTGTGGCGTCGGCGTCATGGAACCTGTGCCCGCAGATGGGGCACTTCAACAACTCCCCCTCCTCCAGCCGCGGGGAGTTGAAGTCGCGCTCACAATTCGGACATGTAAACTGCATCTTTCCCCGGCCCTGAATTGTCCGGCCCCTCGCGCCCTTAGCATAACCAGCGGCAAGCGGTCTTGTCAACGCCTTTTGCAGCACACAGGCGCTCCTGGCCCGCACACGCGACTGGCCGACGACCGCTGCGCGCAATCCGCTCAGGCGCGCCGCCAGTAGGCGGCAGAGACTCCTCCTTGCGGCCCGGACGGGCGGATGCCCCGTCCGCGGCGTCACTCACTTGGTCCTGCCAGCGCCCGGTAGCCCAGGTGCATCGCAAGCTGGTCCGTAAGCACGAGTGCCATGAAGGCCTCGGCCACGGGCCAGACCCGGGCCACGATGGTCGGGTCGCGCCGCGTGACGGCCTCCAGCGTGGCGTTCGTGAGCGAGACCTTGTCGATGGTCTGCTGCTCTTTGGCGATCGTCGGGGTGGGCTTGACGGCGACGCGGGCGACCACGGGCTGGCCGTTCGTCAAGCCGCCCGTGATGCCGCCGGCGTTGTTGGAGGCGAACTGGACCTTGCCGTCCTTCACTCGCATCTGATCGTTGCACTCAGAGCCGGTCATGTCCTTGGCGGCGAAGCCGGCGCCTATCTCGACGCCCTTGACGGAACCGATGCTGAGCATTCGGCCCAGTTCGCCGTCCAGCTTGGCGAAGACGGGCTCGCCCATGCCCGGCGGAACGCCCGTGGCGATGACCTCTACCAGGCCCCCGCTGGAATCGCCGCTGTCCCGTATCTCCAGTATGCGGCGGGCCATGGCGTCGGCCGTCTCGAGGTCCGGGCAGTTCATCGTCGGATGGACGCCGTATTTCTCCCTGACGGCCTCCGCGTCGAACTCCATCAGCTTGCTGATCTCCGGCATGCGTTTCTCGATCTCGGCCAGGACGGCCATCTTCTGGAGGAAGCGCATGCCGGGCGTGATCCGCTTCTCCCCGTAGACCATGCGGTGGACGGGATCGTTCTCCCGCCGCATCCGCTTGTAGGCTTCGACCTGCCGGCGGATGGTCTCGACGGGCATCTCCGGAGCCCGGACGCCGGCCGCCTCCTTCACGTAGGCGAGCAGCTCGATGCCGTGCCTCTTCAGGACGTGCTTGGCTACGGCGCCGGCGGCCACGATGGTGGCGGTGTAGCGGCCGCTGAAGAAGCCTGCGCCGATGGCGTCGTCCCACTCGCCGTACTTCCGGTACGAGGCATAGGAGGCGTGGCCCGGCCGCGGCGTCCGGTTCGTGGAGCGATACTGCTCGATGTGCTCGAAGTGCCGGTCCAGATTGGGGATCAGGATCACCAGCGGCGTGCCGTTGGTGTAACCCTCGTTGTGGAAGCCCGTCATCGTGTCCGCGGCGTTCACGCCGCTGTAGATGACGGGTATGTCGGGCTCCCTGCGGGGCGAGGCCAGTTCGCCCTGCCCCGGCTTGCGCAGGAGCAGGTCTGCGTAGATATCCTCCTCCTGGATAAGGAGCCCGGGCGGCACGCCCTGGATGTTGGCGCTCAGGCCCTCCTGGTACGACCCGCCGGCGACGGTCACTCGGAACAGCCTTCCGTAGGTACAGCCCAGCATCGTCTATCTCCTAAGTCGTTGGTACAGTGGCCCATACGGAATCAGGCGCGGGCGCGACGGCTCCCGCCGCGTCAGACCAGGGCCGCTCGGCGCTCAGAGCGACACGGGCTGGCCGCTCTCGGCAGACCGCCAGGCGGCCTCGGTCAGCTCGATGGTGCGCAGCCCGCACACGCTGGGGGCCAGGACCTCCGCCCGCCCAAGTATAGCGTCTATGAAGTTACGGCAGGGCGAGGTGCTGCCATAGTGCGTGCTGCTCAGGGAGAGCACCTCCCCGCGGTTGCCCGTGCAGTAAGTGAGGGCCCCCTGACGCATGAAGAAGGACCACTCCGAGCAGACGATCGTTATGTCTTCCCACCAGATGGGGCAGTTGCCGACTACGGACAGGTTCCCCACGGCGCCGTTGGTGAAGTCGATCGTGATGGCGCTGTTGATGTCCACCTTGCGGTCGAACTTCACGATGCTGGCTGAGACGCGCTCCGCCTGGAGCCCGGTCACCCAGAGGATGATGTCGATCAGGTGGCTGCCCGAGTCGTTCAACTGGCCGCCGAGCGACATTTCGGGCACCTGGCGCCACGTGCCGGCCGTCATCTTCATCCAGTCCTGTCCCTGGAAGGCGTTGAGGAACTCGACCTTTCCGGCCTCGCCGCTCTGAATGGCTTTCCTGACGAACTGGAATTCACCCTGGGAATGGCGCTGGTAGGCGATGGACAGCAGCTTCCCGGCCCTCTTCTCTTCGTCCATCACCTTCCGGGCGTCGGCGATCGAGCCGACCATCGGCTTCTCGACCAGCACGTGAAGCCCCGCCCTCAGGCTGTCCACGATCTGCTGGCGATGCACGTGATGAGGCGAAGCGATGACGACCGCGTCCAGCTTCTCGCCATCGATCATGGCCTTATGATCGTCGTACTCCGGGCAACCGGCGAGCTGCGGGAAACGCTTCTTGAGCGCCGCCAGCCGCTTCGGGTCGGGATCGGTCAGGGCCGATATGGCGGCCTCCTCGATCTCCGGCATCTTGCTGACGTGGTAGTTCATCATGCCGCCCGTCCCAGTGAGGCCAAGTCTCACCTGTTCAGCCATAGTGCACACATCCTCTCAGTCATGAGGGGCCGGATGCCGAATCCGCGGGAACCGCGCGTCGGTTCCCCCGAACGCCGATGGCTCGGTCACGTCCGCATGCTGGCGTACATCCACAGCCCGGCGGTCCCGACGAGGGCCGTGGGCAGCCATCCAGCCACGACCGGACTGACCGTTGCCGTGTTGCCCATGCTGGTGAAAAGGAACGTCAGCACGTAAAGCCCGACGGCGACCACCATGCTTACGATGACGCCCAGGAACCGGCTGGTCACCGACTGCTCGAAGCCCACCAGGCAGGGAATGCCCAGCAGCAAAAGGACGATCGGGGCGAACAGGGAGGCCAGCCTCGAGTGGAAGAGCACCCGGAATTGAGGGACGCTCGGATGCTGCTGCATCTGCCGGCGCAGATCCGCAAGGGGCCGGAAAGCCGCGGTCAGCCCCTGGTCGTGCTCCGCTGCCTCCACGAGGTCGTAAGGCACCAGATCCGTTTCCATCTTCTTGCTCGGCAGGCTGGCCGTCGAGACCTGTGCGCCGCTGGCGTCGAACTCCTGGACCTCGACGCCCTCGAGGTACAGGCTCCCGTCGGCGAGCCATCCGCCCGTGTCGCCCCGCGTCATCCTCTTTAGGCCGCCCTTGGGATAGAACTCCAGCACGCAGACGCCCTTCATGGTGCTCTGATCGAAGTCGTACTCGCCGATAAACGCCTTGAACCGCGGGTCGCTCAGCAGAAGCTCCTTCTCGATCCTATCGTCGAGCTTATGGCTCAGGAGTTCCCCCGTGCGGACCAGGTTGGGCCCCAACGTCTCGCGCAAGACGAAGACCCCGACGCTGATCAGCAACGCCCAGAACAACAGGGGCGTCACGACGCGGCGGAGGCTCGTGCCACTGGCCTGGAGGGCCAGCAGTTCCCGCGTCTTCGCCATGCGGACCAGAACCATGCCCGCCGACACAAGAACCAGGGCCGGAACCACGTCTGCCAGGAAAAGCGGCACCACGTGGCCGTAGTACTCGCCGAGCATGGCGACCGTCCGTCCCGGAGCGACCCCTCCCAGCTCGTCCAACCGGCTGAGCAAGTCGAAGCTGCCGTACAGGACCGCGATCAGGCACACGGACCCGATGAGATGCACCAGGAAGGACCCGCTCACGTAGCGATCGACGCGCTTGAATACCATCCTTACGCCACAGCCGAACCGAGCCGCAATGGGGGGCAAGCCCGCACGGACCGGGCCACAGAATTCAATCGCGAACCGTCGAGACGATTCTAGCCGAGCGGGAGGCCGAACTCAACGACAAAGCGCGCCGCAGGACGCCCTCGAAAGCGGAGCGGGCCGAAAGCTCAGTCCTCGTACGGCACTGCCTGCTCGCCTCCCGATTCGGAGGACCGCTGGGCCGCCTCCATGACGCCGATGACGCGACGGGCGCTTTCCGGCTCCACGGGGTTGGCCGCGTCGTTGACCAGGTGCTCCACGAGGGTCCTGTAGTAGCCGGGCCAGTCCGAATCCCCGTACTTCGCCTTGAAGGTCGCCGTGTGGCTGCCGACGCGCGTGCTGACTTCGAGCTGTCCGCTCCAGTCGTCCACGATGGCGCCCTTCGTGCCCAGGATGTACCACCTCGGTTTGCCTGCCGCGGCGATGTGCGACATCTGGATGTGCGCGATGGCCCCGTCGTCGAACCGCACGTAAGCCTCGACGTGGTCCTCGTTGGTGGACTCTTGCCAGACGCGCTTCTGGAACTGGCCGGTGACGCCGCTGATCTTGCGGCCCTCCAGGAAGTTCAGGGTCCAGTCCACGAAGTGCGCGCCCCAGTCGTAGAAAAGGCCGCCGCACCGCTCCTTGTCCGATCGCCAGGTCCGGCCGAAGCCGTGATAGCCGCCCATGTGACTCTCGACGTGGAAGACGTCTCCTATGTAGCCCTCGCGGATGATGTCCCGCGCCGTCATGAAGTCGCCGTCCCACCGGCGATTGTGGAAGACCGAGAGCGTCACGCCCGCGTCCCGCGCGGCCTGGATCATGGCATCGCACTGGGCCACCGTTATCGCCATCGGCTTCTCCACGACGACGTGCTTGCCCGCCTGAAGGCAGGGGAGGGCGCACGAGACGTGTGCGTCGTGTGGCGTCACCACAATGACAAGCTGCACCTCGCGGTCGCCGAGCAGGTCGTCAACGCTGGAGTAAGTCCTTACCCCCTTGATTTCCTTCCGTGCGGCTTCGAGGCGCTCCGGGTTCAGGTCGCACACAGCTGCGACCTCGATCCCTTCCACTTGCCCGATGAGCCCGGCATGGGTCGCTCCCATCCCGTAGCCGACGATGGCTGCCTGAACAGGTCGTGTCAGTTTTGGCATGGGTCCTCTCCTTGCGAAAGCGGCGCGATTGGCGGACTCGACCCGACGCGGGGGACGGTCAAAGGCCGCATTATACAGCCTGCGCCGCCACGGGCAAGATGCAGGTTACAAGAGGGCGGCGAAGTGTGGTAGAATGAGGTGCGCAAAGCTGTCCGGGGGGTCGAAGGCGGCCGCGCTGCCCCCCTGTTTAAGGGCGTAAGCGGCAGAGGAGGAAAGTCCGAGCTCCATAGGGCACGGCGGTGGATAGCGTCCACCGGGAGCAATCCCAGGGAAAGTGCCACAGAAAACACACCGCCCGCCGCAAGGCGAGTAAGGGTGAAATGGTGGGGCCCGCGTATGCGGGCTTAATGTAAGAGCCCACCGCCCCGACGGCGACGCCGGGGGCAGGGTAAACCCCGCCGGGAGCAAGGCCAAATAGGGGAGGATGAGACGGCCCGTCTCGCTATCGACTCCCGGGTTGGCCGCTTGAGAGCGCCGGCAACGGCGCCCCCAGATGAATGGCCGCCGCCCGCCCGCGCTTCGGCGAAGGCGGGTCACAGGACTCGGCTTACCGGCCCCCCGGCCAGCTTGCAGTGCTAACGGACAGGTAGTCCGAAGGGATGGGATCGTTGTGCCGGAGGCCCGCCGGGCGAGAGGAACGGGAAGGACGACAATGGATCGACTGTGGGCCCCCTGGCGCATCAACTACGTGACAGAGCCGAACAAGGAGGCCGGCTGCTTCCTTTGTGGGGCCGCCAGGAGCGATGGGGACCGCGAGAAGCTGGTCCTGTGGCGCGGACAGCACAGCCTCTGCCTTCTGAACCGCTGGCCCTATAACAACGGGCATCTAATGGTGGCTCCGCTGGAGCACAAAGGAGACCTGGGGGACTTGTCCGATGACGAGCTGCTCGAGCAGATCCACATGCTGGTTCGGTGCAAGGCGAACCTGACTGCCGTGATGCGACCGGACGGGTTCAACGTCGGGCTGAACCTGGGCGCGGCGGCAGGGGCCGGCCTGCCCGGCCACATGCACTGGCACGTCGTGCCGCGTTGGGAAGCCGACACGAACTTCATGCCCGTGCTGGCCGACACGAAGGTGATACCGCAGTCGTTGGAGAGCCTGTGGCAGCTCCTTCGGGAAGCCGATGGGCGAAGATAGCGTGGCGCCGGCTGGAGGGGTGCGGGTGGTTACGCGGGAGGGACTCGAACGCCGAGAGATCGAAACGCTGGCTCCCTACGCTATGAGAAGCGCCGAGTCCGAGGGAAGGCGCTATGAGGAGCCGGCGCCCCGCTATCGGACCTGCTACCAGCGCGACCGTGACCGCATAATCCACTGCAAGGCGTTCCGACGCCTCGAGTACAAGACGCAGGTCTTCCTGAACCACGAAGGGGACCATTACCGCACCCGCCTGACCCACACCATCGAGGTGGCGCAGATCGGCCGGACGATCGCAAGGGCGCTGGGCCTGAATGAAGACCTGACGGAGGCGGTCTCGCTCGCGCACGACGTGGGCCACACGCCGTTCGGCCACAGCGGAGAGGACGCGCTGCGGGAGCTGATGGCCGACCACGGCGGGTTCGAGCACAACGCCCACGGGCTGCGCGTGGTGGACGTGCTGGAAAGCCAGTACCCCGGGTTCCCCGGCCTGAACCTGACCTACGAGGTCCGGGAGTCCATCGTGAAGCATCGCACCCGCTGGGACCACCCGTCGGCTGAAGGGTTCCGGGAGGGGCCGCCGCTCCTGGAGGCCCAGGCCGTGGAGGTGGCCGACTCGATCGCGTATGACAATCATGACCTTCAGGACGGCCTCGAGGCCGGCATCCTCGCCCCGGGCGAACTCAAGCAGGTCGAGCTGTGGCGGGAGGCCGAGCAAGCCGCTCTGGGCCGCCACGGGGCACTCCCGGAAGAGCAGTTGACCAAGCAGGCGATACGCTACCTCATCGATCTCTTTGTCACGGACGTCGTGGAGTGCAGCCGTTCGCTGATCGAAGGGCTCGGCGTCTCATCCTGGCAGGACGTGGGGCGGCAGGAAGCCAACCTTGTCCGGTTCAGCGACGGGCTCAGGCCCAGAAAACAGGCTCTGGAGGATTTCCTCCACGAATCGCTCTACAACGACTACAGGGTCGTGCGCGTGACCAACAATGCGCGCCGCTTCGTGCGCGCCATCTTCGAGGCATACGTGCAGGACCCCCGCCAACTGCCGCCTCAGCAGCAGCGCTGGGCGGAGCGGGTGGGCTGCCATCAAGCCGTCTGCGACTACGTGGCCGGGATGACCGACCGCTATGCCCAGGAGCAGTACCTGCAGCTCTTCCAGCCCTATCAGAGGCTCTGATGCCGGAGCTGTTCGTAAAGGAAGGCCCGGGTCGGGGCACGGTCGTGCGCCTGCCGGGCGCCCGTCTGTCCATAGGCCGGGCCCCCGATAACGACCTCCAGCTCGACGACCGAACCGTGTCCCGCTATCACGCCCTCGTGTTCCTGCGTGACGGCCAATGGCTCGTGAACGATCTCGGGAGCAACAACGGGACGCTGGTGAACGGGCAGCAGGTGGTGGCCGCTGCCCTCCAGCACCGCGACGAGATCCAGCTCGGCGGCATCCTGCTCGTGTTCTACCTGGAGCCGGAACCGGCGGAAGCGGAGAAAAGGGCGGACGTGGCTCCGCTTTCGGAGATCACCCAGACGATCAGCCTGGACGACATCGGCAGCCTTTATTCGCTGCAGCGCGCTCCGGCGACGGGCGTGAGCCAGAAGGACAGGCGCCTCCACTACCTGTTGGCCATAGCCGAACTGGCCGTCTCCGCGCGCAGCATTGGCACGTTGTTTGACGGCGTCGTGCAAAGCCTGCGCCGGACGTTGGACGCCAGCCGGGTCGTGCCCATCCTCCAGGATGAACACGACCTCTTGCGGGCCTACTCGGACTCCGATGGGGGCTTCGTCGACAGGCTGGCCGACCTGAAGGTCGACGTGCCTCTGATCGAGCGGTGCCGCCGCGAAGGGATCGCCGCCGTGGGAGAGAGTGCAGAGCCGGCCCTTCATGTCGCCTGCGTCCCGCTGCGTATCGGCGTGCGCAATCTGGGGCTCATCTACTGCGAGCGGAGCGGGCCTGCCGCCGCCTTCGACGAGGAGGACCTGCGCTACCTGCTGGCCGGATCTTCGCTGACCGGGGTGGCGATCGAGAACATCCGCTACCGTCAGCAAGTCACGCGGCGCGCGCAGAGCCTCGACCAACTGCTGGCCCAGCACTACGACATGGTGGGGCAGAGCGAACCGATGCTGGCCGCCTTCGAGTTCATTCGTAAGGTTGCGCCGACGGACGCAGGGGTGCTGATCTGCGGCGAGAGCGGCACGGGCAAGGAGATGGCCGCCCGCGCCATCCATCTGCAGAGCGAGCGCAGCGACGGCCCGCTGGAGATCGTCAACTGCGGCGCCGTGCCGGTCACGCTGATAGAAAGCGAGCTGTTCGGCCACATGAAGGGCTCCTTCACGGGCGCCGTTGCCGATAAGCCCGGTCGTTTTGAACTGGCCGACGGCGGCACGCTGTTCCTGGACGAAGTGGTCGAACTCCCCCCATCATGCCAGACGAAGCTGCTCAGGGCTCTGGAAGAGGGGAAGGTCAGGATGATCGGCGCCACGACGGATCAGTCCGTGGACGTGCGACTCATGGCCGCCACCAACCGCGACCCGGGCGAGGCCGTGGCCAGCGGACGGCTGCGGCAGGACCTGTTCTACCGCCTCGACCGGCTGCGCCTCGTCATGCCGCCCCTGCGCGACAGAGGCGAAGACGTCGAGATCCTCGCGGAGTACTTCCTCAAGCAGCTCAGCCGGTCCCTCAGACGACCGGTGGACTCCTTCGACCCGCGCGTGCTGGCCGTGTTCCGCTCCTACTCCTGGCCCGGAAACGTGCGCGAACTGAGGAACGTGGTCGAGCGCATGCTGATACTGGCCGACGGGCCCGTGCTTGGCTCGGAGCTCATCCCCGAGGACCTCAGAACCGCCGCAAGCCGCGCCAGCGAAGCCGGCGTGCCGCCGCTCCAGGAGATCGAGAGACAGCACATCGAACACGCTCTGCGCGCCTCGGCCGGGAACAAGAAGAAGGCGGCGCAGATGCTGGGCATCAACCGAAGCACCCTCTACGCCAGGCTAAGGAAGTACGGCATGCTGGAGTGACTTCTGCCCCGGAAGCCCCGCTGCCAAGCCGGGTTAAGGAACCGCGCCCGTCCCGATGCTTGCTTGGGGGCGGCCTTTGAGAAGGTGTTGCTCTGCCCCCACGATCCGCTATAATACCTCTGCGCCCAGGCGCGGGCCTGGGCAGGATCATGCCGGTGGCTGCGCGTGGCAGACGCCGCTCGGGCACGGAGGGCAGGCCATGGGACTATGGGTCTTCAGGGCCCTCTTCGTGCTGGCGTCGGCCGGCACGGCTTATTCGATCGGGTTCGACCTGGGACGGCCGTTTGAGTTCCTCCTGGGCGGCATCGGCTGCAGCATCGTCGTCATCATTGCCGAGTGGTTCGTCAGCCGCGGCCCCATCGCCCTCATATCTTCCATCGTCTTCGGCGCGCTGCTGGGCATGCTTTTCGCCACTCTGACGGTCTCCGTCGTCGGCCTGGCCGTCGAGAGCGAGACGATGGCCGCCATCCGGGACGACCTGACCGGCGCCCTCATCGTCGTATTCAGCTACCTGGGGATCGCCTTCATCTACGAGAGCCGGGAGAAGTTCAACCTGATCGTTCCCTACGTCGAGTTCCGCCGCCAGGAGAAGGGCCTGCGGCCCGTCGTCGTCGACACAAGCGTCATCATCGACGGCCGCATTACCGATATGCTGAAGACGTCGGTCCTGGACGGGCCGCTCCTCGTGCCCGATCGCGTCCTTCACGAACTCCATCAGCTCGCCGATTCGGACGACAAGCTCAAGAGGGAGCGAGGGCGGCGTGGGCTGGAAGTGCTCAACGACATCCGCGAGAACCTGAGCGTGGACGTGCGGGTCCAGGAGACCGGATCCGACCGCAGCCAGCCCGTCGACGAGGAACTCGTTCGGCTCGCCAAGATGGTCAACGGCAGGCTGATGACCAACGATTTCAACCTCAACCGCAGGGCTTCGCTGGAGGGCATCTCCGTCATCAACCTCAACGAGTTGGCCAACGCCCTCAAGTCCATCGCCCTGCCGGACGAGCAACTGACCGTCAAGGTCATCAAACCCGGAGAACAGCCCGGCCAGGGCGTCGGCTATCTGCAGGACGGCACCATGGTCATTGTCGAGTCCGCCGCCCACCTCGTGGGACAGGAAGTGAGGGTGATCGTGCGTAATACCTTGACCCGTGAGACAGGCCGGATGATCTTCGCCCGGCTGATCGAGGACGCACCCTCCGCCTGAACGCACCCTCCACGCGGCGCGCCCCCGGCCCGGACGCTCACACTCGCCATGCATACCGACACGCGCCAGCCTTCCGAGCCTGCCTTCGCCGTGGTCGTCACGGCGGCAGGCACCGGAGTGCGCATGGGCGGACGCAAGAAGCCCTACCTCCGGATCTGCGGGCGGCCAGTGCTCCACATCGCCATCGACGCGCTCAGTCGCGCGGCGGGATGCGCGGAGATCATCCCCGTCCTGCACGCCGATGAGTACGGCAACGGGAATCTGGCCTCGGAACTGGGTAGCGAATTCGGCATCACGAAGATCGCGCGCGGCGGCGCCACTCGGCAGGCCAGCGCATTCGCCGGACTGAAGCTGGTGCGCGACGACCTGGAACTCGTGCTCATTCATGACGCCGTCCGGCCGCTCGTGGACCCCGACGTGGTCCGCCGGGTGGCCGAGGCGGCGCAGCGGTTCGGCGCGGCCATCGCCGCCGTCCCGGCCACGGAGACCGTCAAGGAGGTCGGCCCGGACGGCAGGATCATCGCCACGCCGCGCAGGGACACCCTGTGGCTCGCGCGGACGCCGCAGGGATTCCGCAAGGACCTCATCCTGCGGGCGCACGCGGCTGCCTTGAGGGACGGCTTCTCCGGCACGGACGACGTTGAGCTCGTCGAGCGCCTGGGGGAGGAGTGCCGCATCGTCGAGGACACCTACTCCAACCTGAAGATCACCACCGAAGAGGACCTGAGAGCCGCCGAAGCGATCTACCGCTGGCGGGAAGGACGATGAGGCCGGCGGCCGGCCGGCGCGATCGGCGTGGCCTGTTGAATCCCCCCTCGGATTTGGTAAGATATGGTCTGTGGCGTTGCGTCTGGTGGGGCAGGGCGGCGCGACGTGGAGGGCATGCAGGGCTTGCCGGGCGGTCACCTATCGGCTCCCCGATAGCTCAATAGGTAGAGCGGGCGGCTGTTAACCGCTAGGTTCGAGGTCCGAGTCCTCGTCGGGGAGCCAGTCTTGTCTTGGCGTAACGCGCAGCGGCGGGTAGGTTAACGAGGAGGCTGGAGCTTCACGCGCTCCGGCCTTTCGCACGTACGCGCCCCCTGGACAACGACTTACGGCGACTCGCCAACCGCGCCGCGCAACTTCCCGTACTCTCACCTGTCGGCTATGGGCCTCGCCTACCGGAACCTACTACGCCAGATCGCCCGGAACTCTCAGACTCCCACCCCGACCCACGACAACTGGTTAACTCACCATTTGCACGCGCACCCCGGACGCGACAGGCAACGGACGCCGCAGCCGTCCTGATCCATGTTGCCAGGCAGCCCAATTGGCAGTCTGGATAAGGCCCGGCGACCTTCCTGGGCGAGTGTGCCGGCCCATGCTCTGGGCAAGCAGTCACAGCGCCAAGCGACCCTGAAACGCGGGGATGTGCTCGAGCCGCACATCCGTGGTGGCAAGCAGACAGTCGGCCTCGCGAGAGAGTACTACGGCTGCGTGGATGGCATCCGACCATTCGATGGGCCGGGAATCTCCATGGACGTCTACACGGCTTGGGACCTCCAGGAAAAACGGCAACAGGTCTTCATCGACTGGTGCAATGTCAAACCATTCAGGGGGCTGCCGTATGAAAGCGTCGAGTTGCAGCTCGGTAAAGCGGTCTCCGACCATGTCTTCCCATTTCCTAGCCAACTCGACAAACGCGAAGGCAGATGTCACCACGAGCGCAGAAAGGCGATATCGGCTGCTGTCAACGATGCCGTTGAGGCGTCTTGCAAGGGATCCGCTCAAACGGCCTTCTGCTCTAAACCTGCCGTAGCCGCGATTCGCGGCCTCCGCACTGAAGTACTGCGTGAGGAAGTCACCCAGCAAGCAGCTGTCTAGGACAACATCCTGCACGGGATCCGTCTCCTGGGCCTGTTGGCTCTCACGGCATATGCTGAGCTTCAGCCTGACTGACCAACGACATGTCAGACCAGCGGTCCACCGCCTGAAGGGTCACAAGGCGTACCGAATGGAGGGGGTCAATATGCAGGCCTAGCGCAGCTGCCCATAAGACAGGGGGCCCGTCTCGGTGGCAGTCCAATAACCCCTCCTCAAGTGCGTACGAGTCGAGACTGGCAATAAGGAGCCTCGTGAACAGCCCATTGTCGGTCCTATCCTGACAGTGCCTCCTGATTGCCTCGAAAGCCGAACTGCAACCGTCCTTCCGTGCCTGTTCGGCGGCAAGCAAAACATCTGCAATGGAGCAGCAGAGGACGTCTTCCTCGGGCCATTGACAATCTTCGGGACGAGCCCATAGGAGGCCCTTCACTGCGTTAGGGTCCAGTAGACGGAATTCCATGCAGCTATCTGGCCTCCCCCTTGAGATCAACTTGGCTGGCGGGTGGCACATCGGTCTCCGGAAACTCGCCGTTGGCTCTTGACTCCTTCTTAGCGTAGACGAGCTCGACGAGCGCCTTGTCTACCGTCGTCATGTGCTCTCTAGCCGCGAGCTCGATGACCTCATGGAGTAGGCTAAGCGTTCTTCCCGGAACGCCATTCGATTTCATCAGCGCTTCGCTAAGGGCTTCCGCAGTAAAGGGCGCAATACTACCTGTGTCTTCCTTCCTGATGCGATAGTAGTCGAGGTAGACAGTAACTAGCGGGATCGCTTGGCCGCTGTCTAGGGGGCCAAAATAAAGCGTGGATCTCGTAGCGTCCGGCTCGCCTAGGGGGGCAAGCCGGTCGAGTCCTGCCGCATTCCAATGCGGCAGGAGAAGCTCCTGAACGCCTGGGTGGATCGTCAACAGGACGCCATAGAACTTCGTACGTGCAGCCGCGCAGTCCCCGTCCACAATGTAGTAGCGCAACGAGTCCACGAACGCACGGCGCTCCTGTGCATTCTGGTGAAAGACAATCTTCTCCAATTCGTCTACGAGCAACAGACCTTTAGAGAACTGTGCTGCCCGGAACAAGTTGACAAGATCGTCGAAAAGGAGACTCGCAGCGGACCGGCGCCACGCATAGTCGCTCATGTCGTGGAGCTCAGCAACCAATCGTGTTCCAGTGCCACCCAAGCGGGCAAGTTGATCAGCCCACATCTCGCTCACACCTGCGGTTCGAAGCTGAGTCTGAACAGCAGGATTAAGCTCCCAGGTAACGTCGACTCTATGCTTCGCCAACCACTCGTTGGAGCCGATAGTGTCCTCCCATTGATCAGTATCCCCAATCTGATCGAGGAGGTCGGAAGGGATGCGTCCGGAGAAAGCTCTCAGTCGCCATACTGCGTACGGGATGATCTTCTTGCTCAGGGCTTGAACGGTCAGGCGGCAGAACTCCCAGAACTTCCGACATGGCGGAGTCGGAGGTGGGATGATGTGCTCGGCAAAGAGAACTGACGTACCGTCGGTCGCCTCACCGCCCAAGTCCTTCATGACGTCATCTCGCCGGTGTTTCAGGAATGCGCTCTTGCCGATTCCTCGACCCCGCCGGCTGGCATGGTCCATGAGGAACACTAGAGGCCTAGGTGAGCGGGTGGGACCAGGAATGAGTAGGTCCTGGAATTGCTGCCTATTGTGTTCGTGCAGTTCAGGGCAGTAGATACTCCCGTTGAGCCTGGGATCCGGGGAATCTACCACCAAAGCCGGTTCTGCTGGGAATGGGTTGTCGCGTAAGCCCATCGGTTCGTAGTCGTTCACCTCGGGCTCGCGTGCGCTCGGCTTCCTGAGTAGCGGATTGTCCATTTTCACCCCCCTGGAGACTTGCGCGCCATGGCAATCAGAGAGTGAGGAACATCATCGACGTACACTGGGCGTCGCAGCATGGCGGGACCCTTCTGCTGGTCCGGCCTGACATCGCTCTCGAGCGAGATTGAAGGGCCTTCCTGTCTACTGGCCCACGTAGCTGATACCAGGGGTTGCTGGATGGACTCCCGGTAGCTACGCTCCAGGAACTCGTCAAATGCGGCCGAACTCAGCCTCAGAAGCCGGCATACTTCATCTCGGACGTCAAGGAGAGAAACATAGATGGCTCCAACGCGACGCGAAACACGAACATACGTGCTTTCCAGGACCCGCATGAACTCAGGACGAACCACAGGCCACTTAGGCTGGTGTAGGCAAAGACTTCGGCCTGCTGGGTCCCTTATGTCCGCGATCTCCTCGAAGTCGGAATCAGAGCGGTCTGTGCGAAAAGCGCAACATGGGAACAGAAGCCTTCCCCAGATTGCGGGATGCGAATCCGTGTAGAACACAAGTTCCAGATCGTCCAAACGGGGACACCAAGCACGGAAAGAACGTGGCGGTATTGGGTGTCGCTCAGTCTGAAAATCCGAGTCGGCACTACCGCGAGCCTTGCTGGCGAACAGCACGTTGATGGCGGCCTCTCTCATCGCGTGGGCTAATCTGGTGCGGGGTGAAAATGTGCTAACCTGCGGCTTCTCCTCCATTGACCCCCCACTATCGCGGACAAGCGAGACCTTGCGCCTCTTGGCGGTCGCGAGCTTCCGCCAGGCAGCTTCGACGTCATGGGCCCACGCCGGCCCCCCGGCAGGAAAACTCCCCGGGAAAGACCTGTTGGCCCGTTGGCCGGACCTGGAGGCCTGGACGGCTAGGTCAATAGTCCATTCTGCATCTTCCCATTCACGCTTGGGCGGGTGCCAGTCTCTCGGGGGTGAAGGCAGTACGATCTCACCTTGCCCTCCTGGGTTCAGGGCGTGAAGCCGCGCGACGAACCAGCCAGGTATCACGTACAGACGGTGCAGACCACCAGCGAGCGCGCGGCGGAACGACCTGTGGTCCTCCTTGGCCAGCAGCCTCGCGTGCTGGCCTCCTTCGGTGAGTTCGTATCCTGCGGCAGGTTTGCCTGGGCGGGTCTGCTCTAGCCAGCCGAGTTGACTAAGAAGCGAGAGCGCGCCCTGGATGGTGGTCTTGGTGGGCTTCTCGATGAGCTGCATGTATCTCACGCGCTGACGAAGCCCTCCCTCCGGTGACATTAGCTCTGCAGCGGATACGGATCCCTGGGACCCGGCGATCTGGAGCACCTCTCGGTATATCCCCGGCTCTGCAAGTGGGCCGAAATCACGCATCCTAGGGCTTGGCCAGTGGGATCGCTCCATAACCTCGGATAGCTCTCCAGTAGCATAGTGGCTACCGGCCAACAGCTCGCGTACATTCTAGTGGATCGCACATGCAGAGCACGAAGGACCGTAGCAACTTCCTTCCGGCGCCGAGCTGGCGCGAACCACGGGCCCCATCTTAGGGTCCCTTTCCGGTTCGGTCAAGCAACGCGCCAACTCAGCGCCCTGTGCGCCGGAGCTGCTATTGGCCTGTCACCTCAGTGTCACACTTCGCGGCTCCCTTCCGTAAGTAATCAGTGGAGGACTGCAGAGCATCTCTGCTGTTGCCGACGGGAGGAGAGTGTGCCTGCCCCTTCGACGAGCTCAGGGCGAGCCATCGTCGCCCCCGCGGACCTGACGCCCGAGGAGCGGCTGCGCGAGCTGGCCGACCTCGGCCACGTCACCCGCGCCCGCCTGACGCAGATCATGAACCTGCGCTTCCTCGCCCCCGACATCCAGGAGGCGATCCTCTTCCTGGACCCCGTCACGAGCGGGCGCGATCCCATCACCGAGCGCCACCTGCGCCCCATCGCCGCCGAGCCGGGTTGGAGGAACCAGCGCCGAGCCTGGCGGCGGTTGGCCCCCGACAACGGGATCCTCCCGGTCCATCTCAAAGTCTTGCCGGGTTAGGCGTTACGTCAGTCGCGGCTGTGCCAAACAGCGCAGATGCTTGACACTATACCGCTAACGGGTATAATAGGGGATCGTGATGTGGAGGAGACCGCTTCTCAGGGAGACTGACAGGGAGGGGTGAGCTGGCGCATGCCCGGCGCGCTGATGGGCGCGCCGATATGACGTCCTGAGGGGTAGAGATACCTTCGCCGCTCGTCGAGCGAACTAGGGTCCGCTTCCGAGCCAAGTGGCTGCAGGAAGGCGGGCCCTTTCTTTTGAGGCAGTGCTAAGACGAAGGCTCAGCCTGCCAGCAACGCTGCATCGTCCGGGACGGAGTTGAGCCAGATGCCCGTCAGGAGTGTGTTGCTCATCCACCTATGCTCTGCCTGTTTTGACAGGACGGAGCTCTATGGCGATAATCAGCGTGCGCTAGCACGACCAGTGACAGGGGACGGTGGCGAGGGCCCGCATGTCCGAGGGGAACGGGACAACAGTCGTGGAGAAGTGCTGACGGCCAACGCCCGTACCGGCTGGGACCACGACCTGGTAGCGTGCCAAGAGTGGTGGCAAGCCGCGGACCGGTTTCGCTTGCGTTCGCAGTCCCGTCTCTGGCGGAATTCGAAGTCGATGGATGAACCATCTGAGCTGCTGAGGAGCCTGCGAGAAGCCCAGCGCAGCATGCAACGCGCCAGCGACCCAGACGATGGGGGGAGGTACACGTTCGGGGCCACTGCCTACGCGGAGGCTGCAGTCATCGAGTACCTGACCAAGCGGTTCGGTGAACAGGACGACGCTCTGGGCAACTGGCCCAGGGACTGGCATGAGTGCCCTGAGGCGTTCGACCTGTATCAGCGGAAGATCTCGGAATTCCATGCTGCCCACGCAAGAGGGATCCTGTCAGAGGTGGAAGGCGATCTCACACGCGAGAAGACGAAGCCGCTGACGACGGAGGAGTGGCTGTGGCGACTTGACACCATCGAGAAGGAGATCGCCGAGACACCAGAACTCGCCAACCTGTATGTCGCGTTCACGGTGAAACAAGGCTCGGACTTTGATTCTCGCGACTTCGACGGATTTCCGTTCGGACAAGCGGTGTCAGTGTTCGGCTCAGTGGCGCCCGGCTGGGTCGATGAGCAGAACTGCATGTGGTTTGACCTCGGAACGCGGACGCTCCGCTTCATCGTTCGATGGTCGCTGTACCACGAGGAGTGGAGTCTACACACACGGCTTCCTCAGGAAGCACTGAGGGGCGACGGCGAGCACGTATACGCCCGCGAGTCACTTGAGTGGTCAGTGTGGCACTACCTGCGCGGCGACAGTGATCTGCGGCCGAAGGAGCACGTGTGGAGTCTTCAGAGCAAGATAGTCAACATCGAGCAGGCCATCCTCGAGTGTGTCGCCAATTCCCCGAGCGCAGTTCTGGACGAGATCGGTCCATTCGCAGAACTTGAGTGTTGGCCGACTGTTCTGCTGTTGTGTAACACTTCAGCCGTCTGAGCAGTTTTCAGGCGGGCAAGGGAGGCAGAACGCCGGTCGACACATACTCCCTCAACGC
>CAZFSS010000029.1:0-54950 GCA_964521715.1 uncultured candidatus Brocadiaceae bacterium | reverse complement strand
GGCTCGGAGCCCTTCCTTGCATCCATCCGGCCGGAGGCGCAACGCGGCTCACGCGACATTCTGTTAGAGGCTCTAAGTCTCCCCCATAAAAAGACTTAGGCGAGCCGGACAGAATCTCGCCCCGATGCAAACGGCCCGCGCCGCACTTCCCTCGCGACGCGTGCATCCTGCATTATACGGCAGAGGCCAAAGCACGGCAACTGCGCCCCCGCCGCCGTACCACACGTGCTGTCACCGCCCCCCGTCGCCGCACTCGCCGCACCGGGAATCAATCCTTGGACTTGCCCGAGCTCCTGGCGAAGGCATAGCGAATGTGGATCGAGATGGCCAGCAGGAGTATGAAGCCCACGAAGACCAGGGGCACGTAGTAGCCCAGACGCTCCAGCATGCCCTGCACGCGGTGAAGGAGCACGCCCCAGCAGAGGATCGCCAGGTAGGTGCCGGCCAGCACCGTCGCCAGGTTCACCAGCAGGCGCAGCCCGATGAAAAAGCCGATAATACTGCCGACCAGGGGACCCGTCATCCAGAACGGGAACCACACGAACAGCAGAAGCCCCGGGATGCCGAACTTCATGATGGTCCGCTGGTGGGCCTCAGCGGCGTTCCGCACGCGCGCCATCGCGTCCTCCAGTGGCTTGATGATAACCAGCTTGTGGTAAGAGAAGACGAACAACGGATAGAACAGCAGCACCATGAAGGTCTCGATGGCCATGTTGGCCACAATGACGACCCACCGCTCCAACCCGTGCATGTAGCCCCAGGACATGCCCGCGGCGCGGCCGGCCAGGATGTGGGTCGTCGTCATCGTCCAGAGGCTGTGAAAGAGCTCCGGTGAGCGCAGCCGCGTCAGCCCCACAGCGCAGAGGTAAAGGAAGAAGAGGACCACCCCGGCGACGAGCACCTTGCCCTCGGGGGCCGAAAGGACGCGCCGCCAGATGGGGCGCTTCAGTCCTTCGGCGCCTTCGCCGGGCGCGCTGCCGTTGGCGTCATCCGGGCACATTGGTCGCCTGCCTTATCGGGTAGGGTCCACGGTCGCAGCTTTAGACCATTGCGATTATACCGCCCCCGCCCGCGCCGCCCAAGCTCCGGCCGGTGAAGGGCAGAAAGGCTCGCCTGAAACATCCGCCGTCGCGACCGGCTCCGTAAGACACAGGGTGGAGTCCTGGCCCGAATTGACGTTCGGCGACAGCAAGAGCGCCCCCGGATCAAGCTGTCAGAGCTCCAGAGGACCCAACGATAGGCGGCTGAGGCGGGACGCAAAAGACCGGATGAGAAGCGCCGCCTCGAATGTTGGCGTTGCGGTTCCCTGCACTTCCGGGTAATCTACAGTCGACCGGGCCAAGGTGCAAGCCCATGTGAAGGCGGAAGCGCCGGCACTGCGGGCAGGTGGATTACCGCCCGCGAGTCGCGGGCTAGAAGGCCTGTCGTTGAAACGCGGTCTCTCCCACCGTTAGAATGCCGAGCAGTGCTCGGAAGGAGCGGCAGATGGCAATGAAGATTGACAACCGGAAGGACATCCTCTTGCTGTTGCTGTATTCTCCGGCCCGAGGAGAGGACCTAAATGAGCCGATCGTGGGCCGCACGAGGCTCGTGAAGATGCTTTTCCTGTTCAAACGAGAGGCCATGGATCATTTCGGTCGGGGGTTGGATATCCCGGACGATGAGTTCTACGAGTTCTTCCCGTGGGACTTCGGGCCCTTCTCGAAGGACGTCTACGATGACCTGACGTTCTTCATACTCCGAGGGTTCATTGAGTGCGAAGAGGTCCGGGAGGATGCTCTCCCCGAGTCGGCTGCCGAATGGGAAGCCTGGCTGAGCTCATCGAGCCCCGACGGAGCCAGCGAGCCCATCTCAGAATACAGAGAGGATTCGTTCCGCTTAACCCCAAAGGGGATGATGTTCACTGAAGAGCTGTACCAAAGCCTGTCGGCCCCCCAGCGCAAGCTCCTGCGCGAGTTCAAGAAGCGCCTCACGACTGTGCCGCTGAAAGCGTTGCTCAAGTATGTGTACGAGAACTACGAGGAGATGACAGCGCGTTCAGCCATCAAGGAGGAGATTCTTGGCAGTGGCTGATGCCTCGGTGGGGGCTATCGATAGGACGTTGCCCGTGCTGTTCGCGTTGGCACCTGTTGTACTGGGCGGAGCGGCAACGTACTTCAATATCTTCCTCACCTCCAAGGAGGACTTCCGGAACCGGGCCCGTCTCGAACGCTCTGCCCTAATGGAGCGACTGGCCGGAAAGTTAGCAGCGCTATGCCAGCATGTTCGTGCGCTCACAGCGGACGAGTGCTTGCGAGGAGATGGGCGGGAGACTCCCGATCTGGTCGGCGACTACGCCGAAGAGAATCTCAGAGTGTTCACCGTGTACCATCGGTTGGCCGTCTTGGAGACTGTCGTCAGATACGCGTATATGAGTTTGTACGTGAGCGTCGTGCTGGGCATCGGTGGCCTTCTCCTGGCGGCGTTGCTCCCTCCTGCTGGCCGCTGGGTCTTGAGCGGAGCAATCGGTGTCGTCGCGGTGCAGGTGGTGATCGTCTTTATTGTGCAACTTGCTGCCTGGAAGCTCCAGGAGTACGAAGATGTCGTCTAACGGATCATGGGTGAGAGTGCCCTTGACAGAGCGAGAGCTCGTGCAGCGCGTCACGGATCTCCTTGTGTCCCAGGGCTACCGCGTCCGACATGAGGTACCGAACATGGGGCAGAGCGCCGACATCGTCGCGACAAAGCCGGGGCTCTTGATGTTCGTTGAGGCGAAGGTAAGAGACTGGAGACGAGCCCTTTCGCAGTGTGTCGCCCATGAGCAGGTCGCCGATTTCATATGCATTGCTCTCGGAACGAACTCAGTCTCGGAGGAGGCGCTGTCACAGGTGGCGGCTAGAGGCTACGGTTTGATTTCGTTCTCCCTAGGCGAACGCAGTTGCGCTTGGGTCCACACCCCTCGGCGGAATGAGAAGGTATGGTCCCCTCAGCGCCGTCGTGCAGTGTCCTTGATGAGGAACATCGAATATGCCCGTTGAGCACTGGATGTTGTTCGGCACTTTTGCTGAGCAGAGCTATTTCGAGTATCCCTCGAAGGGAACCTATAGAGGGATCGTGATCAACGCCAACATGGCGGCGTATGCTCCGTCAGGGCTGGGAGCGTTCCTGTTGGAGCGGACGGCAGGCGTGAGGTACGTCATTGACCCGCTCACGCATGCCTTCCAACATGATCCTGACGCGATAACGGACAAGCACGGTGAACTTAAGCCGAGCGTTGCCAACTTGGCCGAAGCATACGGCGAGCCCGTGGCATCTCTGGTGGGCAAGAGACCGGTGCAACCTGAGGACTTCGAAGGTCGCGCTTTGCAGGGCTTCGTAGACCGATGTCTCCGCTTCCAGGCATCTCAGCTGAAGACTCGGATGGAAGATTCCAAGTCTGCGAAGTATCTTGATGGCCAAGAGGAATTCGACCCGCATGCTCTTGTGGCCCCGTATTTCTACATGACCGAAGGTACCCTCGAAGACTGGCTGCCCATCAACGCACAGGCGGCGAAGATCGCCTGCCAGGTCCGCGGCTCTGCTTCGCAGATCTGGCCCTCCGTCGTCGTAAGCCAAGGCGTGGTGACGAGCCGAGAATGTCGACAGCACGTCGTGGATGCATACAAGGACCTTCCCGTTAGCGGTTTCTTGCTTTGGGTTGACGATTTGGACGAACAAGATGCCAGTGGGGCGGAGCTTCGGGGGCTGCTTGATCTTGCCAGCGGATTGCGCCAGAACGGGAGCCGTTCGGTGCTAAACTTGCATGGGGGTTATTTCTCCGTGCTTGCGGCCAGCGCTCTCGGCGGCCATGCGCTGAGTGGTGTCGCCCACGGCCCAGAGTTCGGCGAGCATCGCGAGGTAGTGCCCGTAGGGGGCGGCATACCTATCGCAAGATACTATGTCCCGCAGTTGCATAGCCGAGTGCGCTACCGCGACGCTCTGAGGATGTTCTCCGCAGCGAGATGGCTTACCAGCGCAGAGGTGTTTCACGCCGAAGTATGTGACTGCGACGAGTGCACGCGCGTGCTTGATGGTGATCCCGCCAACTTCAGGGAGTTTGGGGAGGGAACAGTCAAGAGCGTACGGCGGCGACATGGCATTGTCCGGATCGAGTTCCCAACCGGTGACACCAAGCTTAGGTGCCTGAGGCACTATCTTCAGCGCAAGTACCGGGAGTATGTAGCGGCGGCTGCGGCTGATGAAGACGTGTTGCTCAAGAATCTAGAGCTTGCCGAAAGCAAGTTCCGTGACGTAGGTGGCCTGGACACCGTGGCTCACTTGCGTCTCTGGAGACGGGTCCTGTCAGCGTAGGAATTCGCGTCGTCCCCCACGGCCCGAACGACTGAGCCCACAGTCAGAAGGCGTCTCCCACGCCCGGCCGCCGCTTGCCCCGCACGCGCCGCATGGGTATGCTGTCCCGCCGTGTCCGTTGTCCCCATTGCCCACCAGGTGCACGGGAGCCAGCCATGCCCAGGGAGTGCATCATCACGAAGCCGGGCCAGCTTGTGCTGCGGGAGTATCCCGAGCCGAAGCCCGGCCCGCATCAAGTCAAGGTCCGTGCCGAGTTCGGCGCCGCCAAGCACGGCACGGAGATGGCGTTCTTCAAGGGCTACTTCTTGGAGCGCGGCCCCTACGACGCCGACTACCAGCTCTGCCGCGCCGAGCCGCCGCGCTGGTTCGACTTCGGCGCGGGCAACATGGTCGTGGGCGTCGTCCAGGCCGTCGGCCCGGAGGTCACGCGGCTCAAGGAAGGCGACCGCGTCTTCCACTACTCGAACTTCCGCGAGGTCGCCGTCTGGCCCGACACGGCATGGGTCCTCCCCGACGGCGTAAGCTGGAAGGCGGCCGTCTGCCTCGACCCGGCCGACTTCGCCATGGGCGCGGTGCGCGACGGTCACGTGCGGATCGGGGACGCCGTCGCCGTCTTCGGCCTCGGAGCCATCGGCCAGTTCGCGGCCCAACTGGCAAAGCTCGCGGGCGCTTATCCCGTCATCGGCGTGGACCTCTACGCGCTGCGAAGGGACGTTGCAGCCAGGTGCGGCGCGGACCTTGTCCTGGATCCCGCCGTGGAGGACGTCGGCCTGCGCATCAAGGAGGAGACCGGCAAGCGCGGCGCGGACGTCTGCATCGACTTCTCGGGCAGCGATGCGGGGCTCCACTCGGCAATCCGCGCGGTGGCCTACGGCGGGACGGTCGTGGCGGGGTCCTTCCCCAGGCCGGGATGCCCGCAGCTCGACCTGGGCGGCGAGGCCCACATGAACCGGCCAACCATCGTCTTCAGCCGCGCCTGCAGCGAGCCGAACCCGGATTACCCGCGCTGGGACGAGCGCCGCCTGATGGATTGCTGCTGGCGGATGCTGCGCGAAGGGCTCCTGAAGTCCGAGGAGATCGTGCAGCCCGTCGTGCCCTTCGAGGACGTGCTGGAGCATTACCCGAAGATCGCCTCCGCGCCGGAGACGAACCTGAAGCTCGGCGTGAGATTCTGAGAGGAACGCGCGCCGCGCGCGCCAAAGGGGGGAAGCATGAGGACTGAGCTGCTGCTGTTCGAAGAGGGCGGCCCGGCGAACACCGAGGCCACGCTGGAGGCCGCACGCAGGCGGGCGGAAAAGCTGGGCATCAAGGACGTCGTGCTGGCCACTTCCAGCGGCGAGACGGCCCTGAAGGCGGCCGACGCGTTCGACGGCATGGACGCGAACATCGTCGGCGTGACGCTTCACGCCGGATACTGGAAGGTCTACGCGCCGCCGGACCCCGAGAAGGTCGGAGCCGCCGAGGCGAGGGGCGTCCAGTTCCTCACCGCCACGCACACGCTGATGGGCAGCGTGGAGTCGGCCATCCGCGACAAGTTCGGCGGCCTGCCGCCCGTCGAGCTCATCGCCCACACCTACTACACCTTCAGCCAGGGCATGAAGGTCGCGGTCGAGGTGGCCGTCATGGCGGCCGACGCCGGTCTGATCCCGGTCGACCGGGAGGTGATCGCCATCGGCGGCACGGGCCAGGGCGCCGACACGGCCGTAGTGCTGAGCCCCGCTTACTCGACGAACTTTTTCGACCTAAAGGTGCGGGAAGTGATTGCCATGCCGCGGTGAGCGGCGGCAGACCGCTCCTGTCATTCTGAGGAGCGGCGAAGGCGCGACGAAGAATCTCGCCTTGCCGCACGCTGAACAACGAGACTCTTCGGCCGCCCGCGCCGGCCCCAGAACGACAACTCATCCTTGGCGGCAGCGGCGGCCGACGGCTCAGGCACGCTTGGCTTCGAGGGTCCGGCCGCAGCGGGGGCAGCGGACCTCGTCCCCCTTGTAGCCCGGCGGGACCTTGATCTTCAGCCCGCACGCGCAAGCCAGGAACAGGTAGCCTCCGACCCGATGGAGGACGTCCACGGCGTCCCGGGCCTTCGCCAGGTCCGTTTTCTCAGGCTCGGCCGAGGGAGCGCGCGCGGCCACGGGCTGCGCGTCGGCCAGGGTGCGCTGCCCGAGGAGGTGCCCGCCATGTGCTGCGGCGTAGGCCGCTTCGTACTCGGCGTAGCCGGCGCCGCCCATGGCGAGCAGTACGCGCACACGATCCTCCGTGGGCGGGTGCGTGCTGAACAGGCTGTTGGCCGCGCCTCCCTTCAGGGGGCTGACCGTGAACATGGGCGCGACGGCCCGGTTGACGTCCGCCATCTTCTGGGCGGACGCCGATATCTTCTCCAGCGCCGAGGCCAGGCCCGCCGGGTAGCGCGTGAACCGAGCCCCCGAAGCGTCAGCCAGATACTCACGCCGGCGCGAGCACGCGAAGTAGAGGATCTGCGCCAGCAGTGGAGCCAGCACGGCCAGCACGAGCGCCAGGATGAGGACCACGACCTGGGCCTGGCCGCCGCCCCTGCCGCTTGACCGCCTCCTGCCCCGTCCGCCGCCGTAGAAGACGCCTCGCACGAACACGTCGGCCAGCAGGATGATGGCGCCCATCATCACGCCGGCCAGCACCATGAAGCGCGTGTCGTGGTTCTTGACGTGGCCGATCTCGTGCGCGACGACGCCCTGGAGCTCGTCGCGGTTGAGCTGCATCAAGAGCCCGGAAGTCACGGCCACGGCCGAGTTCTCCTCGTTGCCGACGGCGAAGGCGTTCGGCGCGTCGGTGTCGATGATATAGACCTGGGGCATCTTGGGCAGGCCGGCGGCAATGGTCATCTCCTCGACGACGTTGAACAGGACCGGGAAGTCGTCATGCTCGATGCGGCGCGCGTGGACGCTGCCGAGCAGCATTCCCCGGCCGCCTATGACGGCCATCATCCACAGGAAGACCCAGATCAGGACGGCGGCGAGCACGCCGACGTAGGCGTAGTCGGGGGAGAAGTAGAGGCCGATCCCGTAGCCGAGCGCGATCAGGACGCCCGCCATGGTGAGGACCAACACGGCCGAACGCCTCTTATTGGCACGGATCGCTTCCCACATTGCGCGTCAGGTCCTGTCTGCGCTGCACCGATTGCGCATTGCGGTGGTCCGCCGAGCTTGCAGCGCCGGCTTCCGGCCGGCAGTGCCCGGCCGCGTGGCCAGCGGGCGCGGGTGCGCCGGACGCGATAGGGCTCAGAACTTGACTTGGGGCACCTCGCGCTCGGCCGCGGCCTCGAGCTCGAACAGCTCGGCCTGCCTGAAGCTGAACATGCCGGCCATGATGCTGGCCGGGAAGCTCTGGATGCGGATGTTGTAGTTCATGACCTGGTCGTTGTAGAACTGGCGGGCGAACCCGATCTTGTTCTCCGTCGAGGCCAGCTCTTCTTGCAGGGCCAGGAAGTTCTGGTTCGCTTTCAGGTTGGGGTAGCGCTCGACCACGACGAAGAACTGGCCGAGGGCGTTGGTCAGGCCCTGCTCGGCGCCCGACGCCTGGCCCGCTCCGCTCGCCTGCGCGGCCAGGTTGCGCGCCTTGGTGACGGCCTCCAGCGTCCCGCGCTCGTGCCCCATGTACCCCTTGGCGGTCTCGACAAGGTTCGGGATCAGGTCGTGCCTGCGCTTGAGCTGGACGTCTATCTGGGCCCAGGCATTCTGGAACTGGTTGCGCAGCCGCACCAGCCCGTTGTAGGTGCCCACCATCCACAGGATTACCACGACGACCACGCCGATCAGAATGTAGACGCCAATCATGTGGCCGGCCTCCCTTTCCGCTGCGAGTTATCGCCTTGAGTCGGCCCGAGTTCCGCGAAGAACCGGGCCAGGATGCTGTCCTCCGCCGTGCCGGCCGCCTGCACCACGGCCGGCAACTCGCCCCTGTCGAACCACAGCCCGTGCTGCCGGGGGCATCGGTCGAGCACGATCGGCGGGTCGGTCCGCGTGTGCACCTGGCGCATCGCCTTGCGGCACACGGGGCAGCGCCGCCCGCCGCCGGCCCGCTTGCCCTGCTCCTTCTCGAGTGCGCTGAGCAGCTCCCCGTGCAGCGTGCCTGCCTTCCGGCCGATCAGCTCCAGCTCGCCGGAGTCGAGCCAGACGCCGTTGCACTCGGGGCAGTAGTCGATCTCCACCAGCTCGAACTCGAGCACCAGCATCTCGGCGTCTTTACAGGCCGGGCATAACATGGTACGCCTCCGCGCACATCATTATTCGCACATGTTACATGCGGATTGCGCCCGGCGCAACGGAGTTTGCCTTGATGAAGTCCAGCCAGCCGGGCAGAATGTGGCAGCGCACGGGCCGTCCGGTCCGGCCGAGAGGGAGCCGTTCATAGAGCAGGTGCCGGGATGAAGGGGTTGGTCGTGATTCCGATTCTGCTATCGTTGGCTGCGGCGGATGCCGCGCAGCCGGACAGCCTGGTGCTGCGCAGCGCGGCCGGTCGCCTGGAGCTCGACGCTCAGCGCGGCGGGGCCGTCGGCTCGTTCGTGGACCCGGCCACGGGACGCGACTTCGCGGCTCCCGGGGCGGAGCCGGTCCTGTTCTGGATCGCCCTGTCGAAGCCGGGAGACACCTCCGGACAACTCGAGTGGCTCAACAGCAGCAACGCGGAGAGCGTGAGCTACGACGCCTCGGAGGAGGCCGGACGCAAGACAATCCGCATCGCCTACCGGAACCTCGGGGGGCGCCGCATCCACGCCGACTGCACCGTCTCGGCCTCCGGCCAGGAAGACATGATCCGGTGGAGCATCGTCATCCACGGCGGCGAATCCCTGATCCTGGAAGAGGTGGGCTACCCCGTCATCACGCTGCGCGCACCCCTCGGGGACGAGGCGGGCGGCGCCCGCCTGGCCGCCGGCCTCACCAAGGGAGGGGTGTTCCATGAGCCAAGCCGGTGGCCGGCCAGCACCACGGTCTACGCCCGCCAGCCGGGGGAGCTTGCCGCGCAGTTCGTCTGCTACTACGACGGCCTCGGCGGGTTCTACTCCGCCACGGCGGACAGCCGGGGCTGCCCCAAAGCGCTTCAGCTCCGCCGCAATGAAGATGGCCTCCAGCTCGCGTGGCGGCGCTGCTGCTTCCACGAGTTGACAGGTCCGTTCGAGCCGGGCTACGAGGTGGTCACTCGAACCTTCAGGTCTGCCGACCCCGAGCGCGCCACGGACTGGCCGGACGCGGCAGACATCTACAAGGAGTGGGCGCTCCAACAGCCGTGGTGTGCCCGCACGCTGGCCCAGCGCGACGACCTGCCCGACTGGATCAGGCAGGGACCGGCCATGGTGCGGTTCGACCGCGAGTGGCTGGGGCGGCCCGAACGGATCGAGGCATGGCTGGCCGACTACTGGCGGGCCCGCTTCGCAGGCGCTCCCCTGATCGTCGCGTTCTGGGGATGGGAACGCGTGGCGCCGTGGATCCCGCCGGACTACTTCCCGCCGTACCCGTCCGAAGAAGGGCTCGCGCGCTGCGTGCGCGCCGCCAGGGCAGCCGGCGGCCATCCTTTCTTCTGGCCGTCGGGCTACCACTGGGCCGAGACCTACGGCCAGCGGCCCGACGGTGGCTTCGAGTGGGACGACCGCCGGGACTTCCAGCAGGCCGGACTGCCGCATGCCGTGCTCAACAGGGACGGGGCGCCCTGGGGCTGGGACCCGCCCTGGCTGCGCGGCGGAACCAACCGCGGCCTCTGCCGCGGCGACCCCTGGACGCGCCAATGGCTCAACGACGTCGCCGTCGAGCTGACCAGGCGCGGGGCGGACATGATCCAGGTTGACCAGGTGGTCGGAGGACTCGGCCCGGGGGGCGGCGCGTGCTTCAGCAAAGACCACGGACACCCTCCCGGGCCCGGCCTGTGGGACACCGAAGCCTTCGTCGAGCAGCTCGACGCGATGCGCCGGGAATGCCGGCGCCTCAATCCGGACATCATCATAGGCATTGAGGAGCCGCAGGAACTCCACCTGCAGCAGGTCGGCATCCAGGACTACCGGGACTACCAGGCGCGCTACGGCGAGCCGAAGCAGGACGAGCGCGCGTCGGTGGTCGCTTACCTCTACCACGAGTTCGTCCCCTTCTTCCAGAGCAACCCCCGCGGCGGCGACCTGCGCATGATGGCCTACTGTCTGGTCAACGGTCAGGTGCCCCACCTCGTCCCCCACTGGCCCCTGGAGCCATCGCCGGCTCTGCGCAACGGCGCATTCGAGTCCTGGGACGGCGACGTGCCGGACGGCTGGGAGCACGTCACGGGCTATCGCGGCCAGGACTACGCCGGCAAGCCCTACTGCGACGAGGCCGTGCCGCACGGCGGCCGCGCCAGCCTGCGAATCGAGAGCGCCGCACCGGACGACATCGGGCAGGTCTCCCAGAACGTGCCCATCGGTCCGGGCGGCCTGCGGATCGGGCGGCAGTACAGGTTCAGCCTCTGGTCGCGGGCCGCCCCACCCGCAAGGCCGAATAGCGCCATGATCGGCGCGTTCGACGCCGAGTGGCAGTCCAAGGGGGCCTGGGCGGTCCCCCTTTCCGACCAGGGCGAATGGCGGCGGGGTGAGGTGACGTTCACGATGCCGGAGGGCGCGGTGCGCCTGCGCGTCATGCTTCACGTGGTGGGCGCGGCGAAGGTCTGGATCGACGACGCGGCGCTGGAGGAACTCGGCGACGACGGCTCCTGGACCGTTGCCGCGCGCAGCGGCCTGCCGCCGGAGCACGAGCTCGCCGTGCGGTGGGTGGACCTGTTCCACGGCGAGGGACGGCCCTACCTGCTCCTCGGCCGCATGCTGGCCCCGCCGCTGCTGGAGGCGAAGCGGGGCGAGGACGGCGCGCCCGCCGTGCTGCACAACGCGTTCCGCGCCCCCGACGGCAGCGAAGCCGTCATCGCCGTGAACGCAACGGACGCGCCGCAGGACGCGGTGCTGCACTGGCAAGGCGTCGAGCGTACCGTCAGCTTCGGGCCGTGGGAAGCGAAGCTCATCAAGGAGTAGCCAGCATCATGGGGCACGCGGGAATCGGGCGAGGGTGAGGAGACTCGCGGGTTAGCGGCCCGCCGGGGCAGGCGGGTTGATGGACTGTTCCAGCTCGTGGACGCGCTGGCGGAGGCGTTCGTTCTCCTCCTGAAGCTCCTGGACGGCGCCCGTTTCCGACGAGCCGGGCGGGGCCGACCAGAAGGCGCCAACGGCCTTCCAGCGCAATCGAACGATGCCGTCGGCCGGCCCGCCCGCGCCCGCGTAGAGCAAGAGGGGCCGGGAGTTGACCTCCACGGGCACAGTCTCTATCCGATTGTTCCTGAAGACCTGGAAAACCACCGTCCCGGAGCGCCGGGCGTAGAGGGCCGGATACGCCAACACGGCGAGGTCGTCTATTGCACGATCCTCGACCTGGAGCAACACGTCGGCGGGCTGGATGCCGGCGGCGTGAGCGGGCGAGTCTTCCAGCACGGCCTTCACCTCGAGGCCTTCGCGCCCCTCCGGTTCCTGGGCGGCGACGGCCACCCCCAGCCAGTCCAGGACGATCAACGGCTCCTGACGCTCGGCCCTCCAGATGCGCGCAACGTCGCCGGCAATAAAGAAACCGGAAACGAGGATGACGGCGACGGCGGCAGCCGCCACGAACCGGCGGAACGTGATGATCCTGAGAGTCATCGGGCGCCCCAGACACGCGGCCATCAGGCGGTCAAGACGGGCCGTGGTCAGGTAGCGCTCGCGGGGAGCAAGCTCCGGCGTGGCCGCAATGAGGGCGTCCGACCCCTTGCGCAGCATCTCGAACTCGGCACAGCAGGAAGCGCAGCGGCTCAGGTGCTCGCCCAGGCGGCTGCTATCCGACTGAGACAGGCCGCCCTCAAGGGCTTCGACGAGTCTCTGGGTGGCTTCCGCACAATCCAAGGGGTCCACGCCTCCAACGACTTAGTGCCGGTGCGGCCCCGCAGGTTCAATTGGGGCGACGTCCCCGTGGCCTTTTCATCCCCTCGCCTCATCGGGGGTTGCGAGCGCGTCTGCGATCTTGCGAAGCGCGTAGTGAATGCGCGACTTCACCGTGCCGATGGGGCACTCAAGCAGATCGGCTATCTCCTGATATGGCATGCCTTCGATGTAGCGCATGACGATGACGGCGCGGTGGTCGGCCGACAGTTCCGCGATTGCGGCGCGCACACGGTCCACTGTTTCACGGCGTTCGGCCACCGCGCTCGGATCCAGGTGGTCCGCCTGGAGGATGTCCTGCACCTCCAGGTGTTCGTCCGCCTCGGCCATCGCCTGAAGCGACGCAGTCGCCGAGTCCTTGCTCCTCATCCACCTGCGGAACTTGTTCAGCAGAATCCCGTAGAGCCACGTGTAGACGGACGAACGGCCTTCGAATCTGTCGAGCGAATGCGCGGCGGCCAGAAACGTGTCCTGCGCCAGATCCTCGGCGGCCTGCACGTCGCCGCACATGAAGCGAGCGGCCCGGAAGATCCGGTCGTAGTGCTCTTCCACCAGTTTGCGCAGGCTCTTCTCGCTCACAGTCGTTTCCGCGGGAGGACAGCCGGCAAGAGACGGGCAAAAGACAGGGACGCCAGCCCATCCCGGACCCGGGCCGCAACGAGGCCGGCACAGCGCCGCGAGGCAGCGGATGAGGGAAGCACCCCACGTGGACGATTATACCGCGCGGACCCGGTTCGGCGAAAGCTCAACAGGCCGCCGGCACACGTCCCGCCGGAGGGCGGCGCGGCTCACTCCCGTCCGGTCGCTCCGGAGTGCGCTCATGCTCACCCTTCGCAAGAACGAACGAAGGGTCTCACATGAGCTTCTCCGCAGCGATCTGGCGCACCAGCCCTCCGTCCACGACGTCGCCGTGTTCGGCCATCACGGCCTTCATCACCTTGCCCAGGTCGCGCGGGCCGTAATGGTGCTGCTGGATCAGGTCCGTGATCAGCCGTTCGAGCTCTTCGCGGCCCATCTGCTGCGGCAGGAATTCCTGAACGACGGCGAGTTCGCGCTGGAGGGCCTCGACGCGCTCCGTCAGCCCGAGCCGTTCGTACTCCTGGACGGTCTTGCGAAGCTCGCGGGCGTGGGACTTGACCACGTCCACTTCCTCGAAGTCCTTGCCCGAAGTCTCGGCCACTTGGAGCTCGGCCATCAGCATGCGCAGCGCGCGCAGGCGCTCCTTCTGGCCCGCCCTGAGCGCCTTCTTCATCTCCTCGCTGAGAGCCTCGCGGATGCTCACGATGCCGACGTCTCCTCCCTGGATGCGCCCACGAACCGGATGGCCGTCAGGATCGCGTCCGCAACGGCTTTCCTGAGCTCGAAGGTCCTGGCCTGCATCAGCAATCCCCGAAGGAGTTCGACCGGCCCGTGCTCGGCGGGCAGATAGGCCATCCCCTCAAGGGCTGCCTCCTGGACCGTCGTGCTGTCCCGCAGGAAGAACTGGTAGCCCGGCGCATTCAGCGCCTGGCGCAGCAGGTCCGCCTGGCCCAGGCTGCCCAGCGCCCTGGCGATGAAGACGGCCGTCGAGGCCTGCGCCGCGCCCCCGGCTGCGCCGAAGCCCGCGCGCGGGGCCGTGGCCCACGCAGGCGGCCCGACCACCATCCCCGGCCTGCCCGGGAATCCGGCGCTGGTCTCCTGCCGCACCGGCGGGCCGACAAGCCCGGTGAAGAGCGCGGCGACAGCGTCTTCGCCGCCCAGGCGGCGCAGCGCGGCAACAGCCGTGCGCTTGGTCTTGGCCGAAGCCACCTTCGGCCGCGTCACGCCCGCTTCGCCGGGCGTCGGAGCCGCCGCGAAGCCCGGGCCGATCGGCGTGGCAGCAGCCGCCTCCTCAGTCGGCGCCAGCATCTGGCCCAGCTTGCCGATCATCTCCGCGTGCGCGGCGGGCGTCTGCTCGGCGTACATCGCGCCGATGGCGGGGCCCAACTCCTGGAAGTCCACGAGCTGCTCCTCCTCCAGGGCGGCCGCCAGCGCTATGGAGCTGCTCTGGAACAGCAGTTCAACCAGCGACCATCGCCTGCGGGCATACCTGACCTTCTGCGGCAGGTCCCCGAGCGAGTAGGACCACGGGCGCTTGTAGTGCGGCCCCTTTCGCTTGTAGGCCGCGCCGGCCGGCCCTGCTTCCTCGGTAGTGATCGTCGGCCGCGCGGCCCACGCGGGCGCCGCCGCCGCGGTGCCGGCCTGCGCGGCAGCCTGCGCCGCGCGCCGGGCAGCTTCCTGCGCCTGGATCGCCTCAGGCGGCAGCCCGCCAGCCGGCGGTCCGGTGGGAGCAGCCTCGGGGGCCTCCTCCCGCTCAAGTTCCTCATCCTCCGCCACCGGCTCCTTTATCATCTTCGCCACGAACCGGGCGTACTCCGCCCCATAGGCGGCGGGGCGACCCGTCGATAACCCCAGCACCGTCCGCCGCGTCTCCCAGTTCAGGGTGTCGAAAGCCTGGTCCATCAGCTGGAAGTACTCGGGAGTCGGGGCCTCAGCCAGCTCCTCAACCAGGTCATTCCACCCGGAGTCTACCCTCTCGGGCGCCGGCAGGATGCCGGGCATCTCGTCAAGCACGGCCAAGCCCTCTCCGCGAACGGCCATGTGCACGAGCGCATCCCTAAGCGCCGCTTTCAGGCTGCCGATCTCCGGCTCCCCGCGGCGTCCACGTCGGGGACGCGCGCCGCCCGTGGGGCGGGGGCCGCCGGTGGGCCGGGAGCCACCGGTAACACGCGGGCCGGCGGTAGGACCTGGGCCGAGGCGGCCCTGCGCGCCTCCCTGCTCCTGCGGCGCCGCACGCAGGCTCATCGCCAGCCGTTTGAGCACCAGCGCCTCGCTCTCATCGTAGAGGCTCGCGCAGCGCCCGAATGCCCGAACAGCCTCCGCCTTCAGCTCCTCTCGCGCCTCGGCAACCGATGGGCGCTGGGCGCCGGGCTCCTCGATCAGATCCATGAGCCTTCGGGCCATCTGCTTCTGGAGCTGGCTGTCCGCCGTCAACTCGATGAGCTGCCTGTGACGGCACACTTCGCTCAGGCAGTCGCAAGCGCCCATCCAGAGCTGCACCTGCCACCAGGCGCTCAGGTCTTCGTAGTCGCCCTTGAGCTTCAGTATCGCATCGTGGCGGGGCGGCTCCTCGTGCAGGACGTCGTACAACTGCGGCAGGAAAGCTGCGTCCCTGCCCGCGCCGAGCCCTTGCAGGGCTGCCAGTCGCTCCTGGATCTCCGCCACGACGTCGGCCACGTCCGCATACTCCTGCTTGCGAACCGTCGCCTTCTGCCTCAGGAAGGCCAGGGCACTCTCCTGACCGGTCGCGCCCAGGGCGCGCATGGCCGCCGTCTTGAACTCCAGGCTTGCGTAGCCGTCGGCCAGCCCGCGCAGTTGAGCCGCCGCCTCTTCGCCACCCGTCTGCATCAGCAGGCCCAGGGCGTAGAGCTGTGGCTTCTCGTCAAGCTGGAATCCCTCGGGCACAATGGGCTCGCCCACGGGCAGTTGAAAGCCCTCGGGCGTATACTCACCGGCCTGCTGCCCCGCCCCGGGGGGGCCGAAGGGCGTGCCCGGCGGCGGGCCCATCTGCACGCCGGGCGGGGGACCCATCTGCGGGCCCATCCGCTGGCGGCGCACGTCGGGGGCAACGGCGCCTTTCGGCTTCACCTCCCTGGCGAGGGCAGCCAGCACCTCCACTCCCGCGTGCTGGCCGGCCTCTTGCAGCATTGCGGCGGCAGCTATCTTCACCTTCGCGTCGCCGCCTTGCGCTACCACCGCCTGCAGGAAACTCGCGGCGCGGCCCGAGTCGATGCCCGCACGCCACGCCGTGCTTCCCGTTTCCTCATCCTGCTCGAACCAGGCATCCTGAAGATCCTTCAGGAGCTCGATCTCCGCAAGATGGGCTCCCGAGGCGGCCGTCTCCAACGCTTCGGCGGACCTTCGTTCCAGCAGCGCCCGAAGCGCGTCCTTGTTGGAGCTGTTCAGCATGCCCGCCTTAAGGAAGGCGAGGGCCGGCTCGGACTGTATCTGCGCGAGAAGCTCGGCGGCCTCCTTGCCGCCTTTGCCGGAGCCGACCACCAGGCCCAACGGCCGGATCAGAAGGAGGGCCTCCTGCCGGTCCACGTCCGCCAGCACCTCGGGAGACGCTTCATTGGACTTCGCCATGAGGCGGGCCAGTTCGGCCATCGCAGCGCGACCACCGATCCGCGCCAACGCAGCCGCGATGATCGGCTGGCTCTTGGCGTCGGAGTAGGCGTCAGTGACATGGGAAAGCGCCAGGACCGTCGCAGGCGTGTCCATGCCGCAGACGAAGTCCAGGAACATGGCCTTTGTCTTCACGTCGGCGCTGCCCAGGAACCCCGGCAGCTCCTCGAGCGCTTCGGGATCGCCGGCGATGGCCTTGGCCGCCATGGACGCGGTCCGCACGGCGGGCAGGACGGCCGGGCTGTCGCAGTACTCCAGCGCATCCGGCGTGCCGATGGCGCCCAGCGAAAGCAGAGCGGCCGTGACCACGTCGGTCGTCGGTGCCACCTGGCTGAGCTGTCCAAGGTAGCCGACGACCTCGGGGGTGCCGATGACTTCCAGGGAGACAATGGCAGCAGTCCATGCCTCGCCGCCGAGCCGGGCCTCATTCTCCTTGACCTGGGCCAGCGCCACGCGGTCAGGCAGCAGCGGCAGTATCTTCATGAGGGCATAAAGGCGGGCATCGCCGTCCAGCACCACCGGGACCGGATGGAGAGGCGAGGGCGGCATCCGGACGGCCGTCTGTTGGGCATAGCCGGCCCCGGCGCCCGGCCCGGTCGGCCTCATCGCTCCTCGCGGCACTCCGGTCGGGCCGGATCCTCCGCGAGGACCGCCGGTGCCCGGCCCGCGACGCTCTTGACCTCCGGCGGGCGCCTCAGCCATCTGCCCCATGGACTGGAGCTGTCCCAGGATGTCCTGGTAGGAGCCTTCCGTCAGTCCAGCCAAAGCCGAACGGAACTGGGGCCAGTTCAGGTAAAGGTACTGCTGGCGGTCCTGGAGCCCAAGCGTTCGCACCCTGTCCCTGTAATCGGGCTGGCGCGACGCTTCCTCCTGCTGTGCGCGGGCCTCGTCCACGGACTGGCGGAACTCGGTGAGGCTGTCAACCGTGCGGGCCTGGGCCTCCCACTCGCCCCTCAGCCGGCCTTCGGCCTCCGCCTGGGCGTTCTCCTGGTAGACGCGCTCGACGCCAACGGTGAGCTTCCGGCGGGCCCATTCGGAGGCGAAGTCCCCTTCTGCCGTGCCGAGCGCCCCCCAGAGGCCCGCCGCCAGGTCCACCCGCAGCTTGTAGTAGGTGCCGCTCAGGAGGCCCACGGTCTTGCTGGTGTCGTCCACGGCCAGGCGCAGCGGCGTTCTGGGGCTGCCGTAGAAGCCCTGCTGGCCTTCGTCTCCGTAGGGGTCGCCGATGGTCATGGTTCCCCCGACGGTAAGGTCTCCGCCCCGCGTGCCGAATTGCATCGCCAGGGGCCTATCCTCGGTGCCCGCCAGCCGGACCTGACCGGCTTCGGCAGACAGGATGCTGCCCTGGGCGTTGCGCTCCACCTTCACGCCCTCGACGTCCTGCCCGCCCTCCACGGCGGTGTAGATGTTGGCCAGCGGGCTGAAGGGCAACTGCGAGACGGTCAACGGGCTGCGCAGTTCCACCACGTAGTCCAGGCCGGGCCGAACGGCGAGGCTGAAGTCCTGCTCCACCGTGTCCGGCTCATCGGCGCGCACCACCTCGACGGTAACGTTCCCCGGCTCCGGATGGAACCGGACCACGCCGCCCAACGGCAGGGGCGCCTGGCCCGCGCCGGGGATGCGCACGGTGTGGTTGCCGAGATCGGGGTTCTGGTTGACTACGCGCAGGCTCGTGCGCAGGCCTTCCAGGAAGCGCTTCTGCTCGGGCGTGACGGGCGTTCCGTCGAAGACCTCCGTCCTGCCGAGCGCGGCGTTCACCTCCGGGCTGGAGGGACGCAGCCGCGCCGCCTGATACCAGCACTGCTCGGCCTCGCCCTGCAGCCCGTTGTCCAGGCAGTAGGCATAGAGCTCCGCCCAGCTGCGGGCCATCTCATCGGGCTGGGCCGTGCGCACGCGCTTGAGCGTTTCCTTCAGGCGTTCGAGATATGCGGCGACGACCTTCTGCTCTTCCTGCTCCTGCGCGGCAAGCTGGTCGAGCAGGCCCTGCGGCATCTCGAACTGGGGTATCACCACCTGCTGCTCGACGGGAGCTTCAACGCGGACGACGGGCTGGGCCACCGCGGGCTGGGCCGGCTGTTGGGCCTCCTGTTTGCGCTGGCCAATGAGCTTAACGGCGAACACCACGAGCACCACCAGGATGCCCAGCGCAAGGACCACGCCGCCGCCGACCAGGAAGGGGGTGAAATCGAACTTCCTCTTCGCTTCGCCGACTTGCACGACGGCTCCGGTCCTGATGTCAGCGCCGCATTCGGGGCAGAACGCGTCGCGCACGCCCAGCACCGCGCCGCAGTTGGGACACTGCTGACGGGCGGGATGCCAGACCTTGTCTCCCTCCTCCGGCTCACGGATGGTCGAGATCTCGAACTCAGCGCCAAACTCGGCGCGTATCTCGACGTCACGACCGCATTCCGGACAGACCACCGTCTGCCCCACATCGGCGTGTTCAACTTCGAAGACGGCGCCGCACTCGGGATTGGTGCACTTTACGTTCACAGCCATTCTGAGGTCACCTCCATGGCCCTGCTGTATAAGCGGAAGTTTAGGCCAGGCGTTCTGTTCTGTCAAGAGGCGAAGGGGCCGTCTGGATCAGCGCAACGGCTCGGAGAACGGCTCCGGTGCGCCCGCCGCACGTCGCCACAGAACGGCCCGAGCGCCCGCCAGGATGCGATCAGATGCGAGCGCCCGTCGGCGCGCTGCAGGCCGACGCCCAAGCCATGTCCCTCACGCGGCGCCGAGCCCGGGTGACGACGGATTGGACGGCTGTCCCAACGTTTGATCCACAAATCAGTTACATATGACATTTCCACGAAGCGGACCGCTGACGGCCGATTTCCGGATTGACTATTCCAGCTGCGTGTGATAGGATACCCAATTCGGGAAAGGAACGGGGGCTCCGCCCAAAGAGTCAGGCTCGAGGGGTGAACCTCCGCTGCCGGAGGTGCACTAATAGAGGTAGGCAGCGGCTAAGACTTAAGTATAGGTCGTGGAATGTGTTCGGGTAGGGCGTGTGAGTGCACGCCCGGGCCGCATAATCGCAGTGTCCTTCTCATGTTGGACGCAGGCTCTAGCCGATAACCATGTCCACTTCCCATCAAGACACGTATTATGACATTCTCGACATCGATCGTAACGCCACTCAACCGGAGATAAAGCAGGCTTTCCGCCGGCTCGCCAAGAAGTACCATCCGGACACCAACCCTGGGGGCGGGGCAGATGCTGCCAAGAAGCTCAAAGAGGTCATCGCCGCCTATCGTGTCCTGAGCAACGAGCGCGAGCGAGCCCGGTATGACGTGCTCATGCAGGCGACGCCGGCCATCGTCCAGGAGGCACGGCGCTCCGAAGCGCGCACGCTCAAAGAGTACGCCGCGCGCATACTGAACGACCTGATAACGGGCCACGGACGCAGGGCGCTGAGCACCTACGACCAGCTCATGCTGCGCGGGGATTTCAACCTGGTTGAGCACCTGGAGGTGAAGGACTACCTCGACTGCCTCTTCCTTCTGGCCGAGCAGTGCGAACGCTCAGGCCGATTCGGCGAAGCTGCCGAGCTCTACGAGGAGCTGTACGACCGGGAGAAAGAGCCCCCGCGGCAGCGATACTTCTTCGAAGACGTCAAGGAACGCATCAAGAAGCTCTACAGCCGTAAGCTCCCCCGTGAGGCCCGGACCCCGGAGGAGGAGATTGCCTGCTACGAGCGAATCCTCAAGTTCGACCTCGACAAGAGCGAGAAGGCCTTCATCCTGAAGAAGATCGCCGAGGTCCACTGCCGCGTCGGCGATGAGGATCGCGCCAAGGAGGTCTTCGCCCAAGCTCTGAGGCTGAAGCCGGGCCTGAAGGGCACGGCCACCATTCGCGAGAATCTGGGCATGGAGAGCATGTGACCTGCGCCTTCCTGCCCTGGCGGACCCGCCCGGTCGGCAGACGCTGTCGCCGACCGGGCTCTTTTTGTGCCGGCATCCGGCCCGAAGCTCCCCCCGCAGGGCGGCGCGGAGCGGCGCGCCAGAGTGACTGCGTTCCCCCCCGCCCAGTTCGTGACGGCGCTGCCCTGCATCGCTTGAAAGGAGAATGGGGGGGCCTTATAATCGCTTCGCCGGCAGCATCTTACGCGAGCGCAGGATGCGCAGAGGGCGACGGAGGGCTTCCGAGGCGAGGCAGGGGAGCGGCTTGGCCGATATGGGCTCCCGGCGGCATCGCCTCGGCTTTTTGGCCATGCGTTGCGCCGGCCCGAATGCCTTTGACGCAGGGGAGGTCAAACCGTCTGTGACGGACGATTCCGAGGCCCTGGCCTGCACGTGCGCGCAACTGGCCGACGAGCGGAAGGCCGAGGACATCCTGGTGCTGAACGTCGGCCAGTTGACGTTCTTCACCGACTACTTCATCATCGCAACCGGGCGCAACGAGCGGCAGATACGGGCGATAGCCGAGGAGATCCTGTCGCAGATGAAGTCCTCGGGCAGGAGGATCCTGGGCGTTGAGGGCGAAGCGGAAGCCGGCTGGGTGCTGATCGACCTCGGAGAGGCGGTCGTCCACCTGTTCGACCCGGTGGCTCGAAGGACCTACGACCTGGAGTTGCTCTGGGGATCAGCCCCCCGGACGGAGTGGCAGGACGCGTCGCCGTCAGGCAGGCCCGACTCGTCGGAGGCGGAGCGCTGAGCGAGCCGTCCGCCGCAACCGGCGGGGCGCGGCGCGAGGATCAGTCGGCTGCGGATGCACGGGGCCGGCAGTCGGCGTTTCGATTGAGCACGGGAAGGGAAGGACCGCCGATGGACTATCTGCCATTGGGCAAATCCGAGATCGAAGTCTCCAGGCTCTGCCTGGGCACCTGGAACATGAGTGGCACTGAAGGGTGGGGTCCGGACGACGACGACCGAAGCATAGAGCTCATCCGCCAAGCGCAGGACACGGGGTGCAACTTCTTCGACAGCGCGCACAACTACGGCCGAGGGCACGCCGAAGAAGTGCTCGGCCGCGCCCTGGCAGAGGGCGACCGCCGAGAGCGCGCCGTCGTGTCCACCAAGATCGTCCAGTGCGATCCCGAAAGGGTGGAACCGGGCCTCGACAAGGCCCTCAAGAACCTTCAGATGGACTGCCTCGACCTCTACATCGTGCACTGGCCCCGGCCGAGCATGTCCCTGGAGAAGTTCCTGGACAAAATGCTCGAGATGAAGCGGAAAGAGAAGGTGCGCGAGATCGGCGTCAGCAACTTCAACCTCGAGCAGATGAAAGTGGCCGCCGAACGCGGCGTGGTCAGCCTTCAGCCCCCCTACAACATCCTCTGGCGCATCATCGAGCCGGACGTGCTCCCCTTCTGCCGGGAGAACGGGATCGCCGTCACTCCCTACTCCCCCCTCGCCCAGGGCCTGCTCACGGGGCGGTTCAGCCGCACCAAGGAGGAGCTGACGGGCATCCGCAAGAGCAACGTGCTGTTCAAGGAGCCCGTCTTCAGCAAGGCGCAGCAGGTGGCCGGCCTGGTCGACGAGATCGCCGACCAGCATGAGTGCACCAGCCCCCGCATCGCCCTCGCGTGGCTGCTCAGGACCGACGGGGTCACGGCCCCCATCGTCGGGATCAGCAAGTGGCGCCACTGGCTGGACAACCTGGCCGCGCTGGACGTGAGGCTCAGCGACGAGGACTACGATCGGCTCTCCGAGGCCGGCATGGAAGTGTGGAACATGCTGCCCCGGGACGCCACCATGTGGGGCTGGAAGCCGGCCTAGCCTCGCCACAAATGGCTAGGTCGCAGAGAGAACAGTGCAGTCTGACGAGGATACGTCCGCGTCAGGCTTGGAAAAGCCTTGACAAAACCTGCCATCAGACGTAGACTAATGCGTCCGAGTGGGTCCGATCTACTCAACCTGGCGTTGCATGGGCAGAACTGAGGAGCCGGTACGACGCCTGCCGGATTGCGCGTGGGAGGGAGTCACATGGGCAGCGGTGATCGTGCGCGTGTGAAGACCCATGAAGTGAAGGTCAATACAGACCAGAGGAGGGCCTGGTTCACTGCCGAGCAGTCCGAGTACTTGCGAGGCATTAGGAGGCAGGAGCGCAGATCCGGCTCGAAGAATCCGCGTGTGCTAGGACAGCGCGGTGGGGCCGGATTCTAGCCGCAAGCCGCGTTTCCGAACCGGCAGGCAAATGACCCCCAGCGGCGCGAATCTGTCTGGGTTCGCGCCGTTTCTCTTCCTGCAAAGGAGTGAGAGGATTGCTTGCTGGATGTACATTCGGGATCGCTTCAGTCGACGACTGTCAGAGGCCTTACCACCTATATGATCTTTCCAGCCGTATCTGCAAGACCCAAGACACGCAGCGTCCGACCCGCCATTTCCTTCCGATGATGCGCAAGATGGGGGCTCGGTTGGTCGTGGTGGAGGAACACCGACAGCCGTGCAAGACATGCGCACTCGGAGAGGAGATCGCCGACATAGTCACGGTGCTCAGGCAGCCTCGGGCTGACGCTGTGGCCGTGTACCGCGCCAGTTTCTGGGCCTGCTCGAAGGGCGACTTCGAGAGCGGCGAAGCATCAGCCGCAGATGATCTGCTCGGTTACTTGGTGGTCGTGAATGTGAGCCTAGCCTGGGGCCGCAGCGTCAGCTACGTGCTCGACAGCGTCATGGCCGTCCCAAGCCGCTGGTATCCGTGCGCCCGAGCCCTGAGACAAGCGGGGCCGGTTGAGGGCGTTGACCAGCCTCGGGCGACCGGGGATCGCAAGGAGGAAGGATGCCGGCGCCCCATACTGAACTCCTATTTCCATGCCTGTAGGGAGTTCGATGTCGAGATCGCCGGCAGGCAGCGTGAGACGATCAGAGGCAGTTACTTCTGCCAGAAGAATTACGCTAGCGCCATGTGTGCACACGCTGCTCTGAGGATGACCCTCATAAACGCGGGGCTGGCCGAACCGGCCGAGCTGACCTACGTGACCATCAACAGAACGTTGGGCCTCTACGGAAAGCGGTTCCTCCCAAGAGGGCTGACTGACGACCAGGTCGAGCAGTTCGCTGACGGCAGGGGACTCGCAGTTGACCACCTCCGCTGCTTCGACGAACAGGAGCGGAACTACCCCTTCGTCCACTTTCTCTATTCCGCGCTTGAATCCGGCTTGCCGGCCCTGCTCAACTTCACAACCGATGACCCCAGGTCCAGTCACGTGGTCTCCGTAGTGGGTCACACCCTTAGCACGAACGCATGGCCTCCGAGAGGGGACCTTTACAGCAGGGCCGACTACAAGTATCTCGAATGGCTCGGCGCATATGAAAGCTACCAGTGGATGGACAAGATCGTCATACACGACGACAACTACGGACCCTTCCTTGAGTTGCCCACGGACTATCTCGCAAAAAAGGCTCCACCGGAAACGGACCCAACCTTGCGTGTCAAGGACTGCTTCCGGTTCTCGGAATCGCTGCCAGTCTACAGAGGCTACGAAATAGATGTGTGCGCCGCCGCTCTAACAGAAGCGCTGCTTGCGGAGAATCCCACTGAAAACGAGTGGGTCGGCAAGGTGCTGGCCGAGCGGCACGTCCAAAGGACCTTTGAGATCGGCCGAGAGCAGTATCTGAACCAGCTCGCGAACTGCGTCGACTGGGAGGACCACCATTACTCGCAGGCCGACATCCAATGGCTGCGCAACAATTGCGATCTGCCCGTGAGCTTCTGGATGGTCGAGTTCAGCCTAGCGGACCTGTACACAACGAATCAGACCAAGGTCGGAGAGATGCTGTTCGCGCGCGATAAGGAGTTGCTGCTGACAGGACCGGCGGATGTCCGTGGGGCAGCTTGGCATGCTGCCCTGTTCGTCAGAATGCCAGACTGGTGGGCAGTACCTGACAGGGCCGCCAACGTTCTCCGGTATCGCACAGGAATGCAACTTGTCTCGCACGTGAGGCTGTTCGCCGCCCGGGAGATGCCCCTCTCTGAGTCTTACTGATGGGGCCCAAGGCCCCGCCCTGGGTTGCCGTGGCTTAGGAGGGGGAGCGTCTTGGAATCCAGCGGACATGGATGGCATCCCTCAGCCGCGCAGCTTCTGCTGGGTGAATGGGATCAGGCCGCCGGCGTCGATGATGGCCTGAAGCTCCGGCGAGAAGGCCGGGAACCTGTACTTCCTCCCCCGGGTCCGGTTCACAACGGTGCCCGCGGCGAAGTCCACTGCGAGAACGTCCCCCGTCTCGGCGTCCCGGGCCGCCTCCGGGCACTCGGCGATGTGCAGCCCGATGTTGATGGCGTTGCGGAAGAAGATCCGGGCGAAGGATTCGGCCAGGACGCACCGGATGCCGAATGCCTTGATGGCCAGCGGCGCGTGTTCGCGCGAGGAGCCGCAGCCGAAGTTCTTGCCCGCCACGATGATGTCGCCCGCCTGAGCCCGCCGGGCGAACTCGGGGTCCGCCCCTTCCATGCAGTGCGCCGCCAGCTCTCCTTCGTCAATGACGTTGAGGTAGCGGGCGGGGGTGATCTCATCGGTGTTGACGTCGTCGCCGAACTTCCAGCACTTGCCTTCCATCTGAGGTCCTTTCGACAGACGGTCGTCGGGCGCCCGGCTCAACGGGCGCGCTGGCCGACGGCTTGCCTCCCGGCCAGACGGGCCTCCATGCGCTGCCGGGCCTGGTGGACGAAGGCGTCCAGCAGCGTCTCCTCGCCGGGTTGTTCCACTCCGTCATAGGCCACTTTCAGGACCGGGATGCCGTGGTAGTCGCGCCGGAACTTCTCCAGCAGGCCGTCCACCAGCGAGCCGGGCATGCAGCCGAACGGCGCGACGTTGATCACGCCGTCGAACCCGTGATGCACGTACTCGACGGCGCGGCCCATGCTCAGAATGGCCTCGCCTTTGACGCTGGGGTCCAGGTACGCCGCGCCCAGTTCGAGCACCTTGCTGATGGCCGCCTCGCGCGGCATGTGGCGGACGGTGCCGCGGAAGATGCGGGCGATCCGGGCCTCGTCCCACCGGGCGACGAACTCGGTGATCCATTCGCGCACGAAGCCCCAGACCGCTGCGTCCTGCCAGCAAATGCCCCGCCTCTCGTGCGCGATGTAGTTGAGCCATTCCTGGAACGGAGCCAGGGCGACCTCGGCGCCGAGGCGCTCGAGCTTCCTGGCCAGGAAGCTGTTGGCGAACTCGTTGCTGCGCACGTATATCTCGCCCACGATGCCGATCAGCGGCCTGGGCCGGCTTCGGTCGATCGGGATGGCCTCCAGCCGTCGCCGGATGCGGTCTGCCTCGGCCAGGCAATCGCCTTTGCGCTCCGCCGCCCGCGCCAGGTCGTGCAGGCACTCCCAGTAGAGCCGGTCCGTCTCGCCCTCGTTGACCTCGTAGGGACGTATCTCGCGCGCCATCTTCTGCGCGTAGTCCACGATGACGATCGCGTCCCAGCAGGTGCGGCGGAAATCGGGCCCGAACGCCTCCATGTGCGCGGCGAACTTGCTCTCCTGGTCGAGCACGACGAGCGGCACGCGCTCGTAGCCAAGGTCGTCCAGCACCATGCGGTGGAATCTATGGTACTGCCCGAAGCGGCACGGCCCGCTGGCCTGCGCCATGAAGAAGGCGGCGCGGTCCGGATCGAAGTCCGCCTCCTGCGTCTTCTTGACGATGTCACCCGTCGTCAGTATGCAGGGGTAGCACTCCTTGCCCGTCGTGAACTTGCGTCCCAGCTCGAGGCTCCGGCGGTCCGAGACGGGCAGCGCCTCCGCATCCACGCCGCAGCCCCTCAGCAGGCCGGCCAGCACGACCCCGTGGTCGTCCATGTGCGGGAGGTAGACCTTGGTGCGGCGCGGGCTGCGCCGCACGTCGAAGAACACGTCCTGCCCCTGCATCCTCTTGCGCGCCGAGGGCCGCATGCTTCGGAAGCTGTCGACGAACGCCTCGCAGCGCGTCACCGCGCCCACGTCCGAGCTGTGCTGATCTATCTCGATGGTCAGGTAGGGCTCGCCCAGAGCCCGGCCGAAGAACTTGCTGATGAACGAGTCGGGCCCGCACCGGAAGTTGGTGATGTAGAGGGCGTGCAGGTTGCGTCTCTCGGCCATGAACCGGGCGCCCGCGATGATCTGCTGCCCGTACTTCCAGTACATGTGCGGGAACTGCTCCGCGAGCGAGCCAAGGTCCAGAGCCAGCAGGTCCAGCGGGATGGCCAGGACGCCCAGGTCGCGCAGCGTCTCGGGGATGGCCAGGTTCACGCCCGCGTCGCAGCCGTTGTAGGGCCGGCAGACAACGACGACGGCCGGTTCGTCCTCTGGCAGGTCCGCCAGCACCTGGCGGCCCCGCTCGCGGATCGTCCTCCTGAACTCATCCAGCGCCTTCCACGCCGTGCGGATGGCCCTCTCGACGCGCGAGCGCGAGGCGCCGAACATGCGGCCCAGCTCGCGCAGCTTCTCGTCGACGGCGGGTCGGCCGCGTTCGAAGTGGAATATCGGCGCCAGCAGGTCGGGGCCCAATCCGTCGAACTCGAACGCCGCCCGCAGCAGATAGGGCAGTCCCTGCGCGAGCGGACAGGCATAGGAGTGAATGACTCCTTTGGCCTCGTGCTCCAGGTTCACCACGCTGGGCACGAAGACGTAGTCGACGTCGGACTCCAGCAGGTCCAGCACGTGCCCGTGGGCGACCGCCACGGGCATGCAGGTCTCGGACGTCATGGCCTCGGCGCCGCGCCGGACGATGTCCTTGTTGGTCGGCGCCGAAAGGACGACGTTGCAGCCGATCTCCGTGAAGAACGCCTTCCACAGGGGATACAGGTCGAAGAAGGTCATCGCGCGGGGGATGCCGACCGTGACGCCGATCGGCTCGTCGGGCGCGTCCTTGCCGTAGGTGTTCAGGAGGGCGTCTTCGCGCTCGGCGAACAGGCGGGGCAGGTGTTCGCCCTTCTTGTGCTTCTTGTCGTCGTCGAACCGGCCGCACCGGCTGCCATAGTGGAGGGGCTTCTGGCCTTCGATGGAGACCTGGTGGATCTCGCAGCGGTTCGAGCACTGCTTGCACTCGAACGTCTTCAGTCCGTAGCCGACGTGCCGCAGGTCGAAGCCGCGGAAGCTTGAGTCGCCGTTGGAGTTCTCCTGCGCTATGAGGGCCGCCCCGATCGCCCCCAGCACGTCATGATGGGCCGGGATGGAGACCTTCTTCCCCACGACCGCTTCGAAGGCGGCCTTAACGCCCCGGTTGAAGGCCACGCCGCCCTGGAAGAAGATCACGTCGCCTACTTTGCGATCCTCGACCACGCGGTTGAGGTAGTTGTAGACGATGGAATAGCTGAGGCCGCCGACCAGGTCGTCGCGCGGCACGCCGCGCTGCTGGTGGTAGTTCAGGTCGCTCTCCATGAAGACAGTGCAGCGCTCGCCGAGCTGGCAGGGGGCGTCGCTGCCGAGGGCCTCGGCGCCGAACTCCTCCTCGATCCTGAGCCCCAGCCGTTCGGCCTGCTCCTCCAGGAAGGAGCCGGTGCCGGCCGCGCAGACCTTGTTCATGGCGAAGTCTACGACCGTGCCGTTCTCCAGCGAGATGTACTTGGCGTCCTGGCCGCCGATCTCGAAGATCGTGTCCACGCGGGGATTGACCTCCACCGCCCCGCGCGCATGAGAGGTGATCTCGTTCTTGATCAGGTCCGCGCCGATGAATTCCCCGGTCAGGTATCGGCCGCTGCCCGTGGTGGCGCAGCCGCGCACGAGGACCCTGTCGCCGACCTCGCGGCCCACCTCGTAGAGCGCCTTCTTGACCGCCTCGATCGGCCGGCCCTCGGTCATCAGGTATCGGCGGGCGATCACGTTGTGGTCGCTGTCAATGACGACGACGTTCGTGCTGATGGAGCCCACGTCCACTCCCACGTAGGCGACGATCTTCCCGTCGCCCTCGGGCAGGGGGCGCGTGGAGATGTCCACGCCGTAGCCGTCGCCGTTGAGTTTGGGGAGCCTCTCGGCCTCCGCATGGGGCTGGCTCAGGTAGCGGCGGAGGGGCTCGAGGCCCTCGAACGAGCAGTCGCGCCCCTCGCCCAGGGTCTGGAGGACGGCGCCGATGGCGCCCGTGCAGTTGAAGTGCTGCGGTATGACGAGTTCGCCGTCCTTGAGGCCCAGCACGTCCTTGAACGCCCGAACCATGCCGACGTTAGCGGCCACGCCGCCCTGGAAGGCGACGGGCTTGAGGAACTCCTTGCTCAGCCCTACGCTGCTCTTGAAGTTGCGGGCCATGGCGTAGCAGAGGCCGGCGATGATGTCGTAGTCGGGCGTGCCCTGCTGCTGAAGGTGGATCATGTCGCTCTTGGCGAACACGGAGCAGCGCCCCGCCACGCGCGGCGGTTTCTCGCTCTTGAGCGCCAGGCGGCTGAACTCCTCGATGCTGACCTTCAGGCGCGAGGCCTGCTGGTCGAGGAACGAGCCGGTGCCGGCTGCGCAGATCGAGTTCATCGCGAAGTCCTCGACGCGGACCGAGCCGTCTTCGGCGCGCCCCAGCCGGATGAGCTTCGACTCCGTGCCCCCTATCTCAATGATCGTCCGCACGGCGGGCTCGAGGAACGCCGTGGCCCTGCTCTGAGCCACGATCTCGTTGACGAACGGCACGCCGAGCAATTCGGCGACCATCCTGGCGCCGCTGCCCGTCACGCAGAGCCCGTCCACGCCGTCGAACCGTTTCAGGACGTCCTCGAGCTGCGCCAGCGCGACCTCGAGGGGCCGGCCGAAGATCCTCACGTAGCGGGTATCGAGGATCTCCCCCTCGCCCGTCATGACGACCAGGTCCGCGCTGATCGAGCCGACGTCCAGACCCAGGTAACGTGGCATCTGCTGCCTCTTCTGTCTTCGCTTCCTCAGGTTCAGTCGGCCACTTCGTCCGGGTGGGTGATGCGGCCGGTCACGGCGCTGGCCGCCGCCACCGCCGGGTTGCACAGGTACACCTCGCTTTCCGCGTGCCCCATGCGGGTACGGAAGTTACGGTTCGTGGTGGCCAGCGCGCGCTCTCCGGCGGCCAGCACGCCCATGTGCCCGCCCAGGCAGGGGCCGCACGTCGGGGTCGAGACCGCCGCTTCCGCGTCGATGAAAACGTCGATCAGGCCCTCCTCGAGCGCTTGCCTGTAGATCTGCTGCGTGGCCGGCAGGACGATAAGCCTCACCGTCGGCGCCACCGTCCTGCCCCGCAGTATCTCGGCCGCCGTCCTCAGGTCGCTGATGCGGCCATTCGTGCACGAACCGATCACCACCTGGTCGATCCCCACGTCGGCCAGTTCTTCCACCGGATGGACGTTCGAGGGGAGGAACGGGGCGGCGACCTGCGGGCTCATGCCGCTCACGTCCCACTCGTGGGTCTCGGCATACGCGGCGTCGGGGTCGCTGGCGTAGTAGGTGGCCTTCCTCTTGAACCGGCCTTCGCAGTACTCCCTCGTGATCCGGTCCGGGGCGATGACGCCGCTCTTGCCCCCTGCCTCGATGGCCATGTTGCACATGGTGAACCGATCGTCGATCGGCAGGCTCTCGATGGCCGGCCCGCAGAACTCCATGGCCCGGTAGAGCGCCCCGTCCACGCCAATCCGGCCGATGGTGTAGAGGATGAGGTCCTTGCCGCCCACCCAGCGCCCAAGCTCGCCCTTGAAGACGAGCCTCATGGACTCAGGCACGCGCAGCCACACCGTCCCCGTGGCAAAACACGCCGCCAGGTCCGTGCTGCCGACTCCGGTCGAGAACGCGCCCAGCGCGCCGTACGTGCACGTGTGCGAATCGGCGCCCAGGATCAGGTCCCCGGGCCCGACCAGCCCCTGCTCGGGCAGGAGGGCATGCTCGATGCCGACGCGGCCCACCTCCCAGTAATGCTCTATGTCATACTTGCGGGCGAAGTTACGGAGCGCCAGCGCCAGCGTGGCCGCCTTGATGTCCTTGTTCGGCGTGAAGTGGTCGGGCACCAGCGCGATGCGGCTCCTGTCGAAGACCTTCCCGAAGCCGGCCTTCTCGAACTGCTCGATCGCGATGGGCGCCGTGACGTCGTTGCCCAGGCAGAGGTCAACGTCCGCGATGACGTACTGGCCGGGCTCCACGCGGTCGCCGCCGCAATGGGCCGTCAGTATCTTCTCCGTGATCGTCATCCCCATGCGCGTCCTCCGGCCCCGGCGCCCTAGTCGCGCCGCGAGACCATGCTGAACAGCAGGATGAACCGCACCAGCATCATGATGGCCACAAACGCCGACGCCAGGTACGTGAGCGCCGCCGCGTCCAGCACCTTCTTCACGTGCGGCCTTTCCGCCGACGTGACGAACCCCGACGCCTCCAGCGTCTGGAGCGCCCGCCGGCTGGCGTTGAACTCTACCGGCAGCGTCATCAGCGCGAAGAAGGTGGCGCCGGCAAACAAGAGGATGCCGGCCTGCGCTATGAAGGAGGCCCACTCCGCCTTGCCGTTGCTCAGGGCCAGCATCACGATGCCGATCATAGCCAGGATCGGGCCCAGGTTCGTGCCGAAGCTGGCGACCGGCCAGATGCCCTGCCGCAGCTTCAAGGGCACGTAGCTCCGGGCGTGCTGCACGGCGTGCCCGGCCTCGTGCGCGGCCACGCCGAGCGCGGCCAGGCTCCGCGAGCCGTAGACGGCCTCGCTCAGCCGCAGCACCTTCTTGCGCGGGTCGTAGTGGTCGGTCAACTGGCCCTCCACCGGCTCGACCGACACGTCCCACACATCGTTCCTTTGCAGGATGTCTCGCGCCACGTCGGCGCCGCTTGCGCCGGACGACGCGCGGCGCTGCGAGTACTTCCGGAAGGTGCTCCTCACCTTGCCGCTCGCGTAGATCGCCAGCAGCATCGGCGGAATCAGCAACACAAACGTCGGATCAAGCCAGCCGATCATGCTCGTCCTTCTCCTTCATCGGGCACGCCGCAGGGATGCCGGGCATCTCGGATGCCGGCCATTCACGGGGCCCCGCACGGGACAGCATCCCCGCAGATGGTCACGGCGGAGCCCCCGCAAGCCATCCATTATAGCAGAACGCCTTGCCTGCTCAACGAACGCACTCGCCGGCATCACGCCGCCACCTCGTCCCGTCACAAGCCCCGAAACGCGGCCACCTCCCCGCGAAGACGGCGTCGACTCCGCGTGCCCGCCGCCTGCGCAACGGGCTGACACTATCTCCCCGCGAAGACGGCGTCGACAAGCACCTGCTTCGCCTGTCGGGCCACCTCTGAGAACCTGTCCCTGCCCGTCTTGCGGAACACGAAGACGATGCCTACCAGCATGCTCCACATCGCGTCGATCGTCGCCTGCTGATCGGCCTGCGAACCGTCGTATCCGGCCCGTTCGAGCACCTCGGCCACGAGGTCCTTGCAGGCGTTCTCCTTGGCGCGTAGGTTGGCGACCTGCTCGGGCTCCAGGGCGTCGCTGACGTTCCGCCCGCTCTCCCGCTGGATCACAAAGAAGATGACGTCGAAGTACTCGGGGCAGTCGCGGGCAAACTGGAAGAACACGTCCACCAGCGCGCCGCCCTGCTCGCGCGGAGAGGTATGGGCGCTGGACGTCTCGTGGAGCCGCTGGAGCAGCAAGTCATAGCCCTCCACCAGCAGCTCCGCGTAGAGGGCGCTCTTGCTGGGGAAGTAGAGGTAGAGCGTCCCGGGCGCCAGCTCGGCCGCCTCGGCGATCTGCGGCATAGTCGTGCCGGCGTAACCGTGCTGCCAGAACACGGTGCGGGCAGCGCGCAAGATGTCCTTGCGCCGCCTCAGCTTCTCCCGTTCGCGTCGCTGCCGAGTGCCCATGCCCCTGCCAAACACCAATCACTAAATGAACGGCGTTCATCATATCGGCGCAGGGCCTCGATGTCAAGACTCTGATCCAGAGCTCTGTCCCACCCACGACAGGCATGGGGTACGCCCTTCATTGGCTGCATTCTTGCCGAAGCAAGACGGGCGGTTCAATTGGGCGACCGACCTGTCAGGAGCGCCCATAAGGTCTGCGTAGGGGCACGGCGCGCCGTGCCCCTACCTCATTCGGCCGGAATCACCCTACGGGGAAGCTCAATGTTGAAGCTCCACTGAGAGTGTAGGGAAGAAGACAGGCTGGACATGGCCCGCACAAGTGCTACAATATCGTTCGGTGAGGGCTGCGAGCAGCGGTGGGCTGACGCTCTGGGGCGCGTCGCACTATCGGGACGGGAGGGATATCGGATATGAAGCGCCGGGCGCTTTGGGGCGGGATCTGCATCGGGTTGCTGCTGCTTGCCACTGTGCCGTCGCTGCTTGGGGCAGGGGCGGCGCCCCCGTCCGAGCAGCTCAGGGATGCCGTCCGCACGGGAGACCTGGAGCGCACCAGGTCCCTGCTCGGGCAATCAGGGGGATCGCTCGGCGGCGCAGACGATGGCCTTCTGCACGAAGCAGCGGGTGCCGGGCACGTGCAGATCATTGAGGTCCTGTTGGGCGCCGGGGCCGACGTGAACGGCAAGGACAAGTGGGGCCTGACTCCCCTGCACCATGCGGCCCGCCGCGGCCACGAGGCAGTGGCTGCCCTCCTCCTAGACAGGGGAGCAGACATCGCCGTCCGAGGCAACGACGGCCGCAGTGCGCTTCACCGTGCGGCGCTGCACGGACACGCAGGAGCGGTCGCCCTGCTTCTTGCGCGCGGCGCAGGTGCAGGCGCGCAGAACAAATACGGGGAGACGCCGCTGCACGAGGCTGCTGAGCGCGGGCACCGGGACGTCGTCGAGCTCCTTCTGGCAAACGGGGCCGACCCCAACGCGCGCGACAACGGTGCGTGGACGCCGCTGCACTTCGCCGCGTACCGCGGCCGGGGGGAGGTCGTTGAGCTCCTATTGGCGAAAGGAGCCGACGTCAACGCGGTCGAGGGTTCCGGCCGGACGGCCCTCCACTGGGCGATCGACCGCGGCAACCTGGAGCTGACCGGCGTCTTGATCTCCCGCGGTGCCAATCCCAACACGAAGGACGCGGAGGGCAACGCACCTCTGGACGAAGCCGTGCAGCACGAGCGGATCGATCTGGTCGAAGCCCTGCTGATCGGAGGCGCATATGTCAACGCCAGGGACGACGAAGGGGCGACTGCCCTCCACCGGGCTGCCGACTGGGGAAGCCCGGAGATGGTCGGGTTCCTCCTTGAGCACAAGGCAGAGCCCAACCTGCTCGACGAGTACAACCGCACGCCTCTAAGCGAGGCCGTCTCTGGCGAGCGGAAGGACGTCGTAGAGCTGCTCCTGGCCGGGGGAGCGGATGTCAACCTGAAACTGGGCGACAGTGGTCGAACGGCGCTGCACGAGGCCGCAGAACGGGGGGATGCCGAGACCCTGACGATGCTGATCGATGCGGGAGCAGATCTTGAGGCATCGGACTGGTACGGCCAGACCGCGCTGCGCCTCGCCGCGCAGCGCGACCGCCCTGACCCGGCGATAGCGCCTTTGCTAATTGAGCGCGGCGCGAAGGTGGACGTCTACAGCGCGGCTGCGCTCGGCGACGTGGCCCGGCTCAGAGCCCTGCTCGCGGCCGAGCCCCACCTGGCAAAGAGCACGGAGGCCGGCGCGGACGATACTCCCCTGCACTGGGCCGCCGGCGCCGGCCAGACCGTCGCGGCGGAACTCGTCCTCGACGCAGGGGCGGACGTCAACGCCAGAGATCATCTCGGCTCCACGGCGCTGCACAGGGCCGCCGAACACGGCCACACGGACACTGTCCGCCTCCTGCTGTCCCGGGGAGCCGATCCCAACGCCAGGGACGCGCATGTCAGGAGACACACGCCCCTGCACCTCGCAGCTGAGAACGACTGCCTCGGTGTGGCGAAGCTCCTCGTAGCGGGCGGCGCGGACATCGGCACGTGCTCCGAGATAGGTGCAACCCCTTTACATGACGCGGCGTCGTGCGGACACGCAGACATGGTGGAGCTACTGCTAAACAGCGGAGCCAAAGTGCACGTAAAGGACAGCAGCGGCGAGACGCCGCTCCACGCGGCTGCAGGCGGCGGGAACCCGCGATGCGTCGAGATACTGCTCGCCCGCGGCTGTGACGTGAGCGCCGTGGACCAGCGAGGCTGGACACCCCTGCACCAGGCTGCCATGATGGGCAATACGGCCGTCGTCAAGCTTCTGCTGTCGAAAGGCGCGGACATCAATGCCAAGACCGCAGCCGGGCAAACGCCTTTGCAGTTGGCAAGGGAGTGGGGCCGGTCTGAGACCGTGATCTTGCTGACCAGGCACAGCACGGAGGACGAGCAATGAAACCGAAGCCTTTGGGGCGTTATCGCGTGCCCAGATACCCGACCAGGCTCCAGGTGCTGGCCGAGCCCAGCCTGCTGGCAAAGCATCTGCCGCCGGCATGGCGCTCTTGCGCGAAGATGGCGGGAGCCGCCGCGTTGTTCCTTGCGGTGAACGCGACCGTCAAGGCAGATCCGAACGCCGCGCCGGCTGAGCTGCCGGCAGCCGCAGTCGTCGCCCCGATCTTCGAGCACGGGGACGGGCGCGGCGCCATAGGCTGCATCGTCGTCGCGCCGCCGGTCTTCTTGTCCGAGGAGGAGGCCCTTCAGGTCATCAGCGAAGAGCTGGCCGAGTACGGCCTGGAGTTCTCCGAGAAGGGCGGCGAGATGAAGGACGTCGAAGTGCCTCACAGGGGGCGGGCCGTCGTCCGAGACGGCCAGGAGCACAAGCTGGTCTACTTCGACCTTCCCGGATCGGCGAAGCCCTTGAGCGTGGACCTGCGGGATCCTGCGAAGAAGATCGCCGTCGAGTATCTCTCCACGACCGACTACTTCCTTCTCGGAGGCGTGCAGGACACCTCAACCGTGCAGGACTTCGACTTCATCGACATCGCGCATCTGGTCGCGGACAAGGTGAAACAGAGCGGAGAGGCCGTGCACTTCGGCATCCTCTACGATCCCATGGTCCGGGGCGAACCGAGGGAGCTGGGCGAGGACCTCTGGCCCGGCGGCGCAAAGGGCAAAACGGCAGCCGAGCCGGCGGTCCGCGAGACGCCCAAAACCCGGTCCGTGCGCCTGCTGCGGATGCAGGTCCGGGACTTCGCCGAGTGGCTCGAAGCCCAGGGGGTCATCTGACCGTGCACCTGACGCTCCACCTGACGGCGGGCTGCAACATGCGGTGCTCTTACTGCTACTCCCCGCCCCGCGACGGACCGGCGATGACGGAAGAGGTGGGGCGCCGCGCCATGGCCCTGGGCTCGCGCAGCACGGACGGCTCCTGCGGCGTGGTCTTCTTCGGCGGCGAGCCTCTGCTTCACAAGGACCTCATCCGGCGCCTGGTCGCGCACGGCCGCGAGCTGGAGAGGCATCGGGCGGGCCGATTCCACTTCAAGGTCACCACCAATGGTCTGTTGCTCGACGAGGATTTCCTGGACTTCTCGATCGAGAACGACCTGCTGATTGCGGTGAGCTTCGATGGCGTCAGGGAGGCGCACGATCAGCATCGCCGCCTGCCCGACGGTTCGGGCACGTTCGACCTCTTGCTGGAGCGCCTGAAGCTCCTCCTGTCGGTCAGGCCGTACTCGAGCGTGCTCATGGTCGTCAACCCGGACACGGCGCCCTACCTGTCCGAGTCCGTCTCCTTCCTTTTGGGCCTGGGCTGCCGCTACCTCATAGTCTCGCTGAACTACGCGGCGCAGTGGCGCGAAGCCGACTTCCGTGCGCTGGCCAGCCAGTACAAGCGCCTGGGCTCTCTCTACGTCAGGTGGACCCGCGAAGGGCGCAAGTTCTACCTGAGCCCCTTCGAGGTGAAGCTCTCATCCCACATCAACCGGCACTGCTACCGGAAGGAGCGCTGCGAGCTGGCGCAGCGGCAGGTGTCGGTGGATCCGAGCGGATTCCTTTACCCGTGCGTCCAGTTCACGGGGGCCGGCCCGGACAGCCTGTGGTGCATAGGCAACGTGTTCAGCGGGATCGACGAGGAGGCCCGACGTCGGATTCACGACGCGTCAGAGCAGGAGAAGGAGACCTGTCGGACGTGCGCGGTAAGGGACAGGTGCAACAACACGTGCGGGTGCCTCAACTGGCAGACGACCGGGACCGTCAACCGTGTCTCGCCCGTCCTGTGCAGGCATGAGCGGATGCTCATCCCCATCGCCGACCGCCTGGGAAAAGCGCTCTATCGGGAGCGCAATCCCCTCTTCCTGCACAAGCACTACAACGCGGCCTACCCCGTCCTGTCGCTGCTCGAGGACGCTCTGACCGACGGACGAGGCACCGCCGAGTGAGGACAGGGGACCTTGACGACCGAAGGCCGGCCCTCAGATAAGGGGGACAGGCGCGCCGAACTGCTGGCGATCAGCGGTTGCGGCTTCGTGGTGATCCTGTGCCTCGTCTTCGTCGCGTGGGCGGGCCTCCGGGTCGGGCGGTGGGTCGTCGCTCGGGCTACGGCAGTCTGGCACGTGCGGCAAGCCGTCGCGAGGGGCGCACAGAGGTTCACGGCGCGGCTCGTGCCCGCGCAGCCTCGCAAAGGCGAACAGGCCGCGCTATGGAAGCACTGGGAAGCGCTCGCGCGGGCGCCCGCCAGAATCGGCACCGAAGGGCCGAAGCTCCTCTATCGCGCCGCCGGAGCCGGAGATCTGGAGCTGGTCGGGCTCCTGTTGGATGCCGGGGTGGACCCCAACGCCGGGGAGGAAGTCCCCGGCCCGCCTCCGGAGCCCGGGGGGCCGCCCGCTCGCCTTCAGGCGCCGGCGCTGCAGGCGGCGGCGTCCCATGGCCACATCGACGTCATGCGCCTGCTCGTGGAACGGGGCGCGGACGTCAACCGCAGAGGCCCGGAGGGAGACACCGCGCTCCATGCTGCCGCCTCGTTCGGGACCATCGAGGCTGCGCGCTGGCTTCTCGACCACGGTGCGGACGTCGACGCGCGCAATGAGGCCGGAGACACGCCTCTGGCAGACGCCGTGCTCTTTGAGTGCGACATGCGCGTGGCGCCTCTGCTCATCCAGCGCGGCGCGGATGTCAACGCTGCCAACGAACGCGGCGAGACGGTCCTCCACAAGGCCGTCACACGCACGTCAATGATCGGCGAAACTGGTCCTGCTGCGCTCGCGAAGGCGCTTCTTGAGAACGGCGCCGACCCGAACGCGCGCGACTGCTTCGGCGATACACCGCTGCACGCGGCGCTGGGCGAGCGTCTGGGCAACGGCGACCAGATGGCCGTCCTGCTGCTGGACAGGGGGGCGGACGCAAGTGCTGCGAACCAGGCCGGCCTGACGCCCCTGCACTGCGCGGCCGCTCGGGGCTGGCTGCCGGTCGCGATGCTCCTCGTCCAGAAGGGCGCGGACGTGAACGCGCGGGCCGAGGGCAGCGTGGCGGCAGTTGGGCAGGACTCGTCCTGGTGGGCACTGCCGTGGTGGCAGCGTGAGCCCGTCGGCCTATGGCCGCCCTGCCGTGGCGAGCGGCAGACCGGCAGATGCATAGGCGAGACCCCGCTGCACATCGCGGCGGCTCAAGGGCATCTGGAGGTCGCAGAGCTCCTCCTGTCCGAAGGTGCAGCGGTCGACGCGCGCACGACGGACGGCCTGACTCCCCTGCACGCTGCTGCGTACGGCGGCAACGAGGAGGTCGTTACGTCCCTCCTGGCCCGGGGCGCGGACGTGGACGCCGAAGACGTGGACGGCTGGACTCCGCTGCATGAAGCCGCCTTCAACAACCACCGAGAGGCGGCCCGGATCCTGCTCGAGGGCGGCGCGCGCCAGGACGTCTACACGGCGGCAGGCCTGGGCGATCCAGCGCTGGTCGAGTCGTACCTGAAGGCGGATCCCGACCTGCTCCGCAGCACGGACCGCCTTCTGAAGTGGACCCCGCTGCACTGGGCGGCCAACGCCGGCGACGAGCGAGTCGTGGCACTGCTTCTGAATCAAGGCGCGGACGTCAACGCACGGGACTTCCGCGACTGGACCCCACTGCGACTAGCTGAGCTCGGGCAGTACGAAGGAGCCGCGTCGCTGCTGCGCGCATCGGGCGGCGTCAAGTGAGCGGGACGCCGAGCGGCTTGCCGAGGCGCTCACTCCTTCGGCAGCAGCGTGTGCCTCTCGAACTCCTCTATCGAAAGGCTCAACCCGCCAGCGGGCGTCCGCGAAGAGACGGTCGCCTCTCCCCGGACCTCTGCGCTGCATATGTGGCCCGTCGCCTTGTCCACCTCGATGGTCCCCTCGACAGAGCCTGAAGTCTCGGTATCTGCCCGCACCGAGCCGGACGGGTTGAATTGCGCCACCCCCTCAGACCGGACCACGATAACGGCCAGCCCGTTGTTGTGGCGTCTAAACTCGAAGGTCTGTAGGGGCATCTGGCCCGGCGCGCCGGGGAGGTCGAGCCGGCGCTGCCAAGTGTCGCCAGGGCCTACCGGGCCCTCCGGGTATACCGCAAGCGAGCTCTGAACGAGCATCTGGAGGGCGATCGGGCTCAGCTTCTTCCCCTCGGCCTTCAGGTCACCTTGCGTCTTCTCCCTGTACTGCTCAAGCTCAGCCTGGAGCATCTTCACAACGTCCATGTCCGCCCCGGATTCAACTTCGGGTTCCGCTTTGGATTCCGCTTCCGAGGGCTGCTCCGGTTCTGCCCGTTCCTTCAAGGCAAGAGCCAGGACCCAGCCCTTCGGCGAAAGCGTCATCGAGAAGTCCTGGGCCAGCATCTCCACCTGGCCCTTCCAGGCGGGAGGCACTTCGGAAGTCGCCGACGAATCGTAGCTGACGTCGCCGGCGGCCCCGCTCTGCTTCAGCTGCAACCGATCGCAGGTCACGTTGATCTTTGCGTTGCCCTCGGCGTCCGCTTCTTTCACTTCGAACGTATAGTCGAGGATGGCGGAGCTGGCGTTCTGCTCTTGCCCCGCGTCGCTTTGCCATCGGCTCTCTACGGCCGCCTCGTGATGGAACGCGTACGCCTTGCCCGGCTCGAGGCGGAAGCGCAGCTCCACCTTGCTCATGTCCTCGCGCAGCAACGAGACCACGAAGATCCCGGCGGCGATGGCGAGGACCCCGACGACCCCCAGCGCGACGAACAGAACACGAAGGAGCTTCGACCGCTCCATATCGGCTGCCCCCCTTTCCGCTTATGGAGAACTGCACAGCTAATGTACCGACCCCGCGCGCGCTGTCATTCTGAGGAGCGGCGAAGCCGCGACGAAGAATCTCGCCTTGCCGCGTAGGGAACGACGAGATTCTTCGGCCGCCCTGCGGCGGCCTCAGAATGACAACTCCTCGCTGGCAGAGACATTGTCATTACCGGCCTCAATAGCCGGGCGGGAGTATAACGCTTCCGGGACGCCGCCGCAATCCCTTCATACAGGCGGGCCGCTCAGCCCTCGCGGATGGCAAGCAGCAGAGCGGCCAGGTGCGCATCGAGGTAGGCGCCCGGATCCCGGGCGGGCGCGGCCTGTCGGTCCAGCTCGTAAGTGATCATCTTCAGGCCGAGCTCGTTGCCGGCGTACGTTCCGAGCGAGCCGGGCATGGCGGGCAGGTCCTTGAGCGGCAGCGGGCCGACCCGGGCCATCCGGCGTGCCAGCGCGCGGGACGCTTCGCCGCCGTCCGGGTCCACGCAGTTCAGGGGCGAATGCACGGAGACGACGCAGGAGGGGCGGTATCGCGCGATGACGGCCACGAGCGCGCGCGACTCCGGCTCGGACAGCGGCGAGCCGCCGTCGCGTCTGCTTGCCCGGAAGTTCCCGGTCCTGAAATTGCGGTTCACGTCCACGCCGTCCGCGTTCCAGCGGGTGCGGGCCGCGAGAGCATCCGGATTAGCGCGCAGGATGAGGACCACACGCTTGCCGGCGCGGGCTTCGGGATGGTCCCCCAGGTAGCGGGCCAGACGCGCAACGAGATCGACGCCGACGAGCTCGTCGCCGTGAATGCCCCCCAAGATGAGCACGCACCCCGCCGACCCGTCGAAGACCAGGGCCTCTATGGCCCGGCCCTGCACGGACCGGCCGATCTCAACCCTTGCCGGCGGCAACGCCCGCGGGACGGCCTCGCGCGGCCGAGGGACCGGGGGACGCAGCGCCGCCCGTGCCGCCGTCGGGCCGCCTGCCGGCCGGGAGGGAGCCGCCGCGCACCCCGCAAGGAGCGCACCGGTCACGAGGATCTGCACGGCCGTCAGGCCGGAGCGTGGGAGCATTCTCACCGCACCGCGAGTTCGTAGTAGACCGCCGCGTGGCTGTGCTCGAGCCGCAGGCTGACCCCGCCGTCCATGACCCTCAGCGGGACCGCCTTGACGCGCTTGCCGTTCACGTCGAGCGACCACGCCCTGAGCGACTCGGCATGCTCGGACCAGATCGTCAGGTCGCCCACGACGGCGCGCAGAAGGATCGGTTCGTGCCCCTCGTCTTTCAGTCGCCAGAGCGGCGAGCCGTGGTGCCGCGCCGTCTCGCCCGTCGTCTCGTACTGCATGCCCGTGTTGCGCGCAGGCCCCACCGCGGTGACGAGGATGCGCCGGCTCGCGTGGATCGGCTCGTCGTCCTCCAGAGACGTGACGTAGACGGCGCCGTACGGGGCGGCGATCTCGAGCAGGACGGATCCCAGCTCGATCGGGGCGCGGCTGAGGAACCCGATGGCCGCCTGCGTGCGCGGCGTGTCGACCGTGACCACGCCGTCCGCCGCGTTCCAACGCAGTTCGCCCGTCATCGAGTGCGCCGTGCGCGACTCCTCGTCCCAGCAGGGGGCGACGTCGGCTGCGATCGGCTCCCGATCCTCGTCTGCAAATCGGTAGCCGACCTTGCCGACCAGGGCGGCGGGCCAGGGCGCCGGCTTGAGGTCCCCGGCCGACCGGAACAGGTCGTCCGGCCCGTAGAGCGCCTCCGCGACCAGCTCGCCTTCCCGCACGTCGCGCCGGTGCCACATGGTGGCCACGGCGGGGAACTGGAGGAGCTGCGGCGGGTTCGCCAGCATGTCGAACGAGCCGGGGCCGAGCTTCGCCGACCAGTCCGGGCTGAAGTAGCCGAATTGCATCGGCGCCTCCCATCCCTGAAGCAAGCCGTAGGCGGCCATGAGGCCCGTTCCCTCGAGCGAGTACTCGTTCGGCAGGCAGGTGTTCCATTCGGTCACGGTCACGGGCATGCCGAGGATGCGCTCCCACGCCTTGTGCAGCACCAGGTTGCCGACGCCGAGCTCCTCGTGGTCGGCGGGGTCGACGATGACGTGCCTGACCATGGGCAGGTTGTGGAAGTTGCACGTGGCGATGCGCCACTTCAGGTTGCCCTCGCCGCTGGGGTGGTCCCAGTAGCCATGTCGGTCCACGTAGTCCAGGTCGGCCTGCCCCCGCATGTGGACGCGGGTGGTGAACCCGCCGCCCTGCCAGTTGGTGCCGCAGATAGGCGTCTTTATGCCGATCTCGCGCAGGAAATCGCGCGTCTCGGTGAAGTATCGGCGCTCCAGGTCCAGGAAGAACCGCATCTGGTCCTCGGCGCGCCGGGCCTCCTGCGGATCCTGGCGAAGATGCTCGTCCGTGAAGCGGTCCATCCCCATGACGGCCATCCGCCGTCCGTCGCCGAGGCCCTCGCCCGGCGCGAGCGGCAGCGCCCCGCCTGCGTTCCAGGCCGCGCGCAGGCCGTCCTCGTCTCCGTACCTCTCCCGCAGCCAATCCTTGAACAGGTCCTCCAGCTCCGTCTTGAACGGCTCGTCCAGCCTGTCCACGCCGTACCAGAACAGGGAGTCCTCGTTGCATATCTCGATGAGGGCGATGACGGGGTCGTCGCAGTATCGCTTGCCGCTGTGCGGGTTGAGGTGAGTGAAGATGTCCCTCATGCGCTGGCGCTTGAGCCGGATGACGGGCTCGTTGAAGAAGGTCAGGAACTGCGTCTTGCCGCCTTCGGGGAGGCCGGGGATGTTGTCCCCGGGCCTGACGGGCAGGTAGTAGTCCACGTCGAGGATGACGTAGACGCCGCCCTGGCCGAGCCGGTGGATCATGCGGTCGAGGCCGTCCCAGCGCTCACCGTCGTAGTCGAGGACGGAATGGCCGTCGCGCTTCGTCACGCCGATCATGCCGTGGTAGCGGACGATGTTGATGCCCTGCTTGCGCAATCGGCGCACGACGTAGTCGGCCGTTTCCTTATCGTAGACGCGCGCGAGCTGGGCGCCGAAGAAGTGGGCCGGCGTGCCGTCCTCGAAGACGAAGCGCTCGCCCTCGACCTTCAGGAATCCGTGCCGACCTGCGGGCGCCTCGATGAAACGCGAGCAGTCCAGGGCGCTCGGTGCGAAGTCGTCGCGCGTCGGCGCGAACGCGAACCAGTCCGCCGTCCCTTCGCCCGATGCCATTGGCCGCCTCTCCACAGGCTCGAGGGATTGCCGATCGTAAGGAGCGCCACTCTACCGCGCGGGGGGGTCGGGGATCAAACTGCACGGGAGGCACGTCGGTTACTTGAAGGCGGAGCCGCAAGACGGTAACCTTATGCCCCCCAGCCAAAGGCAAGGAGAACGCCAGATGGAGCGGCCCTCGGATTGCTACCCCGCCTCGGAGGAAGTGGACGCCTGGTGCGCGCACATCCTGCGGCGGGCGCAGGACCTCCGGTTCAAGGTGGATACGTCGATCGCGCCGGTCTATGACTTCAGGCTCGGCGTGCGGCACACCGGCGGCGTCTACCTGCACTGCGTCACGGAGGGGCTCGGCGAGTTCTACTGCTTCTGGCAGCCCTGCCCCTCGGGCGGCGGCCCGGTGCTCGTGCACGTTCCCGGCTACGGCGCGGAGATGAGCGCCCATCCCGAACTGGTCGCCGACGGCTACAACGTGCTCCACGTCAACCCCCTGGGATACGCAACGCCGCACGGTCCCGACGAGGCGAAGAAGGAAGGCGACTCCTGGCCCGTGCTGCCCGAGACCGTGCGCTCGCGCGGCAAGAAGGGCTACGTCGACTGGCTCACGCAGGCAGCCGCGATGGCGCTCTGGGCGCGGTCCCAGGATGGCGTGGACGCGGCGCGGTACGCCTTCTTCGGCACCAGCCAGGGGGGCGGGACGGCGCTGCTTCTGGCCAGCATCTTGCGCGACGAGGGCGTCAGGGCGGTGGCCGCCGACGTGCCCTTCCTGGTGAACTTCCCGCTCGCCGCCGAGGCGGAGTTCCCCGGGGCATATGGACTGGTGCTGGATCCCCTGCGGAAGATCAGCGAACGCCACCCTGAGGAGGCCGCGGCCGCCTGGAAGGCCATCGGCTTCGTCGACACCATCAGCCACGCGCACCGCCTGTCGATGCCGACGCTGCTGACGGCGGGGAAGCTGGACGAGACTTGCACGGCAGCCAACATCCGGTCGCTGTTCGAGATGCTGCCCGGCACGCGGAGCTACACGGAGCTTGCGGGCCAGGGCCACGCCTACACGACGGCGTTCCTCCACCTGGCGCGGGCGTGGTTCCGGCTCTACGTCTAGACCGCCGTCGGCTCTTCGCTCGGGGAGAGGCCGTCGGGATCGTTGACGCGCGCTCCGGGCGGCGCGGGCACGGGGAGCCCTTCCAGGATCGGATCGTCCGTCTCCCTCATCCAGCGGCCGAGCCGGTCCCGCATCTCCGCCAGCACGTCCGCCATGGCAGGATCGCCGGCCACGTTGCGTGCCTCGTTCGGGTCGAACACGAGGTCGTACAGCTCCTCCTGCGCCAGCCGCCACTCGCGCCAGCCGTGCTCAAGCCAGAGGTCCTTGCTGGGGTTGTCGTCGCAATTGGGCAGGACGGGCCGGCCCCGGTCGTCGTAGCGGCGGATGTACTTCCATCGCCGGGTCCGCGCGCACCGCATCGGCTCGTAGGCCGCGTGGTAGGTGACTTCGGAGAAGATCGCGTCGTTGATCTCCTCCGCCTCGCCCCGAACGAGCGGCATCATGGACCTGCCCTGGAGCCACGCGGGCGGCTCGATGTCGAGCAGGTCGCACAGCGTCGGGAAGACGTCGATCTGCGAGACGAGCGCGTCGCAGACCTTGCCGCCCGTGAAGCCGCCCGGCCCCCGCATGATGAGCATCACGCCGATGCCGTGGTCCGTCAGGTTGCACTTCATGCCGGGGAAGGCGATGCCGTGGTCCGTGGTGCAGATGACAAGCGTGCCCTCGGCCAGGCCGGCCTCGTCCAGCGCGTCGAGCACGGCGCCCATGCCCCCGTCCAGGATGCGGGCGCTGGCCTGGTAGCAGGCCATGTCGTGGCGCGTCGTCGGCGTGTCCGGCAGCGGCGCGGGCGGACGGCAGTAACGCTCATCCTCGCCCGGCCCGGGCTCGGGATACTTGCGGTGCGTCTGCACGAATCCAACCGAAAGGAAAAACGGGCGGTCAGGCGGCCGCGCGAAGAACCGCTGCGCCGCCGAGGCGATCTCCTGCGTGTCCGAGCCATCTTTCAGGTCGACGATGCCGTCGTAACCGATCCTCTCCCGCTCGTCCCAGGGCGCCACGTGCTGCATCCCGATGAGGGTTGAGGCGTATCCGGCCCCCCGCAGCATGTGCGTGACGTGCTGGCGGTAGTCCTTCAGGCGGAAGCCGCGATGGGCGAGCCCGATCATGCCGCTGGAGTGGGCGGACTGCCCCGTGAGCAGCGCGGCGCGGCTGGGCGAGCAGGTCGGGCCCCCGCAGAAGCACTGGCGGAACAGGACGCCCTGCTCCGCAAGCCGTTGCAGGTTCGGCGTCGGCACAGCGTAGCCGTACGGCTGAACGTAGCGGCCCGTATCGTGCGAGTGCAAGTAGAGGACGTTCGGCTTCCTGGCCATCGGAGTTCCCTCGCCTATCACGAGAACTGGGGACAGCCCCTGTCCTTCGCATCACATGCCTATGTCAACAAAACACTTACAACAGCGCTCGATCGGGAAACAGAGGCTGTCCGCCTTCTCTCTCGCATCTGCGCGCTCATGGGGCGTCCGACCGGCGAGCGAGGTGGATGAGCAGGCTGACCTCGCCCGTGGTAATGACGGTCTTGAAAACGAGGGCACCCGCCGTCAGCGCGGCGTAGAACCCGAGGATGGTATCGAGAGGCCAGAACATCGGCGGCTCAGTCGGTATGCCGAACTGCGCACCCGCCTGCGAGCTCAACACGTCCCACCCCGAGAGGCCGACCATCAGCGGCACGGCCAGGAACGAAGCCGCCGGCAGGCACGTGTAGAGCGACAGAAAGAGAGCTGCACGGAGCGCCCGGGACGCCGCTGCGCGCCTGCGCACCCACAGGCCGAACGCCACGCCCCACACAAAGGCCAGGCCGACACTGAAGACCGGTATCCCCATCCCCAGCGCCATCGCCACGCCTTCGACGAAGTAGATGCCGACGAGGACCGCAAAACAGGGCAGGAATCGGCCAGTCAGGCGACCCACGCCGCGTATGAGGCGGGCCAGCGGAACAGCGCAGGCGAGCCCCACGATAACGTTGAGAACGAGAAGGATCTCGGCGGCGCGGTCGGCCATGCAGGCCCTCTCTCCCAGGATGTGTGGCCGGCCCTGAATCAGTGCCTGCCGGGAAGGCGTCGAGTGCGCCTGCGGCCTCAGCGGACCAGGAGAACCGGGCAGGGGATCTCGTCCACGATGAGCTGCTTCTCGTGCGCCATCAGGTCGCGCTTGGCCATGGTGGCGCGGAAGGATCCCATGACCAGCAGGTCCGCGTCATGCTCCTTCTGCTCGCGCAGGATGACGCTGTGACACGCCCCTCTCAGCAGCGCCGTCCGGTTCCTGACCCGCGCCTCATCGGCCATCTGCGCGACGTAGTTGATGAGTCTGCGGCACGACTCCTCCAGCTCCTGCTCGTACTCCTGCATCTCCTCCTCGACGAAGATGCGGGACGTCAGCAGTTGCCTGAGCGTGCTGGTGTCGACCACCGAGACGATGACGAGGGTGGCCCGCTCGTCGACGGCGAGGTTGATGGCATCCCTGGCCGCCCGCATGCCGTCGTCGCTGCCTTCGGCGAACAGGAGGATCGTGCCGTAGGTATGCTTGGCCATGCCTCAGCGCACCTCCGGGGGCCGGCTCGGGGCGAGGTCGCGCTTGCGGATCGCCCCCTGTTGGGCGGCGGCCTGATGCTTGCGCTTGACCTTGCGCAGCACGATGAACTCCTCGCGCTGCCGCTCCGCGAGCGCTTCTTCGATGTACTTCAGCGCTTCCTTGTACTGCGGGATGTACTGCTTCTCAAGGGCATTGACGCGGCGCTGCGTGCGCCGTATCTCGCGCGCCAGTCGGAAGACGGCGTTCTCCACCTGGGCCAGTTTGGCCACAAGGGCCAGCGCGTCCAGGAAGCTGCGCAGCACCTGGTCCGTGTAGCTGCGGCCGTCGGTCAGCGCGAACTGGAGGCCGATCGGCTCCGGCTTGCACTCGATATCCGGCACCGGGACGCCCATCACCGAGCGGGAACGGTATGTCAGGGAGTGATCCATCGAGATGCCGCAGCTCTGCCGGATCAGGCCGGTCAGGCCGGACTGAATGACGGCCCGGCGAAGCGCCTCGTGCGCGGCCCCCATGGTCTGGGCCATCTCGTCCTTGATGCGCTTGGCCGCCTCCACCTGCGTCATGAGTTCGAGGACGAGTATCTGCCTCTTCTGCTCCAGCAGGTCGTAGCCCTCCTGGGTGCGCACGAGCGCCTTCTGGATCTCCAGGTAATTCCTTCGCGTCGGCGCTATGTTCTGCAGCCGCATCTGGGCGACTCACTCCTTCTCATCCCTGCCCTCTTCGGCAGGGGGCGCGACCGGCTCGCGTCCATAGTACCGGTCGAGCACTTCAGCGCTGAGGCGCGAGAGCTCCCCCCGGGGCAGGATGCTGGCCACTTTCCAGGCGATGTCCAGCGTCTGCTCGATGGGGCGCTGCTCATCCTCCGCCTGGTTCACGTACTGCATCTCGAACGCGTCGCCGAACTGGAGCACCTGCTTATCCATCGGCGAGAGCTCCTCTTCGCCGATGACGGAGGCCAGCCCGCGCACGGATTCCACGCGGCTGTAAGCGGCGTAGAGCTGGTTGGAGATCGCCATGTGGTCCTCGCGCGTCGCCCCCCTGCCGACGCCGTCCTTCATCAGGCGCGACAGGCTCAGCAGGGCCGCGACGGGCGGGTAGATGCCCTGCCGGAAGAGGGACCGGTCGAACACGATCTGGCCCTCCGTGATGTATCCGGTCAGGTCCGGCACGGGGTGCGAGATGTCGTCGGCGGGCATCGTCAGTATCGGCATCTGGGTGATCGAACCTTGGGAGCCCTTGATCCGCCCGGCGCGCTCGTAGACGGCTGCCAGGTCGCTGTAGAGGTGCCCGGGGTAGCCCTTGCGCGCCGGTATCTCGTCGCGCGCGCTGCTTATCTCCCTGAGCGCGTCGCAGTAGTTGGTCATGTCAGTCATGATCACCAGCACGTGCAGGTCCTTCTCGAAGGCAAGGTACTCCGCCAGCGTCAGGGCAGTGCGGGGCGTATGGACGCGCTCGACGCTCGGGGCGTCGGCCGGGCTCAGGAAGAGCGCCACGCGGCCCAGCACGCCGGCGTCCTCGAAGCTGTGCCGGAAGAAGTCAGCCTCGTCGTTCTTAATGCCCATGCCGGCCAGGATGACGACGAAGGACTCCTCATGGCCCGGCAGCGTGGCCTGCCGCACGATCTGGGAGGCCAGCCGGTGATGGGGCATGCCGCTGCCGCTGAAGACGGGCAGCTTCTGGCCGCGCACCAGGCTGTTCGAGCCGTCGATGATGCTGACGCCCGTCTGGATGAACTCGCTCGGGTACGCCCGCGCGGCCGGGTTGATGGGGATGCCGTTGACCTCCCTGACCTCGCCGCCCAGAGGCGACGGGCCTCCGTCGATCGGCCTGCCCAGCCCATCGAAGGCCCGGCCCAGCATGTCCTCGCTGACGCGCACGCTCAGGGGCCGGCCCTGGAAACGTATCCGCGTGCCCGTGCTCGACAGGCCGGCCGTGCCGCCCAGCACCTGCACCACCGCCGTGTCCCCGTTTATCTCCAGCACGGTGCCGAGCCGGCCGCCCCTGTCCTCGCCGAGCACTTCCACAGTCTCGCCGTATCCGACGCCGTGAACGCCGGAGACGAAGACGAGAGGGTCCGCCACTCGGTCAACGCCCACGTACTGCACCGGGCTGTCGTGTATCATCGGTGCTGCTTCTCCAGTTCGGCGAACTGGCGGTCGACCGAGCTCAGGAGGGCCCCAAGCGCCTGTTGGTCTTCGTTCTTGATGGTGGACTTGGCCCGCAGCAGGTCCTGCACGACGCCCAGCTCGCGGATCCGCGCCACGGGGATCCCCTGGTCGACCAGGCGCTCGGCCCGGCGGTAGAACTGGCGGAACGCCTGAAGCAGCAGCGCCTGCTTGTGCGGCCCGCAGTAGGTGTCGATCTCCTCCGTGGCGTTCTGCTGGAGGTAGCCCGTCTTGAACATGTCCGCGACCAGCAGCACGAGCCGCTGGGCATCGGGCAGCACGTCCGGCCCCACGAGCCGGACGATCTGCTGCAGCTTGTCCTCCTCCACGAGCAGGTTCATCATCTCCTCGCGCAGCGACCGCCAGTCAGGGAGGAACTGGTCCCACCACCTGGCCACGTCACTCAGGTATTCGCTGTAGCTGTCCAGCCAGCTCACGGCGGGGTAGTGGCGGGAATGCGCCAGCTCCGGGTCCAGGGCCCAGAAGCAGCGGGTGAACCGCGTCGTGTGCTGCGTGACGGGCTCGCTGAAGTCTCCGCCGGGCGGGCTCACCGCGCCCACGACCGTGACGCTGCCGTCCTTGCCCGAGAGCGTCTCCACCAGCCCGGCCCTCTCGTAGAACTCCGCCAGCCGCGCCGACAGGTAAGCGGGGAAGCCCTCCTCGGCCGGCATCTCCTCCAGGCGGCTGCTGGCCTCCCGAAGCGCCTCGGCCCAGCGGCTGGTCGAGTCGGCCATCAGCGCCACGGCGTAGCCCATGTCGCGGTAGTACTCGGCAATGGTGATTCCAGTGTAGATGGAGATCTCGCGCGCCGCGACCGGCATGTTCGACGTGTTGGCGATCAGGACGGTCCGCTCCATCAGGGACCGCCCGGTCCGGGGATCCTCCAGCTCGGGGAAGGTCCGCAGGATGTCCGTCATCTCGTTGCCGCGCTCGCCGCACCCGACGTAGACCACGATGTCGGCGTCGCTCCACTTGGCCAGTTGGTGCTGGAGGATGGTCTTGCCCGTGCCGAAGTCGCCGGGCACGGCGGCCGCGCCGCCCCGCGCAACGGGGAAGAACATGTCGATGACCCGCTGCCCGGTCACCAGCACCTGGGAGACCGTCTTGCGCGCGCGGAACGGCCGCTGCCGGCGCACCGGCCACCTTTGCGTCATGGTCAGCTCGACGCGGGCCCGCCCGCCCTCCACCACGCACAGCACGTCCGCTATCGAGTAATCGCCCTCGGGCCTGACGTCCGTCACCTTTCCTTCGACGCCGGGCGGCGTCAGCAGGCGATGCTCCACGGTGGGGCTCTCCTGGACGGACCCGAAGGGCTGTCCGCCGCTGAGCTGCTGACCCGCCTTGACGGCCGGCTTGAACGGCCATCTGCGCTCGGCGTCGAGCGGCTCCGCCCTCACGCCGGGCTGAAGGAACGCGCCGTCGCGCTCCGCCAGCACGGCAAGGGGCCGCTGCACGCCGTCGAAGATGCCGCCCAGCAGCCCCGGCGCCAGCGCGACCGAGAGCGGCGCGCGGGTGCGCTCCACGGCGGCCCCCGGCCTGAGCCCGTCGGTCTGCTCGTAGACCTGGATCGTCGCCACGTCCCCGGCCAGCTTGATCACCTCGCCAACCAGCCCGGTCGGTCCGACCCTGACGACCTCGTAGGCCTGGACGCTTGCCATGCCCGTGGCCTCAACGATGGGCCCGCTGATGCGCTTGACGGCGCCTGTCTGTGTCGAGTTATCAGTCATTCTTCCGTGGTCGGCACATCCACAAGGAGCGGAGCGATGTGGCCGCGCATCTGATCCCACAGCCGATGGAAGCGCGCCCCGAAGGTCTGGTCGGCCAACTCGTGGCCCCCGGCGCCCTTCATGACGAGCCCGCCGTCCGCCTCTGCGGCGTCCTCACCCAGCCCCACGTGCACCTGCCGCCCGCACTGGTCCCTGACCAGCGCTTCGACCTCGCCGGGCAAGTCCTCGCCCCAGCGCTCGCGATCTTGCGGCCTCAGCGCCAGCTCGAAGGTTTCCCCCGCCATGCCTTGGATGGCCAGAAGGGCCAACCTTTTCAGCGCGTTGCGGTGCTCATCGGTCTGAGCCAGGTCCGCCAGGCGCTTCTCGGCGTCCGAGCGAACGCGCCCCAGCACGCCGTCGCGCGCCCGCTGCTGAAAGGCAAGGAGTTCCTGCTGGATGCGCCCCTGCATGACTTCCGCCTCGTGCGCGGCCCGCCGCCGCGCGGCTTCCAGGATGCGGTTCCGCTGGGACTCGGCCTGTCTGTCGGCGTCGCGCTTGACCTTCTCGGCGTCACGCTCGGCCCGCTGTCCGATCCGGTCCGCGCGTCTGCGCGCATCGGCCAGGATCTCGTCGCCCAACGCCTGTTCCTGGTCGGCCATGGCTTGTGCTGCTCCTCAGATCTTGATTCCGACGGCCTCGCGGATCATCCTCAACAGCGAGGGACTCGCCTTGCTGGCTCCCGCCGGCCCCGGGATCTCCACGATCACGGGCAGAGCCGCCTTGAAGCGGATGGCGTTGACCGTCTCCCTTACGGTGTCGGCCACCTGCTCCGTGGTGATGACGATGAGCTCCGCTTCGGACTGCGCCAGCCGGTCGAACTCCCGCGCGGCCTGGGCCTGGTCCCTGACGATGGCGCCGTCGATTCCCACGTAGCGGAACCCCACCACCGTGTCCTCATCGGCGACGACGTAGAAGTCCATGCTTGCGTCTCCCGGCGCAGCGGTGAGGCGGTGCCCCTAGTACTTCAGGTACAACAGCACGGCCACCAGCAGCCCGTAGATGGCAATCCCTTCGGCCAGGGCGACGAACAGGAGGCTGCGCGTCAGCAGCTCCGGTTTCTCGCTGGCTGCGCCAAGCGCGGCGGCGCCGACCCTGCCCACGGCGTAGCCGGCTGCCAGGCATGGAAGGCCTATCGCCGCGGCTATGGCTATGGACAGGTCCCAGCGGGTCGCCGCCGAGTCCGTCCGCGGCGAGACGTTGACGGCGGCCGACTTCTGCCCCGCACCGTTCTCAGCGGAGGCCGTTGTGACGCCGATCGCCGACGTGATGCAGAAGGCCGCCAGGATGAACGTCACCATTAACACCTGCCCGACGTATCTCTTCTTGATGATCTTGCTGACCATGAGACCTCCCGATCATGAAGGAGCAGGGCGCCTTCCCCGTGTGAAGGCCCTATTCGAGTCGGAACGGCTCGTAGCGGAAACCTTCGCCGCGAAAGAACTTCGTGAAGAACTCGTAGTACTCCAGGCGCAGTATCTGAATGGTGACGATAAGGCCCTCCAGGCCGATAATGACGGCGGTGCCGAGAGCGAAGATCGCCGCCGACCAGACAGGGCCTCCGGGCAGACCGTCCACCAGGCGTTCCAGGACGAATACGGCAAAGCAAAGGGCGGCGTGGCTCAAGGCAAAAGCGGCCACACGCAAGAAGGAGAAAGTGTTCGCCATGTAGACCATCGCGGCCTCCACGGCTTCGATCAGACCCTCGAAGAGGCCCATCAGGGGACCCTCCCTCCAGAGCGCCTTTCGGTGGGTCAGCAGCGCGTATATCGGCTCGTGCAGCGCCAGCACCACCAGCGGCAGCACAATGGCCAGCACGGCGATCCATGGGTCGGCAGCCCCGGCGCCCGCCACGAGGAGCTTGATCCCCAGCCCGAGCGCCCCCCAGTACAGGACGATGCCCACCAGGCCGAACTGCCCGAGCAGCCCGCCCTCATAGTCCCCGCTGCGCAGCCGGTTGACGACGTTCAGGATCGCCCCCAGGCTGATCAGCACCATGCCGAGCACCACGGCCAGAACGAGATAGCGCACGACGTGCTCGGTCGCGCCGGCGCCCGCTCCTTCGAACCTGATCGGCTCAAACCCGAACGTCAAAGGGAAGCCCATGTCCACCAGGGACTTGCCGAACAGCGAGCCCTGGAAGAACGTGCCGAACAACATGCTGGCCGCTCCCGCCGCGGCGATGACGAAACCGACGTCTCGCACGGCAGCCTGTGCGGCGCGCCGGCGCATCACGAGGCCGATGGCCAGCAGGCAGAACCCGTGCCCCAGATCGCCGAAGATGATGCCGAACATCAGCAGGAAGGTGGCCGCGAACAGCACCGTCGGCTCGATCTCCATGTACGACGCCACGCCATATCCGTGCACCAGCCTCTGGAAGGGGGCAACGAACGGGGGAAGGCTCACGTGGCTCGGCACGCGCCCTTGCTCGATCTCGTCCCTATTCGGCTCCCGCACCTCGACGACGGCCTGGCTGCCCGTCGCGTCCATGACGGTCCGGCGCAGGGCGTCCGCCTGCACAGCCGGGATCCAGCCGGATATGACGGCCGTTGCCCACGTCGCGCCGAAGTTCTGCTCCGCCTCCAGCAGCCTGCACTGAACGTCCAGGGAGCGGGCGGCCTGCATCAGCTCCTCGGCATGGCCCCGGCCGAATTCCGCCAGCAGGCCCCGCAACTCGACGGCCCTGGCCTGCAGGCCGTTGCGCCGCTCCTCCGCCTCCTTGTAGACGGCGGCCGGCGTCTTCTCCCGGTACGCCGGGACCCTCTTCTCCTCGAAAGCATGATCCCCAAGAACGGTCTCGGCGGCATACCGCCTGCGCCGGCTGCTGACCACCATCACCTCCGCTGCCTCCCCGGCCCCCTCCCGCTCCTCCGAGAGGGGTATGAGGAGCACGCCGTCCGGCATTGCGCCCCGCATCTCTTCGAGCCGCGCGCGGCCGACGGCGCCCACCTTCAGGTCGAGCAGAGGCGATTCGGCCAGGCGGGTCAGCGGCGACCTGACTTCGCGGAAGGGCGCCAGCTCGCGCAGGATCTCCTCGGTGTCGGCCAGGGCCTCCTCCAACCCCTCTACCTCCTGCGACCAGGCCGAAGCCTGCGACTCGAGCGAGTTCAACACGTCCTCTATCCGGTCCACGGAAAGGCCGGCCTCGCCGCGGGGTCGTTCTTGCGGCGCCACGCGGACCAGGTCGAGCAGGTGCTCCAGCCGCCGCTGCAGGATCTGGCATCGCTGGATCCCGTCTCCCACCTGCTCGGCCTCCAGTTCCCCCCCGGAATCCTCCAGGCTGCTGCGCAGGTGTATGACGCCCAGGCGCCCGAGCGCCTTTGCCACGGGCTCCATCTGGCGCGCCAGCACGACGATCCGCGCCTTCAGCATGGCCTCCGAGCTGAGCATGATCCCCGCCTATCTCCTGCCCTCGCTCCTGCCCCTGCTCTTGCTCCTGCTCGCAGGCAGGTGCTAGGTGCTAGACGCTAGGTGCTAGGAACTGCTGCCGCTCTTGCTCTTACTCCTGCTCCGTCTGCCCGTTGTTCGTTGCTCCCCTTCGGCTGCGCTCAGGGCCTTCGGGTTGCTCGTCACTGTCCACTGTCCACTGTCCACTGGCCACTGGCGTTATCGCTCCTACCCCACGTCCAGCTGCTCCGCGATCTCCGCCGGCGGCCGGCCTGCGCGCAGCATCTGCGCGAGCGCCAGCAGGTGGCGCAGCTCCTCGCGCTTGAAGTAATAGTAACTGACCACGACGGACGCTCCGACGGGCAGGGCGTAATACTGCCGGTTGGCCAGCCGAAGCACTTCATGCCAGAGCACGTCTTCCACGTCGCCGATCTCCCGCACCTGCCCGGCCTGTCGGTGCCGCTCGACCGCCTGCGCTAGGCCGGGCACACGCTCGACGGCGAACTCCACCTCGGGATGCTGGTACACCTGCTGCAGCACACCCGGCGGGAGCCCCTTGCCGGGCAACACGGTCTTGAAGTCGTCCCAAGGGACCTGGTAGACGCGGCCGGCCCTCAACGTTGCCAGCAGCCTCATGGCGTCAAGCTCGGCCAGGACCGGCGCCGCGCACTCCGCCTGATAGAGGTCCCTCAAGGAACCCACGCCGTCCTGGATCGCGTCCCAGTAGCCGCAGTCGAATGCCATCTCCAGGAAGCCCCTCCGCCCGGTCTCGCGGTAGAGCGGCAGCGCGTCCCGCGCGCTCGCCCAGACGGAGGCCAGCGGAATGCGCGCAAGGAACTCCGCCACGTCCGAACTGCCCAGAAGCTCATGGACGGGCAGGGCCATGCCGGGCGGCAGATCTATCAGATAGCCGGCGGGGTCCGCCTCCCCGTCCTTGCGCGTGAAGAGGCGCAGAAGCACCTTCAGATTCTCCACAACGTAGCGGTCGAGCAATGCACGGAAGAGCTCGCCGAAGGCGCCGGTCAGGTACGTGAGGACCGTCGCCAGGTCCTGCGCGCAGGAACTCAGCATGCGGCGCTCCAGCTCGAACACGTCCGGAATGTCCTCGCGGGGGTAGAGGCGCCACGAGAGGTCCTGAAGGCTGGCCACCTTGCCCAGTTCTCGCAGACGGCCCCCCTCGTAAAGGAAGCTCCTGCGCCCCCGCAGCTTGGCATTGAGGAAGTCGAAGGGCACGTCAAGGCCGGCCTGGACGCGGACGCTCTTTGGACTGGTAGCCATCATGGGACCTGACCAAGGCCGACGGCAGAAAGGACAGCCCGAACGCGCAGCGCCCTTGGAGCCTCTAACAGAATGACCCGTGGCCGCGACGGAGCGGATTTCGCCGCAGGCCA
>CAZFSS010000028.1:0-56821 GCA_964521715.1 uncultured candidatus Brocadiaceae bacterium | reverse complement strand
GTTTACGGCTAGGACTACCGGGGTATCTAATCCCGTTCGCTCCCCTAGCTTTCGCACCTCAGCGTCAGCATCGGCCCAGAGAGTCGCCTTCGCCACCGGCGTTCCTCCTGATATCTACGCATATCACCGCTCCACCAGGAGTTCCACTCTCCCCTACCGTGCTCCAGTCGGGCAGTTTCGAATGACCCTGTCCGGTTGAGCCGGACGCTTGCACATCCGACTTACCCGACCGCCTACGTGCTCTTTACGCCCAGTGATTCCGAACAACGCTCGCCATCTCCGTATTACCGCGGCTGCTGGCACGGAGTTAGCCATGGCTTCCTTTGGGGCTTTTGTCAACCGCCGGATTTCTCCGGACGGATTTCTTAACCCCTGACAGGGGTTTACAACCCGAAGGCCTTCTTCCCCCACGCAGCGTCGCTGCATCAGGCTTTCGCCCATTGTGCAATATTCCCTGCGGCTGCGCCCCGTAGGGCTCTGGGCAGTGTCTCAGTCCCAGTGTGGCCGGACACGCTCTCACGCCGGCTACCCATCGTCGCCTTGGTGGGCCGTTACCCCGCCAACTAGCTAATAGGACGCGGGCACCTCTTGGGGCAGACCCGGAGACGAATCCCCAGGACCTTTCAACGCGGCGGCTACCTGCTTACGAGTAAGAAGGTGCCACCGCATCAGCATGCGGCATTAGCGGCGCTTTCGCCAGAGGGCCGCTTGCGCGGCCGCCGTTATTCCGCTCCCCAAGGCAGCTTACCCACGCGTTACTCACCCTTTTGCCGCTTTACTCCCCGCCTTGCGGCGAGTTTCTCGCTCGACTTGCCTGCATAAGGCACGCTGCCAGCGTTCGTTCTGAGCCAGTATCATACCCTTCAGAGTGGTATCTGCTCATGCCCCGGCGCGCACTCGTAAGCCCGGCGCGCCCGGGTCAACCCGGCTCCGCTTGGCCTCGTTCGGAATCAGCAAGTCCGACCGCAGACTTCCTGCGGGTTCCTTACCGCCTCCGTCTCCTATTTGTCAAAGAGCACACTACTCCACACTACAACATATTATACCCCATCCGCCGCAGATGTCAACCGCTGATGCGTGACGATCCGCAAAGGCCGGACGGAAAGGCCACCGCCCGCAGACAGGGCGCGGTAGCCCAAAACCGCTATTATACCGCCCACCCCCACGCCTGTCAAGCCCACGCGCGTTTTTCTCGCCGCCGGCACAGGACGGCGGCTCTCCGGCCGCCGCAGCCCCCCTCCCAGCCGGCTCGTGGCCGGAAGGGATAGGCCGGCGCTGTGGGCCGCCCACGGCCCCCTAATGCCTCCCCCACGTCCGGCGGCCAGTTCTAGGTGCCGCTGAGAACGTCGGCTATGGCGCGGCTGCCGTCGCCACCAGCAGAAGCAGCGGGAGGCCAACGGCGAGCACAACCAGCAGCGCTGCCAGCGCGGGAAGCGACCAGATGGGCGGCTTCTGGTCCGGCGGCACGATGAAGTATTCGCGCGCGTTCCACAGGTGCTTCAAGCATGCCACACACACGGCAACCAGTGGGAGGTACAAGAGAATGATGCCGGGGTGGACGAAGGTTGCTGCACATCCGCCCATCATCGCCATCGTAGCAAAGTAGAAGTAGAGCATCATCACTACACGCGCGGCGTCCGAGCGCATCCACAGGCCGACTGTGCCGACGAGCCAGGGGACTGCCAGAACGACCCACACGAGGACCGCCGCCGGCAGCCTTCCCGCCATCCGGGCGAGCCATACACCATAGGCCCCAAGACCCAGGCCGGCTATTCCCGAGACCACACATACCACCCACAGCCTCGGAAGCCTCTTGTGCCCCGGCCCACGTTCGGGACGCTCCGCCTCCCGCCCGCCCTTGCCCTCTGACGCGTTCATCCTCTCGCCACCGTCCTCAAGACTTGCCACGGGCGCTCACTCCGTGGCACCGTGTTGGCGCAGCAGCTCTGCCATGCGGCTCTGCTCGTATAAGGCGCGCGCCAGGGGCTTGCCGCCTTCCGCCCCGAAGGACCAGGGCCAGTACTTGGGCGTCAGGTTGGGATCGGCCCCGGCCTTCAGCAGCAGTTCCGCCACGCGCAGGCTGTTCGCCCGCGCTGCCTCGTGCAAGGCGGCGTCGCCTTCCCTGTCCCCGAGGTCCATGTCGGCGCCGTGGCTCAGAAGGAGCTCGACCATGTCCGCGTAGCCCAGCCGAGCCGCGATGTGAAGCGCCGTGATCCCGCCCTCGCCCCTCGCATTCGGGTCGGCTCCGTGCGAGAGCAGAAGCGACACGGACTCCCGGTCGCCCCGCCACGTTGCCAGCCCGAGGGCAGTGTCGCCCGCCCCATCCTTGGCATTCGGCGGCGCCCCGCTCTCCAGGAGCAGCGCGACCATATCCGGATGGCCCCCCAGCACGGCCCAGTGGAGGGGCGTTCCCAGCCGCCCGAGCTCCGCTCCGGCCAGCGCCCGATCAGCCGCCAGCAGCGCACGCGCCGCCTCCAGATCGCCCATCCCCGCCGCCGTGTGGACGTCATGCCGGGCTCCGCCCGCCACCAGAAGCTCCGCGACGCCGTAGTGTTCCTTCCTCACGGCCCAATGGAGCGGCGTCAGGCCCAGGGCGTCCTTGACGTTCAGCGGCGCCTGGCGTTCCAGGAGCCTCCGGACGACTTCCTCGTCACCTGCCCGTGCCGCCAGGTGCAGGGGCGTCTCACCGTCCTTGTCCACGGCGCTCACGTCCGAGCCGTGCGTAATGAGCAGCAGGGCGGCGTCCGTATGGCCTCCCTCGGTCGCCACGTGGAGGGGGGTCCTGTCGACGATGTCGCGTGCCGTCACGTCCGCGCCTCTGTCCAGGAGCACCTGGACCACGTCCTTATCGCCAGTCATCGCGGCCTGATGGAGCGGGACTTCGTCGTTGAAGCCCCGGGCGTTCACCTCGGCGCCGTGCTCAAGCAGAAGCTGGACGAACCGGGCATCCGCGAACGTGGCTGCCCGATGCAGTGGCCTCTGGTCGGCCAGATCCTTCGCGTGCACGTCAGCGCCGGCGGCCAGGAGCGCCTCAGCCACGTCACTCTCATTGAACAGGGCCGCCGTATGCAGCGCCGTTGCGCCGCCCTTGCGGGCCACATTCGGATTCGCGCCGTGCGCGAGGAGCAGCTTCACGGCTCCCGCCTCGCCGGCGTCCACGGCCCAATGAAGCGGCGTCCCACTGTCCTCGGCGGCGTTGACGTCCGCCCCGGAGGCCAGCAGGAACTCCATAATGTCTTCTCGACCCCTGGCGGCAGCCCAGTGCAGCGCCGTGCCATCGGTGATGTAGCCGCCCAGTCTGCTCCCCCGAGCCCACGCGTCCTCAGGACCAAGCTCTAGGTCGGGATGGAACTTCGTGCCTTGCCGCCTGTGGAAGGCAATGAACGCCTCGTTCTCGCCGACGTTCACGTCCGCCCCCTGCTCCACCAGGAGCCTGACGATCTCCAGATGGCCCGCATCGATCGCCACGCACAACGCCTCCTGCCACTGGTAGTCGTCGAAGCCATCCGGTCGCGTGGCGACTTCCTTGACGACCTCTCCGTAACCTTCGTGAGCCCCCCACCAGAGAACGGTTTCCTTCGACCCGCCGTGGCCCAGAAGGTACTGAGCTGCTTGAGGCCTCCCCTCACCGGCCGCCCTCTGAACGGCCGGCGGCGCCTGCATGAAAAGGAAATCGGCCCGGTCCAGCTCGTGCCTCAAGAGACCGTCAGTACAGGTCGCACCTCGCCCAAGCAAGGGCTCGAACACGTCTCTGTGTCCGCGGCAGAGCGCGAAGCAAAGCGGGGTGTGATCTGCCCCGTACATATCACGGCTCTTGGCGTTGACGTCTGCCCCGCGCTCAAGGAGAAACTCCACGGACTCCCTCTTTCCGGCCCAAGCCGCCCAGACTAGGGGCGCAAACCCCTGGGCATCCCGCCCGTCGATGTTGACTCCCGTCGACAGTAGCAACTCCATGACATCCAGGTGACCACCCCACGCTGCCACCTGCAGGAGGGTTCCTGGCCACCAGTCCCTCCCAGACATGTCAGGCGCCCGGCTCAACAGGAGCTTGACCACATCGGCATGTCCGTTCGCTGCCGCCCGGTGGATGGGACCAGGATCCTCGGCCTCGGCCCCGCCGTCCAACAGCAGCTCGACCACGCGGAGCTGCCCCCGCTCTGCCGCAATGCCGAGGGGCGTCTCGTCGTCCAGGTCCCGCAGATGGGGCTCTATCCCCTGCTCCAAAAGGACCTTGGCGCGCCCCAGGTCCCCCGCGCGCACGGCGTCATGCAGAGGCCATGGCTGCCCCACTACGGGCATCGCCTCGTCACGGCAGCCCGGGCCCAGCGAGATGGGCCAGCCGATCGCGTCACGCAAGAGAACGGACTCCGGCTTCAACCCCTCCTGTCGGAGACAGGCGGCCACCCGGCGATCACGCGGATCGATCCGCTCCGGTGGGCGCAGATTGAGGGTTCTGAAGGTCTTGTCACGCCGTACCGCCCACTCCGCCGCAACTCCCCGGCCTTCCACGGAACGCAACGGGTACAAGTGTTCCCCTTCATCGCGCTCGTAGAGCGATACCTGTGTAGGGACGCTGTTACTCGTGGCGATACACTCCAACGGCCGGAGCACACTAGCTACGTGGAACCAGACGGTACGCCGTCGGATCAGACCGCAGAGGACGCCCTCTGCGGCGGGCATCTTCCGTCCCGCGTCCGCCCACGCGCCAACGCCGATCGGAGCCAACGAGTACGCCGCGTCAACCAGGTCTGTCTCGAACCTGGTCTGTGTCAGCCAGCGGAAGACTTCTTCCTCGTTGTCCGACAACGCCCGGTGTACGTAGAAGCCACCACGAACTGCGCCCCGTTGACGCTCAGCCCCGGCCTGCCCCGCATGCCCACACAGGCAGACGAAAACAAGCGCGCCTGCGGCCAGCACGCCCACGACGAATCCTCGCCACCTGATTCCCCTTCTCATCTCGCCCGCCCCTCCGTTCAGACATCAGCGGAACCGATGCCGCAGCCGGCGGCGCCGCCCGCAAGAAGCGCCCCAACTCTCTGCCGGCCCGTCGGGGGCCCAACGCTCACTCGATCCCTCCATGGTCGCGAAGGAGCTGGGCCATCCGGTCCTCGTTCATTTCCAGCGCAAAACGCAGCGCGGTCCTGCTGCCCTTGCCCGCGTTCACGTCCGCCCCGTACTTGATGAGCAGCTCGGCACACCCGATCCTGTTCCGCATCACGGCCGCGTCCAGCGGGGTGCCCCATAGCCGATCATCCACGTTCGGATCTGCGCCCCCGGCCAGCAGCACTTCCACTATGCTCTCCTGTCCTTCCTCTACGGCTTCAATCAACGGGACGACGCGTAGCGGTACCTCGCCAAACGGTCCGTTCGGGTCGGCCCCCGCCTCCAGGAGGAACCGCACCGATTCTGCGACGCCCAAGCCGACAAGACCCCGCACTCTCTCCTCGCCCCAGTCGGGGTGTGCCCCACCCTCGACCAGCAGCCGCGCCATGCGCACGTTGCCCCTATACAACGCAGCATCCAGGGCCGTGGAGCCATAGGTGCCCGGAGCGTTGGGGTCAGCGCCGGCCGCCAGAAGCAGCTTGACCACGCCCCCCTGTCCCGTGCGCACCGCCGTGGACAGCAGCTTGACGCCCCGCTCGCCAGCCAGCCCCTTCTCACCGCCATGCGCCAGCAGCGTCTTGATGGTCGCCTTGTGGCAGGCGCTCACCGCTTGCTCCAGAGGGGTCTTCCCTTCCGAATCCTCGACGTCCGCCTTCGCGCCGGCGGCAAGAAGCAGCTCGGCGACCGCCCCTTCCCCCCGCCGGGCTGCCAGGTGGAGCGGGGTCTCGCCGCCCTCTCCCGCAGCATTGGGGTCCGCCCCGTTCGCGAGCAGCAGTTCGACGATGGCCCTGTGCCCGTGCCAGACAGCCATGTGCAAGGGAGTGTCCCCGGTGCCCGTCCTCGCGTTCGGGTCCGCTCCGCCCGCCAGCAGCATCCGGGCCGCTTCCTCGTGCCCCCAGCGGGCCGCCCAGTGCAGCGGAGTCCCGAAGTGGCCGATCATTGCCCGCGCCAGCGCGGGATCCTCCTTGAGGAAGCGCTCGAGCATCGCAGCATCGCCCAGGCCGGCGGCCGTGTGGACGTCATGCTTCGCGCCGCACGAGAGCAGAAGCTCCGTCATCTCGCCTGAGCCCTGCCAGACGGCCCGGTCCAGCGGCGTCAGGCCCACCCGGCAGAGCGGCCCCGCAGAGACACGCCCGCCCGCCTCGGGGTCCGCCCCGTGGTCGAGCAGCGTGCGGACAAGTTCGTGGCGTTCCCTTTTGACGGCCAGGTGCAGTGGCGTCTCGCCAGCGGCGGACACGACGTTGACACCGGCCCCCTGCGCGATGAGGAGCTCGACGAGCGCCGCCTGGCCCCATTCGACTGCCCCATGCAGGGGCGTCCGACCGAGCGAGTCGCGTGCGTTGACCGCGGCCCCCTTGCGCAGGAGGAGCTCCGCCACTTCGCGGTTCCCGCCCAGCGCGGCCTGGTGGAGCGGAGTTTCCCGGTTGAAGCCCGGGCTGTCGACGCTCGCGCCGTTCGCCAGCAGCAGGTCGACGAGTTCCGGGCCGGCGAACGTGGCGGCCGTGTGCAACGGGGTCTGCTCGGCCATGGTCCGGGCGTCCACGTCGGCGCCCGCGGCAATGAGCAGCCTGGCGATCTCGACCTCGTTCAGGAGCGCGGCCATGTGCAGCGGCGTTGCGCCGTCCGACTTCCGCGCGTTCACGTCCGCGCCGTGCTCCAGCAGCAGGCTGACGGCCTCTGGGCGGCCGCTGTAGACGGCCGGGAAGAGGCTGAGCCCGCCGCGGGAATCGGCGTTCACCTCCGCCCCCTTGGCAAAAAGCAGGCGCAGCATCTCGGCGTCACCGTTCTCCACAGCCTGCTGCACGGGCGGCCACTTCTCATATGACAGGTCCCTGGGCACCCGGCTATGCTCAAGCAGAAGCCCGACGACGTCCTTGTGGCGGTTCTGGACGGCCTCGCGCAGGGCCTGATCCTGGTACACCCACTTCTCCACGCCGACGTAGACGCCTTGCGAGAGCAGCAGTTGCACCATTTCCGTGTGCCCGAGGCACGCCGCCCAGTAGAGGGGCGTCCAACGTCTATAGTCCACGGCCCAGATGTCTGCGCCACGCGCCAGGAGCAGTGCAGCCAGCTCCGCATGGCCGCCCCGGACCGCAGCGTGCAGGGCGGTGCTCAGGGCCCAATCCTCGGTGTCGGGAGCCAGCTCCAGCACGCGCTCGACGATCCGGGCATGTCCCTCCCACGCCGCCCAGTAGAGGATGGCCGGCACGCGGACGCCACGTCTAACCAGGATCATCACGAGCTCCCGCTTTCCCTCTCGCGCCGCTTCCTGCACCCAGGTGGGAGAGTCCCGCAGGATCGCCCTTACCTCCAATGCCCCCGCGCATTCGTCCATCGATACAACCGGCCAGTTCTGTCCCCAAAACCGTACGGATTCGTAGGGCACCAGCTCCGGGTCAACCGGGAGGCCGTGCATGACCGCCCAGTCGGCCAGCGCCTCGGCCGTGTCGACGTGGCCGTACGCCAGGGCCAGGCCCAATGGCGACCAGCCCACGTAGTTCGTTGTGTCCGGGTTCGCTCCCTTCTCAAGGAGGAACCGCACGCTCGCGTTGCTGCCCGCGTAAGCCGCCCAGTGAAGCGGGGTGTCCGCGTCCCAGGTCCGGCCTTCCAAGTCCGCTCCTGCCGCCAGCAGCGCATCCATCACTCCGAGGTGGCCGAACCATGCCGCCATGTGCAGGGCCTTCGGCGTGTGCGGGCTCGCGCCATGCGCCAGCAGCACCTTCGCCACATCTTCGTGGCCGTTCTTGGCCGCCAGGTAGAGGGCGGAGTCGCAGGCCTCAGCGCCGTGGCTGAGCAGGGCCTCCGCAATCTCCGCATGGCCGAGTTCGGACGCTATCACGAGCGGAGTGCCCCATGACGACGCAAACAGGTTCGGGTCCTCTCCAGCGGCGAGCAGCACCCGCACCCGGTCCGCATCGCCCGCGCGGACCGCCTCGTGCAGCGGCCACTTGGCAGGACCTCTGCCTCCCATGTCGGGCGCCGTGAGGGCACGTAACGTCTTCGCGGTAGCTTCATCGGTCGCGGGCCGCCTTCGCAGCCAGGGCACGGCACGCGGATCACCTATCCTTCCCAAGCCGTAGCCACCGCCGCTCTGGGCGACCAGTGCGCACAAGGTGGGCACAGCTCGGGGATCGCCGATCCTTCCCAGCCCGGTGACTCCTCCCCACACCTCCCGCAGGTTGGCAATCAGAAGCGGCACGCTCGATCTTGACGCCACTCCTTTCAGCGCGTCGGCCGTCCTCCACCTTTCCACTGGCGCATCCCCTGACCGCAACGATCGGCCCAGGACCTCCTCCGCCCCCCGCAACGCGCGACCGGACTCGGCCCATTCCTCGTCACCGATCGGAATGTTCACCCCATAGTCACGATGCAGATCGAGACCGTAGAAACTGATCGGGGCCTGACGGAGCCACCTGTCGACCTCGGGGTCTCCGGTCGTCCGGCCGGGCACGCCGTACAACCCCCCGCTGCACAAAGCTGGTGGCGGCAGTCCCACAGGCCCTGCCGACGCGCCCTCATAGATGGCCACAACGCCAAGCAACGCCAGCACGGCCACGACGAATGCTCGCGCCCCGATTCCCCTCTTCATCTCGCGCACCCTCCCGTCCGGCAATGCCGGCGCCAATCCCACGGCGGGTGGAAGACCCCTTCTGCCAGCCCACGGCTTCCATAGGCCGATCCTTCAAAGCTCGGATACCTGACAGAAGCATACCGCGCGCCGGCGGCCACGGCAAGCCCTGAACTGGTTGCATAGGGCAAATCGGCCGCGCAGGAACACCAGATTCCTCCGCGTCAGACGGCGCGTTCGGAATGACACGAGGCGCAGCGCTGCATGCGTTCGCCGCCCCTCCAGGCCTTCCGGGGCGCCTCGGGAAGGCCATCACGCCGGTCCTGGTCCCCTCCTGGGCAGCAGATGGGGGAATTGTCCAGGAATTGGGCAAAAACGGTGAACATTCGATGCTTTCCGTGCACTAATGCAAGATGGGTAGGGGGGGCGACTGCTGCGGTGGTAGGCACCCAAGACTCCCCGGAGGCCCGATCCTCGGCACAGAACCTGCCGATGGAACGGCATTTGCTAGTCCCTGGTGGGTGCCTCAAAGGAGACGAGCCATGAAGAAGAGAAAAAACGCCAAGAAGGGAACTCAGGAGATCGAGCGGCAGCTGGCCGCCCTGGAACGCCGGATGATGGCCGAGCTCAGCCGCAATCTGGGCCGGGTCCAGAACCTTTCTGCCGCCGACCCCAGCGAGCTGCTGGATATAGCGGCGGACGGCGAACTGGACTACATGTCCGCTCTGTCGGCGGAGTCCGGCTCGGCCACCATCGGCGAGATCAAGAGGGCCCGCCAGAAGATCGAGGACGGCACGTACGGCAATTGCGAGTCCTGCGGAAAGCCGATCAGCAAGCGCCGCCTCCAGGCGCGCCCCTTCGCCACGCTCTGCATCAAGTGCAAAGAGAAGGAGGAGCGCAGGGTCCTGCGCCGGCGCGGCGGCCTGCCGGCGGCCAGGGGCGAGGGCGACGTCGTGGTCGACCTGACCAAGGAGGACCTCGAAGCCCGCGAGGGCTCGCTGGACGACGTCTTCCGCGACATGGAGGACGTCCGCGACCTCTACTGATCGCCAGGGCCCGCTAGCGGCGGGCCGGGGTGCCAAGAAACGGGCATCCTCCCACAAGGGGGCCTGCACCAGGTGCACGGCCCCCTTCCACGTACGCCAGCCAAAACGGCATGCCGGGCGGATAGGGTCCGGAGGGCTGAGACGTTCCCGTGGGGCGTGGGCGGTCGCAGCGGCGCTGTGGGTCGAAGTGAGCTGTCAGAGGGGCAGATCGCCCGACTGCCAGACCGGCATACGGCGGGAGGAAAAAAGTGGGCCCCGGAACGGGGTCTTCCGGGGCCCGGGATAAGGCCGGCCGCGGTAATCTCGGCGTCGCGGGCCTGTCCCAGATAAACCGCGCCGCGTGCGGCCGGCAGCTCCACGATTCTCTGATCAGCTCGAGTCCAGCACGAATTCCGCCAGGGGCAAGCGCAGGCCGTTCTCTACGGGCCGCGGCAGAGGCATGTGATCGTGAGTCAAGTGCAAGCCTTCGCCCCTTTGGCACGCGCCTCCGGGCATCGCCTCCCCTGCCCACACCAATACAACATCACATATACCACAGGGCCGGGCGAAGGTCAAATGGCAAGTCCGGTCCCGCGCACGCGGCCGGGTGAATCCGCGGCGGCGCCCCACCGGCATAAGGGTGCTCCGTACGTAGAAAGGCCCGCACGGCTTACGCGCGGGCCCTCATGCCCTGGTGACCCCACGGGGAGTCGAACCCCGGTTGCCGGATCGAAAGTCCGGTGTCCTAGGCCGCTGGACGATGGGGCCGAGATAAGTGGCTGCCTGCCCCCAATACGTTCACATTATATCGGGCAGGCAGGCGGAATCAAACGCGCACGCGGCGCGGGCCTCCTCAGGGGCACGCCTCAGCCAGCTCCGCCACGGAACTCAGGATGATGTCGGGCTCGACCGGCAGGGAATCCAGGTCGTCGGGCGTGGTCACCCCGGTCAGCACGAGCACGGCGCTCAGGCCGGCCCTGTGCGCCATCAGCATGTCCGTCTCCGGCCGGTCTCCGACCATGGCGCACTCGCCGGCGCTCAGGCCGATCATGTCCAGCACCTCCTGCAGCATGATCTCGGACGGCTTGCCGACGATGGGGTCCACCTTGCGCTGCGTGCACGCTTCGATGGCGGCGATCATGCACGCCGCGTCGGGCAGGTGATAGTCCGGCATCGGGCACGTGCGGTCCGGATTGGTGCCGATCAGGTCGGCGCCATGCACGACGGCTCGATAGGCCGTGTTGAGCTTGCCGTAGTCGAACGTGCGGTCGAACGAGACGACGACGAGGTCAATCTCGCGCGGGTCGTCGGCGATGCGGAGCCCGTGCGCGAGCAGTTCCTTGATGACGGGTTCCTCGGCCACGGGGTAGCATCTGGCGCCGGGGCGATGCTTCTGGAGGTATCGCGCCAGCACGAGGGGCGACGTGACCATGTCTTCGTTGGCACAGGGGATGCCGAGGCGGTTGAGCTTCGCCACGTATTCCTCGCGCGTGCCAATGGGCTTGTTGCTGACGAAGGCGACCTTCTTGCCGGCGCGTCGCAGGGCCCTCAGCGCGTCGTCCGCGCCGGGGATGAGGCCGTCGCCCAGGTAGAGCGTGCCGTCCAGGTCGAAGATGAAGCCTCGGGTGCGTTCGACGAACTGGCGCAGCGGCTCCCCGCGCGCAGGTTCCTTGCGGCCCCGCTCTGTCATGCGATGCCCTCGAAGTCACGCGGCTTGCGGTTCCTGAAGAAAGGCTTCAGCGACTGTCCCGTGTAGGATCCCGGGACCTGGATGATGGCTTCGGGGGGGCCGCAGGCCACCACGCGCCCCCCTTCGTCGCCCCCCTCGGGGCCAAGGTCCACGATGTAGTCGGCGTTCTTGACCACCTCCAGATTGTGCTCGATGACGACGAGGGTGTTGCCCATGTCCGCCAGGCCGTGCAGGATGTGCAGCAGCTTCTTGACGTCCTCGAAGTGGAGGCCGGTGGTCGGCTCGTCGAGTATGTAGAGGGTCGTCCCGCTCTGGACCTTCGCCAGCTCCCGGGTGAGCTTGATGCGCTGCGCTTCGCCGCCGCTCAGGGTGGGACTCGGCTGTCCGAGCGTGAGGTAGCCAAGCCCCACGTCGCGGAGGGTCCGCAGCTTGCGCTCGATGGACGGGTAGTTGCGGAAGAACTCCAGGGCCTCCTCGACCGTCATGGCGAGCACGTCCGCAATGTTCTTGCCCCGGATGGTGATCTGGAGCGTCTGCTCGTTGTAGCGGCGGCCGTGGCATTCCTCGCACGTCACGCGCATGTCCGGCAGGAAGCTCATCTCGATCCGCTTCTCGCCTCGTCCGTCGCAGACGGGGCAGCGGCCCTCCTTCGTGTTGAAGGAGAAGCGGCCGAGGTCGTAGCCGCGCACCTTGGCCTGCCTCGTTTCGGCGAAGGCGCGGCGGATGTCGTCGAACACCTTGGTGTAGGTGGCCGGGCAGGAGCGCGGGGAGCGCCCGATCGGGCTCTGGTCGATCTCCAGGACGCGCTCGACTTTGGCGGCGCCCCGCACGGACCTGTGCGCGCCCGGCTTCTGGCGGCTGCCGTAGAGCCTGCGCGCCAGCGCCCGGTAGAGGATGTCGTTGACGAGGGTGCTCTTGCCGCTGCCGCTGACGCCAGTCACGCAGCAGAAGCAACCCAGAGGGAAGGTCACGTCGATCCGTTTCAGGTTGTGCTCGCGCGCGCCCCGGAGCGTAAGGCTGCGGCCCGTCTGCGGCTGGCGCAGCCGCTCGGGGATGGGGATCTCGTCCCGCCCCGCCAGATAGCGGGCGGTCAGGCTGGACTCGACCTCGGTCAGCTTGTCCAGCGGCCCGTTGTAGACGACGCTTCCGCCGTCGCGGCCCGCCCCGGGCCCCAGGTCCAGGACCCAGTCTCCCCGGCGGATGGTGGCTTCGTCATGCTCGACGACCAGGACGCTGTTGCCGCCGTCCCGCAGCTTCTCCAGCGAGTCCAGGAGGCGCGCGTTGTCCCGGTGATGGAGGCCGATGGACGGCTCGTCCAGCACGTAGCAGACGCCCGTCAGGCCGCTGCCGATCTGCGTGGCCAGGCGGATGCGCTGGAACTCCCCGCGGCTCAGCGTGTTGGACCGCCGGTCGCAGGTCAGGTAATGCAGGCCCACCTCGAGCATGAAGCGGAGGCGCTGCGAGACCTCCTTGACGATGGGCGCCGCTATCTTCGCCGGGGCGCCCTGGAAAGACAGCCCTTCGAGGAACCGCAGGCAGTCCCGCACGCTGAGCCGGGTCAACTCGCAGATGCTCAGCCCGCCGACCGTGAAGCCCAGGGCCTCGGGCTTGAGCCGCGCCCCTTTACAGGAGGGGCAGGCGGCCTGCGTGATGTACTTGCCGAGCTTCAGGGCGCCCAGCCGCGGATCGTCCTCCACTATGGCCTGGAGCGACGGGATGACGGCGTTCCTGGCGGGGATGTCCGTCTTCTCCTCCAATCCTTCGCCGTAGAGCAGGGCCCGGCGTTTCGCGGCGCTCAGCCTGGCGAACGGCGTCTTCAGGCTGATCTTCAGGGCGCGCGCCAGCTCTTGCAGCATGGCGGCGAACCGCCGTCCGGTCCTCCCGCCGGCCTCGGCCCACGCGCAGATCGCGCCCTCCGAGAGGCTCAGCGACTTGTCCGGAACGATGAGGTCCTCGTCGAACTCGTCCACCGTGCCCAGTCCGTTGCAGGTCGGGCACCGCCCGTAGGGGCTGTTGAAGGAGAACGTGTTCGGGTTGGGCTCCTCGAAGCTGCGGCCGCACTTCGGGCAGGCGAAGAACTGGCTGAACAGCAGTTCCTGCCCGTCCTCCAGAAGGGCGACGCACGTGCCCGATCCGGCCTGCAGAGCCGTGCTCACGCTGTTGGTCAGGCGGCTGACGAAAGCACGGTAGACGGGCCCCTCCGGGGCCGAGCCCTCCGATCCGGCTTCGGCCGCCCTGGGCTTCTTGGCGAAGAGCCTGTCGACGACGACGTCGATGTCGTGGGTCTCGTAGCGCCTGACCCGGTCCACCTCATCCAGGTCCCGAACCTTGCCGTCAACGCGGACCCTCACGTAGCCGTCCGCGCGGAGCCGATCGAACAGCTCCCGATAGTGCCCTTTGCGGCCGCGCACGATGGGCGCCAGCAGCGTGATCTGAGCGCCGGCAGGCAGATCGTTGATGGCCGCCGTGATCTGCTCCAGCGTCTGGTGGCGGATGGCCGTGCCGCAGTCCGGGCAGTGGGGCGTCCCCACGCGGGCGTAGAGCAGGCGCAGGAAGTCGTAGATCTCCGTGGTCGTGGCCACGGTCGAGCGGGGGCTCGCGCCCGTCATCTCCTGCCGGATGGCGATCGTCGGCGGCAGGCCGAGGATCAGGTCGCAGTCCGGCCGCGGCATCTGCTCCAGGAACTGGCGGGCGTACGACGAAAGGCTCTCGATGTAGCGGCGCTGGCCCTCGGCGTAGAGCGTGTCGAAGGCGAGCGACGACTTGCCGCTGCCGCTGATCCCCGTGATGACGACGAGGGCGTCGCGGGGCAGCTTCAGGTCAATGCCCTTCAGGTTGTGCGTTCGGGCGTTGCGCACGCGGATGTAGCCGTCCTCTTCCGGGCTGAATGCGCTCTCGCCCGGCAGTGCGGCGGCTACGCTGTCTCCCGTGTCAACCGCCATCGTCCTGGACTCACTCGGCCCATGGGGCGCGCTTCCTGGCGCGAACCACGAACCTGATGGGGATCGAGTTGTACTCGAACGTCCCGCGCAGGTAGTTCGCCAGGTACCTCATGTAGTCGTCCGTAATGAGGCCCGGCTCGTTCGTGAACAGGGCGACGGTCGGAGGCTGGACGGCCACCTGCGTCGCGTAATAGATCTTGCAGAGCTTCGTGGACGTGGACGGCGGCCGCTGGCGCTCCATCGCCTCCTGCATGGCGCGGTTCATCTCGCCGGTCGGGACGCGGATCAGGCTCTGAGCGTGCAGCAAGCAGGCAACCTCCAGAAGCCGGCCGACGCCGCGCCCCGTCCCCGCGCTGATGCATGCGACGGGGGCGAACGCCACGCCCGGCACCCTGTCCCTGACGTAGAGCTCGAAGTCCTCGTCCTGCACGCCCGGCGCCAGGTCCATCTTGTTTACGGCGAGGACGCAAGGTTTGTAGAGCGAGCTGACGTGGTCGGCGAGCTGCTTCTCCAGCCGCCCGACCTCCATGGGCGCCTCCATCATGAGGACCACCACGTCCGCCCGGCGTATCGAACTGCGCGACCGCGCCGCGCTGTAGTAGTCGATCGAGCCCTTGATCTGCTTGGCGCGGCGGATCCCCGCCGTGTCGATCGCGATGAACTCCAGGTCGCCCATCCGGAACCGCACGTCCACGGAGTCCCGCGTCGTGCCCGGCACTTCGCTGACGAGCATCCGCGGCTCGTGAGCCAGGTAGTTGACAAGCGTGCTCTTGCCGACGTTGCGTCGACCGACGAAGGCGATCTTCATCGGCTCCGGGGCGCCCGGGCTCGGAGGCGGCGCTTCGGGCAGCGCGGCTTCGACCGTGTCGAGGAGATCCTCAATGCCGCGGTTCTGGGTGGTGGAGGCCGTCAGGACCTGCGGCAGGCCGAGGGAGTAGAAATCGCCGGCGACCGCGTCGTCCGCCGGCCGGTCGCATTTGTTCACGACGACGATCACGTCCTTGCCCGCTTCGCGGAGCCGCTGCGCGATCTGCCGGTCGAGCGGCAGGAGGCCCTCCTTTGCGTCCACGACGAGCAGCACCAGGTGCGCCTGCTCGATGGCGACGAGGATCTGCATCTGGATGTCTTCGGCCAGCTCGTCGGCGGCCTCCTGGCCCATGCCGCCGGTGTCGACGAGTTCGAACGCGGTCTTGCGGCGCCTCACGGTGCGGCTGATCCGGTCCCGGGTGACGCCCGCCGTGGGCTCGACGATGGCGACGCGCTCCCCGCAGATCGCGTTGAACAGCGACGATTTGCCCACGTTGGGCCGCCCCACGATGACGACGGTCGGGATGTCCACCGCGCCAGGCCCGCCTGCGGAGAGGAGTAGGTATGCTTGGGCGCTCGACCGAGTCCGCCCAAACCTTCTCATTATACCAAAGGGGTCCGGCATGCCCAATGGCGAGGACGCGGCAGACATGCCGGCAAGGATGGCGGCCCTACAGCTACGCGGGCGAACCGAAGGGCTCAGTCCGGCAGCGCCAGCCAGGCTCAGTCGCCGACTTCGTAGAAACGCCTGAGTTCGGCGTCGCGTTCGGGGGTGAGCTGGTCGCCAAAGGCCTCAACAACGGCTTTGTAGCTGGCACGAAGGGATGTGGAAGGCGGACCGCCGGGATCGTGGAGCTCCGCTTCCGTGACCCACGCCACGCGGTCACCTGCGCAGAGAACGTTCCGTCCTCCCGAGAACAGGTCCTTCGCCGTGTAAACGATGATGGCTGACCGCGACGTGCCGGACGGGATCCGGCCGACGTACCTGTAGCTCCACAGCGTGCCGCCGTCCCAGGCCAGGAGAACCCTCGCGTCGGACTCCTGCACGAAGAACTGCGTGTCGCCGAGGTATCCTTCTTCGGCGAGCGGCGCCAGGCTCTCGGGATAGGCGTCGCCGTGCTCCACCGCGTAGAGCCATAGAATCTGCGATATGTCGTACAGCCAGGATCCTGCAGAATCGCGCTCTGCCGAAGGCTGCGAGAAGGTGACGCTTTCGGACCGGCTGAACAGGCTGTTGTAGAAATCGCTCTCCCAGTGCTCCGGCAGCTTCTTGAGCTCGTGTCCGCTGATGACCACTTCGGCTCTCACTTCGCTGCCCTGTGGCAGTACGCTCACGCCTTCCAGCACACGCGCCTCGGCTCGCTCAGGCGCCCAGAAAGCCAGTCCGCTGCTCTTCCTGAGGTCGTGGATGACGCTCCGCACCAAGGCCCTTGCCCTCTCGGCCGCCTGTGCCGCCTGCCCGGGGCCCGCAGTCATGAACGACGCCCTGAGCGCGTAACCCTTCGTGACGTCGATGTCGCGTGTGCCGCCCACGCATCCGCCGACGGGCTGCAAGCCGAGTATCTCCGATTCCGGGCTGCGGACCGTGGGCGGCGCCAGGCCGCAGGAGTAGACTGCCCTGCCGATGAAGGGCTCGATGAGGCGCCGGACATCCGGGTCCATGCCCCTGCTGGCCCGATCGCAGTACGCCTTGATCATCTTGCCAAGGGCGCTCTTCGTGCTCCCGGTGAGTAGGGTGCGGTCCCCTGCCAGGGCCACAAAGGGACCGTCACTCATGTCGTAGGCGTCCATCCCTTCCACTTCCATCGTTTCGGAGACGCGTTTCAACGCCTGTGCTATGTCCGACGCCCAGACGCCTTCCACTCGCGTTACCCCGCAGACGGGGATGTCGGAGCCGGCCTCGTCTTCGGCCGGCAGACAGAACCCCACATACAGCGTCGTCCCCGGAAAAGTCGGCCCGGCGCAGCCCCGGGTTGTCAGATAGTAGTTTGCGTCCGCCGGGATCTGCGTGAAGTCTGTCACGTGGACGGCCCACGTGCCCTTGGGCGCGAGCTCCAGAAGCTCCAGGTGGCGCGCCCGGGCGTCCGGCTCCGCCGCTCCGGCATTGGCCTGCGCAAGCCCCAGGTGCAGCGCGCTACAGCAGATGGCAAGGACGAGCACGGCTCTGAACGCCGAAACATGCCGCATGGCAGCTACCCTCCAATCCGCACAGCATTGTGTCTGCCCGCGGCCTCATTCTAATGGGACGGGCCGGGAAGTCAATACCTGGGGCGGGTCCCCGCGTACAGAAGACGGGAGCCGCAGGCAAACGGACCTGCGACCCCCGGGATACGCGCGGCGCGCGAGGCAAGACGTACCAGCTACTTGCCCATCGCGCGGAGGTTCTCCAGGCACTTGGCCACGCACTCGAGCGGCGGCAGGCCGGGCACCTCGTACTCCACGATGTACCACTTGGTGCGCCCGATGGTCTCACACAGCTTGAAGAACTTCTCCCAGGGTACGTCACCCTCGCCGAGCGCAGCCTGAGGGTTGGTCTTGGAGAACTCCTTCAGGTGCACGGTGATGGCCCGGCCCGGGTAGCGCTCGATGTAGGGGACGGGGTCGGCACCGCCGTGGAAGGCGTTGCCCGTGTCAACCTGCATCACGACTTCCTTACGCGTGTTGCCGAAGACGATGTCCCACGGGGTGGTTCCCTCAATGGCGTCGAAGTCGTGCGCGTGGTTGTGATAGCCGGTCAGCATCTTGTGGGGCTGGAGCTTCTTGGCCACGTCGTCGAGCTGGCCGGCAAACTTCCGCCAGGCGTCTGCCGTGTCGAACTTGACCCAGGGGATGATGAGGTAACGGTTGCCCAGGGTCTTGTTGAACTTGATGGTCTCCGGCAGCTTGTCAGTCAGGAGCGTGTCTGCGCCCGTGTGCGTGCCGCAGCACTTCAGGCTCAGGTCGTCAAGCATCTCCTTGAGTTCCTCGGCCGTCCGGTCGTAGTAACCGGCGAACTCGACGCCGTCGTAGCCCATCTCCGCCACGGCCTCCAGGGTGCCGGGCAGGTCCTCGGCGCACTGCTTCCTGACGGAGTACAACTGCAATCCGATCGGTATGTCCGCCATCCTTCCGCTCCTCTCTCGATCTCGAGGCGTGGTTCACGCCGCCGAATCGTTCACGGGCCGCACGGTATACCACGAACGCGCAGGCGCGTCAAAGGCGGGCCGGGAGACGAAGGCCGAAGCGTAGAGCCGGAAGCCTGAAAGGAAGCCCGGGCCGAAGGTCGCCGGCGAAGCGGAATGTGGGGCCGGCTCACTGCCCCGCACCGGATTCGCCGCCCTCCGAAGCCGGCTGCTCCGTCGATTCGGCGGGCCTTTCCATCACGGCCTGAAGGGTGTCGACGTCGGCCTTCGCGGCGATCAGCACGAAGTCGCTGACGAAGCCCTTGGCGTAGCGATCGCCGCCCGCGGTTTCCGCGCCGATGAGGACCTTCTTGGCCTGCCCCAGTTCATCCTGGAGCTCGACGACCAGGCAGGGCTTGTCAAAGCCGTACGCCGCCGGCTCCTTCGCCACGTAGTCGGCGACACCGGCGCCGTCGAAGCGTCCCAGGAGCCTGACGGCCTTTCCGACGGCTGCGGCGCTCGGCTCGGGGAGCTCCTTGCCGTCGGCGTCCGTCCAGGCGTCCTTCTCGGCGTCGTAGAGGAACCGCAGGCTCGCGTCTCCCATGGTGAACGTGACGGCGGTTGGCTTCAAGGCCACGCTGATGCGCCTGGAGGCGAGGTCAGCGAGAAAATGCCCGGCGATGTAGTCGGGCAGGACGAACACGCGCTCGCCCTCGGCCAGCTTGGCGAAGCGGCCCTCGGCGGGCGTCTTGGTCTCCGCGCCGAGCAAGAGGGTGTGCCTGGGCGGGGCAGCCTCGGCCTCACCGCCCTCCTTTGCGGGTGCCTTGGACTCGGCGCGATAGGTCACCGTCGCTTTAGCCGCCGGGTCGGCCAGGCCGAAGAGGGCCAGATCGTCCGCCTGCTCGGCGGCGAACGCGTCGGCCTGCAGGTGCGCGAAGTCCCCCACGATGGCCCGCACGGCCACTTCGTCCGCCTTGCCCGAGACGGGCTCGGCCAGTTGCCACTCGCCCGCCTCCGGTTCGAACGTGCACTTGAAGTGACTGCCGGCATGGTCGAGCGACACCTCGCGCGCGTCGTCGCTCGGCTCCTCCAGCACGAGTCGGTCCAGGAACGCAAGCCGGCCCCCTTCGATGTTGTCCAGGAAAGCCGCCTTCTGAAGGGCCAGCACGGGCGGGTATGGCGGACGCTGGGCGTAGACGCGCTCGCCCGCCTCGTCCGCCGACCCGAGAACGACCTCGGCCAGCGTTCCGCCATCCTTGTCCTTCAGGCTCACCCGCGTCCGCGCCTGCTCGGTCAGCCCGTAGCCTCCCAGGTCTTCCGGCTCGTCGGCGACGAACTCATCGACCTCCGCATCCTTCAGGCCTCGGAGCATCTCGTCCGCGACGCCGGCGTCGGCCGCAATGGGAGTGTCGGCCGCGATCTGCCACTGCTGGTCCTGCTTCTTCAGCACCAGCTCGCCGCCGGCGCCTGCAATGGCCACCTCCGCCACGTCCGAGACCGTGAAGTCCGCCAGGGACCGTTCGCGCAGCTCGCCCACGTCCGCGCGCAGGTCATTGAACAGCGTCTCGGGGACTTCGGCTATCGGGAGTTCGCCCTTGTGCATGGCGTAGTAGTGGGCCTTATCGCCGTCCTGGCGGCGCGAGAAGACGAACGTCTGCGTCTTGTCCTTGCCCTCGACCGTGACGGTGAGGGCCGGTTCGTCCAGGCCGTAATCGGCCGCCTTGCTGGGGTCGTCCACGGCGAACTCGCCCTTCCCTACGCGATGATCGTAGAGCTTGTTGGCCACGCCGGCCACCTTGGTCCGGTCCGCCAGGTCGTGGACGGGCTGCTTCAGCTCCCACTTGCCGGCCGCTTTCTCGCAGGCGAGCTCGAACGCGGGCTTCTCGTCCAGCTTGGCAGCCGAGATGGTCAGCTTCACCATGTCGAGGGTGCTGATGCGGGGCGCCAGGTCCTTGCTGCGCAGGTCCGCGAGAGTCACGTTGGTCTTGTCGGCGACGTCCTTCTTGACGGCGTAGACGGCGTCCTCGCCCTCGACGGCGACGTACACGGTGTCGGCAACGCCGGTCTCCTTCCCCACCAGCAGCGTCCAGCTTCGCCGGCCGGGCGCCTCCTCGCCGAGCGTGATCGTCCGCACCGGCTCGGCCAGGCCGTATTGGGCGAGGTCCAGCTCCACGCGCCCTTCGGGGAACGTCGAGGACGCCTTCTCAGCGAGTTCGAGCTTGTCGAGGATGCCCTCCACCGCCCAGCGGTCGGCGCGCAGGTCGGTGGGCTCCGTGATCCGCCACCCCTCCTCGCCCGCCTCGCGCGCGCAGGCCAGCCGCTGGTCGCCCGCCCGTATGGCCAGCGTCGCAATGCTGCTGCTTCTCATATCTGCCAGGAGGCGCGTGCGGAGCTTCTGGAGATCTTCCGACGTCGGCTTCTTCGACAGGGAGTAAGCGACGGTCCCCGCGACGGCGACGGCAATCACCAGCAGCAGCGTGGACTTGTGCTTCATGGCTACCTCGACGCTCCTGCTCGTCTCATCTCCTGCGGACTGCCCAGACGGCGATGCCCAGCGCGACGATGCAGGCGGGCAGGATGCCGATGAACACATAGCGCGCCGCCCGGATCTGGTTCTCCGAGACGGCTACCTGGTTGAACTCCACCGTCTTGGGCGGGATGCCGAGCATGTGGAGCCTGCCGGCCATCCAGTTGACGGCGTTTAACAACAGGTACAGGTTGGCCGGCCTATCCGCCACGTAGGCATTGACGAAAGCCAGCGAACTGCCGATCACGACGATCCGCGGCCCGCGAACCTGCGCCGGAAGAGGAGGGCCGTAGGGGCCGGCCGGCGGGGGCGCCTGCGGCTCCACGACGGCCGCCATGATGGCGGGCGCCGGCACGTCCTGGGCGGCGTCGTACTCCGCCGGCCGCCGCGAGTCCGGCTGGTAGTTCGTCTCGCCCCAGCTTGACTTGATTCCGGTCAGCAGCGCCTTCGCGCCCAGCATCTCGCCCGGCTGCGGGTTGGCCACTTCGAGCGGACACCCGTTGCCAAAGGAGAAACTGTAGTTCTGGAGGTCGGAGGTGATCGGATGGTCGGCGACGCCGTCCGCCACAATGGGCACCTCCGGGGTCTGGATCGTGCCCAGAACGGACGGCAGGTTCGCCAGGCCCACGGCGTCGGTGCGGACCTCTACGCCGTAGCGCGAGAGCAGTTTGGGCAGGTTCGTGCTTGTGCCCGTCAGGACGTCAGGATCGAGCATGACGACGGCCGCGCCATCGCGCTTGTCGAAGTAGTCCGTCAGCGCCTGCATCTCGCCCTCGCTGAGCGGCGCCTTTGGGCCGGCGATCAGGAGGGCGGCGCAGTCCTGGGGCACCGATCCTGCCGCGCTCAGGTTCAAGGGCTTGACCTCGTAGTTGTCCTTCCTGAGCTGCTTGACGGCGCTGGAGAGGGAGTACTCCGCGGAGCTGAGGATCTGGCCCGGCTCCTGGGGGCCCATGGGCATCGGCTCTTCCGCTTCGAGCGGCCGTTCGCCGTGCCCGGTCAGGGCGTAGACCGTCACCTTCTCGGTTTCGGTGAGCTTCGTCAGCGCGGTGGCGAATGCGTCCTCCCCGGAGAAGGCGCCCGCCGGGCCCGTGGGGGCATATGATGCCTCGACGATCTTGCCGGACGGGACGATCTCGTGCGAGTCCGCGGTCCCGAACACGACGCAGCCGCCGGGCACGCTCTCCTCGCCGAGCCGCTGGAGCAACGCCTCCAGCTTGCTGCGGCTCGCGGGCACGGACCAGTCCACCTCCTGCACCGCGATGTGCCTGCTCAGAGCCTTGAACTCGTCCAGCATGTCCGACGTTGGCTCCAGCCAAGCACTTGCGCTCGGGTCCGCCGGGGAGTAGACGATGGTCACGTCCACGTCGCGGTCCAGCGAGCGCAGGATGTTCTCCGTCTTGGTGTGCAGCTTGTACTTCCGCTGCCCGGTCCAGTCGAGTCGGGCGAATCGGCGCGTGCTGATGTAGCAGAGCAGCGCGACCAGGGCCACCGCCAGCAGCACGGTCGCGGCGAAGTTGACGCCCTCGCCCATCCGGCCGCCGCGGAAGAAGCGGACCAGATCGCCGAAGTTCAGCACGACGCCCGCCAGCATCAGAACGGCGGCCGCAACCCATAGCCCCACCGTCACGTAGGCGATCTGCGTGAAGCCGGGCGGGCTGACGTCCTGGGCGACGAAGCTGCCGAGCACGAACCCGACGCCTAGCAGAACGCCCAGCCGGCTGATGACCTTCCAGCGCGCCGCTCGCTCCTTGCCCATCGCCCTCACCTCCACTTCCTCAACTCGAGGGTCTTGACGGTCAGGAAGAGCACGGCGCCGGTGGTCAGCACGAAGTAGGCCACGTCCCGCGTGTCCACGATCCCCTTGAGGAACCCCGTGTAATGCATGGGCGGCGACAGGTAGCGCAGCACGCCGCCGGTCCCCGTCATCGCCTCACGGCTCAGCAGCCACAGGAAGTAGAGCCCCAGCAGTATCACGAAGCTCATGATGGCCGAAGCGATCTGAATGCGCGTGAACGCCGAGCAAAGCAGCCCGACCGCGATGAACTGGGCCGTCAGCAGGAACAGCCCCAGGAGGCCCGACAGCAGCGGCCCCGTGTCCATCTCCCCCAGCAGGCGGATGAAGGCGATCTCGGCCAGAATGGGCACGTACATGGCGACCGCAAAAACGAGGGCCCCGACGTACTTGCCCAGCACCACCTCGGCCTCCGTCACCGGCGTCGTCATCAGGTTCTCGATGGTGCCGCTGCCCGTCTCCTCGCTCAACAGGCGCATCGTCAGGATCGGGATCGCCAGAATGAGCAGGAACAACGGCAGCGCCAGGGCGTTCTGGCCCGCCCGGTCGACCTCCATCACGGACTCGAAGTTCAGGCTGAAGAGCAGCCCCTGCGCCAGCGCAAAGCCCGTCAGCACCACGTACGCGATCGGCGACAAGAAGTAGGTGCTCAATTCGCGCTTGGCGATGACGGGCACGTTGACCATGTCTCAGGAACTCCTTGCCGCTCGCCGCGACCTGACGATGCCGGCAACCCCGGCCACGAACGCGAACAGGACCCAGCCGCACGCCGCGATCAACGTGCCCCTGACGCCGCCTCGGCCGACGCCCCAGGCCGTCGCCGTCACGGCCGCCGCCGCCACAATCACGCCCGAGACCCCTGCCGTGATCCCGAACGACAGGTCGACCTCCAGGGCCCGCGCCGTGCCGACCGCCGCGTCCACCACGAGCAGGGCGGCGCCCGCCAACAGACCGGCCGATCCCAGGACCAGCCACGTCCAGCTCGCCAGGTGGGCGGCCGTGTCCCGAGTGCCCGGCCACGGAATGCCGATCAGGTATCCGGCCAGCGACACCGCGCCCGCCACGCCCAGACAGAACACCAGCGGCATCAGCGCGGCGCTGACCGAGTACACCCATATGCTCACCGAGGCCTCCCAGCTTCGGGCCGCGAAGGGCTTCCCGGCCAGGTGGAACAGCGTGCCGAGCAGCACCATCGCCGCGGCGCCGCCGACAAGCACCAGGGGCGTCAGCACCAGCAGAAGCCCGCTCACCCGCGCCGGCAGCATGTGGGCCGAATAGGCCTGAGGCGTCACGCGCTCAGGATCGGGCGCCGAAAGGACGCAATAGGAAAGCGCGGCGGGAAACGCAATGAGGAGCCCCGCCGCCGCCACGATGGCGAAGAACGTCAGTGGCTCGTGCAGGCCGCCGCTGACGGCCATCTTCCGGAAGAACGAGTCGGGCCGCGCCAGCAGTTCGCGCATGCTCCGGCGGAAGGCCGATCCCGCCGGCTCGGCGCCCAGGTTCTCCCAGCTCAGCAGCTCCTCGCCTTGATCCAGCTCGAGCTGCTGCGTTGAGCCGTGTCCCGTCATGTCGTCTTCTCCAGCGCCGGGCCTTGCCGGCTCCGGTCATTGGCCTTGCTGCCTGCCCGTCTCCTGCCCCACCGTCAGTCGGTGGAAGACGTCTTCGAGCGAGGCGCGCGTCCTGGTCAGCTCCCTGAGCGCCCACCCGTGCTCTGCGGCCGCGCGGAAGACCTTCTCCCGCACATCCGCGCCGGGCCGCGTGGTCAGGCTGAACCTGTTCCAGCCGTCGCGCCGCTCGGCCTGCACCGTGTCGACGCCCTGGAGCTTCTCGAGCGCGGCCGTGATCTCATCGGCGTTACCCTTGAGCTCGACGAGCACGGTCCCGTGAGCGGTCTTGTCCGACAGGGCGCGGGGCGTGTCGTCCGCGATGATGCGGCCCCGGTCAATGATGAGGACGCGTTTGCAGATCGCCTCCGCCTCCGCCAGGATGTGGGTGGAGATCAGCACCGTATGCCGGTCGCTCAGGCTCTGGATGAGCCGCCGGGCCTCGCGCACCTGGTTGGGGTCCAGGCCGATCGTGGGCTCGTCGAGGATCAGCACGTCGGGGTCGCCCAGCATCGCGTCGGCCAGCCCCACGCGCTGACGGTAGCCCTTGGACAGCGTGCCTATGGTCTGGTCGGCGACGTCGTCCACTCCGCACAGCTCCATGCATCCGGCAATGCGGCTGCGGCGCCGGGCGCGGGGCACTCCCTTCAGGTGCGCGCGGAAGGACAGGTACTCCGACGTGCGCATCTCGGGATAGAGCGGGTTGTTCTCGGGCATGTAGCCGATGTGCCGGCGCAGCTCGACCGAGTCCCGGCGCACGTCGCACCCCGCCACGGTCGCCGTTCCCTCGCTGGCGGGCAGGAAGCCCGTCAGCATGCGGATGGCCGTCGTCTTACCGGCGCCGTTCGGGCCGAGCAGGCCCACAATGTCCCCCCGCTCCATGCCGAAACTCACGTGGTCCACCGCGAGGATAGTCCCGTAGTACCGGGTCAGGTCGTGCGCTTCTACGAGCACTGCCGATTCCTCCGTGGTTGCGCACCGGCGCCCGGACGCGCCCCCCGGCGCCGCTACATCTCCTTAGTTCGCACAGCCCTGCGCCAGTTCAACGGCGATTCTCAATCTACCGCCGTTTCAGGCCCCTCGTCTGCCGGCCCCGGCTCGCCCGGCGTTGCCTGGAGGGCCGGCTTCTCCTCCGCCGCGGCGGGGCCCGGCATCATCCTGGCGAGCCTGGCCGCGTCCTCCTCGTGTCCTGCCTTCAGGTGCGCCACGCGGGCGCCGGCGTACTGGCCGGCCTCCTCCGCGCTGGCCGCCAGCCGGCTCCATTCCTGCTCGGCGATCCGCTCCGCCAGCACCTTCTTGGCCCGCATGTAGAGGAGCACGTTCCCCCGCTCCATGGCAACCTGCGCTATCTGCCGCGTCAGGTCATCGGCCTTGGCGCGCTCAAAGAACTCGAGGGCGTCGTCGTACCGCTCCGCGTCCATGAACAGCTTGCCCGTCTGGCGCATCCTTTCGGGCGTGGTCTTCGCGCCGAACAGTATCTTGCGCTTCTCGTAGAAACCGGGGAGTTCGTGTTTCTTGGCCATGTTCCGGGGGCAGAAAGACGAGCAGGATGGAGACAACGACTATGCCAGATGGGCCCCGCGCTTGTCAAGCTTATTGGGCGCCGCGCCGTTACTCGTGCTCGTGCTCCTGCTCCTGCTCCTACTCCTGCTCGTGCTCTTACTCTTGCTGCTACTCGTGCTCCCGTTTCCCGTTGTTCGTCTTCCATTCGTGGCCGTTTCTGACAACCCGCCTTCGCGGCCTCCATAGCGCCGCTACGGCGCGCCGGAGGCTGCCCACTGAGCACTGGCCACTGCCGTCACTACTCCTGCTCCCACACATGCAGGAGTTGTGCCCTGCGATCATTTTATGGCTTGACCTCGCTGACGGCCGGAGGTATACTCCGCTCAGCTATCGGCCCTCTTGGGGTGTGCGTATGGAAGCCGCGGGCTGCCAGATGGGGCCTGCCATAGGCGCAGGCACGTTGCAGGGAAGTCCCATGCCTGCACGACGCCCAGGAGAGCGGCCCTCTCCAGGTTCCACGATGCTTGGGGGACTTCGGCTGTGGGTAAGTCTCTGCGTGCTGGGTGCGTTGCTGGGTGTCCTCGCCGGGTGTGATCGGGGCGAGCAGCTACGTCACGCGGCGTATGATGGGGCGGTGGCTAAGGTAGAGGCGCTGCTACGCTCGGGGGTGTATGTAGACTGTAGAGACGACCGGAGCCAGACCGCACTGCATGAGGCCGCGGAAGGCGGCAGGGCGGACGTCGCCACGGTCCTCCTGCGCCACGGAGCCGAGGTCGACGCCAGAACGTCCATGGGCTGGACGCCACTGCACAGGGCCTGCATCAATGGGCATGAGGATGTCGCGGAGCTTCTGCTGGATGCCGGCGCTGAGGTCGATGCTCGAGATGACGGTCGACGTACCCCCCTCCATTGCTGTGCCGGCGTGTGGCGTGCGGACACACTTGGCGCCGTGCAACTTCTGATCCATCGGGGCGCCGACGTCCAAGCGGCGGATGGAAACGGTATGACGCCTCTGCACTACGCAGCCAAGGGTGTACGCACAGGCGAGGCCGTCACAAGACTGCTCCTCGCGCAGGGAGCGAGCGTTCATGCAAGAGACAGGGACGGCCGCACGCCACTGCACTGGGCGGCAGAGTGGGGACAGACGGGACCTGCGGAGCTGCTGTTGGAACATGGCGCGGAGGTGGACGCAAGGGACGTGGCCGGGCAGAGCCCTTTGCATCGGGCAGCGTTTTTCGGTGCGGCCGAACTTGCGGGCCTTTTTCTGGCGCATGGCGCAGACGCAAATGCAGCAGACGAACGGGGGCGGACTCCTCTCCATCAAGTTGACTCCAAGAGTGCTGCCGAAGCGGCCGCGTTGCTTGTGCAGAACGGCGCCGACGTGAACCGGAGGGATCGGGATGGTCAGACGCCCCTGCACGCTGCGGCCTTTGGGGGGGAGATGGAAGTGGCTGAGATCCTCATTGCCCACGGGGCTGCCGTGAATGCAGTGGACAATGAAGGGCGGTCGGTGCTGGACGCGGCCCACCTGGCCCGCCGCAACCGCATGGAGGGATTCCTGCGGGATCATGGCGCGTTGCCTGGGGCTGTCATGAAGGCAACCGAACCGCAGGGATAGATGCGTCCGGCTACCACTGCTTCGGGGCGGGGCGTGCGGGAGCCGGATCAGGAGAAGCCCCTCGGCGAGACCTGAAACGCCCCCTCGACGTGGTTCGTCCGCACGGGCCGCCCGGCGCGGTCGAACAGGACCGTGACGACATCGAACCGCATCGCCACGTCGGCCATCCGGGCCTCGTTGGCCGCCAGGTAGGTCTGCGCCGCCTTGATGATGCGGCGCTGCTTGCCGCGCGTTATCGTGCGCAGCGGATCGATCATGGCAGGCTCCGTCTGGGCGCGCACCTCGACAAAGGCCAGCACGCCGTCCCGGAACACGACCAGGTCGATCTCCCCCTGCCTGGCGCGGAAGTTGCGCTCCAGGATCGTGTACCCCTCGCCCTTCAGGTAGCGGGCCGCTTCCTTCTCGCCCCGCCTCCCCAGCTCGGTCGTCGGCGACGCGCGGCGCCTCCCGGCGGGCCAGAGGAGCCTGAGGATCCGGCCGATCTTGCGCGCTTGCTCTAGCATGGTGCGCCATCGCGGGCGGGCGGATCGCCTCACACCCGCAGCTGGGGGCCGACTAGCTCCGCCAGCGCGTCGCGCTTCTGCTCCATGAGCCGGCGGTCGCGGTCCGCCTCGACGAAGAGCCGGAGCAGGTCGCCGCCGGCGGCCTCCGTGCCGCTCTTGCGCATGCAGAACCACCAGTCATCGCACTCGGCGCGCACGTCGGAGACGCTGAGCTCCAGCCCCTGCGGCGGGTAGGAGTCCACGATGCGGCACCTGTCCTCCACGACGACGTACATGCGGCGGATCTCGCGCGCGAACTGCCGCGTCGCCCGGGCGATCACGTCGTCGCCGGCCCGGTTCGGCGGGAGCTGGAAGTTGATCTCGCCCGATTCGCAGTAGCGGGCCCTGTGCTGCGCCAGTGCGGAGGAGAGCGTCTCTCCCTGCGCGTGGAGCTCGGCCACCCACTCCAGCATGAGCAGGCCGGCCGTCATGCCGCTGTCGGCGCCCCAGAAGTCGCGGAACATGTAATGGCCCGAATGCTCAGCGCCGAAGGCGATGTCCGGGTTATCGTACATGATGGGCTTGATCTTGCTGTAGCCGACGGGCGTGATGAGCGCGCCCGAGCCGCCCAGCACGTTGTCGCGGTTCCCGAACGTGTCCGCCACGATCCAGCTCGAGGCCAGGTTGAAGGCGATCCTGGCGCCGGGGCCCAGCTTCTGGCGGACCCGCTTGCCGATCGAGGCCGTCAGCAGCGGCGGCGAGAGCATCCGGCCCTTCTCATCCGCCACGGCCACCCGGTCGGCGTCACCGTCGAAGCAGATGCCCATCTGGCTGCCGGTCCTGAGGACCAGGTCGGTGACCATCTTCTGGTATTCGGCCTGGAGGGGGTTGGGGATGACGACCGGGAAGTTACCGTCGGGCGTGTCGTTCGAGAAGGTCCACTCGAACTGGGGCGCGAGCCCGGCGACCTCGTGCCATATCCGGCCGCCCATCCCGTTGCCTGCCTCGACGGCGACGCGCAGGGGCTCCTCGGCGCCTGCCGACGCAGCGGCGAAGTCCACGCCGGCCTTCTCGATGGCGGTCTGCACGTAGTCCGGAGCGAAGTCCCGCCACCGCAGCCGCGTCGGGATGCGGCGCTTCTTGATGCTCAGGGCCAGCCGCTTGAGGGGGTCCTCGGGCAGCGGCGGCTCGATCCGGGCGGCCAGCGGCAGGGGCATCCCCGCCCGGCCGTAGAACTTGAACCCGTTGTTGTCCTTCGGATTGTGCGACGCCGTGATGATCACGCCGCCATCGATCACGTCCGAGTACTTGGCAGCCAGGAACCCGACCAGCTCGGTGCCGGCCAGGCCGATCGTGATCGAGCGGCACCCGCCGTCGTCGAGCCCGGTGCAGAGCGCCTGGGCCAGGACGGGGCCGCTGAGCCGCATGTCATGGCCGACGACGACGTTGACGGGGTCGACGGCCGTATTGGCGATCAGGTTCTCGGCAAGCGCCAGGCCGAGGCTGTGGGCGAAGTCCGCGTCGATGTCCACGCCATACACGCCCCGGATGTCGTCCCTCTTGATGACCCTATCCACCTTGGACAGGAAATCGCTCAGTGCCATCGCTGTCTCCGCTGAAGCGGTGCCGCACGCGCGCAGAAGCCGGCCCCCGGAATACCCCAGAGACCGCCGCAACACGCCCACTCTATCACAGGGGCCCGAGCAGGGCAAGAAGGCTGGCGCCAGGCGTCTGCGTTGCGCTGCGCGCGGGACCGGGGCATCCGCTCGGCGGCGCTACTCCCCTGCCCTGCCCTCCGCAGCCGGCAGGGCCGGAGCGCCCGAGAGGCGGCCGGCGACCTCGACCTCAAGAAGCTGCACGCTGCCGTCCTGAAGCCGCCCGACGCGGCGACTCACCTCGACGCGGACCTGCTCCTGCGCGGTGCCAAACTTGCGGCCTCGCCGGCGCAGCAGGTCCACGACCTCTTGCCGGGCCGCGTGCTCGGCGTCTTCCAGCCGGCCGAACTCCGACCGGCCCTCCGGGCCGTAGAGCACGTAGTCGCCGAACCTGCCCGGCCTTACGCGGATGCACTCGCTGACGCTAACCTGGCTGACGACCGCGCCGATCGCGTTCGCCACGTCGGCGTCGGCGGGGATCAGGGGCTCCACGCCCAGGCGCCTGCATGCGCCGGGCAGGTAGGCGGCGATCGGCGCGCCGATCCCCACGACGGGCCGGACCTGGCGCCACTGCAACCGGAAGGCGTCCTCCTCCTGGGCGCCGAGGGCCCGTTCGAGCAGGCCCTGGAACAACTCGAACCGCTCCGGCGGGCAGGAGGCGCCGTCCGTGGAGAGCTCGCGGCGCATGATGGTCAGGGCCAGCTGCCGTTCGGTATGCTCCTTGACCAGGCGCGCGGCGTCCTCGGCGGCCATGTCCAGGGACCGCCCCAGGACTTCCAGCGCGAACCGCGCCGCGTCCATGTCGTACTCGCAGAACTCGCCCAGCACGTGGAGCGCGTCGGTCGGCGTCACGCCCGCGCGCCTGACCACACCGACGCGCTCGAGCCGCCCAATCTGGAGGAGCTGCGGGGCCAGGCAGCCGCACGCGCGGCTCAGCGCCAGCCGGGAGTGAGGGGCCCGGGCGAGCAGGGCGACTATGCGCTTCTCCTGCGGCTCCAGGGGCATCCCGCTCGGCACGGCGAGCAGGACGAAGAAGTCCAGCACGTCCGCCGCCGACGCTTCGGCGGGCCATTCGCCGCGCAGGCGGTGGAGTTCCTCGCGCGCGGCGGGCCAATGCTGGGCCAGGAAGCACAGAGGGATGACGCGCTCGGGGCCGACTTTCACCGTGCCCCTCGCGGCGGGTCGCACGGCGCTGTCCCCGCCGAGGCCCGACGTCTGAATGTCGGCCGCAGTGACGCTCGTGCGCCAGTGGCCCACCTGCGCGCCCTCGGGGCTGAGGGTCAGTTGGGCATCGCGCAGCGCGGCGATGTCCGTCGTGGTGCCGCCCATGTCCACCACGAGTGCGTCTGCGCACCCGGTCAGGAACCGCCCGCCGACGGCGCTGGCGGCCGGGCCGCTCAGAACGCTGTCAATGGCGCGCACGCGCGCGGTCGCGGCGCTCATGATGGAGCCGTCGCCCCGCACGACGAACAGCGGGGCGTCGATCCTCGCCTCGCGGAGCACCTGCTCGACGGCCCGGAGCAGGCCCTCGACGAGGGGAAGCAACCGCGCGTTCAGCACGGCCGTGTGCGCCCTCGCCACGAAGTTGAGCCGGCTGGACAGCTCGTGTCCGCAGACGACCGGCACGTCGTAACGCTCCTGAAGGAGGCGCTTGACGTCGATCTCGTGGGCCGGGTTGCGCACGGCGCTGTAGCCGCTGACGGCGAAGGAGGCGGCCCCCTCGCCCGCCATCTCCGCGGCGGCCTTCAGTACCTCGTCCGCGTCCACCGGGCGCTCGGACAGGCCCTCGATGGTCATCCGCGCGCTCAGGCAACGCAGGAGGGGCGTCTTGATGCTCCGGGCCACCTCCTTGTGATAGGGCATCAGCATGAGGCCCACGGGCCGCCCGCGGCCCTCGACGATGGCGTTCGTAGCCAGCGTTGTCGAGAGGCAGGTGTGGCTGACGCGGCGGAACAGCGACGAGTCGAGCCGGGAGAGCGACTCGGCGATGCCCTCGGCCAGGTCATGATGGGTCGTGATCGCCTTGGCCTTGCAGAGCACCTTGCCGGCAGCGAAGTCGTAGAGCACGGCGTCCGTGTAGGTGCCTCCGGCGTCGATCCCCAGGCCGACGTCCGAGCGCGCATCCGGGCTGCTCGGATCGCCGTAGAAGAAGGTGCCGGTCTCAACGCGGTCGGCCGCAGAGCGAGAGCGCGTCCCGGCGCCGGGCGCCTCCTCCCCCTCGCCGGCAACCGGCACCGCGCCAAGGATCCGCTCGTCGTTCGTGGCGACGAGCACGTGGCCGGGCGGCGCGACGAGAAAGAGCTCCTCATCCCAGCCGCCGTCGGCCAGCCCTTGCAGCAGATCCAGGCTGCCCTCCAGCCGCTCGTAGTCCCATCCGGCCGCTTCAGCCACGGCCCTGGTCGTCTGCTCATGCTCGGCCGTCGCGAAGCCGTGGTCGATGAGGGCGGCCCGTCTGTAGTTGCGGCGCCAGCTCTCCAGGAACTCGACGATGTAGCGCGCGTTCTCCTCGCCGTACTTCTCGCGGAACTCGCCGAAGTGCGGGTGCAGCTCGGGGTCGAACTTGCGGGCCGCCGCAATGCGCGAGCGCTCCGGGTGGGCCTTGTGCTTGAACCAGCCGGTCGTGAAGTAGAAGGTGCCCGGGTTCCGGGCGAACTGCTCGGCGTATGCCCGCGCGCTGCCCAGGAAGAGGGATATGCAGTCGTGGACGCGCGGCAGGACCAGCGGGATCTCGCGGGCGATCAGGCCCGCCGTGCCCCGTCCGCAGAGCCCGTAGGCCAGCCCCACGGCGTCGTAACGGCCCGAGCGCGACGCCGTGTCGATCGCCTCCTGCGCCAGGAGCCGCAGCCGGTCCGGGACGGCGTGCAGGCCGGCGTCGAGCAGCTCCACGTCCACCTCGTTCGGGGAGCGCCCGGCGACGGCGCGCAGTTCCTCGTCGAACACGCCGCACGCGATGATCTTCAGCCGGAGCTTCTTCGCCATCGGAACCTGCGGTCAGGGCATGGCAAGAGCCAAAACCCTTATCATACGGGCGCCGCCGACCGGATGACAACTGCACCGCGGGCATGACGCCTGGGGGGGTCGGGGTTGATTGGCGGCCGTCCCTGCCCGTATCATGATGGCGCATCGTGGCCGGACAGGGGGAACGCCGGTACGCGCAACCGGAGGCGAGCGAGTGCGATGGGGAGCAAGGAACGCCCGCCCGACAAGAGGGAGATGTGGCTGGCGGGGGTCATAGGCCGGTTCGTGATCGGGGCGCTGCTCGGCGTCGTGCTGTGGGGGGGCGGCTGCTGGTTGAATCTCAGGGGGGGTGACTTCGGAGCAGAATGGCTGTATGACCCGGTGCGCTTTCTCTTCTTCGTGGCGGGCTGCGGAGTGGTGGCGGTGATACTGCCGGACGAGTTCTTCCGCGACCTGTCCGAGCCGCCCGACTAGAGCCGTCCGGCCGTCCGCTTGCGGACGCGGAACTTCCCGTAGCGGCGCGCCGTCTAATGGCTTAGACTTCAGGCGGCGGCACAGGCGGCCCGGCGCCCGACTGACCGTCCCCTCTTGGAAACGTGCAGGAGCTGGCGATGCGAACCAGAGTCCCGACGCGCGTGGTGCTCGTCCTTGCAGCGGCGCTGATGGCGCTCGCCGCCCTCAACGGCGCGGCCGGCGCGCCGCCCTCCATGGCACAGGCCGACCGGCTGTTCGACCTGAAGCACTACGCTGAGGCGGCCGAGGCGTACGCCGCCCTCGTCGAAGCCCGCGGCGCCGAATGGCATCGCGCTGCCGACCGCCTGGTCATGTGCAAGCTGCGCCTGAGCCTCTACGACGACGCCGTCAGGGCGGCCGAGGACTACGTGTCCCGGACTGCGGGCACGCCCTGGGAGGCCCGCGCGGAGCGCCTGGCCGGCCACCTTTACATGCTCCTGCCCCATTGGGGGACGCGCGCCGGCGGCGAGTTCCATCGGGCGGAGAGTCGCCAGGGCCTCTACCTGCAAAGCTGGCAGTACGACAAGAAGCACGCCGTCCGCCACATGGAGCGCGCGCGCGAGCTGTACGCGGACTATGACGGCGACCCGGCCGCCCTGGCGTCCCTGCCGGAGGAGGATCGCGCCGGTTGGCACAGCGAGCGCATCGAGTGCATCTTCGACCTGGCCAGCCTTGTTTCGCGGTTCACGATCTACGAGGACGAGCCGCACTTCTGGTACCGCTGGTGGGGCGAGCGCGACGAGTCCCTGGCGGAGACGGCGGGCGAGGACGACTTCGACGAGGGCTATAGCTACTGGGAGATGTACCGCAAGCGCCCCATCGGCCTGCGCATCGGTCCGGACGGACAGCCGCTGTTCCCTCAGGCGCCCGCCGGCTATTCGGCGGACCTGGGCGACGACGAGAAGATCCTCTGCCTGCTGGCCGAAGCCCGCAGCCTGGACCAGACGCCGCAGCGCAAGTACATGGGCCTGAGCTACTACCGGCAGGCCATGCTGGCGCGCAAACGCTTCGGCATGGACCGGCTGAACGTCTACGCAGGGCTCTACCACGAGGCAGAGGGCATGCCGCTGCGGGAGGAACTCGATGGATTCAACCCGTGGGAACTTGGCGACGACGAGGCGCTCGTGCTCGCCGGAGGGCGGATCCGGCGCGTCACGCTGCCCGAGCAGTTCAACGTGCTGGCGCTGCTGCGCAAGGTGTCGACCGACTACGCGGACAGCGGCGCCGCCGATCAAGCGCGTTACGCGGCGGGCCTCTACTGCCAGAGCCGCCAGCAGTACGTGAAGGCGCTGGACGAGTACGAGGCGCTGCGCGAAGTATTCCCGGAAAGCGCCTGGGCCAAATCGGCCGGCCACCAGACGGCGTTCATCAAAGAGCCGCAGGTCCAGATCAGCCAGACCGGCGTGCAGCTCGCGGGGGTGCCGGCGCAGGTGCAGGTCAGCTACCGCAACGCCCACAGGGTGTGGTTCGTCGCTCGGCGGATCGACCTGAGAGGGATGCTCGAGGAGCTGCGCGCGCACGCGCTGAAGGACGAAGAGGAGCCGTACCGTTACTTCGGCATGCTGCAGAACTGGTCGCACTACTTCGTCCGGGGGCGCCAGCGCGACTGGGAGACGGAGCTTGCAGCCCGATACGTCGGGCCGGAGGTGGCGCGCTGGGCCGACGCCGTCGAGGACGATGGCACGCACCGCTACGCCCACGTCACCTTGCAGACCCCCCTCAAGGAGGGCGGCGCCTACCTAGTCTGCGCCTACGCCGCCGAGCCGCCGGCCGCTGACGCTGAGCTCCACGGCCAGGAGGCGCTGCAACAGGGCGACAGCCGCGCCGTGCTCGCCCTCGGCGACCTGGCCGTCGTCGAGAAGAGGATCCGCGAAGGCAACCTGTACTACGTCGCCCATGCCGCCAGCGGCGCGCCCGTGCCGGGCGCCCAGGTCAACGTGCTCGAGCTGTGGAACACGTACGATCCCCAAACGCAGAAGACCCGGAGCGAACGCCGCGAAGTGACTCTCGAGACGGACGAGCAGGGAATGGCCGTGTTCGCCTCCGCGGCGGACCGATCCAGCCAGGTGCACCTGCTTGTGACGGCGGCGGACGGCCGCATCGCCTGGAGCGGGATGAGCTACTGGCCCTACAGCCCGTCCTCACAGGAACAGGGCACCCTCGCTTACGTGATCACGGACCGGCCCGTGTACCGGCCCGAGCAGACGGTCCGGTTCAAGGTGTGGGCGCGCGAGGTGCAGGCCGGCGTCCTGCAGAATGTGCCGCACGGCGAGCTCCAGGTCACCGTCTTCGACCCCCGGGGCAACGAAGTACACAAGGTCACCAAGCGGACCGACGACTACGGGGGCCTGGACGGCGAGTTCACGCTCGCCGAGGAGCCGCCGCTGGGCGCCTACTCGATCCAGGTCGAAGCCCAGACGTACGCCGGCGGAGGCACCTTCCGCGTCGAGGAGTACAAGAAACCGGAATTCGAAGTCACGGTCGAGCCGGACACGACCCACGCAAGGCTCGGCCAGAAGCTGACGGCCGCCATCAAGGCGGCCTACTACTTCGGGGCGCCCGTCACGAACGCGACCGTAAGCTACCGCGTTCTGCGCGAGGAGTACACGCATAGCTGCTACCCCCAGGGCGAATGGGACTGGCTCTACGGGCCGGGCTACGGCTACGCCTGGTACGCCTACGATTGGCTCCCCTGGTGGAGGGAGGCGCGCTGCTGGGCGCCCCCGGTGTGGTGGTGGGGATACCAGCCTGCGAGCCGTCCGCGCGAGCTCGTCCAGCAGGGGCAGACGGCCATCGGCGAAGACGGCACCGTCCAAGTGGAGATCGACACTGCACCCGCCCTCCGCGATCATCCCGACAGGGATCACCGTTACGTCATCGAGGCCGAGGTGACGGACGCCAGCCGGCGCGTCATCACCGGCGAGGGCGACGTCAAGGTCACGCGCCAGGCATTCTACGCCCTCGTCTATAGCGACAGGGGCTACTGCCGGCCCGGGGAGGAGATGGAGATCACAGTCCGGTGCGTCACGCCGGACGACAGCGCCGTGCAGACCGAAGGCGTCGTGAGCGTGTCGCGCATCGTCTTCGGCGGACCGGATAACGCCCACATCGAGGAGACGGAGCTCGAGCGCTGGACGGCGGCCACCGACGAGCGCGGCTTTCTGACGTTCCGGCTCCGCCACGAGAGAAGCGACCAGTTGAAGATCAAGTTCGCCGCGCCGGACCGGTGGGGCGAGACGGTCGAGGGCTGCGGCCTGGTCTGGATCTGCGGGCGCGACTTCGACGGCCGCCTGTACCGCTTCAATGACCTGGAGCTCATCACGGACAAGCGCACCTACCGCCCCGGCGAGACCTGCCACGTGATGGTCAACACCCGCAGGCCGGACAGCTACGTGCTGTTCGCCGACGAGGTAGACAACGGCGCTTTGCTCAGCTACCGCCTGCTCCATCTGCCGAGCGGCCACGCGATCGTGGACGTGCCGGTCAAAGAAGGCGACAAGCCCAACTTCTTCGTCGAGGCGACGACCGTTGCCGACCTGCGCGTCCATCAGCAGGTGAGGGGCATCTGCGTCCCGCCCGAGGATGCCGTCGTCGACGTCAAGATCCAGACGGACAGGGCAGAGTACCGCCCCGGCGAGTCGGCGACCGTGAGCGTGACCGCGACCACGCCGACGGGCGAACCGGCCGACGTGCAGGTCGCGCTGAGCGCCTTCGACAAGTCCGTCCTCTACATCCAGGAGGAGTATGCGCCCCGCATAGCCGCCTTCTTTCACGGCCGCCTGCGCGATCACTATCCTCAGATGGAAACGAACCTTCTGGAGCAATTCGCCGCGTGGGGTTACGTGCGCCGGCCGTTCCAGCAGCTCTACCCCCTGCCCCCGGCGTGGGAGGGCACGTGGGGCGTTTCGGTCAAGGGATGGGCCTGGATCTCCGACGAGGAGTTCGAAGGGCTCAAAGGGCAGGTCGAAGGACGCGGGCGTGGCCTGGTGCAGGCCGAGGGGCTCGCGGTGGACGCCGTAACGCTGGGAGAGCCGCAGATGGCCCGCAAAGCGGGGTTCGCCGGCGGAGGGGCACCGGCCGCCGCGGAGGGGCCCGCCCCGGCACTCGTGGAGGCCGAGGTGCGCAAGGAGTTCGCCGACACGGCACTCTGGCTCCCCGCCCTGACCACCGGCCCGGAGGGCCGGGCGACGGCGACGTTCGACATGCCGGAGAACCTGACCACCTGGAAGCTCAGCGCCTGGGCTATGGGCAGAGAGACGCGCGCCGGCCAGGCCTCCGCCGAGGCCGTGACGAGCAAGAACCTGCTGGTGCGGCTCCAGGCGCCGCGCTTCTTCATGGAATACGACCAGGTCGTCCTGAGCGCCAACGTGCACAACTACCTGCCGGCCGAGAAGGTGGCCCGGGTGAGCCTTGACGTGCCTGGGGAACTGCTCGCGCTCATGGAGGGCCATCCGGCGTCCGTGGACGTCGCGGTGCCGGCCGGGGGCGAGCGCCGCGTGGACTGGCGCGTGACGGTCCTGAAGGAAGGCCAAGCCGCCATCATCGTCAAGGCGCTGACGGACCAGGAGTCCGACGCCATGCAGATGACGTTCCCGGTGCTGGTGCACGGCATGATGAAGCAGGACTCCTACTGCGGCTCGATCAGGCCGGACGAGGCGCCAGCCACGCGGACCATTGAGCTGACCGTCCCCGAGCGGCGCCGGCCCGAGAGCACGCGGCTGGAGGTGCAGTTCGCCCCGAGCCTGATCGGAGCGATGATGGACGCCCTCCCCTACTGCCTCGATTATCCCTACGGATGCACGGAGCAGACGGTGAGCCGGTTCCTGCCGGCCGTGCTCACGCTGAAGACGCTGCGGAACATGGGCATCAGCCTGGACCAGGTGCGCGAGATCCGGGGCCGGATGGCCGAGGTCCGCCGCGTCGAGCAGGGCGAGCACCGCAGCATCTACGCCGACAGCCCGATCTTCGACTCCGACGAGCTCGACCGCATCATCCGCACCGGCCTCGACCGCATCCGCAACATGCAGCACGACGACGGCGGATGGGCCTGGTGGACGCGCGGCGAGTCCAGCGGATACCTGACCGGCTACGTGCTGAACGCCCTCGTCACGGCGCAGGAGTGCGACGTGGCCGTGGACCAGCAGATGATCGAGCGCGGCATGGAGTTCCTGCGCAACTGGGAGACCGGCCGGATGCAGCAGGCGCACTGGGACCCGGACAGCACGGACGCGTTCGCCGCTTACGTGCTCTCACTCAGAGGCATCCAGGCCGGCGACGAGAACACGGGGACGTGCGCGGACAGGCTCTTCGAGGGACGCGACAGGCTCGGCCTCTACGGCAAGGCGCTCCTGTCCCTGACGCTGGCGAACCTGGGCGACCAGGAACGCAGCGCCGTGGTGCTGCGCAACGTCATGCAGTTCCTCGAGCAGAATCCGGAGACCGGAGTCGCCTGGTTCCGCACGCCGCAGGAGGGATGGTGGCACTGGTACAACTCCGACATCGAGACGAACGCCTGGTGCCTGCGTGCGATCGTCAGGCTTGAGCCGAAGAGCGAAGTGGGGCCGAAGCTGGTCAAGTGGCTCCTCGAGAACCGCCGCAACGGCTACTACTGGCGATCCACGCGCGACACGACGTTCTGCGTCGCCGCCATGAGCGAGTTCGTCCTGGCCAGCGGCGAGGGACATCCCGACTGCACGGTCACGCTCGACTTCGACAACGGAGCGGTCGTCAAGAAGGTCAGGATATCCGGGGACAACTTCTTCACGTACGACAACAGCTTCGTGCTCGAGGGAGCGGCGATCGGCGGCGGAAAGCATACGCTGACCATCACGAGGGACGGCGTCGGCGCCCTGTACTATTCGGCCTGGCTGCGCTACTTCACCATGGAGGAGGACATAGGGGCCGCCGGCCTTGAGCTCAAGCTCCAGCGCAGGCACTTCCTGCTCCGGCAGATCCCCTATGAAGTCGAGGTCCAGGGCGCCCAGGGGCAGGGGCTCACCGAGAAGCGCCTCCGTTACGAGCGCGTCCCGCTGAACGACGGCGACCTGATCGAGAGCGGCGATCTCGTACAGGTCGAACTCGAAGCGCAGGCCGACAACGACTACACGTTCCTCGTCTTCGAAGACATGAAGCCGGCCGGTTGCGAGGCCACGGAACTGCGCAGCGGCGGCGAAGGCCAGGAGGGCTTCTACAGCTACATGGAGATACGGGACGAGAAGGTGGCCTTCTTCGTGGAACTGCTGGGGCGCGGCAGCCATCTGCTCCGCTACCGGCTCAGGGCCGAGGTCCCCGGCGTCTTCCACGCCCTGCCGGCCACGGTCCAGGGAATGTACGTGCCCGAGCTCCGGGGCAACAGCGACGAGGCGGTGATCCGCATCGCGGATAAGTAAGAGCCTCCAACAGAACGCCGGCGGAAGGGGCTCCTTCCGCCGCGCTTTCACTCGCCCCCGCGCCGCGCCGGATGCTATACTGCCGCAGACGGCCGGAACCAAGGTCCCTTCCTGCTGCCCGTGAAGCCCCGCATGGCGCCTCCGCCGTAGGCGCGCCCGGAAACATGAAGAAGCTTTCCCCTGCCAGGCTCTGCTACGCGCTCCTGCTGACCTGCCTCTTCGCTTCGATGGTGTGCGCGATGTGGGTGCCGAACACGGCGCGCCCCTACCTCTCCGAGCATCACCCCGGCCTGATGCGCTTCATCAGTTCCTTCTACCCGCAGTTCCCGAGTTGGAGCCAGTACTTCTGCGTCCAGACCCTCGCGGCCGCCATCGCGATCTGCGCCACGGCATACCTCGTCTCCGTCGGCGGACGATGGCTCGGGCTGCACAGGCGCGACTGGCGGCTCGTCTTCCCCTGTCTGGTGGGCGCCTATGCGCTCTGGGCGGCTGCGAGCTATCTGTGGTCCGCATGGCCCTTCGGGACCCGCGGATACGTCATCCGGGAGCTGCCCTTCTACTTCCTCTGCGTGGCGGCCATGTTCGCGCTGCGTGAGGAGCGACGCTGGCTCACCTTCGCCAAGGTCTTCCTCTTTGCAGCCTTCATCCAGGGCGCGCTCCAGACCTGCGCCCTTCTGGACACGATCCATGCGGACGACGAGCTCCGCGGGATGTGGGCCGAGTGCGACGCGTCTCACCTGCCGTGGGTATGGCTGGTTGCATCGGGCGCCTGCGCGGTGTTGATCGGTCTGGGGTGCGTCTTCGTGCGATCCGGGGAGGACCGCCGCAGCGTGGCCTTCGCGTCTTTCCTCGGGGCCATCTGTGCGGCGGCGCTGGCGCTGTTTGCCATCCTCGGCGGAGTGGCGCACACGTACTTCGGCCCCCTCAGCGCAGCGTTCCGGGAGCGGGCGGTCTTCTACAGCAACCCAAACTTCGGATCGTCCACCATGCTGACGGGATGCTTCATAGCCGTCGGCCTGATTCTGCACGAGATGCACACCGTAAGAGACAACGGCCACGGCGGCGACCGGCGTTCCGCGCGCGTTCGTTCTCTCGGCGTCGTTCTGGGCTGTCTGGTCGCCCTGGCGCTCTTCGCCTTCCTGCTTTGGACGGCCCATTCGCTCGCCGGGGCCGTCGCTGCGGCAGCAGCCGGGGCGGCCTACTTGATCTGCGTCCTTCCGGTCAAGAGGAGGGATCTGGTCGCCGGCGCGCTCGTATTGCTCGTGATCTGCTCAGGCCTGACCGTGCTCGGCTCCGGCCGTCTCCGAAAGGAGGCATTCCGCAGGGCCCTTAATCCACGCTCGACGGCCCACCTTCGGGTCGTGGACTGGCTGGCGGCCTGGCGGCTCTTCACGCAGCGCCCCGTTGTCGGCTGGGGCATGGGCACGTGGCCCGCCATCTACTCGCGAGCCGCGCCGCCGCTGGCCACGCGCCTTCCCTTCACGCGCAGCATCCGGCCCACGCATCCCCACAATGAGTTCGTCCGCGTCACGACCGAGCTCGGCACGGTTGGGCTGCTCCTCTACACCAGCGTGCTGGCGTTCGCCTTCACCGTGTCCTACCTGGGGCTGAGGGGCAGGCCGCCGAAGCTTCGCCTCATGGGCTACGGCATGTGGGCCGGAGCGCTGGCCTTCGTCGTGCAAGGCGCGTTCGACAAGGCGCCGATGGATTGGAGCTTCGGCACGAAGTTCTGGATCCTATTGGGGCTCATGGCCTCCGCGTCCTTCTGGATCGGCGGAAAGCCAGCCGCCCTGCCCGAGCGCAGCTCAGCGAAGATCCCCCCTGCCGGCTGGGCCGTCCTCGCCGTCATGACGGCGCTGGTCGGCTGGGCATGGTGGACGTGGGCCGTAGGCGCGTATCAGAGCATGGTAAGCCTTCGCCGCGCCGTGTCCGCCCAGCAACAGATGCACCTGCCGGGAAACGCGTGGGACTACTTCAGGGAGTTCAGGAAGTACTCGGAGGAGATGCGGCCGCGGTCCCTCTGGCCGGACGAGGCCATTCACTGCGACTACGCCGTCGGCTGGTTCCTCACCCGCCACCGCGAATGGGCAAGCGCCGCGGCCCAGCTGGAGCAGCTCCAGCAGACCGCACCCGAATTCCTCAACACGCGCCTATTCCTGGCCGAGTGCTACCTGGAGATGGGCCAGGGGCTCCGCGCCCTCGAGCACCTGGAGCAATTCCTGCAGCGCAATCCATACAACGTCGAGGCGTACAGCCTGCTCGCCAGGATCATCCCGCAGGCAGCCATCGACGGCCTTGAGCAGCACGTCGTGTCGCGCCTGACGGACCAGGAAGAAGAGGTCGTGCAGGACTACCCGACCCCCGACGAGGTGCGGACGCTGTTGGACTTCTACGTCCTGGCCGGCCAGTACGACAGGGCGAAGGCATTCGTCGCCCGGGCCGACGCCTTGGACGCAGCAGCGGAGCCCCGCCCCCGGGTCAACGCACGGGCGCAGTTGCGGCGGCTAGCGTCGGCGTACGCGAAGGGCACCCACCCGGAGCTTGCCCGCGAGATCCAGGCGGCCTTCCCCGAGGCATTCCAGGATGGCAAGAACGACTGATCGCGCCCCCGGAGCCGATCAGTCGCGGGCCGATCTTTGCAGGGCGATGCGGCCGGTGCGGACCATCTCGCGGATCCCGTAGGGCCGCAGAAGGTCCACCATCGCCTCGATCTTGTCCTCCGTGCCCGACAGCTCCAGCATCACGTCCGTGCGGCCCACGTCCACCACTCGCGCCCGGAAGATCGCCGCCAGCTCCAGTATCTCCCCCCGACGGCTCACCGGCGCGTGCACCCGGATCAGCGCCAGGTCACGCTCCACGTAACTCGTGCCGCTGAAGTCCTGCACCTTCACCACGTCGATCAGCTTCGCCAGCTGCTTGCGCACCTGCTCCAGGATCGATTCGTCACCCGCCACCACGATCGTCATCCGGCTGAATTCCGCCTGCTCCGTCTCCCCCACCGCCAGGCTGTCAATGTTGAATCCCCGCGCGCTGAATAGACCCGCCGCGTGCGCCAGCACGCCCGGCTGGTTCACCACCAGCGCCGAGATGATGTGCTTCTGCATCGCCCGACCCTCCCCTCACGCCATCCCGCTGAGCATCTGGTCGATCGCCTGGCCCGCCGGCACCATCGGAAATACGTTCTCCTCCGGCGCCGTGCGAAAGTCCATCAGCACCGGACCGTCCTGCGCCTCCATCGCCCGCTCAAGCGCCCCGCGCACCCCCCCCATCTTCTCCACCAGGATGCCCCGCGCACCGTATGCCTCCGCCAGCTTCACAAAGTCCGGGCTCATGTCCGCCAGATACGTGTGCGAGTAGCGCTTGTTGAAGAACAGCTCCTGCCACTGCCTCACCATCCCCAGGTAGCCGTTGTTCAACAGCGCGATCTTGATCGGCAGCTTGTGGCCCACCGCCGTCGCCATCTCCTGGATGTTCATCTGGATCGAGCCGTCGCTCGTGATCAGGAACACCGTCCTATCCGGACGCCCAAACTGCGCCCCGATCGCCGCCGGAAGCCCAAATCCCATCGTGCCCAGCCCGCCCGAGCTCAGAAACGTGCGCGGCTCCGTATACTTGTAATACTGCGCCGCCCACATCTGGTGCTGGCCCACGTCCGTCACGATGATGGCACCGCCCCCCGTCACCTCGTAGATGGCCTCCACCACCGCCTGCGGCTTGACCACGTCCCCCTCCAGCTTGTAAGAGAGGGGGAAGTCCCGCTTCCACTCGGCGATCCGGCCCAGCCATTCCTTGCGCTCCCGATACTCGACCAGGCGCGAAAGCTCCGACAGGATCTTCTTCGCGTCCCCCACCACCGGGATGTCCACCGACACGTTCTTGCCGATCGAGGCCGGGTCCACGTCCATGTGGATGATGCGGGCCTCGGGCGCAAACTCGTCCAGCTTGCCCGTGATCCGGTCGTCGAACCGCGCCCCCACCGCGATCAGAAGGTCGCAGTTGGTCACCGCGTAGTTCGCATACACCGTCCCGTGCATCCCCAGCATGCCGAGCGAGAGGTCGTCGGTCTCCGGGAACGCCCCCAGCCCCATCAGCGTCGTCGTCACCGGGACGTTGGCCTTGCGGGCCACCTCCCTGAGCTCTTCGCTCGCGCCCGCCGAGATCACGCCTCCCCCCACGTAGAGCACCGGACGCTCGGAGGCGTTGATGGCCTCCCCCGCCCGCTGGATCTGCAAGGAGTGGCCGGCGCTGGTCGGCTTGTAGCCCGGAAGCCGCATCGTCGTGTCGATCTCGCCCTCGACCTGCTGCGTCGTCACGTCCGCCGGAAGGTCAATCAGCACCGGACCCGGACGGCCCGTCGAGGCGATGTAGAAGGCCTCCCTGACGACCCGCCCCAGCTCGCGGGCGTCCTTGACCAGGTAATTGTGCTTCGTGGCCGGACGCGTGATCCCCGTCACGTCCGCCTCCTGGAAGGCGTCGTTGCCGATCAGGTGCGTCTTGACCTGGCCCGTGATCGCCACGACGGGGATGCTGTCCATGTAGGCGGTCGCGATGGCGGTGACGAGGTTCGTGGCGCCGGGCCCGCTGGTGGCTACGCAGACGCCCACCTTGCCCGTGGCGCGCGCATAGCCGTCGGCCATGTGCCCGGCCCCCTGCTCGTGCTTCACCAGGATCGTCTTCAACGGCGCGTCATACAGCTCGTCATACAGCGCAAGCACGGCACCTCCGGGCAGGCCGAAGAGGTGCTCCACGCCCTGCTCGAGCAATCCCTCAACCAGTATGTGAGCTCCAGTCCTGGCCATCATTCGCTTCCACTAGAGTCTGACCCGAACCGGCGTCGGCCCAAACGGCCGCCGCCCGTCAGTATAGGTTCTTCCCACGAGGAAGTGCAACGGAAAACGCCGGCCGCGCCCGGCAGGAGGGAACGACCCGTTTCGTGGACGGGCCAGGCGAAGTGCGAACGGGCAGCAGGACGGCAGACCCGAGGGAACGCCGCGCCGCCTCAGAATATGCCTTCGCCGAAGGAGCCCACGTCGGGCTCCCCTTCGGTCTCTTCTTCTTCCGCCGGCTCCACGCGGGAGACTGGCCGCACCTCGGGAGGCGCGGCAGCGCCGGACGGGGCGGCGTCTGGGCCGCGCGGCGCCTCGTGGGACGGCTCCGGCTCGGCGTCCGGCTGCGCGGGCAGTTGATCCGGTTCCGGAGGCTCAGTCGCAGCCGTCTCGTGCGGCACAGGCCCCAGCGGTTGGACAGCCCCCTTCGGCTCGTCGAAGTCGAGCTCTTCATAATCTACCGTTAGCTCGTCCAGGCCATCCATGGAGTACTCGCGGGCGGGCGGCAGTCCGGCGCCGGCGCGGGCCTCTTCCTCGTGGTAGGCGCGGAGCACGGCCTCCTGAAGCATCTCCCTGCAGGCGGTGTTGATCGGGTGCGCCACGTCGACGTGCAGCTTGTCGCGGGCCTGGGGACCGCGCGTGGCGCGATCCTCGTCCAGGCGGGCGCCGCAGTTGCCGCAGAACTTGGCCCTCAGTTCGTTCTTGGAACCGCACTTCCCGCAGCTGTCGCTCAGCTTCCGGCTCGGCATGGCTACGAAGAAGCCGTTGCGCCCCTCGATCACCCGCAGGTCATGGACCACAAAGTCATCCTCAATCGTAATGCTGGCGAAAGCGCGCAGTCTGTCCGAACGCTGTTGCATCAGCTTGACGCGGACTTCGGTGATATTCAAAGATCGCCCCTCCCAACTGTCAGCAGAGAAAAACGGTCACGCCACGCCGGCAGGCTGTGCGCCGCCACGCAGGGGATCTGCAAGTCAGACGACAGAAGGCGCGCGGCCCGCTGTGCTTCCCCAGCCCCGTGAAACAACGTCAAGAAGCTCGACCCGCTGCCCGAGAGAAGCAGACCCCGAGCGCCGCAGCCGGCCCTCAGACCCTGCAATCTCTTCCAGACTTCGCGCAGCTCCGGATGCAGAGAGAAGGCGTCATCCTGCAGGTCGTTTTGCAGCGCACGGCCCAGCGACCCGACGTTGCCTTCCCTCACTGCCCTGATTACATTGTCGCTTGCGCCGGTGCCCGTTGTCAAGGCCCTTCCGGCGGCAGCGTAGACTTCAGCCGTCGAGACGGAGCAGGGAGGAGTCACGAGCACGTAGCGAAACGTGCGCGCGCACTCGACGGGCTCGACACGTTCCCCCCGTCCCCGGCACCGGGCCGTGCCCCCCCAGAAGAAGAAGGGCACGTCGGAGCCGAGTTCTCCCGCCATGTCCGTCAGCCGATCGACGCCGACGTCGAGCCCCCAGAGCTCGCGCAGTGCCAGCATGGTGACCGCGCAGTCCGAGCTCCCTCCGCCGAGTCCCCCGCCCACGGGGATCCGCTTCAGAACATGGACGTCGACGCCGGCGCGCACCGCGAAACGGTCCTTCAGCATCAGGGCGGCCCGCAGCACGAGGTTGCGCTCATCGGTGGGAAGGCCCGGCTCGGAGCACGAAAGGCCGACCTCGCCGTCCCGCCTGGGGCGGAACCGCAGCTCGTCGCACAGGCTCACGGCCTGCATCACGGTGCAGATCTCGTGAAACCCATCCGGCCTCTTGCCCAGCACTTCCAGCGAGAGGTTCACCTTCGCGGGAGCCCGGACGATCAGTTGCGGTCGGTCGCCTGCCTGTTCAGCCATCGTCGCCGCGCGGTGAAAGATCAAAAAAGGTGAGCTGGCTCCGGCCGTAGATGCGTTTGTCGTGTTCCTCCAAGCGGCGGGCCGGCCAGACCGCGTAAGGGATCGGCCGGTGGTGCAGCATCAGGAGGCCCCCCGGCTCGATCCAGGCGCCGCCCAGGGCTTCGAGCGCCGCGAACAGTTCAGCCCGCCGATTGGGATCGTCCACCAACGCATACGGCGGGTCAACGAATGCCAGTCCGGCGGGCAGCCCTTCATCGGGCGGCACGCGTTGGGCCAGGGTCAGCACGTCCGCTTCCACCAGTGAGCACCTGTCGGCCAGCTTGCACTTGCCGGCGTTCTCAAGGGCCAGCCGCCCGAGCCGTGCGTCGCTCTCGACGAAGGTGCACATGGCGGCGCCCCGACTCAGGGCTTCGAGGCCCAGGGCGCCGCTACCGCTGAACAGGTCCAGGACGTTGGCGCCCGGCACGACGTCCCGGATGATGTTGAACAGCGACTCCTTGACCCTGTCCAGCATCGGCCGGAGAGCGGGCGCAGGCAGCGTGCGCAGCCTGGTGCCCCTGGCGCTGCCGCTGATGATCCTCACGCGAGTCCCACCTCCCCCCCCGACGGCGTGCGGGCTAGACTCCGCTGAGCGGCCTTAGGCGCCGTCCTCCAGATCCTCGGCGCTCACGCCGACGATGCAGACGCCTGCTTCGTCCGCCCGCGACCTGACCTCGTCCCTATCCAGCACGATGCTCCGCCCGGCCTCGATCGCCATCACGGCCACGCCCGCCCGCCCGAGCGTGTCCGCGGTATCGGGCCCTATGCACGGGATATCGAACCGCACGTCGTGGCCTTCCTTGGCCACCTTGACGGCCACGGCGCCGCTGCTCAGGGCTCCGCCCCGCTGGAGCACGGCGTCCGTGCCGTCGATGCCTTCCACCGCGACGACCGTTCCATCCTTGACCACGATGCACTGGCCGATCTGGAGGGCGGCGACCTGCTTGGCGACGGGCCACGCGAAGCGTATGTCGCGCCACTGGTCGGCGTCGGGACGGCAACCCGTGATGCACCCGCGCGGGGCCAGAAGCCGGGGGCAGTACTCCGGCACGCTGCCGACCGGCAGGCCCTCCTTCTCGAACTCGGCCGCGACGGCCTCCAGGATCGTGTGGTCCTCCCTAGTCCGGAGCTGCCGGTAGAAGAGCCTGAAGGACCGCCAGTCGGGCAGCAGAGACGCCTGGCCGCCGAACATCCTGCGCTTCCGAATGGCGCCACACATCACGACGGCGTCCACGCGCGACGCCTTGAACAGCCGTATCCAGGCGCCGAGCTTTGCCACGCCGGTCCAGTGGATCTCGTCGGCGAACCGGGCAACGTCGGGATCGGCCTCGCCCTCGATGCCGATGGCGACCACCCGGACGCCGTCATCCGCCAGGGCCTGCGCCACGCGGAGGGGCAACAGCCCCGAGCCGCAGAGCAGGCCGACGGCGCGGGGCGATCCGACGCCGGAGGTCTCCTGCGACATCTCAGGTTCTCAACTGGCCGTTGCCGATGATGCGCCACTTGTAGGTCGTGAGCTCCTGGAGAGCCATGGGCCCGCGCGCGTGCACCTTGTCCGTGCTTACGCCGATCTCCGCGCCGAGGCCGAGCTGCTCGCCGTCATCGAAACGCGTCGTCGTGTTGACAAACACGGTGGCCGAGTCGACCTCGTCCAGGAACCGCTGAGCGGCGGCGAAGTCGCGCGTCACGATCGCGTCGCTGTGCCTGGAGCCGAAGCGGTTGATGTGGTCGATCGCCTCGTCCAGGTTTCCAACGACGCGCACCGCGAGGATCAGGTCCAGGTACTCCGTCGTCCAGTCCTCTTCAGTGGCCTCCTTCATGCCGGGCGCCATCTTGCGGCTGGTCTCGCACCCGCGCAGCTCGACGCCCGCCTCCTCAAAGACGGGCACCATCTTCGAGAAGAACTCCCCGGCGATGTCCTGATGCACCAGGAGCGTCTCCATCGCGTTGCAGACGCCGGGCCGCTGACACTTGGCGTTGTGGCATATCGAGACGGCCATGTCGAGGTCCGCCGTCCGGTCGACGTACACGTGGCAGATTCCCTCGTAGTGCTTGATGACGGCCATCGTCGCCGTCTGCACGACCGTGCGGATCAGGTCCTTGCCGCCGCGAGGGATCACGAGGTCGACGTATTGGTCGGCGCGCAGGAGCTGCGCGACCACTTCCCTGTCGGGCGTGTCGATCATCTGCACAGTCTGCGGATCCATGTCGGTGCCTTCGCAGGCCTTCACGAACTGGCGGTGGATCGCCAGGTTGGAGCGTATGGCTTCCTTGCCGCCGCGCAGTATGACGGCGTTGCCGCTCTTGACGCAGAGCGAGGCGGCATCCGCCGTGACGTTCGGGCGCGATTCGTAGATCAGGCAGATCACGCCGATGGGGACGCGCACCCTGTCCACCTTGAGCCCGTTCGGCCGGACCCATCCGTCAATGATCGTGCCGACAGGGTCCGGAAGGGCAACGACCTTGCGGATGGACGCGGCCATGCCGTCGATCCTTTTGTCCGTGAGCTCCAGGCGGTCCAGCATGGCGCTGGAGAGCCCGGCCTCCCTGGCGGCGTCCAGGTCCCTGCGGTTCTCCTCCCGGAGCTCGTCGCGGGCGGCCACGATGCCTCGGGCCATCCGTTCGAGGACCTCGTCCTTCCGGGCGGAAGAGGCGCGCGCGACCCGCGCAGCAGCGTGCTTCGCCGCCGCTCCGATCTTCTCCACGTAAGCTCTGGCGTCCATTGCTGTGATCCCCGGCTCAGTCAGCCGATCAAGGGCCGCGGCCCCCTCCGGAGGGCAGGGCAGAAACGCGGCGGCCGGCCCATCCGCCCCGGCGCTGCGCGGCCACCGGTCAGTCCGCCCGGCGAGCGCGCGCAGCCGAGGCCGCATTCAGCAGCCCGAAGACGACGGCGGTCACGAGGAAGGCCGCGGCAGGCAGCACCCGGGGCAGCCCGGGCCACATGAGCGCCTTCTGCCAGGCCGAGGCGTGCAACTGGAGCTCCGCGGAGGGCCGCGTGCCGGTCTGCGGGGCGGGCTGGAAGTCGCTTACCTTCTCGCCGGGGCTGCTGAAGCCGTAATCCTCCCGCGCGACCCGTTCGGCGGCCTCCGGCGAGCTGAGCAGTGCGTCGCGCTCCGCCCGCAGCTTGGCGTTCTCCCTCCTGAGTCCGACCAGCTCCTGCTTCAGGGCCTCCTGCCGCACGAGCATCGCCCGAAGCTGGCGGCCGTGGCGCCCAAGGACTGCGCCGAACGCGGCGACCACCAACGTGACGAGAAACACAGGCAGCCAGAAAGACCTGACCGAGAAGAGGCGAGTCAAGATCGTCCCCGAAGCAAAGATCGTCCGTGACGCCGCCGCAACGCACCTATACTGATAACAGGAAGCTTCGCGCGATGTCAATACGCCGCCAGCCGGCTTGACATCTCCGCCCGGGGTGTGGAATACTCCAAGCGTGTGGCCGTAAGCGCTTCTCTGCGAATCCCCTGCGAGAGGCCTGCTTTGCGCGTTCCACTGGCCAGATACGGTTGGCGCGAGGTGAAGGGGCTCAGCGTTCTCTTCGCTGCGGCCACGGCTGCGGGCCTGCTGTTGTGGTGGCCGGCGGCGGTCGTCCTCGCGGCCCTGTGGTTGGCCGTTCTGGCGTTCTTCCGCGACCCCGAACGGAAGGCGGGCTGCGCCCCGGAGGACCTGGTGAGCCCGGCGGACGGCAAGGTGCGGGACGTCGCGGAAGTTGAGCAGGCGCCCTTCGTCGAAGGCCGCTCCGTACGGATCGGCATCTTCATGTCCATCCTGGACGTGCACGTCAACCGCTCGCCGGCGGACGCCTGGGTCCGCTGGGTCAGCCACCGCCCGGGCAGGTTCCACGACGCGCGCAACGGAGCGGCCGCCGCAGAGAACGAGCGCTCCTTCCTGGGGCTGGAGCTGCAAGACGGCCGCAGGATCCTGGTCAGCCAGATCGCCGGCCGGGTTGCCAGGCGCATAGTGTGTGCGGCAAGCGTGGGGGACGCCCTGACGAAGGGCCAGAGGTTCGGCATGGTGAAGCTGGGCAGCCGCGTTGAACTCTACCTTCCCTGCGCCGACCAATATAGCGTGGCGGTGCGCCCTGGCGATCGAGTGCGAGCGGGCCGGAGCGTGCTGGCGAGCCGTTCGCCTCAGCCGGGCGAGCCCGCCCCCTAACCACCCACGGGTGCCGTCGAGCATGCAGGACAAGATGCGACCGCGACCCCTCCCCCGTGCCCTGGCCGTGCTTGCGATTGCGGCCGTGCTGCTGACGACGGATCCGCCCGCCGCGGCGGCAGAGGCCGGTGCGCCTGACGCCCCCATCCTGGAGGCCGCCTTCGAGACGGCCCGCGCTACCACTTACCCCTACGACCGTGCGAAGGGCCTCCTCGCCGTGGCGGATGCGATGGCACGCGCGGGATTGACGGAGCGCGCTCGCCAGGCCATAGACGAAGCGGTCGCGAGCGCGCTCGAGTCGCCGGATCCGGACGATCTGCTCGCTCAGGCATCAACGGCGTGCGTGCGGAGCGGATTGCACGACGATGCCAAGGCAATCGCCGACAGGATGGCCGACCCCGCCCGCGCCGAACGCATGTTGCTCGCGATCGCGGCCGCTGAGATGCGCGCCGGGCGGCGTTCCGAAGCGCTTCAAACGCTCCAGAGCGCCCGCCAGAGGCTGGCCGACGTCAAGCAACCTGACTCAGCCGCGCGGGCTTGGCTCGGGCTGGCCCGAGCCTACCACGATGCGGGCGAGGCCGATCAGGCCGAAGCCGCGTTCGAGCAGGCCGTCAGCATCTCCGACACGGTGACGATGGGGCTTCAGCGGGACGTGCTGCTGGAGGAGCTTGCCCTCGCCTGCATCCAGATCGGGCGGGCGGAGCGGGCCGTCGAGACGGCCTGCAAGATCGCCGAGCCGGCCGTGCGCGTCTCCGCGCTGGTCGAGGTCGCGAGTTCAGCGAAGCAGCGCGGCGATGAGGAGCCCGCAGCACGCGCCATCGGGCTGGCCGAGCAGCACGCGGAAGCCATCGGAGACTCCTACGGCCGCGCGCGGATGCTGGCTGTCGTCGCAGACGCGTGGACCGACATGGGGCAACGGGGCCGTGCCATCAGCGCCCTGGCGGCCGGGGAGGCCGCTGCCCGGGACGTCTCAGACCCCGAGCACGCCAGCAGGGCGATGTCCGACGTCGCCACGAGTTGCATGGGGGCAGCCGACCTGGACGCGGCCTGCCGCCTCATCCGCGACATCCCGGACCGCATGCGCCGCAGCCAGGTGGCGACCCAGCTCTCGGCGCAACACTCCACGGAGGGACGCTACCAGGAGGCCCTCCGCATCCTTGACGTGGCCGAAACGAGGTACATCGCATTCGCCGGCAAGGGCAGGATCCAGGCGATCGCGGAGGCCTACTACCGCGTCTGGGGCAGCCGGGCAAGCCGGAGCGACATGGAGGGGCTCCAGCCCGACGAGCTGCGCGACGCCGTCCTGGCCCGCTACGCCGACTCGCTGGCCGCCGAAGGCCACTACGAGGAAGCCATCGCGCGCGCGGGCGGGATCGGCAACGCGGTAAGCCGGGACGACGGGCTGATGTCGGTCGCTCGCCGATGCCTTGACGACGCGGATTCGGTCGAGTCCGCCGCGCCCGCCTCCAACGTGCTGGACCTCCTGCGCAGCGGCGCGGATCGGCTCAGGCTGCGGGCGCGCCTGGCCGCAAAACAAGCCGCAGCAGGCCGCTCTGAAGATGCGGCCCGCGCCCTTCGTGACCTGGTTGCGGACCTGGAACGCGAGCCGACGGCGGCATTGCGGAGCGAACTGTTTTGCGAGGCGGCCGTTACGTTCTACCGCCTCGACCTGCGCGCTGAAGCGCAGGACGCCGCGGCAAAGGCCATGAAATCCGCATTGGAGGTAGGCTGCGCAGGCTGCCGCGCCGAAGTGATCGAGGAGCTTTTCGCGCACCTCTCCGGGCCGGACTTCGTGGAGCTCGCCTTCGCCGCGGCGGAGCCGCTCGAACTGCCGCGGATCCGCGCGGAGAACTTCGTACACATGGCGGAGATCGGCGGCGACATCGGCGACCAGAACAGGGAGAAGCTTCTGCGCGGCGCCCTGCAGGCAAGCACGGAGGTGGCCGTGCCGTCCACCCGCGTCGCACTGCTCCTGCGCGTCGCTTCGGGATACCGACAGGCAGGGCTCGAAGTGACAGACGCCGAGCGCGGAATGCTGCGCGACTCATATGAACTGGCCGCCAGGCGGCCGCCCGCCGAGACCGGGCCGCCGCAGCGGGCTGACCTGCCCGTGCACCTCGTGTACTTCGACCGCCCCGGCTGCCCCGAGTGCGACGATGCAAGCGACGCGCTCGACAAGCTGCGCTCGTCCTTCCCCAACCTCGATGTGGTCTCGCTGGACCTGGACGCCTCGGAGCAAGCGACGTTGCTGAACGAGGCCATCTGCGAGGCCCTGTCCGTCCCGAAGCAGCAGAGGCTCGTGGCGCCGTCCGTCTTCTCTGCGAAGGGGGGCCTGGTCGGCTCGGACATCACCGACGGTTCACTCGACGAGCTGGCGCGCGACGCGCGGGGCTGGCCGTCGCCACTTGTCCTGTTCGGCGGACGCGAGAGACAGGCGCAGGCACGACTGGCCCGCGCCTATGAGGACCTGGGCCTTCTCGTCGTCATTTCGGCCGGACTGCTGGATGGCGTGAATCCCTGCGCCTTTACCGTCATCATCTTCTTCCTTTCCTACCTCGCCTACATGGGACGGCGAAGGCGCGAGATCGCGGCGGTGGGCATCATCTTCACGGCGGCGGTCTTCGTCACTTACTTCGCGATCGGCATGGGACTGGCCGGGCTGCTGAGCGTCGCGGAAGCGTGGTCGACTGCTTTCAGGAAGATCCTGTACGGCACGACGGCGGTCCTGGTGCTCGCGGCGGCCCTGCTGAGCCTGCGGGACGCCGTGCGCTGCCTAAGGGGCCAGACGGCCGACCTGACCCTGAGCCTGCCGGAATCCCTGCGGAGCAAGATACGGCTGACGATATCGAAGCGCGCGCGGCTGGGCCTCACGGTGCTCGCCACTGCCGTGCTGGGCGCGGTTGTGGCGCTCTTCGAGTTCCCCTGCACAGGGCAGGTCTACCTGCCCGTCATCGTCTTCGGCCTGCACCACTTGCCGCAGTTTGTGTGGGGGCCGGTCGGCTGGCTCCTGGTCTACAACCTGTGCTTCATCCTGCCTCTGGTCGCGATCTTCATCGCCGTGCTCTTCGGGCTCACGTCCGAGCGCCTCACTTCATTCTTCCGCCGTCACATTGCGGCCACGAAGTTTGCCATGGCCGGCCTGTTCGCCGCCCTCTTCGCCTTCATGGCCGCGTTCCTCGTCTGAGCGGGCCCGTGAGCAGGGATGACGCGGCACGTCGCAGATGCCCGGCACGGGCGAAGGGAAAGCGGAAAGGCACCCCGAGCAAAACCAGATGTGGTGGGCGGTACTGGATTCGAACCAGTGACCTCCAGCGTGTCGAGCTGGCGCTCTAACCATCTGAGCCAACCGCCCACGACTGGCGATTCTAACCCCGGTCCCCGAGGCTGTCAAGGCGGCGGGCGCGCCTCTGCTGTGCTCTGGAGATCCCATGAAACTGGGGACGAGTCAGGGCGCGCGCAGCGTTTGACAACGCGACCTGCGTCGCCTAACCTTGATCCGCCAGCAGCCAGGAAAGGGAACGCCATGCACGTTGTCGGCAGGATGCCCGGTGCCAAAGCGGCCGTCGTCGTCGGGATCCGCAACGGCCTGATACAAGACGTCCAGCACGTTAGGGAGGCTCCGCCCGAAGCCGTGGGCGGCCCGGACTGCGTCGTCTGCCCCGCGCTGCTGGACATCCAGATCAACGGGTCCGCCGGCCGCGACCTGGGCGGCGAGGACACCACGACCGACGACGTGGCGGCGGTCACCGAAGCCCTGCACGCGGCCGGCGTCGGGCTCTACTGCCCCACGATCGGCACGCAGTCGTCCGAGGTGATATCGGCCTGCATGCGCACGATCGCCGAGGCGTGCGAGGAGGACGAGGGGATCGCGGATTCCGCCGTGTGCATACACCTGGAAGGGCCCTACATCTCGGACGAGGACGGGCCGCGCGGCGCGCACCCGCGCGAGCACACGCGCGACCCGGACTGGGACGAGTTCCGCCGCTTCCAGGACGCAGCCGGCGGCCGCGTCGGCATCGTGACGCTGGCGCCCGAGCGGGACGGCGCCATCGAGTTCATCGAGAAGCTGGCCGACGAGGGCGTCGTCGCCGCCCTGGGCCACACGGGCGCCGACCGCGACCAGATCCGCGACGCCGTGAAGGCGGGCGCGCGGCTCTCCACGCACCTGGGCAACGGGGCCCACGCGATGCTGCCTCGCCATCCGAACTACATCTGGGAGCAACTGGCCGCCGACGAGCTGTGGGCCTCCATCATACCGGACGGCCACCACCTGCCGCCCTCCGTCGTCAAATGCATGATCCGCTGCAAGGGCCTCGAGCGCACGATACTGGTCAGCGACGCCGTGCGCTACGCCGGCCTGAAGCCCGGCGACTACGAAGGCGAGGGCCGAAGGGTCGAGGTAACGCCGGAGGGCCGCGTCCAGCTCAAGGGAACGCCTTACCTGGCGGGTTCCGCACTTGAACTCCACGCGGGGGTCGCGAACGCCGTGCGATTCGCAGGCATTTCGCTCGACGAGGCGGTGCGAATGGCGACGCTGAACCCGGCCAGGCTGCTGGGCATCGAGGGCCGTTACGGCACCGTGGAGCCCGGCAAGGAGGCCACGCTGGCCGTCCTGAAGTGGGACGAGGAGCGCCAGGAGGTCGAGGTCCATAGCACGATCGTCCGCGGGCGGATCGTCTACAGCGCCTGACGACGCCGGCACGGGCCGGCCCTCTCGCAAGCAAGGAGGAGATGGGATGAAGGTCTTCGTGATGGTCGACATGGAAGGCATAAGCGGCGTCTGCCGCAAAGGGCACGTGTCCGAAGGCGACCCCCTGTACGCGCAGGGGCGCAAGTACATGACGTGGGACGTCAACGCCTGCGTCGAGGGGTGCCTTGCCGGCGGCGCGGACGAGGTCGTCGTGCACGACAGCCACGGCGGCGGCGGGCCGCACGTCATCTGGGAGGAGCTCGACGCACGGGCCCAGTACCTTATCGGCGAGATGGGCAGGAAGCGCATGCCGGGCATCCGAGGCTGCGACGCGCTGATGCTGCTCGGCTATCATGCCATGGCCGGCACGCAGGAGGCCATCCTCGAGCACACGATGAGCTCCCTGGCGTGGCAGAACTTCTGGCTCAACGGCCGCAAGACCGGCGAGATCGGCGTTGACGCCGCCGTCGCGGGCGAGAACCGAGTGCCGACCATCATGGTGAGCGGCGACGACAAAGCGTGCGCGGAGGCGGAGGACTTCATCCCCGGCATCGTGACGGCGTGCGTGAAGTGGGGGCTCGCCTGCGAGGGAGGCCGACTGCTCTCGGCCGAGGCCGCGCACAAGCTCATCGCCGAACGTGCCGCCGAGGCCATCCGCAAGGCGGGCCGGATCAAGCCCTACGTGGTGGAGCCGCCGATAACGGCCCGGCTGGAACGCGTCTCGCGGGGGCGGCTGCCCGTGCACGGCGAGAAGCCCTACGTCAAGATCATCGACGGCCGGACCTACGAGGTGACGGGCGACACGGTGGAAGAGGCCCTCTGGCGGCTGTAGTGGCCATGCCGCGCGCCGGGCCGCGGCCGCCGCTCAGCGGTAGCGGGAGCGGTCGCCCGCCTGCCACATGTCGGGGTTCTTGCCCAGCGCGCCCATCAGCGGGTCCGAGGCGTGCGTCAGCCGCAGCACGGCCTGCGGGGGCAGCCTGAGGTCGGCGGCCCGGGCGTTCTGCCCGGCCTGCTCCGGCGTGCGCATGCCGGCGATCACCGACGCCACGCCTGCCCGCGTCAGCAGCCAGGCGAGGGCGACGTCCGCCATGGGCTCCCCCAGCTCCTCGCTGACCGCCCGCAACTCGGCGATCACCTCGAACGCCAGCTCGCCCGCTTCCCGGCAGTAGCGCGCGCGGGCGCGCTCGGGCGGGACCTCGCCCAACGAGCTGAACTTTCCCGTCAATATGCCCTGCGCCAGCGGGCTGTAGCAGATGACGCTCACGCCGTTCTCGACGCAGATCGGCACGACCTCGCGCTCGATGACGCGCCAGAGCAGGCTGTAGGGAACCTGGTCAACCTCGGGGCGCCCGGCGGCCCCCAGCGCCTCCGCCAGGTCGAGCCTGCCGAAGTTGGACACGCCCCAGAACCGTATCTTGCCCCCTTCGCGGAGGCGTTCGAGGACCGCCGCCGTCCCGTCGAACGGGATATCGCGGCTCGGCCAGTGCACCTGGTAGACGTCGATCCAATCAGTCCGGAGGCGGCGAAGGCTATCCTCGCATGCCGCGACGAGCCTGGGCTCCGCCAGATGCTCGCGCGAGACCTTGGTGGCGATGACGACCTCATCCCGCCGGCCCTCCAGCGCCTTGCCGAGCACCGCCTCCGAGTGGCCGTCGCCGTATCCCTCGGCCGTGTCGAAGAAGTTGATGCCCGCCTCAAGCGCGGCATGGACGGTGCGCACGGACAGCTCGTCGTCCTGCTCGCCGAACGTGCCGCTCGAACCCATCGCCATCGCGCCGCAGCAGACGGCCGACACCTGCAGATCCGTTCGTCCCAGCTTTCGGTACTGCAATGCGCTCCCCTTTCGCTCTCGACGGGCCGGCGCTCCGCCCCGGCCCTAGAGCCTCTGACAGAATGACCCGCGGCCGCGACGGAGCGGATTTCGCCGCAGGCCAAGGAGCGTCGGGCGCCGGCACATTAGGGGTCCGATGCGCCAAGCCTGCGCGACGCCGGAATGCGGCGAAGGACGC
>CAZFSS010000027.1:0-57175 GCA_964521715.1 uncultured candidatus Brocadiaceae bacterium | reverse complement strand
CCCCGAATTGTCGGAAACTCGCGACCCTACTTTCAATATGCCGAGCTCAATAGCATCAAGCCGCTTCTTTGCGGCCCATGGAGCGCTGCGCGCTCACGAACAGCGCTGCCGAGCGCCCAAGCGTTGCCCTGGCAGTCCGTCTCGCACACGAACTCGAACGCTTCGCCTGTTCCACCCCAACGGATCAGACTGCCTGGGACTGGCTTGCTAGGCGCTGCACTGCGCCGAGGAAGAAGGCAAAGGACGGGCTTCCTTGGCGGGCCATGCTCATGTCCATCCTATCGGCGAAGCCCGGCTGGTCGTGCGTAGGCAAGTAGGTGCGGCCCTCCATGTTCTGCGAAAGCTTTTCTTGGGCTCCTCGGATTGCCTCCGCGTCAGACGGAGCAGATGCGTCCTGTCTGATCCCCTTGTAGCCTCTGAGGGACTCCTTCGCTGCCAGGAACCATGCCTCCAGTTCCCTGACCGCGAGCACAACTTCGACCGGCACGCCAGAGACCTGTTGAGCGCGAGAGCGCAGCTCGGGTCCCAGCTGCGCGGCACAGTCGTCGTCAGCGTCGAGGAGAATGAGCACGCCGGTCACGCCCTCTCGCGAACGGAGTGTCTGAGTTACGGCACGCTCGATTTCGTGCGGACGGACAACTTGGGTGCGGCTCACACGGAACGGACGGGCTACTGCGACGTCGTGGCGGCGACATTCTGCCAGGACCCGTCGCAGAAGGACCGGTGCGGACTGCACTTCTGCGTACCCCTCGATGATGGGTGCTATTGTGGCCATTGGATCGGCTCAGTCGGACCCTCAGTTACGAAGCGGGGCGGCCGCCTCCCTCCGCTCTGTCGGCCGCAGCGTCCTTGTCCACGTCTAGCTCGTCGACTCGCAGCAGCTCTCCGGGGGTGTACAGCCTCTGCCTTATCGCCTCTCGGCTATGCTCGGCGAGGGGGCCGATGAGAGTCTTGCCCTTCTCCATGGCAACCACGCGGATCTGTGAGTCGTCGAGGGCCTTGGAGTCGATCAGGTCCGGGCTGTGCGTTGTCAGAAGGACTTGGTAACGCGTCGCTGCGTCTGCCAGCACCTCGAGGATCAACTCGGCCGCTGCGGGATGGACTGTTGACTCAGGTTCCTCGATCGCAAGGACGGTCGGTTCCTTCGATTGGTAGACGGCAAGCAAGAGGCCCAGGACCCTCAGGGTGCCGTCGGACATGTTCAGGGCGGAGAACGTCCGGTCCCGCTTCTCCCCAACATCCTGCTTGAACTGGACTGTTTCCTTCTGACCGACGGGCTTGTACTCGACCTTCCTGACCCCGTCAACAACTCCCGACAGCAGAGCACAGAGCCGCTCGTAGGCTTCGGAATGCTTTGGCCCTCGAAGCCTCTTGAGCACGGCTGCAGCGTTGCTGCCGTCCCGCTTCAGGGATTCACCGGGATCGGCGTCCTGGAACTCGCGCAGCTTGTCCGGTCGGATGGAGTAGAAACGCATCCCCGTCAGGAAGTCGTACACGGGACGATACGTGTCATTGAAGGACGCAGCGTATAGGGCAAGGCGGTCCGCCGGGATCTGAGCCTGGATTCCTTCAATCGGTTGTTTGAAAACGCCGTCCTCCACCCTGAATGCGGGAGATCTCCCCATGAACTCGCGCACCTCGCACCATTCCCTCGAGATTCGGAACTGCCCTTCCGCCTGGGGAACGATTTCGAACGCGTAGTTCGCCTCTGAGCCGCCGGGCAGATCAAGCTCCAAGTCGAAGCCAACGCTCCTAAGGCGTGCCGCCGACCGAAACGGCACAGCCCCGACCCCACCGCGGTTTTTGAACGCTAGTTCCACCGACGTCGCGAGGCACTCCTGTACGAAAGCCAAGGCGTCTATGAAGTTGCTCTTCCCGACGCCGTTTGGGCCGACAAAGACGGTCAATGACTCGAGATCAACGCAGACGTTCTCCAGGCTCTTGTAGTTCCGCACACTGACGGAACGCAGCCGCGCCCCGCGTTCTCGAAGCTGGTGGGTCATCCAGAGCATCCCCTGCGCACCGAGGCCCCTGTGAGACCAAGCCTCCAGTGTGCCAAGAACCGGTGCTGGTTCCGCAAGTTCGTCCGCCGAAGCGATCCGACTTCGCCGGGGCATGGGCGGACACCAAGGCGCTACTCGTCGAACGCCGAGTCGAAGGCGACCTGGCTCGGGGGGAAGTCCACGTTCTTGACGAAATCGCACGCCTCCGCCGCACCGTGCTCCCGGTCCATCCCGCTGTCCTCCCATTCGACGGACAGCGGCCCGTCGTAGCCGATCCGGTTCAGCTCCCGGATGATGGGCTCGAACTCCACGTCGCCCCGGCCCAGGCTGCGGAAGTCCCATCCCCGGTCCGCCGCGCCGAAGTTGAGGTAGGAGGACAGGATTCCTTCGCGCCCGTTCAGCGTCACTGCGCAGTCCTTCATGTGCACGTGGTAGATGCGGTCCGGGAACGTCTTGATGAAGACGGCGGGGTCGACCCCCTGCCACTGGAGGTGGCTGGGGTCGAAGTTGAAGCCGAATTCCCTGCGTCCGCCCAGCGCCTCCACGGCCCGCTCGGCCGAGACCAGGTCGAAGGCGATCTCGGTCGGATGCACCTCGAGCGCGAACCTGACGCCGCACTCCCTGTACACGTCGAGGATTGGGTTCCAGCGCTCGGCCAGCAGCTTGAAGCCCTCCTCGATCATCGCGGGGGCGACGGGCGGGAACGAGTAGATCAGGTGCCAGATCGAGCTGCCGGTGAACCCGCAGACGACCTCGATGCCCATGTTCCTGGCGGCGCGGGCGCAGTTCTCGACGTTCTCGACGGCCCACTGGCGCATCTTGTCGAAGTCGCCCGCGATGTCGGCCGGAACGAAGCCGTTGTGGCGCTCGTCCAGGTTGTCCAGGACGAGCTGTCCGGCCAGGTGCGTGCTGATGGCCCAGCACTCCAGGCCGAACTCCTCCAGCAGGGCCTTGCGCTCGTTGCAGTACTCGACGCTCTCGGCGGCCTCGAAGGGGTCGAAGTGATCGCCCCAGCAGGCCAGTTCGAGCCCGTCATATCCCCAGTCGCTGGCCTTCTCGGCCAGCTCACGCAGCGTCAGGTCCGCCCATTGGCCCGTAAACAGTGTCACCGGTCTTGCCATCTTCATACCTCCCTCGTCGCACAGTGCTGGCTTCTCAACACACCGGATCACCACGGAGACACGGAGGACACTGAGAACGGCACGGGAAGAAGAGCTCGAACGAGCCCGCCGTCATCTTGGTTGTGTCGTTGTACCAATGCCTGTCGTTCTCCGTGCTCTCCGTCCGGCCTTCGCAGCCGATGCTGCTCTCTGCTCCGCACTGCGTAGCTTCAGCAGAGCAGTGACGGCGGAGTAGGCTGCCTCCGTGGTGGATGTCTGCATCACACCTTCGGGACGCGGGTCCACTTGCGGCTCTTGGCTGACTGGGCCACCGCCTCCAGCACGGCCTGGCACTTGAGCCCGTCGCGGAAGCTGGGCACGGGCTGGCGGTTCCCGGCGATGGCGCTGACCATCTCCATGATCTCGTTCGCGAAGCACTCGCCGTAGCCGATGATGTGGCCGTCGGGCCACCAGGCCTTCCACTTCGGCGTCTCCGGATGGGTGGCGAGGACCTTGCGGTATCCCTGCTTGGCGCCCTCGCCGTCCTTCCAGTACTCCAGGTAGTTCATGTCTTCGAAGTTCCAGCCGATGGAGGCCTTCGAGCCGTTGATCTCCCAGGTGTGGTAGTTCTTGCGTCCGCCGCCGAAGCGGGTGACCTCGAACGTGCCGAGCGCGCCGTTGCCGAACCGCGCGTTCCAGATGGCCGTGTCGTCCACGGTGACGACGCCCATCTTCGCGCCGCCCTTGCGGTCGGTCAGGGCGGCGCCGCCCGTTGACTTCAGGAGCGGGCGCTTCTTGATGAACGTCTTCAGTTCGCCGCACACTTCGGACATGTTGCCGACCAGGAAGAGGGCCATGTCAGCGACGTGTGCGCCCAGGTCGCCGAGGGCTCCGCTGCCGGCGAACTGCTTCTGCAGCCGCCAGACGAGCGGGAAGTTCGGATCCATGATCCAGTCCTGCAGGTAGCGGGCGCGGAAGTGGTAGATCTGGCCGACCTCGCCCGCAGCGATCATCTGCTTGGCGAGCTGGACGGCAGGCGCCTGGCGATACGTGAAGCCGCACATGGCCTTGACGCGCGCCTTCTGGACGGCCGCCATCATCTGCTTGGCGCCGGCCAGATCGTTGGCGAGCGGCTTCTCGCACAGGATGTGCTTGCCGGCCTCCGCGGCGACGAGGGCCTCCTCAACGTGCACGAAGTTCGGCGTGCTGATGTCGATCAGGTCGATGTCGTCCCGTTCGACCAGCTTCCGCCAGTCCGTCTCGTACTCCTCCCAGCCGTACGTGTGCGCTGCCGCCTTCACGACCCTTGCCGGCTCGTTGCCGGCGATGCACTTCATGACGACCTTGACCGGCGGATCCCACATCTCGTTGACGTTGCGATAGCCGAAGCTATGCGCTTTGCCCATGAACCCGCAGCCGATCAGACCTACGTTCAAGACCTTCTTCTCAGCCATGACGCGGCTCCTTTGTGCGTGATTTCCTCCCGAGTGACCCCGGTGAGACGGGTCGAGCGACATCCGGTCTGCGGCCGGGCCGTCGCCGCGCCCCAGGCCGCCCCTGCCGGGCGTCGCAGGAGCCTTTTTAGCTGAGTCGCCCCGAAAAATCAAGCCCGGCCTCGCCGTCAGGGGGTCTTGAAGAGGCTGCCCGGGTTGTCCCGGACGATGACGTTCTCGCCGTGGCCGCCCAGGTCGACCAGGAGCTCCTGGAGCGCGCCGCCGTGCAGCACGTTCCCCTGGATGACGCTGTCGGCTAGCGGGCCGTAGACGATGCCGCACCGGGGGGACCACTCGCCCTTGCCGCCGTCGTCCCGCCCGACGTTCATGGTGTTGCCCATGAAGGTGAGTCCCCGCACGTGCTCGAAGCGTGCGTGGGCGCTCTCATGCTCCTCGAGCGCCCGCCAATCAGGCTTGCCGCTGCGGTAGATGACGTTGCCGGTCGCCGAGACGACCAGCCCCCACTGCTCGCCGCGGGGCAGCCAGGTGATGCCCGGTCCGCCGGAGCGGTCTATGTAGTTGTTGCCGATGTTGTAGTGGTTGCCGCCTTTGACGACGATGCCGCCTGCCGCGTTCCACTCGATGCGGTTGCCGGTCATGGTGACCGAGGCGTTCTCCTCGTAGGCGCCGTAGCCAGCGCCCTTGTTGCCCGAGAGCCAGTTGTCCAGGATGAAGCCGTCCCAGCCGCGCACCCAGAGGCCGCAGCCGCGGTTGTGCGCCGACATGCAGTGGCGGACGATGAAGCACCAGATGCGGCTGAGCCGTATGCCATCCCCGGTGAAGCCGGCGATGCGGCATCGCTCGATGCGGGGGACGTCCTCCTGCTTGCCGTAGTCGGGCTTGTCGATCAGGATTCCGTGGACTCCGTCGCCGAGCTTCGCGCCGTCCAGGGAGAGCCCGTTAACGGTGGCGCCGAAGGCGCCGGTCAGGTCCACAAGGCACGGCGCGTCCTCATCCGCAAGCCGGAGAACGGCGCCGCCGAAGTCCCGGTAGCTCCAAGTCGGGTGGCCGAAGAGACCCACGTGAGGACGCATCCGCAGTGTCGAACACGGATAGGAACCGGCCGGGAAAACCACTGTGCCGCCCGTCTCCGCCGCGGCGTCTATGGCCTTCTGAATCGCCGTCGTGTCGTCCTTTTTGCCGTCACCGACCGCGCCGAAAGCGAGCACGTCCAACTGGCCTTGAACCATCATCGTCTTCTCCCGGCTGTGTCTGAAGCATGGGGAAAGGCCGCCTCATCCGCCCTCCAGGTAACCGCGCGCCCGGCACTCGTCCTTGAACCGCTCGTAGATGGCCGAGTAGGCGCTGGCGAGGTCGGCGCGCGGCGTCGTTTTGCACTCCACGTGGACCATGGCACGGGCTGCGTCGCTGACGCTCCCGTAGCATTCGAGCGCGGCGGCCAGGATGGCAGCACCCATGGCCGCGCCCGTGGCGGCACCGCCGCTCGCGCGGAGGACCACCTTGTTCAGCGTGTCGGCCCGGATCTGGAGCCAGGCGTCGCTGCGGGCGCCGCCGCCGGTGGAGTAGACTGCGTCGCCGACTTCGGCGCCGAGCCCCTCGAGCGTCTCATAGGCGAGGCGTTCGAGGCAGGCCACGCCCTCCAGATACGCCGCGAACAGCTCATCCCTGTCCCTCGGCGTGCCCACCAGGAAGCCCTCGGCGTCTGCGTTCAGGAACGGGAACCGTTCGCCCTTCCGCACGAGGGGGTAGGCGACCAGGCCTGTGGGGCTGCGCTGGAGGGCGCGGGCGCTTCGGGCTTCGGTCTCTTCGGCGCCGAACTCCACGGCCAGGCATTCGGCCCCCGTGTTGCTGGCGCCGCCGGGCAGCCACCACCCCTCGGGATGCCGGTGGCAGTAGACGCGGCCCAGCGGGTCCAGGAGCAGCCTCTCGCTGACGCCTTTGATGACCAGCGTCGTGCCGATGGTCGTGTTGTAGTCGCCGGGTGAGACGGCGCCGCTGGCGATCTGGGAGGCGCAGCCGTCCGTCATGCCGGCCGCCACGGGAATGCCCGCCGGCAGCCCGAGTTCGTCCGCCCTCTGCGCCGTCAGGTTGCCGGCGAGCGCTCCCGGCTTCTGCACGGCGGGAAAGAACGCCGCGGACAGGCCGAGGTTGCTTTCAATGAAGTCCGGCCAGCGATCCTCCAGGAGGTCGTAGCCCCACTTGAGCACGTTCGTGTGATCGGAGCGGCGCCAGTTGCCGGTCAGCCAGCCGATGACGTAGTCCGCGGGGCTGAGCAGCAGGTCGGCCCGCGCGTAGACCTCGGGGCGGTTGCGCTTCAGCCACAGGGCCTTCGGGAGGGCGAACGAGGAGCTGAACCTGTAGCCGAGCTTCGCCGAGAGGGCGGCGCCCGCCTCCTGCACGGCCTCGGCCTCCTCCAGGCTCCGGGAATCGTTGTACATGATGGCGGGCATGAGGGGCCTGCGCGCCGAGTCGAGTGCGCAGAGCGTGCCGCTGGTGCTGGTGACGCCGACGGCGCCGACGCCCCGGCCGGCCCCCCTGCTCGCGGCGTCCTGCAAGGCCTGCCTGACCGCCCGGCGGACGGCGTCGGTCCAGGCGGCCGGCTCCTGCTCGAACCATCCGTCTGGCAGCGGCCCGGCGGAGCGCCCGAAGGCGCGTTCGCCCTGGGCCAGCAGCTCGCCGTCCTGGCCCGCCAGGACGCAGCGCGCGCCATGGGTCCCGACGTCTATTCCGCAGAGCATCATTCGGCTGGCGCGTCCGATGCCGGTCGGGTCGAAGGACGGAGCGTCGTCAGCGAACGTCGTGCGCCGGCGCGAACGCGTTCGGTTGACTGTGGAACGTCCGCAGCAACGCTTCGATGTCGCAATCGTCCCTTATGAAAGCCACCACGGCGCCGCCGTCCAGACGGACGCTTGCGAGCGGCGCGGCGCCGCGTTCGGCAAGGGCCTTCTGAGCGGCGCCGGGCAGGCCCTGGAGGTCCGTCCTGTCCGTCACCACCCACACGAGAGACGGCGCGCCGGGCTTCGCGGCGGGCTCTACGAACGTGCGCGCCACGGGTATCTGCTTGCCCGTCAGGTCGGCGACCGCCTTCTGGAAGGCCAGCGCCGTCTTCCAGGACGCCTCGCCGTCCGGCGCCGCGATGGCCCACCGGACCTCGCCCTCATCGAGTAGCGGCATCCGTTCCCAGTGGAGCTGCTCCGGCGCCCGGACGGGAGCGGCCTGTTCCAGCTCTGCCGTCAGCGCAAGCACCAGGTCCCTCGCAGAGTCAAACTGGGTCAGGGCCAGGTCCGATCGGCCACCGGATGGGGCCACGCGGTAGAGCCGGCAGAAGGGCCTGCGTTCGGCCTGCAGAACGAGATGAGAACCATCGGCGGTGCCCACGACGAGCTCTAACTGCTGCAGGACGAAGAGGGCGTGTGTGGTGGCCTGGCCCCCTTCCATTGCCCTCTGCGCCAGCAGGCGGGCTTGCCGCCAGAGGGCCACGTCTCGACACGCGTCCCGCACGACGTGCCAGAGGGGCGACTGTCTATCCACCTCCTTGGAAGGCGGAGGGCAGGAGACCGCGAGGCCGGCCAGCCCCTGCCAGGCGGCGGCCCAGGCCGCGCTGCGCACGTCGGTGACGGCCTGTCGCCAGTCGGCCCCGTTCAGGTCCAGGTAGACCCATACGGGCTCCAGCCCGGAAAGCGCGCCGGATCCGATCAACTGGGGCACCACCCCGGGCTCGCAGCCGTCCTTGACCAGCCAGAAGGGGAAGGACCCTTTCCCGGAGAACAGCTCCGGGCGCACGGCCGACAGGCGCTCGCAGATGAGGGCAGGGCCGTAACCCATCCGCGCGGTCACGTCCAGCATCCCGACGGAGGTGCTTCCGGCCCGCATCAGCCAGGTCGGCTGCGGGCAGGCCAGCAGCGTCAGTCCGCCGGCCCGGCCCGCGGGGGGCAGCGCTTCGCCCCGTCCGCTAAATGCCAGAAGGCTGAAGCCCAGCTTCTGGGCCGCGTCGACGGCCGCCGGGCGTCCCGGACCGAGCTCGGCGACGGTCAGGCCGCTCACGCCGTAGCTCCGCAGCTTAGCCAGCACAGGCTCCGACAACTGCTCCGTGGTCAGGCCGTCGAGGTACCACAGAGCGAACAGGTCCCCGCCGGCCTCCGAAACCCGGAGCACCTCGATGAAGACCGGCACCTCCACAAGAGTGGCCTCGGCGCTGGCCACCAGATGCGCCGCATACCGGCCGGCCCTGAGCTGGGACGCGTCGGCGGTGAGGGCCAGCCACTGGGTCTGGTTCTCCCGGAGCGTCAGTTCGGTCAGGGGCGTCAGCCAGGCGGCGCCGCTTGCGTCGTCGCTGACCTGCCACAGACACGCGGCAGAGGGGGGAAGGGGCCTGGCCTCGGCCGGCTCGAGCGGCGCCCCCGCCAGCGCGAAGCGCAGTGTCTCGAAGGGCCGCAGCGCCCTCACGCCCAGGAAGACCGTCCGCCTCTCGCCCTCAGCGAGCGTGAGGGGAAGCTGTTCGAGGGCGGTCAGCGGAGGGGCGCCGTCAAACCGCCAAAGGAGCAGGCCGTTCTTCCTGTGTGCTTCCGTCAGGGGGATCAGGCTGCCGGGCGCAAGCGCCTCCTGGCCCTCCAGAGGCTGGACCTTCGGCAGAGGAAGCTGCGGCGCCTTCACCGGGAAGGCCGGGCCGCCGGGGCCGACGGGGACCGCGAACTGCCCCACCGGCGCCCCCTCGCTGTAGACCTCATGCAGGAGCCAGGCGGGTTCTCCGCCTCCGGAGCAGGTGATCGTCGCGGAACTCAGCCGGCCCGGCCTGAGAGCGTCGAACGGAAGCGTGTCGCACAGCGTGAGCTCGCGCCCGGCCTGGTCGTAAGTCCGCGTGAAGACGGAGACCTCGCGCATCGGCCCGGTGACGGGCATGATGCTGAAGCGGCTGGCCAGCCTTCCGCGCCCCGGCTCGGGCAGGCTGTCGGCCGCAAAGCTCTCGTTCAGTTCGGCCACCGCCGCCAGGCCGTCCAGCGGCACTATCAGCGTCCGGACCGTCATGCTCTGCCCGGCGGGGACGGCGGGGTATGACCATCCCAGCACGATCCCGGGCCCCAACGGCCTGAGCGGGCGCAAAGGCCGACAGCCGCCGCTGAACAGCGCAAAGCCGAGCGCACGACGGGCCGCCGGCTCCGCCACGGCCAGCCATCGCAGCGAATCCGCTGCATTGCCCTCCGCCGAAGACGCCTGGCCCACCCGTGCGAGCACGCGCGACGCGGGGAGGGCCTCGCCGCCCAGGCCGAGATTGCGGCAGTAGAGCTCCCTGCCCGTCTCCCTTCCCCCGGCCGGCAGCACCAGGCTGCGGAGGGCGGGCGCCCACTCCCCGCTCAGTGCAAACCCCGACTCGTTCTCGAACGTGTGCTCGACGAGGACCGACGGCCGGTCCGCCTGGAAGCTGTACTGCCGCAGGATGCGCATCTGGCCCGCCGTTGCTGCCAGAAGCACGGACACGCCGTCTTCGGTCTCCTCCTGCTTGAGGAGCTCGAACGGGAAGTCGGCCGAATGCACCTCCTCCATCAGGCCGCCGTGCCCGTCGGCGCAGACGGCCGTCATCTGGGTTCCGTCGAAGATGAACGAGATGATCCTGCCGCCCGCTTCGAGGCCGATCGTCACGTTGTAGAACTGATTGGCTACGATGAGCCGGTCGCCTTCCCGACGCAGCGTGGCGCCGGGCTCCCCCGCGCTCGCCGCGGACGCGAGCAAGAGCGCGCACAGCACTGCGCCGAGGCCGAGGATGCGTGTCTCCTTCGAGGATGCACGCAGCTCATGGGGACGATTGTGCAGTCGCATGGCACCTGTCCTGAAGAAGCGGCACCGCCCCCGTGCCCGACGCCGGCGCAGGCACGGCACGTATGATAACGGCGGAGCCTCCTGCGCGGCAAGGGCCTTCGCGGCTCGCCGGCGCCGTGTTGATTCCAGAGGGGGGCGGGGTTAGAATCCCCGCGTCACGGCGTCTGGGCGATTCCCCCAGCAGCCGCCGGAGGAGATTGTGGCTTCGCAAAGGACAATGAAGGCCGTATACCTGGAGACGGTCGGCAGGCTGGGCCTGAGGGAGATACCGATCCCTGAGCCCGGCCCTCGCGACGTGCTGGTGAAGATGAAGTCCGTCGGCGTCTGCGGCTCCGATATGCATTATTACGAGCACGGGCGAATCGGGGACTTCGTCGTCAAAGAGCCCCTGATCCTCGGGCACGAGTGCGCGGGCGAAGTCGTCGAAGTCGGATCGGACGTGACCGTCCTCCAGCCGGGCGACCGGGTCGCCCTCGAGCCCGGCGTGCCCTGTCGGCACTGCAAGCACTGCCTGAGCGGGCGCTATAACCTGTGCAAGGACGTCGTTTTCCTGGCCACGCCGCCGGTCCACGGCGCCTTCTGCGAGTACGTTGCCTCGGCGGAGGACTTCGCGTACAGGCTGCCGGACAACGTCAGCATGGAGGCCGGAGCGACCATCGAGCCGCTCTCGGTGGGCATGCATGCCGTGAACTTGACGGGCCTGAAGGCCGGGGAATCCGTCGTGGTGCTGGGCGCCGGGCCCATAGGCCTGCTGGCCGTGGCGGCGGCGGGGGCCGCTGGCGCAGGGGACATCACGGCGGTAGACCTGATGCCCAACCGGCTGAAGGCCGCCGGGAAGATGGGGGCCTGCCGCACCATAAATGCCAGGGAAGAGGACGTTGCGGAGGCCCTGAGGGACACGGCGGACGTGGTCCTGGAGTGCGTCGGCCTGGAGAAGACCATGTCCCAGGCGATCGAGGCGGCAAGGCCCGGCGGCCGCATCGCCTGGATCGGCCTGGCCGCGGACGCCTGCAACTTGCCCTTCGGCAGGGCGCAGGCCAAGGAACTGACGATCACGGGCGTTTTCCGCTACGCCAACGTCTACCAGAGGGCCGTGAACCTGCTGGCGGCGGGCAAGATCGACACCGCGCCGCTGATCACTCACAGGTTCTGGTTCCCGGCGGTGGCCGAGGCGATGGAGTTCGCCTGTCACAATCGGGACGTCGCCCTCAAGACCATGGTCAACTTCGACTGAGGCGGCCCTCACAGGCGCTGCGAAAGCGCAAAATGGCCGCTGGAGCCCGATTTTGCCCTTGACAGCACCGTTTTTGCTGTTACCATCATGTCGCCGAGTTGGGGAACCCGCTAGGAATTGTCAGTTCAAGTCCTTTTCAACCTCAGGAGGTCGAACCCATGACTTGCGGTTCTTGTGGGTCGAAGGAGATGTTGGTTGTCGGCACGAAGGTCAAGAATTACATCAAGAGCAAGGGCGTCATGAGCTCGGCGGACGTGCTGGATGCGTTGAACGACGCCGTGTACTGTCTGCTTGAGAAAGCTGTCGAACGCGCCAAGGAGAACGGGCGCAAGACGGTGCAGGGACGCGACGTGTAGGCAGTTGGCAACTGTGACCACGCGCGGTTCGTTGATCCGATTCGGATTGACGGGCGAAGGCGCCCCTGACGATGCGGGACACGCAGGCGGCGAGAGGATGTTTGTCGCCTGACGGCCCTGAAAAGCGATTTACATGGGGCCCGGCTCTCGCTTGAGAGTCGGGCCCTTCATTTGGCGGGTCAGTGCAGCTCCCCCAATGCTATGATGGAGCCGGCTGAGTTCGCGATGTAGAGGACGGGACGGCTCGCGTCGCCGACGATCCTGCAGTCGGGCGGCAAGGCATGGCACCAGAGCCTCTCGCCGGTCCCGCGGGAGAGAGCGGCCACTGAATCATCGGCGTTCAGGACGTAGACCACGGCGTCGCCGGCAGCCAGTATGCGCACGGGACCTTCACACTGCCAGAGCGTGCGCAGGTCTGCGCCCGCGTCCAGGCTGACCAGGCCCGGCTTCGCCGTCAGCACTAATAGCTCCGTGCCGACGACCTGCGGCCTGCCTACGATGGACGCCTCGGCCATGCCCTTGCGGTCTACGGCGCCCGTGTCTGCGCTGAGGGAATAGATCAAGCCGCGGTCGTCCCCCAGGAAGACGCGGCCTCCCAGCACGGCCACGCCGGAACGGAGCCGGGACGGCTTGGTGGGCTGCCACTTCCACAATTCGAGTCCGTCCGAAGCCTTCAAGGCGATGGCCTTGTCGCCTTCGGCGGCCGCGAACAGCAGTCCGTCTCCAACGACGGGCTCCTGGGCGATCCAGCCCTCCAGCGATTCGGTCCACCGCTCGTCCCCGGTCTCCAGCGACACTCGCTCCAGGTCGCCGTTGGCTCCTGCCAGGATCAAGCTGTCCTCGTAGACGAGGGGGGAAGTGGAGAGCGCGAAGCCCGGATGGAACGGCTCGCTCAGGCTGCCCGTCGCGGCGTCGAACCGGTAGAGGGCGTTCTTGACGACGAGCACGAGCCCCTGACCCATGAAGACCGGGGCCCGGTCCAGGCTGTCGCGCAGGACCTTTGTAGACCTCCAGACGCCGTCTTCGGCGCGCAGGCAGTGGATCTCGCCGCCCTCCGCTTCGACGACGATGATCGGGCCGGCGCAGTAGATGTCCCGCAGTTGCCTGTCGCTCAGTTGCCCCAGCTCCTGCCGCCACAGGAGCTTGAGCCCTTCAGCCTCCAGGTCGAAGAAGGCGTTCTCCGGCGACAGCTTGGACGCCGGACTTGCGGGCTCCGTCGGGGCCGGCGGAGCCGCGCAGGAGACCAGGCTCAGCAGCGCAGGAAGCAGGATCGGATACCACGACATGCGCAAGACCGCTCTCATGATCGGACCTCCGTCCAGGCTCATCGGCACCGCGCAACCGACGGGCCGGATGTAGATTCCGCTCTGTACGTTCTGTTCGCTCCTTTTGCCAGAACTCTAACCTCTGGCCCGCCGGCTGTCAAGCAGAAGAGGGGCGCTGCCGCGCAGGCCGTGCGCCCGCCTCTCGACACGTCGCAAGCAGCGGGGTAGACTGAACGTCGCTCCGTGGATTGCCCGCGGGGCCCATACTCCGCGATGCGTGACGCTTCGGCCGCCGATGGACGGCGAACCCTCCTTCATGTGCGATGCGATGCTCGGCGGCCTTGCCCGGTGGCTGCGCGCGGCGGGGTACAGCGCCCGGTTCGACGTGCACATCCGCGACGGCGAGCTCGTCCGCAGGGCGCTCGAAGAGGGCCGCTGCCTGCTCACGAGCGACTCGGGCGTCCTGGAGCGCTATGCCGTGAGCGAGGGGCTGGTGCGCTGCGTGTTCATTCCGGTTGGCCTCTCGCCGGTCGAGCAGCTTGCCCGTGTCCTGGCAGCGTTGCGCCTTCGCCCCGGAGAGCCGCGGTGCATGGTGTGCGACGGGGAGCTTGCCACTGTGCCTCCGGCGGACGTGGGAGACCGCGTGCCGCCCAAGGTGCGCGAGGCGTGCGATCGGTTCTTCCGGTGTCAGGGCTGCGGCAAGGTCTACTGGCACGGCACGCACTGGGCACGCATAGAGCGGCGGCTGGCGCGTGCGGCGAAGCTGGCTGCTGAAGGGCACGAGGCGGCCGAGGGACAGGTCGGCTGAGGGGGCGGGGCGCCGCCGGAATGTTCACTTGCGCCGTCGCGGCGGTTCTGGCCATAATACGCCTCCTGGGAGGAGCGTGGTCCAGGAAGGGGCCGGGTTTCGCGTCTGAATATATGCAGTTCGACCAGCCGGTGTCTGCACGGCGGGGCGAAGACGGTCCTCTTGAGCGCGCAGGCGGCCAACTATGCGCACGCCACCCGAGACACCAGAGCCTTCCCACTCGGATGAGGCGTCCCTGCCGAACGAGATCGAGGCGCTGAAGGCCAAGGTCCGGGATCTGTCGAGCCAGCTTGGCCAGGCGGAGGGCCGCATCCAGGCTCTGGAGGGCCAGCTGGAGGAGCAGCGCGCGATCCCGAGCGCCTCGACTAAGACCGACCGCGAACTGAGGGCTCTCGCCGGGCAGCTTGAACGCCAGGCCATGCTGTTGGAACGCGACGAGCAGGTGGCTCGCGAGCTGCAGAACAGCCTTCGCCCCGTCCTGGAGGATGAGATTCAGGGCATAAAGCTCGCCCCGGAGACCCGGCCCGGCATCCGCGTCGGGGGCGACTTCTACGACGCCATCAACCTGGGCGACAAGTTCGTCGCCTTCGTGATCGCCGACGTGTCCGGCTACGGCCTGCCCGCCGCCGTGATCATGGCCACCGGCCGGTTGGCCTTCAGGACCTCCAGCGCCAACGACCTCAATGCCAAGAGCATCATGGACCGGGTCAACAGCACCCTGGTTCGCAGCACGCTGGCCGGCCACTACCTGACGGCCTTCCTGGCCGTGCTGGACACGGAATTGCTGACGCTGCAGTACGTCAATGCCTCCCACTGCCCGCCCTTCCTTGTGCGCGACGGCAAAGCCGAGCCGCTGGATACGGAGGGCCTCTTCGTCGGCATGTTCGAGGATCCCCAGTACGAGTTGAAGAGCATGCAGCTGGAGCAGTACGATCGCCTGTTCCTGTACACCGACGGGCTGCTGCGCTCCTTCGAGGGGTCCGACAGGGAGGCGCATGAAGCCAGGCTCAAGCAGTACCTGTGCCAGAACGGCGGCGTCGGCCTTGAGGAGCTCGTGAAGAGACTCAGCAACCTGAGGCCCAACCCGGAGGACGACGTCGCCGTGCTGGGCGTCGAGGTGCTGGTGGAGAAGGCCCAGCGCAAGGTGATCTCCATCCCCAGCCTGCCGCGTGAACTGACCCACGCCGAGAATGCCATCCTGCCCGTCCTGCACAACATGGGTTACGGCGAGAGGGCCATCTTCGCCGTCAAACTGGCCCTCGAGGAAGCGGCCATAAACGCCATCAAACACGGAAACCAGCTCGACGACACGAAGAAGGTCCAGATCAGCTTCGCCTTGGACGAGAACCAGGCCATCATTGCCGTCAAGGACGAAGGGGAAGGATTCGACCCGGGCGCCGTCCCCGATCCGACGACGGATGAGGGCCTGTTAGCCACGAGCGGTCGCGGACTGACGTTGATACGCGCCTACATGGATGAGGTGCGCTTCAACGAGAAGGGCAACGAAATCATTATGATCAAGTACGCCCCCTGGGCTGCTGCCGGACGCTCCTGAGCCCCGAATCACCGAGGGGAAACATGGCTAACGACATGGGCACCGATATCAACATTGAAACGGAGATGGTCGGGGATGCTGTCGCCCTCCACCTGTCGGGCCAGGTCCGCGAGATGGGGGCCGACGTCCTCCGCGGGGAGCTCGACAGGCTGCTGGGCGAGGGCCATGTCAAGCTGATCTTCGACCTGAGCAACGTCTCCTTCATCAGCTCCACGGGCCTGGGACAGATGATGCGGGCATTCCGCGCCGTCAGCGGCAACGACGGCTACGTGCGCATCGTGAACCCCCAGCCGCTCGTCGAGGAAGTCTTCCGGTTCACGAAGCTGCACACGTTGATCCACATCTACCCCACGCTGCAAGCGGCCCTCGAGGCCGAATGACGTGCCCCCCCGCCGCCTCAGGACGCGGGGCGGGGCGCGGCCTCCTGCGCCTCTTCGGCCGCCTCCTCTGAAGCTCGCGCCAGTCCCCGAACGCTCAGCCCTTCATGCCAGAGCACCGCGAGGCCGACGGCCGTTATCGGAATGACGTTGACGGCCCAGAGCACGATGGCGAACGCCGCTGCATCCCCCGGGGCCACGCCGAAGGATTCCGCCCCCGCCGCCGCCGCCATCTGGAAGACGCCGATGAAGCTCGGCGCTTGCGGCGCCGCAACCGCCGCCGTCACGATCACCTGGATCAAGAGCACCCCGCCGAACCCCAGCTCCAATCCGAAACCGCGCGCCAGGCTGTAAGTGCTCAGCGGAAAGCAGAACCAGACCGCCAGCGAGAACAGCGTCGCCACCGCAACCTGGCCCGGGTCCCTCAGGAATCGCAGGGACTGCGTGATCGAAGCGACGAAGCCCATCAGCGGCCCGCGGAACCTGTGCGGCACCACCCTCAGGCATGCCTCCGCCACCCGGAGCACCAGCGACGGGAAGAACGCCGTCGCCAGCAGACAGGCAAAGCCCGCCGCCGCACCGCCCGCAAACCAGAGCGCTTTCCCCTTGGTCCCCTCTATCAGGTCGGAAACGTCGGCCCCGCCCGCCTCCTGCCTCGTCATGAACAGGAGCGTCAGCACCAGGAGGAAGCAGGCCCCGATCAGATCGAAGACGCGCTCCAATCCCACCGCCGTCCCGGCCGCGTGCCCGAAGTCGACCCCGCCCTTCTTGTGGAGCACGTAGGGACGGATGATCTCCCCCGGCCGGAGCGGCAGTATGCAGCTCGACATGAAACCGATCAGCGTGGCGCTCGCAATCGCCGAGTAGGGCACTTCGCCGACGGGCCGGAGGAAAACGCGCCACCTCAGCACGCGCAGGGCGTACATGACCGCGATGAAGCCGACCGAAGGGATCACGTAGAGGTAGTTCGCCCCTGCGAACGCCCGGCCGACCTCGCCCCAGTGCCCCCGTATCCCATAGAGGAAGTAGCCGGCCGCCGCCATGCTGACCAGGAGCCCTGCGACGATGGCCGCCTGTCTGTGCCTGCGCCTCACGGCCCGCACCTCACCTTGCCGGAGTCGACCGCCCGAGAGCCCCTGCGCGCAACAATGTAGCGAAACGCGCCGGCGCGATGCAAACCAAGCCCGTTGCGGTCCACGCGCTGCAAGGCCCGTGCCGCGCCCGCCGGCAGGCCGCACGCTCAGATTGACAGTCCCCCCGGGAGGGTTATAATGAACCTGGCGGCCGTGGGCCGCCGCGTGCTTTCTGCCGTCTTGGCGTTGTACGGATGCAAGGCGCCATCGTGAGCCCCATAACCTACAAAGACGCCGGCGTCGACATCCAGAAGGGAGCCGAGTTCGCCGATCAGATCCTGGAGCTCATGCAGCGCACGTTCACCGAACGTGTGGTGCCGAATCCGGGCGGCTTCGGCGGCCTGTTCTCGCTGGACTACGACGAGAAGCTGTTCCGCCGCAACTACGCCCACCCCATCCTGGTCAGTTCCACGGACGGCGTCGGCACCAAGCTCAAGGTTGCCTTCATGGCCGGGCGGCACGATACGGTCGGCATCGACCTGGTGGCCATGTGCGTCAATGACATCCTGACGCTGGGCGCCGAGCCCCTTCTGCTCCTTGACTATCTGGCCACGAGCAAGCTCGACCTCCAGGTCCTGCGGGATTGTGTGGCCGGCATCTCGGCCGGCTGCAAGGAGGCGGGATGCGCCCTCCTGGGCGGGGAGACGGCGGAACTGCCCGGCTTCTACAGCCCCGGCGAGTACGACATGGCCGGCTTCGTCGTGGGCGTTGTCGAGAGCTCGCGCCTCGTGACCGGCCGCCACGTGCGTCCGGGCGACCAGGTGATCGGCCTCCATTCCAGCGGGCTCCATTCAAACGGCTACTCCCTGGTCCGCCGCCTGATCTTCGAAGAAGAGGGCATGAAGTGCGAGGATTCCCTCGGCCGCTTCGGCATCGACCGCACGGTCGCCGACGAGCTGCTCGTTCCGACGCGCATCTACGTGCGGTCCGTGCGGTCCGTGCTCCGTCGCTACAGGGTCAAGCACGTCATCGGCGGCATAGCGCACATCACGGGCGGCGGGCTTCTGGACAACATCCCCCGCGTGCTGCCGGAGGGCTGCGCCGTGGAGCTGGACCCGTCGCGCTGGCGGCGGCCGCCCATCTTCGACGTGGTTCAGAAGCTCGGCAGCGTGCCGAAGGAGGAGATGTACCGCACGTTCAACATGGGCGTCGGCATGGTGCTGATCGTTGCCCCCTACTACGCCCAGAGCGTGCTCCGGCAACTGCGCAAGGCGGGTGAGGACGCCGTCATCATCGGGCGCGTTGTGCAGGGAGACAGGCAGGTCACGGTGCGCTGAACGGCGCAGGGCGCGCTGAACGGCGCCCGGTGCGGGCCGCTGGCATCCTTCCGCGGGTGGACTCCGATGCGAGGCGAAAGAGACAAGGATGTCGAGTCGCTGATGGCCTCCTACGGCATCAGCCGGCGGCTGGCCACGCGGGTGGCGGCGCTGCTCGCCCGGAGGGTGGACGTAACCGGCACGCTGCTGGCCGAGGCCGCCGAGAAGGAGGCCGTCGCCCGCCTGCTGCTGGCGCCCGAGCTGCTGAAGGATCCTGAAGCGGTCACGCTCGAGTTGCTCCGCTCGCGGGCCGCCGAGTGCGGCTACGCCGAATCGGACCTGCTGCAACTGGTCTCGGATCCCGAGGGGGGCTGGCGCACGATCGCGCTCGAGGACGACCTGCTGGCCGAGCAGCGGCCTCTGTCCGGGGCTCCGGCAGGGGGGCTGGTGCGCGCCGCGCCCCAGCAGATGACGACGCGCGAGACCAGGGAGCTGTTCACGCCGGAGGAGGTTGCCCACCTGAAGCTGACCGTGCTGACGAGCCAGAACCCGGACGAGCGCATCGAGGCGCTTCGAAAGCTCGTCTTTGCGCCCATGGAAGGCGGCCAGAAAGCGGGCATATTCCTGAACGTGCTCACCGACCGCGAGGCCCAGCCCAAGGTGCGCCGGGAGGCCATCCGGTCGCTCGAACAGATAGGGTTCCGCTCGGACATGGCGGAGGCCGTGCGCGGCCTCTTCCAGGACGATCCCCAGCAGGCCCTCTACTCCATCCAGCGGCTGGGCGCGCTGCTGCGGGAGGCTGAAGGGGGCGAGGCCGCGCTCGTGCTGGCCGTCGTGCTGGAGGTCTTCGACCAGAACAAGGACCTCGCCATGATCCGCGAGCTGCTGCGGCTCGTCGGCAAGTCCGCCGCCACCCTCGTGGGCAACTACCAGAAGACCGAGCAGTTCCTTCAGTCGGCCGTGCGGCACCTCTCCCGCGAGTTCGAAGAGCTGCGGGTTGACGTTGAAAGCGCCATCGCCGCCTGCGCCGAACAGGCGCACGACCTCTTCGCCGACCTCCTGTGGCGCGAACTGCAGCGCAGCGAGAGCCCCCGCGTGCGCGGCCTCCTGCTGAACCTGAGCGAGTCGCTCGCCACCGAGCCGGCACGCATCGGCGAGCTCTCGGAACGGGCGGTCGAGGAGATACTGAACCCGTCCCTGCCCGAAAGCGAGAAGGGGCGGCTGCGATACGGCCTGGTGCGGCTCGGAGAACCGGCCGCCGCGGTGGCGATGGCCCGCATGCCCAGCGCCAACCGCCTGGAACGTGCCGAACTGATCCGCCTGCTCGACGTCCTGTGCACCGAGAGCGACGTCTGCGACGAGACCGTCCAGAAGGCCGTCGTCGTGCTGCTGGACCTCTTGAAGGTCGGCGACGCCATCACGCGCCGCAGCATCATCGAGGCCTCCGTCCTGACCGACCCAAGGGTCGGCGGCCCGCTCCAGGCGAAGCTGGCCGCCGAACTGCTCAACCTCATGACGGAGCTGGGTCTGCCCAGCAGCCTGGACACGATCCAGAACACGCTGGAGCGGATCGGCGCCCCGGCGCTGGCGCCCGCCTACGGATTCATGCGCAGGACGTATCCCTCCGACCCGGCCGAGCGAGCGGCCCTGGCCCTGGGCAGCATCGTGCGGGATCACTCCGGCCAGGTTCCCGACGAGCTGGCCTCGGATGTCATCCAGCTCTGCATGAAGCTGCTGCAGCAGGAGGGCATGAAGCGCGGGGGCTTCACCATCGCGCTGGCCGCCGTCTGCGGCTACACCCGGCCCGGCGCTAGGCACTTCGACGCCGCGCTCAGGGCCCTGAAGGACCGGCTGTGGCGGGTGCCCTACTCGGTAGAGGCCCTCGACGCGCTCGGCATAATGGCCGGTTCCGACAACGCCTGCAGCTCCTACCAGCAGGAGCTGTTCGACCTTTTCGACGGGATCGCCAGGTTCCAGGGCCGCACCGGCATGGGCGAGCGGCGGGACACCGAGGACGGCGCAGTCTACGAGTTCGGACGCGAGGTGGAGTTCGACATACGGGTCGTCCCTGCGGCCGTCAAGGGCCTGGAACGCATCTGCGTCAGCCGCCAGGCCTCGCGCCGGATGCGCACGGAGATCGTCAAACGCCTGCTGATCCTGTGGGAAGGCGTCTCGAAGGTCAGGATCATCTGGGGGCCGGCGGCCATCGAGGCCCTCATCAGCGCCATGTGCAGCGGCGCCTGCTCGCCCATGGCCACCGTCGCCAGCAAGGTGCGGCTCGGCGCCTCTCTCTTGCGGTTCCTCAACAAGCTCAGCGTCGTTCGAAGCATCGGCGAGATCTGCGCGGGCCCGGCCCAGGGCGAGCAGATGCGCCGGTTCGTCGTTGAGGCCGGCGCCACGGTGCTCGACGAGTGGGAAGCGTGCGACGTCCAGGATGCCGAACGCAAGCTGGAGCTGCTCAAGGCCGCGGGCCGGATCGCCGCGAACACCGGCCTGGACGCCGCCGACGACGAGGTGCAGAGGCTGCGCGAGCGGACCCTTCAGGCCCTCTTCAGCGGACTGCGCGACGGGATGACCGAGGTCAGGGAGCCGCTCCTCGTTCTGCGCGACTGCCCCGACCTGCCCGACGCCCAGAAGCGAGAGATAGACGAGCGCCTCAGCAAGGCCTTCGGCCTCGTCCGTGTCGGCCAGCCGACCTGATCCCCCCAGCGACTCCCCGACGCGCCCCCAAAAAAGAACGCCCCACTGGGAGGCGTTCAAGGGGCGCTCCGGAGAGCGTTGCCCCGCGCGACGAAAGTCCTTACTGTGAGTTGACCGGACAATCGCCGCTCAGATACACTATGCGCATGTTAGCCTATATGGGGGCTCTTGTCAAGGGGCGCGGCCATGCAGAATCTGCACGGCATTCCGCACGTACTGGGGCTGGATGTAGGTGCCAACTCCATTGGCTGGGCGCTGGTTGGCTTCATTGATGACGCGCCCTGTCGCCTTGCGGCCGCAGGAGCGCGTGTCTTCGAGGCCGGAGTCGAAGGCAACCTGGAGGCCGGTCGGGCCGAGTCACGCGGCGCCGAGCGCCGTCAGGCCCGCCAGCAGCGGCGGCTCGCCGACCGTCGTGGCCGGCGTATGCAGAGGGTCCTGCATATCCTTCAGCATGCGGGCCTCCTTCCGATCGGGGAAGCCCGGCGCGTCCTGCCTGAGCTCGATGCCGAGCTCATCACGCGCTATCGGACCCCTCGACGCCCAACACCTCCCGGCTGACCTCACCCACCTGCTGCCGTACTGGCTGCGCGCCCGTTCCCTGGACGATCCCCTGGAGCCCTTCGAACTGGGCCGCGCCATCTACCATCTCGCCCAGCGCCGCGGCTTCAAGAGCAACCGCAAAGCTCCTCCGAAGAAAGACGAAGACGAGGGCGAAGTCCGCCGCGCCATCTCCGCCCTGCGGGAGCAGATGCAGGCGACGGGCGCACGGACCTTGGGTGAGTTCTTCGCCCGCGTTGACCCGCACCTGTCCCGCATCAGACACCGTTACACCTCTCGCTCCATGTACGACGCCGAGTTCGAGCAGATATGGAGCGCCCAGCAGCGTTTCCATCCGGGGCTGCTCCCCGACGAGCTGAAGGCGCGGATCCGCGACGCGATCTTCTACCAGCGTCCCCTGAAAGACGCCAGCCTCTTCATCGGCGAGTGCAGGCTTGAGCCGGGTCGCAGGCGCGCCCCCTGGGCGCTGCTGCTGGCCCAGCGCTTCCGCCTGCTCCAGATGGTCAACAACACGCGCGTGATTACAAGGCAGGGGCGGGAGCGCGCCCTGAGTGAAGCAGAGCGCCATGCGCTGGTCGAGGACCTGGAACTCGCCGGCAAGCTGACCTTCGCCCGGGCCAGGCACCTGCTGAAGCTGCCCCGCGGCTCCCGTTTCAACTGGGAGTCGGGCGGCGAGGACCGGTTTATCGGCAACACGACAAACGCTGCCCTTTCTGCCATCTTCGGCGAGCGCTGGTGGGAGTTGACGCCGCAGGAGCGCGAGCAAGCCGTCGAGGACGTGCGAAGCTTTGAGGACGCCGACGCACTCGCACGGCGTGGCGTCAGCGCCTGGGGACTGACGCCTGAACGGGCCGCCGCCCTGGCGGCCGTGACGCTGGAGAAGGACTACTGCCGGCATTCGCGCCAGGCGCTCGCGCGCCTCCTCCCCCACATGGAAGCGGGCGTTTCCTACATGGAGGCGATTCAGAAGGAGTACCCCGAGCACGGCGGACCCCACCACCCGCACGACCTCCTGCCTCCGCTCCTCGAGACGGACCTGGACGTGCGCAACCCCGCGGTCCTGCGCGCCCTGACGGAACTGCGCAAGGTGGTCAACGCCATCGTCCGCCGCTACGGCAAGCCCCAGTCCATCCGCATCGAGCTGGCCCGCGACCTGCGCAGGAGTGCCAAGGAACGCGAGCGTTCCTGGAAGCAGGGGCGCGCGAACGAAAGGGCCAGAAGGGACGCCGCTGAGCGCCTCCTTGCCGAAGCCCGCATTGACCGGCCTTCACGCCGCGACGTCGAGAAGGTGCTCCTGGCCGACGAGTGCGACTGGACCTGCCCCTACACCGGCCGGCACTTCGGTTGGGATGACTTGTTCGGCAAAGAGCCCGCCTTCGACGTCGAACACATCATCCCCTTGGGCCGCTCCCTTAATGACTCGTTCATCAACAAGACCATCTGCGAGGTCAGGGAGAACCGCCAGGTCAAAGGCAACTCCACCCCCTGCGAGGCTTATGGGCACGACGCCGAACGCTGGTCGCAGATCATGCAGCGCGTCAAGAAGTTCAAGGGCACGGCCAGGAAGGCCAAGCTCAGCCGCTTCGAGGCACAGCACGTCGAAGACGTCGAAGAGCTCGCCTCGCGCGAGCTGAACGACACCCGCTATTCCTCCCGCCTGTCCGCGCAGTACGTCGGGCTTCTCTACGGCGGCCTGGTTGACGCGGACGGAAAGCGCCGCGTCCAGGCCTCCCGCGGAGGCGTCACCGCCTTCCTCAGGCGCCTCTGGGGCCTCAACTCGATCCTTGGGGAGGCCTGGGAGAAGTCGCGCGACGACCACCGCCACCACGCCGTGGACGCGCTCGTGGTGGCGCTCACCGACCCGGGCGCGGTCAAGGCGCTCAGCGACGCGGCCGCCCGGGGCTGGCAGATGGGCCGGCGTTCGTTTGGCGCAGTCCAACCGCCCTGGGAGGGATTCCTCGACGACGCCCGCCGCACCGTGCTCGATGTCAACGTCTCCCACCGCGCCTCCCGCCGCGTGCGCGGCCCCCTCCACGAGGAGACCTTCTACGGCCCTCAGGAGGAGGGCGAGAACGGCCCCGCCTACTTCCACGTGCGCAAGAAGCTCGCAGACCTCTCGAAGTTAGAAGTCGAAGCCATCGTGGACCCCCAGGTCAGGGAACTGGTCCTAGACAAGCTCCAGGAGATCGGCCTGCCGCCGAACAAGGCCTTCAAAGACCCGCAGAACCACCCATCCATCACGACGCGAGAGGGCCGTCGCATCCCCATCCACAAAGCCCGGATCCGCGCCAACGTGACTGCCGTCCCCGTGGGCCAGGCCGAACGGGTCCGCTGGGTCAAGCCCGGCACCAACCATCACATGGAGATCGTGGAGACGACCGACCGCCGGGGGCGCCGCAAGTGGGAAGGCCACCTGGTCTCACTTCTCGAGGCCACTCGCCGCGTCCGGGCCGGCGAACCCGTCGTGCGCCGCGAGCACGGGCCCGGCAAGCGCTTCCTGTTCTCTCTGTGCGGCGGCGATCTGGTCGAGCTCGATGACCCCAAACTGGGGCACGGCATCTGCGTTGTTCGAACTGTATCAGGCGAGAGACGCGGCTCTGTAAGCGTCGAACTCTGCCGTGCGGCCGACGCGCGACCCAAGGGCACTATCAGAGACACTGGCCGTTGGGTGAAGCACAGCCCCGACGGCCTCAGGGAAGCCGCCGCCAGAAAGGTCAGGGTCACGCTGCTCGGCGACGTCGTGGCGGCCAATGATTGAACGCATCATTGACCTGTCCGAGGGAGCGGCGCGCTTGCGCGTCGAGAACGCCCTCCTGGTCGTCGAACGCGACGAAGCGGACCGCTTCACCGTCCCGCTGGATGAGGTGGGCGTGCTCGTCGTCTCGCACCCCTGTGTGTCTTTCACGCAGGCAGTGCTTGCAGGGCTCGCGGGAGCGGGCGGCGCCTTCGTCGCCTGCGACGGCCGGCACATGCCCGTGGGGATGATGCTTCCCCTCGGCGGACACCACGTCCAGGCCGAGCGCTTTGCCGCACAGGCCGCCGCCCCTCTGCCGCTCAAGAAGCGCCTCTGGCAGCAGATCGTGAAGGCCAAGATACGCGCCCAGGGCCGCCTGCTGGAGCGCCTGCGCGGGGGCGACGACGGCCTGCTGCGGCTGGCCCGCCAGGTCCGCTCGGGCGACCCGCAGAACGTTGAGGCCCGGGCATCGCAGCGATACTGGGCCGCCCTCTTCGGCAACCGCCCCTTCGCTCGCAGCAGGGACGCCGACGATCAGAACCGCCACCTCAATTACGGCTACGCCGTCCTGCGCGCCATCGTCGGGCGCGCTATCTGCGCCAGCGGACTCCATCCCTCGCTCGGCATACACCACCACAACCGCTACGACGCCTTCTGCCTGGCCGACGACCTGATGGAGCCCTTCCGCCCCCTCGTCGACGAAGCCGTTGCCCGTTGGGTCGACAAGCACGGTCCCTCCGCGCCCCTCGACAGGGAGGCGAAAGCCTTCCTGCTGGCGGCCCTCACCGGGCGGCTGACGGTGGAAGGCGAGCGGCGGACCCTCTTCGACGCCGTAAGCCGGGCCGCCGCCTCCCTGGCGGCCGCCTTCGAAGGCAAACGCAAGGGCCTTGCACTGCCCGACGTCAGCCTATGACCGAATCACGGCCCCATCTATCGAAATACCGCTCCATGTGGCTCTTCGCCATGTTCGACCTGCCCGTGGACTCGCGCCGCGCGCGCAAGCGCTACGCTTCGTTCCGCAAGGCCCTGCTCCGGGCAGGTTTCAGCAGGGTCCAGTACTCCGTCTACGCCCGCTTCTTCCCCAGCGAAGAGGCCGCTGAAGCCCACCGCAGCGCGCTGCGCGCCTGCGTCCCTCCCGAGGGACACGTGCGGTTCCTCTCGGTGACCGACCGGCAGTTCGCCAAGATGGAGGTGATCCTGGGAGGAACCGAGCAGGAGGCGGAGAAACCGCCCCGGCAGGTCGAGCTTTTCTGAGCGGGAAAATGACCGAACCCCACGTAAGCCCGGGGACTTACGTGGGGTTCAAGTGTACCTGAGCGGCGATTCCCGTCAAGCCACAGCCCAACAACGCCCTGCTGCTGATCCGCGCCGAGTGTACCTGAGCGGCGATTCCCGTCAAGCCACAGCGAGGAGCTGGCGCATGCGTTCGGCGTAGGCAGTGTACCTGAGCGGCGATTCCCGTCAAGCCACAGCAGGGGTTGTCGCTGATAACCTCGCGCAATGAGTGTACCTGAGCGGCGATTCCCGTCAAGCCACAGCCTTGGCTGGACGTGGAGGACCTCGGCGATAGTGTACCTGAGCGGCGATTCCCGTCAAGCCACAGCGCGCTGACGAGGGTGGTGTCCGAGTCAAGGAGTGTACCTGAGCGGCGATTCCCGTCAAGCCACAGCCTGGCCACGCCAATCCAGCCGGACTGGGTTAGTGTACCTGAGCGGCGATTCCCGTCAAGCCACAGCGGCCCTGCTTCGCGCCCACGGCCGCTCGGGAGTGTACCTGAGCGGCGATTCCCGTCAAGCCACAGCCCAGTTCACTCGCTCGTCGCAAGTTGACGCAGTGTACCTGAGCGGCGATTCCCGTCAAGCCACAGCATAAATGCGAGCACACCCGTATCTACCAGTAGTGTACCTGAGCGGCGATTCCCGTCAAGCCACAGCCACGGCTCGTATATGGAACGGCGCCGGGATAGTGTACCTGAGCGGCGATTCCCGTCAAGCCACAGCGGGTCTAGACACGTTCCTTTGAGGTCCGCGAGTGTACCTGAGCGGCGATTCCCGTCAAGCCACAGCTTGGGGGGCAGCGGCTCGGGCGCAGGTTGGAGTGTACCTGAGCGGCGATTCCCGTCAAGCCACCACACGGCAGTGGTCTGTTGCCAGTGGCCGGTGGCCAGCACGGCTCGGGCAGTGGCCAGCACGGTGTTGGCAGTGGGAGGCCGGTGTGGCCAGTGGCCAGCATGGTATTGTCACTGCGCAGCACGGCGTTGCCAGTGGCAAGCAGGGTGCGTTGCTCCCCGTACGCAAGGCGGAGCGTTCTCGCGACCGGGGCGGGGCGCAAAGTGTCACTGTCCCAGTTCCGCGAATGCCGCCGGCGGCCCGACCAGCTCCGCCTCGATGCGGCCCGCCAGGATCGCACACTCAAACCTCAACGGCACGCGCAGCTCCTCGGACAGCCAGACGCGCGCGTTCCGACGGCCCTTGGCGGACGCCTCCTCTTGCCCGGCCTCGTCCTCCAGCTTGCGGATGCTGACGTCGACCTCGATCGCCGCGAACGTCCCGGCCTCCAGCGTCGCGGTTCCCGTGCCCACGGCCGTGAACGTCGCCTCGTACCGATCGTCCCCTTTCAGCACCGTCAGCTTCCGCGGGCTTCCGAGAGGCATCTTTGAGACCCTCATGAACAGGAAGGCCGCCGGGACGTCCAGGCCCAGGTCGAAGCGCACCTCCTTGCGCTTCGTCTCGTCATCGTCGGAGTCCCAGGCCGTCACGGTCGCGATCCCGCTCTGGCGGTCGAACGTCGTCGTAACCTTCTTTTCGCGGTCGCCGCTGCGGGTGGTCGACTCGGACGTCTGCGGCAGGAACGTGAGGGGGTTCATCACAGTCCGGCCGCTGGCGCCGAAGGGCCATATCCTGTCCAGCGCGGCGCCGGATTGGATCGTGTAGTCGAACACGAGGCAGCGGCCCCCCTCACGCTGATCGGAGCGCACGACCGACCGCAGCGACCCGGCCGGCACCCCGTTGATGTCGATGCGGTACTCCAGCTCCTCCCCCCTCTCGTCAAGGAGCTGCTGGAGCCGGGGCAGCAGGACGGGCGGCGCCGCGCCGCCGGCTCTGCCGGATGGGAAAGGGAAAGGCCGCGTGAGGACGGCCGCCGCGCCGATGACGGCCGCCAGCACGCCCGCCGCGAACGCCGCTTTCTGCCATGCGGTCACTGGTTGCTCCCGTCGCGGCCCTCCGCAAGGCCGGGGCGCCCGCCTCCTGAGGGCATGACGCCGGATTATAGGGTTTGTAAGCCTGGACTATCAACGCATGGCCGGGGGCGGGCGGTCATCGAGGCGCTCATCAGCGCCACGTGCGGCGCGGCAGATTGAACTTGCGCGGGTCATGCGGTAACATTGGCACTTGTCCACTAACCTCGGCCTGAGCGCTGCGGAGGCGGGATGCAAGGGGATGCGAAGCAGCAGCTTGCGGCCGGACAGCAGTGGCTTGTGAGGCTGCTGCTGGCCGTCCTTGCGCTGGCGTGGGGGTGCCAGATAGTCCGGCCGCCCCCTTCCGCCGAGCTGGGGCAGGGCGGGCAAGTGCCGCAGGAGCAGGCGCTCTACGCCCAGCTGGAGGGGGGCCTGAGCTCCCCCGATGCGAGCGTGCGGGAGCGGGCGGCGCTCGTGCTGCTCTCGCTCGATTACGCGCCGGCGCTGCAGGCTGTGCTGGCGCGGATACAGCGTGCCGAAGATCCTGCCGTCCGCATCAGCATGATCCGGGCGGCGGCCTTCACCGTTGACCACCGGTGCTTCGAGGCCATCCTGTCGGCCGTTGAGGATCCCGATCCGAGCGTGGGGCAGGAGGCGGCGGCTGCACTGGCCAGGTTCACGCTGCCTGAGGAGACGGAGGCCCTCACCGAGTTGATCGCGGGCGAGGAGACGACCAGCCAGCAGCGGCAGCTGCTGCTGGGGGCGCTCGGCGAGGGACTGGCCGTTGGGGCCGTGCCCACGATGCTGGCGGCGCTGCGGAGCGAAGACGAGCCCACGCGCGTGGCGGCCTGGCAGGCGCTGCGCAAGATATCCCGTCGCCAGTTGCCTCTGGACGTCGGGCAGTGGCAGGAATGGTGGAGCGCCAACTCGCACAGGACGCGGGAGGACGTCTTGGAAGAGCACCTGCGCGCGCTCTCGCAGGACCTGGATACGCGCTCCCGTCAGCTCGACGACCTGCAGGCGCAGCACGATGAGCTGATGAAACTGGTCCGGGCGTTCAGGGACGAGACGCCCAAGCTGCTCGTCGAATCCCTGAGCAGCACGCATGATGTGGTCAGGGAGTACGGCTCGCTCCGACTGGCCGCGCTGCCGAAGGAGAAGCTCAACGGCCTGAAGATCGGCGAGGAGGAGCTTGCCGCGCTCCGTCAGGCCCTTGGGGATCCATCCGCAGAAGTCCGGCGCAATGTCATCGCCTTCGTCGTGAACCTGCAGGGCGCCGCGAGGGACGAACTGGTCCGCATGGCGCTCAGGGACGAGGATCCGCAGGTACTGACGACCGCCGTCGGCGCGCTGGAAGCCACGGCCGGACAGGCGGCCGTCAGCCGTGTGGAGGAGCTGCTGGCTGCCTCTGAGAGCGCCGAGGTGCGGGAGGCGGCCGCCAATGCGCTCGGCAAGGTCGGGTCGGCCAGTTCGATTCCTGCCCTGTCGGCGGCGCTGGGCGACGTTGCGGAGAACGTGCGCTGGTTCGCCGTCGAGGGCCTGCGCAAGCTTGGCGCCACGCAGGCGGCGCCGCTGATTGCCGAGCGCCTCCAGAAGGACCCCAGCGCCCGGGTGCGGGAGATCGCTGCCAGCGCCCTGGGCGAGCTCAGCCAGCCGGCCAGCGTGCTCGCCCTGCGGGCGGCCCTGGGCGACCAGAACGAGCGCGTCCGCCAGAAAGCCGTCAACGCTCTGCTCGCCCTCGCGACAGACACCTACGAGCGGATGAAAGTCGTCGCGGACGCCTTCCAGGAGCGCGACCTGCTCGACCCGGCCGGGCGCGTCCTGGAGCGCGTCATCGAGCAGTTCAAGGGCCAGGAAGACATGAAAGGCCGGATCGTCGAGACGTACCGGCAACTGGCCGACGTCCTGAAGAAGCAGGCGGATTTCGCCGCAGCCGCCGACGCCTACGAGCACCTGGACGAGCTGATGGGCGGTTCGGCCGAGGTCAGGCGAGAGCTGGTGGCATGCTGGTTGCGCGCTGCGCAGCCCCAGCGGGTCGTGCCGGCGGTGCAGGAGTGGCTGGCCGCCGCCAGGCCCGAAGAGAAGGCGGCGATGATGGAGCTTGCCCTCGATAGCGTCGGGCTCCTGGTCGACTCCGGTGAGCGCGCGCTGGCGGGCCAGCTTCTCGAGTCGCTGACTGAGGCCGCCGGAGAGCAGCCCGCGCAGGCGCTGGCCGCCCGGATTGCGGAGCTCCATGCCAGGATCGGCGGATAGCGAGCCGGTCGCGGCGAGAACCCACGCCACCCGTCAGCCGGCGAGGGAGAAATGACTGCCAAGAGACGTCCCGGTCCGCCTACCGACCAGAAGTTCATCATCGGCAGCGACCATGCCGGATATGCCCTCAAGGAGAAGGTGAAGAAGTACCTCGCCGAGAAGGGCAACGAAGTCGAGGATTACGTCGAGCAGTTCCAGGAGGCGATAGACTTCGCGCCCGTTGCGGAGAGCGTCGGCAGGGCCGTTGCCGAACGAAAGGGCACCTATGGGATACTGATGTGCGGCACCGGCCTCGGGATGAGCATAACGGCCAACAAGGTGCGGGGCGTGCGGGCCGCGCTCCTCTATGACGAGCAGGCGGCCGAGTACGCGCGGCGTCATAACGACGCGAACGTGCTGGTCTTCGGCGGCAGGACGATGGACTTCGAGGATGTGCGCAAGCGCCTGGACGCTTTCTTCGGCGCTGTTTTTGAGGGCGGCAAGTACGCCCGCCGCAACGAGTACATCACGGGCATGGAGGGCAGCCGCGACGAGGGGAAAGGGCCGTCCCGCCCGGCCCGCAAGCCGCGAGAAGGAGCCTGAGCTGCGCCGACGAGCGCCGTGCTGCCTTCCTGCGCAGCCCAGGCGCCGGGAGGCGCGGTGCTTCCGCCCGCGAGCCCTGCGGCACCCATCGGGTATAATCGGCCGCCTTTGGCAGGAACGGCCGCGGATGCTCGCTCGGATAGGAAAGGGATGCCGGGGAGACGGACCCACACACGTGCCGGGAGCCGGCCGACGGCCTCCTGGCGTCAGGCGTTGGTCCTGGTGCTGATCGGCCTGGCCGGATGCAGCACCGCCGCGGCCCGACCCGAGCCGTCGCCCGCCGCGGGTCCCGTCGAGGCGTTTGCCGCACGGGGCTATTTCCTTTACGAAGTGCAGCGCGGTGACACGCTGTACGGGCTGGGGCAGAGATTCGGCGTGCCGTGGCAGCAGATCGCAGGCGCTAACGGCATAAGGGACGTGACCGACCTGAAGGTGGGCAAGGTGCTCCTCGTGCCGCGCGGCGAGGGGGTGGAGCCGCCCCCCATCTCCCCGCCCGAGCCGAGCCCCGAGACAGGGGCGCCCCGGCGGCACGTCTCTCAGGCGGATCTGCATCGGGGCAATCCGTCGGCGCGTTTCTGGTGGCCGACGGCAGGCACGCTCGTGCAGGGCTACGGCGACGAGGTCCGCGGCCTGGCCGAGCCGGGCATAGCCGTGGCGGCGCCGGCCGGCACGGAGGTGTGCGCGGTGGCCGACGGCACCGTAATCACGTGCGTGCGCGCGGACTCCTCGGCGCCGTCCGCCTGGGGGAACGTCGTCGCCATTGTCCATTCGGGCAACATGGTGAGCTGGTACGCGCACCTGGACCTGATCCTCACGTCGAAGGGCAGCCGCGTGGCACGCGGCGAGGCCATAGGCACGGTCGGCTCCTCCGGCGCCGCTGACCGTCCCGTGCTGGCGTTCCGGCTCTTCCTCAACGAGCGCCCGGTGAATCCCGTTGGCTACCTCCCGTAGAGGCACGTGAGCAGACGATCATCCATATTTGTCAAGACGGCGCGTAACCCGGTAAGATAAGGGGCAAGGCCGCGCGCCGGGAAAGCATCCGCTCAGACGTGGCGAGAAGGGGCATGACGGCTCCCAAACCGGACCAGCAGACCATCCTGGTGGTGACGGACACGCCCGAAGATCTGGAGGTGCTCCAGCAGCAACTCGGGGGGGAGGGCTATCGGCTCGTCCAGGCGTGGGGCGCCGAGCACGCCCTCGAGTCGGTCGAGTCCGAGCAGCCTGACCTCGTCCTGCTGGAACTGACCTCCGCCGACGGGGAAGCTGTCGCCTTCTGCGACGGGATCCGGAACCGAGCCGAAACGGAAGCCATCCCCGTCATCATCATCGCCGACGAAAGGAGAGCGCAGCAGGAGGAGACGGTGCTTGACATCGGGGCCGACGGCTACATCTGCCGGCCCTTCGAGCAGGTCGAACTGGTCAGCCGCGTTCGCTCCCTGTTGCGGGGAAAGGAACTGCATGCCAGAGTGGCCGAGCAGAACCGGCAGCTCCTGCGCGTGAACGCCGAGCTCGACAGGCTCAACCAGGAGCTCATTGCCCGCAATCGCGAGCTCGAGCAGGGCATGGCCATGGCCTACCGCCTCCAGGAAGCCCTGCTGCCCCAGAGATACCCCCGCGTCAAGAACATCAGTTTCTCCCACAAGTACTTGCCCGCCGAGGCGATCGGGGGGGACATCTTCCAGCTTATCGGCATGCCGGACGGCCGGGGGGCCTTGTTCATCTCGGACGTCAGCGGACACGGCGTGCGGGCCGCCCTGATCACCAGCATCGTCAAGGCGGTCGTTGACTACATTGATTTCAGCGACAAGACCCCTCAGGACGTGCTGAAGGACTTCAACTCACGCTTCCGCAGCATCCTCGGCCCGCTCACGCCGCAGATCTACGCCACGGCCGTGGTCATGATGGTGGACGGCGAGAACCGCTCGGTCACGGTCGCCGCCGCGGGCCATCCTTCGCCGCTGCTCGTGAGCAAGAGCAAGATGACGGCCGAGTCCGTCATGAGCCTGGAAGAGGTCGGGCCGGCGCTCGGCTTCGTGAGCGACCCGGAATACCCCAATTGCAGGCGTCAACTGGCCGTCGGCGACATCATCCTGAGCTTCACGGACGGCATCTACGAGGTGGCCAACGCCCAGGGGCAGCTTTTCGGCCTCGCGCGGCTCCAGAGGTTCGTCGCCGACAACGCCCACCTGATCCCCCGCGACCTGATCCAGCGCATCATCACGGAGACCCAGGACTTCATGGGCACTGGCCGACGCCCGGACGACCTGTGCCTGGTGACGATCGAGGTCCACTGAACGGGCCTGCCCGCCGTCGAGTGCGATCGCGCGGCCCGTCCCCCCAAGAGCGCGGGGCGTTCCGATATGCCGCCATGTCCTTGCTTGAGCGTCCAGCGGTCTGACGGTGGGATTGGCTCTGCGGGCAGAAGCCAGGCGGTCAGAACCACCTCAACTTCCAGAATACGACCAGCCCAGCGATTGACACGATCACCGACATAGTCATCGTGATCGCGAAGGCGTGCGGAGATTCCTGGAAAGGCAATGGCACGTTCATGCCATAGACGCTGGCCACCAGAGTGGGCAACATCAATATGATCGTAACAGATGTGAGCACTTTGATGATGACGCTCAGGTTGTTCGAAATGATCGATGCGAAAGCGTCCATCATCCCGCTCAATATGTTGCTGTGCAGATCCGCCAGGTCCTTCGCCTGCCTGAACTCCACCTGGACATCGTTGATCGCGTCTTGCTCGTCTTCTGTCGGCTCCCTGTCACAGATGCGCGGCAGTCGCTCCCAAATGAGTTCGTTGCCCCTGAGGGATGTCGTGAAGTCAACCAGGCATTTCTCAAGGTTCAGCATGCGGATAACCATTTGGTTTTTCAGAGAGAGATGGATCGCGCTTTCCACGTCATCCGCCTCGCGCCGAATAGCGCTCAGGTGGTTGAGGAACTGCCTTGCGAACCGCATGAAGGCAAAGCAGAGGAACGGTATCCGGTCTCTGGGATCGGGGGCGCGCACCTGCCCAGAGACGATCTCGGACCACGGAATGCTGTCCTCTGAGCAAACGGTGACGGTATACCGCGGCGTGAGCACGATGCCGAAGGCCATGGTCAGGTACGGCAGGTCAGAGTTCAGGGGGTCATGATGCGGAATGCGGATGATAAGCAGCCTGCACGAGTCCTCGCTCTCCATGCGGGGGCGCTCGTCGCGGTCAGTGGCGGCAGAGAGAAGGTCTGCCGGGGCCTGAGTCAACGCCTGGATCTGCTCGACCTCAGCCGGGCTGGGTCTGACCAACTGTATGAGCTGGCACCCGGTGGAGTCTGCCGTCCTGCTGAGTCTGCCGTCCGCGTAATGGTAGAATGCCAACATGGCCGTTCCCTTGGGTCCTTCGGCGTTCCGCTCTTGGCAAGCCTTGGGGAGATTCTACAGCCGTAGAACGAGCGATGTCAAAGGCGCTTGATGCTTACGTAGTAGGCGCCGTGACGGCTGCCGTCCTTGTCGATGAACCACGCTTCGAGTTGCGTGATGCCCGTCTCCTAAACGTGCAGGTCGTAAACCACCTCTCTGTCGCCCCGATCCACGTCCTGCACGAACTCGTTCTGGAAGAGCTTCAGAAGGGCGACCCTGGGGTGGATCGGCCGGCGGCCCGTCATCAATGCGCCCCGCGTCGGCGTGCAGAGCGGGGAGACGTGGAAGTCGACGAGCCGGGTTGACTCGTCGTGGAACCGGTCCAGGTTCGGCGTCTGGAACCACGGATTGCCCGTGCAGCCCAGATCGCCGTATCCCTGGTCGTCCGTGATGACGAGGATGACGTTGGGCCTGGCGGAGCTGTTCGTGCTGACGATGGTTCGGTCCTCGGGCTCGGCGGGGGGCGGGAGACTTGCTCGGCCGCGCATGTTCGCGCCGGGCCGCCCGGATGTCAAGCGGGGGCCGGACGCCGCGTCGAATGGTCCGCCGGGCTGCCGCTACTTCGGGCTCTTGGCAGCCGAATGAGCCGCAGCTTTGTCCGGCGGGGCCATGGGTTGACTTCGGCCCCCGCACGGTGCGTAGAATGCGGCCTGTCGGCAGGCGCGGCCGGCCGCCGCGTCCTTTTTTCCTTCGACCAAACATGAAGGCTAGACACATGGGCAACGTGGTGCGCTATTCTCTGGCGGCTACCCTCATAGCTATCGGCATGATCGGTTCCTCACTACTGATCTCCAGGTTCCTCATCCGCATCGAACACGAGAAGCAGATCACGGTGAAGGGGACGGCCGAGGGCTCGGTCACGGCGGACATCGGCAAGCTGACTGCCACGCTCGTGGTCCGCGACCCTGACCGCGTCGCCGCCTATCGAACGCTTTCGGGTCAGATGCGCGCTGTCCTGGACAAGGTCCGAGAGTCGGCGCCCGCTGACCTCGCCGTTTCGGTAGGCAGCCCGAGTTTCGACGAAGTGCGCAAGATGCGCGAGGACGGAACGCAGACCAACGAGGTTGAGTGGTACGAGGGCTGTCAAAGCGTTGGCCTCGCCTCCCGCGACGTCCACTGGGTTGAGCGCATCGTCCCGCAGCTCAACGACCTCATCGCGAGCGGCTATGACATCCGCGTCTGCAGGCCCTCGTACCTGGTCTCCGACCTCACGGACGTCAAGCAGAAGCTCTTGGAAGAGGCCACCGCGGACGGCTACCGGCGCGCCCAGCAGATGGCGGAGAAGAGCGGGGCGAAGGTGGGCGTGCTGCGCGCCGCCCAGCAGGGAGTCTTCCAGATAACGGAGCCCAATTCGACGGAAACTGCCGACTATGGGATCTACGACACGTCGACCATCCAGAAGTCCGTCAAGGCCGTGGTGACCCTCGAATACGCCATTGAGTAGGCAGGGGCGGCGATCGCTACGGGCAGGTGTCCGATGCGGCCCCGCCTGCACTCGGAGGCCCCGACGGCTCCCTCAGTCCGCCGTCACGTCGACGTGGGCCGAATACCCGAGCTTGCGGAGCATCTCCTCGCAGTCCTGTCACGTCAGTCCGAAGGCACGCACGTCCGCCAGGCCAAGACGCGCGACGACGTCGCGCACCTGCTCGTGTGCGTCCTCGGCGAACTCCCCCTCCATCATTGCGCCCTCGGCCCACTCGAGCAACTCCGACAGCCGTAGGTCATGGTGCAGGTAGGCAGCCAGTTTCCGCGCCACCTGTTCCCGTGTGATCCCCATCTTAATGCTCCCCTGCTCTGCGATGACCCTTGGCACAGCGCCCATTGGTGCAGCACAGGGGCTACCTTCGAACAATAGCACGACAGGGCGTGGCAAGCAAGCGCGACGACGTCGCGCCCGCCGAGGGGCGGAAACGGCAGAGAGTAGAAAGTAGACCGCAGGAGAAAGGCGCTGACTCTCGCCCAGGAGCTCTTGCCCCCATCGCGGCCTCGGCCGCGTAACGCTCTCCTCTCTACTTCCCCCTTTCTCCTGCTCTGCCCTCGTCCCGCGACTGCGGGGCGAGGGCTGGTACCCCGTGCAGGATTCAAACCTGCGGCCTTCGGCTCCGGAGGCCGACGCTCTATTCGCTGAGCTAACGGGGCACCGCTTGTACTCACATTCTATCCACGCGCCGCCGGTTGTCAAAGGCAGAGCGCACGCACCGCGGCCCCGCGCGTCCGTTTGAACGCAGAGGCGCCCGGCGTATAATCGCGCCCGCGCGCTCAGCCTTGCGCAGACCGTCAGGATCCTTTCGCTCTCTTCGCAGGCCGCCGGCGTGAAGGTGAAGGCCGTCTCCTTCGATGCGGGCAACACGCTGATCTACCCGGACCCTCCGGTCGGGGAGGTGTATGCCCGCGCGTTGCGCCGGGCCGGCATCCCCGCCGATGGCGCCGAGGTGGAACGGCAGTTCCTTGAGGCGTGGGGCCGCCTCAGGAGGCAGCGGGAGCCCGGCCGCCCGGCCTACGGCAGCGGCCAGTCCGAAGCCATGGACTGGTGGCGGCTCGTGGTGCGCGAGAGCTTCCGCCCCTTCGGCCCCGTCGAAGGCTTCGAGGACGTCTTCCTCTCGCTGTGGGATCACTTCGCGTCCGGCTCGGCCTGGCACGTCTACGACGACGTGTGGCCGACGTTCGACGCGCTGAGGCGGCTCGGCGTCCGCATGGGCCTGATCAGCAACTGGGACGTGCGCCTGGAAGGACTGCTCCTGGACCTGGGCCTCGCGCAGCACATGGACTGGACCGTCATCTCGTGCACGGCCGGAAGCGAGAAGCCGCACGCGGCCATCTTCCAGGAGGCCCTGCGCAGGTGCGACCTCCCGCCCGGGCAGCTCGCGCACGTCGGGGACAGCTACGAGGAGGACGTTCTGGGGGCGCTGGGGGCGGGGCTGCGGGCCGTCTGGCTCAGGCGGGACGAGGCGGAGGCGGGCCCGGCGGACGTTCCAATCGTCAGGCGATTGACGGAGCTCCCCGACCTGCTCGCCTAGTGGAAGGTCAACGCCCAGCTTCCGGGTGGCCCCTTTCGGCTCCGTGAGGTAGGGGCACGGCGCGCCGTGCCCCTACGGAAGCGGATCGGACCTGGCAGGATGGACGGACGCGCAATGCCCGTCCAGCACGTCTATAACGCCGCCTGGATCTGACAACAGGCAGCGATGAACCTCCACTAGCCCTGCGGCGGAGCCTGCCCCTCGGCGACCGATGCGTTGGCGCGCGCGTGCGCCTGCGCCACCGCCTGCGCGAGGATCTCGACGGCGCGGTCGAACTGGACGTCGATGAACTTCTCCTCTTCCTCCGCGTTGGCTCCGGCCTCGCTCTGGCGCTGAGGCTCGGCAGGTTCTGGCTCTTCGCCTTCGCGGGGGATGGGATCGTACTGCACCTGCCTGTCCAGGTATCGGAACAGCTTGCGCGTGTCGTCGTCCGACAGCTTGACCTCGACGTCCGGTTTGATGCCCTTGCCCTCAATCAGCACTCCGTCAGGGGTGTAGTAGCGAGCGATGGTCAGTTTGACCGCCCCCTCCTGATCGTCGGGGTACTCGATGACTTTCTGCACGCTCGCCTTGCCGTAAGTGGTCTCGCCCACCAGGGTGGCTTCGTGGTGATCGTGGAGGGCGGCGCTCACGATCTCCGCGCCGCTCGCACTGAACTTGTTGATGAGCACCACGACGGGCAGGCTGTCAAACGTTGTTCCCCCGCGCGAGTAGACCAGAGCGGTCCGGCCGCTCCGATCTTTGGTGCTGACCACGATCTGGTTATCCAGGAACAGGCTGGCGCAGTCGCGCGCCGTCTCAAGCAGCCCGCCGGGGTTGAAGCGCAGGTCCAGGACCAGCCCCTCGATGCCCTGTCGCCGGAGGTACTCGATGGCTCGCCGCAGATCGTCGGCCGCGTTCTTGCTGAAGTAGGCGAGCTTGACGTATCCGAGCTTCGGCTCGCCCTCGATCACGTGGACGACCTCGACGGCGTGCAGCGTGATGATGCCTCGCGTAATGGTGATCTGCTCACCCTCCCCCCCGTCAGCGTGGACGACGGTGATGGTGACGTCCGTGCCCGGCTTGCCCCGCAGGACTTCGATGGCATCATGGACGCTCTCGAAGTCAGCCGTTTTGACCAGCTTGTCGCCCTCCCGGATCTCCACGATCAGGTCGCCCGGCAAGACCCCCGTCTTCGACGCCGGCGTCTTGGGCAGCGTCTCCTCTATCTGGACGGCCTTCTTGGCCTCGTTGTAGCTTATCCGGATGCCCAGGCCGCCGAACTCCCCCTCGATCTCGCCGCGGAACTCCTTGTAGGCGTCCGGCGGGATGTAGGAGCTGTACTTGTCCAGCCTGCTGAGCATCCCCTTGTACGCCCCCACGCGCAACTTGTCGTAGTCCGGCTGCTCGACGTAACGCTGGTCCATCTCCAGGGCGAGCCGCACGACGGGCTGGAGGAAATCCTGGCGCAGGGCCTGCTTGCGTTCGCTGAGCGAAACGCCAAGCGCGGGACCGAAGCCCAGCCCCGCCGCCAGGCCGAGCAAGACGGCCAGCCATGTCCAGGTCCTGCGCATCGTACTTCTGCCTCCTGCTTGCATGTGCCTCGTCCCGCCTCAGGAGCCCTCAGCCCGCCGCGGCGGGCACGGCCTGCTCGCCGACTTGCTTCACTCTGGCTGAGATGATCTCGAGGGCCCGCTCCAACTGCGTGTCCCGGAACTCCGCCGGGGGCTTCTCCTCGGCCTTCTCGCCCGCGCCGGCACCGGCCTCGCCGGACTCGCCGGGGGCAGGCGCCACGGCCGGGGGCTCTTCGGCGCCGACCAGGTGGAATGCAAGCGTCCGCGTCTGCTCGTGCGACAGCTCGACCTGGACGTCCGGCTCCGTCCCCTCTCCGTCGATTGTCCGTCCGTTGGGCGAGTAGTATCGGGCGCTCGTGAACCGGATGGTGCCGTCATCGAACGGGCTTGGCATCAGGGTCTGCACGGCGGCCTCCCCGTAGGTCTTCTCGCCGACGAGGATGGCCCTCCGGTGGTCCTGCAGCGCGGCGGCGACGAGCTCCGCCCAGCCGGCCGTGAACCGGTTGACCAGAACGACCAGGGGCAAGTCAACGTCGGCCCCTCCCTGGCGGGCCCTGAGCTCCGTCTCGGCGCCGGCGCGGCCCCGTATCCTGGCCAGCAGGTCGCCGTCAAGGAAGAGCCCGCCCACGGTCCGGGCCTCCTGCCACTCGCCGCCGGGGTTGAACCGCAGGTCCAGCAACAGGCCGTCAATGCCGCCCGAACGCAACTCGTTCAGGGCCTGTTTGAGCTCGTCGGACGAGCCCTGTCCGAAGTGCCCGAGGTAGACGTAGCCGATCCGCGGGTCGGGCGCGATGACCTCCGCGCGCAGGACCGCCGAAGGAGGCTCAAGACCGGGCCGTCGGACGGTCACCTGCGACTTCCGCAGCTCGTCCAAGCGCAAGACCGTGACGGTCAGCTCCGTCCCCGGTTCGCCCCGGAGCGCCTTGTACACCTCGTACGCCGTCTTCATGTCGGCCATCTTGGCGACCGCGCCGGTGGACTCGTCTTTGAGCTCGACGACGCGGTCCCCAGGCAGCAGCCCCTCAGCGAAGGCTGCCGTCCCCGGGGTGGATGCCTCCACTTCCATCACGAGGTCCCCGGGCAGGAGGCCTTCGGCGAAGGCGGACGTGCCCGGGATGCAGTCATCGATGATGACGACCTTCGATATGGGATCGAAACGGACCTGGAAGCCCGGGTCGACCCGCCCATCGTCGGCGTGAAGCTCCTGAAGCATCTCGGGCGGCCAGTAAGCGCTGTAGGGGTCGATCTCTGCCAGCATCCCCTGGCAGGTGCCCACCACGAGCTCCTTCAGGTCCACCTCCTCGACGTAGCGCAGGTCGACCTGAGCGGCTAACCATGCGACGGGCTGGATGAATGCCTCGTCCAGGCTCTTGCGGCCATCGCCTTCGGCCCCCAGAGCCGAACTGATCGCCAGTCCGACGGCCAGGCCCGTAAGGAGCCCGATGAGGATGCTTCTCGCTCGCATCGCGGAGGATCCGTCCCCTCTACGCGTCATGAAGGACCGCGGGACGTCCGAGACAGGAAGACCCGTGCGACCCATGCCGCGGGGGAGGCGCCCTTCATCCCGGGCGTTCGCGCGCAACTGCCGCGCGCGTCGGCAGGTCACAGGTGTTGGCGGCGTCAGCCGCCTTGTTGGTCCATCATACCGCCGGCCCGCCTGGAGGGTCAAGCGATGGCGCCTTTTGGCTTGACAGGCCGGAGAACGAGGGTTAGATTGAGGAGTTTGCGGGGCGTGGCTCAGTCTGGCTTAGAGCGCCGCGTTCGGGACGCGGAGGTCGCCGGTTCAAATCCGGCCGCCCCGACCATCCTCCTTCGCCCTCCTCTGCCTGCGGCGTCGGAGTGCTACGGAGGGTGGTCGAACTGCCCTGCGTAGCCTTGGCGAAGAAGGGCCGACCAGCCTTCGGCGAGGCTTCGGCCGGCGGGGCGGCAGGGGCTGTACGCGGCCGGATCCCCCGACTGATGCGGATGTGGCGGAATAGGCAGACGCGCTAGGTTGAGGGCCTAGTGGACCTTACCGTCCATGGGGGTTCGAATCCCCCCATCCGCACCACTTTCCTTCCCCTGCCTATGCCTCTCACGCCCTTCCTGGCCCCTCTGGAGGCTCTTCGCGTTTCCGCGCCCTCTTGACATCGAACGCCTGTTCGGCTATCATGGCAGAGCATCCGGTTGCATATGGTTGCATTTCTGCGGCTCGGCAGGCGAGGATGGCTACACTCAGAAAGCGGAGGAGGAAGCTCAAGAACGGCACTGCAACCTACTGGGTCGTCGATTTCTCCTTCACGGAGAATGGAGAGATCCGGCGCAAACAGGAGCACTTCCGGGTCGATCCGAAAGCCCCGCAGCGGGCACGCCTTCTCGCTGAACAACGCAAGGCAGAGATCGAGCGCAAGATCGCCCGCCACAAGCTGAGCGGGGGGAGCGGCGTCGAGCTTGGCCCCGCCGATGTGGAAGTGGCGGACTGGCTCGACGCCTTCTGCCGGGCTGTCCAACCGAACTGCTCCGAGGACTACCACAGGATCGTCGTCTACACGCTGCAGAAGTTCCGGGACATGCTGGCCGACCAGGGCGTGGTGACGACGGGACAACTGCGCCGCCAGCACTTCAGCGACTTCGTGTCGGCCATGCAAGAGAGGGGCAACAAGCCTAAGACTATCCACAACGATCTCTCGATCGTCAAGCGTGCCGTCACCTGGGGCATCGATGAGGGGTGGCTGGCAGAGAATCTGCTGCGCTCGTTTCCCAGCGTCAAGGTGCCCAAGAAGAGGCGCCGGGTTCTCTCGAAGGAGGAGATCGAGCAGTTGTTGTCCGCAGCCGAAGGTGACGACCTCTACGAGCCTATCTTGTTCGCGATCTACACGGGGGCACGACGGGGAGAGCTCGTTAAGCTCCGGTGCTCCGACGCTGACCTGGACGCAGGCGTCATTCACTTCCGAGCGGAGATCACTAAGTCGGGAGAGCACGGTGACGTTCCCATTCATGGCCGCTTGCGTCCACTGCTGGAGGAGAAGGCTCGGGGCACAGGGTGCCTCCTCAAGCGGGGGAACGGCTCGCCCTGGACACCGGAGGCCATCACACGGCGTTTCACTGCCTTGGTACAGAACGGGCTGGGGTGGGATGACTTGACGTTTCACTGCTTGCGCCACACCTTCGGCACCCAGCTGGCCGCCAGCGGCAAGATATCGCCCTTCGAGCTCCAGAAGCTCATGCGCCACAAGAGTATCACGACGAGCATGATCTACGTGAACATGGCCGATCAGCAGCTTCCCCCCATCGACGTTTTTTGACTTGCCTTCCCGGCGTTCTGTCGTACCATAGTCCCAGCGGCGACGTAGGGGGCCCCGGACATAGGGGCCGATCTGCTGCCACTACTCACGGCGCCAAAGGTGGGTAAGGGCATGTCTTCCCCGGATCTGCAGCGCAAGACACAGGTGTATGAACTGCGCCGAGCGTTTGTGCCCGCCCTCAGTCCCGTGACGCGGTGGGATATCACGAACTGGTGCTCGCCAGCGAGGGAGCTGCCGTTCGGTGAGTCACTGGACGCGCTGGGCGCTGCCTTGCATACGGCACTGGGAGAGCGGCCCCCTGGTTTTGGCGAAGCTGCTGAAGCTCTATGCGGTAGATGGGACGAGGCAGCAGCGAAAGAAGGCGGATGCCTGAAGCTGCTGATTCTATCTCTCTGCGATGCATATACGAAACACGCTACCAGCGTATTGCCGGTCAAGACTCTTGACCTCCTCGCGCACATGACGTGCCGAGAGCTCGAAGCCCGAGCCTCTGTGATGGGCACTGAGGAAGGACGAAAAGCCGGTTTTCCGTTTCAAGACATCCTGCGGCGGATCCCCAGCAGGGCTCAAGAGCTCCAGGGTGAGGAGCTGGCTGGCTGCGCTGAAGGGGTAGTCCGAGCGGTGCTGGGCGACGTCATCTCCGATGCGGACCTCGTAGAGCAAGTCTCGGACAGCCATGCCGAGCGGCTGAGGAAGGCTATCCTGGCCGTCGACTTCGGCCAGGTAGAAGAGGAGAGGTATGGAGCCGAACTGGAGCGCTTGGACCCAGTGATGGAGGACGTCGAGCGCCTCGTACTTGGTGCGTGGACGTGGACGACTGAGCGGGTTGGCGAGGAGCTCGAGGCCATACTTGGGCTGGGTCTCTGTCTCCAGTGCCTTCAGTATTCACCTATGAGCCTGCCTGCCTTTCCTGACATGCACTTCCGGCGGCTTGCGGAGAAAGGGCACGAACGCTACCCCGAACCATTCCGACGCTATGCTCATGCCTACTGGCTTGCCGAGTACTACTGGACGTGCGCTAATGCAGCAGGACTCGTGGACCGTTTTCCTCCCGTAGAGGGCGTTTGCTGGGCCTTCCTTGCCAGCAAACACGACTTCCTGAGCATGGTCGGAAAAGTGACGTGCTGGTCGGAGGGGCAACTGGTCGAGATCCCAAAGGACCTGCGCTTACGCCATCTGCCGGTGGCCTCGGCTGGCGAGGCGGGCCGCGAACGCGGAGCGACCGTCCACCCGTCAGAGGCACTCACGATCATCTTGGACGACCGTCGGGACGAAATGTGCGTGAATGGCACGAAGTGGACGGACGTGACGAAGCGGATGTTCAAGATCTTCTGGCTCTTGAGCGACATGCCCGGACATCCCTGCGCCGCCAGGGTGCTTGAGGGGGAGGGGATCAGCAACGTCCGCGAGGTAATACCTAAGATCAGAGATGTGTTCAAGGCCCATGGTCTCGCGCGTCACGACCACGTCCTGTCCATGGGCAAGGCTTCCCGCGACGGCCACGAGCAGTGGGTCCTCTGCTGGCAGGCGGCTGTAACTCAACCGGAATCGCTGGAATACCCCGTCCGGCGATGCCGAGCCACCCCCCGCGTAGTGGCCACGTAGTCTCCCCGCGTAGTGCCAGAAAATCCCTCCCTCTTCTTGCCCTCCTGAGTTGCTCTCCGCGCATCCCCGCGTAGTCTGCCGCCAAACCGCTCTGCCGGTTGATGGGACGCCTGGTATAAGGGAACGCAGACTCAATAGGCGGTTCTTATGGCAGACGGCAAGTCAACAGAAGGTCTGGTCACGGCCCGCGACCTGGCCGAGTTCCTCGGCTGCAGTGTTCGGACCGTCTACCGGCTCGTCGCCCAGGGCCTGCCGCACATCAGACTCGGCTTCGGTGAGCGCGCCCCCTTCCGCTTCCAGATAAGTGATGTTCTCAAGTGGCTCGAAGCCACAGGCCCTGACAGTCTGGATGAGTCGCCGACTGGCAAAGAGAACAATGATGGTCTCTTTCAGCGCAGCCGAATCTTCATCAGGTGAAGGGACCCGTCGCAGAATGGCAGGATTCCGTGACCACTGGTCAGGGCGTAACGATCGTGGAGGTCGTGAAGCGAGTTCAACGCCGAAGAGCCCCTCAGGAACGAAGGGGAAAAGCTCTCGCCTGTCTGAGGCAAGGCGCACCATAGATCGGAAAGGAGGGAAAGATGAACTAGACGAACCGGCTGAGAGACCCTTCTTGGCCGCCATCTGGCGGCGCCATTGCCTCCTTCGACTTGCTGTCTGTCTATCTGCCAAGTCTTACTTTTCTGCCAATGGCCCGTGGCCGCCCGGATCTGGACGATCCGGGACGACGCCTAGCACTTGATTCGCCACGGCCGAGGGCGACCGCAGCTCTGACTTCCCGGGAACTCGGAAGCTGAACCGGACCCGGAGAGCGGTGGTTTTCCCCCTATCGAAACGGGATCAGTCAGAGTCTTTCTACATACCACTAAGTCGAAGAAGGATTGCGATATGCAAACCTCACAAGCAAGAAACCACAATCAGGAAGAACGTTCGGAGTTCTCGTCCGAACCTTTGTCGGAGCCGTGGCTGGACCGTCTCAGCCAGCATCTTCGTGTGCACGATATGTCTTTCACAGACGGTGTAGTTCTCGGGCCGAGCGACCTGGTGGCTAACTTCCTGCCACTGGCCATCGCGTCGGGCGAGTGCAGGTATCTCGGGGGGCGCGCGGTCCCTCGTCACCTCGTTGCAGTCGTGCGGCCCGCGACGGATGAAGCCAGAGCGAATGGGGAGGTCCTGTGCAAGGACCTCTGGGAGCTCAAGGGGGACTTGCGCAAATCGAATACCTGGGCCGATGGCAGCAATGGCCGCGCGATCATTGCGCACGAGCGCAAGTTCAAGGTGCTCGTCCATGTTCTGGTCGACCTGATGGGAGTCCAGGCGCGCGATGAACGCGTCGACAAGATGCTCGTGGTCGGCACCTACCTGACCGAGTCGGGCGATCTACGAGTCTCCGATGGCGTCGAGTTCCCCGCGGGTGACGAGGAGTGCCCTTACGCAGGAACCGTGTTCCCCCGCCAGGGAGATCGACACATCTTCGAGAAGGTGGCGGCGCTCAGCACCGACGGCACGGTCGAGGCTTCGCTGGTGTGGGCCCTGGGCGCCGCATTCAAGCCCGCGTTCGGCGACGCGTACCCGCATCTCGTCCTGACCGGGGACAAGGAAGCCGGCAAGACCACGCTCTTCCAGGTCATTGCCCGCCGGTTTGGCCTGAAGGTCGTGGCGGCGCCGGTTCACTTCCAGACATCTTACAGAACAAAAAAAGCATTGGCCAACACCAACGTGCCCGTTCTGGCCGACGAAGTCGGTAGGCTGGGGTCATCACACCGGAAACGGCTCGTTGACCAGCTCAATGTGAGCTACAACATCGGGCCGACGACGCATGGCCACAAGGATCGGGTTTATGACCTGTACGCTCCTGTGCTCTTGGCTGGCCAGGATTTCCCGGCGCGCGATGAAGCCTTGCTTTCGAAAACCATCGCCTACCACCTCGTCGGCGAGGCGAAGAATGAAAACGCACTGGAAGAGCTCGAACGAGACAATCAAGTGTTTCCTCTGGGAGAGTGGCTCGAGTTCACCTGCGAGTACGGCAACGAGCATGACATCCCTGGCCTCCTACGCGAGAAGGAGGCCCTGTTGCGTACTAGCCTTTCAGATTGCCCTTACGCCCATTACTCGGAGATGGACCGGTGCTTCCGCAACTATGCGATGCAACTCGTCGCGGCGGATGCCCTGCAGGCGTACGGCATCGACGCCGATATTGAGGACTACATCGTCGAGGCCCTCCGGCAGCATCTCGAGATGCTGCGCGAGGAGGGCATCGACATCGCCGCCCGATTCGTCCACGACCTGGTTGTGCTTCTGGCGACCAGGCCGGACCCATCAAAGACGCTCTGCGACGAAGGCGCAGAAGGCGTGCATGTCCACATCGAAACCGCAATGCGGGCCCTCCGCTCGATGGGTTACACGTACGACGTTTCCGATCCACGAGTGATCACTCGGCGCCTGAAAGAGAAGGGACTGGGCGAGACCACCCGGCATCGCTTCGGTGGGCATCAGCTACGCTGCCTCTTTATTCCTCGTGAAGTCCTGGCGGCTGCCGCCGCCGAGGAGGCCGAGACGAGCCCTCCAGCTTCCGAAGCAGGATCAGCTGCCGGGGAACTGCCCGAGTAGTAGCCAGCAGATCGACGAACGAAAGCGAGTGCGATGACCCCAGAACTCAAGTGTCGGGCGCCGCCGGTCTGACGCCAGACTGACGGCTGTTGCAGCAGTAGGACCATCTTCGTAGAACGCAGCGGCCGCACCGTGCGGCCGCCCACACACTTTCAGCATGGAGTTAGCAGAATGAAAATCGAAGCACAGAGTTACTTGGCTGGCGTCATAGACGAGGCGTGCGACAAGTACGTCTCGGATTCGGCTGCCTTCCATTGGGTCATGGATCAGATCAAGGATGATCCGAAGTCAAAGGACGAAATCATGCGCTGGGGTCTCCGCATGCTTCTGGCGGAGGCAATGGCGGAACACGGCAAACTCTCCTTTGCCCCTTCCGCCCTCATGCGTCCGAACTGGAAGATAATGAGACGCTGACGGAGGCCCCGGGCCTTCCTGCGACTGTCGAGGACTTGGGCCGGGAGAGCAGCAGCTCTCTCGGCCTTCCTTTTTGGGAGGGCGGATGCTGCTCCGTACAGACAGCGGCGAGGCCGTCCCCGTACACACAACGCCTACCTCGCCGGGGTCGTGCCTCGTCTGGGCCTGAGGAACCGGAAGAAGACGCTCCGCCATACGTTCGCCAGCCACTTGGCGATGAGGGGGGTGAGCATCTATAAGGTCTCCCAGTGGCTGGGGCACAAGAGCGTCAACACCACCATGATCTACGCCCACCTGGCCCCCCAGGACGACGAGATCAACGTGCTGTGAGGTGCTGGGCGCCGGACCTGAACGCGGTCTTGCAGATTCCCGGCACCCACCTCAGCAAGAACAGCGCCGCTCTGCCAGCCCAGCGTTGACGCGCCGTCCACGCTTACGGTGCTCTTGATTCACGTCGTCGATCCGTGGATCGCCAGTCGAGACAGCGATCATGAGGTCCTCCTGTGCCTGGACCCGAGCGAGTAGTTCCTCGTCAGTCATCGACGCTATTTCCCGAGGCCCCAGCCAGCCTCCGCACGATGGAAGCCTTCGTCTTAGGCAAGTCGCACTCAAACAACCGGTCCAACACATCACGTCGGCCCTTCTCCAGGGCAAGTGTCACTATCCGCTCGAAGTCATCGTGAGGAACGCCAGCGGCCGGTTCTATGAGTTCGGTTTCGATGGCGCCATCGGCTTCCGGCGTTCGTAGCTCGAACAGGACTTCCCAAGCCTCTATCATCTCATCAAAGCCCGCCTTGCCGGGGTCAGGAAGATCAGCAGAGAGCATCCGCCCAAGCAGTGTCACGGGCGAGACGGTGAACGGCTCAGGCGAGCGTCGCGCAAGTTCTGTTACGGCTCCCAGGGCCGCGTGGTTCACTTGGTAGGCGTGGTCGAGGGCTCCCCTGAGCAGGACGAGGAACGTCCCGATGTTCCACTCGGCATCCCTAAGCTCAAGCATGGCATTGATCCGATCCGACCTCGACCCTCTAAGTAGCCCGTCACTCCGTTCGTCGTAATAGCCCATGGTCCGACCTCCTCTCAGGTAACACGTGGGGGTGATGTTATAGGGTCCATGCCGTTTCATCCAGCAGATTCGGTGCGTTGGCTCTCGTCCTCGATTTCGGCCGAAGCAGCGGGACAGATCTCGTCCGCCGCCCAGGAGGACAGGTCCAGCAGGTCGCTGCTGCTCCTCTCACCGAACACACATCGCTGGACCTCACCGTGAACGTCCGTGCCGATGCCTGCTTGTTGGCCATCAGCCTGGGACACTCAGCGGATGGCTCCCCCATCAGCCAGCTGACAGGGGGAGCTGCGCGGCCAGGTGACAGCCATTTTGCCGCCTCTTGCTTCTCAGAAAGATTAACCCCCGAATTCAGAATAATGCCAATTGCGCACCTGGCCAGCCTCGACTAGGATATGGCTGGCGTTGAAGGGGGATGCGGTGCGTGGGCCTCGCGGGCGTTTGACAGGGAGGCCTGAGTTGGGACGTATGCCTAATGGCGCAACGGGGATATGGGCGAGCGAGGCGGCGTGGCCGCCTTGTCTTGCAGGCGATATCTGGATAGCCGCGGCCTGAGGGCTGCGGCGTTTGTTTGTACGGCAAGCTATGGCGGCCCATCCAGGCGGAGTCCATCGGTTGGCGAAGGAGCGGGGGATGAACGTACGCATTCACTACGGACGACGACGCGCCGGGACGAAGAGGGGATTCACGTTCACGGAGATGCTGGTGGTCGTGGCGCTCGTGATGCTGATGGGGGCGCTGATCCTGCCGGCGCTCTTCAGGAGCCGGGAGCTCGCTCAGCGGACGGCCTGCATGGACAACGTCCACGAGCTGGGCGTCGCCTGGCAGATGCTGAGGAAGGACGCCGACGGCGAATGGACCCGGGCCACGTGCGAGGGGGGGACCTACAAGCCCCAGGTGATGTCCGACCTGGCGGCGTTGGGCTACGTGGGGAGCCTGGACGTCTACGTCTGTCCCAGCCTCCGCTCCCCCTACCCGCGCGTGGTGAAGGTCGAGAGCTGGGACCCCCACCGGGCGGACGTCCAGACGCAGGTCTACATCGGGGACATGAAGGGGCAGTGCTACTTCGCCGACGAGGGACGGATACCCCGGGAGCCCCTGGGGGAGCGGGCGGTGATGGCGGACGGGATCGAGATGGTGACCCAGTACGGGAAGGAGCCGGCCAACCACCCGGATGGCTCGAACGTGCTTTTTGCCGACCTGGCGGCCCAATGGGTGGGCAAGTACATGCCGGAGCACAGCTGGGTGATGGACAAGCACAAGGTATGGGGGGCTGACGAGGAGCTGATCGGAGGGCCGGGGTATTACGGCGTGATCCAGGCCCCGAGGGACGAGTACTTTCCGCACTGCCGGGCGGGGACGTGGCGGCGGAGCGGCTACATCCAGAACCCCCGCCTCCTCGCCGCCGACCCGAACGACGACGATCCCTGGGGCGGCACGGGCGTGGGTGAGGACGACATCCTGAACGACGGTGGGAACGACGTGGACGACATCTACTACGACGACTGCGAGGCTGCGGTCTGGGGGAAGGTCTGGGGCGACGCGTGCAGGTATGGCTTCGTCTCGTACTCCCTGGACACGCGCTGCAGCGATCGGAAGAGGGACCGGTCGGCGAGGGACTGCTCGTTGGCGGGCGGATCGGTCTACAACTGGCGGGCGAACTTCGACGCGTCCTGGATGGACTCGAACGTGCCTGCGGAGTATGGGGGCATGACGTGGGGCCATCCGGACGAGCTGCCCTGAAGGGCCACGGACAGAGGGAAGGAGGGGCGGGATGTTCAGGCGCGAGAACATGAAGTGGACGGTTCCCCTGCTGGCGGCGGCGGTCCTGTGCGTGGTGGTCCTGATCCACCCGGCGCCGATGGTGCGGGTCGAGGCGCAGGCGGCCCCGACGCCGATGGGCCTGGAAGGTCTGATCGACGCGATGCAGGCGAGGGCGGACGGCCTGCCGGGCCTGAGCGGGGTGCTGGGCATGCGGATGACGGCGCCCGAGGAAGGGGGGTGGAAGGGAGTGCCTTTTCTCTACCGGGCCCCCAACTGCTACGTGCGGCAGGACGGCTTCCCGATGGCGTCCCTGGAGGAGGAGCCCCGGCAGCAGGACAACGCGTGGCTGATCTTCAAGGACGGCTTCGTCTACTCCCGCAGGCTCGAGCAGCGGATCGGCGGATGGCTCGACGACGACGGGAAGGCCGTTTCGTGGACCGAGCGGGTGCCGACGGTGATGGCGCGGCCGGGGGACACCTACAGAGGATTCGGCTGCGGGACGGGTGCGGACGCCCTCCTGATGGTGAACCTCATGCCGAGGGCGTGGCTCGAGCCCTTCGAAGGCGACACGGAGGCCGGGCCGATCGAGGAAGTGGACGGGAAGAGCTACTATACGCTTCTGGACGTGAAGGAGCCGCTGGAGGGGAGCGACCAGCTGGTCACGTGGCCCAGCCTCTGGCAGCGCCGGACGCCGCGCAAGTACTACATTAATACGGAGAGTTTCGTCTGCGAGCGGCTGGTCTGGGGCTCGGTGGACGAGGAGGAGCCGTTTGCGAACGCCGTCAGGGACGTGGTGGCGGGCGGGGTCCAGGCGGTCGGGGGCGCCGAGCTTCCGACGGTCTATACGCTGCGCCTCTTCGGGCCTTCGGGCGTGCACTTCGCGCTGGAGGCGAGGCTCGAGGGGCTCGAAGTCAAGGACGCCGCGTCGGTCGGCGAGGCCAGCTTCGACGCCTACGCGCTGGCGGGTCCGACGCCCGTGATCCTGCGTCCCACGATGGAGCTCACCGACCTGGAGGACTACGTGGGCCAGCACCGGTCGGACGTGGGCGCGTGGCTCACGCTGGTGGATCTGTACCTCACCACGCAGCAGGTTTACCGGGCTAGGGACGCCTACGAGGCGGCGATGGCCCTGGTCGGGGAGAGCCCCCCGGCGGACTTCGCGATGGAGAGGGAGCGGCTCTGGCACGACCTCCACTGGTGGGTGGTGCGGACGGACCTGCAGCTGGCGCCCCAGGAGGAGCGGATCTTCGCGGAGAGGGCGGAGCGATTCCGCCAGCGGGGGGACGCCAAGAAAGCGGCCCAGATGGAGGCGCGGGCGCAGCAGTATCGCCAGGTGAAGGAGGCGGCGATGGCGGACGCCGTCGAGCTGGGGATATCGGTTGAAGGCCTCGAATGATGGGAAAGAGAAGCCTTGCCACGGACGAGGGGAACCGGGAGATGAAGAGCGAAGCGGGGAAGGTCGGCAGGCTTATTGCTCTGATCACGCTGTGCGGCGCGTGTGCGACCCTGGGTCTGGTGCTGGCGGCGAGGGCCGCCCTCGCCTGCGGGGAGGGGGGCGGCCTCAACTTCGACCCGCCCAACTGGGGCCACCTTTCGAATGCCGCTGACCTGAAGGCCGGCGCCATAGGGGGAAACGGCGTCTACTTCGAGGAGGGGAACGAGGCGTTCGCCTTCCCCCTTCCCCAGATGCCGGACGGATCGACCCTGTTCCCGGACCTGACACTGACCTACGACAGCGGCAACACGTCGACGGAGGGCGGCACCGGGAAGGGATGGGAGCTTACGGGCATCCCCCGTCTCTTCGACCATTCGGACACCGAGATCCACGCCACGGTCGATGCCAGCAGCACAATGGAGTTCTTCAAGGAGGGCAACGACTGGGTGCAGAAGGAGGACGGGATCGCGGTGGCCTCGGACTACGAGCTCACGGTGCCGGAATCCGGGTCCATCACCCTCGAAAACCTGGTCACGGGCAACCTCTACACGTTCAACGCACTCAACGGGGGGGACCAGGAAGGCCTGGCCGTGTACCAGGAGAATCGGTCGGGCGACAGCGTTTCCTACGCCTACTCCGGCTACAAGGGGAGGACCCTAAACTCAATCCACGACAACTGGGGGCGGTCGATCACCTTCTCCAGCGGGACGATCTCCTACAGCACCCCCTTCGCGCAATGTCTGAAGGTGGAACGCACGTATGACGGCTCGAGCCGGCTGCGCAAGATCAACATCCGCCAGGACCTGAACGGCGACGCCCAGTGGACGAGCCAGGTCCACTACTTCTGGTACGACGCCAATCACCTCCTGAAGTACTACGTGGCGCCCAAGGAGTACGACGGCCTGCCGGCCAATCCGACGGAGGCCCAGGTGAGCGCTCTGGCCTCGCGGAAGTTCACCTATGACGGGAGCCGCCGGGTGACCCAGGAGATGATCGGCTGCTCGGGATGCGGCGGAGGGGGGTCGACGGAGGGGGTGGACTACACGCACACCACGGTGAACGAGAACCCGGCCAACCTCAACACGGCCTACCGCAGGGTGGAGCATTTCTACCCGGACGACGGCGCCCAGGACCCCAGCATCGCGACCGAGGTGAACGAGCTCGGCCAGCTCCTCACCCAGCAGGTGAAGGCGGACCAGTCGGCGGACGTCAAGGAGAAGCGCACCTACACCTCGGACGGCAAGCTCGAGTACGTCTACCTCTACGACGCCTCGGACCTCCAGACCCCCTTGCACGTGACCAAGTTCACGTATGACGGCTCGGGCCGGATCACGAAGGTCGAGATCAGCGAGACGGGTGCGAGCTGGAAGAAGCAGGTCGAGTACGCGTATGAGGACGGTAACTTCCCCGACCTGCCGACCACGGTCAAGCGTTTCGAGAACGACGACGGGACGGGCGCGCTGCAGACGGACTACGAGTATTACGCGAGCGGCAACGGCAAGGGGCTCGTCAAGAAGATCACGCATCCGCAAGTGAACCACAACTGCGACGAGGCGGGCGGAAGCGCCTACCGGGCGACCGTGGAATACACCTACGACTCGATGGACCGGATATCGACCGTCACCGACGAGGACGGGATGGTGACGAAGTACCTGTATGCCGACGATGACGACGTGGACAACAACGGCAACAGTACGATCGACGAGTTGCCGGAATGGAGCGGCCAGCTCGTCAAGGTGATCAAGGACTACGGGGAGGGGAAGCTGAACCTCACGGTCGTCGAGTACGGGTACGACAACAACAACGAGCACCTCACGGTGGTCAAGGACGCCCTCGGGAACGAGACCACGTACGGCTACAATGACCGCGGGGACGTGACGTCGGTCACCTATCCGGGCGGGCTCTACGTGGCCTACACCTTCGACAAGAACGGGAACAAGACCCAGGAGACGAAGAAGACGGGCGCGCAGGGAACGGTGCTGGCCAAGACCACCTGGGCCTACGACGGCTGGGGGCGCGTGAGCGAGGAGCGCCGCTTCTTCGGCTCGGGCGACAACGACTACGGCAAGACCTTCTACGCCTACGACAACCTGGGCCGCGTGGAGAGGACCGAGAGCTACAAGGACCAGGCCCGCGGCTTCGCGGCGGTGCAGGAGACGACCTACGTCGAGATGACCAGCATGCCCAAGCAGCTCAAGTCGGGCTCGACAGACGGCGTGACCGACACGCTCGTCACCACCATGAGCTACGAGTATGACGTGCAGGGCCGGATGACGGAGCAGACGGACGAGGTCAACGAGGTCACCACGACGTATGCGTACGACTGGCGGGGCCGGGGCACCAGCGTCACGGGCCCGGAGGGCTACTACGTCGCCAGCATCTACGACAACCTCGACCGGGTGGCCGAGCGCAAGCGCCACGACACCAGCGCCCAGGGGACGCTGCTCGAGCACTCGAAGACCTACTACGACGAGATGGGCCGCGTCTACAAGTCGGAGATCATCAACCCGGGCGACACCGAGACCGCCGAGACCAACAGCTACTGCTCCAAGGGCGGGAAGCTCAAGAAGGCCACCGATCCCTACAGCAAGTCGACGGCCTACACGTATGACGGCGCGGGAAGGCAGACGAAGGTCACCGACGCGCTGGGCAACGAGACTGTTATGGCCTACTATGCCGACGGCAAGGCGAAGTACACCCAGCGCCGGAACAAGATCGCCGACCAAACCTACGTCACCTACAGCAGCGGGATGTGGTATGACTCGGACGGCCGTCTGACCGACGGCGCCGAGTACGGGACGGGGAACCTGCCGGATCCCTGGCCGGGCTCCGCGCCGGCGTCGAGCGACAGCGTGCACGTGACGAGCAGCGAGTACGACAAGCTCGGCCGCACCACGAAGGTCACCGACCCCGAGGGGATGGAGACGACCTACGCCTACGACATGCTGAGCCGGAAGGCCGAAGAGATCCAGGACGCCGCCCAGGGCGGCCTCGCGATCAAGGTGACCTGGCAGTATGATGAATGGGACGGCGGGGATGAGGTATACTATGACGTAGTAGAAGCCTGGGAGGATGCCCAGAACCACCAGGACACGGCGTACTACTACGGTGCTGCCAAGCATCCGAACGCCGTCACCAAGACCGCCTATCCGGACTCGGACGACGTGACCGTGGCCTACAACGACGACGGCACGGTGAATACGCGTACCGATCAGCGCGACTGGACGGTCACCTATACCTACGATGACGCCCGGCGCGTCACCCAGGAGTCGGTCTCGGGCAACGGCCTGGTCGGCACGAGCGCGGTGACGTACGCGTATGACGCCCTGGGGCGTCCCACTTCCGTGACGGACAACAACGATCCGAACGACGCCGACGACAACTCGACGGTCGAGTGGACCTACACGCGGGCGGCCGACGGCGACCTGACGGTCGAGGAGTCGCAGGAGTACGGCACCTACACGGACCGGACGGTGACGGTGACCTACGATCTTTCGGGCAGGGGGAAGTCGCTGGCGTATCCGAGCGGGCTGACGCTGACCTACACGCACGACGACATCGGGCGGGTCACGGCCGTCAACGACGGCTCGGACGACCGCGTGGCCGACACCTACAAGGGCTGGCTGCTGGAGAGGCGGGAGTACGCGAGCGGGGCGTACCTGACCCACCTGGACGACCAGGGCGAGAACCTGTCCGGATACGGGTACGATACCTTCGGGCGGATCAAGAACCACCGCTGGAAGGCGAGCGGCGGGACGCTCCTTGCGGGGTGGTCGCACGACTACGACCGGATCGGGAACAAGAAGTATCAGGAGGACCTCCAGTCGGCGACGCAGAGCGAGCTCTACGGCTATGACGACGTCTACCGGGTAACGGACTTCAAGCGCGGGCAGCTGAACGAGCAGAAGACGGACATTACGAGCCCCAGCCGGACTCAGACTTGGACTTTGGACCCGCTGGGGAACTGGGACGACACGGTGCTGGACAGCGTGACGGAAAGCCGCACGCACAACACGGTCAACGAGCTGACGGCACGGACGATCGGGGAAGACCCCCAGATCAGCCTGTCGTATGACGCGGCGGGGAACCTGACGCAGGACGGCGACTCGAACGGCGACCACAAGTATGCGTGGGACTACCGGAACCGCCTGATCGAGGTGGAGGAGAAGCAGTCGGGGAACTGGAACACCACGGGCGAGTATAAGCACGATGCGCGCAACCGGCGCGTTCTGAAGACTGTCACGAACAAGGGCGGCTTGAACGGCACGACGCGGTTCATCTGGGGCGGCGACTCTGATTGGCAGTGCCTGGAGGAGAGGGACGGCTCGGGGGACCTGGTCGCAAGGTTTACTTACGCGCCCGGTTACATCGACGCGGTGGCCGTGCAGGAACGCGACCTGAACTCCGATGACGACTTCAGCGACACGAATGAGGTCGTCTACTATCACCAGGGCGCTCTGGCCACTGTGTATGCTGTTTCGGGCGGGAACGAATCGGTGATCGAGCGGTATCGCTACGATGCCTACGGCGCCTGCACGGTGCTGGACGCCGACGGCTCGGCCGATGCGGACGGCCTTTCGGATGTGGGGAATCCCTACACCTTCACCGGCCGCCGCCTCGACGCTGAATCCGGCCTCATGCAGTACAGGAACCGCTACTACCACACCGGCCTGGGCCGCTTCATCAGCCGGGACCCCGCAAAGAAGCGAGAAGGGGATGGTCTCTACTGGTACGTTAGCGATAGCCCTGGCTTAAGGCTTGATCCCATGGGACTTGAATCACTCACGGGGGTATGGGAGCGTTACCCCCGGGCCGAACTCATCCACTACGGTCGCCACTGGCTGACGCTCCCTGACGCCTCGCGCCTGGTGATAGAGTGGGGGCAATGGTACGACGAGGATGTCCATTGCCCCCACTGTGCGCATGGGGAGGCACGGGCACGGGTAGTATCCGGTCCCGTCACCGGACCGGAATGTGAAGATGTCCTTGGGGGACCAACTGGCTGTGCTGGCGAGGACTGCACTATGCCGGCGCCGCCACCTGGTGATGTCCACCTCTTTGGCGCACCGTCGCGTGCCGCACATGAGCATGGACCTCTGGAAGTCGCAGACCCAGAGAAAGTGGCGGAATGCTGTCCGGACCTGCTTCGTGCGGTCGAGGTTGTCAATTCTGTCATCAACGGCGGCGGCAGCTGTCAGATTTTCTTCGACGCGGGTTCCCCCCCTGACGCCGGATGGGGTCCCTTCACAGTCACACTGGAGCCTGGCTGGAAATGGACTTGTTTGTGGGGGGGCTCGGGGTTTACTTTGCCGGAGCTTAGGAGAATAGGCATCTGTCCTGGCTATTGCCAGGAGGCTACTCCCGCGGGCATAGCGGAGACGCTTATCCACGAGCTGGCTCATCACTACGGTTTGGGCTGCGGCGGCATGTTGAACCCGTTCGGCGAATGGTATGCGGAGTGGGCGCAAAGTGAGTGTAAGGATGAAATCTGGGAAGCCTTGACTCGTCAGTAGATCTGCCGCGCCAACTCACAGATCGGCATGACACAGGAGTTGCTATGGACCGAGCGAGGCCGGACTGGATTCGTACCGCAGGATTCATCGGGCTGTTAGTGCTGCTCGCTCTGGGATGGGTCGAGGTCGGCTTTCGGCGCGGAGCTCCGTCCAGAGAGATGTCGAGGAGAACGGACTGTCGGTTCAGACTCACGATGATCCATCGGGCGATTGTTGAGTACCGATTCCAGTCAGGTGGCCTTCCGGCAGACCTTGATTCGCTTGTGGGTGCGCACCTTCGGGACTGCAAATCGCTATACTGCCCGAGCGGATTGCTCCTATCTTCGGCAGAGGATGCCAAGTACTCGTACTCCCCGGAGAACTGGGGGACAGAGCGACCGGTGGTGACGGAGGCTCACGATAACCACCTTCTATGGGAGGACCCCCTCACCCGGATCTTCTCCCATTCGCTGGAACCCGCCCGCTTCGCCCTGTACTCGGACGGCACCGTGAAGGACCTGTTTGAGCGCTAGGTCGTCTTGGCAGCGAACGGGTTCCGCCATGAAGGGCGCGGCACCTGGCGGTGCCGGGAGGCGTTGAAGGTCCATTGCGTACTTGGTTCGGCGGGATCATGCAGCCCGATGGTCGGAACCGGTTCCGTTTCCTAGTTATCGCTGCCTTGCTCGTGCTGATGGTCGGAGGTGGCCTGTATGGGTGGTACGTCTGGCTCCCCCGCAAGATCCCCACGTCTCAAGGGAACGGTGAGCCTGTGAGCCCAATCTCCACTGGGCGCCCCCTCGTGCTCGACCCCACCGAGGAGGCGATAGCCAACAACATGGGCGTGAGCTTCGCTGCCAAGGGCGATTACGATCGGGCCATCGCGTGTTTCCGGATGGCCGTTTCCCACAAGAGCGACTACCTCCCCGGCTGGAAGAACCTCCTCGCCGCCCTTGTCGAGACCGAGCGCTGGCCCGAGGCGCTCAAAGCCGCCGAGAAGGCCGAGGAGCTCCACCCCCTCCGTGTAGAACTGAGGTCCGAAGAGCCGCCCCCTTCGACAGGCTCAGGGCAGGCTCCTTCGACAGGCTCAGGGCAGGCTCCTTCGACAGGCTCAGGGCAGGCGGCTTCGACGGGCTCAGGGCAGGCTCCTTCGAAAGGCTCAGGGCAGGCTCCTTCGAC
>CAZFSS010000026.1:0-58352 GCA_964521715.1 uncultured candidatus Brocadiaceae bacterium | reverse complement strand
GATCGGACGATCGGTCCACTCCCCCGTCAGTCCGAGTTGGCCCCACGTCTCGATCCAGCTCCCGCCCCCGTGCTGTGTCCGGGAAAAGATTCCATTCAACTGCTCAAGCGTCAGCCCCGGTAGCGGATTCGTCTTCTCGACATAGATTGCCAAGGCATCGGCTGCCACCTTGATCTCGGTGGGCGGGTAGCCGTGCTTCGCCACAAAGGCCCGGACCTCCTCGGGCGCGAGCGGCCGGCTCATCGGCACGATGTCGGCCCGATCCTCTGTGAGCGCCAAGGGGCCGATGCTCGTCGGGCTCGCGGTGATCTGCAGTTCCACCTCCGGGTACACTCGCCTGAAGTCGGCCGCGACGCGCGCCACGAGATTCGTGGTCGTGGACGCGCCGATGCTGGTGATCTTCCCCGAGAGGCCGGTTACGGGTTCGTAGGGCGGCAGGGCGTGGGACGACACCTGCGTGCCCTCCGCATCGGCCTCGGCGTCCGGGCGGCCAGTGCCGGTCTCGCAGCCAACCTGGTCGCGCATGTTGGTCACGGCCGGCGAGGAGCAGCCGACCGGGACAGCACAGACAAGCGCCACAACAATCATCGAGTGCAGCCGCGTCATTCGGCACCTGCCTTCCTGCCCGCGTCGGACGCATCCGCCGGGCGTGCTTCGCGGCCGTTCTCTTGTCCCGGTCTGCCTGCGTTTTCCGAGACGATCCTGAGCCGCCGAATGACCAGGAACACGGCCGCCAGGCAGAGGATGAACACCGCGAACAGGATGCCAATCGTTACGCAGGCCCACCAGAAGGCGTCGTGCACCACTTGTTGGCTCTGCTCGGACGCCATCTTCATCCGCTCGTCGGCCGACTCGTTCACCTGTTGGAGCCGGCGGTCCCATTCCGATGACCCGAGCAATTCGTCGGACGATTTGATCAGATCGTTCATCTTCTCCGCAGCCACCGCCAGTTCTTTCACCGCCTCCGTATACTCGCGGATGTCGAACGGGCGAGATGGCTGGGTCGTGGCCTTTCTCTCCGGATGGTCGAAGTGGGCGACCAAGGCGTTTGCAGTCACCAGCATCTCGTTGAGCGACTTGCTCGCCTGATCAAGGGAGGTGACGGCCACGTTTAGATCGGCCAAAGCTCTCCGCACACTGACGAGGGGGCCGTCCAGCATGTCCTTTCGCTCGTCGAGGGCGGCAAGGATGGCTTGCCGCTCGGACGCGACGTTCTTGGGCAGTTGCTCAATCTGATCGGTCAGCCGATGCATGTCCATGAGGGTCCTGCCCACCTCGGGGGTGGCGAGCGCCACATCTTGCAGCGCCTCGGCCTGCCATCGCAGTAGAGTGGGCTCGCGCTTGAGTTGGTAGAACATCCGCTCGGTGAGCAGGCGGGCCTCCTCGATGGCCTGGCCTGCCTGTCCGACGTTGCCGAACAACCCGCCGGCCGCCAGCACCTCGGCGTCGGCGGACTTGCCGCGGCCGATGGCGAAGTTGGAAAAGCGGACAGCATACGCTCTGACCATGTCGGGGTTGTGGCGCCGCCAGTCCCAGAGCAGGTAGTCCAGCAGGTCGAGCTGATCCGGCCGGAGCACCTGGGCAGCCAGCGCCCAAGCTTCCACTCGGCCGTGGTGCAGCGCCCGAACTAGCACCTCTGCGCGGTCCCCGAAGACCTCCGTCGCCCTGTCGTCGTCGATCCACACCTGGCTGACCAATGTGGTGACAACAGTCAGGTCGAGCGCCCGCGTGAATGCGTCGGCGTTGCTGGCAATATCGTAGACGTTCGTGGCGCCGTTCACCAGCAATTCCTGCGCTTCGCGGCGCTGCACCGGGTCGGGATTATCCTTCTTCAGGGCGTCGCAGGCAGAAGCGAGCAGGCCGACGTAGCGATCGGCGAAGGCCCGTGTCAACTCGTCGAGTTCCGCCGACCTGATAGTCGGACCGCCCGAGGCAAGGGCGCTTCCAGTCGAGCCCCTGGTTGCCGGGCCTACCTCGCGCGGTGTGTCCTTCGCCGCGCCGCTTGTCAGCAAGGCGCACCCACCGCAAACGAACGCCGTCACCCAAGCTGCCAGCAGCGCCACCAGTCGCATCTTCATGGATGTTCCCCTGGCGGTTATCATCGGCCGTCAGACCTCCTCGTCCGGAGCCCGCCCTGCCGTGAGGCCGGCGCGGTCGGCCCGCCCTATAGGCCCAGGCTGCGCAGGTACCGGCGGCTCACGACGGCGCTCTCGAATGCGGTCGGCAGTTGCGTCACGTCGGTCTCGACCAGGAGCCAGCCCTCAAAGTCCGCCCCTCTGAGGATGTCCAGCAGGGCCGGGATGTCCATCATGCCCTGCCCCAACTCCGTGTAGATGCCGTGCGACTTGAACTCCTGGTAGTCCCATCCCTTCGCGCGGCCCTCCTCCAGCACGTCCCGCTTGATGTCCTTCAGATGGACCGTCTTGATGCAGTCGACGTAGTCGCGGAAGAACTGGACAACGTCCGCTCCGCCCCAGGCCAGGTGCCCCGTGTCAGGGCCCATGAACACGAGGTCGCGGTCCACAAGCGAGAAGAGGCGGTCTATCTCGGCGGGCGTCTCAATCACCGTGCCCGCGTGGTTGTGGATGCAACTGCTCACGCCTTCTGACAGCGTGATCTCGCCCACGCGGTTGAGCGTGGCCGCCGTCTGCTCGTACTCCTCGTCGCTCATCCCGTCCTCGGGCAGCACGTGGCCGGCTATGGCGTCGCGCGTGAGACCGCGCACCGTGGTGTAGGCTCGGAACCCGCCCACCGCCACGTACAGCTCGGAGCAGCCGACCTCGCGCGAAAAGGCGGCCTGCCGCCGCGCGCGCTCCAGGATCTGGGCCTCCTCGTCTTTCCGCCAGAAGTACCCCTCGAGGTAGCCCGGCGCCGGCTTGAGGCCGTGCTGAGCCACGCGCTCCAGGACGGCCTGCGTCGTCTCCCCCTCCTTTCGCCAGATAGGGCAGCCTTCATACCCCGCCTGGGCGATCTCGCTCAGAACCTGGTCCTGGGGCACGTTCTTCCACGTGATTGGCACGCAGCCTATGCGGAAAGCAGCCATGGTTCCTCCAGTCGCTCCTCTAGGCACACGGGCGGCACGTGTACGCGCCGGGGCCCGCCGGTCACCTCGGCGGACGAGTCGTGCATCATACACTCCCGGTCGGGATATTGCGCGTGCCGGAGGGTCTGCCTGCCTTCACCCGGGCCTTCACGACGGACGCGCGCCCACGCCGCAGGCGCGGGCCGCCGTTGCACTGCTGCGGCCGTTCTGGCATACTCCAGCGACCTTCTCGGCCTGACGCCTCGGAGGACGATGCAGGCGGAGCCCTTAGATCGGGAGGTGCCACCATGGCGAAAGCGAAGTCGAAGCGCATACGCGTCGGCATCATCGGACAGGGCCGCAGCGGATACTCCATCCACGCGGACCACCTGCGGCACGACAGGAGGTATGAGATCGTTGCAGTGGTCGATCCCATCGCCGAACGCCGACAGCAGGCGGAGCAGGAGTTCGGCGCGCAGACCTACGCCAGCCATCGGGAGATGCTCGGCCGCAAGGACCTCGACCTCGTCGTCAACGCTGCCCCGTCCTACCTGCACGTGCCCATCACGCTGGAGCTCCTGGAAGCCGGCTACAACGTGCTCTGCGAGAAGCCCCTCGCGCGGCGCGTGGCGGACGTGGACAAGCTCATCAACGCCGCCAGGAAGGCCGGCAAGCTGCTGGCCATCTATCAGCAGTCGCGCTTCGCGCCGTACTTCGAGCAGATCCGCAAGGTAATAGACTCGGGCGTCCTCGGGCGCATCGTGATGATCAAGATCGCGGCGAACGGGTTCAGCCGGCGATGGGACTGGCAGACCCTTCAGGAGTACGGCGGCGGGAACCTCCTCAACACCGGTCCGCACCCGCTGGACCAGGCGCTGCAGCTATTCGGCGAAGGCATGCCGGAGGTGAAGTGCGTAATGGACCGGGCGAACACCTTCGGCGACGCCGAAGACCACGTGAAGCTCCTGATAACTGCGAAGGACCGGCCCACAATAGACCTCGAAATCTCCTCCTGCGCTGCGTATTCGCCGTACAGCTACCTGGTCTACGGCACGCGCGGCGGCTTGATGGCCAGCCAGTCAGAGGTCAACTGGAGGTACCACAATCCGGCGCGGGCGCCCAAGCGCGAACTCATCCGCGAGCCGCTGCCGGGCCGCCAGTACTGCAGCGAGAAGCTGAGTTGGACCGAGAGGAAGTGGACCGTCCCGAAAGCGAAGGCTGACCTCTTCCGTTACATGGCCAGGCAGTTCTACACGCATCTCTACGCGACGCTGGCAGAGGGCGCGCCCCTGGTCATCACGCCCGAGCAGGTGCGTCGGCAGATATCCGTGATCGAGGAGTGCCACAGGCAGAACCCGCTGCCGACCTAGACGAGGCGGGCAACGTACCTTTAGGCGGCGTGCGGTCGGGGCGTGCCCCTCACCAGTTCCACCGCAATGCTCCTTTATGGCTTGCGGGTCACCGCGCCTTGTCATTCCGCTCGCGCCATCGCCCTGTCCTGTCATTCCGAACCCGCCGTACGGCGGGCGGAGGAATCCCGTTTTGTCGCGCCGGCGACCTGGCGTATGCAAGTAGTTTAGGGATTGACTTGGCCGGCGGCGGGGGGGTACACTCTTGGTGTATATGTGGCTGATGGGGGATGGGCGTATGGACGCCGTGGGCCGTCAGATGGGGCCTTGGGCCGGGAGGTCAGGGGGGTGAGTGTCACCGAGAGGCCTCGTTGCAGAAGAAGACGATTCTGCTGCCTTGCAGCTCTGGTGCTTGGGGGGCCAGTGTGCTTATTTGTTGCCTTCGTCTCGCTCTGGCCCAGGGACATCTGGGGCGCGGTCGACATTGGCAACACATGGCGTGTCAGGGTCATGCTGAGGCTCAACCCGTCACTTGTGGACGCCCGCGGGAATCTGGGCAGGACGCCGCTGCACCGCGCGGCGCGGTGGGGACGAACCGATGTGATGCGCCTGCTCATCGGGCGGGGCGCCGACGTCAACGCCAGGGACAGCCTGTTACGCACTCCTCTGCACGTGACTCTCGTTGATTCCCCCTACGCTGATGAAGTTGTCCCCGTGCTGCTGGCCGCAGGGGCGCAACCGGACATCCAGGACCAAGATGGCTATACACCACTGCACTGTGCAGTGATGATGAGGAATTGGGTCGCCGTCAAGGAGTTGCTTGACGGCGGGGCGGAACCAAACGTGTCGGACATGTTTGGCGGGACGCCGCTCTACGAGGCGGCTGACCGGGGCTACAGCGATGTCGCCTTGCTCCTGCTTGACGGCGGCGCCGACCCGCACATAGTGACGTCGGGAGGATGGACCGCCCTTGACGCGGCGGCTGCGGGCGGGCACAAAGAAGTTGCGATGTTGCTGAAGGACGCCGGGCTTAAGGACAACATCCTTAGTGCGGCAGCCTTTGGGGACCTCCACCTGGTGCAGCGACTCCTGAGGCACGACCCCTCGTTGGCTCGGTATTGGGGTCCGTGGGACATCACGCCCCTACATGTGGCTGCTCGGGGTGGATATCTGGACGTGGTCAAGGTGCTGGTTGAGAAAGGTGCTGACGCCAACGCGAGGGATGCTATCCACGGGACGCCGCTGGACTTGGCCTCGGGTCATGCAGAGGTACTTGCCCTCCTGCGTGAACACGGCGCGTTGCCTGCCACTGAGTTGGGCACTTCGACGCGTCCCAACTGGCTACTCCAGCTTCTGTGGCTCATGGCTGGGGGCAGTGATGCTACCCATGAGCACTGACCGCTTTCGGGTGCTGGCCGTTGCGGTCCTCGTGATGGTCGCGGTGGCAGCAGCGCCGTTGCCTGGAAAGTCTGTCCAGCGGGGGGCTCTCTGGGCGGAGGCAAGGGATGCGTAGATGCTGGCTTTGGATCGCTGTAGTGGTGCTCCTCGGCAGCGGCTGTCTGCGCGACGGTGTGACTATAGAGAGGCTTCCGGAGGCGGTGCCCGAGCGGCAATTCGTCCTGGTAGTAGACGGCGTGTGCGATGCGCTGGGGCCGCCCGTGCCTGGCACGTTCTTCCGGATGAGGATGGTCGTCGCGCCGAAGGGGTCGCCGCCCGAGCTCTGGCTGCAGCGTTCGGAGCCGGGCGCCCGAGCCGCCGATCTGGATCGGCCGAGGATGTATCAGGAGATGCGGTTTTACGCAGAACTGGGGCGGGAAGCACGCTTCCTTTGCGTCGCGGCTGGCTCCGGCGAGCCAAAGCTCGTCCTGCTCGAACCGGGCGAGCTGCGGCTCCTTCGGACCGCCGAAGCGGGCACAATGGTCAAGGCCACGGTTCTCGATTGGGACTCAGTCGCTCAGGGGGGTCGAATGGACCTTGAATGCGTATGGGGGGAGGGAGGCCGCGCGCTTGCCTTCAGGCGAGAGAACATCTTCTTCCGGGTTGGTACCCCAATAGTCCTTTACGAGGAGCAGCCGCAGGCGCGCGAGGGCGAAGAGCATGAGGCCCCATCTGGCTTCTTCTACGGGAGCCTGCGCGGACACGGAATGCTCCCCGCGGCGCCCATGGGAGAGGAGGACTTCAGATGACTGAGCCATGGCGATGGGTGGCGTTGGCGATGCTGCTGTGCGGCGCGGCCTTGATGAGCGAGGGAGCCGAGAGCCGCGAGCAGGGAGCGGTGCATGTCTGCGAGGCCATATGTCGGGGCGATACCGGCGCAGTTGAATCGTTTCTGGAGCAGGGCGCGGGACCCGTGGGAGCCGAAGGCCCGTTCCTCCTTCTTTGGGCTGCCGGCCGGGGACACGAACGGATCGCCGAGCTTGCTCTGGCGAGAGGCGTAGATCCCAATGAGAGCACGTACGGCGTCTCGCCGCTTCATGCCGCAGCGGCCAGCGGCGAAACAGGTATCATGGGACTCTTGTTGCGCCGTGGTGCGCGCGTTGACGCCTGCGAGCCGAGTACGGGCGATACGCCCCTGCACAAAGCGGCGCGTGAGGGCCAGATGGAGTCTGTCAGGCTGCTACTGCAAAACGGCGCCGACGCCAACGCCTGCAATCGGTCTGGCGCCACTTCGCTCCACTGCGCGGCGGGCCTGAAGGCTGCTCCGGAGGATGAGCTGTTTCACTTCATGGAGTTGTTTGTCCGAGCGCGGGGTAGAGTTCCTCCTGACACATACGTGTGGCCGCGCAAGGGACACGCGGGGATTGTGGAACTGCTTCTTTCTGCAGGGGCACGCCCCGAGGCAAGGACCAGGTACGGACATACGCCGCTGCACGTTGCTGCTGCCGCAGGGAACGACCATATCGTGTCATTGCTGTTGGCCAGCGGGGCTGAGGTCGACGCGCCCGACCATTCGGGCATGACAGCTCTCCATTGGGCAGCGTTTCGTGGCGAGAAGGAGATCGCACGTATCCTTCTGGATGGCGGTGCGGATCCCAATAGGAAGGATGGAGACGGCTGGGACGCACTGCACTGGGCGACCCTTGTCTGTGCGGACGAGGTCGCTGAGGTCCTTCTGTCCTCGGGCGCAACTTTGGACGCGTTCAAGGCTGCTGGGCTCGGCAAGACGGCGGAGCTTCGTGAGATCCTTGCTGCAGACGGTGCCGTACTGGAAGCTTGTGACGCGAGGCTCGGCATGACGCCGCTCCAGTGGGCTGCATGGGGAGCACGGCCAAAGTGCGTCGAGTTCCTTGTCTCTCAGGGCGCCAGGATCGAAGCGCAGGACTCCTACGGTTCAAAGGTCGTGCACAACGCCGCCGTTGGCGGCAGCACGCAGATCCTTGACCTGCTGCTTGCCAGGGGCATCGACGTGGATGCGCCGGACAAGTACCACCAGAGCGCCTTGTTCTACGCGGCCTGGGCGGGACAGAAGGAGGCCGTTGACTACCTTCTCTCAAAGGGAGCGAAGATGGACCCCTTGGGAGCCGGTTTTGGTGCGTTGAGGCTTGCGGCGAAGGGAGGCAACTGCGCGGTTGTGGAAGACCTCCTGGAGCATGGGGCTGCCGCAGGCTCTGTGCTACCGTATGATGGGACGACCCCTCTTTTCAGCGCTGAGTTCGAGGGTCAGAGCGGTGCTGCGGAAGTGCTGCTTGGCTACGGAGCAGACCCTAATGCGGAGAACCGCGACGGCGACACAGTACTGCACTTCGCGGCTGGTCAAGGCTACGATGGCTTCGTGCGGACCCTTCTCGCCCACGGTGCAGACCCCAACGCCCGCAACAAAGCAGGTGCAACGCCACTGCATTACGCTGCGGATGCCGGTAGAAGGGAGGCGGCCAGGCTCCTTCTTGAGGCCGGGGCACAGATCAACCTTCGCTGCGAAGGCCGGACCCCGCTCATGTCCGCGATATCAGGAGGGAACGGAGAAGTGGCGATCCTCCTGCAAGAGCATGGGGCAACGGAATGAGGTGCATTGGCTTTCGGGGGCGGAGGACTTGAGATGACTGAACCATGGCGATGGGTGGCGTTGGCGATGCTGGGGGCGCTTTTGGTGCTCGCTCGCAGGCGCGTCAAGATCTGGCCGCCGGGCAGGGCGAGGGTCATTGTGCGGGCGTTGACGGGGCTGTCTGGCGGTTTTGCGGGGGGGGTCCTGTACATCCTCCTCCTCGCGCCGATTTCTGCGATCACGGACCTTCCCTTGGATGCGTCGGGGAAAGGGCACGTCTCGTACCGGCTCTCCTTGCCGTCGGTGTCCTGCTGGGCCTTGTAGGATGTGCTCTGAGCTTCCTTCTGAGTCCTCCAGCGAGAAGCGGCGCGTCGCCAGAGCCCGGAGCTCATTAGGGGGGAATGGCCATGAGCCGATGGATTCCGATGCTGCTGTGCGCGGCGGCGATGCTGCCGGCCGCAGGCGATGAGGTCTCGAATCGGACGGTTGTACCGGTCGAGAGGGCAACGGAAGCTGCCGTTGCCCGCGCGGCGAACGAGTTTGCCTTCGATCTCTACAAGCAGGTAAGCGCCCGGGAAGGGAACGTCGTGATATGCCCCTTCGGCGTCTACGTCGTCCTCGGCATGAGCTACGCCGGAGCCCGGAGGGCGACTGCCGCGCAGATGGCCGAAGTGCTGCATCTTAATGAAAGGCCTGAAGTCCAGCACCGTGACATCGGTGCTCTTGCCGCTCAGGTTCGGGACGCAGAACTCCCCGACGGCCAAGCGGCGTTGGCTGATGCTCTTTGGGCTCAGCAGGGCTTACCGCTGTTGCAGGACTTCCTTGAACTGGTCGAGTCGGACTATGGCGCCAAGGTCCAATGGGCTGACTTCGCCAGTGCGGCGGAGGATGCGCGGCGGGCCGTAAACGCCTGGGGGGCAGAGCAGACTCACGGCAAAGTGCCTGAGGCGATACCTCCAGGCGGCGTGGAGAGGTCCGATTTGCTTCTCCTGTGTAGTGCGGTGTACTTCAAGTCCGCGTGGCAGCATCGTTTCCTGGAGAGTGCAACTATCAGCGCGCCCTTCTGGCTCGACGGCGCTACCAGTGTCGAAGTGCCCATGATGAGGCAGACGCAACGGTTCTGGTACCGGGGAGTCGCGGGGGCCCAGATTCTGGAGGTCCCGTACCTCGGCGACGAATTCTCCATGCTTCTCGTGCTGCCGCGCGATAAGGACGGGATGGCCGCGATCGAGGCCGGCTTGAGCGCTGACCAGCTCGGCGAGTGGCTCGCAGGAGGACAGGACGAGGTAGTTGCTCTTTTGTTGCCTAGATTCCGCTTAGCATTGAACGTGGAGCTGAAACGCGCGCTTCAGGCGCTTGGCATGACTGATGCATTTGTTCAGGGGAGGGCGGACTTCAGCGGAGCGGCACGCGCCTGTCAACTGTTCGTCTCGTCCGTTGTGCAGAAGAGCTGCGTGGAGGCAAACGAGGAAGGCACTGAGGCGGCGGCAGTGAGTGCAGCGAGGGTGGTGGGGCGCGTTCCGGTCTTCCGTGCTGATCATCCGTTCCTCTTCCTGATCCGGCACAAGGCGTCCGGTCTGATCCTGTTCATGGGTCGCGTGGCGAACCCTGCAACTTAATAGAGGCAGCCCCCTGACCCCCGCATCAATGTGGGAGCGCGCGAACGATGTGTACGTGACGCACCTGGAAGGCCAGGGCGAGAACCTGTCCGGCTACGGCTACGACGTCTCAGACACGGATGCACACAGATGACGACGGATGACGCACCGGAACAGCGCTCAGAGCGCATGACGCCTTGGGCTTTACGGCCATCCGTCAGTGGGAATCCGCGTGCATCCGTGTCAGGTAGTTGCCGTTGGGCGGGACTGCCAGATCAGGCTGTCGCATGACGCGGTTGGCCTCTCCCAGGCCTGTCAGAACCGTAGCCGAAGGAGCCGGGATCCTTCCGGCTTCCCCGCTCCTGACGCCTGTCATTGACCAGCAGCACAATCGGTCGTAACGTATGTGGCTGGGTCGGCCGAGGAAGCGCTGATGCAGACTGGAGGGAAGACGGAGATGCGTTCGAGACCGAGCGGAGTTCCGGGGACGGTCCTGGTGGCGTGTTGCCTTGCGATCGTGTCGCTCCTCGCCGGCCTGAGGCCGGCGCACGGGAACGCGCCCGCCGCGTCGACGGCGGGCAATCCGCCACAGGTGGAGGCAAAGGGTGCACGCGTGATCCCGGCGGCGAGCTGCGCCCAAGAGGACGTCCAGGCGGCCATAGACGCGGCGCAGGACGGGGACACGGTCCTGCTTCCGGCCGGCGAGGCGACGTGGACCCCGCCCGACGAGCGAACGCCTTCGGTGCTGATCAGCGGGAAGATGGTCATGCTCCAGGGGGCAGGCATGGACAAGACCGTCATCACGGACGGGTCTCCCCACGCGTGGAACAGCCTGGCGCTCGTCGTCCGCAATTCGGGCAAGCCGTTCCGGGTCACCGGCCTCACCTTCCGGAAGGGCACGGATGCCCGCGGTGCGAACGCGATCACCATCGCCGACAGCCAGAACTGGCGCATTGACCACTGCAAGTTCGACTACAACGGCGTCGGCGGCGCACTGTTCGCGTACGGCGACAGCTTCGGCGTCATCGACAACTGCACGATCGTGCGGGCATACACGGCCGTCAACAGCAAGGGGCGCGGGGACGAGTCATGGAAGATGCCTCTGAGCCTGGGCACGGCCGATGCGGTCTACATCGAGGATTGCACGCTCATCGACGTCGGCCCCGACGGACCGACCGACGCGTACGACGGCGCCCGTTACGTGTTCAGACACAACACGGTGACGCAGACGGATGCAGTGGAGTCCATAGGCGGAGTGGGGCATCACGGGTTCGACAGCGGAGGCTTCAGGTCGACCTTCAGCTGCGAGGTCTACGGGAACACGTTCACCGGCAACGGCTGGCTCTTCGGGCGGTCCCGTGGCGGGACGGGCGTCATCTTCGACAACACGGTCACAGGCAAGGTGGGCTTCTACCTGCTCGTCTACTACCGGTCGTCGGACAAGGAGGACATCAAGAGATTGTGCGGCAGCTGGGGCCCCATGTGCGACGGCACCAACCCGCTGGACGGCAACGAGGACTCGACCGGTTACCCGGGCCGGGATCAGCCCGGCCGCGCCACCGATGCGGGCCGCGACACCCCTCAACTGCTCGAGCCCGTCTACGAGTGGAACAACACGCTCAACGGCGAGAACGCCGACCTGCATCCCCAAGACCTGGGCGGCAGGTCATCCGATCACATCAAGGAGGGCCGCGACTTCTACAACGACACGCCGCGGCCCGGCTATCGGCCATATGCGTATCCGCACCCCCTGCGCAGCCAGTGGCCGCCGCTCCCGCCGTCGGACACGGCAAGCCCCACCGTGCCGGAGAACCTTGCCGCCCGCGCCGTCTCGGAAGGGCGCGTTGAGCTCACGTGGGATCCCTCGAGCGACGACGAGGCCGTCGCGGGGTACCGCGTGTGGCTGAACGGCCAGAAGGTCACGACCATCACGGACCCGGACTACACGCGGTACACGTTCCTGCGCCTGAAGCCGCCCCTGGCCGGCTACGCGTTCGCCGTCTCGGCTTTCGACGCGGCGGGCAACGAGAGCGACCCGTGCCCGGCGGCGAAGCCTGGGGAAGCAAGCGCGGCGGCAGTCCCCTGACCGGCGCCGCAGCGAGGGCCCGCAATCGGAACGCGCTGACGCCGCGGCATGCCACGTCATGCCTTCGAATTGCTTGTCATGCGTCCTGGCACGATGTAACCTGAGCGCCAATCACGCTGACCCAGGAGAGCGTGCACCAGATCAGGAGGGACTGCCATGCCGACGGCCTTCATCAAGCCTTTCGGTCCCCTCTTCGCGGCGCCGGGCTCGGCCAGGGGCATGCGGCTGAAGGTCAGCTCAAACTGCCGTTACCTCACTACCGCCAGCGGCGCCCCGTTCTTCTACCTGGGGGATACCGCGTGGCAGCTCTTCAGGCGCCTGAACCACGAGGAAGTGGAGGCCTACTTCCGGAACCGCGTCGCCAAGGGCTTCACCGTCATACAGGCCTACGTGCTGCGCGGGCTGAAGTCACTTAACCTCTACGGTGAGCAGACGCTGGTGGACGGCGATCCCGCGCGGCCCAACGAGGCGTTCTTCGGGAACGTGGACTACATCGTCAATCGTGCCAACGAGCTCGGCCTGGTGATGGGGCTCGTGACGAACAGCGGCGAGCACGTCCGCAAGGGCCGCCTCGACGAGCAGGTCTTCACGGAGTCCAATGCGTTCGCCTTCGGCAGGTTCCTGGGGGATCGCTACAGGGGCAATGCAGTCATCTGGTTCCTCGGGGGCGACCGCACGCCAGAGGGATTCGAGGCGGTCTGGACTGCGCTGGCGCGCGGCTTGAAGGAGGGGAGCGAGGGCCTGCACCTGGTCTCTTACCACGGTCCCGGTCCGGCGCCGGGGGTGATCAATTACTCCTCCTCGTTCTGGTCCCACGAAGCTGACTGGCTGGACTTCAACGCAATTCAGTCCAGCCACGCCTGGGGGACCCTGAACTACGAGTTCATCACGCACGACTACAACCTGACCCCTGTTAAGCCAACCATCGACATGGAGACCCGCTACGAGAACCACCCCTACGTCTTCTCCTATACGGTCGGCAACAGGCGCATAGACGCGCACCAGGTCCGCGAGGCGGCTTACTGGAATATGCTGGCCGGCGCGGCCGGCAACGGGTATGGGGCCTGGGAAGTCCGCCAGTTCTTCGACGCGGATAAGCCCCGTCTGGCGTCCACGGACTACGCATACTCCGCCACGGCGGACCCCCTCGCGACCATGAACTGGCGCGACGCCATGGACTGCGAAGGCGCCTTCGGCATGGGCCACATGCGCAGGCTCTTTGAGCTGCGGCCCTGGCACCGCATGGTTCCTGACCAACGGATCATTGCCGAAGGGCAGGGGCCCCTGGAGGATCACATCCAGTCCGCCCGCGCAGAGGACGGAAGCTTCGCCGTGGCCTACTCTCCGTTCGGGAACCCGTTCAGCGTCCGCATGGACAAGGTGTCCGGCGCCAACGTCGCGGCGCACTGGTACGATCCGCGCAACGGGACCTGGCAGAGGATCGGCGAGTACGCCAACACGGGCGTGCAGGGGTTCATCCCACCCTCGCGCGGCGAGCAGGACGACTGGGTGCTTGTCTTGGACGACACCGCAAGAGGACTCCCGACGCCTGCCGAATAGCGCCGGCGGCGGACGAACCTGCGTGCTTTCCTTACGGAGGGCAGGTCGATGCGGATAACGGGCGTCGAGACGATTCCGGTGCAGCCGCCGGCCGGCGCCGTCGGCGGCAAGCTGTGGACCTTCGTCAAGCTGCTCACGGACAGCGGCATCGTGGGTTATGGCGAGGCCCAACTGAGCGCCAATCCGACCGCACCGTACAGGGCCGATAGCCTGGCCGCCATGGTCAGGGATCTCTGCGACGCCGCGCTCATGGGCGAGGACCCGACGCAGATCGGCCGGCTGATGCAGCGGCTCTACGAAGGGCCGTGCCTGCACTATCCCGACGCCACGATGGTGGGCCTGATGAGCGCGCTCGACATGTGCCTGTGGGACATCCTGGGCAAGGACCTGAACCGGCCGGTGCACGCGCTGCTGGGCGGCCCGGTGCGGGAACGCCTGCGCGCTTACAGCTACGTCAGCACGCTGCCGAAGGTGCACGCCGACCCGATGGAGAACCTGCGCCACTGGGTGGACCTCGGCCTTACGGGGCTCAAGCTCGACCCGATCGGCCGGGATCCCCTGGAGGCCGACAAGTGGGAGCAGGCCACGCCCGGCCTGCTGTCGCTGCCGGCGATCGCGAGGGCCGAGCAAAGGTTCGCGGAGCTGCGGGAGCTCGTGGGGGACCGATGCGACCTGATGATCGGCACCCACGGGCAGATGAGCCCGGCGGGGGCCATCCGCCTGGCCCGGGCGCTGGAGCCGTACCGCCCCCTCTGGTTCGAGGAGCCGGTGCCGCCGGACCACATCGGCGAGATGGCGCGGGTCGCCCGGGCGACGAGCATTCCCATCGCCACGGGCGAACGCCTTGTCGGCCGTTACGAGTTCGCCCAGGTCCTGGAGCAGCAGGCTGCGCACATCATCCAGTTCGACGTCGGCCGATGCGGGGGCATCAGCGAGGCGAAGGTGATCGCAGACATGGCCGACGCCCACTACGCGCACGTTGCGCCGCACGTTTGGGGCGGGCCGATCCTGGCCGCCGCCACAATCCAACTCGACCTGTGCTGCCGCAACTTCCTGATCCAGGAATGCCTGGGAGACTGGAGCGGTTTCCATGCTGACATCCTGCGCGAGCCGATCGAATGGAAGGATGGGTTCATCATCCCGTCGAAGCGGCCCGGGCTCGGCTATGAGCTTGACGAAGACGTGGCGCGCAAGCACGCGGCGTCCTAGCGGCATATCAAGAGAGCCGCGTTGCGTTCGCGCAGCCACCGCTCGATAGCGGCCGCAGCCGTGTAGGGGCACGGCGCGCCGTGCCCCTACGTATCAGTCCGCACAGGTGGCGGGCTGCACAACGCAAAGCTGTTCATTCAGAAGGCCACTAGGACGGCCTCTCGCATACAGGACGGGAGCCCCTGTGAGGGGTGGCCATATGCGTTTCGCCGTAATGCTGCTTTGCGGCTTGACGATCCGGCGCCGGTCTTGTCATTCCGAACGCGCCATCTGGCGCGGAGGAATCTGATCTCGTCGCGCGGCCGACCTGCGCTATGCAATCGGGTTATGGCTTGACGATCGGCCGCCGTCGGGTATACTTCTGGTAGGTATGTGGATTCCTTGGGGATGGGCGTATGAAGGCCGTGGGTTGCCAGATGGGGCCTTACGCGGATGCTTGGCATCTGGTCGACAGGGGGTCTAACGCCATGGCAGAGCAGGATCGACAAGAGTGCTGTCGTCTCAACTCCACAGCGCACTGTGTAGGGAGGGAGCGGGCCGTCATCCGCGGACTTATCATGGCGTTCTTGGTGGCGGGTGCGCTGTGGCTGGCGGCCCCCGGTTGCTGGCTTGGCCCACCTCCTCCCCCGCTGTATGGCGCCATCGAAGCGGGTGATGCAGAACAGGTGAGGGCCCTGATCGCGGCCGGAGCGGACGTCAACTACGATTACAACGGCGAGACCGCGCTCGATCTCGCTGTCCAGACGGGCGATTTGGAGATAGTCAAGATACTCCTCGACGCGGGCGCCGATCCCGATCTGCTTAGCGGCCTGGCTCTCCTGCACGCCATTTGGGCAGACCAACCGGACATCGCTGAGGCCCTTCTGGCGGCTGGGGCTGATCCGAATGAGGCATTGGATGCGGCCGTGAGGTGCGGCCGAGTGAGAATCACCCAACTGCTGTTGGGGTATGGCGCCGACCCGGACGGGCGCGGTCGCGACACGATGACTCCCCTGCTAACCGCGGCGGCTTACAACCACGAGATGGTTGTGCTGGAGATCAAGGCCGTGCAGCCGCCCAGGGAGAGGACGACCCACGAGGAGGATCAGGAACCAGAACTTGAGCCCGATCACCAGGCGAAGATCGCCCGCCTGTTGCTGGATGCGGGAGCCAACCCCAACGCGCGGGGCCCGGGCGGGGATACGGCTCTGCACGAGGCTGCTGACTGGGGCCAGTTGGAGGTGGTGAGGGTCCTTTTGGAGCACGGCGCGGATCCGAACACACTCAACGACAGCGGGTGGTCCGTGTTGGATACTGCCCTTGCTAGGCGGTACTCGGATATGGCTGAGCTTCTGCGAGAGCATGGTGCGCTCAGAGGGTTCGAGGTTAGACGGGCCAGGGCTGGCGAGGAAGGCTCCAGCCCCCCGGCCTCGGGGGCGCCCTAGCTGGGCAACCAATCGCTCTGTGCTCACGCGCATCTTGCGAACGCCCCAGCAGAGCCGCGCTGTTGAACGCCTCCACCAGGGCAGCTAGACTGGCGCGGCAAACATGCGCGCGGTGCGGCGCACGCCCATGCGGGAGCGGCTACGCGGCGCTCTGCCGCCTTTGCCCGGGAGCTGGACAGTTTCCCTGGAGGAGGAGCTTCTGATGGCCGGCGAGGAACGAAGGGCGTTGTTGGATCAGTGCCGGGGCATTCGCGTCACCGACTGGCACGACGCAATGGACACGCTGGGGCTGTTCGACCGCGGCCTGATGGCCCCGGACATACGGCCGCTGTGGCGCGACATCGAGAGCTTCGCGCACTGCATAGTCGGCTTCGCCTTTACCGTGCGCGCAATCCCATCCTGCCGCACCATCGTCGCGCGCGACGCAGACGATTTCCGGAAGCAAGAGAGGGCGTGGTACGCGGGAGAGCTGAAGTGGGCGGCCGAATTGCAGGAAGGCGACCTGATCGTCGTTGACGCCACAAACACCAGGGACTGCGGTTTCGTCGGCTCGTGGAACTCGATGGACTGGATGCGGCGCGGGGCCGTGGGGATCGTGACCAGCGGCGGGGCGCGGGACACGGACGAGCTCATCAAGCAGAAGGTGCCCGTCTACCATAGGGAGTTCGGGCGTGGCATCAGTCCCGGCCGCGTCGAGGTGGACTCCTACGGGCAGGCCGTCGAGTGCGGAGGCGTATACGTGAAGCCGGGCGACGTGGTCATCGCCGACGGGGACGGCGTGATCGTGATACCGGCCGACGTGGTTGGCAAGGCCCTCCCGGTCGCCAGGGCAATCCAGCAGAACGACCAGGCAGGACGGGCGGAGCTCTACAGGCAGCTCGGCATTCCGGCTGACTTCACGCTGGGCGTGGCGGCAGCGGAGGGCGCCTGAGCGGTTCGCACGGCCTTCCCCGGAAGCGCCGGCGATTACCTGCGCGCCGTCCTTTGCCATTCGTAGATGGACGGGACCTCGGGGCTCGGGCGCGGAGGCACCTGATCGGCGTGCTGCAGCACTCTGTTGGCCTGGTCGAGCGCGACGGCCGACGCGCCCCCTGCAATGAGGGCACCATTGCCTCCGTAGGCCGCGTTGCCGACCATCTCGATCCCGCTCGTCCGCTCGGGGTCTTCGACCACCACGGCGGGGAAGTTGTCCTCCACCACGAACACGTTGCCCTTGATGATGTGGTCGAACTGGGCCCCGCGGAGAAGGATCCCCGGTCCACGGCTCAGGACGCGGTTGTAGAGGAAGAGCCAGTTCTCGTTCATCCCTCCCAGCACCAGGCCGGTGGGGCCGTACCTGACCATGTCATCCTCGAAGACGACATGCTGGCCCGAGTTCTGGATATCGCAGTTGTAGAAGACGTTGCGCGGGCCGTTCGGACCGTGGCTATTGTCCGAGGGCGGTGTGGCCCAGAACCCATGGCCGTAGGAGCCACCGCCTGCGGGCCTGCCCCGCGGGTCGACGATCACGCAGTTCTCGAACAGGTTCTCGTGACACCATCCGGAGTGGGTCTGCCCGTCGCTGTAGTAGAAAGTGGAGTTGCGGAACACGCAGCCGCTGCACGCCCAGTCCAGGTTGGGGGCATGGCGCATGTTGCGGGTGGTGACGTTCTCCATCAGGCAGTCGAATCCGTACTGCCATCCCACGTAGGCAGTGCCGCCGCCGCCGATGTCATGCGCGTTGTTGAACTCGCAGTCCCGGATCTCCATCCACTTCGCGTGGGAGCCGTAGAGGGGCATCCGCCCGGTCCACTCCACGGTCACGCGCCGGCCCCAGCAGTTGACCGCGCGGATGAACAGCACCGTGCAGATCTTGGGCTGCCTTTGGGCCTGCGTGAGGTAGATGTCCTCGATGCCACACCTTTCGATGGGCGCCATGGTGTAGGCATACGCCTCGTCGATGACGGGGAAGTCGATGCGCAGGGGCTGGCTGATTGTTACGGTGTTCCCTTTGATCGCCTCGATGCGCACCATCACCATGCGGGGGTTGAGACGGGAGCGGCTCTCGATGAGCGACCTCCAGCGCTGCGTGCCGCGGGCTTCCACCATCAGCCAGCCGCCGGCCGCAAGGCCCGTCACGTCCTCCAGGCTGAGGTCCGTGTCGCCGCGCCGGCCGTCCGCGGCCAGAAGGCGGCGCTCTCCGTCAGCGCCGCCCGCGAAGACGATGATCCCGTCCGTGATGCGGTTCTCGGTCCCGTTGTAGCGGATGACGACCTTCGTCCTGTCGCGCCCCGCCCCGCGGATGACCACGCCGCTGGACGTGATGAGCACTTTGCGGTCCAGGTGGTAGGTGCCCTCGCCCAGGAGCACGGCGCCCCCGCCCGCTCGGCCGGCTGCGTTACAGGCGTCTTGCAGGGCCTGGCCGTCGTCAGCGCCGTCGTCCGCACGGCCGCCGAACTGCTCGATGGGGGCGAAGGGCGCGACTTCGGGGATGCCGCCCTGCACGCCGGCATAGGTCCAATCCGGGAACCACGTGCGGCCGTCGGGGCCGAGCACGTCCGCCCGCGTCCCGCCCGCCTTGTACTGCGGAGGCCATGGCGGCCCTGCCGCGCGGCCGGCGCCGTCCGCGCCTTCCTGAGCCTGCATCCCTGCGTCGACGGACGTGGCCAGGAACGCGCATCCGAACATCAGGACCATCGAGGCCAGCAATAGGAACAGGGCAGACAGACAGGCAGCCGCCAGAACGACTCTCATCACGTTCTCCTTCCGCTCTCTGCCAGCACGGGTCCAGCGCACGCGAGCCGTCCGCCGGCGCGCAATGGCTTCGTCTTCCGGACTCACGGGCAGAAGTGTAAGACGGCCGCCGCGCGTCGTCAACGGTCATCCCAGTCTCTCTTTGCATCGCGCTCGGCGGCGCTTCTCAGGGCGCCATCGGCACGTCCGTTCGACGGATAGGCGCTGCTGACTCGTTACGCCGAATGGCGTTTGCAGCGGCGGTGCATTCGGCGGGAAAGGCTTGACAGGCTTACACAGCGATATACAATCAGGGCCGCAGTTCTTGCCGCCGCACAGGTCGACAACACCGTGCTGTTCGGGCTGAGTAGACATGAGAACCGCGAAGCGCGGCCATACCTACCTGATCCTGGCTCTTCTTCTGTCCGTTCCGGTCATCTACTCCGGGGAGAGGCTACTGGCAGAGGCGGAGGAGCAGCCGGCGGGCTGGCGGAGTGAGACGCGCACCATCCTGGTCAAGATGCCGGCAGGCGGAGAGCCGGAGGCGAGGGAGATCACGTACTACACGAACGAGCTGGGGATGGAGTTCGTCCTGGTTCAGCCCGGAGAGTTCATGATGGGCAGCGCGAGGGCGGAAGCAGGCCATGAAGTCGGTGAGGGGCCTCAGCACCAGGTGCGGATCACGAGGGGCTTCTACATGGGCGCGCACGAGGTGACCCAGGAGCAGTACGCCAAGGTGATGGGGAAGAACCCCTCGAAGTTCTCTGGCGCAGAGAACCCGGTGGAGCAGGTGTCATGGCACGATGCCGTGGAGTTCTGCGCCCGGTTGTCGAAGGAGGGGCGGACGTACCGTCTGCCGACCGAGGCGGAGTGGGAGTATGCGTGCCGCGCGGGATCGACGACGGCGTACTGCTACGGGGACGATCCAGGGCAGCTTGGGGAGTATGCCTGGTACGTGGTCAACTCGGACGAGAAGACGCACGAGGTGGGCCTGAAGCAGCCGAACGCCTGGGGCTTGCATGACGTGCACGGGAACGTGTGGGAGTGGTGCCAGGACTGGTTCGGCGACTACGAACGCAGCCCTGCCGAAGACCCCGCCGGGCCGACAAGTGGCACCTATCGCGTTGTGCGGGGCGGCTCGTGGTTCGACTATCCATTGCCCTTGCGCTCCGCGAGTCGGGGCAGGGATTCCCCGTCCAACAGGCCCGAGGACCACGGGTTTCGGGTTGTGTGCGCGCTGACGCCGTAAATGCTTCGGTGCAGTTGCCCGAAGCCAGTGAGGATTCTGTTAGGGGCTCCAGGAGCCCCGCTCGAGCGCTCTTGGACCTGAACGTGTAAGCTCTGCCACGGTCTCAGTCGGCATTCTGGTACTCAAGCGCGCCGGCGTCGCGCTTCGCCCCCGCGGGAGCGTTGCCGATGAAGTCCCTCAGGAACGGGCCGTTGAACTGCCAGGCGTAGAGCTCTTCGATCGTCGTCTTCGCGTCGGCAAGCGAGCCGAGGCTCACTCGCGCGAAGTCGACCGTCCCGGCCAGGCAGTCTCCGTCCGGAGTGCCGCCGACGTAGAAGTCCGCACTGTTCGACAGCGATGCACCGCCCGGGCCGTCGCCTTCGGCGTCCAGCTTGCCGTCCACGTAGATCTTCATGCGCCCGGCCTCGCGGTCGGCCTCCGCCAGCACATGGTGCCATTCGCCGTCATTCACGATTGCTGTCCCGGAGACCGAAACGTCCCTGCCGCCGGCCCTGGCCGCGAACGTGGCAGCGCCGTCGGCCGTCAGCGCGTAGCCGGCTTGTCCGTCCATCTTCCGGATCAGAACCGCCTTGCCGGCGCCCGGCACAGTTCTGAAGTAGATCTCCAGGATGAAGCTGGACCCGTGGACGTCGAGGTTCTTGAGGTCCGCGCCCGAGGCGGTCTGCCTTCCCGCCCTTCCCCCGTACTCCAACGGTTCGGCCATTGCTGCGTGTGACACGAAAGCGTACTGATCCCTGCCGTTGAGCTCGAGCGCGCCGGCAATCCAGTCCTCGAGGTCGCCTTGCACGTAGCTCTGCTCGGTGACGTTCACGGCAGTGAGCGGGTACTGCGGCAAGGTGTAGTAGGAACCGCGATCCCGGAAGTAGTCAGTCATGTACCAATGCTCGTCCGGTATCTGCGTTACGTCGCTGCCGACGTGGTAGAAGTTCCACTCGCCGACCATGGCGGACAGACCCCACGGCACGAAGAACTTCACGCCGCTGTCGATGGCGGCCGAACCGCGCGCAAGGCGCATGTCGCGGTTGGCCGGATCGCGCAGCGGCTGCCGGTCAGTGCTCACGCCGAGCGTTGCGTCGAGGGTCTCGCGCCGCGCCAGGGCCTGCTGGAAGGACTCAAAGTCTTTGTAGCCCTGTCCGCTCTGCTCGAAGACGCCGAACAGGTTCTTGATCCCGTAGAAGACGTTGCTCCCGTAAGCCATAAGTCCATGCGGGTACTCCGTTGCGCCCGTCTCGGCCGTGTCTTCCTTCAGCTTGCCGTGCATGAAGACGATGTTGCTGATGTCGGACCATACGTTGCCGAGGAAGCGGTGATGCCCGCCGCTGGGCGACCAGTTGGACCCCGTGGCGAAGCGGTAGATGGTGTTGTTGAAGTAAGAATTGTGGATGGTGCTCACGGCCTCGTAGAACGCAGCGGCGCTGCAGTGCTTGCTGTCGGCGTCGTTGTTCAGGCCCCAGGCGATGTTGTTGAAGAGGTAGTTCTTGAAGCTCCCGTCGAGGTAGTAGGCGAAACCGAGCCTCGCGTTGAACGGCTTGTTCGCGGCCCAGTTCCAGTAGCCGTTGGGGTTGGCGGACACGTTGCTGTAGATGTAGAAGGGCCCGCCCTGCCAGGTCTCGATGCCGCCCCAGTCATTGGCGGCTAGCAGCGTCTGCTCCGCCTTGTTGTGGTGGATCAGGTTGCGCGAGAGCGGCACCTCGCCGCCTGCGCCGCTGGGCTTGCCTCCGTGGAGGAAGATGCCTGATCCGTAGCAACGCTTAAGCATGTTCCCGGCGACCTCCATGGTCTCCGGGAAGGCCACGACCAGGGCATGCGCGTCCGACTGACGGTACGGCCGCAACCCGATCATGAAGAGGTTGTTCCTCAGGACCCGCACATCCGCCAGGCTGCCCGAGCCTCTGGCGATGTCCATCGCCGCGTCGTCCGTGTACTGGATGACGTTGTCGGACACGACGACTGACCCGATCCGCACCTTGCCGTTGATCCCGTCCATCCTGACGGCCTTGCTGACGTACTCGAACCGGCAGTTCGAGATGCGCACGTCGTCGCTGGAGCCGAGAAGACGGATGCAGGCGTTGTCCACTTCCTTGTGCATCCATGGCGCGAAGTCAAGGTCCCACCAGGCGTTGCTGAAGCGGAACGTCAGCCCGCTGATCACCACGTGGCTGAGCCCCGTGGTGTCCAGATCGTCGCGCGCCTGCTGACTGATGATGTCGAGGCGGTTGGGCGAGTTGGCGGAAGCGAGGTCCTGAATCAGGTTGTACCGCCGAGCCGCCTCCACCGTGACCGTGTTCGGATCGCGGTCGCCCGGGAGCCGGATGTGCAGCCGCCCGCCGTCCCCGCTCTTCTCGAACCAGAACTCGCCCTGGTCATCGAGATACTGGGGCTTGTCCTCCAGGAAGTATCGGTTGTTCGTGTTGATCTGGCCGCTGTCCCCGTACCACCTCCCCTCGAACGCCAGCGCTTTCTTCTGCTCGTCGAAGGCCGCCGCCCGCGCTGGGAAGGGCGTTCCCATGACGATCGCCCATTCGGTCCAGACGACGGCGTCCCTGTAGTACTCAGGGCCCTGCGTCAGGTGTTTCGTGTCTATGCCGAGGTGCATCTTCTTGCCGTCCACCGTCGTCGTGCGGTTCTCCGCTATCCACCACTGGGGCTGCTCCCACGTCCACCACTCGCTCAGAACGTCCTCGGGATCGGAGACCTGCCAGTTGGGCGTGCGGGCGAGCGGGATGCGCGTGACTAAGCCGTCCGCGTCCACAGTCCACACGCGGCGCGGCGTGTAATTGAGGTCGGCGACCCACACCTTCTCGGCATCGGGGATATCGCTGTTCTGCGTTCCCTTTCGCCAGCCCGTCACGACTTCGGAGCCCGAGATGACGGCGTCGCCCTCGCCCCACGACGGATCGCTCGTCAGCCGGATCGGATGCCCCGGCGTGCCCGACTCCCTGCAAACGAGGCTCCCGCGGTACACGACCCCGCGCTTGAAGACGTAGGTATCCGCGCCGCTCGCCGCCCTGGCCCGGCCTGCTGCCTGGGGGTCCCAGGGATGGTGCGTCCAGGGCTCGGCCGTGCTCGTGCCCGGATTGCCGTCGTCTCCTCCCTCGTAGTCGATGTAACGGACGGCGTCGCCTTTCTCGAAGACGAAGGGCTGCGGCTGCCAGACGAGGTCGCCCGTGGCGGTGACCTCGGCATGGGATTGCTGCCAGCTGTAGGCCTGGGGAGCGCCGCGGCACCCCGCCAGGCAGACCATCCACACCAACGGCACGAGAAGCTTCGACGGAGAGAAACTCATGGCTCGTCTCCCGAACGGACACGGTAGCGCGGACAGCTTCCGCAGCGGCATTCCCGGCGGCCGCCTTCCTTGCGCGCGATTCTACCGCCCGGGTTGACAGCAGGCAACCGGCGCGCACTGAAGGCCGTCCGTGATGAGCGCCGCTTTCGGACGCGCCTTCGTTCGCAGCACCCGGGTGGCCACGAACCGGCGTGGCGGCGCCAGCGGGTGGAGGCTTATAATGGAGTGGGCGGATACGCCTTTTCTCTCTACAGACCGGAAGGAGCAATCGAAGATGGCGCTACGGATCATCATCGCTGTCGTGTTGGGCGGAGGCATCGGGTTGCTGGTCGGCCTCGCGGGCAGGGCCATGGGCGGCCAGTGTCCCATCCTGTGCAACCCCTACATCTCCACCGGCTTCGGGATCGTCGTCGCTCTGTTCCTGGCCTCCCGCTCTCAAGCGGTGCCGGGCCTCGACGACTCCGAGAACCTGATCAAAGTCGCTTCCGAGCAGGAGTATGACGCCCTCATCGGCAAGGGCGCTCCGGTGCTCGTGGCGTTCTACACCGACCACTGCCCGGCCTGTCACCGTCAGGTACCGGAGCTCGCCAGGCTCGCCGATGATCGGGCCGGCAAGGCCAGCGTTGCCGTCGTCAACGCAGGCAAGCTCCGGAGCGTGGCCACGCGCGAGGACGTCAGCGCCGTGCCGACGCTCCTGCTGTACCGGGCAGGCCGGCTTGAGAAGCGGATAGTGGGGCTCACGGCCGCAGAGGACCTCGCGAAGATGCTCGACGCGGCTTCGGCGCCGCAGGACAGCACAGGCGGAGGAAGGTGAGGGCCAGGCCGGACCGATGGGCATTATGCCTGCTGGCGCCGACAACTGAGCACGGCTCAACGGCCGGGATTGCGCGGGGGAGTCCGTGCCGTGGGCCAAGCGGTGGCTATGGCCACAGGAGGTAGGGGCTATGCGGAGCGTCTGGAGGAAGTCGCTGCTGATAGCCGTTCTGGGGCTGGTGGCGGTGCTGCTGGCTGCAGATGGTTATGTTCTCTACGAGCTGCACTGCCGCGATCGGCTGCTGGCGGCGGTCAGGGCCGGCGATCTGTCCGGCGTGCGCGAAATGCTTTCCCGGGGCACGGATCCCAATGCTGGACACGGATGGGGGAGCACGCCGCTGCATTGCGCAGCAGATTACGGAAGGACCGCCGTGGTTGCCCTTCTGCTGGGGCATGGGGCAGCAGTGAACTGCGTTGACCAGTACGGCAAGACTCCATTGCATCTTGCTGCTGAGTCAGGAGATGAGGAAACGGTAAGGCTTCTGCTCGCTCACGGCGCGAGAGCCGACATGCAGGACGTGTTCGGCTACACGCCTCTGCACGAAGCAGCTATAGACGGCAGCCCGGCAGTGATCCGTCTGCTGCTGGGGGCGGGCGCGGACCCAAACAGCAGGGACGATGACGGGGTCACCCCGCTGACCTACGCCGTTCGCGCTCTTCACCACGAAACGGCGGAAGTCCTGCGGCAGCATGGCGCAGTTGAATGAAGCCGTCGCTATGCGCAGGCCAGGTCGAGCATTTCGGCGACCGCTCCGTTGGGTTCGGTCAGCTCTTTCGCCGAGCGGATGGTCACAGTCGGGATGGCGCCCAGGCTGACGTGCGTCTTCATCCGCAGGGCCGAGTCCGCCGTCGAGCCGTCAAGGCTCGAGTAGCCGAAAGAACGGCACAGACCCTCGAAGAGGAACTCGTTGAGCGGGCAGCCGCCCGCCCGCTCCAGCCCCTCCAGTGACGACTGCCAGCTCCGGAACAGGTGCACCTGAGCGAAGGAAAGGTCCCGTGCGATCACCTCGTTCCTCCCCTCGCCGCCCACGACGAGGCCCTGTCCCAGTCCGGCCGTCGCGGCGATGAGCCGGCGCATCCCCTCGGGCGTCGTCTGGTATTCGACGATGCCGTTGTCGGTGTTCCAGATGCAGAGCGTCACGTCGAGGAAGACCGCTTCCAGGCCGAGATCCTCGGCGGCCTCGGCCACGTTCTCCGTGAGGATGGATCGCCACATGGCCAGGCCCGGGTGGATCTTGACCATGGTCTTCTTGTCCCGGTGGCGCAGGCGCGCGGCGTTCGATTCCGGAACGGGCAGGCTTCCTCCCTTGATCCAGGTCCAGCCCTGGACGGACTTGGAGACCGGTTCCCGGTACTGGAAGTCGCGGACGTAGGCGTAAGCCGGGTGCGTCGGGTCCATGTCCACGGAGTTCATGTGGGGCATGACGCGGAAGCCGGCCGATTGTGCACGCTGGATGAACTGACGGCCCTCGGCGCTGGCCCGGTAGGTGGGGTAGTTCTCGTCGTAAGGGTCGGTGCGCCAGCGCGGGACGTGCAGGAGCACGCTGGCCGGGTCGAGCCTGGCCGCGAGCGCCTCCAGTATCCCGGCCTCGCACGGGCACCAGCTCACGGCGAAGCGTATGTCTTCCAACCAGTCGGGCCGGGGGGAGCAGGGCTCGTACGCCTTGCGCAGCCAGCCCCGGTACCTGCCGGCGGCGACGCGCCAGTCGCCTTCATACACGTTCAGGCGCCAGCAGAGGCCCCCAGCGGCCAGGTTTCGATCGAGCGGGCCGGCCGGTTCGGTTTCGAAGCCGAGCCCGCGTTCTGCCCTCGAATCACCCGTGCCGACCCGCAGGGCCTTGAACCGATAGCGGTCGTCCCGGCAGTGCACCCAGAGCCCGCTGTCGCGCCCTTGCAGGATTGCCAGCCCCGCCTCCCATGAGTGGGGCCACGCCCAGCGCGAGCCAGCGATGAGGGGGTCTTCCAGGTCGAGCATCACTCCCTGGAAGAAGGGGGCAACAAGCTTTAGCCCAGGCGCGATCCCGGCCAGGTTCCAGCGGCAGGCCCGTAGACCCGGGCGCGAGGCATACCCGCTAGGCTCGATCAGCAGGTCCCCGGTCTCGGGGTCCTCGGCGATCGTGAGGACGCCGTCCCCGTGCCATGCTTCGAACCGGTACTCGGCCGACAGGGCGTTGAGGCGCCGGCAGCTCGCCCGGTCGCCCGGCGCGCCGGACAGGGGCGAGACGCTCTGGTCGGCGTAGAGGAGCTCCAGGGCAGGCTTCGACCTGGCTTCGGACTCGACGAGGAACTCCCGCCCGGCGGGCTTGCTCACCACGGACACCAGGCTCCCCGCTTCGAAGCGGGCCTTCAGGGTCCTGGTCTCTACGGTCAGACGGTCGCCGTCCACGTTAAGCATCAGCCACCTCCATTCTTCCGCAGACCACAAAGAGGCCGGCCTGGCCTGCCGGCTCCAGTGCCGGTCCATTTGACACGTTCTGTCCGGATGGGAACATACGGCGGGCTTCGCGGCGTGTCAATCGCCTCGGGGCCGCTTCCGAGCGTGGGCCACACAAGTTTCACCGTAACGATGCTTTATGGCTTGACGATGCTGCCACCCCCTTGCCATTCCGAACGCCCCATCGCCCGCTCTTGTCATTCCGAACGCGCCATCTGGCGCGGAGGAATCCCGTGTCGTTACCCTGCCGGTGCCTTCGGGATGGACTTCGGCGAGCTCGGTCGAGTCGTCAGCTTGTTGAACCGCCCCTCCCCCCGCAAGCAGGGAAGGGCACCAGGCGCCTGAGCGTTGAGGACTGCCCGCTTCTCTTCGTCGTCAGCTTCGCCACTTCGCACTTTTGGCCTTAGGCTTTCTACTTCCTCCTTCGTCCCTCGCCCTTCGCATCCCGTCTCAACCTCCCTATCCTCACTCCGTCGCCAGCGGATGGTCCCTTTCGTCGGCAATGCGGAGGATGAACCCCCACGCCGACCTCAGGTTGACGCATTTGACGACCACCTTGTTCCAGCCCTTGCGGAGCGCGATGCCCTCGAGCTTGTCGTCGTCCTGCACGATGGCGCGGCTGCCCTCCGCCCAGGTGTGGATGAGCTGACCGTTCAGCCAGACTCTGACGTAGTCATCCGACCCCAGGTAGATGCTGTAGCCCGTCACCTCTTTCTCGCTGTAAACGTGCGCCACCGCATACGCCAACGCATGCTCGACCTCGCCGTACGTCTTAGAGAGGTCAATCGTCTGCGGAAAGCCGCTCTCGACGGGCGGCACGTACCGCCGCCAGGTCACGCCGACCGCCTCGGTTCCCGGCTCGGCCGCCGCCAGGCCCGCTTCACCGCCTCCCACAAAGCTGTCGTCGTCGATCACCTCCTGGTGCTCTCTGCCCGCGTACTTCTCGCGCTCGTATCGAAAGGGTCCCAGAACCATCCAGTTGCGCACGTAGACACCCGATGGCAGCAGATAAGGGGCTTCCTCGACCGGCTCGCCCAGCCTGTTGGGCGCGAGGATCGGCTCGTCCATCGCCGGAGGCGGACCCATCTTCACCTTGACCACGCGATGCGCCCGCGTGCCCGACGCTTCGGCAACCGGCTCTCGCTTCACGGCGTCGGCCCGGGCGTAGATGGGGCCGACCCGCCCGATGCCGTCCAGGAATCTCCTGCGGCTGCGTTCTGTCACGGGCGCCCACGCCGTCATCACCAGGCCCGAACAACCCGTCTGGAGGGCAAGCTGCTTCCATTGCTCCACGTCGTCCGGACGGCTGCCCGGCGCAATCCATACCTCGAGGCCCTTCGACCTCATGTCCTGGACCCGTTCCGCCACGCGCGCCTCCAGCGGGCCGTAGTCCCACAGGACGTGCACGATGTCCGTGGCCGCGTTGTCCTCGGCGGCCAGGGCCTTCTCGACGCAGCCGAACGTCCCCGCCGACAGGTGGGCCGTGTCGTTCCACATCACCGTGCGCAGGCCGCGCTCCGCCAGGCCCTCGTGCAGCGCCCTCAGTGTCGACACGTACTCCGTCGGCGTCCGCTGGAAGTCCTCGTCCATGCCCACGAAGAAGTACCGCTCGGGCTTCGTCACCTCGATGACCTCGTCGGTGAGCTGGAGGGCCTTGGCCCAGTAGGCGTCGCTGTCGGGCAGCTCGCAGTACGGTCGAAACCAGTAGTTGTGGTTCTGACGGGGCTCCTTGCTCTTCGAGAAGTTGAGCTTCGGCACGACCTCCAGACCCTCCTGGCGCGCGCACGCGACCAGCTCCTCCAGAACGCTCATCGGGACCGAGTAGTGACGCTTCAGTTCCGGAAACGTGCGATACGCCACCCCGTCGGCAAGGTCGATGATCAGCATGTTGAACCCGGCCTCGCCGAGCGCCCTCACCATGTCGCGCCCCAGGTTCACGTCAAACGGCCTCTCCCTCTCCTTCCGGTCGAACCAGACCGGGTCGTAGTGCGTGATGTGAATCAGGTAGCCCCGAACGGCAATGCTCTTCTTCTCCGACATCGTCATCCTCCCTCGATCTGTGGTCTTCTGCTCTTCCTTTGCGTCGGGTCTCTCCTCGAGCCGCTCCCCCTGGTCAAGACGTGAACACGACCCCGCCAACGCCGACAGCAGAACCGCCCCCAGACAGACCATCCCTCGGCCAACCATCATGCCGCGCTTCCTCACCATGGCTTTGGGCGGCTACCTTACCATGACCGCTTCGTCAACACCATGCAAAATCCGCGCTTTCCCTTGCGCACTGCTTCGCCTTCGCCGTCCCCGCTTGTCCCGATCGGCTCCGCTCCCACCTTGCCTCTCGCAAGTCTGACCCTAATGCTACCTTGTGGCTTGACGGCCCCGCCGCCGGGGGGTATAGTGCCGGCAGATATGTGACCTGTTGGGGACGGGCCTATGGAGGCCGTGGGCTGCCAGATGGGGTGTCCCGGGACGTACTTCGCAGACACGGGTTCCTTGGCGTCTGCTCGCCGGCATGTTGGTCGGACGGAGGATTGCCCATGAGGAGTTCCCCCTCGCTTCCAAGAGCAGCCGCGCTTCTTCTCTTCGCTATCTTCAGCTTGCCCTGCGCCCGCGGAGAACGCATGCCGAGTGAAGAAGCCCTTGCGGCTGTGCACCGGGGAGACGTCGCGGCCCTCGCTGCGGTCCTGGACAAGCATCCCGAAGTGGCGCGTGCGCAGTATCAGTTTCCATTGGCAACGACCCTGCTCCACGAAGCAGCCAGCTGGGGCACCCTTGGGGCACTGAGGCTGCTGCGCGATTCCGGCGTTCCTGTTGATGTGAGGGACGTCGGCGGCTGGACTCCGCTGCACTGTGCGGTACACGAAGGGCGTGTCGACGTGGCGCAGGAGCTGCTCGCCATGGGCGCGAATGCTAGTGCACGGAACAGGTATGGGCAGACGGCTCTACACATCGTCCGCGCCACCTCGGCGTTTCCAGAACGCATGGAGATGGTCGCCCTCCTGCTTGATAGCGGTGCTGAGATCGACGCGCGCGACCAGTGGGGGCGGACGCCCTTGCGCAGCGCAGTTGGGCTGAACAATCCGGAGTTCGTTGGACTGCTTCTCAGATATGGCGCGAGCGTCAACGTTGGTGACTTCGACGGGATCACGCCGCTCTGCTTGGCGGCGAGTACCGGCAGCGAAGAGGCGGCACGCGTGCTGCTTAGTGCTGGCGCCGATCAGCGTGCTCAAACTGCGAGAGGCGAGGATGCGTCGGCAGTCGCGCGGCAGGAGGGAAATGAGGAGGTAGCCGCGCTGCTGTCGTCTTCTGCGGCCCGTGACAACATATCGGGCGCTGCGGCCAGAGGAGACGGTGGCCGTGTCATGGAACTGCTTGGGTTGGGGGGCTCTGCAAGTTCGGCGGGCCCGGCAGGGGATACGCCCTTGCACTGGGCGGCTCGCAATGGTCATCAGAACGCAACGGCATTCCTGATCGCGGCTGGTGCTGATGTGAACGCGCCAGGCTGGCACAAGCAATCGCCACTGCACGGCGCCGCCGACAGAGGTCAGCTGGTGATTGCCGACCTTCTCCTGGGCTCTGGGGCCGACCCCAATCTCGCGGACAATGACGGGCGGACGCCGCTGCATCTGGCTTCGCGCAGAGGTCACACCATGATTGTCTCAGTCCTCCTGGCAAGGGGGGCGACGGTGGACGCCCGCGATGGCCAGGGCCGGACGCCGCTTATGGCGGCGTCCGAATTCGGCCGCTCGGACGTTGTGGACATGCTCTTGACTGCCGGTGCAGATCCCGCGGCTGTCGACCAGAAGGGGAAGACAGCCCTCCATTTGGCGGCCGGGTCCTTCTGGGCCAATGCCTCGGATCGTCTAGGCGCCCTTATCCAGTTGCTGAACCGGGGAGCGAACCCAAATGCGCGCGATGCCGATGGCATGACGCCCCTGGCGGCTGCGTTGCAGAGAGGCCGAGGTGATCTGGCGGACCTCCTGCGCGAACACGGCGGGGAGGAGTAGAGCCGGGCCTGCAGAGGTGGTGGGAGCCCAAGGACCGCCTGGCGGACACCTACAAGGGGTGGCTCCTGGAGAGGCGGGAGTATGCGAGCGGGCCGTACCTCACGCACCTGGACGACCAGGGCCAGAACCTGAGCGGCTACGGCTACGACCTCTTGGACACGGATGACCACAGATAACGGCGGATGAAGTACGGAGACATCGCGTTGAGACTCGGGACGGGTCGACCAGCGGGCTGCTTGACGTTTCGGCCCGCGGCAGGTACGCTATGGGTGCGTAAGAGGGGCCGCTTATCGTGCAAATCTGCGAACGAGCCTGACCAGGACGGGCAGGGCCATGGACTCCAAGGTGTACTCCATCACGCTGGCGGCCGGCGTGGGCAGGCGCATGCCCCCGGACATGCCGCCCAAGCCGTGCTGCAAGATCGGGCCGGTCAGCGTCATCGAGAACGCGCTGCAGGCCTACGAAGAGGCGGGCATCGACCGGCACGTGGTCGTAGTGGGGCGCCGCGCGGAGGAGATCATCCGCGAGGTGAGCGCGACCGGGCGGGCCGTGCTTTTCGCCTACCAGCGGGAGCCGCTGGGCACGGGCGACGCGGTGCGCTGCGCGCTTGACCTGCTGGCCAGACTGGATCCTCCCGCCCACGTCCTCATATCCTCCGGTGACAAGGTCATCGCGCCGCGCGTCATCCGCGGCATCGTGGAGTCCTACGCGGCCGACGACATGGACCTGTGCCTGGTGGCCGGGCCCGGCGACCAGTACCCCGGCGCCGGCCACATCGTCATGCGCGGCGGACGCATTGCGGCCATCCTGGAGACGCCGGACATACGCGTCCGGCAACTGGCCGCCCGCCTGAAGGGAATGTCGGAGCAGGAATGGCCGCAGAAGATCGGCGACCTGCGCGAGCTGGCAGGTGAGTACCTGCCGATCCCCGGCAAGCTCCAGGCGTGCTTCCCGGTGCTTGGAGAGGTGCTTGAGGGCGCCGACGAGGACCCCGTGCCCAGAGAGAGGGTGCTGTCGGCGGCGGAGGAGATCCCGAAGGACTTCCGGCTGCAGAACGGCTCAGTGTCCGTCGAGGAAGCGGCTTCGGCGGAGTTGTGCAACCTGAGCGTCTACATCGGGCGGTTCGGCTCGCTACGCCTGGCCGTGGACCGGCTCGGCACCGAGAACGTCCAGGGGGAGTGCTACTTCACCGATGCCGTTGACGTGCTCGTCTCCAGCGGCTGCAACGTGGGGGTGTTCCGGATCCAGGACCCGGAGGAGGTGATGGCCTTCAACACGCTGGAGGAGCTGGAGGCCGTCCGGCGGGTCCACGCCGTGCGGGTACAGAAGCGCGTGCGTTACCCGAAGCTGGAGGCGTGGAACCGCCGCTTCACGCAGATCGGCTCGAACACCCCGGCCGCGCAGGCCGTCAAGCATCTGGCCGCCAAGATCGGCCCGGAGCGCTCCTGCATCCTGGTCCACTCGCCCGGGCGCATCAACCTGATGGGACGTCACGTCGACCACCAGGGCGGCACGTGCAACCTGCTGGCCATCAACCGCGAGATCGTGATGGCCGCCTCGCCGAGGGACGACGACCGCATCAACCTCTGGAACCTCAAGTCGGGCGACTACCCGCCGCGCAGCTTCACCTTCGAAGAGCTGACCGCCGACGTCATCTGGGAGGACTGGCTGCGGACGCTCGACTCGCAATACCTGCGGCGGATGGTCTCGGACAGCCCCGGCGAATGGGACAACTACGCCAAGGGCGCCGCTCTGCGCATGCAGCATCGGTTCCCCGATCGGCGCCTGCGCGGCATGGACGCATTCGTGGTAGGCAACATCCCGGTCGGGGCGGGCCTCAGCTCGTCCTCCGCGCTCGTTGTGGCCGTTGCGGAGGCCCTGACGGAGGTGAACGCCCTGAACCTGCGCCCGCGCGAACTGGTGGACCTGTGCGGCGAAGGGGAGTGGTTCGTGGGCACGCGCGGCGGCAGCGCCGACCACGCGGCCATCAAGTTCGGCCGCGAGAACGAGGTGGTCAGCGTCTCGTTCTTCCCCTTCGAGATCCTGGGCGGCCATCCGTTCCCGCCGGACGTGAGCCTGCTGATCTGCCACTCCGGCATCTCGGCCAAGAAGACGGAGAACGCCCGGGAGCGGTTCAACGCCCGCGTGGCCTGCTACCACATGGCGCGGGAGATCATCCGGCGCGAGTTCCCCGCGCTGGCTGCGCGCATACACCATCTGCGCGACGTGAACGCCGCCAACCTGGACCTGTCCGTGGCGGGGCTCTATGGGCTGCTGAAGCGCCTGCCCGAGAGCGTCTCGCCCGAGCAGGTCGAGGCGATGGCCGCCGAGCACCCGACGGTGGAGAAGTGCGTTGCGGCCATCGACACGTCCCGGCACGACTTTCCGCTGCGGGACGTGGCGCTGTTCGGCCTGGCCGAGTGCGACCGGTCGGCGCGCACCGCCAGGCTGCTCGACGAGGGCGACATGGTTGGCCTGGGCCGGATGATGAACATCAGCCACGACGGCGACCGCGTCGCCCGCTGGCGTCCGGATCAATCGCCGTTCACGAGCCGTGCGACCGACCGCGCCATGGATGAGCTGGCGGCGCGCGCCGCGGAGGCCGTGCCCTTGACCGAGTCCGGCGCGGCCCTCTGGCAGCAGCCCGGCGCCTACGGCTGCAGCACGGCGAAGATAGACATGATGGTGGACCGCGTGCTCGCCTGCCCGGACGTGCTGGGCGCGCAGCTCGCCGGGGCCGGGCTGGGGGGCTGCATCATGGTGCTGCTGGAAAAGAGCGCGGTCGACCACGTGCGCGAGGTGCTCGTTCGGGAGTACTACGAGCCGGAGGGCCTGGAGGAGAGCGTCATCGTCTGCGAGCCCTCGCAGGGCAGCCGCGTCCTCACGAGCGTTGAGGCGGCCAACTAACCGCCAGCCGAGGGCGGGCGACGAGGCCCTGTTTCATGGGAGGCGAGCATGAAGTTGAGAGAGAAGCTCTGGCTTTGGGGGCAGGATCCGGGCACGCACCACGCCTACCACAACAACGAATGGAAGCTTCCCGGCGTGAATCGCATGGATCCGGCCGAGGGCGCCAGGCATTTCGGCATCATCAACTGCTGCCGGGTCGTCATGTCCGGGAAGCCGCTGCCGCCATTCGACAGCGAGTCGGAGAAGTTGAGAGACCTGAAGCGGGTGGTGTGGTCGGTCATAGGCGACGGCAGCTCCACGCGGAACAACGAGGGGGCGACCGACCTGGAAGAGGTCATTCGCCAGGCCCGGCTGTTCCCGAACGTCTGCGGGGGGATCCTGGACGATTTCTTCGTTGACAACGCCCCCACGCGCGTTCCGCTGGATCAGCTGAAAGAGATGAGGCGGCGGCTGAGCGCCGCCCGGCCCCGTCCGCTGGACCTCTGGGTGGTCTACTACGACAGGCAGTTGGCCCAGGACTACCGCGCCTATCTCGACGTTTGCGACGTGATCGCCCTGTGGACCTGGATAGGCGCCAATCTGGGGAATATCGACAGGAATATCACCGAACTGTGCCGTATCACCCCCGGCAAGCGCCGCCTGGGCGGGTGTTACCTCTGGAACTACGGCGAGCGCAAGCCCTTGACCACTGAGCAGATGGAACTGCAGTGCTCCAAGTACCACGAGTGGATCAGGAAGGGCGACCTGGACGGCATCATATTCTGCTCCAACACGCTGGCCGACATCGGCATCGAAGCGGCAGAATGGCTCCGAACCTGGATCCGCGAGGTGGGCGACGAGGAAGTCTGAAAGGAGTCCCGCCCTACGGGAGCAATCCTGCGCCTCGCTCGGCCTCGGGCCGACGTGATAGGTTCTGTTAGACGCGCTTACGCTGGCATGGCGAGGATGCGCGCCATGTTGCCGCCCATGATGAGCCTTCGGTCGGCCGGGTCCGGGAACGCCCTCTCGAGCACGTACTGGAAGTTGCCGTAGAGGTTCACCTGGCCGCGGGCGAAATGGTCCGACCCGAAGACGACCTTCCGGACGCCGATCCTCCCCGCCACGCCGATGAGGTGCAGGTCGTCGATGGTGGTCATGGCCGTGTCAACGAACAGGTTGTCGTGTTCCACCAGCGGTTCGATCGACGGGAAGTAGAGGTTCTGAAAACCTGCGCCGTGGGCAATGATGATCGTCACATCGGGATACCTGCCGGCCAGACGTCCGAACTGGTCCGGCATCGCGCCGATCGTGGTCATCCCGTGCGAGAGGATGGGGATGCGCGTGCCCGTCTCCTTCTGAAGCGAGACAACCGCCTCCATCATCTCCCCGCCGATCAGCGAGTCGACAGCGAAGCAGTGGTTCTCCGGATGGATCTTGATCCCGCGCAGCCCGAGCTCCTTGACGCATCTCTCCAGCTCGCGCCCCGGCTTGATGTAGGGGTTGACGCAAGCGAACCCTATCAGCCGGTCCTGGTGCTCGCGCTGCATGTCGGCGATGTAGTCGTTGGTGTCGTGGTAGTCGGCCTGCCCCGGCAGGCCCCAGAGGAACGGCGTGACGAAGACGACGGCCTTCCCGACGCTGGCCTCGTCCATCATCTCGATCAACTCCTCGGCCGACAGGCCGCGGCCGATGTGGCAGTGGCAGTCAATCACCAGGTCGTCAGGAGTCTTGCGCGGCATTGCGGTCCCCCAATGAACCGAGGCGCATCAAGGTCACGAGTACCTTAGCCTGCTTCCGGAATCCCACCGCAGGCGGCCGTATGACCGGAAGCCGGAATATACCTGGCCGCCCGGCTTTGCGCAACTCGGGTCATCCGTTCATTATCTCTCGATTGAGGCCGGCTCTCGCGGACCGTGGTCTTGCCTCGGACGCCCCGGGACAGTCCTGCGACTCAGCCCGACAGGTTTGCGATCCTTGCGCGTTCGGCGTAAGATCGAGGGCGTCGGTCAGGGCGCCTCTGCCCACCAGGCCGACTACTCCACTTGAGGCATGAGGAATCGAAGATGCGGATCGGATGGGCTCACTGTGACATCACCCCCGACCGGCCTACCTGCTTGAGGGGGCAGTTCCACGTGCGCGTCTCGCAAGGCGTGAACGACCCGATCACGGCTACGGCGCTGGCCATTGAGGGCGCCGGGCCTGACGGTTCGCCGGACTGCGCCATCATCGTGTCCTGCGATCTGGTCGGCGTGCCCGCGCACCTGCAGCAGAGCGTGCGCGACGCCGTGCAGCCGCGACTGCCGGACATCGACGTTCGGAAGGTGTTCCTGCATGCCACGCACACACACGATGCTCCCGAGATGACGGACGGCTTCTACCCGCCGCCGGCAGCCGGGATGATGACGCCGAGCGAGTATGCCGGCTTCTTTGCCTCGCGCGTGGCGGACGCCGTCGTCCGGGCGTGGGAGGGGCGCCGGCCCGGCAGCGTCAGCAGGGCGTTCGGCCACGCGGTGGTCGGCCACAACCGTCGGGCTGTGTACCTGGACGGCTCTGCGAGCATGTACGGCAAAACGGCGGTCGACCGCTTCTCGCACATCGAAGGCTACGAAGACCACGGCGTCGACATGCTCTTCACCTGGGAGCCGGACGGGGCCCTCGGCGGGATCGTCTTGAACCTGGCCTGCCCGTCTCAGGTGACTGAGAATCTCACGCAGATATCGGCCGATTTCTGGCACGAGGTCCGCGTCGAGTTGCGCAGGCGGTACGGGGATACTGTGTTCGTGCTGCCCCAGTGCGCGCCCGCCGGAGACCAGTCGCCGCACTTCCTCCTCTACGCGCGAGAAGAGGCCGAGATGCGCCAGCGGCGGGGCGTCTCGGAGCGCCAGGAGATTGCCCGACGCATCGCACGGGCGGTGGACGACGCCTTCGACCTCGCGCGCGACTCCGTCGGGGAGGACGGACCTGTATGCCACGTGGTCAAGACGGTCGATCTGCCGGTCCGTCTTGTGACCGATGACGAGGCAGCAATGGCCCGAGCAGAGATCCAACGCCTCGAAGCCGAGAAGCCGGGGGACGACCGGGCCGCGTCGGTGAACTGGGTCCAGCGCGTTCGCAACCGCCGCGTCATCGAGCGCTACGAGGCGCAGCAGCCCACCTCGTCGCTGCCCGTTGAGCTCCATATCCTGCGCCTGGGTGACGTAGTGATGGCCACCGATCCGTTCGAGCTGTTCCTGGACTTCGGCCTGCGCATCAAGGCACGCAGTCAGGCGGCGCAGACGATGCTGGTGCAGCTCGCCTGCGACACCTGCGGGTACCTCCCCACGGAGCGGGCGGTGAGGGCCAGGAGCTACGGCGCCGAGGTCGCCAGCAACAGCGTGGGGCCGGAAGGCGGCCAGGCCCTCGTCGAGGCGACGCTGGCAGAGATCGCCCGCCTCTGGCAGCCGAACGCCTAAACCACGCATCGAGAAGAGCTCGATGTATGGACAACTCAGTGACGACCTGCCCCTCTTCGAGCAGTGCTTCCGGCACTACGTGGGTCCCGCCCATCTGTCTTGAACGGGTCGTGGTCGCTCCTGCCGGTTCCGAGGGCTCGGGAACTGCCTACTCCCAGGGACCGCTGCTGAGGTCCATCGGATAGCGGGCGAACTGGTCCATCAGCCCCCAGAAGTAGTCGTAGGCGTCCGGGCTCACGTCCCCGCCTATCGAGTGCGCCGACAGGCCCATGTACCCGCCATCGGTCGCGGCGGACAGCACGCGATGAACCTCGCGCGCAATCGCTGCCCGGTCGCCGCTCGGGAGGACTCTGACGTTGCAGATGTTGCCCAGGATGCAGAACCTGTCGCCGAAGCGTTCCCGAATCTTCTCGATCAGCATGCCCGCCCGCGGCTCCATGTGGGCGAGCACGTCAACCCCCGCCTCGTCGAGAAGCTCGAGCATGGGCCAGATGTTCCCCTCGCTCTCGTAACTTACCTTGAAGCCCATCGCGTGGAACGCAGCAACGAGCCTCTTTAGATTGGGAAGGAAGACCCGTTCATACACAGCGGGCGAGACGAGCGGCGCTTTGGTAGCGGCGAAGTCATCGGCGATGTGGAGCTGGACCGGCGGGAAACCGGTCCGCTCGACGCAGGCGCGCCCCACGGCGATCAGGTGTTCCGTCATGCGCGTGACCATCTCGCGTGCAAAAGGCTCATCGAGGGCGAGATCCTGGAGGAACTGCTGGAGCCCGCGAAGGCGCCAACTGCGGCTGAAAGGGCCCCCAAGCTTCAGCACCGGGCAGAAGCGCTCGCACACCGCCGGCAGATCCCGCGCCAGCGCCGCCGTTCGGCTCTCACAGGCCGGGTCCTCGAATGGCAGCCGGTCCAGGTCCCGGGGCTCCTTGACCGCGCAGTCAACGTGGCACGACATCGCGGTCGAGCCGGCCATGTCGGCCGTGACGAGCCCGAAGTCGTCGCGCTTCAGGACGTGCCCTTTGCTGTCGAGTCCCAGTTGGCCCATCCTGCTCGGCCATGGACCCATCACGGGAACCATCAGGATGAAGTCGTGATCGAAGTGCTCGCACAGGTCCGTATCGGGGGGCAGGCCCCTTGCGGCCAGGTAACGTTGGCGGAACTCGGGCCAGTAGTTGTCGCGGAACGGGACGCGATCCGGCGTCCTCCCGTCCAGAACGGCCCGAACCCGCTCGTAAGCCTTCAGGGCGCGGGGGTTCCGGTGCATGGTCGCCAAATGCCGGTTGACGTCTGGGGCCACGGCATCCTCCTCGAGCGCAGATCGCCCGGGCTTCCGGGGGATCGGTCTCACCTCTTTCGGCGCCCTCGTGGCGCCTCCCGTCGCCTTGACAGCCGCAGGAAGCGGCGACAGCGGGGCGGTCAGGCCCCTTCTTCCGCCATGAACTGCGAGGTCATCCGGTCCAGTTCGGCCGCCTGCTCCCGCGTCAGGCCGCTCTCGGCCGGCCCGGCCATCAGGTCTGACGCGACTTCCTCGGCGCGCTCGGCGAGCGTCTTGCCGCCCTCGGACTGCCACTTCGCCCATCGGTCCCTCAGAAGCAGGGAGGGCATGTAGAGCTCGGAGCGGAAATGGCGCAGCGTGTGTTCGTGCTCCAGGAACGAACCAGCGATTCCTACCTCGCGCGACACGTCCAGGGCGAGCGTCTGCTCGTCCACCGGCACGCCGCGCAGATAGCGCCGGACGTAGGAAATCATCTCGTTGTCTATGACCGCCTGGGCTGGGCTGATGGTCATCTCGGATTCGAGCTGGCCCAGTCCCCAGATGAGGGAGACCCCGGAAAGCATGTGTGAATGCCAGCCGAACATCTTCTCCAGCGCCGCCTGGCTGTCGGGGCACATGGCTTCGGTCGAGACCCACGAGCACGACGGCAGGGAGTAGAACCGTCCCATGGCGGCCGACACGTCGGCCAGCAGGTGGTTCTCCGGCCCGCCGGTCACTGCGATGGCCGAACGCATGTCCATCACGTGCGCCAGCCCCAGGTTGTAGAGGCAGGGCCGCCCCGGCTCGAGGATCTGGTTGACGACGATGCCGGACAGTATCTCCGCGTTGCCGACCGCGGCCGCGCCCGCCAGCGTCACCGGCCCCGAGACTCCCGCCATCGGCTCGCCGTTCACGCTGACGGGTATGCCGTGCCCGGCGGTGCGACGGAATACCTCGAGCGCAAGCGCCGTCCACCTCAGCGGACCGTGCGCCGTGAAGCCGATGCTGAACCAGGGATAGTCCCCCACGACGGACCGCATCTGGACCAGCATGTCCGCCCCGGCCGGCGCGAAGCACAGAACGCGCACGTGCTTGGCCGTATTGTGCGCGATGATGTTCAGCCCCACCACGTCGCGCCGCGCGGGCGCCACATCTTCGAGCGAGAAGCCGAACACCCCGTGCACGTTCTCCAGCCGGTCCAGCAACCGGGTCATGTCGGCCATATCGGACGAGGTGAACGGCCGGCGCCGGCCGCCCTGCCACAGGTAGAGCCCCGGGCAGGACCAGAAGAGGGGCTCCGAGGTCGCAGTCAGGACGCTCTGCCCGCCGCGCCGGTCGCTGAGCGTCACCATGTGGGGTGCGAGCGCCAGGTAATCCTGGACCATCTCGCGGGGCAGCCTGACGTCCGCCGGGCCAGCCCCTGGCTTGGCACCTGCCCCAAGCAGCGCGCTCCGGGTGGCTTCGTGCTCGAACCGAACGCCGGGGTCAGCCAGCAGCGCCAGCGACGCTTCGTGGATGCGCTCTGCGTCTGTCTCGTTCACGTCTGACAGGGCTTCCTTCGTTGATGCCTCGGGTGACGGCGCGCTTGATAGCCGATCAGGCACGCGATGTCAAGAAGTCGGAGAGGCGTCCGTGAGGCTTTGCGGCGCTCCGAAGCCCGCGCCCCCATGTCTATGCCCTCCTGGCGAGCACAAGTCTCGCCGCAACCCGCCTCTATGGCTTGACGTGGCCGGCCGCGCGGGGTATACTTCTGGCGTATATGTGGGTGTTGGGGGATGGGTGTATGGAAGCCGTGGCCTGCCAGATGGGGCCTTGCGTGGGCGCGGCTGCAGAGCCGGACGCCGCAGCTTGCCCTGAGCGCAGTCGAAGGGGCGCCTGCACGGTCCTGGACGCCGACGGATCGGGCGACGCGGACGGAATATCCGATGTGTTGAGTCCGTATACGTTCACGGGCCGCCGCCTCGACGTGGAGTCCGACCTTATGCAATACCGGCACAGGTACTACCACAGCGGCCTCGGGCGGTTCGTGGCAAGAGACGCAGCCAGCGGCCTCGAGTCTCATAGCCTCTACCTCCATGCCCTGGAGAGGCTGAAAGCACTCGCTCTCGCTGAGCAGGCGATGGGGGAGGGCACGGAGCTGGGTCGGCCCAGCCTCGAAACGATTCAGGACATGCAGAGGGAAGGCGAGAGCTACTACCGTGCCAGGTGAGGAGGTGAGGCGTCCCATAGGACAATACTGGGACCCAAGGCGATCGCTGCGTTGAGTTCGCGAGCTTGCGGGGCAAATGGGTCCGCGAAGGCTCGGGCGCGACAGGCGGACGCAGCAGGCCGGTGGTCCTCGTCGAGGGACGTGGGGATGACGAAGAGGACTCGAGCATACCGAAGCCCGCTGTTGCGCTTATGGGCGGGGTTGGCGGGATTCGTGGAGTGGCCGCCAGTCGATGCGTCCCGCTTGGTGGTCTCCTGCTTGTTCTTGCTTGCCCTTGTGCTGAGTCTGCTGCCTTGGTCCTTGGATTACGTTTGGCGCGTCCTTGGCATAGCTTGTGTTGTGGTTCTGGCCCTGCTTTGGGTGGCGGCTTGGGCCTTCTTGGACAGGCGAGAGAAAGGCTCGGCATTCAATCTGCTGATCCTATGGGCCGCGGCCTATTGGCCAGTGTCCGCTTTGCTCGGGGCTTTGGGAATTCCGGGGCGGCCGGTTTCGCTTTACAGCGTCGTCGCCATCCCTGTGTTGATATGGCTACGGGCCTGGTCTCGGGGCTCTTCGGCGTGATGTCAAAAGAAAGGTACCTGCGGCGACCGGGGGGACAGCGAGTCCGTGTGGCTATCGCACGGAGTCGATCCGAGTGTGATGGGCAATCGCGGCGCGCACGACAAGAGGAAGGCGTCACAGGCTGGCATATGCGTGCGGCACACACCGTTGTCAGACCCCAGGCGAGGTGCAGTTGCGTGTGCTACTGCTGATCGCGACAGCGATGCTTGCCTCTCGTGAGAGGAGCGGAAAGCCTATGGCCAAGGGAGACCCCCTGTGCGATTCTGATCGGCAGGGCGGTAAGCCGCTCGGGGCGAGGTTGCCCCGCTTCGTTGTCAGGTACCTGCTTGCGCCTGAGTTCATTCTCTTTGTTGCTATGACGTGCGGCCTCCCGGTTTCCCAGGTTGACCCCGATAGCTCCGGGGCATTCGCCTTCATAGTCGCGGAGTGGCTGGTAGGTTCCTGGTTATTGCTCCTGCTAAGCAAGCACGTGAGACCCCGAGGTGCAGAGCCAGCTCGTTTTGAGATGCTATGGAGAGTTGTGTCTGCTATGGGCGCCGTAGCAATGGCCGTTCTCGTGGTCGCAAGGTTATGCTGAGAAGTCGCCGCCGGTCGTCGCTGTCCTGATGACCCGCGAAAGGGGCGACAGCCAGAGCCTGCACTGCGGGGTGGTCTTACGACTACGACCGGATCGGGAACAAGAAGTACCAGGAGGACCTCCAGTCGGCGACGCAGAGCGAGGCTGTCGGTCCCGTGATTCCGTCTACGGGCCCGTGTGCCAGATGCAGAGACCTCTGCCCCCCCTTGGAGCACGCAATGTGAATCTGATTTGAGGTCGCGCAGAGATGCGGTCCGAAGCCAAGTGCCGGTTTCGTCTTGTCATCATTGCAGCCTTGCTCGTGCCGATGGTCGGAGGAGGCCTGTACGGCTGGTACGTCTGGATCCCTCGTAGCATAGCCAGGTCTCAGGAGAACGAGCCGCCTTCTGATGCGACTTCAAGTGCTCGCCCCGTGTTGCTCAATCCCACCGAGGAAGCGATGGCCAACAACATGGGCGTGAGCTTCGCTGCCAAGGGCGATTACGACCAGGCCATCGCGTGCTTCCGGATGGCCGTCTCCCGCAAAGACGACTACCTTCCCGGCTGGAAGAACCTCCTCGCCGCCCTCGTCGAGGCCGAGCGCTGGCCCGAGGCGCTGCAGGCCGCCGAGAAGGCCGAAGAGCTCCATCCCCTCCGTGCTGAGCTGAGGTCCGAAGAGCCCCCGGCCCCTTCGACGAGCTCAGGGCAGGCGCCTTCGACGAGCTCAGGGCGGGCCACTTCGGCGAGCTCAGGACAAGCGCCTTCGACTGGCTCAGGGCAGGCGCCTTCGACCAGCTCAGGACAGGCTCCTTTGACAGGCTCAGGGCAGGTGTCTGATACTCGGAGCCAGCTCATGGAGGACAAGGACTTCCTCGCCAACCTTGCCCGCGCTTACCTCGAGAACGGCCAGTTTGAGAGGGCCAGGAGCCGGTTCACGCTCTACGTGCGCCTATTCCCGCAGGAGCTCCGTGGCTACAACGGCCTCGGCGAGGTGGCGTTCCGCGAGGGGGACTACGAGCGGGCGGTGCAGCTCTTTGCCCAGAGCCTGAAGCTCTACGGCGACCAGCCCGAGGTCGCAAGCCGCCTGACGGAGATATCCAAGAAGGCGCTGGACCCTTCGACAGGCTCAGGGCAGGCTCCTTCGACAGGCTCAGGGCGGGCTCTTGCCGACAGGGCCCAGTGGGTGCTGGCCAGCTACCTCGAGCCGAGGGAGAAGCGTCCGGGCATGCCGGCCGCAGGCCCGTTCGCGCCCACCCCGGCGCCCCCGCGGCCGCCAGCACCCTCCGCAGGCACGGGAACGGAGCAGATCCCATACGGCCCTCCTGCGGCGAGAGCCGAGGACGTGAGGCGCTACCACCGGAAGAAGCGGTACGGATCGTCCCATTCCTCGGGTTTGTCGAGGTATAGGCCGTCCAGCCAGCGCGTCTCGCCCTCCGCGACCGGGCGGGAGAAATGGGCGAGCAGCGGCGTCTGCCCCGCCGCGCCCATGTTCGCCAGCAGCCGGGCCACCAGGCAACTAACCCGCCGGAAGGTGCGTTTGACGTTCATCTTCTCGCCGGAGTAGTCGAACTGCCAGGGAGCAAGCTGGCAGAAGACGACTGCCCCGTCCCGGGCCGTCGCCAGCACGCCGTCGCCGAAGATAGTGAGCCCGCCCGAGACGAGGGGAAGCTCGCGCGGGTCGCGGTTATGGACCTCCGCCGGGGAGACGCCCGCCAGCGCCGAGCCTACACCGGACGGCTCGAAGTACGCCGCGATGTGCTCCGCCCTCTTCATGCTGACGTTGAGAGGCAAGAACGCGTCTGCATCCTCCTCGTCCAGTCCGATGGCCAGCACGTGCCCGCTGGCCCCAAGCCAGTCGGCGATGGCCTTCGCGTCGCCAGCGAGTTCCTTCCCGCCGCCGGGCCCGACTATAAGCACCTGGTCGGCCGAAAGGTTCTCCGCACCGTAGGTGTCAAGCGAGAGGCCAGCGGACTCAAGGTAGCTCCGCCCGGCCGGATCGCCCACGTAGACGGCCCTGCGCCGCGGCGCCGGCTTCCAGTCCGAAACGTACCGCAGTATGTTCCGGGCCAGCACGTTCGCCGCAGGATCGGCCTCCGTTCGCCCGGTCACGTCCGCCTGGCAGAAGAGCACCATGCCCTTCCCTTCGCGCTGCTCCATGAGCGCGCTGTACTGGAGGGCGTAGCCGCCGTCGAGGATGGGCAGGAAGTCGCCGCAGGCCGGCTTCTCGATGAGGGCCGAGGCCACGTTGCCTCGGTTGCCGCAGCGCCAGACCCTCTTGACCGGGATGCCGCACCATTTGACGTTCGGCCCGTAATCCAGTTCGTACGTCAGCCGCGGGGGCAGAGTCGTCGCCTCGCCCCGCCAGTTGCGAAGGTGCTCATCGGCCAGGCCATCGAGCAGAGGATGGTCGGGCACGCGCTTGAAGACCCAGCGCAGCCCGTATTCGGCCACGCGGAATCCCAGCCGCTTCTCCAGCACGTCCCCCGTCTGCTCGAACACAACGACCTTCAGGCCGTCGCCGACGCCGGAAAGGTCCGGCGCCGGGCCGTCGAGCGTCAGGGCGCCCTTTCCGATCAGGAGGACGCCGTACGCCGACAGGTCGGCGTCCGCCTCCACGGGATCGAAGCGAACGTTCAGCCCGTTCAGCAGCTCGGCGGTCTCGCCCTTGGGGTCGAACAGCGCGATCTTCGCGCCGGCCTGCACTGCTTCCGGCCGCGGCAGCACGTCGACCGTGAAGGAATCCTCCTGAGTCTCGCCGTTGCTGAAGTGCACGGCTGCCTTGAGTTCGTACTGTCCGGGCGCGAGGTCGGCGGGCAGCTTGAAGGCAAGCGCCACGCGCTCCTGCTCGCCCGTGGGCAGCTTGACCTGCGTGCTGCCGCTTACCGGTTCCGGGAGCCCAAGCGACCACTCGCAGTCGCACGTCACCGTTTGCCGGCAGTTGTTGATGATGATGAGCTGCTTCTCGACCTTCTCGCCCGGCAGGTAATTGTGGTCCTTGCTCGTGAAAGCTTCGGGTCCGCCGGCAATATAGGCCAACAGCGGACGATTGTTGCGCAGCAGGGCCTCACCGGCCTCGGTGGGAACCCAGTCGGCGGCCTCGAAGGTAGTGTCCATGCGTTCGTATCGCCCCTCGATGTAGTCGGGACTAAAGCCCGGCCGCTGTATGTCGTCCCAATCGGTCGGCAACTCCTCGCGCCCACGATCGACGCCCGGGCGCAATAGCCAGAAGTCGCCGTACTCCCATGGGCTGAACCCGGACAGGCCCCAGGTGCGCAGAGCGCGCCAGTTGTCCGTGACGTAGGCGGCCAGGATCGGATGGTATTCCCTGAACTCCCGGTCGCTCACGACGTGCGGGTAGTCCCAGCGGTGCCACAGGCGTCCGGCGCGGAATCGCTCGGCCTCCCAGCGCACGTTGTCCCTCTCGTTGTCACTGATACGGTAGGCCCGGTCGCCGTAGAACTGCGCGTTCCATTCCGCCACGCAGTACTCCCACGGCACCACCGCGCTGCCGAACTCCCGCTTGCCCTTGTACCACCCGCGGTACATGGTCCAGTCCAGGCAGCCGGGCACGCCGAACTCGACCAGGAACGCCGGCTTGACCCCCACCGTCGCCCAATGCTCGAACCAGTCGCTCATCTCCTGGATGGGGAGGAAGTTCGCGTAGAAGTTGCTCGTGTGCATCGAACCCAGGTTGCCGGAGGAGTGGTGATAGACGATGCGGCTGGGGTCCGCGCGCTTCACGATCGCCTCCGCGCGCAAGGCGCGGTTCGCGGCCCTCTCGGACCACTGGTCGTGTGGGCGTTGGAGGCCGTCGATCATGTCCGGATTCATGTCCTCGTCGTAGCCGGTTGCATTGTGGCTCATGCTGTAGGCCACGACGGACGGATGATTCTGCGCCATCCGCACATAGAACTCCGCGTGCCGAGCGTAACCGTTCGCCGCGTCGGCATCGGGAGCGTCCCATTCGTACTGGCCGAAGTGCGGCTGAGAGAAGGCGATGAGCATCCCCACGTCATCGGCCGCTTTTAGCGATTCCTCCCAACTCAGATGGGAGCCCGGCTCGCAGCCGTAGTTGTGTGTGTACGTGAAGTTCACGCCGAACCCCTTTAGGCGCCGCAGGCTCTCCGCAACCGCCCCGTAGTTCGCCTTGGCGGCACTTATGAGGGCGTTGTCCAGGGGCACGCTGGAGAGGAATATGCGCGTGCCGTTCAGGTAGAAGTCTCGCCCCTCGATCCAGAACTCCCGGAAGCCGAAATGCGCCGGCAGGGCTGTGTCGAGGACCTCGCCCTGCGGGTCCAGAAGCGACACGCTAACGTCGTACTGGTTCTCGGGCGTGTGTATGTCCCAGAGCTTGTCCGGCTTCCAGCCCTCCGTGAACGAGAAATGCCCGTCCGTCAGGTCGCTTCCGCTGAAGGCCGGGCTTGTGAACTGCCCGACGCTGCGGGCATCCTGGGCGACCTCTGCACGCAGGGCGTACCTGGCATCCGGTGCCAAGCCCTCCAGAGCGGCGGCGAACGTGATCTCCCACTTGCGCACCGACGTGTCCACCCGCACGTCGCCGATGCGGGCGCCCATCGGCGAGCTGACCAGGTAGACGTCCCCGCACAGGCCGCGCCGGGCCACTCCTCCCCTCACCTCTCGCGCCGCGTTGGTGTCGTTATACGCCATCATGACCGCTTTCAGGGGCATGGCCACGACGAGCATGCTGAGGAGCTGCTTCTGGCCGGGCCGGCAGACGGCCGTGAGCTCGACCTCGCCGCCGGGGAAGACGATGGCACCTGCGTCGCTGCCGTCCACGTAGACCGTGGCGTAGGAGTCCAGCCAATCGGCGCGGACGCTGATGCGGCGTCCGGCCCATGCCTCCGGGATGGTGATCTCGCGCTGATACCAGGCGCTGCTGACGTCGCCAAGGCTCCGGTCGGCCCAGCTCGGGTGGGGGTAGAGCGTCTGGCAGTCCTTCTGCATGTAGTCAGTGATCCCCGGCCAGCAGCCCGGCACCTTGAAGTATCCCCAGCCGTCCGTCGGGACCGTCTCCGTCAGTTCAGCGGCCGGCTGCCAGCGCCACAGGCCGTTGATGCAGACGCGTTCCCGCGTCGGCGTCTGCTCGCGGTGGGCCTTCGCCAGGTCCCAGACTGCCTTGACGCCCTGGGGCAGCACGGGCCCGGACTGAGCCGCGCAGGGAGCAGCGGCCATTCCGAGCGCCAAACAAGTCGCGATGACAACCGAAACAGAGCAGCTCGCTTGCATCAGAGCGTCCTCAAGAGGGGAGTTTCCACCCTATCGCCATTCCATTCCTCCGGGGTCCTGACCGCCGGGGCCCGGCTTGCTCGCGTTGCCCGTAGTACCGAAGTGGCCCTCACGCGCTGCCGCTCTCCGGCGGAATGGGTGCAGGCAGTATAGCAAGAACCGGCTGCATTCGCCCATGCACGCAAGGTGCGGCGCCATCGCCGTCCGCTTGCACGGGTCAGACGTTGCGGGCAAGGGTCGCGGGTTGTATCATGCGCCGCCGGTCAGCCAGCGCCCCTTCGATTGGGGGAATCCAACACTAAGGAGAGAATCATGAGAACGCGCAGGACGCTACTGATGGTGCCGGCGGTCTTCCTGCTCTTCGCTGGAGGGTGGAGCATGTCCGAGGCACAGAGTGCGCAGGGCGACGGCCTGGCGCCCTGGGCGGACAACACGGATCCGACCGACGTGCCCAGGCAGCATGTCGAGGAGATCACGACGGCAAGGCACGAGTACGAGATACTCCAGGGCGGCACGATGGACGGTGAGAACTGCCGGCAGCCCGTCGGGGTGTGGTTTGCCTACAGGCAGACGTGGGAATCCAACCGCGCCCTGCGCATGGAGAACATCGGTGACACCGACGTGGTGAACCCCTGGCTCTCCAACGGCCGGAACAACTATCGCACCATCCCCGAGATCGTCGCCAGCCTTACTCTTCCAGGAATGACCGACCGGGAGAAGGCCATCGCCCTCTACTACGGGGAAGCCACCTACCGCTGGCACCATGCCGCCGGCGGCGGGGCGGAGACGGGCGACCCCGTGAAGCTCTTCAACGTGCGCGGATACAGCGCCTGCGGCGACAACTCGGTTGCCCTCGCCGGGCTCTGGCGTGCCGCCGGCCTCGAGGCCTGTCCGGCCTTTCTGGTGGGGCATTGCATCTCCGAGGTCTACTACGACGGCGGCTGGCACCTGCTGGACGGCGACATGCAGAACATCTACCTGAGGCGGGACAACAAGACCATCGCCAGCGCCCAGGAGCTGGCGCGCGACCACGACCTCATCAGGCGCACCCGCGTCCACGGGATCCTCTCGCCCGATAGCACCAGGCAGAGCGAATGGGAGGCCGCCCAGTACGTCTATGAAGGCCCCCCTTCCGGCACGCGCGACGGCTACAAGGGCCACAGCATGAACATGGTGCTGCGCCCGGGTGAAGCGCTTGTCTGGCGGTGGGGGCACCGGATGCCGCTGAAGTACCAGGGCAGCTCACACCCGAAGGACCAGGTCAAGAGCGATGACTGGATGGGCAAGATATGCAACGGCCTGTGGGAGTACCGTCCGGACCTGAGCGGCGACCTCTGGCGCAAGGGCGCGGAGACGGTCGAGAATGTCCGGGCGACCCCCGACGGCCTCGCGGCCGAGCCCGGCAGGACGGGCACCGTGGTCTGGCTGATGCGCAGCCCCTATCCCTTTGTGGGCGGACGGTTCGAGGCGCAGGGGACCGGGGCGACGTTCGAACTCTCGAAGGATGGCGCGAACTGGCAGGACGTGACGACGGGGATACTGGACTACCAGTTCCCGTCCGAATGGGGGCCATGGTACGAGTACCGGTTGCGCTGCCGGCTCGAGGACGACGCAAGGCTAAAGGGGCTGCGGATCGTCAGCGACGTGCAGATGGCGCCCCTGGCGCTGCCGGGAATGGTGGTAGGCGGGAACGCCTTCGTCTATACCGACGAGTGCCCCAACGGCCGCAAGGTCCGCATCACCCACGAATGGGTGGAGCGTTCGGCCACGAGGTCCCCCGAAGCACCGGCAAGGGCCATGTTCCCGCCCGACGGCGGCGAGAGCGACGGCAGCGAGTTCGCCTTCCAGTGGAGCCCGGCCAGGGATCCCGACGGCGACGAGATTGCCGACTACCACTTCGAGCTCTCCGAGCGGCCGGACATGAAATGGCCGCTTTCGCCCAACTTCGCCAAGCTCATCTCCCTGACGGCTGACAAGGGGAGGGCACAGTACACGCTGCCTTTCCCGGGGCTGCTGGCGCCGGACACCACGTACTACTGGCGTGTGCGAGCGATGGATGCCAACGGGGTCTGGGGGCCATGGAGCGAGGTGTGGAGTTTCACGGCGCGCTGCGTGGCATGTCCGGTCGACGTGGTCCTGAAGCTCGATCAGCAGAAGAACGCCGGCATCCTGCACTGGAAGCCGAACCCGGAGGGCCGACAGCCTGCCAAGTACAGGGTCTATGGCAGCGACGAGAAGGGCTTCTTTGCCAGCGACACTCCTTACGAGGCCCACGTCGGCGACCAGGAGCCCAAGCTGCCCGTTCCCTTCCCGGCCAACTTTGTGGCGGAGACCGAGCAGACGGAACTTGCAGTCGTAGGCGAGGGAATCGATCTGCCCAACGCCAACAAGGCCTACTACCGCGTGGTGGCGGTGGATGACACGGGCAAGCGCAGCTATTCCTCCGATTACGTGGAGGCCCCTCGACCGTTCATCTATACCAAGCTGGTCACCGAGGCGAAGGTCGGGGAGCAGTACCGCTGCCAGCTCTCGGCCATCCGTTCCATCGGCGACCTGCGCGCCAGGGGCGGCGGCAAGGCCTACTGGGACATAGAGAAGCCCCGCTTCGCCCTCGTGCGGGGGCCGGCGTGGCTCAAGATGGACGATGAGGGCGCGGGGTTGCTCACGGGCACCCCAGAGGCGCCCGGCAAGGCGGAGGTCGAAGTGACGGCCACCATCGACAAAGAGGTCCGCACGTACGACCTGGCTGCCCTGATGTGGGGCAGCGAGAAGGTCGAGGTCAGCACCAGGCGGATGGGGCCCGTCAGCCAGAAGCTCGTGATCGACGTGCGTCCGTAACTGTTGTCAACAATGCCCGTCCCGGCGGCCCCCAACCCACAAGGCGCGGAGGCAGGTCATGAAGGCAAACGGTGGACCCCGCAAGGTCGTCGTCGGCACGGCGATGCTCGATATGTTCCACCAGTACCCGGGCCTCGACGCGCGGCTGGCCGAACTGGCCGGCCTGATCGACCGGATGGCTGCGCAGGCGGCCGAGCAGTGCGCCGGGGCCCGGCTGGACATCGTGGCGCTCCCCGAGTACGCCGTCAACGGCGGCCTGAGCGGCCCGGCCGAGGAAGTCTCCTTCCCCCTGGAAGGCCCGGTGCTGGACATCATGGGCAGCAAGGCGCGCGAGCACTCCTGCCACGTCGTGCTGCCGCTCATGCTCGCCGAGGATCGCGACGCGGGCCTCTACAGCAACGCCGCCGTGCTTCTCGGCCGCCGTGGGGAAGTCGTAGGCATCTATCGCAAGGTCCACGCGGTGCCTGGGCCCGGGGACGAAGAGCTGGAGGGCGGCGTCATGCCCGGCCGCGACTTCCCCGTCTTCGCCTGTGATTTCGGCAGGATCGGCGTGCAGATATGCTACGACATGGCGTTCGACGAGGGCTGGGAGGTTCTGGGCCGCAAGGGCGCGGAATTGGTCGTCTGGCCCTCCCAGTGGCCGGGGCAGATCAGCCCCTCCGCCCGGGCGCTCAGCCACGGCTATTTCGTGCTGACCAGCACGTGGCGCAACAATGCGTCCCTGATCGATCCCACCGGCCACGTGATTCGCGAGATCCGCAAGGACGGGGTGTTCGTGGAGCAGATAGACCTCGAGTACGTCCTTCTGCACTGGCAGGCGGCTCTGAAGGAGGGGAAGGCGTTCGACGAGAAGTACGGCGCCCGGGCCGGCTACCGCTATGACCCGGCCGAGGACTCGGGCATCTTCTGGTCCAACGATCCAGAGATGCCAGTCATGGAGATGGTCCGAGCCCTCAACCTGGAGCCGAAGCCTGACCAGCTCGCCCGCAGCCGTAAGCTGCTGGACAGGATCCGCGGTGGCCCGCCCGGCCTGCGCCGCAACGCGGCACCGCCAGGCAGACACTACTAGTGTATGGCATTCAGGCGGCGCCGTCAAACCGCTCTTGCGGCCCCCGGCAGCACCACTTCCTGACAGGCGAAGGGGCGCGAAGAACCGGCGCGTCCAGCCTTGCGAGTCAGGACCGGCGCAGGATCGCTGAGATGGGCGCTTGCTGTCCATTGCTGACAAGCGTCAGCGGGAGAGAAGCAGCATGGGCAAGGAGGCGCTGTCGCGGGCTTGCGCCAGGCAGGCCGACCAGGGGCGACGGGTAGGCAGCGTCTCAGGACGGGCCGGGCGAGACGGGCCGACACGTTGGTGCTGCCGAGCCCTATGCCGGCGACCTGTCCCCCGTCACTGGTCGTCGGCCCTGATCACCTAACAGCGGCAGCGCCGCCTCGACCTGCGCTATGGCCGCAGCGTAGTGGTCACGCGCCTCCGCGAGCAATGGCCAGAGCTTGGCGTCGCGGTCGGGATCCTGCTCCGGTGACTGCCACCCGATCAGGCTGTCGGCCTTATCCAACGCGTCCGCCTCGGCCGCGAACTCGGTGGCCGCTTTGGCCAGGTTGTCGGTCGCCCTTGGGTACCTGGGGGCGACCTCCTTGAGGAACTCGCCGGCGGCACGGTGTGTGGAGCGGTAGATGTTGTGGCAATGAGAGTCGCCCGCCTCGCGCTTGGCGCCCGGCTGCCTGAACTTCTCGACCCAGCCGTCGTAGGCGAGGAGCCCCTCGCGCCTGAACATGTCCGGCCTGACCTTAGTCTCGCGGGCGTGACGCACGGCCTCCTTGAGCGCCGCGACCTCGGCCGTCCTCTCGTCGAGAGCGCCCAGCTTCTCTCCGATGAAGATGGCGCCCAAGGCCGGACAGTATACAGCGCACTCCTGAGCCCGAGTCTGCTTCGCCCTGGCCAGACCCTCCTCAGGGCCCTGATAGGCGTGCCGGCCCAGGAACACCCCCTCTGCGTCATCGTACCCGGTGACGACCTCGTACGCTGTGTCCATAAAGGCGTACCAGAGCAGCACAGGACGGCCGGCGCCGATGGAGTCCTTGATCTTCGGGATCAGCGCCACCATGTTCCGCTTCGCGTCCTCCACGTCGCCCGTCCATCCTAAGATGCTCTCCGTGTACTGGTAGCCGAGGAGCTTCAGCAGGTCCGTCGTGAACATTTGGGTCGAGACGGCCGGGGCGCACAGGCAGGGCCCGGCTATCCGGAAGGCCGCGCCGGAGATGCCCTGGATGTAGGCCGGCGTGTACTTCTCACCGAGGAAACTCAGCACGACCCGCGGGCCCTCAAAGAGGGGCTCTCTTACTCGGAACCGATCGACGTTGTCAATGACCATACGCTCTCCAGTCTGGCTGCCCCTCAGGCCCGCGGCCTGTGCCGCAGACGAGAAGCATGCCGCTGCAGCGGCCGCCAGGAACCCCCGACGGCTCATGTCCATGCGGGCGGATGTGTCGTTATGCACCATGTTCGCGGGATTCTAGTGTCCTCCCCTGCACGAGTCAACCTCGGGCCGCTGCCTGCGCGAGTTCTTGCACCATATCTTGCACCACTTCTTGCACTGACTGTAGGCGCGTGCTGACAACTCCTGTCATCTCTTGGCAAGAGGGGGGCAGGCGGCGGACTGGGGACGTTCAGCGTGGGGAGTCACAAGCCTTGGGGGGGCAGAGATACACAACGCCTGGCAAGCGCTGTCATCTGTTGGCAGGGGAGGTGGCAGCGGGCTGCGATGCCCCCGCCTACCGAGCGCGGTTCGGCAGGGAGTTGCTGCTGCTGGGCAACATCGACAAGCGCGCCCTGCGGGATGGCTCCACGAGGGCCGACATCGAGAGTGAGGTGATGGCGAAGGTGCCGCAGCTCGTCAAGGAGGGCAGCTACTCGCCGTTCGTAGACCACGCCGTGCCGCCGGACGTGCCGTTTGAGAGCTTCCAGTACTACGTGGAGCTGCTCCACGAGGCCTGCACGTTGGCATGAGACCGCCGGGCAAGCCCCAGCTTGCCGCGGAGACTCCCATAGCGGCTGGATCAGTTTACAGGGGGCAGGTCACGGGGGCATGACGCCGCGCGGACTGCACAGAAAGCGGCGGAAGTGGGTCAAAGGCCTTCGCATCTCACGTCGAACTCGCCGAGCCATTCCTCCATGAGCTCCATGCCGATCTCCACCTCTCTCGCCATCGCCTCTCGTCCTATCCATCTCATGTCGTCGATCGGGCTGTGGAACGGCGCTGCTGACCTCCATTGGTGGTCCTCGCGACCGTAGAGGTCACCTAACCTCCATCTCGATGCCGACACCCACACCGACTCCACCCCGATCGGCACGAAGTACGTCGCGTCCCCTCCGCCCCCCGTCCCCGCCTTGAACTTCACTCCCCCTCGTTTCTCCGCGTAAGCCCGCACCTTCTCCAGCAGTTGCTCCCCTCCCCACGCCGTGATCTCAGGGTCCGCCTCTTCCACTCCCACACCGTCGAACACCAGCAGTCGCTTTACCTTCCTGGCTTCGTCCCTGCAGTTCTCCACGTACCACTTCGACCCCATTGCCCCGAACTCGTGTCCTCCCCACCCCACGAACCGCAGCCGTGCGCCACATTTGACCTTCGAAAACCGCTTCGCCATCTCCAGCACGACCCCAATCCCTGCCGCGTTGTCGTACGCCCCCGGCGACCCCGGCGACGCCTCGTGGTGCGCACACATCAGGAACACCGGGCCGTCCGCCGGCCCCCTTTCCCCGAACACGTTCGACGTCGTGCTCTGGGTCTGGCGCGCCCGGATCACAAGCCTCGCTTCCTTCCCCAGCGCTGCGAACAGCTTCTGTCCCACCTCGCCGCTCACACCTGCCGCGGGCAGTTCCGACTCGGGCGTCCGGAACATCTTCGTCGAATACGTGTCCGGATACTCGCTCTCCATGATGGCCGCGACCGCCCCCGACGATTCCAGCGCAAGAAGAATCGTGTTCCGCTCGATGACGTCTCTCGTATCCGTCTCCTTGACGAGCGCGATCTTCCCCTTCACCTCCCCGCGGAATCCTCCCTTGCCATCCGGCTTCACTGCCGCCAGTCGCCCCCTCACGTCGCACCCCACGCTGTAGAACTGTGCGCTCGCCTCCAGGGGCTTGCCCTCAAGATAGAACTCCTCCCCCTCGTACTCCCAGCCCGGGCAGTCGAACCTCGTCTGGCGGGTCTCGTAGCCCATCCCTGCAAGTTGCTCTTCCATCCAGTCCCCCGATTCCCTCTCGCCGATCGACCCTGTCCAGCGGTTCGGCCACGTCTCCACCAGGTACTTGCAGTAATCATAGGCGTCCACTGTCTTCTCCTCAGTCTGGAGGTCGCATCCCCCACCAGAATACGCCCGAACCAGGAGCCCTGCAACCCCCGATTCCTCCCTGTAGGTTTCCCGCCCACGCGTGAAGCTGTTGGCGACCGCATAGCCGGACCTCGTCGCGAACGGCTGTTCGAGCATTCTCAGAAAGGGCCCGGTGAACTCTCTCAGACCCGCTTGACGCAGACGGGGCCGGTCCCTACATTCCGGTTGCGGAAGCTTGGGCAGAAGGTCGACAAGGTGAGCTTCGAGCCTATGCCCTCGGAGAGCCAGCTCGAGGGCAACCGGAACCGCCTCCATCAGTGTCGAATATGTCTGGAGGGTGGTTGCGACGATGGCATGCAGAATCGGTTCTGCCGTAGGGAGCCAGAGCACGATGTCCAGCGGCACGCCTGGGAACGTCAAGGCGCAGGTCAGGCACCTGATGGCGACCGTCGGCAGGGGAGGCGGGTACATCTGCGCCCCGACCCACTACATCGAGCCGGAGACCCCGCTGGAGAACACCGACGCCTTCCTGGAAGCTATCGAGCGGCATCGTTACTACCGGTGACGCCCGGTCCGGGCCTGTCAGCTACGGCTGACGCCTCTGTGGGCTGATGGGACTCCCTGAACCACCACGGGCTGGTCTTGACTTCTCGGGGCCGGTTTGTAACATAGGCATTCGTCGCAGGGAAGACGTGTGGTCCGGGGAGATTCCGGATGGGTTCTGCCCGGCTATTGACTCGGCGGGCTAGGAGTTGGGGCGATGGCCACGTCGGCGCTGGGGTCGAGTCGGATCAGGCGACGGGAGCTGCGGCTCGAGTTTCTCGAGGCGCGGATACTGCTGGACGGCATGATCGCGGCAGCGAGCGTAGTATTGGACTGCACGGAGGGCAGTGAGCATAGCTGGGGGGCATTCGGTGGTGACAGCACGCCTTTGGGCGTGGTTGCGGCCTCGCAGGGCGAAGCGTTCCAGATCGCCGTTGCCGGGACTGACCCTTCGGTGGCTATCAACGCGTTCGGTGAATTCGTCGTGGCGTGGGAGACCCCAGACGAGAAGGTCTTTTTCGCCCAGTACGATGAGGACGGGCAGTTCGTGCGTCAGCGCCAGGTCAGCAAAGACGCAGTCAACGCCGACGTGGCTCTGAACAATGATGGACTGTTCGCGGTAGCCTACGAGACCAAGCAGGAAGGGGGCTTCCCCGATGCGCCGGTGTATCTGTTCACGCCCACGGTCCGCCTGTTTGATGGCGAAACCGGCGCTCTCGCTAAGGAAGACAGCTGGGGGGTCAGCCAGGCCGCGACCGACCCGGCGGTTGCCATTGATGACGACGGCAACGTCGTCATGGTTTTCACCTGGTTCGACCATGAAAGGGTAACCGAGTACGTAGAGGGATTCCCGTACACCTATGACCATTATGAGCGCGAGCTGCGGGCGCTCTCGATGCGGGCGGACACGGACACCAGGAGCACGTCCGCCCTGGTCAGTTACGGCCGCAACGACGCCTATCCCGAGATGATCGCGCTGCCCGATGTGGCCTTGGACGGTGCAGGCCATTGCCAGATAGTGTGGAACGAGGAGACGTCTGCCACGAGCAGTGAATACGGCGTCCACGCGCGGTTATGCGACGTGCTCTTGAGCCAGCAGGGACAGGATGTGATCCTTGACTACGTGGATGAGTACGGCAATCGCCCGTCTGTGGCGCATCGCGGTGGAGACCGGTTTGTGGTTTCCTGGGAGGGTGACAGCGAAGGCAGGGCGGCCCTGCTGCCCGGGTCGGCATCCCCGTTCACTGTGGCCCCGGGCTATGCCGATGCGCTGCGGGTGGTGGCCCGTCCCAACGGCCAGTTCCTGGTTAGCTATCGTGGTGGGGGCAGCACGTTCATCACTGCTCACGGGGCGGACGGTACGGCGCTGGACGAACCGATGCCGATCGATACCGGCAGCGGCCTCTATGAGATCGCCATGTCGCCCGGCGGCGATATCATTGTTGCCTACGAACAGAACGGCGGCATCTTCGCCCGACTGTATGGGTCGCCGTTCGGACCCGAACCAGACCTGGTGATGGACACCGATGCCGAAGCTGTCTTCGTAGTTCCCGGGGCGACGGTCGGCTTGCCGGTCACCGTTCTGAACTGCGGCGGTGCAGGTTCCGCAAGCGCTGCTTCGGTGGAGGTCTACTTGTCCGAGGACGAGCAGATAGGCCCGCCCGACGCTCTGGTTGGCAGCTTCACCGCTCCCGGGCTCCCCGCTGGGGCATCCTACACTCAGCAGGTCAGTTTCGCTGCTCCCGGTGATGTTGGCGTTTACTACGTTGGCGTGACGGTCGACTCCGACAATGCTGTTGCCGAAGCCAATGACCTCAACAATGAGCGCCTCATTGCATTGAACGTTGGCGCCTACTTCAGCGGCACCGTCTACCACGACGAGAATGCGGACGAGCAGCTCGAACCGGAGGAGCCCGGATTGGCGGGCTGGACCGTCTACATTGACGAAAACGCCAACGGTGTGTTCGACGGCGACACCCGTGAAGACTTGCTCACGTTCACAGAAACAGGAGGCTACATAAGTCCTTGGTCGCAGTGGGAATCGGGGGACACGCGGACCTTTTCCCTGAACGTCTCCGGCCAGGGCCTGACTGACGAGAGCACTATCCTGGACCTCAACGTCAGCCTGGCCTTCGACGTGCAGCACGCCAACCTGTGCGCGACTCTCCGGAGCCCTACCGGCACAACTGTGGAGCTCTTCTACGCGCGGCAGGGCATTTCCACCATCATCTTGGACGATGAGGCGTCCACGCCCATTGAAGACGCTTCATCTCCATACTACGGGACCTTTGGGCCGGACGAGGCGCTGTTCGTCTTGGACGGCGAAAGCTGCACTGGCACGTGGGAATTGACCGTCCGCAACGTCAGTGCCGCAGGTGGTGCAAGCCTGGCTACCTGGGGCCTGGACATCACCGCCGCGACGCCGCAAATACCCGAGCCGCACGCGATAACCGACGAGCAAGGCAACTACGTTATCGGCGCCCTTGGGGCCGCCGTATATGACGTGAAGGCGTCTGCCCAGGAGGGATGGGTCCAATCCGATCCGCCCTTGGGCTACTTCTGGCAGATCACCTTTGGGGAGGATAACCAGTCCGTCGAAGGCGTCAACTTCGGCCACGCTCGGCCCGGCATCCATGGTTCCGCATATAACGACCTGGATGGGGACGGTGTGCGGGACCCCGGTGAACCAGGGATTCCGGGCTGGACTGTGTTTCTGGATTGTAACGAAGACGGCGTCTGGACCGCCGCACAGGACGCTGTGGCGACGTGGGAGTCAGCCAATGTTCCGCGGGCGATCTCGGATTTCGTGTATATCATGTCGGGCGTCAACGTCAGTGGGTTCAGGGGCGCTATCAAAGACGTCGACGTCACACTCGACATCACTCACACCTGGGACGCGGATATCTCCGCCTGGCTTGTTAGCCCCGGCGGCACTGTGGTGACATTGTTGTCGAGCTGCGGCGGCTCGGGAGACAACTTCTCCGGTACCGTTCTGGACGACGAAGCCGGCGTTTCCATCGAGGATGGCCACGCGCCGTTTTCCGGCAGATACCGTCCGATAGAGCCGCTGGGGACCTTTGATGGCAAAGACCCCAATGGCGCCTGGACGCTTCACATCTATGACTCGTTCGCAGGTTGCACCGGAACGCTCAATGGCTGGTCGCTGGGTATCACCACCGAGGAGCCACCGGAGCCAAAGCAAGTGACCGAGGCGGATGGCGTGTACCAATTCGGGGATCTCGAGCCCGGTACGTACCTCGTTCGTCAACTTCAGCAGGTCGATTGGGAGCAGACTGCTCCCGTGGACGGACATCAGGTTGTCGATTTCGCCGCCGACGACCTGGTCAGAGCCGATTTCGGCAACCGGTTCGTCGCCCCCGAGATTGACGTGCAAGGGAACGGCCAGTCGATCGCGGACGGCGACGCCACTCCGAGCCCGGACGATCATACCGACTTCGGCGTTGTCGGCATCGAAGGCCAGACGGTCGTGAGGACCTTCAGTGTGCTGAATCTCGGCACCGAGCCGCTGAACCTGACCGGGGATCCATTGGTGCAGATCACCGGGGCGAATGCGAGTGAGTTTGAGGTCATCGCCTCGCCGGCGACGACTGTCGCCGCGGGTGGCAGCACGACGTTCCAGGTCCGGTTCGACCCGGCCGAAGAGGGCCTTCGCATTGCCACGATAACGATACTTATTGAGCCAGGTAAATCTAATGTTGTTGGTGCTCATAGGCGAATCGGCAGG
>CAZFSS010000025.1:0-59062 GCA_964521715.1 uncultured candidatus Brocadiaceae bacterium | reverse complement strand
CCTGCGGCGAAATCCGCTCCGTCGCGGCCACGGGTCATTCTGTTAGAGGCTCTTAATACTGTCCGTGGCGGGCGATTATACCTGCGCCCGTCGAGCTCTTTCAACACGCCGGCCCGTGGCGAGCCGGCGACGAAGTGTGCTAGAATTGCACGCAGTTGAGCCGAGTCAGGACGAGTCGAGGGGGCAGGCCCGAGCCCTCCACAACCGATCCGGGGCAGCATGCCACAGCAAGAGCTGGCGCAGTTCTACGACGCGTGGGCCGAGGAGCAGTTCAGGGACCCCCAGAGGACGCAGGTGCTGCGGTGGAAGGCGCAGAACCTGGCGCAGCTCTGCGGGCAAGCCGGCATTGCGCTGCACGGAGACGTGCTTGAGATCGGCTGCGCCGAAGGCATCGTGCTGGACGCGCTGCGGGAGTCATACCCCGATGCGCGGTACCACGGCATCGACATCAGCGCAACGTTCATCGAGCGAGGAAGGAAGCTGTTCCCCGGCATAGGGCTGAGATGCCAGACGGCAGACGACTTCTTCCAGGACCGGCCCTACGTGGATTTCGTGGTGCTGTCCGACCTGCTCGAGCACGTGCCCGATGACGACGCGTTGGTGGAGCACGTTGCGTCCCGCTGCGGCTGTCTGCTGCTCAAAGTGCCCCTCGAGATGAACCCCTACCATTGTTCAAAATGGCTGCGGGCTTTGAGGAAGGCCGTCGGGAAGCTCACTCCGCCGCCGGCCTTCGGCGATGAGCACGAGCACCGCCACCTGCGCGGATACAGCTTCGGCTCGCTTCGCGTTTTCCTGCGACGCCACCGCCTGCGCATCCTGGCCGAGCGACTCAGGACGGCGCCGTCCTGCGTGCCCCTCTCGCGGAGCGAGAAGCTCGTCTCCGCCTTCAGCGAGCACCTGACGGTTCGTCTGTTCGGAGGCTCGTGCTTCGCCGTGGCGGCAACGCCCCCGACGGAAGAGCCGGATCAGCCAGGCCCGAGGCCGGCGGACCGCCCCGACGAGGCCACCCCGCTCGCACGAGGGGCCGGCCATGCCCGGTCCGTGCACAGATGAGAAGCGCGATCCGCGGGGTCGCGCGCGGAGCTCGCAAGATGGAACAGGAGCCCCGGCAGTTCTACGAGGGATGGGCAAGGGAACAGCTCCGGGACCCGAATCGAACGGCGGAGCTCAGGTGGAAGGCGCAGGTGCTGCTGGGCCTCTGCGAGCGCGCAGGCGTGGACCTGCACGGCGACGTGCTGGAGATAGGCTGCGCGGAGGGGATCGTGCTGGACGAGCTGCGCAGAGCGTTCCCTCGGGCCCGCTACTACGGCGTGGACCTGAGCGGGACGTTCGTCGAGCAGGGCCGAAGGCTCTTCCCCGAGGTCGAGCTGCGGCGTCAGGACGCGCAGGACTTCTTCCGCGCGAAGCCGCAGGTGGACTTCGTGGTCCTGTCCGACCTGCTCGAGCACGTGCCCGATGACGACGCGTTCCTACGCTCCGTGATCCCGCACTGCGGCCACATCCTTTTCAAGATCCCGGTGGAGGTATGCGCCTACGACCACTCGGCGTTCGTCAGAGCGCTGAGGCGGGCCGTGGGGAAGACGCGCTTCCCTCCCGCCTTCGGGCCGGGCCATCCGGACGGGCATCTGCGGGGGTTCACGGTTCGCTCCGCTCGCGCCCTTCTGGGCAGGAACGGCCTGGACGTCCTGGCGGAGAGCGTGGAGACGGTGCACCAGTTCTACGGGCGCGCCGGGATTCTGGACCTCGCCGCTGCGCTCAGCAAGCGTCTGTGCGTCGGCCTTTTCGGCGGCGCGTACTTCAGCGTAGCCAGGACCCGGGCGGGCTGAGACATCGCCCGGCCGGGCGCATCGGTTGCGTCGATTGCGTGCCCTCCGCTAGTATCAGGGGCTCGCCGCATGAGGGCCGGCCGCCCATGAAGATAGCCGTCGTCAACAAGTACCTTTACCCCAGGGGCGGCGCCGACGTCGCCGCGCTGCAGATGGCCCGGCTGCTGAACGAGCGGGGGCACCGGGTGATCCTGATGGGCATGGCGCCCCCGAAGGGGGCCGAACTCGAGTTCGCGGCCTATCTCACCCGGCCGATCGATTACGACGCCCCCATGGGAGCGGGCAAGAGGCTCGCACTGGCCGCCGGTCTCGTCTACTCGGTGGAGGCGCGGCGCAGGATGGATGAACTCATCCGCCGCGAGCGGCCGGACCTCGTCCACTTCCACAACATCTACCACCAGCTCAGCCCGTCCGTCATCGACGCCGCAGCGGCGCACCGCCTCCCCATGGTGATGACGCTCCATGACTACAAGGTCACCTGCCCGGTTTACAGCCATCTGTGCCACGGGCGCGTCTGCGAGGCATGTCGCGGGGGCCGGTTCTACAACGCGGTCAGGTTCCGCTGCACCAAAGGTTCCCTGAGCAAGAGCCTGCTCAACATGACGGAGATGTACCTCCATCGCACGATCCTGAAAACTTACGAGAAGGTGCACGTGTTCGTCTCGCCCAGCCTGTTCTTGAAGCGCAAGGTGACCGAGCTGGGATTCCGGGGCAGGATCGTCCACGCGCCGAACTTCGTGGACGTGCGCGCCGTCCGCCCGCGCTACGACTGGGACGGGCGGCAGATCGCCTACTTCGGCCGGCTCTCGCCGGAGAAGGGCCTGCGAACGCTGATGGATGCAGTGAAGGGGCTCGGCCTGCGGCTCCGCGTCATCGGCACAGGGCCCATCCAGGACGAGCTGAAGCGGAGGGCGGACGCCGAGGGCATGGACAACGTGCGATTCGACGGCTTCCTGGCAGGCGAAGAGCTGCGCCGGGCCGTCGCCGCCGCCATGTTCACGGTGCTGCCCTCCGAGTGGTACGAGAACAACCCCCAGTCCGTCATCGAGTCGTTCGCGCTGGGGAAGCCCGTCATCGGTTCGGACATGGGGGGCATTCCGGAGCTTGTGGCTGAGGGCCGGGGGCTCTGCTTCCGGGCCGGAGACGCCGGCCAACTGCGCGCCCGGATCGAGGAGCTGGCGAGCGACCCCGACGCCGTAAGGGCGATGGGCCGGAACGCCCGCCAGTACGCCGAAACCCACTTGAGCCATGAAAGGTTCTACCGGAGGCTGACGGAAGTGTACGGCGAGTGCATGAACCTGGCGGCAGCGCAGGAGCGGCCCCGATGAAGGTGCTCGTGACAGGCACGCGCGGCTTCCCCGGCGTCCAGGGCGGCGTCGAGAAGCACTGCGAGCAGCTCTATCCCCGCCTGGCCCGGCTCGGATGCCGCGTCACGGCGTTCCGGCGCACGCCGTACCTGCCCGCGCCGAGGCGCCGCGCCTACCGCGGGGTGCGCTTCGTGGACCTATGGTGCCCGCGTGTCCCGTGCCTGGAGGCTTTCCTCCACACGCTGGCGTCCGTTGTGCTGGCCGGGCTGCAAGGGGCCGACCTGCTGCACGTGCACTCGGTCGGCCCCGGGCTCTGCGTTCCCATCGCGCGCGTGCTGGGCATGAAGGTGGTGTTCACCGTGCACGGCGCGGATTACGAGCGCGAGAAGTGGGGGCCGCTCGCCAGGGCGATGCTCAGGCTGGGGGAGCGGTTGGGAGCGAGGAACGCGAACCGGACGATCGCCGTGAGCCGGCAGGTGCAGCAACTGCTCCGCCTCAACCACGCGGCGCAAGCTGCGTTCATCCCGAACGGCATGGAGATCCCGTCGCCCCCCACGTCGGCCTGCCGCCTGGAGAGGTGGGGGCTGGAGCCCCGCAAATACGCCTTCGCCATCGGGCGGCTTGAGCCGGGCAAAGGATTCGACGAGCTGATCGAAGCCTTCGGCGGTCTGGAAGCCGAGTGGAAGCTCGCCATCGCGGGTCGGGCAGACCATCCGTCCGCGTACAGCCGCGACCTCCAGGCCAGGGCCGGCCGGGCCGAGCGCGTCGTGCTGACCGGGTTCGTGCAGGGCGAGGACCTGGCGCAGCTCTACGCGCACTGCGGCCTGTTTGTGCTGCCCTCTCACCACGAGGGCCTCCCGATCGCGCTGCTGGAAGCGCTGAGCTACGGATGCTCCGTGCTGGCCAGCGACATCCCCGCCAACCGGGCCGTGCCCCTGCGGCCCGACAGGTTCTTCAAGGTAGGGCAGGTCCGGGACCTGCGCGAGAAGATCGCCCGCTGGATGGAGCGCGGCATCGGCGAAGAGGAGAAGCAGCGCAACCTGCGCGTCCTGCGGGAGCATTACGACTGGGACGCGGTGGCACGGCGGACGCTGGAGGTCTACCGCGAGGTCGTCGGGAGCGACGGATGACGGCAGGGGGCTGCGCTACTGGCCCCGGGCGAAGCTAAGAAGCGTCCGGAGCAGTATCTTCACGTCCAGGGCGAGCGACCATTCGTCCACGTACTTCAGATCCAGCCTGACGATCTCGTCGAAGTCCCTGATCCTGCCGCGCCCGGAGACCTGATACAGCCCCGTCATGCCGGGCCGGATGCTGATGCGGCGGTAGTGCCAGAGCTCGTACTGCTCGACCTCCTGGGGCGTCGGAGGGCGGGTTCCGACCAGGCTCATCTCCCCCTTGAGCACGTTCCAGAATTGCGGCAGTTCGTCCAAGCTCAATCGGCGCAGCAGCCTTCCCACTCGCGTGATGCGGGGGTCGTTCGCCACTTTGAAGATAGGCCCGCGCATCTCGTTGTACTCGGCCAGGCTTTGCTGCTCGTCCTGGGCGAGGGCGCGCATGGTGCGGAACTTGTACATCCTGAACCGGCGCCCGTTCTGCCCCACGCGCTCCTGAGAGAAGAAGACGGGCCCGCGCGAGTCCAGCTTGACGGCCAGCGCAATCAAGGGACAAAGGAGGCCCGTCAGGACCAGCCCGACCAACGCCCCCGCCAGGTCCATCAGCCTCTTGACGACGGCCCTGTCCGGATCGATGTGCAGCGGGTGGAAGACAAGCATCGGCATCTCCGCCAGGCGCACGAACGAGCAGGAGAAGTGGCCGAACACCTCCTCCAGGTTCACCAGGACTCGGGCCGGCACGCCGAGGCTCTCGCACAGCCGCAGGAACTCGTCCGCCCGCGCCCCCGGCTCCGGACCGTTGCGCGGCAGGACGAAGAACACTTCATCCACCGGCCGCGCAACAAGATAGGACTTGAACTCATCGAACGGGACAGAGGCGTCAAAGACGCCGTCCGCCGCAAGGGAGTAGCGGCGGTCGCGCTTCAGCAGGTCCCTGACTCTCTCGAATCTGCTGCCCCGGCCCACGATGACGGCCAGCCGCACCTGCCCGAAGGAGACCAGCCCCTTCAGGGTCAGGTGGCGCACCAGGAGCTTCTCCAGCAGGACGAGGAAGAGCCCCATCGCCCAGCCGTACGCCACCAGCAAGCGGCTGTAGTGTTCCGCCTTGGCAACGAACAGCACGGCGCTCACCAGCACCCCGCCGATCACGAACACCTTCCCCGTCCGCAACGCGATTGTCTTCACGCTCTCGAACGCCTGGACGACCAGCAGGCCGTAGTGGTTGAGGAGGAAGACGATGACGGGGATGAAAACCAGCAGCAACCAGAGGTACGGGCCGATGTCGGACATCGGCAGATCGAAGCGCAGCGAGTGCGTCAGGTAGAAGGCCAGGTGGAACGCACCGGTGACGAGGAGCGCGTCCAGAAGCCCGAACCCGGCTTTGGCGAAGCTGGACTGCTCCTTCAGCGTCATCTGTTGCGGCCTCTATGCTGAACGGGGCGGATGGCAGCAGGCGCAAGCTAGTGGCCTGTTCAACAAGCAACCTTGCGTTCTGCAGCCGGTGTCATGTGCGGACTGATACGTAGGGGCACGGCGCGCCGTGCCCCTACAGGGCCGCGGCCGCTATCGAGCGGTAGGTGCGAAAATGCAAGACGACTTCCTTGACAGCCCACTAGGGACCGGCCGGTGCCGCCGGCGCCGGCACGGCTTGCTCCCCTTGATGGCCGTATTGCGGGTCCAGGTAGATGCGCACGTCCCTCTGGGCCTCCCGATGGATCACGAGCCAGCCGTGCTCGTCCACGTATTCCTGCGCCCAGACCTCCGGTGGGTCGAGCTCCGGGTCCAGGATGAAGTACTTGAACGGCTCTCCCCGCCTGCGCAGTTCCAGGAACAGCTCCTTGGTGGACCTGGTGTCGAAGTACTTCATGCCTGCGTAGTAGACCGGCTGGGTCCAGTTCGACACAACAAATCCCTTGTAGTCGGGGTCGTGCTGCTTCAGCCACAGCCCCGCCAACGTCTGGCCTCGCCGATGCGCGCGCACCGGTTCCTTCACGGCCATGACTACAAACCCGACGAAGATCAGGCCGAGGACCGCGTAGACGACCTTCCGGTTCCTGACGTCCTGCATGAAGCAGTGGACGCCCAGGGCGGACAGCAGCGCAAAGAACGGGAACACCGGCCTGTAGTAGCGCCCCTCGACGTATATGCCGGCCGTGAGGGTGAACAACACGAAGTACGCGGTCAGCACGACGCCGATCGCGATGAGCCCGAACCGAGCGTCCGTCAGGCGCTTCCGACCCCGCACGAGCAGATAGAGCATCCCGAGCAGGCAGACCGGTCCCACCACGTGGCGGATCTCGTCGAACTGCCTGGCGATGCTAGTCAGCGGCCCCATGTCCGCCTCGATCTTCCCTCAGAAGGAACCGACTGGCGCTCTCCACCTCGTTCATCTTCGTCTGGATCTGCCACTGGTTGATGAGCCAGTAGCCCGTCGTCCTCCGCAGCCAGAGCACGTAGGGGACCTCAAGAGCGCAGAAGGTCAGCCCCATAATGGCGCAGACGATGATACGCTTCTTCCACGCAATGCCCGGGACTACGAACAGCGCGATGAGGCCGAGGGCCGCTGCAACAGCGGCCCCGTCCGGGCGCGTCAGGAACGAGGCGAACAGGACCAGCCCGGTCAGAAAGGCGAGCAGCGGCCACCGGCGCTCCAGGCGCAAGGTCCATAGGAGCATCAGGAAAGAGAGCGCGATGATGAACGCCATCGTCACTTCGCGGTAGACGGAGGCCGACGCCACGGCGAACTCCGATTCAAAGGCGACCAGCCCCGCCGCAAGCAACGCTATCTGCTCGCCTTTGAACAGGCGCCTCGCTATCGCGTACACCGCCCAGATCAGAGCGGTCCCGGCCGCAGCCGACACCAGACGCAGGGACAGAATGACGTCCCCCGTCAGCCTGTAGACAAGGCTGCCAAGGAAGGGATAGACGACCAGACGCCTGTTGACGGTGTAGTAGGGCCAGAAGAAGTCGCCCCTCATGGCGCTGACCACGCCGCTCTCGGCCATGCGTTGGGCGGTGAGGGCGTACTTGAACGCGTCCGAGTTGATGCCGGCGGCCGTGAAAACAAGCCAGAGCCTCATCGCAGCGCCAAGAACCAGTATGATCGCAAGCTTTTTGCTGAACATGCCTTAAGACGACCTTCCCGACTCCACGCCGCGTGCTCCGGGCCCACTGCCCGACCGATGGCATTCTAAGGGAGGGCCAAAACCGAAGTCAAGAAATGCCCTCCGCGCCGGTGCAGCGCGCCTGGCGGCCGTCGCCCCGGCCACGCAGGCCGCGAGCGGCCCGTCATCTTTCACCGCAGCAGCCGACCAAGTATACTGTGCTGGCAGCGACTTGGGAATGGCGGAACAGGCAGCGCGTGCGCGTGCAGAGCCGTCACGCAACGCCGCTGCCGGCTTCGCCGTTCGTCCTTCCGCCCCTGACGCATCGGCCCCCGCCGCGGCAGTCCGCAGAGGCCGGTTCGGGCCATCGGGAAACAGACGCCTGTGAGCTTGCCAACGACAGCAGGACCCAGGACACCGAACCCGGCAAGGCAGCGGGGTCTGCATCTCGAGCCGCTCGAGCCGCGCGTCTTGCTCAGCTCGGGCGCCGCGGACTGGCCTGCGCTGGACGAGCCTGCCGCTCTTGAGTCCTGGGCCGACTGGTCCGCGCAGTCCGTCCTGACCGACGGCTGCGCGCTTGACGTCGACGTCGCGCTCCACGCCGAACTCGGCCAGATCGCGGTGACCTTCTCGTGCGACGCCTTCGAGTTCCTTCCCGTAACGCAGGAGGAGGAACTGATCGTGGCCGAGGGCTTCTCGCTCTCGGGGGACAGCGGCAACCCGGCGCTGCCGACGGCCAGCGTAAGGCTGGGCCTGCCGCCCGACGCCGATCTGGACTCGGTCTCCCTGGAGCTGACGGCCGTCCGGGTGGTCGAAGTGCCGGGGGAGCACCTCATCAGCCCCGCTGCGCCGGCCGTCACAACGCTCGGCGATGAAACCATTTACGACTGGGGCGCGGGCAAGGCCATCGAGGACGGGAAGAATGTACTCGTCTACGGGCTCGACGGATTCTACGGGGGGAGCGTCGTCCGACTGCTCGGCGTGGAGCAGATGCGCAAATGGAAGCTGGCCACCATCGAGTACTCGCCGTTCGCGTTCAACCCCGTCTCGGGCGAGGTGCGGCTGGCCACGGACGTTCAGGTGCGCCTCGCCTTCGCGACTTCCGATCCGCCGGGCGAGTCGGTCCTGGCAGACGGTGCGCTCGACGACCTGGCCGCGCAACTGCTGGTCAATTACGACGAGGTAGCGCCGCTCTACGCAGCTGCCTCCGGCCGGGCCGACCCCGCGCCCGCGCCCGTCTCTGCCGACCTCGTGATCGTCACGACCTCGGCGATCCAGAGCGGCTCGACGGAGCTGGGCAGCTTCGTGGCCCAGAAGGAGTCCCTGTCCTACCAGACGGCGGTCGTGACCGAGTCCACGTGGGGCGGCGGCACCGGCGACGCGGCCGCCCAGAATATCCGCTCCTGGCTCTCCGCCAACTACGCAACGATGGGCGTGGACTACGTCCTGCTGATCGGAAACCCGAACCCGAGCAGCGGCAACGTCCCGATGAAGATGACGCGTCCCAAACCTTCCGAGGACGCCCCCACAGACTACTATTACGCCGACCTGACCAGCAACTGGGACCTGGACGGCGACGGGCTGTACGGCGAGTGGGGCGACGACTTCAACACGCAGCCCGTGCGGGAAGTCCTCGTCGGGAGAATCCCCGTCTACGGAGCAGACTACAGCCAGCTCGACAGCATCCTGCTCAAGACGATGAACTACCTGGCCGAGACGGACGGCGCCTGGCGCTCCAACATCCTGCTGCCCATGGCGATATCCAACTACGAGGACGAGGACCACAGCGGCTGGGACGCCTGCGACGGCCACTCGCTCGGCGAGTACGTCAGGAGCGACGTTGCGCTGCCCAACTCGTACGGCTCCTACCGGCTGTACGAGAAGGCCGGCCTGGAACCCGTCACGGCCCCCTGCGAAGCGCCCCTAACCGCATCCAACGTCCTGGGCGAATGGTCGGCCAATGCCTACGGTCTCGTCACGTGGTGGGCCCACGGCTCCGAGACCGGCGCCTTCCGCAAGTACTGGTCGTCCGACGACGGCGACGGCATGCCCGAAGCCGCCGAGATGACGTGGGACGCCTTCTTCTCCAGCAGCGACTGCTGGATGCTGGACGACGGCCACCCCTCCATCGTCGTCCAGGTGTCCTGCGACAACGGCTATCCCGAGAACTCCTCCAACCTGGGCTACTCCCTGCTGAACAACGGGGCCGTGGCCACTTACAGCGCCTCGCGGGTCGCCTGGTACGCCATCGGAGACTGGTATCCGTCCCTCGGCCTCAGCTACGGGGAGGTGGCCTCTTACGGCTACTACATCCCCAAGAGGCTGGTCGAGAACGACATGACCGAGACGACAGGGGCCGCCCTCCAGTGGTGCCGCGAGAACTTCGGCATGGGCTGGGTGAGCGGCTCCAGTTGGATGAACGCCGTGGACATCAATCTGTACGGAGACCCCACGATCACCCTCGGCGCCCTGCCGGCGCCAGTGCCCGACCTGCTTGGGACGAGCTTCAGCGCGACCCCGCACAGCCTTTCCCAGGCCGCCGGCAGCGTGGTCGTCGATTTCACGCTGGCCAACGCTGGCGACGGCAACGCCGGCGCCTTCGACGTCCAGTTCTACCTCTCCGATGACGCCAACATCCAGCCCGGCGCGGACATGCAGTTGCAGTTGAGCCCGTCGGACCCGAACTACGATCCGTCCGAGCCCGAGGCGTATCACGTCGCCGGCCTGGCGGCCTCCGCGAACCATCACGGTTCGGCTCGCCTCATCGTGCCGGCTTCGGACCCGTTCCACACGGACAGGAACTACTTCATCGGGATGTTCTCGGACGCGGACCTGAACGTGGCCGAGTCCAACGAGTCGAACAACCGCAGCCGCGGCGCGGGCCTCGACCTGGACTCGGCCTACTACCGCGCAGCGGCATCCTTCCCGTTCTTCGAGGACTGGGAGTCAGGCGCCTTCGGGGCATACTGGGAAGTCATCAAAGGTGCCCAGGGACGGATCTCGCTGACGTCGGCGAACGGGCCGTACGAAGGCAGCTACCACGTCGCCCTGGACGACGCCACGCCGGGCTCCAGCTACTCGCTCAACCAGCTCATACTCCACGTCAACCTGGCGGGCCGCAGCAACGTCGAACTGAGCTTCGCCAACCGCGAGTGGACGGACGACGACCACGTCCAGGACTCCGTCCAGATCCGCGTGGACGGAGGCACCACCTGGCACGACGTCGTCGGCCTCACCGGCGGGAACAGCACCGGTGTCTACACGATGCGCAGCTACAATCTGGACAGCCTGGGGCTGGGCTATTCCGTGGATACGCTCATCCGCTTCCAGCAGTACGGCGACTCCCCCATCCCACAGGACGGCATGGCGTTCGACAACATCGCGCTGACGCCGAAGGGCGGCCCGAGCGTGACCGGGCACTCGCCTTCGGGGACCGTGAAGACGTCGCCGCCGTCGTCCGTTCTCCTCCACTTCAGCGAAGCGATTGACCGGGACAGCTTCTCGCTCGCCGGCGACGTTGTCAGCTTCTTCGGCCCGGCGGGCGACATCTCGGATGCGATCTCGTCGAGCGTCTGGCACGACAGCCGGACGTTGGAGATCACGTTCGATCCGCAATCGGCGGACGGCCGGTACGAGATGGCGATCGGCCCGCAGATATTGGACCTGGCCGAGCATCCCATGGACCAGGACGGCGACGGCACCGGCGGGGAGGTCCCCGGCGACCGATACGTCGCCGGTTTCACACTGGACCTGGCCGCGCCTTCCGCCGCGATTGACCTCGCGCCGGGAAGCGACACCGGGGCGAGCGATAGCGACAACGTCACCGCGGACAGGACCCCGACCTACTCCGTTACCGTCAGCGAGCCCGGGATGGTCGAGATAGACTGGGAGGACGATTCGGCCGTTGACGTGACCGACGCGGTGGGCGCTGCGGGGACCTACTACTACAGTCCGTCCGCGGACCTGACGGACGGCCAGTACCCCGTGGCCCTCAAGTTCACCGACTCTGCGTCGAACGAAGTCAACGACACCGATCCGACCCGCATCGACACGCTTTGTCCGACCGTGTACTCGACCACGCCGTCGGGAGAGGTCGGCAGCCAGGTCAGCCTGATCGCGGCGCTCTTCAGCGAGACCATGTGGGCCGACACAGTGACGGACCTCGGCGATTACGCCCTGCGACGCTCGGGAGGCGACGGGACGTTCGGAGACGGCAACGAAGTCGACGCGTCCGACCTGATCGCCCAGGTGAGTTGCGACGGTGCGGCCACGGCCACGGTCCTGTTGAGCGCGCCCCTGACGGACGAGGCCTATCAGCTCACCGTGGCCGGCACGCAGACCGTGCGCGACGTGGCGGGCAACCCGCTGAACGGCGGCGCCGATCAGGCGTTCGGCTTCATCGTCGACGCCCAACTGCCGGCTGTCGACCTGGCCCTGGACGAGGTCAGCGACACCGGCCGCAGCAGCAGCGACGGCATAACCAGCTCTGTAAAGCCCACTTACAACGTCACGGTGAACGAACCGGGCACCATCGCCATCGACTGGACCGGCGACGGCACGCCGGATGCGGAACTGGCCGTGCCTGCGGCGGGAACGTACGGCTTCTGTCCGAGCTCGGATCTTGCGGAGGGAGAACACCTCGCGGCGGTCACGTTCACGGACACCGCGTCCAACGAAGCGGCGAACGACTACCTCACGCGGATCGACACCACGGCCCCGACCGTTGCGGCGATGACGCCCGCCGGCACCGTGGGCTCCCAGGTCGGCCACATCGAGGTTGTCTTCAGCGACGCGGGCGGAATGTGGTACGAAACCGTCATGGGCTCTGCTTCGTACGCGCTGCGGCGCTCCGGCGGCGACGGCGCGTTTGGGGACGGCAATGACGTCGATGCCAGTTCCCAGATCGGGCCCATAAGCTACGACGGCGCGACGGGAACGGCCACGCTCTCCCTGACGGTTCCGCTCGCCGACGAAGCATACGCCCTGACCATCGGCGGCAGCCAGACCGTGCGCGACGTGGCCGGGAACGCGCTGAACGGCGGCTCGGACGAAGTGGCGACGTTTCTCGTGGACGCCGAATCGCCCACCGTGGCCGTCGACCTCCGCCAACTGAGCGATACGGGCGTCGGCGACGGCGACAACATCACGAGCGATCCACTGCCGATCTACCTGGTCACGGTCAATGAGCCCGGCATCTTGGCGATCGACTGGGGGGACGACGGGGCTGCCGATGTCACGATGGTCCTTTCGTCGGCCGGCCCGCAGGAATGCACGCCGACTTCGCCTTTGGCCGACGGCGCATACGCCGTCGTCGTCACCTTCCGAGACACCGCCCTGAACGATGCGACGGGCAGCGATCCGTTGACCATCGACACGCAAGCGCCGCCGATCGCGGCGCCGCCCGATCTGAGGGCCGAGAACGACAGCGGAGTCTCGGACGCAGACGACGTGACCAATGCCGCGTCCCTCGGGTTCGACGTGACGGCGGCCGAGGGCTACTTCCGCTTCCACCGCGACGGGAGCCGCATCAGCTCCGAGTATGAGACTGGCAGCAGCTTCACGGCAGCCTTCGAGCCCGAGGGCGCGTGGAGCTACACGGTAACGGCCCTGGACGCCGCCGGCAACGAGTCCGCCGCGTCCGACGCGCTGCTCGTGGAGGTCGACAGGGAGCCGCCAGCCTCGCCCGGCGCGCCGGACCTGCGCGCGGAGAGCGACACCGGCATCTCCCCCGACGACGACCTGACGAACGCTGCCGTGCTCGTTTTCGACGTCGCCGGCGCGAGCCCCTACTTCCGGCTCTACCGGGGCGGGGTGCTCGCCAGCGGCGACTACGAAGCGGGGCCAACCTGCACCGCCGCCGCAGAGCCGCAGGGCACGTGGTCCTACGCCGCGGCCGCCGTCGACGTCGCGGGCAACGAGTCGCCGCACTCCGAGGCGCTCGAAGTGGAGATCGACCGCGACCCTCCTGCGCCGCCCGATGCGCCGGACCTGCGCGACTCCGCCGACACCGGCATTTCCAGCGCAGACAACATCACCGGCGCCGCCGTCATCGTTCTTGACCTCACGGGATTCGGAAGCTACTGGCGGCTCGAGCGAGACGGCCAGCAGGTCGGCGCCGACTACGCAGCGGCCGCATCCTTCAGCGAGGGGCCCCTGGCGGACGCCGTCCACAAGTACGTCCTCTACGCCCTGGACGCCGCAGGGAACGCCTCCGATGGGTCGGGCGCGACCGCTGTCACCGTGGACACGACTCCGCCCGCGGCGCCGCCGCAGCCGGACCTCCAGCCGGCAAGCGACACCGGCATATCCGACAACGACATAACGGCCGACCGCACGCCCGCCTTCGACGTCGAGACTCCCGACGGCCTCTACTTCCGGCTGTATCGCAACGGAGAGCCGGCCTCTCAAGCGCCCGTCCTGGGCGACGACGGAAGCGTCTACAGGGAGGGCACGGACGAGGAGCTTCCGGAGCAACCGCTCGGGATCCTCCATTACACCGCGACCGCGGTGGACGCGGCCGGAAACGAGTCCGGCCATTCCCTACCGCTCGAAGTCAGGATGACCTCGCTCTGGCCCATCGCGTCCCACGAGTACGCGGACGGTGTCGTTGTCAGCGTCTACGACGTGGATCCGGGCGACGGCGTGAGCAGTCCTCACATCGCCTGGTCCGCGGCCGAGTTCGTCTACGGAGAGACGAATGTGTTCGTCTATCCCGGGTGGGTCGGCGACGGTTTCATCCCCTTCATAGGCATTTATGGCGCGGGCGCCGAAACCGCCCAACTTGGGATCGTCATCGAGGGAGGCGGATCGGTCGGCTCGATCGTGGACCTGCGCAACAGAGCGGCAGGGCCGGCCCCCTTGGGCGTCATTGCGTGCGAAGGCTTTGTCGGCGCGGTCAGCATGAACGCAGGGATAGCCGGCGCGAACCTCAACGGCTTCGCCGCCGAGGGCGGCTGGGCGCTCGAGGCGGACCTGGACGGCGACGGAGATGCGGACGACCTGACCGCCGTCTATGGCGCGGACGGGATAGGGTCACTCGTGGCCTGGGGCGACGTGGACGGCGACGTGGTCATAAACGGCGACCTGACGCTGCTCCAGGTGCTGGGTGGCAACCTGAACGGCGACGTCACGCTCACCGGCAGCAATGTCGGCACCGTCATGGCTATCGCCATGGCCGGACACGGCGGCGGCATCTCGGGCGGCATCCTGGCCCCCGCCGGCCGAGTCGGCACCGTGATGGCGATCGGCGGCCCGATCACCAGCCCGACGATCTACGGCCAGAGCGGCGTCAACCTGGTGCAGGCCATAAACGGCGGCGTCGCCTCGACGATCACGTCGGGAGCGACCCTCGGCACCGTGATGGCGATCGGCGGGAACCTCGACCTCACCGGCGGGCGCTCGATCTCGGCCGAATCGACGATCAACGCTCTGATGGCCATAAACGGCAGCATCCTGGGCGACGGCGCGGTCAGCCCGGACATCTACGTCGGCAGTGGGAACCTGTCGAGCCTCCTGGCCGTGGGCGGTGGGATGCAGAACGTCTGGGTGGACGTGAACGGCTCGGGCGCGTCGGCGGGCCGGCTATCGAGCGTCTATGTGGGCGGGAACGCGACAGGGAGCCGGTTCGAGGCCGAAGGGCTCCTGTCGAGCTTGGTCGCCTCGGGCAGCTTCACGAACAGCAGCGTGCAGGCGGGCAGCCTGTCGGTGGTCTACGTGGGCGGTGCGATCAGCGAGGACACAAGCGACGGCGACACGGACGAGATCCACGCGTTCGCGGGCAGCTACTACGTGATTGACTCGACGAAGTTCGCGCAGATAACGCCGGCCGCCTCGGCCACCTTCGGCGGCGTGGGGGCATCGGTAGGTTGAGGTCGGCATCTCGTTCATCACTCGGAGGAGACGATGAAAAAACGAATCCTGTTGGCCGCGGGCGGGCTGATTGTCCTGCTGGTGGTCCTGGGAGTCCTGCTGGTGCTCAACCTGGACCGCGTGGTCAAGGCCGGCGTGGAGAAGGGCGGGACCCTCATCCTCGGCGTGCCGACGAAGCTGGACAGCGCCTCGGTGTCGCTGTTGGGAGGCACGGTCGATCTCAACGGCCTGACGCTGGGCAGCCCAGAGGGTTTCGACGCGCCCGAGATGCTCAGGCTCGGCCACGCCCACGTCTCCGTGGACCTGGGATCCCTCAGAAGCAAGGAGATGGTGGTGCACGAGGTGGTCATCGACGGGGCCGAGGTCACGCTTGAGTTCTCGGGCACCAAGACCAACTGGGGCGCCCTCATGAAGCACCTGGAGAGCGAGCCCGCCGAAGAGGAGCAGAAGCGCAAGAGCGAGCGGAAGCTCCGCATCAGCCGCATCGTCTTCAGCAACGGGAGCGTGAACGTCAGGGGGATTCCTCTGACCAGCAGCGCGACGTTAGGGCTGCCGGACCTGGAGATCACGGAGTTCGGGACGGGGGAGGGAACGGCCTCAACCGTCGTGGGTGTCCTTGCGGGCGTGGTCCGTCAGCTCTATTGCTCAGTGTTGGGCGCCGCAAAGGGCCTCATACCGGCCGAGCAGATGCAGGAGATCGCGGGCGAGCTCAAGTCCCTTGCCGGGGAGGCGGGCGGCGCCCTGAAGGAAGCAAGCTCGGCAGTCGAGGGCCTCGGCAAGGGCGCGGCCGGGGCGGCAGGCGGCCTCTTGCGGGGCGTCCTGGGGGGCGACGAGAAGGACGACAAGAAGGGCGAGTAGGTCGCGGCGCCATCGAATGCGTGCAGGCGCCCGACCCGTGCGGACCCCTGCCGGGCTCTGTCAGAAGAGCGGCACGGCGCCTTTCGTCACCGTGCAGATCAGCGCCGAAACGCCGCTGATGAAGACCTCCGTGATGATGAAGGCGATGAAGAAGTGACGCACGGCCCTGAGCATCTGCCCGCCCGAGAACCTCATGATGCCGGCCTTCGTCAGCCACCCGAGCAGGAACGGAAACCACAGGCGGTGTGCGTGCCAGCTGTTGCAGGCCAGCAGCCCGATCGGGTGGAGCGGCCACCAGTAGAACCGTGACCGCATGAGCATCGCGAACGCCGTCAGAACGGCGCCCAGACTCAGCGAGCCCCAGTAGAACTGCGAAGACTGCGCGGGCTGCGTGATGATGCGTTGCGCGTGATCGAAGACGGTGATCGGCACCACCTTGGCCGCCCACACGAAGGAGAAGTTCAGGGCCCCCATGTCATAGGCCTGAGTCAACACCATGTAGCTCGTCGCCACCAGGGCGACCAGGATGGACGCCATGAGGGCGGGAAGGAGCCACCGGCGCCGCCTCTCGATGACGGAGGAGACCCGGAAGGCGTCCATGGCCACGGGAGAGAGCATGATCGTCGCGCCGCCGAGGAAGATGCCGACGGTGCTCGTGATGACGGCGCCAGCTCCGCCGAGCCCGCCCGTTGCGCCGTGAAGCACGTCCGGCACGGACCACGTCACCCGGGCGACGTAGAGCCCTCCCTGCGCCACCATGCGGGCATAGACTATGTACCAGCAGAAGACGAGCGCCATGGCGCCCGCAGACATGGCCAGCGACATCCCGTAGTAGCATTGCCACGCGATGCAGCCGCCCATCGTGAGGACGAAGCCCCAGAACGCGGCGGCATAGCCGACCGGCTCCGCCGCGTCTTCCGACCCGCGCGATAGGCCGATCGCCTTCCGGACCACGGCCCACAGATGGCGGCGCGCCACGTACAGCATGCCGGCAAGGAAAGCCAGATTGCTGCCCAACTGCTGCCACTGCATGAGGGGCGACCAGGTGCCTCCCGACGCGCTGGGGACGGCCAGCCAGTACCCCGCCTGCAACTCAATCCGGCTGAACAGAAAGAAGAACCACACGCTGAGCGATACATCCGCCGGCACCAGGTAGGCGAAGCCTATGGCGATGTACCACAGGTCGAAGTTCTGGAAGTCCATCGGGGCCAGGGGCGTCTCCTTGAGCACGTCGCCTATGGGCACGGCGATGCTCCACCCGCTGTCACGTCCGACAATCAGCGGCAGAGCGCGGACGAAACGGAACGCCGCGGTGACCGCCACGCCCAGCAGAAAGGCCCTGTTGGCGAAGATCCGGGGCAGCAGGCCCGCCTGCGCATCCCCCTCCGTGAACTCAAGGGGGATGCGCGCGAGCGGAAACATCAGCCGCTCCACCTCCACCCACTGCCGCCTGAGGATCGCACAGGCGAAGAACACGGCGGCGTACATCAGCACCAGGAAGACGGCCCAGTGGGCAAGCGGCGGGACCCAGAGACGCCAGGGGACCGCGCCGCTCTCCGAGCCCTGGAAGTACTGCTGGGCCGCGAATGACTTCGGGTCCTTGCTCAGAACCAGGTCCGCCGGCGCCGCAGTCAGCGCGCCGTCGTCCTCCCAATGCAGGTCGGCCCGCCGCGCCATGTACGGCCCGCCGGCCACCACGCCGTACCAGAACGCCCCGAGCCCCTCGTTCGGAATCGCGCAGGCAACCAGCGCCATGCACCACACGAGCATCAGCTCGGCCCGCGCGAGCGCCCACCCGCGCGCGACCAGCCTGACGAGCCCATTGAGGAACACCCCCACGAACACGAGCACCAGGACGGCGCCGCCGGGAAAACACGAGTTCGTGAAGAACCCGTATCCCTTGGCTACGGAGTAGGCCTCCAGCAGGCAGATGCCGGCCGCTGCGAGCAGTCCGATGGCGAAAGCCCGCCAGGTCAACGCGCTGTCCTCGGATGGAGCGGGCCGGACCGCCGAACGGATGAGGCCCTGAAAGCGGCCTATCGACGTCCGCTCAGTAGCCCAGCGTCGTCCTCACGAACTCCCTGCTCATCTTCAGGCTGTCCCTGAGCGGCCGCGTCGGTTCGAAGTCCCTCTCGTGCGCCAGCTCGACCACGGCCTCTCCGCTGAAGCCGACCTTGCGCAGCGCCTTGCCGATGGCGGCGTAGTCCATGTCCCCTTCGCCCATGGCCTCCGACCTCCTGCTGCTCGTCGCCTCCGCCGAGGGCCAGGTGGGGGTCGGCCTCAAGCTCTTCTCGCCAGCGCTTGACCTGCTGGGGCATGACGCGATGCGCCTTGCAGATCTCGGCCTGGGACTGGGGGCGAGTCAGCAAGGCGAGCGCCACGCGGGCCTTGAACTCGGGGGTGAGCCTGCGCCGCTTTGACATCACTGCTGCCTCCTTTGCCACGACAGTACCTCGAAATAGGGCACCTGTCCAGTTTCCGGGGTGCAGTGCACTTGACCGGGTCCTGGCGGTCGCCTAGGATTCCCGTTAGTTCTCATTGCCCAGACCATACAAACCGCTTGAGGAGTCATGGCGGCCGCCTGCGTGCTTCGGCAGCGTGCCGGTCGAGAGGGGGTTGTTGTCCGCGGCGACGTGCCCTAGTACGATGGAGACACCTGGCTCTGTGGTCAGGGGGGAATGCGATGGCTATACAGGTCGTTTGTCCTGGCTGCAACAGGACCTTGCGTGTCAAGGACGAGTTGGCCGGAAGAAAGGGGAAGTGTCCACATTGTGGGGTCGTCGTAGCAGTGCAGGCGTCTGCTTCTCCCGGTGCAGAACAACCCGTGCGGGTGCCGGCAGCTACGGCGGCCCGACGAGAGACTTCTCAGGCAACATCCCCTGTGTCTGCGCCAGGTTCGCCTTCCGATGGGGCGGCCGATCTACGGCTGAAGAGCTTCCGAATGGCCCGGCCAAAGTGGCGGACACGGACGGCGGATCCTTCCAAACCCATGCTCAAGCCTCGTCATGTGGCGCCGATAGCCCTATTGGGAGCATTTCACTTTATCTCAGTCGTCACTTTCTGTACGGCAACCATCATGGAGACATCACACGCAAGACTCGTTGAGAGTCTTGTCGCACCGATATTCATTGTCTCTCTTCTGGGTTGGTTTGTGACGGGCTGGCTCGTCCTAATGGCTTGGACTAACCTTGTCTTTCGTATGTGGACTGCCATCCAGGCTGGACCCGCGCGAACCACCCCCTGGAAGGCATTGTCATTCCATTTCATACCGTTCTACAACTTCTACTGGGTTTTTCCGGCCTGGTGGGGGTGGACTAAGGACTACAATGAGTTCGTATCCCGGCGTCAGATTGACGGACCTCGCATGCCCGAGCGGCTAGGGCTGGCAGTGAGCATCGCTATGGTTGCCAATGCATGCACGATGGGACTGGTCTTGACTTTTGCATACTGCGCCCTACTCAGCGTGTTTTGCTGGAAAGCAGTTGATGGGGTGAACGCCATAGCGCGCAGTCCCGAGAAGGCGAGCGCTCCTCTGCGCTGAACCAGGGAGGTCTAGGGGCGGGGGTCGGACGAGCCGGCAGTCGTCACTGGCCGCTTGAACCGCTAGGGCAGCACTATCAGCCCGTTCAGCGACTGGCGTATCTAGCCGGCGAAGGTCATGTGCAGCATGTCTGCCCGTCTCGGCCTGCCGACCGGTTCCGGGCGGGGCCAACTGTGTCCACAAACTGACCACAAACCTATCCAATTCGCGTCTGAATCTATCGGGAGCCGTCACGTCGGATCAGGCGTAATGCGTGGGCCAAAAGAGCACTTACGACGCAAGCCCTTGGAGCCTGGGGTATTCGGAGGATGCTGTCGAACGGACTGGACACGAAGGCCTTCTTCTGCCGGACAAGGTGCAAGGGAACTGCCTCTTCTGCGCCATCGCTGCGTCGAACATGACAGCGGCGACAGTCATCGCCATTTGTGCCGACCTGCGCCGCCATGGGGCATAGCAGAGGATCCCAGACGCCGGAGCTGTGTGTACTGCAGCCCGCTCCTTGGACTCGGATGGAGCGGGCCGGACCGCCGAACGGATGAGGCCCTGAGAGCGGCCCATCGACGTCCGCTCAGTAGCCCAGCGTCGTCCTCACGAATTCCCTGCTCATCTTCAGGCTGCCCCTGAGCGGCCGCGTCGGTTCGAAGTCTCTCTCGTGCGCCAGCTCGACCACGGCGTCTCCGCTGAAGCCGACCTTGCGCAGCGCCTTGCCGATGGCGGCGTAGTCCATGTCCCCTTCGCCCATGGCCTCCGACCACGTCCCGTCCGTCTTCTGGTCCCGCAGGTGCAGGAAGACGATCCGTGCGCCGTGCCTTCGGATGAAGTCGACCGGATCGACGCCGCCGCGCAGGAGCCAGTTCAGGTCCGGGCCGAGCTTCACGTCGGGCACGCGCGCGAGCGTGCCGTTCAGGTCGTGCTCGCCATTCTCGACTTCGTAGGTGTGGTTGTGCAGGTTGAGCGCCACGCCCTGGCTCTCGCAGAGCGCGATGACCTTGCGCAGCACCTCGGCCTGGGCGTCCAGTTGCTGCTCCGTCTTCGGCTCGCGAGCGGCGCCGACCGAGGTGCCGAGCGTCCGCCCGCCGACCCGGGCAAGGCGCGGGACGACCAGCTCGGCCTGCTCCAGGATCGCGCCGTGCTGATCGCGATCCCACATGCGGCCGCCGAACGAAGCTCCGATCACACGCAGCGAGTGCTTCCGCGACAGGGCGGCGATCTCCTCGACGGCTCCGTCAGGCACCAGGGCTTCGCTCATCAGCTCGATCCCGTCAAAGCCGGCATAACTCATGTCCGAGAAGATCTGCTCAAGGATCGGGTACGTATCGCGCCGCTCCCGACGGGCCGCGTAGACCCACGGGTGCGCGCCAACGATCACTCTGTCAGCCATGGACGGCCTCTCCTCTCTCTCCGCGCGGAGGGCCGGCCGGCCCTCGCACGCGCGTCGTCTCAGAACGATAGCAGGCAGTGCCAGATGTACGTGTAAGCCAGCTCGTCAATCTGCTCCCACACCCTTCGGACCAGCTCCCGGTCCCCGGAGATCTCGGGCAGCTCCCCGGCCTTCTCCTCCCAGGGGATGCAGACGCCGGGCTTCGCCTTCGGCCCGCGCGCCTCGGGCACCCGGGCCGCACCGCCAGGGTGGGCGCTGCCCGCCGCACCGGGCCCTGTGCCGACAGGGCCGCTCGAGTCGTACACGCCGTACTCGCGCGTGAAGTCCGTCATGGCCCGGACGTTCTCGACCTTCGCGTCGTTCTGGATGATGGCGCTGGCGTCCATGATGTAGCCGCCGTCAGCCGCGACGCCGTCGATCACCTGCTTGCAGCGGTCTCGCACCTGTTGCGGCGTGCCCACGGTGAGCAGGTAGTTGGGGATCCCTCCGCTGAGGCAGAACCTGTCGCCGATGGCCCTGTGGACTTCGAAGATGTCGGCCCGGTCGACGTGGTAGATGATGCTGCCGGCCGGCAGTTCGGCGAAGGACTCTAGGTGGGCGTTCCAGTCGCCTTCCGCGTAGAAGAGGACCTGATGTCCGTGCGCCCAGATCTGCTCGACGATGGGCTTGAGCGTCGCCCAGTAGAGCGTCTTGAAATGCTCGGGCGAGAAGAAGGGCGTGCACCCGCGGTGCATCCAGATCGTGATGGGCACGTTCCCGGCCGGGTCGGCGCCGCCCAGGGCCAGGTGCAGAAGGTGCGGCATCAGGGCCTTGCAGGCAGCCAGCACCTTCTCCGGCCGCTCCAGCACGTCCATGCAGAGCCCGACGTAGCCCCGCAGCTTGTCGGCGATGATGTCGAACGGCGCCTTGAGCAGTCCGGAGATGGCCGAAACGGTCCCCGACTCGGTGCGCAGCAGCTCCCCCTGCCGCGGGAAGGCGCTGAAGTAGCTCAGCATGGCCATCCCGCCCTTCAGGAAGGACAGGTTGTTGCGGTACGTCGCCCGCCCGCCGACGGCGCTCACGTCGGCGGCCACGCGAGGCAGCCAGACGTTGAAGAGGAATCCGGTCGGATCCTCGGCCAGGTGGTCGTATTCGTCCGGCTGCATGTAGGCCTTCTCCACCGACGGCTCGCGGTACTGAAAGCCTGTGTCCGGCGGCACGTCGATGCCCGGAACGCCGTAGTACTGCAGGCCGATGGCCTGCGTCAGCCCGGTCCAGACGTAGACCATGTTGCCGACGACGGCGTCCCAGTCGAAGTCGGCCGCGCACTTGCGGACCGCTGCGAAGGCCTTCTCATAGTCGTGGGTCACCTCCTGGCACGTATAGCCGGCGTACTTGGCCGTGAACTCGGCGACGAACGGCCGGATGGGGATGCGGTCCGGCCGCCCGTTCCGCATCGCCGTGACGTAGCGCTTCAGCCGCTCGGCGTATAGCTGTTCCGCGTCTGGCACGATGGGTATCCGCTCCTTCCTCCAAGCAGTCAGAGCAGCATCACGGCCTGGGCGAACCGGTCTTCGATCCCGGCGCAGAGCGGGCCGGTCCAGGGCTTGTAGTAGAAGCTCTCCGCTTCGTAGCCGCCGCGCGGCAACTCCTCCCGGCCGGGAGTATAGGCCACCGAGCCGTTGACGTAACCCAGAAGCAGGGCGCGCCTGGGCGCAACGGCCGCCTCTACCGCCCGCCCCAGGCCGCACAGCGGCTCCGCGTCCAGCCCGATGAGCGCCAGCTCCGAGTTCAGCCAGAGGGTCTGCACGTGGAACGTCTGCCGGTCGGGGACCTCCTCGCCCGCGTCCAGACGCCGCAGGCATTCCTCCGCGTAGCGCCGCCTGCCGGAATCGTCCGACCTCAGGAGCTCCTCGAACTGCTCGCGCCGGTTGAACCTGTTCTCGCACGGGATGTCAACGGCGCGGATGCAGCCGGCCAGCGTCAGGCCTTCGACCGGTTCAAGGGTCCGGCCGGTCAGCACGGCGAGGCTTTCGGCGAGCACTTCGCGTCCGATGCCGGCGAGCTCCGCGTGGGGCAGCGCCCGCCAGTGGTCGCCCTCGGCGGTGTGCCGGGGCCGCGTGTCCGCCCCGGCTCCCTGGAGGAAGAACGGCGTAACCCCCTGCCCGAACGCGCGCGAGAACTCCGCCCGCCAGGCGCCGGGGTAATCGGCCGTCAAGAGGTGCTGAGACGCAGTGGCCACGGGATGGCAGGAGAGCTTCATCCCCACGGCCGCCAGCCTCCCGTCGGCGTCCCGAAAGGCCAGGATGTGCATGCGTTCGTCGGTCAGCCCGTCGGGGTTGGGGGCGTGGCGCACCTGGCCGTCCCGCTCCAGCCGGCGGCTGATCGGCAGGGCCGTCCTGCCTTCACCGAACCAGAGCGACCCGTCCCGCAGCCGCCCGGCGGCCTCGGCGGCCGCCTCGATCACCCTCTCGTACAGGAACGCCTCATATCGTTGGCACGCATCCGCGTCGAGGATGAAGCGATAGGTGAAGGAGGCCGAAGGCAGCGAGGGGCCGCCGTGGGTGTGCGACGCGTTGAGCATGACGTTCTCGGGCGGACACCCCACGACCTGGCCGAGCCGCCCAAGCAGATCCGGCACGCTGCCGTCGTCCGGGAACGCGCAGATGTCGGCCGCGCCGATAAGCGCGCGGCGCCCGCCCTCCTCCAGCACCAGGGCCGTGAAGGTCAGCGGGTCATGGACCGCGTCGAAGTAGTCCTTCCGGTCCGCATAGCCGCGCATGGGCGCCTTGAAAGGCGGCGTGATGTCGCTCACTGCCATCCCGAAGCGCATGGTGACTCCTTCTGCCAGGCGGAGGCACTCGGTCGCCGGGCCCCGCGCGGCCGGCGGAAGGCGTATTCTCACTTCACCGGGCCGGGGTGTCAATGGTGTCGCCGCATCACGGCTGCCGCCGAAGGGCCGGGCCGGAGCTGGATTGAAAAGCCCCGCCGCACGGCGTACGATGGCGCCCGCACGGGGCCGTGGGGCGACGCTCAGCGGCCCGCCCCGCTCGCAGAGGGCCGGGCATCGGAGGGACGCCGATGGATGGGAGGAGTTCCGACATGAGGTCAGCAAAGAGCGGCGCCGCACACGCGGCCGAACTGCACAGGCAGGCCATCGTCATCGACTGCCACAGCGACATCCTGATGCCGATCGCCGACGGCTACGTCCGCCTGGGCATGCAGGTGGAGATCCCCGACCCCGAGCAGTGGAGGCCGCCCTTTGCGATGCCGCCCAAACCATCCGAGTACACGCCCTGGCCCCGGGGCGACGCGTTCGGCTGCATCGGCCAGTACAGCCTGCCCCAGCTCCTCAAGGGCGGCCTGACGGCACAGGTCTGCGCCATCTTCGTGGAGGATAGCCAGCTCGACGGCGCCCTGAGGCGAGCGCTCGAGATGGTCTGGTGGCTCCGCCGGGAAGCCCAGGAGAACGACGACTTCGAACTGGTCACCACCGTCGCCGACATCCGCAGGCTCAAGCGCGAAGGCAAGTGCGGCGGCATCATGGCCCTGGAAGCGCTGGAGCCCGTCGGATACGACCTGAAGCTGCTGGACGTCTTCTACGCCCTCGGGCTGCGCATGGCCTGCCTGACCCACAACCGCCGCAACTACTTCGCCGACGGCACGCAGCAGAACATCAAGACGGGCGGCCTGACGGGCCCGGGCAAGGACGCCGTCCGGCGGATGAACGAACTGGGCATCGTCGTGGACGTGGCGCACCTCAACCAGGTCGGCTTCTGGGAGACGCTCGAGACTGCCACCAGCCCCGTGGTCCTCTCGCACCGCAGTCCCCGCAAGTTCTTCCCCCTCAAGCCCGAGGACAGCCCCTTCCACCCCTCCTACGACGTATCCCGCGGGCGCGAACGCCTGGAGGCCCTGGCGAAGAACGGCGGCGTCTTCGGCGTCTTCTTCCTCGCCGCCACGGACGTCGACGACGTGGTGGACGACATCGAGCACGTCATCGATTTGGTGGGGCCGGATCACGTCGGGCTCGGGTCCGACCTGTACGGGCTCCACCGGGCGCCGAAGGGCCTGGAGGACATCTCCAAGGTCCCCGCAATCACGGAATGCATGGTGCGGCGCGGCCATTCCGACGAGGTGATCTTGAAGGTGCTCGGCGGCAACTTCCTGCGCGTCTTCGAGCAGGTGTGGGGCGGATGAAGGGCGCCGGCCCGAGGGCCGTCACGTCACGGCCAGCTCCCTGCTGGACTCCCACAGGCCGTGGATGTTGCAGTGCGCCAGGGCGTGCAGCGTGCCCGACTTGGTTGCCTTCATCGTGCACGTGACGCCGTGGTGCGTGTAGACGGGCCCCTGGTTCGCCCCCTTTCCGGACTCCCCGTGCGCCAGGAACTCGAAGTGCCCGACCTGGTAGGTGAACGGCTCCCCCTCGGGATGGAAGAACAGGGAGATCCAGCGGATGTGATGCTCGGTCGTGTTCGGGTGGGCAATCTCCTTGCCCAGGCTGGCCGTGACTTCGAACAACTCGCCCGCCTTCACCTCGTCGGGGCACTCGATAACGGGGACGTGCTTCTCCTTCTTCCAATCGGCCCTCTGGATGCGTTCACTCATATCCGTCATCTTGCTCACCTCCCTAAAGCGGCACCAGTCCAGTTACCGTAAGTCTATCCCCGGCCGGCAAAACCGCGCAAGCGCCCTGCCGGTTCATCCGCCGGTGCTCACCCGGATCGCTATGCCACTCGCCTGCCCTGTTCCCGTGCCGTAGAATGAGCCAGAGAGGCAGGCCGTCGCGAGCGGGCGGCCGCGAAGCGCAGCGGCCGCGAGGCGCAGGCAGGCGGAACGGAAACGTGAAAGCAGCGAGAACCTTCCTTCTCTGGGCGGCGTTGGCGGTCACAGTCTCCCTCGGCGCGCTGTCGGTCGCCGGCGCGTTCCTGGGGGCGGCCCGCGTGAAGGCACTTTTCAACTCGCCGCCCCTGGTCGTCTTCTGGCTGCTTCTGCTGGCCCTGACGGCGGCGGCCATTCTCCTCTCCCACCGCGTCCTGCGCGAGCCTGGCCTGGTGGCCATGCACCTGGGCGTGATCCTGGTCCTGATCGGGGGCATCTGGGGATCGGGAGCGCGCCATGAGCTGGCCCGCAGGCTCTCAGGGAGCACGAAAGTCCCGGCGGGTGTTGTGGTCGTCTTCGAAGGAGGACGCAGCCGCGATATCCTGGACGCCCGACTTGAGAGGACGATCGGGGAGCTTCCCTTCGAGCTGGAACTGCGCGACTTCCGCATCGAGCGCTACCCCCCGAAGGACAGCCGATGGCTGCTCGTGGCCGAAATCCCGGCGCCCGACGCCGAGCCCAAGCTGCTTCAGTGGGAGATCGGACAAGAGACCCGCATCCCGGGCGCGGACGCAAGCCTGACGGTGCTCGAATACGTCGAGGCGGCCCGCGCCGTCTATCCGGAGGGCGCAGTGAGGGATCCCGAGAGCGACGTGCCCGCGATGAGGCTGTCGTTGCGAACCGCACAGGGGGGCAGCGCCGAAGCGTGGTTGTCCCCGCCGCCGGGCGAGGACGCCGCCGTACTGTCCGTGCAGGACGCGCTGGGACGGCCGACCGGGGATGCGGCTGCCGGGGTCCGCCTCTGGCTCGTCAGGCCGCCCTCGCCCGTCAAGTCATACCAGAGCGAGGTCGTCGTGTGGGCGGGCGGCAGGGAGGCAGCGCACCGGGTCATCGAGGTGAACCATCCCCTGCACTACGGCGGCTACTACGTCTACCAGCACTCCTTCGACGCGGCGGGCGGCCGCTACACGGTGCTGCGCGTCACGTCCGATTCGGGCCTGAGCTCGGCCTTCGCCGGATTTGCCATGCTGTGCGCCGGGGCGTTCTGGCACTTCTGGGGGCGCCCCGGCCTGCGGCGCCTGCGAGAGGTGGGCACGGGTGGAGATTAAGTCAAGCGCGGTCGGCGTGCTGACCTACGCCACGATGGCGGTCTGGCTGGCAGCCCTGGGGGCCTACCTCGCCAGGGCGAGGCGGGTCGGGTCGTTGCTCTTCGCGTCTGGCTTCGCCCTGATGGCCGCGGCCTTTATCCTGCGCTGGGCGGAGGTCGGCCGCCCGCCGATGCAGAACCTGTTCGAGGTGTTCCTGTGCCTGGGCGCCCTCGTCTGGCCGTTGTGGGCGTTCTGCGAGCGCGCGCTGGGGGCGAGGGGACCGGCGACGGCGGCCCTTGCCGGCGTAGCGCTCCTGTTCCCCGCCGGCTTCGTCTTCAGCTCCGAGCCGCAGCAGCTTCCGCCGGCCCTCCAGAGCTGGCTATTCGCCCCCCACGTGGCCGCGTACGCCCTTGCCTACGTGATACTCATCATGGCCAGCGTGCAGGCGCTGATGGTCTTGCTCTCAAGGGAGCAGCAGCGGGCCGAACGCGAACTGGCCACCCACAGGATGACGGAGTTCGGCTTCCCGGTCCTGACGCTGGGCCTCGTCCTCGGCGCCGTCTGGGGCCAACGTGCCTGGGGGGACTACTGGAACTGGGACCCCAAGGAGCTCTGGGCCCTGGCCACGTGGCTGATCTACGTCGCGTACTTCCACTTCCGGGCACTGTCCGGGGCGAAGCGCCCCCGGGCCAACGCGGCCTTCGCCATCGCCGGCGCCCTCACCATACTGATGAGCCTGCTCTGGGTGAACCTGGCGGGCAGGATCTTCCCGGGGCTGCACGTCTACGCGACCTGAGCCGACGACGGTGCCGCGCCTCCTTCCCCCGACCGTGCATCGTTGAAGGGACGGTTGCGGCTCCGGCGGGAGGGCCCGCCGCGGGCCGCCGAGTGGCCTTTTCGACAAACAACCTTGCGTTCTGCAGCGGGCGTCGGGTAGGGAATGACACGTAGGGGCACGGCGCGCCGTGCCCCTACAGGGTCGCGGCCGCTGCCCAGCGGTGGCTGCGGGAATGCAAGGCAACTCTCCTGACAGCTCACTACCGCTGGTAGATGGGCAACTGGCAGCAGGGGACGCTCATCGCCAGGACGGTCATGGCCGTGGCATAGCATTCGCCCTCCTGGCTTTCGGCCCCCTTTGGCCACGAGCCGTCCGGGCGCTGGAGCTTCAGCATCATATCGTACATGTAGGCGGCGAAGCGTTCCCAGTAGTCGTCGCCGAGCTGGTACATCCCCTGGGCGCAGTAGTAGAGGCCGTAGTAGAAGTAGCTCTCATTCGGGCCGCCGGCCGGGTGCTTCAGGATCCAGTCTCCGGCCGCCAGCGCGACCTCATCGCGGTGCAGCCCGCATAGCTCGAAGCACAGCAGTGCGACGCCGGTCCTGGCGACGCCCGGGCCGCCGCCCGGCTGATAGGCGAACCCCCCGTCGTTCGTCCGGCAGCGCATGACGAATCGCAGCGCATACTCGATGGCCTCCTTCGGCACACTCGCCCCGTTGTTGCGCGCGGAGCGAAGCGACATCAGCGGCCAGCCGGTGCAAGAAATGTCGCTGTCGGTGCTATCCGGCTGGTAGCGCCATCCGCCCTGGTAGGTCTCCAGCTTGGGGACCTGCTGGGCGGCCAGGATCACCTTCAACGCCTTGGGCAGGACTTCGGATATCGCCTTCTGCCGCTCCGGGTCCACCATTCCCGACACCTCGGACAGCAGCAGCGTCGAGATAGTGTGCTCGTACATCGGCCCGTGGGAAGCTCCCGCGCCGACCAGCATGTCGTTCGGCCTGCGGGATGCCAGCACGAAGTCGATCCCCTTGTTGATGACCTGGCCGTACTCGTCCTCCCCCGGCGTGTAGCCTTTGGCCAGGAAGGCCATGACGCAGAGCGACGCTATGCCGCTGTTCTTCCCCCAGCCGGTGGGGAAGCAGCCGTCATCCTGTTGGTTCGTCGCCAGGTACTTCAGGCCGCGTTCGATGGCCTGGTCCACGGCTTCGTCGTACCGCGAAAGCCCGGCCTTCTCCTCCGTCTGGGCCCGAAGCGGCTCGCCCGCGGCGACCAGGACCACCGCCGCAAGCAAGAAGGCAAGCGCCGCGCCGAGCGGCTTTGCCGGCCTCATGGTCGCCCTCATCGCTGCCCCTCGTCCCTTGCGCCGGTGCCCCGCTTCGCGATCGCCCGGAAGTAGCGTTTGATGAGCATGCGGTACTCGGTGGGGCTGTCCTGGCCGGCCGCCTGAAGGATTTCGTCCTGCAGTTGGCCGGGCAGCCTCGCCCAGTCGTCGAGGGTGAACTGTATCTCGCCGAGTTCGGGGGCCGAGAGCTGCCGCAGGTCGGCAGCGGTCCAGCCCAACCGCTTCGGATCGAGGGTGCGTCCGACGCGCATGTAGCCCAGCATCGAAGCCGGAGTCAGCCCCAGCTCCTCGAGGCGGGCGGCGGCTTCCTGCGCGGCGGCCTGCATGCGTTCCGCGGAGCGGCTGGCCGCTTCCGCCTGGAGCGTCCTCGCGGCCTCGTCCGCCGCGCGCGCCGCTTCGCTCAGCGACCTTTGGGCCGGGGCCTGAGCAGCCGCCAGGTCCCACAGGCCGCCCTGCTCGGCGGACGGCGCATAGGCCGCCCACATCCGGGCCAGGGCGTCCGCCGCTTCGCCGAGCGCCTGGGCAGACTCCGTCTGCGCGGGGAGCGCCTCACGGGTCCGCCCCTCGGAGACCGCGTCCTCGGCGCGATGCTGAGCCCCGCCGGCCTTCTCCAGCTCCTCCAGCGCGCGCCTGCCTTGATCGTAACCGGCCTCGCTCGGCATGAGCTGCTGGACCCCCTCCCGGACCCTCTCGACCTGATCGGAGAGGTCGGCGGTGCGTTCGCCAAGCCCTCCCTGGCGCGAGACGACGGCTCCTGACATGTCTTGCTGGGCAAACGCCTCCATCTCGCCCGCAAGGCGGTCCTGTCGCCGCGCGAGCTGATCCGTATCCTCCGCGAGCCGTGCCTGTCCGCCCGGGTTGGGGGCCAACGGGTCCCGGCCGGCGCTGTCGTGCAGGCGCTGCGCCACGTCCGACAGGTTCTCGGCCGCTTCGCGGGCGCTTTCGGCGGCTGCGGCCACGTCGGGCTCACGGATCCTCCTGGCCGCCCGCCCGGCCTCTTGTGCGGCGCGCAGTTCGGCCCTGTCCGGCTGGGGCGCCAGTTCTTCGGTCCTGCGCAGGAGGTTGGCCGCCTCTCGGGCGACTTCCGCCTGATCGGCCTGCATCCAGCCGAGCTGTCCCTGCTCGACCTGCGCGAGCGTCTGCTGCCTGCCGTTGGCCAGGTCGCGCGTGCGCCGTTCGAGCTCCTGCTGCCGGGCGGCCAGCGCCGCGAGGCGTTCCGATCTCTGCTGCTTGTCGGGGATCGCGGGGAACCGCTCCTGGAGGGCCTTCAGCTGCTCGACGAGCTTGTCCGCCATGTCCGCGGCCTGGCCCGCCGCCCCGGCGGCGCCCGCCGCGTTCCTCGCCTCCATGCCGCCCGACGCCTCCTTCATCTGGCCGACGGGGTTGAAGCGCTCGAATGCCTGCCGGACCTCCCATATGTTCCTTCTGGACTGCTCCTGCAATGAGGTCACCTGGTCCGTCAGTGCCTTCTGGGGCTCGGCCAGCGCGGCCAGTTGCTGCCCTGCCTGTTCGGCTGCGCCTTCCTGGCCCGCCTTCTGCTCGGGGGTCTCGGCTGCCTGCGCTGCCGCCTGGGCTGCTTCGAGTTGCTCCTTTGACTGTTGCGCCTTCTGGGCGAGCTCCCGCTGCTGGCCGGCCGCGGCCTCCGCCTGCCGGGTGAGTTCGACGGCTGCCAGTTCCTGCTGGAGCCGGGTCGAGCGTCCGCTCAAGTTCCCGCCGGCGGCCGACTGGTTCACGGCGGCCTGAGTCAGGTCGTAGCTGCGGATCTGCTGGGCCGCCTCCATCATGAGGCCCTTCTGGTCAGCGGCGCTTTCCTCCGCGGACGTGTCCTGGGCCAGCGCCTCCTGGTCCCGGGCAAGCTGCATCAGGGCCTGCTCGTTATCCTGGAAGGCCCGCAGGCCGTCCGTATGCTCGGCCAGCGCGGTCTGGTCCTGCTGCAACCGGCGGGCCTGCTCGGCCAGGTCCGGCGAACCCTCCCGCGCGAGGACGTCGCGCACCCCTTCCGCCAGCATCTGAGCCATCTCGCCGGCGGCCTGCTGTTGGGACTGCTGCCACTGCTCTGCCGTCAGAACGGGCGCGGCCTGATCTTGGCCGGGCGCGGCGGCCTGGGCCTGGCCGGGCGCGGCGGCCTCCATGCTCTGCCTGGCCTGGGCCAGCTCCGCCTGGCGGCGCGCCAGCCCTTCCAGGTCCTCGTGACGCCGCACGGCCTCCGCCAGGCCGGCGAAGTCCCGCAGCAGGTCCTCGGCCGTCATGATCGCCAGGTCCGTCTGGAGGTCCGTCTCGTCAGCCAGGTCGGCGCGCTGGTAGGGATCGTCGGTGAGCTTCGTCTGGCCGGCCAGGTCTTCGGCCCGGGCGATGTGGTCGTCCGCCAGCGCCTGCAACCGCGGCCCCAGCACGGCGTAGGTGCCCCAGCGGACGCTCTGCGCCAGCTCGCGCACGGTGCCTTCGGCGGCGTCCAGGTGTGCGGCGATCTGGTCGAGCTGCCCTTTCGCGTCCTGCGTCAGGTCCCCGACCCCGGAGACGGCCGGCAGCACCTCGGTGGACTGCTCTTTGGCGGTGCGCAGCTCCCCAAGCGCGCCCTCCAGGTCCTGGCGTATCTCTTCCTCGGTGGCCACCTTCACCTGCTCGGCGTAGGGAATCCCTTCCCGGTCGAGTTCGATGGTCAGCGCTTCGGAGAGCCCTTCCTGCGGCCCGCCCATTTGCGGCGGCAAGTTGTCCTTCGCGCGCACCCGGACCGTGAGCTGCCTGACCCCGCCGAGCGGGAGCCTGCTCAGGTCCAGCACGGCGGTCCCCATGGCCAGCGGACCAGCGGCCCGCCCCTCCTCGGCCAGCGGAACGGGCACGGGCTCCAGCTTCCCCCCCTCCGTCTCTGCGGCGAACTCGGCCTCGCCCACGCCGAAGTCGTCGCCGACCGCGTAGAGCACGGGCAGCTGATCGGTGGGTCTGAGGCGGAGCTCCCTATCCTCGGGATGCAGGATGACGGCCGTTGGCGGGGCGTCCGGCAGCACCGTGATGCCGAGTTCGCGCGGGGAATTGCTGAACCCGTGCTCGTCGGCAATCTCCACGCGCCAGCGGCCCGCCAGCTTGGGGGTCAGCCGCACGCTGAACGTGCAGACCGTCGTCCCATCCTGCGCGGTGCTCAGGCCGGGGCTGACGCCCGGCGCCTCCTCGCCGTTCACCACGAACTTCGCCGACCGCACCGACGTGTTCGTCTTGGCGGTGACGACGACGTTCGTGCCGGCCACGGCGCTGATGTCGCCCGCGGCGTCCTCTTCGATCGCGGGCGCGAGTCGCGTGTATGCGGGGTACTCGTAGCGCAGGTCCACCCGCGTCACGGCGGGGAAAGGCACCACCTGCACGGCGTAGTAGCGGCTGAGGGCGTCCCCCGCGTGGATGCGGTAGCGGAAGCTATCCGTCACCGGCGGGCAGGTGAACACGAAGCGCCTGACCTCGTCGTCGGCGCTGAAGACGCCCGTCATCTCCTGCGCCGTCTCCTGCCTTTGCGGGTCGCCCGCGAGGAGCTCGGCGCTCCTGACAGCAGCATTCGCCACCCGCACGTCGACGCGGAGCGACTGCCCCTTCGTGATGACGGTGTCGCCGGGCTCAACCGTCAGGTCATCGGCAGCCACGTTGGCCAGGTTCAGGTACGGCGCCACCGCCCGAGCCAGCAAGCGCACGGCCGGACGCGGCCACGCCAGGAGCAGGCCGGCCAGGAACGCCGTCGCCGCCAAGGCCGCCGCCAGGAAGAAGCGGGCCGGCCGGAACGTGATCTCCCGCCGGGGCACCAGCGTGCGCACGTCGCCGCTGGCCTCGTTGACCAGCGCGCCGATCAGCGCCTCCGAACCGCGCACCTCCGGCGCGTCGTCGCTGCTGAGCAGCTCCACGGCCGAGCTGATCCGCTCCTGCAACTCGGGGTGATGGAACTCGATCGCCCGGGCAATGCCGTTCAGCGTGAAACTGCGCGCAAGCGGCCGGACGAGGAGCGCACCGGCCGCCAGCAGCGTCAGTGCCAGCGCGGTGAGCGTCAGGCCATAGCGCACGGTGACGGAAAACAGCGTCAGGCCGGCGTCGACGGCCATGACGGCCAGCAGGGAGAGCACGGCGACGGCCGCCACGGCGCCCACGCCGCGCACAAGGATCACCACGCGCGCGCGCCGGATCAACCGCCTCAGCGTGCGCACTATCGGCTCCGGCACGCCGCCGACTTGTGCAGCCAGCTCGTCCGTCATGGCAGTCCCGCCTTCTTGCGCAGTATCCACTCGCCCGAGGCAGCCAGCAGCATCAGGCTCAGCAGCTGCCACGAGCTCCACAAGGCACGTTCCTCCCGCTCATGCCGCACGAGGACGGGAGGGCCGAGGGCGTTCATCACCTGCCGCGCCTCGGAGGGAGCCAGCACCACGCCGCCGCTCAGCTCGGCCAGGCGCCCGGGCAGGCCGGGGTCGGCCGCCAGCTCCGTAAGCTCCATCGAACTGGACGGCGCCACCGAGAACTCGGTCGAGACCCTCTCGGCGCCGTCGGCCTTCAGGATGGCGTCCACCTCGGGCCCTGCCAGCTCAGCGCGATAGGTGCCGGGTGCCAGCTCGCCCAGGTCCGCCCCGTACGAGCCGGGCACGTCGCCCTCGTAAGCCATCCTCTTGCGGAGGGCGAACTCGCCATCCTTCGACAACAGCACAGCCACCTCGCTGCTCACCAGAGGCGTCAGGTCCGCCCTCATTATCCTCGCACGCACTTGCACGCGCGAGTGCAGGGAATAGCGCGGGCGGTCCGTGCCGAGCTTGACGAGGGCCGTTCCGGCCGGCAGCTTGTTCGCCGTGGCCCACCGCAGCACCTGGCCCCAGAACCTGTGATGGTGCACGTCGCCCGCCCGATACCTGAGCCGCCAGGTCCGGTCAAAGGCAAAGAAGACGACGCGGCCCAGGGCGACGTTGTGCACGGCGATCAGGGGATGGGTCCTCTCGAACTGCCGCCTGTCCTCAGCCGACAGGGCATCGACAGCGACGCTCTGCCCGCCGCCTTCGGGCGATGATGGGACCGGCACCGCGTACGCAAGCACGGTCGCGCCGGGCTTGGCCTCCAGAACCGGATGCCGCCAGTTGAGTGTCGGCAGCGATTCCCAGAATCGGACATTCTCCTCCGGGTCGGTCGTCTGCCGCATCAGCACGCTGTCCCGGCCCTCCGCCGTCAGCGCCAGGCGGAAGGCCGTGTCCGGGCTTCTCACGCGACCCTCTGTGACAGGGGCCACGCGGACGGGCAGGATCTCCTCCAGAGGCGAACCCACATAGGCATGCGGCATGAACTCGGGACCCGCGATGACGATCAGCGTGCCGCCCCGGTCGACGACGAACCGGCGCAGGGCCTCCCGGTCAGCGGCCTGGAGCATGGCGGGATCGACGTCGCCCAGCACGATGGCGTCGAACTTGAGCCACTCCAGCTCGTTCTCCGGGAGCGCCGTCGCCGCCGCCCGGTCGTCCGGAGCAGACACCGACGCAGGAGCTCGCAGCCTGGCCGCCTCGCCCTCGACCCGGTCGGGCTCGAAGAGCACGTGTTGGAGCTTGACCGTCTGATCCCGGCTGGCGAACAGGTTCTTCAGGTAGCGGAACTCCCACCTGGGCCGTCCCTCAATGACCAGCAGGTTCGTGCGCTGGTCCGTGACGCTCACGGTGATGGGGAACTCGTTGTTCCCCGCCACGACCTCGTCCCCGCCGCCCGAGACGACCACGCGGTAAGAGTACAGGCCCGTCTCGGTCGGCACGTCGGTCAGTTCCACCCGGGTGCGGTACTGCTCGGACGGGACGTCCAGCGTCTCCGAGTAAACCACGGTGTCCGCGCGGGCGAGCATGACGGTGGCCTTCCTGCCTGCCATGCCGTCGAGCTTGACGTCCGCCTCCACGTAGAGCTTGTCTCCTGCGCAGATCGTTTCGGGCGCTTCCAGGGAGACGATGGCGGCGTCGCGGGGCGGCTTCTCGCTGCCGATCACGATCGAGCAGACGGGGACGTTGCGCAGGCCGAGGCGAGCGGCCAGCGGCTCGGCACTCTGGGCGGCGTTGTGGCGGCCGTCCGTCAGCACGACGACGCCGGCTAGTTGCTCACCCGGCACGTCCGTCATCGCGCGCTGGAGGGCCGCGGCCATGTCGGTTTGCAGGTCGCCCGCCTCCCCCAGCGGGGCTTGCGCCGTCAGATCGGTCTCGCTCGGCTCAAGCGCGAAGGAGTAGGCCTTGACGCCATAGGCCGCCTTGAGCGGAGCCAGCAGGCCGGGCGAGCCGCCGTCGCCGCCGAGCAGCAATCGCTGCGCCAGTTCGAGGCGGGTGCGCCGGCTGACCTCTTCGATCATCGCCCGCTGCTCCTCGGCGGCGGAGGCGTAATAGGCCTCGTCCAGGCGGTCCGCCAGCGCCTCGGCGTCAGCTACCGACTCCGCAAGGCCGGCCTGAGCCGCGGTCACGATCTCGGACAGCCGGCCTGCGCGCGCGGTCAGCACGGCCTCGTCGGCCTGCTGCATCAGGTCGGCGGCCTCCTTCAGTCCGGCGGCCACCTTCTCAATCAACCGCCCCTTCAGTTCGGCAACAGCCGCGCGCGTCTCGTCGTCCGGCTCCCACGAGCCGTCCAGCAGTTTGTCCAGGGCTTCAACCTGGCGACTGACGACGTCGTGCGCGCCCTCCAGCTTGCGGCCCAGTTCCTGCTGGCGCGCCGCCATGTGCCTCTGCTGAAGCTCGGGCCCTTGCTCGCCGACCATCGCGAGCCACTGGGCCAGCGTGTCTATGTCCCGCCCCACGGCCTCGAGCTCCTGCACGGCCCCCTCCATGGGGTGAGGGCGCCCGATGTTCCCGCCCAGGAACAGGTCGGCGAGCCGGACCTTCTCGGGGACGGACAATCCGGTGTCCGGCACCTGCATGGAAGCGGACCTGTCCACCAGCACGGCGACGTATCGGCGCACGCCCTGCCGCCGGTCCATGCGCAGCACAGGCTGGCACAGCATCGCCAGGACCAGAAGGGCCAGCAGGATCCGAAGCGCCACCAGCGCCCGACCCATGCGGCGCGAGATCGTCCGCCGCTCGACGCTGTAGAGCGCCAGCAGCGCCTCCGCGACAACCGCGCCCGCCAGCGCTACGAGCCATATGGGCCAGCTCGTCGCCAGCACGATCCACTGCCGGGCAGCCTGAGCAGTCAGGAACAACGCCGCGAAGCCGACGGCCCCGTGACCGGCGGCGCGCAGCAACGCCTGCATGCGGGAGCCCCCCGGTTCGGCCCGCAGATGGACGGCGATCCACAGCGCCAGCGCGACCACAGCCAGGATGCAGAATCCCACCCGCCCGAACAGGTCGGGGAACTCGCGCACCTGTTGCATCAGTTTCGTCATGGCTTCGCAGCCCCGGAAGCCGCTCCGTCCTGCACCGCCGCGCGCTTGTCCAGCACGGCCCGCAGGCTCTGCGGGTCCACGGCTTCCACGCCAAAGCTGATCTCCTCGGCGATGTGAGATCTGCGTTGGATCGTGATCCACCTGGCGATGGCCACCTCGCCCAGCAGCGTCACCAGCGCGCACAGCGCCAGGTGTTTCCACAGCTCGGCGCCGGGGATGTCGCCGACCAGGGCCGCCCTCATCTCAGCGGTCGTCCTGGCGGGAAAGAGGTCCACGTGCCGCCCCACGCGCTCGAAATCCGCGGTGGTGAGCGAACGCAGGCGGCTCTCCTCGGGCTCGCGCAGCACCACGAAGGGGAATGTGCCGTCCCGCCACGTGCGCCCGCCCTCCGGGCCGCCCACTTCGGGGGGAAGCACCAGGCGGTAGAGGCCGGGCCCGCCGGTGTCCGCAAACGCGGCCCGCCGGACCTCGCCCGCGCCGGCCAGCGTAAGCGAATACCGGTCCCCGGACGGCGCGACGACGACGGCCTCCCCCTCGGCAGCGCGCTCCCCCTCCGCCGCGACGGGCTCCGTCCGCGGCAGCAGCTCAAAGGCCACGGGCGACCCGGGGCGGACGTTGGCGTCGGCCACCATAGGCGCCGAGAGGTAGTAGACCAGCTCATGCACGAGGGGCACGAAGCACTTCAGCGTGGGCAGGTTGGTGTCGCGGCGGCTGAGGGCCACGGCCGTCATGGCCACGTAGCCTTCGCCGAGCTTCCGCTCGACCAGGAACGGGGAGCCGCTATCCAGCCTGCCTCCGACGCGAACCGACCTGTCCTGCTCATCCACTGCCAGGCGCCAGTATGACCCGATGGTTGCGGCGCCGGCGTCCGATCGTCCCTCCTCCGCCAGCAGGGCCAGAGCCGGATGCGTGAACGTCTGCAGGGCCAGGCGCGCGGGGCTCTCGGCGACGTCAAGCCGCCCGTCCAGCGTGCAGGGGGCGATGCGCTCCCCCTCGACACTGGTCCAGGCGTTGTAAAACGCTGGCTCGGCGGCGGCGCCCGGCGCCACGAGCAGGCCGCCGCCTCCCTCCACAAAGAAGGCCAGGGCACGCGAAACGGGCGGCGGCAGCCGCGAGACGTCAGCCAGCACCACCAGCCGGTACTTCGTGAAGTCCGCAACGTCCCGCACCTGCGTGATGGGAACGACCGTCGGCTCCACCAGGTACCGGCCGGGAGCGGCGGCTTCGCCAGGCGGCCGGTCCTCGCCCTCGACCGGGGCCAGGGCTATCGCCATGAAGGAGGTGGCGCTCTCCAGCGGCCGGACCGAAGGGGCGCCGTCCACCAGCAGGACGGGCAGGCGCTCCAGCACGTTGACGACGCGCACGTCCACGTTGTCGTCGGGCATGTCGTCCGCCGCGGGCAAACGGGCCTGAACGACGTGCGGACCCGGCGCGTCGAACTGCACCTCAAACCGGACCCTCTCGGCAGCCTGCGGGGCAATCGCCCCGACGGGCTCCGTCAGGGTCTGCGATTCGTCGATCGTCAGCTCGACCGTCGACGGGCTGATCGTCTCCGTGCCGCAGTTCGTCACGTTCACGTCGACCCCGACGGGACGATCCGTTCCGACGACCCGGCGGGAGAACGCGACATCCCCGATCGCCGCGTTGTGGTAGCGATTCGGCAGGGGCAGCACGCGGCAGACCACTTCGGGCGGGGCGGGCAGTTGCGCGAAACTGCCTTCCAGGAACTGCCATCTCGCCTCGTTCTGCACGTCCCAGCCGAGGTCCTGCCCGTCGGTGATCAAAACGATCCTCTTGGCCGGGCTGTGTCCCTCCGCCAGCGCACCGGCGGCAACGTCCAGCGCAGAAAGCGGCGCCATGGAGCCGCCGACCGGCTTCAGCGTGGCCAGGGCAGCGGCGACCCGTTCGTGATCGGAGGTCTGAGGGACCACGGGCGCACGCGGAGCGGGCCCGGCCAGGGTCAGGCTGACGGTGTCGCCCGCCTGGCACGACTCGAGCGCGACGGAGGCGTCCTCGAGGGCGCGCTGGAAGTTCGGGCGGCCGTCGACCGCCAGCGTCATGGACATCGAGCCGTCGATGACGATCGCGATGTCCCTCTCGCCGCCGACCGGCCCCCACTGGGTCCCCTGGAAGAGGTACTCCGCACTGGAGGCGAAGACGGCGCCTCCCAAGAGCAGCACGGCGAGCCCCAGAAGCAGCGTCCGGATCAGGCGGCGGGCCCACATCACCGTTCCCACGGCCGCCAGCACGGCAGCGCTCAGCAGGGCGGGCAGCACGATCGGCCACGGAACGATGGAGCGGGCGGGGACGAACAGCCTGGCGACGGCCATGACCAGCAGCACAACCAGCAGGCAGCGCAGCACCATCAGGAGCAGCTCTTCCAGCAGGATGCGGCGCGTGCGGCTGGCCAGCGAGCTGAGCAGGAAACGCATGGCCCCCCAGTCCACGGGCCTGGCCCTGCGCCTGTGCAACAGGTGGATGATTATGGGGATGGCGATGCCGGCCAAGCCCAGCAGGGCTGCCTGGTTCAGGAACGTCATTTCGTCAGGCTCTTGCGATGCGCCAGATAGTGCGTGAGAGCCGTGTCGAAGCCTTCCCTGGTCGACATCGGCACGTAGTCGATGCTCATCTGCCCGCAGCCCGTCTCGATGGCGCGGATGAAGCGGCGGACCTGGTCCAGGTAGTCGGCCCGGATCGCACGCGCGTCGAACTGCACCCTCCGGCTCGGCAGCTCCAGGTCGCGGAACATGGTCTGGCCGTGGAAGGCGAAGGTCAGTTCCTCGTCCGCCATCACGTGCAGCACGATGACCTCGTGCTTGCGATAGCGGAAATGATGCAGCGCCTTGAGGATCTCCTGAGGCTCGTCGAACAGATCGGAGATGACGATGATGAGGCCCCGCCGGTGGACCCTCTCTGCAATGTCATGGAAGATCGAGGCCAGGGCCGTCTCCTCGCCGGGCTCCGTGCTGCGCAGCTCTTCGAGGATGGCGCGCAGATGGCTGATGACGCCGCGGGCGGGGATGTAACGCCGGATCTTCGTATCGAAAGTCACCAGCCCGACCGCATCCTGCTGGTAGATCATCAGGTGGGCCAGGGACGCGGCCAGATACCGGGCGTAATCGAACTTGCTCAGGGGCCGGCCGTCCCGCGCGGCGGCCTGATCTCCGGTGTAAGCCATCGAGCCGGACGAGTCCACCAGGATCGTCGCCCGCAGGTTGCTTTCCTCGATGTACTGCTTGATGTAGTAGCGGTCGGACCGCCCGTACACGCGCCAGTCCAGCGCGCGCGTGTCGTCACCCGGGACGTACTGGCGGTGCTCGGCGAACTCGACGGAGAAGCCTTTGTAGGGGCTCCTGTGCCGCCCCGAGACGAAGCCCTCGACCGTGCCCCGCGCGACCAGCTCCAGCCGATGGATCTTCGCCAGGGCCTGCGGGTCGAGCAGACGCATGTAGTCCGGCATGTCCGCTCGTACCGCCATGTCAGGCCTCCGGCTGGCCGTCTGAGGGGCCTACAGGAAGGAGCTGCGACAGGCTGCGTCGGCTTTGCGCTTCTACGTCAGGGCGTCGCTGCCGGCCGGTCGCACCTCCTCCAGCAGGCGCAGGATGATCTCTTCGGCCCCAATGCCGGCGGCCTCGGCGTTGAAGGTCGTCAGCACGCGGTGCCTCAGCACGGGCAGCGCGAGGGCACGCACGTCTTCCGTCGTAGCGTGATAGCGGCCGTGCAGGACGGCCCTGGCCTTGGCGGCGAGGACGAGGTAAATGCTGGCCCGCGGCCCGGCGCCCCAACTGACCAATTCCCCAACAAAATCCAGCGCCTCCTTCTGACCGGGTCTGGACGCCCGCACGAGGTCCCGCGCGTATTGGAACACGTGCTCCGCGACGGGCACACGGCGCACCACGTCCTGCAGGTGCAGTATCTCATCTCCCGTGAGAGCCACTTCCAGGTTGGCCGCGTACGTGCCGGTCTCCCGCTTCATGATGTCCGTCTCTTCCGACGCCGAGGGGTAGTCCACGATGATGTTGAACAGGAAGCGGTCGAGCTGGGCTTCCGGGAGCGGGTACGTGCCCTCCTGCTCGATGGGGTTCTGCGTGGCGAGCACGAAGAACGGCTCGGGCAAGGTGTAGGTCTCCTCGCCGACCGTCACCCTGTGCTCCTGCATGGCCTCCAGGAGGGCGGACTGCGTCTTCGGAGGCGTCCGGTTGATCTCGTCGGCCAGGATCATGTTGCCGAAGACCGGACCGTGAACGAACCGGAAGACCCGTTTGCCGGTCGTGCGATCCTCTTCCAGCACGTCCGTCCCGGTGATATCAGAGGGCATCAGGTCGGGCGTGAACTGGATGCGGCTGAAGGTCAGGTCCAGGACCTGGGCCAGCGTCCTGACCATCAGCGTCTTGGCCAGGCCGGGCACGCCGACCAGCAGCCCGTGCCCGCGGCAGAAAACGGCTATGAGGATCTGCTCGATGACCTCCTGCTGGCCGACGATGGCGCGCGCCATGTGCTCGGTCATCTTCTCGTAGGCCGCCCGCAATGCCTTGACGGTCTCCAGGTCGTCGGGGTGCCGCACGTCCTCGGTTGTCTGTCTGCGGGCCTTGGAAGCCGCTGGGTTCTGTCTCACGCTCGTGTCTCCACGCTCCGAAGTCGCCTCCGCGCTGCCTCGCTCTTCCCAGGTTCAGCACGCGCACGTATAAACCGTGCATGATAAATGACCCCAAGCGCGAACGCAAACGCCCGTCGCCGATCGGCCCGGGACTGCGCGTCGCCTGCTACGCCTTCCGCATGCGCACGGCGATGAAGGGCCGGCCGGGGAGCTCGATCCTGAACCTGCCGCCGAAGGTCCCTTCCAGCGGCTCGATCGTCATCTGCCATGGGTCGATGACGTCCACCCGGTACCTGGCCTCGCCGGGGGGCTCGAACGTGTAATGGGCCGGCTGCTGCTCGCCGAAGTAGAACAGGCAGTAGTCGTCGCCCTTTGCGGCGCCCAGCATGTCCCAGTGCGGGCCCCAGCGGACGGGGTCGAGCCCTCCGGGGGGACCGTCCTCCAGGAGCCTGCGCAAGAACGCGATCCGCGCGGGGCTCTCGCCGTGCAGCACGCCGCCTTTGGACCACCAGAGGATGTCGTGCGGGTGCAGGTACGTCTCCCCATGTCCGACGTAGCCGCCCCTCACCGTGCCGGTCCAGAAGCGGTGCACGAGCTCCTGCGCGCCTATGTTGCCCCATCCCTGCTCGACGTTCCCTTCGTAGCGGCATTCATCGACGACCACCGGCTTGCGGTAGGTCTCTCGCCAGGCCGCCACGCTGTCCGTGCCGCTCTGGATGCTGCAATGCGTGACCCAGGGCTTCCCGTGGTCGTAGAACGTGCGGCAGTTGTGCACGGAGCGCAGGTGCTGGCACGGGTCTTCCTGCCACAGGATGCGGAAGAAGCGGTCCCAGTCGGCCATGCTCTTGCCTTCCATCAGGTCATACTCGTTGGCCAGGGACCACCACACGTTGCGGTAGGCTGCGAGCCGCGCGATCACGTAGCGCAGGTAACGGTCGTCCTGCTCCGGGCTCATGCGATCGAACCCCCAGCGCCCGTAGTCGTAGGGGTGGAACAGGATGACGTCCGCCTCGATGCCCAGCTCCATCAACTGCCCCACGCGCTTCTCGAAGTGGCGGAAGAACGCTGGGGAGAAGCGCGCGAAGTCCCAGCCGCCGTCCGCCCTGCGCTCGAACGGGTAGTAGACCGGCTCGTTCTCGTTGTAGGTGTAGTTCTTGGGGAACACGCACATGCGCAGCTTGTTGAATGGCGCCTCGCGCAACGTGGCCAGCGTCTGCTCTTCGAGCTCGTCTCCCTGGTGGGCCCAGGCGTAGCACGTGGTGCCGACCTGGTAGTAGGGCGTGCCGTCCGCGTAGGCGAAGTGGAACGTGTCCGCAACGCGGACCAGGCCGTGGTTGTGCTCAGCCGGCTCGACGCAGGTGAACGAGCCGGTGCGGCCGTGCAGGGCACCGCAGTTGCTCTGCGTCTCATAGCTCCACTGGCCGGGGACGTCCGGCATGAAGCGCACGCGGTAGAGGCCGTCGCCGTCGTAGAAGCCGCCCACCTTGACAGTGCGGTGGCCGTAGGTGAACCGGGCGTGGAGCGTCACGTCCACCCACGGATTGCCGCCGGCCTCCCCTTCAAGCTCCAGTTCGAAGACGGCCCACCGTTCCACCTCCGTCGCTGACACCCTGGACATCGCATGCCCTCCCTGGCGCAGAGTTGGCTGCACCGTCTCGCCGTGCTGCACCGGGATGTTACCGTTTCCGCTCTGCTTTTCAAACGCGGGGCGGATTCCGGTATCCTGCGGCCGTGCCACCTGCGGAACGGAGGGTCAGGGGATGGACTGGAATGCCTCGTGGATATGGCATCCCGCCGTCGAAGACATGGACAACTTCTACATGCACGCCCGCAGAGCCTGGGAGCTTCCCGAGACGCCCGAAGACCCCGTGCTCTTCGTCACGGCCAGCAGCCTCTACAAGCTCTACATCAACGGCCGGTACGTCGGCAGGGGGCCGAACCCGACCGATCCCTCGCGCTACTACTACGACGCCTACGAAGCAGGCGGGCTCTTGCGCGCAGGGCGGAACGTAGTCGCCGCTCTCTGCTACAATTACGGCCGGAAGAGCCGCGGCATCCTCGGCCAGAACTGGGGCCCCGGCGGCTTCCTGCTCGAGCTGCGCGCCCCCGGCCGGGACGGCGACGCGCTCCTCGTGACGGACGGCTCATGGCGCGTCCTCCAGTCGCCCGCACGGAGGCAGGACGTCCCCCTCAACTGCACGCTCTACGGGGACTTCAAAGAGGCATACGACTCCCGACGCGAGCCGCAGGGCTGGACCGAGCAGGACTTCGACGATGCCGCCTGGCTCCGGCCGGAAGTCCTGGGCAGGCCGCCCGTCGAGCCATGGACGCGGCTGGTCGAGCGCGAGATCCCCTTCCTGCGCGGAGAGCGCGTCCGTCCCGTCAACGCCTTCTGGGAGAGCGCCAGCGTCACCTACTCCTGGCGCGACGATTGGGAGGTCTACGACGAGTGGAGCCTGGCCGCGGATTCTCCCCACAGCCGGCCGGGGCACCCGGCCCGCATCCAGAAGACCCACGAGGACTTCGACCCATCGCTCATCCTCGACTTCGGGCGCGACGTCACGGGCTGCCCCGAGATCACGGTCGCCGGCAGCGCTGGCGGCGTCTTCGACGTCCTCTACGGCGAGGGCTTGTTCCTGACGCGCGTGGACACCTTCGTGCTCAGAGGCGGGCGCCAGGTGCTCCAGCCCTTCAACCGCCGCACGTTCCGCTACATGAAGCTGCTGTTCCGCGAGACGCCGGCGCCCGTCGAGCTGGCCGACGTCTCCATGGAGATGGAGACCTACCCGGTCGAGAACAAGGGCTCCTTCTCCTGCTCGGACCCGCTGCTCAACCGCATCTGGGAAGTGGGGCGGTACACGATGCGCATGAGCATGCTGGATCACTTCGTGGACTGCCCCTGGCGCGAGCGCACGCTCTACGGCGGCGACATGTTCGCCGAGAACCTCATCGCCCATTACGCCTTCGGCGACCCGCGGATGAACCGCAAGTGCCTGCGCCAGATGGCTCACATTCAGCACGCGGAAGGCGCGCTGCCGCCCTACGGGCCCTACCGCGGCTGCGACGGCTTCTACCCCGCCTGGTCCGCCTACTGGGGGCTGGACCTGCTGGACCACTACGACCTCAGCGCCGACGCCGGACTGCTCGACGAGCTGTGGCCGAACCTGCGCCGGCTGCTCGACTGGGCGATCGGCCAGATGCAGAACGAGGTCGGCCTGATCGGCCGGCCCGGCCGACGGACTCCGAAGGATGACGCCGCACGAGACCCGTTCCGCGCCTGGATGGAAGCGGAGAAGGACCGATGCGAGGCGTGGGACAACTTCCCCTTCTACGTCCTGCTGCGCCGCGCCTCGGCGACCGCCGGCAGGCTCGGCAAGCGCGAAGAAGCGGAGCGCTACGCCGACGTGGCGGCCGCGATGAAGCGCGCACTCGTCGAAGGCCTCGTGGACGAGGAGACGGGCCTCTGCTTCGGCTCGACCCGGCGGGGCGAGAGACGGCAGTCGGGCCAGTACGTCAACGCGCTGCTGCTCTGGTCGGGGATACCGGAGCCGGCCGCGGGGGAGGAGATCGCGCGCCGCATGTTCACGCCGGAAGTGAGCCGCATAGACGCCCCCTTCCACGGCCTGTTCGTCCTGCTCGGGCTCTACGCGTACGGGCGTGAGCAGCGCGCGCTGGACTTCATCCGGGAGTACTGGGGGGACATGCTCGCGCGGGGCGCGACCACATGGTGGGACTCATTCAGCCTGGACTGGCCGCCGGGCGTCGTGCCCGAACGGGGCACGAGCCTCTGCCACGGCTGGGCGGGGGCGCCGACGTACGTGCTGCCGGCCTACGTGCTGGGAGTGCGCGCCCTGGAGCCGGGCTTCTCCCGGATCCTGATCGAGCCGAGGCCGGCCGACCTGCAATGGGCGTCAGGAGACGTGCCCACGCCGCACGGCCCGGTGCGCGTGAGCTGGTCGCGCGAGCCGGAGCAGTTCCGCCTCCAGATCCAGATCCCCGAGGGGTGCACGGCCCGGGCGTCGCTCCCCCCGGGCACGCCGCGCGCGAAGGTCGAGCTGGACGGAAGGCCCGCAGCCGCAGAGGTCAGGGGCGGGCGGGCCGCGCTTGACGTCCCGGCAGGCGAGCACGTCGTCACCCAGAGGTGACGCGGGCGCAGCCGGGATCCGAACGGCCGGCACTAGACACGGATTCACACGGATTGCACTGACTCAAGACACCAAAGGCCAGGACGTTGTGTACTGAACGTCGCGCAAGTGATCTTCTGCGCTGTCTGCTCGTGTTTCATCCGTCTTTATCCGTGTTGATCCGTGTCTCAGATTTCGTAGCCGGACAGGCACTTGCCCCGGTCGTCCAGGTGGGTGAGGTACGCGCCGCTCGCGTACTCCCGCCTCTCCAAGAGCTACCCCTTGTAGGTGTCGGCCACGCGGTCGTCCGAGCCGTCGTCGACGGCCGTGATCCGCCCGATGTCGTCGTGCGTGTAGGTCAGCGCCAGACCGCTCGGATACTCCAGCGACTTGATCCTGCCCGAAAGGTCGTAGGTCACCGTCACCGTCCGGTCCGTGTAGGTGCCGTACTCCTGCGACTCCTCGACCATCAGGTCGCCGTCCGCCTCCCGAGTGTAGGTCCACTCGACAGCCGAGTTGTCGTTGCCGTCCCTCCGGCCACTGGCAAGGCCCGCAACGTCTACAGACCCGGCAGACAACGCGTGCTGTCAAACTGCTCCTTCTGCGTCTGCAGGGCCTCGGTGAAACGGGCGGGCGAAGTGGGCAGCCCCAACCACAGGAATCCGATGTCGTACCCGCACTGTCGTCGGTCCAGGACGGCGGCGGGTCCCGCCGTCCGCGGCAGCAGCATCTCCCCCGCAGGGCCACCCGCGGACTTGCCCCTCACCAGTCGGCCCAGCCGCCTGAGCGCTACACTCAGTTCAGACAATGCGCCCTCATGAGAAAGCAACATCGACTGAAAGGCCTCCGGGTTCCGCAGGCGCACCGCGGGCATCCCCTCGCCGACATAGTCCAGCAGTCCAACTGCTTCGACGTCACCCCAAGGAACGGCGTAGCTCCCGCCCCTGTACAGCCAACACAGCCCGTGCGGCCCTACGCTCCAGGCATGCCCGTCCAGGTGCCTGATCGCTCTCACAAGCAGCCAAAGCACAAACGCCAACGCGAGCATGGCCAGAATGGTCCAGGACCACGCGACGGCGCGCTCGAGCCAGGCCTCGGCATGTCGCACATAGGCTACACCTGTCCACAGTGCCACGCCGAACAGCCCGCTCGAGGACAAGAGAGCCCCAAGGCACAAGACCACAGGAACGATCCCAAACCTCACCACCAGGCGCCCTCTCTCCGCCGCCCTACTCAGGCGCTGACGGGCTCTTACCCACAGCGCACACCCAGGTAACAAGACCGCAGCACACCCCATCAGCAACAAAGCCGTGCTCTTCAGGATGAGCTCGAGTTCGGGCTTCCAGTGGAGAACGCTGTTGGCTGGGTCCTGAGGATCGTAATGGACTGCACAAGTGCCCCCAGGTACGTGATTCCGAATGACGCTCTCTGCCCACTCCTTGGCTCCCTGCGCGCTGCCTAACGGAAGGACAGTGTACGTGGTGCCAAGATGCTGCACCCCTCCCACGACGTAGCGGTACTGAATCACCGGCCTGTACGCCTTGCCAACCTGCAGCGCTTGCACCTGAGCCGCAAGAACAATCCCGTGCGTTCGCCTGTAACCGAGCGTCGACGCGGCAGGCCACCAGGCCACAATCAACATGACGATGGTACCCAGCCCGATCAGGAAGACGAAAGCAACCAGACGCCAGCTCAACCGGGCCAGCCGCCATGGATCCGCGCGAGCCTGAAGCCATGGTTGCATCCGACGCACCCAACCCTTCGACTGCAAGTCACGCATGTCCTGCACTGCCAGATTCCCGCCCATAGGCGGGTGAACCTCCGCCCGCCGTACGGCGGGTTCGGAATGACGTGGGCGACCGAAGGCGCGCTCGCAATGACAGCAGCGGCGTGCCAGATGGGGCAGGCGCTACGCGTCCGCCGCCGAAGTCAGAGAGGGGCTCCGGGCCAGGCCCGGGGCGCGGTCCTCGGCAACCGAGAAACCATGGGGCTGCTCGCGCTGAGGCCCGCCTTCAGCCTCGCCCATCGCGTCTTCCCTAATCGTTGACGAACGTGACGACGCCGAAGTCGGCCGGCCGCCAGGCCGGCGCTATGCCGCCGCCCCAGTTCATGTGCGCCGCCGGGCCGCCGCCGTCGTTGTCGTTGAGCTGCACGGAGAAGGCGAACTTGCCCGCGAAGGCCGGCTGCACGCCGCCCAGTTCCGCCCAGGGGATGCGGATCTCGTAGGTGCACCCGCCGTCATCACGGCCGATGGCCATCTCGTAGACCGAGGAGTCGCGGAAGAGGTGGCCCGTGCGCAGCCCGCCCGAGTAAGCTTCCGGGCGGTAAATCGTGTGCACGCCGCTGCCCCCGCCCGGCACGGCCGAGGAGACGTAGTACGCGAACGCCTTCTGCTGCGCCTCGGGGCCGCGGTTGGTCGGGTCGAAGGCCAGGATCAGGCTGTCGCCCTGGATGACGGTCTCGCCCGTTCCTGCCTCATGGTGCGTGTCATCCAGCATCTGCACCGCCACGTAGAGGTTCGCCTCGTCCCACATCAGGTAGGCGACGCCATTGAGGTTGGCGGGCGTCCACGCATAGGACTGATCCGTCACGGAGAGCTGGTTGCGGCCGACCAGCGGCAGCGGGCATGCGGTGATCCAGTCGTCCAGCTTGCCATCGATGGCGGGCGGCGCGGGCGCGCGGTGGCACTCGGCGACGAAGTCGGTCCCCTCGAACGGCGTGACGCGGACGTTGTCGAACAGCGCCGATCCCTGCCCGATGCCGAGCGGGGAGAAGCCCGCGTCGCTCAGGTTCTCCGGCGTCTGGATTCTGCTGGTGTAGATCTGCCAGTAGGGATTGTCTTCGCCGGCGGTGAAAACCTGCACGTCGTAGAGAGACCGACGGGAGCCGTCCGCCATGTTCAGGTAGACGTTGGAGCCGGCGTTCATGTGCCGGTTCCAGACCCAGGCAGTGTAGAGGTAGGTCTGGCCGCCGCGAAGCTGGAGCGTCTGGCCGGTCGAGGCGTAGTTCTCGGACTTCGTGAACTCCAGGACGTGCTTGCCCAGGCCGAGCCCCAGCCCCTCGGAGCCGAGCCACCGGCTGGTCGTGCCGTCGACGCCCCATTCCGCGGGACCCGTGCCCGCTTCGTCCGGGGCCTCGAAGCCGCCGTTGCGGATCAGGTTGCCGACCATGCTGGGCGTGATCGCGGCGATGACGAAGGGCTTCGTGATCTCAGGCAGCTTGTCCCAGGAGAATGTGAAAACGGCGCTGGCGGCATGGTCTTGCGGCGGGGCGTCCGCCGGCACCACGACCGAGATCGGCAGCGAGACCTCCTCGCCCGGCTTCAGCGAGAAACGCACGTCCTGCGCCCCCGGCCATCCTTGGGGGAGCGAGAGGCGGATCGTGCCGGACAGCTCGCGCTCGTAGAGGTTCCTGAGCAGCACAAAGAGCGTTGCCTGCTGCCCCACCAGCATTGCGATCCGCGGCGTCTCGACCAGGCGCGTCCTCTTCATTGCGCCGCGGTGCGTCTGGACCTCGGGGACGACGTAGGCCTTCAGGACGTCCAGGTCCGCGCCTTCCAGGAAGTAGCGCATGGGGCCGAGCTGAAGCGCCGCCACGCCCTTCGTGGCAGGCACCCCGGTCTCGTTGCCCTGGTAATCGGTCGTCACCACCTTGTCCGTGCCGACCTGGAGGTCAACCGTCTCCCCGTCGTGCTCGTAGGTGGAGCAGACGAGCACCGCCCTGCCGTCGCGCTCGAACAGGTGGAAGAGCGCGCCCTTGCCGAGCGAGAAGACGCCGACCGGATCCGCTGCGAACAGCTTGCTGACGAACACGGCGAGGGTGGCGGCCACGGGGCGGGGCCGCAGGTCGCCCAGCAGGTAGGTCCAGTTGCCGGCAGTGGCTCCTTCGCCGCCGAAGTAGATGATCTTCTCGCATCCGGCGGCCAGTTCGTCCGGCCACTGCGTCAGCACCCAGTTGGCCTGCGTCGTGTTCTGGAGCTCCTCCAGCGGCGGCACGTTCCAGGCGTTGAGCCCCGTGGCGGACTCGTCGTCCCAGACGGCCACGCGCTCGCACCCGACGGAGGCCAGGTCCTCCTGCGCCTCGATCACGCCTCCGCCGTTCGAGTAGTGGATCGGCAGGACGTCGATGTACTGGCCGACTCCCGCCTTGAGCATCTCGATGCGGTAGCTGCGCGGCCAGAGCCCGCCGGCCAGGATAGTCACGATGCTCGGATCGACCGCCCTGGCCGTCTCCGTGCCGATGCGGCAGAGGGCCACGTAGTCCGTCACCGGATCTTCGGTGCCGCCGGGAGTGATCTCGTTGAGCCACTCCCAGCCGTAGAGCTTGCCCTTCAGGCGGGTGGTCACGGTCCTCACGAAGTCGCGCCACGCATCCCAGTCGACCCGTACGGCTTTGTACGACCGCACGCTCTCCGCGCCGACGAGGGCCCAGGCCGGCGGGTCGTAGATGCAGATCCACGTGTCGATCCCGTTGCGCCGGCCGATGTCGAATGCCTGCTCCCACGCATCCAGCTTGTAGACGCCGGGGCCCGGCTCCATGTCGTACCAGACGTGCATCGTGCGGCAGCTCGTCAGGCCGAGACGCCTGGCGATGCGGCAGAGCTTCTCCGTGCGCTCGGGCGGGTCGGGTGCGACGACGCTCGTCATCCCGAACCGCGTCGGCGCGCCGCCCGTCATGGCCATCACGTCGGGGATGCGGCAGAAGGTCGTCTCCCGCTTCTCCCAGCCGGCCACCTCTGCTTCAATGAGGAACGTCCCGCGCCGGTCCAGGCGCAGTTCGACGGGCACCTCCTGCCCGTCTTGCTGGACGGTAAAGGGCACCTTGCCCTCCGCTGCCGTCGCGCCTGTCACGTCCCAGACCGTGTATGCCAGCGTCTTCTGCTGGCCGGCCGAACTGACGTTCTTCAGCCTGGCGACGACGCGCACCGGTTCGTCGTAGGTGAACAGATTGCCCGGCTTGTCCGTCTCCAGCTCGAAGTAGCCGCCCTTGCGCACGAACCACATTCTTCCCCGGCGGAACTCCCACGGCCACGACTCCCCCGAAGCGTCCTGGAAGTGAGCGATCAACAGCACGTCGTTCTGCGGCAGCGCCGGGGGCACCGTCAACGCGAACTCGTACGTGTGGCGGCCCGGCTCGGCGTCCACGGTCTGGTAGAGTCCGGGATACGACTCGTGGTGCCTCTCCGTGGCGTACTTCCCGTCCGGATTGTCGATCCACGGACCGCCTCCCCAGAGGTTGAGCCTCGTCCCTCCCTTGTCCTCGGCCGGATCCAGGTAGTACTCGACCGGCACCTTCCACTGCTCGCCTTCGACGAACGTGCGGGCCGTGCACGAATGGTCGATATAGATCCAGCTCTTGACCCTCTCCTGCGCCCCGACGACGCGGCCCATCGAGCACGACAAGAGCAGAGCCGACGCCAGAACCATCCAGAGACCCGTTGATCTGTGCTCGCAGTCCATGGGATCGTCCCCCCCGGCCGGTGATCGAGCAGCGCTGCGCCCTGAAACCAAGACCATCCTTCGCACGCGGAATCCTACCGCATCCCCATTCGCCTCGCAACACTCGGGCCGCCGGGCAGGCCGCGGCAAGAGCGCGGAACTGGACGCCTTCTCCTATGCCAGGTAACCTACGGAGCCGGAGCGGCGGCCGAGATCGCTCGGCCCGCCCACCCCCTCAGGGAGAGCGCCATTGACCGGCGAACGAGGTGACTTGATAGGGGTGAGCTTCCCCGAGCAACGCCCCTCCGGCGTCGAGGAGCTTCACGAACACGAGGCGTACTGCCGCTTCATCGGCATCGCGCGCGAGCGCGGGCCGTTCTTCATCCCGGCGGACAACGTGAACTGCCCCCTGGCCAGGTACCACCTGGCGATCGGCGAGCGCGACCTGGAGGGCATGACGGAAACGCTCCTGCGGTGGGGACACTCGGTGGACCGGGACACGGCCGTGGCGTTCCTGGAATCCGCGGTGCGCCTCACCCGTCCGTTCCGCTACATCCTCTTCTTCCGCTACCCGCATGAGCCGCTGGAGCCAGACCTGCTGATCCGGGTATGCAAGGTGGAGGAGGCCCTGCGCATCGTGCGGGCGTACTCCGGCGCAACCGGCGAGCGGGTGAATTCGCCCCTGTCGGCCGAGGGGGCGGCCTGCGGCGAATGCACGTCCTACGTGCTGATGGAAGGTGCGCCGACCCTTTCGGTCGGCTGCGGCGGGTCGAGGCCCAAGATCGGCCTGGCGGCAGACGAGGTGCTCGTGGCCGCGCCCTTCGGCTCGACCATGGGCGACCTGCTGGCGGAACCGCGGTAGGCGAGCCTCCACTCCAGGTCCGGCTGCCCACCATGGCGGCAAGCCCGCGCCGGCGGCCGTTGACGTCCGGATCGCGTGGAAGCCGGTGCTTGCCTGCGGACGGCTCGGATCGTATCATCTGCCGACGTCAATCCGCAGCGGGACGCGGGTGATAAGGACTTCGACGAAGCCTTTGGTGAGGGAGAAGGCAATGCGCAAGCTAAGCGCGTGGTGTGCGCTGGTGGCGCTCACGGCGATGGCCGTGGCATACGTCTCTGCGCAGTCCGACGAGGGCCAGCTCAAGTGCTCCGTCCGCGACGTGCCGGAGCAGGTGGTCCTCTACACGCTCCACCGGGGGAGCTACGACGCCGTGGGGCCGACCATAGGCAAGCTATTCGGCCAGGTGGGCCAGAAGGGCATCATGCCCAGTGGTCCGATCACCTTCGTGTATCTGAACAATCCTCAGCTTGTCTCCAAGGAGCATTGGCTCACGGAGATCCGCGTACCGGTCGGCGAAGACGCCCTGAAGCTGGCCGGCACGCTCGGGGACTTCACGGACGTGAAGCGTCTGCCGGCCATGAAGGTGGCGGTCGTGCAGAAGCCCAAAGGCGTGGGAGACCCCGGTCCCGTGCGCGAGCGCCTGAACGCCTGGATCCGTCAGCAGGGTTACCAGGCCGCGGACGCGTACGGCGAGGTGTTCCTGTCCAACGCGGCCACGGGCGGCTACGCCGAGATGGAGACGGAGATCGTCGTCCCCGTCAAGAAGCCTGCACCGGAGCAGGAGTGAGACCGGCTACGGTTCTAACCGGGCGCGCCGGGCGGCCGGCCCGCTCACGAGCCCGGCAGCCAGAGGTACAGGAAGGCGGGGCCGCTACGCCTGAGCAGGAGCTCCAGGCCCTGTTCGGCCAAGCCCTCGCTGGAGGGCGGCGCCGCGTAGATGTTCGCGTTATAGTGCGGGAACGGCCGGTAGAGGATCACGTCCGCGTGGGCGATGTCCGCAAGCGCCATCGCCTCGGATATGGCGTCGTCCAGGTAACCGATCCGGTCCACCATGTTCAGCTCAAGGGCCTGCTCGGCGGTCACGATCCTGCCGTCGGATACGGCCGCGATGTCCTCCTCCGACATGGCGGGGCGGCCGGACCTGACGGCGCCAATGAAGCGGTCGAATAAGGCCGTTATCACGCCTTCCAGTATCCCCCGCTCCTCGGGCGTCATGGACCGCATCGGCGAGCCGATGTCTTTCTTCGCGCCGGACTTGATCACGTCCGACTTCACGCCGAGCTTGCCGAAAAGCCCCTCGACGTTGAGCAGATAGAGCACCACGCCGACCGAGCCGGTGACGGTGGTCGGCGAGGCGACGATCCGGTCCGCGCCGAGCGCGACGTAGTAGCCGCCGGACGCGGCCGTCCCCATGAGCGACGCGACGACGGGCTTGCCGGTCTCCTCCCTGAACCGCAGCACCTCGCGGTAGACCACGTCGCTGGCGCTCGCCGTGCCACCGGGGCTCTCGATGCGCAGGATGACGGCCTTCACCCGTCGATCGGCGGCCGCACGGTCCAGTTTCTCCTTGATGTCGGCAACGGTCGTGCCGCCGAGCAGCCAGCTTCTGTCCATGCCGATGAAGCCGCTCACGTCCACCAGCGCAATGCGGTTGCGCTCGAACCAGCGCGGCGACTCGCGCACAACCACCTCCTCCATCTCGCCCGCGATCAGCGACCGCAGGTTCACGCATCCGCAAGACGCCGACGCCAGGACAGCGGCGGCCAGTGCGGCCAACAGACGTTTCGGCATTGTCCACCTCCCTCACGGCACGTTGGCACCGTTCAACAGGGCACTGACGGGCGGTCCCCGGCGCGCGTCAGGGCTCCAAGGACGCGATCCCCTCCCGGAAGGCGTACCTGATCAGACCGGCCAGGCTCTCCACGCCGAGCTTCTTCATCATGTTGCGCCTGTGAGTGGAGACCGTCTTGACGCTGACGCTCATGAGGGCCGCAATCTGCTTGGTGCTCTTTCCCTCGGCCAGGAGGTGCAGCACTTCCCGCTCCCTCGGCGTAAGGCTGGCGATGGGCGACAGCGTCCCCGTCGACACGTACCGCGTGTAGTCCGCGGTCACGGTGCTGGCGATCTCCGGGGTCAGGTAGATCTGCCCCAGGACCACGGTCTGGATCGCCTCCACAAGCTCGTCGAAGCTGCAGCCCTTCCGCAAGTACCCGACCGCGCCGGCGAGGAGCATCTCCCGCACGAATTGCTTGTCCGAATGCATCGAGAGCGCGACCACCCTCGTGCCGGGAGAAGCGTCCACGATCTGGCGCGTGGCCTCTATGCCGTTCAGGTCGGGCATGGCGACGTCCATCACGACGACGTCGGGCTTGAGCTTCTGCGCCAATTCGACCGCCTCTCGCCCGCTCTGCGCCTCGCCGACGACGAGCATGTTCGTCTCCTCCATCAGCAGCGCGCGGATGCCCTCGCGCACTATCCGATGGTCGTCAGCCAGAAGGATCCGCGTGCTCATGCTCAGTACCCCCTCGCTCATCAGTAGTGTCGTCGAGCGGCAGCGCCGCCGTCACAACCGTCCCCTTGCCGAGCGCGGACTCTATGTTCACGCTGCCACCCAGGTGTTCGAGTCGCTCCCGGATACTGAACAGCCCGAAACCGCCCACGCGGTCGCGCCGCGCGTCAAGCTGTTCCACGTCGAATCCGACCCCGTTATCCGCCACCTCGATCAGCACTCCGTCCCTACCCTTACTGATGCGCACCTCAGCCCTGGTCGCCTTCGCGTGCTTGACGACGTTCATCAGCAGCTCGCGCACGGCCTTGAACAGCAGCGACCGCACGTCATTCGTCATGGGCGCCTTGCCGCCGTCGGCCCTGACGGCCACCTCCAGTCCGTGCTGCTCACGCATTTGCTCTGCCAGCAGCTCCACGGCCGCCGCCAGCCCCAGCTCATAGAGCGCGGGGGGACTGAGCTCGAAGATCAGGGACTGCATGGTCCGGGACGCCTGCTCAATCAGCTTGTTGATGTCCTGGAGCCGCCGGCCGAAGTCGGCGGAGTAGGGCTTCTGCTGAAGCACGCCGAGCCGCATGCCGGCTATCGCCAGCAACTGGCCGACGCTGTCGTGCAGGTCCGAAGCTATCCGTCGTCGCTCCTGCTCCTCGGCCAGAGACAATTGGGAGGCCAACGAACGGAGCCGCCTCTGATGCGCCCGAAGCTCGTCCTCGGCCCGCTTGCGACCCGCGATGTCCTCGGCCACCTCGATGAAGCCGATCGCCTCCCCGTCCGCGCCGAAGGTGGGGAATGCCTGCACCCTGACGGGAAAACGCGTGCCGTCATCCCGGACTCCTTCGGTCTCCACTTCATGCGGTTCACCGCTTGCCATCGCCCTTGCGCCGGGGCAGTGGGGACAGACATCGCCGCGCTTCTCGAACTCCTCGTAGCAGTGCTTCCCGACGAACTCCTCGGGCCTCTTATCGAAGAGCCTGCCGTGCGCCACGTTTGTCATGACGACCCTGTAGTCACGGTCTATGAGCGTGATGCCCAGGTCCATGTTCTCCACAAGCGATCTGTAGCGCTCTTCGCTCTCCCTCAGGGCCTCCTCAACGCGCTTGCGATCCGTGATGTCGATGGACACGCCAAGGATCTTCTCCATGTTGCCGGCGTCATCGAGTATGGGGAAGGTCGTCAGGATGGCAGGGAAGCGCTCGCCGGACTTGCGGACCAACTCCAGCTCGGCAGTCACGCTCGCCCGGCTCCGGCGCATCCTCTCGGTTACGAGCCCGAAGTGCTTTACCTGGTGGGAAGGATGCAGAATCGCCAGCGGCTGGCCCACGGCTTCCTCGCGGCTGTAGCCGAAGATCTCCTCCGCGCCCGGGCTGAAGTCCAGGATCCGCGCTTCCGGGCCGTTCAGATCCGTGGTGACGAAGGCCACGTTCCGGGCCGCCTCGAAAATGGTTCTGAAGCGTTCCTCGCTCTCTCGCAGGGCCGCCAGCAACTCGGGCGCCGACACGCCTGCCCACTCGAGAGGTCCTGCCGGCCCTGCGGGCTTCACCCGGGAAGCCTCCAGCTCAGCCACGCGCCGACGCAGGGCCTCCACCTCGGCCAAGAGCTGCTTTCGCGTCCTCGCGTCGCCGCTCATCCGACGACCGTCCCCCCGGACCAGAGCCTGAGCTGTTTCGTGGTGCGCCGGCGCCCGGCATGCGCTGCCGGCCACACGGCCCGCATTGCCGGTGATTATAGCATGCAGAATCAAGCTGTCACCTGCAAACCGGCGGTCGCAGGCGTTCCCCTGCCCGCGCCGCTCGCGCACGGTCGGACCGGGCCGGCCGCGCTCACGCGGGCTCGCAGCCGGTGGACAGCCACGGCCGCACCGCCGCGACGCGGTCGCCTTGACTTTCCCGCGCGCGTTGACTACATTGCAGTCAAGGCACCGTGGGGGCTTGCGGCAGTCGCCGTACGGCGACCGGAAGCGCACTCGCCTCCGCGGCTGACGGCCAGAGCGGCGCGCGTGGCGGCGTAGCCAAGCGGACCAAGGCGAAGGTTTGCAAAACCTTTATTCACGGGTTCGAATCCCGTCGCCGCCTCCACTCCCATCCGAATCCTCTCCGCCCGGCCCTGATCCCGGACCGGACGGCCCACGCCTTTTCCGCTTTGCAGCCCCGGGCAGCGCACGTACAATAGCCGCACCGCGGAGCGATGCCGCCGGAAACTGCGGGCGAGTGGCGGAAAGGCAGACGCACGGGACTTAAAATCCTGTGGTGGACCATCCACCGTGGGGGTTCGAATCCCCCCTCGCCCACCATCTAACCTCTTACGGCAGCAAGGCTTATGACCTTCGCGTCTTGCGCCTCGTCAGCGGTCTCATCAGGCACGTGATACGTATCTGATACACCGCCGATGACCTCCTGGAAGGGAAGCCGGGACTGCGCAGCCCTCAGCGCCTCGGGCATCACGCCGGTGTAATACCTCACCGTGGTGGAGATGGCGCTGTGCCCTGCGAGCTGCTGAACCAGTGCGGCATTGACGCCAGCGTTCGCCAAGTGGGACACGAACGTCCGCCGGAGATCGTGCAAGGTGCAGTGCTTGATAGCCGCTCCTTCCACGATCGTTCCGAACTCCTTCGTCACGGTGTCCCCGCGCATCGGGCCATCTTCGGTGCCGAAGACAAGCTCTCCCCTGCGGGGCAGGAAGTGGAGCAGGTCCGCTACCGCGGGCCAAAGAGCCAGGGCCCTGTTCTTCCGGGACTTCGTCCTGTGCTCCGCAGTGTTGCGGACCCAGACAGTCTCTTGGCTGAAGTCCACATCCTCCCAGCGTAGGGCAAGCAGTTCGCCTCTCCTCATCCCCGTGGTCACGGCCACCGCGACCAAGGCCTGCCACCACACCAAGGGGCAGGCATGCATGAGCTTGCCCACCTCTTCTCGCGACAGAACCCTGATCTCTTTCTCGGGCTCTCTCGCCGGCTTCACCTTGTTCGTGGGGTTCTCAGCCATGTAGCCCCGCTCCACGGCCCTGTTAAGACAAGCCTTCACGTGTCGGAGATCCTTGTTTGCCGTGGCCTCCGACACCTCCTTCAGCCTTCGGGCGTAGAACTGCTCGACCATAGGCAGGTCAATGTCCACCAGAGCACGGGGGTTGCACAGTCTGGCGAAGTGATCCAGCGAGGTCCTGGTCTGCTGCACGGTCGCTTCCGCCACCCTTCCCGTCATCACCTCCTCTTCTTCGTTAACGAAATCCTGAAAGGAAACGCGCCTCAGCGTGCGGTATTTCCCGCTGTTCAGCGCCGCCTCACGTTCGGTGCGCATTCTCTCTGCGAGCTTCCGGTCGGGGCCCACCGTCTCCGTGCGGACCCGTCCCTGCTTGTCGCGCCAGCGGAGGCAGTAAACCGTGCGCATCTTAAGGCTTCGTTCCCATATCCAAACCCGTTGCCACATTGTGTCCGCCTCCTTTCCCGCGGCTCCGGGTCGCCTCTACGTTCATTGGAATAGAGACGACACGTTCGGTCAAGCTCAAGTCGTGGTTACTCCCGTGCCCGTACCCTTTGTCTCTCGAGGTAGTCGACGATGTCCTGTTTCGGGATCAGGATTCTGCCGGCGACTTTCACGAACCCGAGCTGTCTTGTTCTGCGTAGGTAGCGGAGGCTTTCTTTCGGGTCCTGCAAGCCCAGTTTGTCAAGGCGAAGTAGCTCTACGGCTTCTTCCTGAGTCAGGAGTTCGGGCACGGATGCTGTCTGGTGTCGATTGCCTTCTGAAACGTTCCTCATATATCCCCTGTTCCATAGCTTGCCGGCATCACTCGGCGAAAACGGATCTGCCCTCTCCCTTCCGGAAGCTTGCTGTAGGAAGGGCGCCACTCACCCGGGAGTGCCCCGTTCTAGTCTGTCGCTTGTGGTTTGTCATCCTCTGCGTCCTCGAACAAGGCTGTCTGCCTGTAAGGCGACGTGCTCATTTCAACGGAAGTTCTGAAAGCCATGAGAACGATGCCGAAGATCTCGATCTCATGTAATTCAGCAGTCGCAGTAGCCGACCCGACGCCCGCCAGTGGCGTCAGACGCAGGTCGCCCGGCTCGCCCGGCCCGACGGCCTGCACCTGGCACAGCTCCAGGGGCCTTGCAGGGGACCGCCTCACCACACAGAACTCCCGGTCCAGCTCCTGAAGAGCCCATTCGCCAGGGCCGCGCTGTTCGATGAGCAAGAGCTCATCGCGACGGAACGTAGGCCCCCAGCGGGCACCTGCCTTGACAATGTAGAGGGCTCCAACGCCCGGCTGCGGTAAGTGAAAGCGGGCTCCAGTGAACTCCGTCAATGCTGCCGGCGGATGGTCGGTCAGGTCTTCCAGGAGAGGAATCCCCGTGACCCCCTGAATCCCGTCCAGGGCGCACCGGGCCAGATAGACATCGTAATCGTCGAGGCATTCGCTAGGGAGTGCGCCCAGATCGACCTGCTGCACCGCCTTCCGGCGGTCCGCCACAAGGCGGCCTCGGCCGTGCAGCAACCATCCCGAGCTGATGCCAAACTCCTCCTCAACCTTTTGGGCAACGCTTGCTGCCAGGGGCCGCAGCCCCGTCTTGAGCTGACTCACATATGGAGCCGTGATGCCAAGGCGCTTCGCGATGGCTTTCTGCTCGACGCGAATCGCGTTGATGATCGCTTCGAACCGCTGGCGCGCGCCCTCGTCTATGCCGCCGGCTCCGGACTTGCCGCCCTGCTTTGCATGAGTTTCAGTCACAGCCCACCTCCTGGGACGCTTCAGAGCCCTATTGACTATCTCTATTATACTCGATGCCGACCCGCGAGGTCAACACGCTCTCCGGCCTGTCGGCCAGCGTGGTTCGAGCCTAGAACCAACGCTGTATGCAGAGGATCCAGAGGCCTCCCTAGCTGCCATCTAGGCGGGCCCAGGAAATCCGAAGCCACCGCTTTGGGCCGAGAAAAAGGGCTTGAAAGGCGTGTAGAAGTCAGTTATAATGGAGTCCGGTACGTCGGGTTGTCCTTCAGGCGAAAGGACCTAGTCATGGTTATCGCGAAGCGCACCGGATCCCTTTATCGGAGTGTGACGTCATATGGCCGTCGTCACCAAGGACTTACAGCAGCACCCTGTCGGTAGTGCCGCCCTCCCGTTCCTGACGCAGATATTCCGCGGCCTTTCGGGCTTCGCGGAGTTCCGCCAGATCGCCGACGGGGACGTCCGGCAGGATTTTGTGTCTCTCCCCGTCGA
>CAZFSS010000024.1:0-60757 GCA_964521715.1 uncultured candidatus Brocadiaceae bacterium | reverse complement strand
GGAGGGCCTGAAGGGCAAGGTCCAGATGATCTACATCGACCCGCCCTACGGCATCCAGTTCGGCTCCAACTGGCAGGTGTCCACGCGTGACCGGAACGTTCGGGATGGGCGCGCCCAGGACACTACCCGGCAGCCCGAGCAGATCCGAGCATTCCGGGACACCTGGGAGCTGGGCATCCACTCGTATTTAACTTACTGGCGGGACCGTCTGGTCGCAGCGCGCGACCTCTTGACCGAGAGCGGCAGCATCTTCGTTCAGATCGGGGACGACAACGTGCACCTCGTTAGGTCACTCCTCGACGAGGTCTTCGGGAGCGAGAACTTCGTTTCCCTCGTGTCCTTCAGGACCAAGATACCGCTCAATGCCATTCGGTTACCGAATATCGCCGACTACCTCGTCTGGTACGCACGGGACTTGAACTCGCCCAAGTTCAGGCGGGTCTTCGTGCCACGCGAAATCGGGGCGGACACTCCTTTCACATACGTTCAGCTCCCCGACGGCAGCAAGCGCCGTTGCTCAACCAGCGAGCGGCTAAGGCCCGCAATCCTCCCCGACGGCAGCCGTGTGTTCCGGGTCTCAGACCTCATCGCGTCGGGCCACACTGATTCCTGCCACTTCGAGTTCATGTTTGAAGGCGAGCCGCAATTCCCGCCTAGCTTGAACAGCTGGAAGACAACACCGCAGGGCATGCACCGTCTGGTGCTGGCTGACCGGTTGCACAAGGGTGGCAGCATCCCTGGGTATGTCTTCTTCGCAAATGACTATCCCGTAATGGAGCTAACGAACCAGTGGGTGGATACTCAAGGCGCCATCGGCAAGGAGTACGTCGTCCAGACCGCCACTAAGGTTGTCGAGCGCTGCATGCTCATGACCACAGACCCCGGCGACCTGGTGCTGGACCCTACGTGCGGCAGCGGGACGACGGCGTATGCCGCCGAGCAGTGGGGACGGCGCTGGATTACTATCGACACCAGCCGCGTGGCACTGGCGCTGGCCCGCACCCGCCTGATGGCCGCGCGCTTCCCGTACTACCTCCTCGCCGACTCCCCGGAAGGCCTGAAGAGGGAAGCCGAGATCGCGGGTCAGCCCGCCCAGGAGATCGAGACACACGGCGACATCCGCAAGGGCTTCGTGTATCAGCGTGTCCCGCACGTGACACTCGGCGCCATCGCCAACAACGATGAGATCGACGAGATGCACGGTAAGTGGCAGCCGAGGCAGGACGCCGCCCGCGCCAAGCTGAATAGGGCCCTGGATGAGTCGCGGGAAGAATGGGAGGTGCCCCGCGAGGCCAGCAAGACTTGGCCCAAGGACGCAAAGGAAGCCCACGCCGAGTTCTGGCGGCTCAGGCGCGAACGCCAGGCCGAGATGGACGCCTCCATCGCCCGGCACTCCGAGCCGGAGTTTCTCCGCGACCAGCCCTACGAGGACAACAAGCGCGTGCGCGTCAGCGGCCCGTTCACCGTCGAAAGCCTCTCCCCCCACCGCCGCATCAGCGTCGAGGAGAAGAAGGAGCTGGCCGAGGTTGGCCGCGAGGGCTGGAAGGTGACCGAGCTTGGCCCGAACCAGTTCGGCCACATCATCGTCGAGAACCTGAAGGCCTCGGGCGTGAGTAACCGCGCCAAGGGCGAGCGGCTCAAGTTTGACCGCCTGGAGCCCTACGCCGGCATGTGGATACACGCCGAGGGGGAGTATACCGAGGCAGGCGGCAAGACGAAGCGCGTGGCCGTCTGCATCGGGCCGGAGCACGGCACCGTCGGCCCGCAGCTCGTCAAGGAGGCGGCGAAGGAGGCCGTGCAGGGCATCGGGTTCGACACGCTGGTCGTCTGCGGGTTCGCCTTCGATCCTCACGTGTCGGAAGAGGCGAAGCGCTACGGCAAGCTGACGGTGCTGCCGGCCGAGATCGACAAGGACCTCCAGCTCGGGGGCGACTACCTGAAGAAGAGCGGCTCGGCGGCGCTGTTCACGGTGTATGCCGAGCCGGACGTCGAGGTGCGCCAGGTCAAGGGCGGCAAGGTGCAGGTCGAGATCAAGGGCCTGGACGTCTACGACCCGACGACGGGGGAGATACGGTCGAACTCAACGGATGATATCGCGTGCTGGTTCATCGACACCGACTACAACGGCGAGTCGTTCTTCGTCAGGCACGCCTACTTCAGCGGGGCGGACGACCCCTACGACAAGCTCAAGAGGGCCTTGCGGGCTGAGGTCGACGAAGCCGCGTGGGGGAGCCTTTACGCCACCATCAGTCGCCCGTTCGACAAGCCCGAGACCGGCAAGATCGCTATCAAGGTCATCAACCACTACGGCGACGAAGTCCTGAAGGTCTACGATGCATAGGGCTCGGGTGCAGGTCGTACGAGGCCTGCACGGACTGAGACCAATTACGGAGCAGGCGGAGTTGGCACAGCAGGAGCAGGATGGTCGGGCGTTGGGCTGTATTGACTTATGCTGGGCGGCTGGCTAGACTCACGCGCATTGCGGTCCGGCCTGTAGGAGCGCGACCCGCACGTGGAGGGCAAAGGCATAGATGAAGCTCTTCCGCGACCCCATCTATGAGTACATCACGTGCAGGGATGACGAGCTAAAGGTCATCGATAGCCCCTGGCTGCAGCGCCTGCGCCATTGCTCTCAGAACGGCCCGACCAGGCTCGTATATCCCTCCTTGACCGGAACCCGGTTCGAGCACTCCTTGGGAGTAATGGAGTTGGCCGACCAAGCGGTCCGTTCGATCCTTGATGAGCGCAAATGCGCTGATGACGAGGAGAAGGACGTACGGTGCAGGTTTCTACAGCAGTGTAAGCAGGACCTCTTGGCCTTTTCGGGAATAGAGTGCGACGATTCGGACGTGAGCGAGTCGGTGCGCACGATCGTCCGTTTCGCTGCATTGCTACACGACGTTGGCCACTTCCCGCTATCCCACACGTCAGAGACAGCATTCAGTAGGCTCTACTGGCGCAATGCGATCCCGAAGTACTATCCTCAGCGTGCGTGCCACGAGACGGTGAGCGCGGACTTCGTCCGGCATATCGGTGTGGGCGGCGACTTGGTTGATGAGGCTACAGCGCGCGCGGTGGTGCTGGTCCTCTTGTGCCCAAATGGTGCGTACGCGGAGCTGGATGGTCGTAAGATCACGATTGAGGAGTCGGTCTTCCCCGTCCTGCAGAGCATTCTGGTTGGCGAGTATGATGTGGACCGACTTGATTACCTCCAACGAGATGGCCATTTGGGCGGGACGGGGTTTGGCCACGTGGACGCGGCCAGGTTCATTGACTCCTTGCGGCTTACTGAATACGAAGGCCGCTTCCGCATGATGCCCAGCAGTAAGGCCCTGAGTACCGTCGAGGCGCTCTTGCTGGAAAGGTACAAGGAGAACAAATGGGTCGTCTACCATCATAAGGGGCTGTTCTACAGTGAGCTTGTACAGGAACTCGGGCAGCGGATGTTTGCTGAAGAGGGGTTTCGCGACCGCGTGTTCGTCCGCTATGATGATTTCGGCGGCGATGCAAAGGAGTACCTTGAGCTAGTCTGCAAGACGTTGGGCTCCCCCGGCGAGCCTCTGCCCCCACTCAATCTCTACGCTGGCCCGCCGCTTCCAGACGACTCCTGCTATTACAGACTCGACCCAGACGCTTTCGTGGCCTGCGCTGAGACTCATTTCATTGACGACATCTGGTTTGCGCTCAGATGCCGGAAGCCAGCGCGCGCACTTCGCGGCGGGGAAGAGCAAAGGGACGCCCTGGAGGAGCGAGAGAATCAACTTGCGCCGGCGGAGGCTGACGAGCACGACTTCTATGTTGAGGCCCTCGTTGACAGGAAGCCGTGCGGTTGGACGCTCTGGAAGGATATCGCCGAGTTCGGCGAGTTCCGGGAAGCTTGCGGAACGGAGCTGCAGGCTGACCAGAGGGAGGCCCTGGCCGCTTTGGTCGGTTCGGAAGACAAGGACAGGATAAGCGACGCGTCCGCGGAATGGCTTGGGCGCATCTGGAGGCTCATGCGCAGAGAGGAGTTTGCGCTGGCAGCATGGGCTATCACGGAACCGCACCTGAAGAAGGAGCTAGAGCTGATGGGTGCGGACCGGCTTCGTCCTATCCTTGGCGTCGTTGGAGACGTTTTCGGCAAGCTGGAAGAACAGCGGCTCGTCGCTAGAGGCGGGAAACACCCCAAGCTGATCGAGCATTCAGCTTTGCTCCGCGAGCTATCGGGGCTGACGGGAGAGATCCCGTTCTTCATCTATGTTGCAGGCCGATCAGAGAACCTGGCGGCATTCCGCGCGGACAATGAAGCGAAGGACGTCCGTGTTGGGGTCGCAAGGGGCGTGGTCAGGGGGATTCTCGCGTGCTGGAATGATGAACGAACGAAGGAAGTCAGGAATGCTTGGACGAGCACGATCGAGGGCCTGTCGGAGAAGGGAGGGAAGCCATGACAGCGTCGAGTCTTGAAGGCAGATGGTTCTCGTCGCTTTCTCTAGCGCACGAAGCCCTGTGGCAGGCGCAAGAAGATAACGGGGGCGCTCTGGACGTCAAGCTTGCCGAAGTGAAGCTGCAGACGACGCCGGGGATTACCTTTGCTCCTGGAACCACATTCGTTGACGTCTTCCTGATGTTGAAGGACTGCCGCTTCATCGACTTCAACCGTGACAGTGAGGAGATCAGGGTGCTGCCTTGGTAGTCCTGCCGGTCGACCGCCCGAATCCCTAAGAGGCGGCCGGTTGCAATCTGGTTGCGCCTATAGCCAGACCTCAATGTTGTTACTTGACATGTTACGCGCCAGCGTAGTATAAGGCCCGCAGTAGCAGCGTGTTGTCTCTGGCGTGCGTGGCCGTAAGGTGTTCGCTGGCCTTGTATTACGTTGATCCGCAAGGAGTTGCGACATAGGCCGCTTGCGAATCCCCTCGTCTCCACCACCTTTCTCAAATCGTTTGGGAAAGAGGGGTCATGGGAAGGCCGGCCGCAGGCCAACGCGCCGGCACCGGGAAAGTGTGTCCCCACGGGCTGTGCCATACCGGTATCACCACGCCCCTGGAGCGCAGTAACGGCAACATCAGCAAGGTCGCCCGCTACTCCCGCCACGCCAGCATAGAGACGGTAGACGTTACGACGACAACCGCCGCGACGTGGCCGGCGAAGTCGCTGAGCTGGTCTCCCGCGATAAGCCGCCCGCCAAGGAGTAACTCTGCGGCTCTCGCTTGTCCCGTGCGCCGGCCTCTCGGAATCCTGGAAGCCCCGTATCAGAAAACTGCCTATTGCCGTGCGCGCTCTCCGACGTTACTATAGCGGCATAAGCAGGGGGAGACGAGACTATGGGGGTCGTCACCGTTGATTGCGTTGGCTGTGGCAGAGCGCTTCAGGTACCGGAGAGCGCTGCTGGCACCGTCGCCAGGTGCCCTCATTGCCGGGCCTTGCTTCGCATTCCTCCTGCCCCGTCCGCAGCGTCGGGACAAACCGGCTCGCCAGCTCCCAAGCGCAAGGCGGCGCAGGCATCCCGGAGCGGAGCAGGAAGAGGGCGCTCGCGCGTCAGGATTCTGCCCGCTCTCGCGGCGCTGCTGCTAGTCGCCGCAGTGGCCGTGGCCGGACTTGTCGCGTGGCGTAACAAGGCGACGAACGGGCATGTGGACAGTGTGCAGGCCAACGCCCTGCCCGTCGCCCAGGCGTCCAACCAGCAACCCGACACTCCCGTGGCGGCAGTTCAGAAAGCAGAGCCCAAGGCAGAGGCCGCACCGCCTATCGCGGACTCCCAGGGCACCGCCGCTCTCCGCGATCAGCTGCAAGCGGCCATCAGGGACGCGGAAGCCAACCGCGCGCGTGCGTGGAGAGCTGAGAAGGAGCTTGAGAACGCGAAGCTCCGGATCAAAACGGCCACGGACGAGCTTGAGCGCCTGAGGCAGATTGAGTCCCAAGCCGCTGCCCTGCAACAGGAGACGGAGACCACACAGAAGGCATGGCAGAACTGGGCAGCGCAGGCACAGGGCCGACTTGCCGAATTGGACGGTCTGAGAAACCAACTGGCAGCGCAGGAGCAATCCGATGCACAAACACAGCAGGCGTGGCAAGATTGGGCCAAACGCGCCCAGACAGAACTACAGAACGCTGCCGAGAGAGAGCGCACTTGGCAGGAATGGGCCGCCAAGGCTGTGGCGGAGGTGCAACGGCTACAGGGGATCGAGCGCCAGTATGCTGCTCTACAACAGGCTTACGCGCAGGCTTTGGCAGCGCTCGCAGGGGCGCAAGCTGCGCGGCAGACCCCGAATGTCAGGAGCGTTGCCCCAGCCGGGGCGGCGCCGCTCGCGGGGACACAGCTCTGGCTCAGACAGAAGATCGACGGCGGGAACATGCTGGTACTCAGTGACGGCTCGCTTTGGGAGGTGGCTGGCATTGACCGCTACAAGACCCGAATCTGGCTACCGACAGAGACCATACTTGTGGCGGAATGGACGGGCGGCTCCTACCCGTACAAGCTCGTGAACACGAGCCAGGGAGACGCGGCGCAAGCTAAGTACGTGGGCCGGGGGTGAGCTCGGCAGGACGACCTGGCATCCCGGCCACGGGTAGACCAGTAGGGCCGGCTGCGTTCGGCAGGTTGACGCGGACGGGTGCCGAAAAAACCCTTGACGAGGGCTGGGACACCACTTATACTGTTGAATAGGTCGTAAGGGGAAGGGAGGCCTACCATGTCGGGGTATGTTGCATTCAGTCCTGAGAAGATGAAGAACGCGATCCTTTTCTTCGTCCAGAACGCGCGGAATCTGGGCAAGACGAAGCTCGCCAAGCTTCTTTTCTTCGCAGATTTCCAGCATTATGCCGAACACGGCAGGTCCATCACCGGTGAGGGGTACATGAAGCGGGATTATGGGCCGCTTGCCTCACAGCTGCAGCCAGTCTTGCAGCAGATGAAGGAAGAGGGCCTGTTGGACTGGAGAACGCGGCGAATCGTCGACTACTTCGGGTATGAGTACACTCCGCACGCCGAAGCAGACGAGCGTGTTTTCTCGGATGATGAACTCGCCACGCTGAGGGAAGTAGCAGCGCGTTGGCAGTACGCTTCCGCTTCCAGGGTCGTCGATGAGAGTCACAGTCACCCCGCATGGGTGGCGGCTAAGAGCGGCGACTTGCTGGATTACAGGCTAGCAGTGTGCTCGCCAGAGCCTGAGCCAGAGGATGACCAGTTGCGAAGGTCTAAGATATTGGCTGAGCTCGTGCGCCGGCTGCCCTGACTGAATCGTGAATGGCCTACGAAGTCAAAGTATCACACCCATTCTTCAAGCGTAGTGTCAGGAAGTGCCGCAAGCATTCTCGACGCCCCGATGAAGACCTTGAGCCAGCCCTGTCCCTGCTTGAGAAGGAACCCTCCCGGTGGGGGACCCCGGTAGGAGAGACGGAACGGTACCGGGTCTACAAGCTGCGCGTTGCTGACAGCACGCAACCCGGCGGGAAGAGCTCAGGTTATCGTCTTATATATGCTGTGGCAGAGGCTGAGCATCGTGTGATCTGTCTGTTTCTCTACCATAAGACGCAGATAGAGAACGCTAATATCGAGCAACTGCTGAAGCAGATCAAAGCACAGGCGCCTGAGGGAGAGGATCCCTTTGCCTTAGAAGCCGAAAGCTAGCAGCGAGGAGCTTTGGCTTGGGCGCCAATGCCGGCCTGTTGAACGCGCCGGGGCCTTCATGTCGGCGATGCGCGCGGCAGTGGCCTATCGTTGTTGGCGTGCGTGGCTGTAAGGTGTTCGCTGGCCGTGTATTACGTTGGTCTGCAAAGAGTTGCGACATAGGCCCCTTGCGAATGTCCTCGTCTCCACCATCTCTTTCCCCTTCCGGCGCGCCCGTGCCGCAGGCCGGGGCCTCCGTCCGACGGCGCGCGCCATCCGATCATCAACAGGGGACATCGTTATGAACGGCATGCCGTCTGCCCTCGCGCTGGCCGTGGTTCTCCTCTCTCTGAGCGGGCTGCGGGGCAGCGCGCTCGGCCAGACCCTCCCGCGCCAGGCCGCCGAGGGGCGGATCGACATCTACGTCGTCAACGAGGCCTTCAACCTGGCTCAGACGAGCGGGTCGGACGGGACGACCGTGGCGGACTGCCCCTGGCTCGGCGAGGGCAAGGCCCGGACGGCCGTCACATGCAGCAAGCGCCTGGGCAGAGAATGGGAGGAGATATGGGTCGAGTTCGTCCCCGAAGCGGACGGCGAGGTGGACATCGACCTCCAGGGCGAGTGGTACGAGAAGGGCGGGGACGACGACGTGCGCCTCGTCTGGGCGGACGACGTGCGCGTCGAGGGCGCGCAGGTCCGTAACGGCGGCTTCGAGGAGGCCGCCGCGGACGGCAGGCCCGCGGGCTGGCGTTTCACGGGCACGTTCCCTATGGAACGCTACAGCCGCGACGGCTCCGTGGCGCACGGCGGCGGGGCGTGCGTCGCCGTCTGGTACGGCTCGCAGGCGCGGCAGAGCTTCGCCGTCAGAGCGGGGGAGCGCTACCGCGTGAGCGCGTGGTTCCGCGTGCTGGAGCCGGGCCGCGTCCCTGAACCGAGGTCCTTCAGGTTCGGCGTTCCGCCCGAGACCTACACGCAGACGCTTCGGGTCGTCTTCGACTCGCCGGAAGCGGCGAGCAAGGCATCCGTCGCTGTGGCGCCCCTCTATAGCGACTACGAATGGGCCGTCTCGTGCCGGTGGGACGACAACAACGCCTCCGACCTGAAGATGCGCGACGTCATGGCGGCGCACGGCTACAGAGGCACGTGGTACCTGAACGCGCCAAGCCCGTGGTTTGGGGCTGAGATGGGGCGCAAACTGCTGGAGGGCGGCAACAGCATAGGCGGGCACTCGATGACGCATCCGTTCCTGACGTTCGTCAACCGCAACCGGCAGTTCTGGGAGGTCCTCGGCGCGCGGATGGCCTGGGAGGCCGCCGTTGACCGCGCGATCTGCACCTACAGCTTCTCGTTCTGCGACTTCCGCAACAGCCTCGAAGAGGACGACGTGCATTGCGCCATCGCCGAGGCGCTCCGGCGCGCGGGCTACTACCACATCGCCAACGGCTGGTTCAACGACGCGATGCCCACGGATCTGGAGTTGAGCCCGATTCTGCCCTCGGACGGCGCCCCAATCGACGACGCTGCCCGGCGCTTCCTGGCCGACGCCGGACACCGCAACAGGCATCCCAACATGAGCTTCTCCATGCACGTGTGGTACAACACGCCCGAGGGCTGGGCGAACTTCGAGAAGCAGCTCGACGCCTACGGACACCGGGCGGACTGGTGGTATTGCAACCAGAACGAGTACGCCGCCTATCGCTGGCAGTACCGGCACACGAAGGTGGGCGGCCCGGGCCCCAGCGGCAGAGAGGTCGTCCTCGAACTGGAGCGCCCTGTCCTGCGCGAGCTGAACGACGCCATACCGCTGACGATCAAGGTCGGCGGCGTGGCGCCCGAGGCGGTCGTCGCCGCTGAGTGCGAGACGGCGGACCTCGAGCTCGCCCGGAGCGCCGATGGGACGCCGCTCGTCAACCTCAACCACGACCGGACCCAGCGCCTGCCCGCGAAGATCGGGCTGATCGAGAACGAGGACAATCACGGCGAACTGCGCCGGGATGATGCATCGGACGATTTCCCGGATATTGCCGGACTCCTTTCATTCCGGCAGGACGGGCTGGAGCTGATCCTGGAGAACCATGCCGCTGAGCCTCTCGAAGACGTGACGATCACGTACCGCCTGCCGCCCGCCTGCGACGTGGGGATCGTCCGTCACCACGTGGGCCGCGTGGCGGGCAGTTTCGCGGATTCCCTCGAGCCGACGGTCGGTCGGAGCGACCATAAGTACACCTCGGGGAGCAGCTTCTACGGCGCGCAGGTGGACTTTACTTGCGCGGGGCAGGCCGGCCGCCTGCACCTGAGCTGCCGCGTGCCGAACGCCCGACGCGATCCCTCCTACCCGCAGGGCGGGTTCGTGATCCTGGGGCCGATCGCCGAGGATGAACTGGCGCCCGCCGCCGCAGAGCGGGAACGGAGGCTTGTGAAGCTCGTGGCAGCCCCCGAAGCGTTCGCGGCGGAGTCAGGACTCCAGTGGCGGCCGGAGAGCCCTGACGCCCGCGAACTGCTGGACGTCGAGGTCGTCGAGACGGCCGGCAGGTGGGACAACCAGGAAGGGCGCACCCAGTACTACGTGCTGCGGAGCATCGTGCGGTCGCCGGCCGCACAGGAGGCCGGCCTGCTCTACGAACCGTCCGTCGTGCGAGCCGTCCTGCTGAACGGGCAGCAGGTCACCGGCGGAACGGCCCGGCTTGCGCAGGGCGCCAACACGCTCGTGCTCGTCGTGGTGCGGCCAGGCGACGGGAGATTCGGTGCGTCGAACGCCGGCTGCTTCCTTCGTCTGACGGCGCCGGGAACGCGTCAGCGGCTGACCGGCATCGAATACGAGGCGCAGAAGCCCTAAGAGCGCCGGGCGTCAGGTCCAGCCATCCCAGTGTGAGATTCCGCCTATTGGCACCGCATTTGCGTATAACCTGGTTGGCTTCAGAAACGCTTAGGCGGAGATGCCCATGGCGCGTTTTGAGAAATGCCGTAACTGCGGCGACGCGGTCCCCAGCGATGCCACCTTCTGCGTGCGCTGTGGCGCGCTCGGGCCTAGGCGCCGAAGGCGGCAGCAGGTCATGCGCCTGCTCCTCTGGCCGCTCCTCGTCATCCTGCTGGTCGTCGGGCCTCATCTGGTCTTCGGCCGCGACTCCCGCGCCGCCGAGCAGGTTCTTGAGCATGCGCAAAGGGGCGCCGAGCGTGCTGTCAGGGGCGCCGGGGAAGTCGCGAAGGGGCTTGAGCGGCTGGTCGCGGACTGGCAGACGAGGCTGGACTGAGGCACGCCGAGGGCAAGGGGCCAGGCAGCGCGCGTCCGGGGTCGGGGAGAGGGCATCACGAGCCCACAGAAGGCTCCGGGCGGGCGGAAGCGTCCCTATAGGAGTCCATCTTCCTGGTGGGTCCTCAGCATCACACTTCCGCCATGCTGGCAGATTCGATCCGCTTTCGTAGGGGCACGGCGCGCCGTGCCCCTACTTCATGGAACCGGAGGGGGCCTACTCGGAAGTTCGGTGTTGGAGCTCCGCCAGTAGCCGTCGCCAGCAAAGCCCCGTCAGGGGCGACATGTCTGCATGGGTAGCGGGGGTGGCGCCCACGGGTCGCGCCCGGTGCATTCCACCCGCCGAATCGCTTGAAACGCCTGCCCGGATGCCCTCTACTTGTGCCCGAAGCAGGCAGGCCCTTGCCGAAGGCGAGCGTCCTGAAGCCCCCACCGGGAGGAAGCGATGTCCGAGTCCCTTTACCCCCACATGGTGCAGGAGTACTACGTGGCCCGGCTCCGAGCGCTGAGCCTGGCCAGGGCTGAGCAGCGCGCGAAGGTCCGCACGAAAGAGGACGTGCTCAGGCTGCGGCGCAGCGTCCGCCGCAGGCTTCGCGCGTGCTTCGGTCCGCGGCCGCGGAAGACGCCGCTGAACGCAGCCACGCTCGGCACGGTTCGCCGTCCGGAGTACGTCATTGAGAAGGTCATCTACGAGAGCCGGCCGGGTTTCAAGGTGACGGGGAATCTCTACGTCCCTTCCGGTGGGGGGCCGTTCCCCGTGGTGCTCGGACCATGCGGCCACTCCCAGAACGGCAAGGCGTACGGCGACTACCAGGCGTTCGCGACCGGGCTCGCGCGTCGCGGCTATATGGCGCTGGTCTACGACCCGCTGAGCCAGGGCGAAAGGGTTCAGATCAGCAGGCGCATCGGCTCGTTCCGGCCGGGCAACTGCTGCCACGAGCACAACATGTTCGGCAACCGGCTGGCGCTGCTGGGGGACTTCTTCGGGATGTGGCGCGCCTGGGACGGGATTCGGGGGCTCGACTACCTGCTGAGCCGCCCGGAGGCGGACCGAGCCCACGTCGGCGTGACGGGCAGTTCGGGCGGCGGCACCCTGACAACCTACGTCTCCGCCCTTGATGATCGCGTCACCATGGCCGCACCGTCGTGCTTCGTCACCACCTTCCTGTGCAACCTGGAGAACGAGCTGCCGGCGGACTCCGAGCAGACGCCGCCCGGCATGCTGGCCGCAGGCCTGGAGCTGGCCGATTTCTTCGTGGCGCAGATCCCCAGGCCGGTGCTCTTCCTGGGACAGCAGAACGACTTCTTCGACGTGCGCGGCCTCCGCGAGACGTATGAAGAACTGAGGCGGCTCTACGGCATCATCGGCGCACAGGACAACGTCCAGCTCTCCATCGGCTCGGGCGGGCACGGTTTCTACGCCGACAGTCGCGACGCGATGTACCGATTCTTTGCCAGGCATTCGGGGCGGCCGGTTGCGGTCAAGCCTTCGGAGAGCCGGCCGGAAAAGGAGCAGACGCTATGGGCGGCGCCCGGAGGCAGCGTCCTGAAGGCGGGCTCGCGCAACATGGCGCTGCTGCTCAAGGACGCGGCGGAGCGCGTGGAGCAGCACCGCCGTCCGCTGGCGGAACGGGAGCTGAAGCAGGCCATCGCGCAGGTACTGGCCCTGCCGGAGCGCAAGGGAGCACCGCATTACCGCGTCCTGCGCAGCCGGCCGTCGCAGGTGGCCGGGTTGCCTGGCCATTCCATGTTCTCGGTCGAGACCGAGCCTGGCATCCAGGCGATCCTTCACCTGTATGGGCGGGAGACGTGGGCCTACCTGCCGCGGCGAAAACAGGCGACCGTCTACGTGCCCCACCTGTCGAGCGAAGACGACGCCCGCGACGGCCTGGCGCCGAAGGGCAGGGAAGTGTTCGCCGTCGACGTGCGGGGGATGGGCCTCACCATGGCGCTGACGTGCGGCGACCCCGAGTTCTTTGCGCCCTACGGCAGCGACTACATGTACGCGATGCACGGCCAGATGCTGAGCGAGCCGTACGTGGGAAAGCGCGTACATGATCTGCTCCGCGTGCTGGACCTTCTGAGGGATGGCGGCTGCAGGGCCATCACCCTGGCGGGGCGGGGGATGGGGTCGCTGCTGGCGACCTTCGCCGGGTGCCTGCATCCCGCCGTGAAGCGGGTGCATCTGATCAACGCGCCGTCATCTTACGGCGAGATGATGCGCTGGCCGGTCGTCGAATGGCCGCGCTCGGCGATGGCCTGGGGCCTGCTTGGGAGGTTCGATCTGCCGGACTGCTACAGGCTGCTCCGGCGCAAGAAGGGCCTGCGGATGACGGCTCCCTGGGATCACCTGATGCGGGCCGGCAAGAGGGCCCGCCGTACGGCGGGCCAGGATCGGGGGAGGGTCTGACGCGCAAGCCGCCGTTGGCGGCTCCTGCCCGCTACTCGAGCATGTGCGTCGTGCGGTCCCCGGCAAGCTTGGGCGCGTCTCGTGACATCGTCGCGCCGAGCGCTGCGATGATCTCGTCGGGCGTGCCCTTCACGCGCGCTTCGGCGCCGCCTTCGAAGACCATCACGCACACGTTGGACCGCACCTGCCTGAGGTAGGCGATCCTCGCCTCGTCATTGACCCAGAGTTCGGTCTCGAACTCGCTCTGGTCTATGGCAGTCAGTTTCTTCCACATGTCATCCCGCGACCCGCATGAATCGGCACGCCGCAGGGGAGCCGGCGTCGAGAGGCGCCGCCCCGGCCCCGCCGCTGGGAGCATGGTAGCAGGGAGCCGCGCGGGCAGCAAGTCGCGGGACGAAACTGCTCCCGTTCCCGTCCGGTCCCTCATCCACCGGGCACCAGCTCGACTTTGCACGCGTCGCCCCGCAGGATGGCCTCCATGGCCTCGTTGATGCGGCTCATGGGGTAGGCGTGCGTTACGACGGGCGAGATGTCCACGGCGCCGCCGGCCAGCAGCGCTTCTGCCTCCTCCCACGTATCGTACATCCGCCGCCCGTGGAGGGTTCTGAGAGTCAGCTCCTTGTGCATGAGGTCGGGCATCACGTCACGTATCTCGACGGGGCCTTTGGGATTGCCCAACACGACGATGCGGCCTCCCTTGCGAAGGCAGCCCAGGCACGCCGTGACGGCTCCGGCTGCGCCCGACGCCTCGATGATGCAGCCGGCGCCGTCCCCGGCGGTCTCGGCGAGCACTGCGTGGCGGAGGTCCACTTTGCTGACGTCCAGCGTTACGTCCGCGCCCATCGCCCGGGCCAGGTCGAGCCGGAGCGGGTGGACCTCGGCGGCGATGATCTTCGCGGCGCCCGCATGCCGGGCGATGGCGATCGCGAACAGGCCGATGGGCCCGCAGCCGTTGACCAGAAGCGTGTCCTGCCTCGGGGCCGCTTCTTGCACGCCGCGCAGCGAGACGCCGAACGGCTCGAGCAGGCAGGCGAGCTCAGGCCGCAGGTCCGTGCTGAGCGGATACACGGACCTGGCCGGGATCACGGCGTACTCCGCGAAGCACCCGTCCACGCGGTGGCCGAACAGCACGAGGTCCTTGCAGATGTGCTGGAGGCCGTGCGTGCACTGGTAGCACGCCCCGCACGGGATGTGCGTCTCGGCGCAGACGCGCGCGCCGACGGCGACGTCGCGCACGGCAGAGCCGGTCCCGACGACCTGCGCAGAGCACTCGTGCCCCGGGATGAACGGCAGCCCCTTGATGAGGCCCCGGGCGAGCGGGTCCCACTTGTAGACCAGCACGTCCGTTCCGCATATGGCGGCCCGTTCGATGCGAAGCAGCACCTCGTCGGGCTTCGGTTCGGGCCGGGGCACGGACACGTAATCGTATCCCGGCTCAGGCCGTGTCTTCGCCACGGCCATCATGCTCGCTGCGTCTTTCACGGGAGTGCCTTTCAGCTGCCGTCCATGCGGAAGTGCCGGGCGACGGACGCGTTGTGCGGCATGGCCATCAGCGCCAGCGTCTCACATTACCCGCGCGCCGCGCTCGCAATCAAACGCACGGCTCCGCCTGTCGATGCTTGAAGGCCGGCTCCGCGCGTCCTATCATGAGGTGCCCTTCCTGAGAGGAGCGAAGATGGCGGATGCGGCCACTTACCTTCTGACGCGGGCGGACGTGGAGCGAGCGTTGAGCATGGCCGAGGCTATCGATGCGGTGGAGGCGGCCTTCCGGGCCTACGCGCTGGGCAAGGCGCAGATGCCGCCCAAAGCCTACCTCACCTTCCAGAAAGGCGACCTGCGGGTCATGCCGGCTTACCTGCCGGAGCTCGGCCTGGCGGCGGTCAAGCTCGTCAACGCGCATCCGGGCAACGCCGCGCTGCCCGCCGTCATGGCGACAGTCACGCTGTTCGATCCCGACACCGGTTTCCCCCTGGCGATCATGGACGGCACGCATCTGACGTCCGTGCGGACCGGCGCTGCCGGGGCGATCGCAGCCAGGTACCTGGCGCGGCGGGACTCCGCCGTCGCCTCGTTCGTGGGAGCCGGCGTTCAGGCACATACGCAACTGGAGGGTCTGCTGACCACGGTGCCCAGTCTGGGGAAGGTCCTGGTCTGCGACGCAAGGGCCGGGGCGGCCGAAGCCTTTGCCCAGGCCGTGCGCCAGGCTCATGGCCTGGAGGCGCGCGCGTGCTCCCTCGAGCAGGCCGTGCGCAATGCCGACGTCCTCACCACCACGACGCCCGTGCGGAAGCCGATCGTGAAGGCCGACCTCGTGCGGCCGGGCACGCACGTCAACGCCATAGGGGCAGACGCGCCCGGCAAGCAGGAACTGGAATCGGCGCTTCTGAAGGCGGCGAAGATCGTGGTGGACAACTGGGAGCAGGCCTCCCACGGGGGAGAGATCAACGTGGCAGTCTCGCAGGGACTGATCGCCCGCGACGACGTCCACGCGGAGCTCGGCCAGGTCGTGGCCGGCCTGAGGCCCGGCCGCGAAAGCCCTGATGAGATTACCATCTTCGATTCCACGGGGCTGGCCATCCAGGATCTGGCGTGCGCCGCGTACGTCTATCGCCGGCTGATGGCGAACGAGCAGGCGAAGGCCGGCCTGCGCACGATCGATTTCATGGGCGGCTGAGACGCTGGAAGGAGGAGGGCTGATGAGTGCAAGAGACGGCAGGATGAGAATCGCGGGTCTGGCGGCCCTGGTCGTGATCGGCCTGGCCGCCGCGTTCATGCTGGGAGCGGACGGCGCCGGCGCGGGCGCGGGCCAGTGGGCGACCATGCCGATCGTGCGCAACGGCGAGACGGCGGCCGCGCTGCTCGTCAGTCCTTACGGGTCGGTCTATACCGTTACGGTGAAGCGCACGGAACAGGAGGTCATGGCGGGACGTGTGCGTCCGTTTGCCGAAGCGGTCTGCGATTCCGACTACGTCGAGTTCCACAGGATCCATAGGCTCGAGCCCTGAGCTGTCCTGGGCTCTCCCTGGCGATTCGGTCGCCGAAGGAGGTCGTTGAGATGCCGGCAAGAGCGTGTCTGGTGATTGTGGTGGCTATGTGTGCGCTGGGAGCGACCGCGCGGGGACAGGGCGTGCCGCCTTTTCTGGGCCTCCGGGCGCTGGTGGTCGAACCCGAGAACTCCTGGGGCTGGGACACGGCGATCCTGAGCGCCCTGAAGGAGAAAGGCTTTGACGTCGATTACGGACCGATTCCGGCCGATCCGGCGGCCCTCGACCGCTATGCCCTGGTCGCCCTGAGCATCAAGCGCCACCTGAGCGACGCCGAGGCCGGCGCGCTGAAGCGGTTCGTCGCCGAGGGCGGCGCCGTCTACGGAAGCTGGGGCGGGCCGATGGGCGCCTCGGGATTCCTGAGCGAGGTCTGCAAGGTTGGCCAGACGAGGAGCGTATGGATCAAAGAGCTCACCGTCCTGGACAGCCCCCTGGCCGCGGGGCTGACGCCCGGCCCCGTCGCGCTGCCGGAGCGCATAGGCCATACTGAAGCGGGCGCCGGCGGCTACGAGATCGTCGCCGTTCAGCCCCTGTCGGGCGGCATTCCGGTGGCGAGGGACGCCGAGGGCAACGATCTGGGCGTGCTCGCCGAATACGGCAAAGGCAGGACGGCCGTGCTCGGCTTCGGCCCCGAGCAGGACAAGCACTGGACCGATCCTGCAATGGGCCCGACCATGTTCGCCAACCTGCTGCGCTGGCTCCTTGAGGAGAGGCTCAAGACGGGGGAGCGGGAGTGGTCGGGTCGCATCAGCGTCGCGCTGCCCGCGCGCGCGAACGTCCGCGAGGTGCTCGTCGACGGCAAGCGCGTGCCCGAGCCGGCGATCAAGCGCATCGGATCGCTCAGGACCATCGAACTGGACGTCGGGGGCGTTCCGGAAGGAGGCGAGGCCGAGGTGCAGGTCCGCTACGAGCCGCTTCAGGCGGCCCGGAACGTCGATGCGGTCATCCACTTGCCGTGGGGCGTGCTCCGCGCGGCCGCGGACTCTCCTGCTCGCTTGGCTGACTACGTGGCATCGCTGAACGCGACGGTCTGCCAGCCCCTTCTGCGCGACGGCGGCGGACGCGCTTGGTACAAGGGAATGCCGGAGGACACGCTCGATGACCGTCTCGTGGGCGAGTACAAGGGCGATTTCCTGGCCGACCTTGTCCGCGAGTTCCACGCGCGCGGCATCAAGGTCATCGGCGGCGTCTACTTCGACAACACGACGCCCATCCGTCAGTACCCGGAGGTCACGCGCATCAACAGGGGGGGCGAGCCCATCAAGAACCAGTGGGGGCAGCTCCAGGCGTGCTTCAACAACCCGAAGGGACAGGCGCACACGCTGGCCACGATCCGGCATCTGCTCGACAACTACGACCTGGACGGACTGATCCTGGACGATAACTTCGAGCTGGACGGCACCGAGTGCTTCTGCCAGTACTGCAAGGATGGGTACAGGCAATATTGCGAGGCCAGGGGGATCGCCTACGAGGACCCGTCCGCCGCGTCAGGAGCGGCGGCCGATCACTGGCGCGAGTACAAGCGCGAGCGCACGCGCGAACTGGCCGCCGAGGTGCGCCGCATCGCTGCCGACCACGGCATTCCGGCCGGGGGCTGGACGGGCGCCAGCATGGACTCCGTCCACCTGTTCGACCCCTTCGACTTCCTGGGCCTGATGGTCTACACGCAGCCGCCGCGCGCGGCGCGCGGGATGCTGGAAGCAGGGGGCGAGAAGGGCGCGATCTGCCTTCTGTGGGCTCCTGGCTCGAGCCCGCAGAGGATGGAGAGGGAAGCCCGCGAGGCGGTGCAGACGGGCTGTGCGGCGGTCGGGTTCTGGATCCGGGGCGACGACGGCGGCTACGAGATGGACCCGGAGAGGACCGAGGCGATGCGCCGGGCCCTCGGCGCAGTCGAGCAAGAGTGGCTGTCCTTCTACCGGGACAACATCATCTGCGGCGACGGCCGGTTCGCCGTGCTTGAGGGACAGGTGGGACGCGCCGAGCTGCGGGTGCGCATAGGGAACACCGGAGGAGCCGTCTCCGGCCGGGTGCAAGGCAGCCTGGACGTGACCGCGCTGCAGCCTGGCCCGTGAGGCGCACGGGGTCAGGCAAGGCGCCTTGACGTGGGCCGGCAAAGGCCGTAGTCTAACGACCGAGCTTCGGCAGCGGGGACAGCGGTATTGCGCAACACAGGGGCTGGCTTGGGGCTGCGGTCTCCGGGCGGCAGCCGAACCTGTCGGAAGGCAGGGAGACCGTTCCCCTTCGGATCCTTTCGCCTCGGGATGGGAGGGTGAAGCCATGCGGGGCTCAACGGTCCTTCTTTGCGTTATCTGTGCTGTTGCCGTGCTGTGCGGGCGTGCCTGGGGCGCGGGGCGGGTCGTGATCGAGCTCAACGACGGCTCGAGGATCGAAGGGGACGTTCTCAAGAGGGACGCCAAGGTCGTCTACCTGTCCATCGGCGGGGAAGTGCTCGCCGTCAACATGGAGAAGGTCAAGCACCTTGAGACGTTGTCCGCCGAAGCGGCCGAGGCCGAAGCCGTGGCGTGGAGCGGACTCTACCGCACCGGCCCCGGGTTGGCCAAGTCCGTCCAGGCCCTCGCCGAGGAACTGGGCCCGGCAATCGTCATCGTAAGGACCCCCGCCGGATTGGGAACCGGGTGGTTCTGCAACCCCGATGGCTACGTCGTGACCAACCAGCACGTCATCGCCGACGAGCGGTCCATCACGGTGACGGCCTTCAGACGCGAAGAAGGCCGCTTCGAGAAGGAGGTCTTCAAGAAGGTCAAGCTCATTGCCCTCGATGCCAGCATGGACCTGGCCCTGCTGAAGGTGGAGGGCGAGATCGAAATGCAGATCCCTCAGCTCGACATCGGTGACTCGACCGAGTTGAAGGAGGGCGACAGCGTCTTCACCATCGGCAATCCCATGGGCCTGGAGCGCTCCACGTCGCAGGGCATTGTCAGCAAGGTGAACCGCAGCTTCGACGGCCGCCTCTACGTTCAGACGACTGCACCCATCTCGCCGGGCAATTCCGGCGGGGCGCTCTTCAACGACCGCGGCCAGGTCATTGGCGTGACCAACATGGGCTACGTCTTCCTGGACGGCCTGGGTTTCGCCGTACCTTCCCTCTACGTGAAGGAGTTCCTTGACAACGTGGAGGCCTTCGCCTACGACCCGGACAATCCGAACGCCGGCGTCAAGTACATGGAGACGCCGCTCGAAGCGACCGACGGGTCCCTGAAGTTCACCGAGTGCGATTTCATCAAGGCCGGCCAGGGCATATCGTGCCTCACGCTTGCCGACGTCGACGCGGACGGCGTCGACGAAGTGGTGTTCGTCAACAACAGCAAGGGGGAGATCGGCGTCCTGCGGCGCCGTCGGGCAGACGACGCGCCCGAGACGGCGGACGACTTCGAAGACGTCAACCGGATCCCGGACAGCCAGAGGTTCAAGCTGGTCACGCATCCCGTCACCAACAAGATCTCGTGCCTTGCGGTTGAGGATCTGAACGCGGACGGCCGGCCCGACATACTGTTCCACGGCGACATAGATTCCTTGGCGGTCCTGGAAGGCCAGGAGGACGGCTCGTTCGGCCCTCCGCGCAGGATCGCGGACGTGGAGGTGGCCGACCGCCGCGACGCGCTGCGCGTGGCCGACCTGGACGGAGACGGCCGGAAGGAGATCCTCGCGCTCGGGCTCAAGGAGTTCAACGTCCTTAGCGAGGGACAGGAGCGCCGGTCCTTCCCGTTGAGCGCCAGCTACCGGGACAAGATCACCGAGCATCGCCTGGTCGACGTCAACGGCGACGGCCGGCTCGACCTGCTCCTGTTCTCGGCGGACAAGTTCTACGCCACGCACGTCTTCATGCAGAACGAGGCGGGAGACTTCATCGAGGAGGAGCTGGTCCGGTCTCACCTCTCGGGCCCGGTGAAGCCTTACGATCAGGGCGCGGGCGGGCTCCGCTTCCTGACGCTCGACAAGGGCCAGAACAGGCTGCGGGAGCTCATCCTGGATGAGGAGGAACGGCCCGCGCAGGACGGGCACATCGATCCCTCGGTCGAGGCCGTCGCCCTGGAGTCCGAAGCCGGGTCGGCCGAGAACTTCGAGGTCGCAGACCTGGACGGGGACGGGGGGCTCGAGATCGTCACGGCCGCCCGGGGGAAGAACGAGTTCCTCATTCTCGACGCCGATGCCGGCGGCTTCTCCATCAAGCGCACGCCCGCCCCGAGGAGCATCTCCGGCCTGAAGCTCTTCCGCCTGGCGGACGGCAGGGCGGTGGCGTTCAGCTTCTCCCAGGAGGACAAGATCTTCGGCGTCAGCCGGGTGGAGGAGTCGGGCGTGACCTTCCCCCGGCCGATCAGCACCGAGGGGCTCGTGCAGTTCCTCTGGCTCGGCGACGTCGCCCCGGGCCAGACGGCTTTGCTCTGGGTTGAGAAGCTGGACGGCGACTATGCCGTTAGGACGGCCTCCGCGGAGGAGCTGGCGGGCAGGGCCTTCGACGGAGAGGCCGGCAGCATTGCCGTTGCAGCGGAAACGCTCCTGTTCGGGACCGAGGCGGATAACCTCCGGCCTGCGCTCCCTCAAAAGCCGGCCCGGCTCGCCTTCGCCGATTTCAACGGAGACGACGAGTCGGACCTCGTCATCTACTGGTCCTACTCCGGCAAGGAGAGCCTGTACCTCGGGCTGGGAGGCGGCAAGTTCAGGTCCATCATCATGGACCAGCAGTTCCTGGAACAGGCGGAGGGCCAGCCCCTGCTGGTGGCCGACATAGATGGCGACGGGGATAACGAGGTGCTGCTGGTGCAGCCCGGCTTCGTCCGCGTGCTCAAGGTGGACTCCAACGACAAGCTCTACGTCGAGCGGCAGTTCAACTGGAAGTTCGACGAGGTAACGCGCCTCATTCCGTACCCGTCGCAAGCGGGGCCCCGCTTCGTGGCCCTGGCGCAGGACGTCGCCAAGGTGGTCGAGTTCGACGTGGAGGACGCGCAGTTCCAACTGGTCGCCCGCGTGAACCTGGCGGGACTTCAGGCCGAAGACATGAAGGCGGGCGACGTGGACGGCGACGGCCAGGCCGACCTGATCCTCATGGGCGGTAACGTCGTGCAGATCCTGTTCAACCGGAACGAAAAGAGGATCGTGAGGTCCCGCAACGTCTTCGACGCCGTGCTCGATTACTTCACGTACTGGAACGTCCGACCGGCGGACCTGGACGCCGACGGAAAGGACGAAGTTCTGCTCTTCGACAGCAAGAAGGCCATGTTCGAGATCCATCGGCCTGCCGAGGATGGCACGCTCCGGCCCATCTGCCGCCACCGGCTCGTCGAGAGGAGCATCATGCAGCGCGGCGAAAGCGACACGTACGAGCTGCCTCAGGAGCTCGAGGTCGGGGACGTGAACGGGGACGGCGCAGCGGACCTCATATTCATCCTCGGCGACCGGATAGCCATCTACTTGCAGGGAGGACCGGCCTGACGGGCGGCCGTGCAGATGCCCCCGCGCTGATCCTATTGGAGGCACGAAATGCTCAAACGCGCGTTGTCAACCGGTATTGCAGTGCTCGCCCTCGCGTGCGGCGCGGCCGCCGGACAGGATTCGATCGGCGGCCTGGCGGAACGGCTGCCCGCCGACAAGACGGTGTTCTACGCCGAAGTGGACGTGAAGACCTGTCTGGAGGAGGGCCGCCGCGCGTTGAGGTTCATCGATCCTGACGTCGGCGAGAAGGTCGCCTACCAGTTCGGCGAGCTCTACGGACTTCTCAGGGAGGCCGGCGGCAACTACGAGTTTCGGCCGCGGCTCCTGGAGGATCCTGCTGCCCTGACGCTCTACGCCGTGTCCATCGCGAAGGACGAGCCGGAGGTGGTGACGCACACGTACATGGCTCGGAAGGTCGAGTTCGACGAGGAAGAGGGTCAGATGATCCCCGGCGAACCCGAAGAGCAGACGATTACCGAGACGAAGAATTACACCACGTCGCTTGTCTTCATGACGGCCGGCGACGAGGTGGCGGCGGACTTCGTCGCCGAGGTCCGCTCGATGACCGATCGGTTGGCGGAGCAGGACCCGGAGCGTAAGGAAGTGCGCCGGAGGGAGATAGAGGTCGAAGCAGGCGAACTGATCGGGGACGAAACCGGCGACTGGACCGTCGGCCGGCTCGGGCACTGGGTGATCTGCTCCGACGGGAACCCGCGCGAGCTCTGGCAGGCCCTCATGGCCCCGCCCGAGAACAGGCTGTCGGAGAGCGCACTCTACAGGCGGTTCGTGGAGGCGGAGCGGCGGCCGCCGGCGTTCCTCATCGTCAACCTGCAAACGATCCTGCAGCGCGCGGAGGACGGCCTCAAGGCGGCCATTGAGAAGGCGGAGAAGGAGCAGGCCGGCCAGCAGGGCGCCGGCCAGGAGGAGGAAGGACCCGCGCAGGACTGGGAAGTTGAGACGGCCCGGTCCTCTTACCAGGTGTTCCTCATTTTCAAGCGGCTGCTCAGCTTCGACCAGTGCGAGCAGGCCGGCGCGAGCTGGTTCCTCCGCGCGACTGATGACGGCATATCGGCCGAGGGCAAAGGGCTGTTCCTGCACGGCGAGCCGATCTCAGCCGCACTGACGGAGCTGCTTGACGGATCAGGCTCGTTCCAACTCCCTCGCCTGGGCCAACAGGAGGGCGTCTGCGTGATGTTCCGCGTCGGCCTGAAGCATCTCTACAACGAAGTGGTCGACGCGATAACCGCCGTCAACCCTGGGGCCGCGGCCCAGTTCCTCACCGTCATGCAGCTGACCCGGACGCAGATCGGCGTGGACCTCCTGGAAATCCTGTCCATGCTGGCCGGCGACGCCTATGTCTTCGTGGACTTCGAGGTGAAGGAACATGAGGTATCGGAGTACCAGTACAATGAGGAAACGGACGAGGGGGAACTCGTGACGGAGAAGCGCGTCGGGCCCGTGGTGCAGGTGAGGGCCCTGTGGGGGCTGCAAGACCCCCAGGCCGCCCGAACCACGCTGGACACCATGTTCACGGCCCTCTCCTCGAACCCTCAGTTCGCCCAGTTCGTCAAGAAGCGCACGTACCAGGAGACGGACGTCTACTGCTTCGTGACCGAGCCTGAGGAGCAGGATCGCTATGAGGCGGGCTCCATGTCCGCGGCCATGGCCATCGTGGATCGCTGCCTCAGCGTCGGCAGTTGGGACGGCGTGACAGCGGCGATCCGTCAGGCCCGGGCGGACGGGGCGCACGTCGACCAGGAGCTACAGGCCATCGTGGACGGCCACGGCGACGCGAACTTCCTGGTCGTGACCCCGGCGGCGTTCCAGCAGAAGATAAGAGAGTTGGGAGGCCAGGAGGAGGACAACGCCGTCCTGGGGTTCGGCGCCAAGATGGCCGAGCTCGGCTCCGTTGATCTGGATCTGCCGGACCCTGAGCTCGCCGGCAGGATCCGCCACGCGCTGCAAGAGCTGGGCGCCGGCATCCAGGAGCTCCAGGACAAGGCGAAGGCCCTGGCGCCGCAAACGAGCGTCATAAGCGGCACGCACCGGGGCCGGCTCTACGAAGTGGAGTGGTCGTGGGAGATCCGCAGATAGCGCCGCGCGCCTCGTGGCCTGGCGGGTGGCCGGCGGGAACTGCAGCGCGGCCTCATCCCGTTGACACGTCCGCGCTGCGCGTGTACCTTCAGAAGCAGGGATCGGTTTAGCGACCTCGCACAAGGAGAGCGCCCGATGGGGGAGCAGCTCAGCGAAGCTATCGAGAGGGCCATGAAGCTCGAACTGGACGGCATAGAGTTCTACACCGATGCCGCGCGGAAGTGCAGCGGCCTGCCCGGCAAGCGGATGTTCGAGTCGTTCGCGGCCGATGAGCGACGGCACCTGCGGATCATCCAAGACCTCTCCAAGGGGCTGGGGGTCGACGTCGATCAGCTTCCGATGCCCAGGGACGAGATACGCACGATCTTCAGCAGTGCGTCCGAGACGCTGGCTGACGACCTCCGGGCGACCGCGCAGGAGAAGGACGCCATCCGCATCGCCATGGGCATGGAGACCCAGAGCTTCGAGCTCTACAAGGAGGCCGCCGCCGAGGCGACCGAGGAGTCTGCCCGGAAGCTATTCGAGAGGCTGGCGCGCGAGGAGAACCAGCACTACGAGATGCTGGAGAACAGCCTGGAGTACCTGAGCAGCAACGAAGAGTGGTTCATGTGGAGTGAATGGGCCCTCATCGTCGGCGATCAGAGCAGCCTGAGCATGCAGTGACTGCACGCGGGGCCTGGGGTCCGATTCCGCGCTGGGGGGCGCCTCTGGGGAACGCGCTGGCAGGCGCAAGGCGTCTCAGGCGGCGGGCAGGGGGGCGTCAGCGGCGACACGAAGAACACGTGCCGGCCGAGCATGAGGCGCAACGGGACGAGCCGTTTCTCGACGACCTGGACGGGCTCTTGGAGTGGGCGGCGAAGGTCGAGAACACTTTCCGCACCTTGCGGCTCCGGCACGCCGTGCACGAGTGCCTGGCCGTCTGGCCGGCCTTCTCGAGGAACTCGCTGGTCTCGCCGCACCGCGCGCACACGTATTCGTAAATGGGCATTCCGTGGCCTCCGCTCGCGCTCCACGTCCGTGCCCTTCATGTTAGCTGCATTGGCCGCTTGTGTCAAAGCGGGGGCAGGGCCGTGCTTCCGTTGAAAAGGGGGCGGCCGGGCCGTATAGTCGGCGTGCGGGCCCGTGCCGGGCGCGGCATCGCTTTCCTCGGGTGTGGGACGGATGGAACGCACGAACTTCGCCGACGTGCTCACCGAGCAGATCAGGTGCAAGCACAGCCAGGTCGTCGTGGGCCTGGACCCCAGGCTCGACCGGCTGCCTGCGGGGCTCAGGCCTTCTCCGGCTGATCGGCTCGATCCTGCCGCCGCAGCGGAGGCCATAGTGGCGTTCAACCGCGCCGTCGTGGACGCCGTCTCGGCGCATGCGGTCGCCGTCAAGTCCCAGGTCGCCTTCTACGAGGAGTGGGGCTGCGAAGGGATGCGGGCCTACGCGGATAGCCTGCGCTACGCCCGCGAGCGCGGCTTGGTGGCGATCGGCGACGTGAAGCGCGGCGACGTCGCCAGCACTGCCGAGGCCTACGCGGCGGCGCACCTGGGCGGGACCGACGGTGCCTCGGCGCCGGACTTCATCGCCGATGCCGTGACCCTCAACCCCTACCTGGGAAGCGACGGCGTGAGGCCCTTCCTGGAGGCCGCGGCGGCGAACGGGCGCGGCGTCTTCGTGCTTGTCAAGACGAGCAACCCGTCTTCGGCCGAGCTCCAGGACCTGGATTGCGGCGGAGCGCTGCTCTACGAGCGCGTCGCCGGGCTCGTGGCGCAGTGGGGAGAGCCCTACCTGGGTGAGAGCGGCTACAGCCTGGCGGGGGCTGTGGTTGGCGCCACGTACCCGCAAGAGCTCGCCAGGCTGCGCGGACTGATGCCGCACGCGCCGTTCCTGGTCCCCGGCTTCGGCGCACAGGGCGGGGGCGTGCAGGACGTGCTCGGAGCGTTCGACGAGCGGGGCGAGGGCGCAGTCGTCAATTCGTCGCGCGGCATTATCTTCGCCTGGCGGCGCGAACCATATGCGACCAGCCACGGCGAGGCGCGCTGGCAAGAGGCCGTGCGCGCCGCCGCCGCTGACATGCAGGAACGCATCTGGCAGGCGACGCATTAGGCCCGGGCCGGCCCGGTCATTCTCCCTCGTCGAATCCCTTCGACATGATGAGCGGTTCGTCGCGCGGGGGGCGGCAGGCTACGGGCTGGCGGGGCTCAGGCCGGCGTAGATGCGGCATATTGCGTCGGCCAGCTTGTCGGGATGATGTCTGAGCAGGTCCTGCTTCTCCCAGAGCACCCGGGTGGTGTCCAGGTCCTCAGCCAGGTGGGCTTTGACGATCGGCAGGCTGAACTCGCCCAGAGCATCGTCAGGTTCGACGAAGGCGGCCCCCTCGGCGAGATAGGGTCCCATGACCTGGTCGGAGGGTCGCTGCACGTTGACCAGCGCGTAATCGACGGCGTCCTTGCCGGTGGCTTCAAGGACGGCCCGCAGGTGGTCGGAAGCGGCAAAACCGTCCGTCTGCCCCGGCTGGGTGACTATGTTGCAGACGAAGGCCTTCCGGGCTTCTGTGCGGATCAGTGCATCCCGGATTCCTGGCACCAGCAGGTTGCTGATGACGCTGGTGAACAGGCTCCCCGGGCCGATCACCACGATGTCGGCGCTCAGGATGGCCTGGACGGCCTCGTCGTAGGCCGGCGGAGCTTCCGGCTTTAGGTAGACTCGGACGATGCGGGGCTTGCCGACCTGGCGCACGTTCACCTCTCCGTCGCGCGTGGTGCCGTCCTGGAGCTCGGCGCAGATGTGGCAGGCCTCCAGCGTGGGCGGGAGCACCTTTCCGCGGATGTTCAGCAGTTGGCTCAGTACCCGGATGCCGCGCTCGAAGCTGCCCTGGATGTCCGTCATGGCGGCGATGGCCAGGTTGCCGAGGCTCATCCCGGCGAAGGAGCCCTGGCTGAAGCGGTACTGGAACAGCTCGTTCAGCACGCGTTCCCTCTGGCCGGATTCGCTGAGGGCCACCAGGCAGTTGCGCGCGTCGCCCGGCGGCAGGATGCCGAGCTCGTCGCGCAGCCGCCCGGAGGAGCGCCCGCTGTCGGTCACGGTGACGATCGCCGTCACCTCGCGGCAGTAGGTTTTGCAGCCCTCCAGCACGATGGGCAGCCCCGTGCCGCCGCCGATGGCGACGATCCGTAGCGAGTCCGGCGGCTTGCCCACGTTCAGCAGGCGCAGGATGGTGGGCAGCTGGAAGACGCCCGAGATGCGGTAGCCCGGCCGCTCGCGCTCGTCACGCGGTTCAAACGTGCTGAACCGCCCGTGCAGCAACTGCGCCGTGGTGGCGCCCAGGTCGTTGCCGATCCGGATCTCCTCCTGCGGACGGTCGCCCACGACCAACGCTTCGTCCGGACGCAGGCGGTACTTCTCCAAGAGGTAGCGCAGGCTCTCGCTCATGAGCTCGCCGCGGTCGACGTCGATAATGGCGATCTCGTCGAACGCCTTCTCCAGGCCGAGCTTCCTCACCTTGACCGACTGGCGCTTGTGGATGCCGCTGGTCAGCAGGAAGCAAAGGATCCCCTGGCTGCGCAGGAACTTGAGGGTCGGCATGACGTCGGCGAACAGGTCGATGTCCCCCACGGCGTCGCTGTTATAGGCGCGATAGGCCCTCTCGATGACCTCGTCGTCGAGTGCATAGCGCCTGGCTATCTCGTCGAAAACCAGGAAATGCGCTCCGCGCTGCTCGGCCAGGTCGCGCTGCAACTCAAGCGCCTGCTCCTCGGTGAGCGGCAGGCCCGACTCGATCAGCACCTGGGCCGCCCGCCGCCGCGACGCCTCCAGCAGAGTCCCCGTGCAGTCGTAGAGGGTGTCGTCCAGATCGAATACGACCGCCTTGAGCTTCCCTCGCACTTCTTGCTCCCCTCGCGGCCTCTCGGATGCCCACACTGACATTCTACCAGAGCGCTCGGGCCAAAGGGAAGCCCCTCGCCCGCGTTCTTGCAATCGCCCCGGGGCCTGCTATGATACGCTGCCGTTTCCCCTGGCCAGGACCCGGCCTAACATGAGCAAGCTCTACGACGTGCTCGGCATCGGTTGCTGCTGCTTCGACATCGTGGCGGAGGTGGACCGGCTTCCAGGGCCCGATGAGAAGGTGCAGATGCCACGGATGCGCATCCAGGGCGGCGGCCTGGTGGCCACGGCGCTCGTGGCCGTGGCCCGGCTCGGCGGCAGGGCCGCGTACCTGGGCGTGCTCGGAGACGACTACTTCTCGCAGTTCTGCGCCGACGAATTCGAGCGCGAGGGCGTCGAGACTGGCCTGGTCCGCCGCGTTCCGGGCGCCTCAGTGCTCAAGGCCATCGTGGTGGCCCAGCCCGCCACGGGCCATCGGATGATCTTCTTCACCCGCGAGGGCAGGAGGGAGCTGGACCCTTCGCACGTGACGGAAGAGCTCGTCCGGCAGGCGCGTGCCCTGCACGTGGACGCCTTCGAGCCGCAGGCGGCCGTCAAGGCCTGCCGAATGGCGCGCTCGGCCGGCGTGCCCGTCACGATGGATCTGGAAGCGGACGGCGGCCCCGCGGACGAGCTGCTGGCCGTGGGCGACTATGCGATCGTGCCGCTGGAGTTCTGCCGGCAGCGCTACGGCACAGAGGACATGGCCGGCGGGGCGGCGGCGCTCTTCGAGGAGATCGCGCCGCACGCCGGAGAGGCGGCCATCGTAACGGCCGGAACGCGCGGGTCTTATGCCGTGTGGGACAATGGTGCGCTGCATCAGCCGGCATATCGCGTGCAGGTGGTCGACACCACGGGGTGCGGGGACGTCTTCCACGGCGCCTTTGCCCTCGGCGTGGCTCGCGGGTGGGACCTCGAGCGCATCATGCCGTTCGCCGCGGCCACGGCCGCCCTGAAGTGCCGGGAGCTGGGCGGGCGCGCCGGCATACCCACCGGGCCGGAGGTCGAGGAGTTCCTGCGCTCGGCCGAGCCCATCCCGTAGGCGCCGCTCGAAGGTGGAGGGCTGCGTTGGCCAAGAAGGATACGACTTACGTCTGCAGCGAGTGCGGCGGGGTCTTCTTCCGCTGGAGCGGGCGCTGCCCGAACTGCCAGGAGTGGAACGCGCTGGAGCAGGTTCGGGCCGCCCCTTCCGGGCGGGAGCCAGGGGAGGTCGCGGCCGCCCCGTCAGTGCGGCTGGACGAGATCGAGGTGCAGCGGCAGGCGCGCCTGCTCACCGACATGCCGGAGTTCGACCGCGTCCTCGGGGGCGGTGTCCTGTGCGGAAGCACGGTCCTGCTGGGGGGCGAGCCCGGGATCGGCAAGTCCACCATCCTGCTTCAGGCGCTCGGGAACATGGCTGCCCGAGGCGTGCTCTGCCTGTACGTGAGCTGCGAAGAGTCGCTGAGCCAGGTCAAGATGCGGGCCGAGCGGATCGGGCTCGACCAGTCCTCGCTGGCGGTCTCGGCCGACACTTCGGTGGAGAGCATCCTCGCCCTGCTGGCCGCCGAATGCCCGCAGGTGGCCGTGGTGGACTCCATCCAGCGCGTGGTTGCGGACGACCTGGATTCTGCGCCGGGCAGTCTCAGGCAGGTCAGCACATGCGCCACCGCGCTCACCGAGGCCGCCAAGAGGGCGGGCTGCGCCCTCTTCCTGGTGGGGCACGTGACGAAGCAGGGGCTGATCGCCGGCCCCCGCGCCCTCGAGCACCTAGTGGACACCGTCCTTTACTTCGACAGCGAGCAGTTCCAGTCCCTGCGCATCCTGCGCGCGGCCAAGAATCGCTTCGGCGCCGTCAACGAGATCGGCGTCTTCGAGATGACGGGGGACGGACTGCGCGAGGTGCGCAACCCCAGCGAGCTGTTCCTGGCCGAGCGGGACGCCTCCGCGACCGGATCCGTCGTCATGCCGACGATGGAGGGCAGCCGGGCGCTTCTGGTCGAGATACAGGCCCTGGTCGGGCCGGGCGCGTATGCCACGCCCGAGCGCAAGGCCACGGGCGTCGACTACCGCCGCTTCAGCATGATGGTGTCCGTGCTCGAACGCCAGGCGGGCCTGGAGCTGAGGCGGACGGACGCTTTCGTTAACGTGGCCGGCGGCGTGAGGGTCCTCGAGCCGGCCGCCGATCTGCCCCTGGTTCTCGCCCTGGCGTCGAGCTTCCGGGACCAGCCGTTTCCCGCGGAGGCCGTCGCTGTGGGCGAAGTCGGGCTCGGCGGCGAGGTGCGGGCCGTCAGCCGCATCGAGGAGCGCCTGAAGGAGGCCGCGAAGCTGGGCTTCACCTGCGCCGCGGTGCCCGCCGGCAACGCGCGCGCCGCCGGGCGCCTCATCAATCGCGTGCACCCCGTCAGGAACCTGCCGGAGGCGATCGGGCTTCTGGGCACGGCTCCCCGCAAAGGCCGGCCGCACGAGTGAGCGGTCCCGTGTCCCGCCGGGAGCCGCGCCGGCCGTCCGGAGGTTGACTTCAGAGAGGTTTCGTGTATCCTTGTGGCGTCCGGGGGAGGCCCGTCGGGGACGCCGTCGAGACCTCGTAACGGCGCCTTCGGCCCGGTCAGACTTCTTCTGCGACCCGACTCGAGCGGTCCATTGGCGAGCGAGACGACCTTCCAATACCGCAACGGCGAGCTGCACTGCGAGGACGTTCCCGCGGCCCGCATCGCGGACGCGCACGGCACTCCCTGCTACGTCTACAGCGCCGGCATGTTCGGCGCGCGCTACGAGCGCATCCGGGACGCCTTCGGCCGATGGGACCCCACCGTGTGCTTCTCGGTGAAGTCCTGCGGAAACGTGTCCATCCTGAAGCTCCTGGCCGGGGCCGGCAGCGGGTTCGACGTGGTCAGCGGGGGAGAGCTCTACCGCGCGCTGGCGGCCGGGGCCGATCCCCGCAGGATCGTGTTCGCCGGCGTGGGCAAGGGTGCCGATGAGATCGAGTATGCCCTGCGGTCGGGCATCCTGATGTTCGACGTCGAGTCGCGCGGCGAGCTGGCGCAGATCAACAGCATCGCCGGACGGCTTGGCGTCCGGGCGAGGGCGGCACTGAGGATCAACCCCGACGTCGATCCGCACACGCACGAGAAGACGGCCACTGGCAAGGGGGACACCAAGTTTGGTATATCTGTCGCCCGGGCAGAGGCGCTGGCCCGGCAGGCGGCGGAGTGGGAGGGAGTCCAAATCTGCGGGTTGCACGTGCACCTGGGTTCTCCCGTGCCGAGCCCCGAGCCGTACGCAGCGGCGCTGGCGAAGCTGGCGGACCTGACGGAGCGCCTGCGCGCCGCCGGATGCACGCTGAGCTACGTCAACATGGGCGGCGGCTACTGCATTTCCTATACTGGTGGGCAGGTGACGCAGCCGGAGGAATATGCCTCAGCGGTCCGGCCTTATCTTGAAAATCTGGATTGTGCGGTTATCATTGAGCCCGGCCGGTACATAGCTGGTAGCAGCGCAGTGCTTCTGACGCGGGTGCTTTACCGCAAGGAGACGGCGGCCGGGAAACGCTTCGTCATCTGTGACGCGGCGATGACGGACCTGATCCGGCCGACACTGTACGGATCGTTCCATCGAATATGGCCGGCATGCAGCGAGCGTGGCATGCCGCAGGTCATAGAGCCGGACGACGGCGAAATCGCGGGCTTCCCGACGGAGGTCGTCGACGTGGTCGGGGGCGTCTGCGAGACGGGCGATTTTCTGGCGAAGGATCGTCCGCTCCCGCGCGTGCAGCAGGGGGACCTGCTGGCCGTCTTCGACGCGGGGGCCTATGGCTTCAGCATGAGTTCGAACTACAACGCGCGGCAACGGGCCGCCGAGGTGCTTGTCCATGGCGGGGAGTTCAGGCTCATCCGGCGCAGGGAGACGTATGAGGACCTCGTCGCGCCGGAGAGGGAGTTCCTCTGACGGGCCTGGCGAGCGCCGCTGGGAGCGACAGGGATCTTCCGGAATGCAGGTCTGATGCCTCATGGCGAAGGAGTCACACATGTCCGAGCGCACTAACCGGTGGGGAATCGCGATTGCAGTGGCCGCAGCGCTTTCCGTCGGGGTCCTGGGCACGGCTCGCGCCGCGGTGGGAAGCGAACAAGAGATACTGGAGGCATTCCAGCGAGGCATCACTCTGTACCAGACCGGAGAGTACGAGCAGGCAAGGGCGGCTTTCGACAGCGTCCTTGCGATGGAGCCCGGCTTGCAGACCGCACTGAAGATGCGCGACATGGCGGAGCTCCATGAGTTCGTCGAGATGAAGGACAAGCTCGGCCCCGACGCCGAGAAGGTGTTGGACCTGATGCTGCGCGCGGCGCGCGAGCAGCAGCGCACGATCGAAAACCCCGACCAGTTGATCCAGGATCTCTCGTCGGATGATCTGGTCGTCTACGGCAAAGCGCGCGTGGCACTGATCGGACACGGGCCCTACGCCGTGCCTTGCGTGCTGCCCCTGCTGGTCCTCGACGCGCCGGAGCAGCAGGTCCTGGCGGGGCGGGCGATATCGCTCCTGGCCGGCCTGCAAAGGGACGCGTGCCTGCCGCTGATCTGCACGCTGCGGGGCTCCGACGACGGCCTTCTGCAGAGCCGCGTGGCCGGCGTCCTCGGCCAGATTGGCGACCGGCGCGCCGTGCCGGCCCTGATGGCCCTCTGGGAGGCGGAGGGCTCTTCGGCCCTAGCCAAGGAGGCGGCGGGGAAGGCGCTCGAGAGCATCACCGGCCAGGCTGCGTCTGCCCTCGGTTCGGCGGCCGCGCAGCATGCCGAACTCAGCACGGCCTATCTCGGCGAGGACAGGGCGGCCGTCGGCTACACCTACGGGCTGAGCGCGGACGTGTGGCGGTGGGACGCCTCGGGCGCACGGCTTGCGGACAAGGTCACCTACGAGCAGGTTCCCGCGTACCTCTACTACCAGCGGATGGCCACCGAGACGGCGCTGAGCGGACTTGCCATGGCGCCGGGCGAGCCTGAGCTTCAGGCGCTGCTGGCCGCCTCCCTGGTGCGGCAGTCGGCCCTGTGCGAGTACTTCAAGTCGGCCGACATCCGGTTCGGCGGGCAGGAGGCGGAGGCGCAGCTCAAGCAGGACGCAGCCGACCGGGCCGGCAAGTTCTCCACCCAGTTGCCTGTGACGCTGGCGCTGATGGACCCGACCGTGCTGGCCCGCGCATTGCAGCTCACGCTTGGGGCGGCTGACGGTTCGGCAAGCCTGTTCCTGGTCAAGTCCCTCGGCGCGAAGCTGGAAGCGGCGGGATCCCGTCCTCCGTGTCAGGTGGCGGCTGACGCCCTCATCGCAGCCCTCAAGTCCGGCGACAGGGACGTCCGCTACACGGCGGCCATCGTCCTGGTGCAGTCCTGCCCTACCGGAGAGTGCGGCGCGACCGACGAAGTCATGCAGGTGATGGGCGCGGCTCTCCGCGCCGGCACCGCGAGGAACGCCCTTGTGGCCATGAATAACTTCCAGCTTCGCAACACGCTTGAGACAGTGCTTCGCGAGCAAGGAATCGAGACGACCGCGACCGAAGTGGACGATCAGCGCATCGAGTTCGCCCTGTCGCTTCAGCCGTCGGTCGACATCGTCTTCATCTCGGGCAACGCGGGGGGCGCCATGTTCGCAAAGGTGATGGCGCTTCTCTCGCAGGACGCGCGCACCAAGGCGGCGCCGATCTACGCCGTGGTGAGCCCGGCCGAGCCGAGCGCCGACTTGACGCAGTACGCGCAGATCGTCCAGGTGCTCTCGCCCGATGACCTGCGGGCCGCCAAGGTGGCGCCCATCATCCAGGAGAAGGTGCTCTCCCAGAGCCGTTCCGCCTTCACCGAAGAGGAAGAGCAGAGCGTGCTGAGGGCGACGCAGGCGCTGGCGAACGTGTCTCCGTTCAACACGGTGTACCCCGTGCAGGCGCTGGAGCCGTCGCTGATCGCGGCGCTGGCCGGCTACAGCGACGGCGTGACGGCCGCCGCGACCGCCGCCCTGGCGGTGTTCGGGTCCGACGCCGCGCTGGTGCCCCTCAGCCGCGTGGCGGCGGATGAGGAGGACGTCGGACTCAAGGTGGCCGCGTGCGACGCGCTGGCGGGCCTCCTCAAGAGGTCTGAGGCCAAGGCGCCTGACGAGGTGGTGGCCGTCCTGAAGCAAGCGCTGGCGGGGGACGTTCAGGAGGTGAGGGAGGCGGCGGCCGAGGCGCTCGGCGCCGCGGGCCTGAATGCCGAGCAGTTGCTGCTCCTGGTGCGCACGGAGGGGCTCGGCGAGCAATAAGGCGGCAGATCGCAAGTTCAAAGGGCGGCCGGCGATTCGTAGTCGTCGCCGCCCTTTTTCACACCATCAGGGGAGGACCGGCCGATGCTGAAGTCCATTAGCCTCTGGGCCCTCAAGGACAACCAGAGCCGCGCGGCAGATTCGCTCTTCGGCGAAGCCCTGGAGCATGGTTTCGACGCCGTCGAACTGGCCGTGGGCATCAAGGGGCTGCTCACGCCCGAGAGCACCGAGGACGACTGCGGCGAGCTTGTCGAGACGGCGTCCGCCGAAGGCATCGAGATATCGAGCCTCGCCAGCGGCCTGGGCTGGCAGTTCCCCATGTCGGCAGAGGACCCGAAGGTCCGGGCCAGAGGGGTCGAGATCGTCGGCAAGAGCCTCCGCATCGCGTCCTGGCTCGGCGTGAACGCGCTGCTGGTCGTGCCCGGGAAGCTGGCGCCCCTGGAGGGGGAATCGGTCGATCACATCCCCTATGACGTCGCCTGGGAGCGGATGACGGAGGGCATCCGACGCCTCGTGCCCGTGGCCGAAGAGACGGGGGTCACGCTTGGCATCGAGAACGTCTGGAATCAGGTGCTGCTCTCGCCGATGGAGATGCGCTACTTCGTGGACAGCTTCAAGTCCGAAGGCGTCGGAGCCTATCTCGACGTGGGGAACATGATCGCGTTCGGCTACGCGGAGGACTGGATCAGGGTCCTGCGGCAGCGCATCTGCTGCGTGCATTTCAAAGACTTCAAGCGCGAGGTCAGGACCATGACCGGCTTCTGCGACCTGCTGGAGGGCGACGTCAACTTCCCGGCCGTCATGGAGGGACTGCGAAACGTCGGCTACGACGGCCCATGCGTGGCCGAGTTCTTCCAGCTCGATGCGGCGGGCCTTGAAAAGGTCAGCAAGGCCATGGACAAGATCCTGGCCATGTAACCGCCCGGGCCGGCCAAGCGGCAGAACGGGGGGCGGTGCTCACCCGTCAAGCGGCCCGGTTGGCATCCGGAACGGACCACGCGCACTTGCCCGGCCGCCCGCAGTTGTGGTATACCAAGGGCCGTCGGCGAGTTTGGCCCCGATAAGGGGCCTGGGAAAACGGTGAGAATCCGTTGCGGACCCGCCGCTGTAACCGGTAGCGAAAGCCCGACGTGCGCCACTGTCCGCTGAGGCGGATGGGAAGGCGGGGCCGGTAGCCGCGACCGGAAGTCAGAAGACCGACTCGCCGACGAAGCAGGCTGCGGATCTTCGGGTTCTGAGAGAGGCAGCATCTTCGGACGGCTTTTGTGTGCGTGCCGATTGGTGCAGAGCCCGGTGCCGGCAGCATCGGGCTTTTTGTTTGCTGCCGGCTCCTGAGCGGCTGCGTCATCGGGCACCCCTCTTCGCGTCTGAAGTGCGCCCCCGCCTGGGCCCCCTCCGCAGCAATGGGTTGGCGACGGCACGCATCACCCTCATCGGCGGAGGCGGGCGGTGAACCGACATGTCGTGAACGCGCTGGCGCTGTGCGGTCTGGTTGCGGCTTTGACGTCCTTCCCCGTGTCGGCCGCCGAGACGGCCGCCCCACGACCCCCCAATCCCGAAGAGGAGGCCGAGAAGCCCCAGAAGGCCGAAGACCAGGAGATCATCGTCACAGCGACGCGCATCGAGACTCCCGCCCGCGAGGTGGCCAGCTCCGTGACGGTCATCACCCGGGACGAGATCGAGTGCAAGCAGAAGAAGCTGGTCTCGGAGGTCCTGCGGGACGTCCCGGGCCTGGACGTCGTCCAGACGGGCGGCCCGGGCCAGCAGACCTCGGTCTTCATGCGCGGCGCCAAGTCGGAACACACGCTCGTCCTCATAGACGGCGTGGAAGCGAACGATCCGATCAGCCCGGGCCGGTCCTTCAACTTCGCGGACCTGACCACCGACAACGTCGAGCGCATCGAGATCATCCGCGGCCCGCAGAGCACGCTCTACGGCTCGGACGCCATAGGCGGCGTCGTCAACATCATCACCCGCAGGGGCAAGGGCAAGCCGAGCGCGACCGTCATGGCCGAAGGCGGCTCGTATGATACCTACAGGGAGTCCGCCAGCCTGCTGGGCGGCACAGAGCTGCTCAACTACTCGCTGAGCCTGTCTAGCCTGAGGTCAGGCGGCGTCTCGGCCGCAGCCCGGTGGGACGGCAACCGGGAGAGGGACGCCTACGAGAACGCCACCGTCTCCGCCCGCCTGGGGCTCACTCCCACGGAGGATTTCGGCCTGGACCTGATACTGAGGTACGTGGACAGCGAAGGGGACTTTGACAACTTCGGCGGGCCGTTCGGAGACGACCCGAACAGCGTTTTCGACACGCAGGTCTTCCTCAGCCGCCTCCAGGGAAGGCTCTCCCTCTGCGACGACATGTGGGAGCAGACGATGGGCGTCTCCTTCACGGACTACAACCGGCGCCTGAAGAACGACGTTGACCCGCTCAACCCCACGTCTTCCCTGGACAGCGACTTCAAGGGCGAGACAGTCAAGCTCGACTGGCAGCATAACTTCTACCTGCACGAGACGAACACGCTCACGGTCGGGCTCGAGACGGAGGAGGAGCGCGGCCGATCAAGAAGCGTCTCGGTGAGCACGTGGGGGGCCTTCGTAGACCAGATGGGCTCCCGGACCGCGCGGACCAACAGTGCCTACGTTCAGGACCAGATCAGGCTGTTCGACCGCCTGTTCACCACAGTGGGCGTGCGGCTGGACAAGCACGAGTCCTTCGACTCCGAAGTCACCTACCGCGTCGCGCCCGCTTACCTCATCGAGGAGACCGGCACCAAGCTGAAGGCCACCTACGGCACAGGCTTCAAAGCGCCGACGCTCTACCAGCTCTTCTCGCAGTACGGCGATCCCGACCTGAGCCCGGAGACGAGCAAGGGCTGGGACGCGGGGTTCGAGCAGAACGTGTGCGGCGACAGGCTCACGGTCGGGGCGACGTACTTCGAGAACGGCTTTGAGGATCTGATCGACTTCGGCCCGGCGTACAAGTTCGTCAACGTCGCCCGCGCCAGGAGCGAGGGCGTCGAGCTGTTCACCTCTTGCCGGCCGGTCGAGAGCGTCACCGTCCGCGCGGGACTGACGCGTCAGGACACGGAGGACGAGACCACGGGCGACCCCCTGATCCGCCGCCCCAAGAACAAGGCCTCGCTGGACGTGGACTACCGATGCCTGAACGACAAGGCGAACGTGAACCTGAACGTGCTATACGCGGGCCCCAGGGACGATTGGGACTTCTCGGCGTGGCCGGCCGCCCGGGTCAGCCTGGACAACTACACGCTCGTCAACGTCGCGCTCGCCTACGACGTAACGGAGAGGGTCCAACTGATCGCGCGCGTGGAGAACCTGCTCGACAAGGAATACGAGGAGGCCTTCGGCTTTGGCAGCCTGGGGCTCGGCGTGTATGCCGGCGTGAAAGTGCGGCTCTGACCTGACGCAACCGGCGGACGCCGTGTTATCATCGTACGTGCGGCCGCCCTCGCGCGTCGGGCTTGACGGTTGACGCATGGGCGGACGTATCCGCATGGAGGGTCAGGAGATGTATGCGCTTTTCGTAAAGGGCGGGATTCTGATGTGGCCCTTGCTTGCCTGCTCGGTGTTGTCCGTGGCTGTCACGGTTGAGCGCGTTCTGTTCTGGCTGAAGGTCTACGGAGCGCGGGACGACGATCTACTTGACGGCATGTTCCGTCGAACGGAGGCGGGCGACTTCGAAGGAGCCCTTGCGGCGGGGGACGGCACGGACGACTACGCGGTCGGCGTGCTCGTCGAGGGCCTGGCCCACCGCGATTACGGCCTGACGGAGGCGATGCAGGTGGCCGCCCAGCGGGCGATAGGGCGGATGAAGCTCGGACTCAACGTGCTGGACACGCTCATCACGCTGGCGCCCCTGCTCGGGATCCTGGGCACCGTGCAGGGCATCATCCAGTCGTTCGGCTTCCTGGGCCAGAGCGGCATTGTAGATCCGAGGGCCGTGGTGGGCGGCATCGCGGTGGCGCTCATCACGACGGCCGCCGGACTGTCCGTGGCGATCGTCACCCTCATCCCGTTCAACTCCCTGCTCGGCGCCGTCCAGCGGGCCACGGCCCGCCTGGAGGGCATCACCACGGAGTTCGAGGTCGCCTACCGGAAGGGGGGGCTGGTAAAGCGCAATGCGGCTCAGTAGCGGCTACGAGAACCGAAGGGCGCGCATCGAGATGATCCCCTTCATCGACATCGTGTTCCAGCTGCTTGTGTTCTTCATCTACGCGATGCTGTCCATGGTCGTCCACCAGGGCCTCAAGGTGGAGCTGCCGGGGGCGGCCACGGCCCGCCTGGACAAGCAGGACTACGTGAGCATCACCATAACGAAGGACAACGCCGTCTGGCTCGGCGGGGAGGCCGTGAGCCTCCAGGAGCTGCCCGCGCGCGTGGCCGAGCTGGCAGCAGGCCGGGGGGAGAGGCCGGTCTACATCAACGGCGACGTGCGGGCCGACCTGGGCGTGGCCGTCGAGGTGCTCGACCTGCTCAGGCAGGCCGGCGTCGAGCAGGTCTCCTTCGAGTGCAGGGAAGTCAGCGAATGACGAGCCGGGGTTACGTGTTCGGTCTGGTCGTCTCCCTTTCGCTCCATGGCCTCCTGTTCGCCATGTGGAGGACGTATGAGGGGCCGCGGGTGCTCTTCGAGAGGGGGGCGGCGGCCGTAACGCTGAACATCATGCCTTCCGTGGCGAGCCGCGCCGGCATGCCGAAAGCGGCGGGTCGCCCCGTGCCCGAGGCCGAGCCGGAGCCGCTCGTCGAGGTCGAAGTGGCGCCCGAGGAGAACGAGGTCCCGGAGCCTGAGAGGCCCGTCGAAGCTGCGCCCGAGCCTCCCGCCCCCGAGCCGCCCCTCCCCGAGCCCCGGCCTGAGCCGACCCTGCGACCGATCGAAGAACCCCCGGCCCCGGCTGAACCGCGGGCAGCGTCGCTTGAGCAAGCGCGGGCGGTAAGCCCGCGCCAGGAGCCGCTCGCGGAGCCTTCGAAGGAACACGCGAACGGAGCGGCGCGTTCGGGTACGCCTGGGGGAGAAGCTCAGCCCCGCGAGGGCCCGCCCGGGCCGGACGCGCAGGTGGCCGGGCAGAGCGGAGTGCCGTCTGTCGCTTCGGTCGATGCCAACGCGGACCTCGCGCAGAAGGGCGTGAACGCGCCGGCTTCGGCCGTCAACGTGCCCCGGCCGACTTACCCCCTGTACTCCCGGCGCTACGGCGAGGAGGGCAGGGCCGTCCTGCTCGTCGAGATCCGCGCGGACGGGTCGGCCGGCAAGGTGGAGGTCGTCCAGTCCAGCGGGTACCGGCGGCTGGACGAGGTCGCCCTGAGGGCGCTCCGGAGGGCCACCTTCATCCCGGCGAAGGTCGGTGGCAGGCCCGTGGCGTCGCAGCAGAGGATCGCGTTCGTGTTCCGGCTCGAGGACGCGGCGGCGCGCTGATCGCCGTTGCCGCGCACGCACATCGCACGGAGGATGATTTGCTGAGCAATCCGGGCAAGCCGCTGCTGGTGCTCGCCGCGTTCCTGGTCGGGCTGGCGCTCTCCGTCTGGCTCGGCAGGCTTCCCACGCACGCCGGGGGGTACGAGCCTGCGTCCGGCGGGGCGGCGCCGGGGCCCGTTCACCGATACAGCAGGCTGGTCTGCATGTCGCCGGCTGCGGTGGAGATCGTCTTTGCCCTCGGCACGGGCGGGCGCGTCGTGGGAGTGAGCCAGCACACCAAGTGGCCGCCGGAGGCGCTGGACAGGCCCGAATGCGGCGCGTTCATCAACCCGAACTACGAGCGCATCCTCGCCCTGAGACCGGACCTCATCATCACGCAGGGCAGGGCGGAGGACCTCAAAGAGTTCTGCGACGCCAACGGGATCGACGTCGCCGCGTTGGCCCTGACTGACCTTGAATCCATCTTCGCCGAAACGCAGCGGCTCGGCCGCCTGCTGGAGGAGGAGGCCGGGGCGGAGGCGGTCTGCGCCAGCATGCGGCGCCGCCTGGCGAAGGTCAGCATGCAGGTGCGCGACGCGCGGCCGGTGCGCGTGCTGCTGGTCGTCGGACGGGAGCCCGGCACGCTGAACGACATCTACTCCGTCTCCGGCGGGACGTTCCTCCACGACCTGATCGAGCTGGCTGGCGGCCGGAACGTGGCCGCCGACCTGCCCTCGCCCTACGGGATCATCAGCAAGGAGGCCATTCTCGGACGGGCGCCGGAAGTCATCGTCGAACTGCACGGCGAAGGGGCTGACGAGGCCGCCCGCAAGGAGGCGCTCGGGCTGTGGCAGGGCCTTCCCACGCTGCCGGCCGTCCGGCTGGGGAGGGTCTACGTCATCGAGGCCACGTACGCCATGATCCCCGGGCCTCGCGTGGTCCAGCTCGCCGAAACGCTGGCCGAACTCCTGCACGGGGGCGAAAAGCAGTGACCGGCGAACTGCTCTCAGTCCGCGACTGCTCCTTCCGCTACGGGGAAGGGGATTTCCGCCTGCGCCGGGTCCGGCTGGACGTGCGCGCCGGCGAGGTGCTGGGCATCATCGGCCCGAACGGTTCCGGCAAGAGCACGCTGCTGCGCCTGATGAGCGGCTTGCTGGAAGCGGACGAGGGGGACGTGGTCCTGTCGGGCAGGCCGCTTCGGTCGTTTAGCCGCCGCATGCTCGCGCGCCGGATCGCCTTCCTGCCGCAGGAGCCGCAGACCGCGTTCGGCTTCAGCGTCCGGCAGGTCGTCGCCATGGGACGGTTCCCTTACCTTGCCGCGTTCGGCTTCCTGGGCGAGCACGACGTGGATGTGGTCGAACGCGCGATGCAGGAGACCGAGACGAACCGGTTCGGCTCGCGCGCATTCCCGACACTGTCCGGGGGAGAGAAGCAGCGCGTGCTGATCGCCAGCATCCTGGCCCAGGAGCCGTCGGCGATGCTGCTGGACGAGCCCACGGCGGCGCTGGACATCCACCATCGCTCGGAGATCCTTGACCTGCTGCGCGCGCTCGCGCGGAAGGAGATCGCCGTGGTCGTCGTGACGCACGACCTGAACGCGGCCAGCCAGTTCTGCGACCGGCTGATACTGCTGTGCGACGGCGAGGTGGCGCGCGCGGGCGCGCCGGCCGAGGTCATGGACCAGGAGCTGCTGTCGGACGTCTACGGGGCGCGCGTGCGCGTCGTGGAGAACCCCGTCACGCGCACGCCGATGGCCGTCGTCCTGGGGGGAGGCGGGCCATGAGAGCGTCCAGGGGCTACCTGACGGCGCGGCGCTTCTGGACGCTGGCGGCGCTTTCGTGCCTGTTCTGGCTCGTGGCCGGCGTGCTGTGCCTCTTCTGGGGCCAGGTCGCGATCCGGCCGCGGGAGGTGCTGGCCGCACTGACCGGCGGGGAGGCCTCCGCCCTCACGGCGAACATCCTGCTGATGCAAAGGCTGCCGCGGGTGCTGCTCGGCCTGCTCGCGGGCGGCGGGCTGGCCGTGGCGGGCGCCATATTCCAGGCCATGCTGCGCAATCCGCTGGCCACGCCGCACACGCTGGGCGTCTCGGCCGGCGGGTCGCTCGGGGCCGTGCTGGCCATCTCGCTCGGTTGGGGCGCTCCCGGGCTCTGGCCCGTCGGCCCCGTCCAATTCTTCGCGCTGGGAGGCGCGCTGCTCAACATCGGCGTTATCTACCTGCTGGCCCGCCGCAAGGACATGCTCTCGCCGCTCAAGCTCCTGCTTGCGGGCGTCACGCTCGGCCTGATCTCGTCGGCCATGATTATGTTCGTGCGCTTCATCTCCGATCCTCAGAAGCTGGTCATGGTGGACCGATGGCTGATGGGGGGGCTGGACGTGCAGGGCTACCGGAGCGTGGCGTCCGTGCTGCCGCTGCTGCTCCCCGCGCTGGTGCTGCTCGTCATGCAGGCCAACGCGATGAATCAGCTCAGCCTCGGTGAGGAGATGGCGGTCGGCCGGGGGGTCAACGTGAAGGCCGTCCAGATGGAATCGTTCCTGGCGGGCTCCGTCCTCACGGCCGCCGTGGTGTCCGTGGCCGGCCCGATCGGCTTCGTCGGCCTGATCGTCCCGCACGTCCTTCGGGCGCTGTTCGGGCCGGACCATCGGGTGCTGCTCGTGCTTTCCTTCTTCGGCGGAGGCGCCTTCCTGGCCGCTGCGGACACGGTTGCCCGGTCTGCGTTTGCGCCGTCCGAGCTTCCGGTTGGGGTCCTGACGGCCATGATGGGCGGCCCGTTCTTCCTGCTCCTCCTCGTGACGGGGATGCGGCGCCAGTGACGCCGGCCTTTGACAGGCCGGCCCCTCCCGCTAGACTTAGGGCCTCTTAGGCGCAGGCCATCCGGGCCGGAGAAGGGCGAGATGAAGCTGGTCATAGCCACCGCCAACCCCAGGAAGCGCGAGGAGCTCGAGGCGCTGCTGGCGGGGCTGCCCGTTGAGGTGCTCACCTTGCGCGACTTCCCCGACGCGCCGGCCGTCGCCGAGGAGGGCGAGACGCTGGAGCAGAACGCAGCGGCGAAGGCCCGCCAGACCGCCCGCGCCTGCAGCCTGCACGCGGTCGCAGATGATTCCGGCCTCTTCGTGGCGGCCTTGAACGGCAGGCCGGGCGTCCGGAGCGCCCGCTACGCCGGTCCCGACCCGACGAGCGAGAAGCTCTGCCGAAAGCTGCTGGCCGAGATGGAATCGGTGGCGGACGGGGACAGGGGCGCATGCTTCCGCTGCTGCATCGCCATGGCCGACCCGGACGGAGAGGTCGTGTTGACCGCCTCGGGCCGCGCGGGCGGCACGATCACGCGCGAGATGCGGGGATGCGGAGGCTTCGGCTACGATCCGGTCTTCTTCTGCGAGCGGGCCGGCCGGACGTTCGCCCAGATGGCGCCGGAGGAGAAGAACGCGGTGAGCCACCGCGGCCTGGCGCTGCACCAGTTCCGGCGCAGGTTCGCCCGGTGGCTTGGTCTGCGCGAAGGCTGAGGGGGCGGTGGGGGACGCCTGGCGCTACGCGGCGCCCGGTGCCCGCTTGCGCCTGGCGCGCTCGCTTGCGCCCGGTATTCGCGAGCAGTATAGTGCGCCGGTCGCTGCGTCACCTGGCTTCAGAGAGCGGACCCGCCCGATGAAGAAAGCCGTCATGCTGCTGCCCGCGTGGAGCCGGGACCGCATCTATGCGCCCGAGCAGATCGAGCAGATCGGTGAGCTGGTCGACCTGACCGATTGCGCCGGGCTGGCGGGCGACCTGGACGCGCTACGGCCGGTCCTCGCCGGGAGCGAGATCATCGTGACCGGCTGGGGCATGATGACGCTGGACGGCGAGTTCCTGGACGCGGCGCCGGCGCTGCGGGCCGTCTTCTATGGCGCAGGCTCGGTGCGCGACTTCGTCACCGACGAGTTCTGGGGCAGGGACATCCTGCTGACCAGCGCCTGGGCGTCGAACGCGGTCCCCGTCATCGAGTACACGGTCGCCGCGATCGTCTTCGGCATGAAGAAGTGCCTCCAGGCGGCGGCCGCGACCCGCCAGGCGAAGACCTTCCAGTTGCCGGAGGGCGTCGCGGGCGTCTACGGGATAAAGGTGGGCGTCATAGGCGCCGGCATGGTCGGCTCGGGCGTGCTTCAGATGCTGAAGAACTACCAAGTGGAAACGTACTGCTGCGACCCGCACCTGTCCGCCGAACGGGCGCGGGAACTCGGCACCACGCCGATGGGGATGGACGAGATCTTCAGGACGTGCGACGTTGTGAGCCTGCATGCGGCGAACGTCCCCGCCACAAAGCACATGGTAAGGGGAGAGCACTTCCGCAGCATGAAGGACGGCGCCGTGTTCATCAACACGGCCCGCGGCCGCATCATCCGGGAGGACGAGATGATCGAAGTCCTGCGCGAGGGCAGGATCTTCGCGTTCATCGACGTGACCGATCCCGAGCCGCCGGCCGCCGAGAGCGCGCTCTACACGCTCCCGAACGTATTCCTGACGCCGCACCTGGCCGGGCCGCGCGGCCGGGAAGTCCACCGGAACGCGGAGTACGTCCTTGACGAGCTACGGCGATACCTGGAGGGACGTGAGCCCCGGTACCCGGTTACCAGGGACATGATGGCGTGGATGGCTTAGAGGCCCTTGGCTCCGGCCCGCCGCTGCAGGCGCGTTATCTTGCACGCGCGGGAAGCCGGGCGGGGGCGAGCCAACAGGAGGGATGGGATCGATGGACCGAGTTGGATCGGCTGTTCTTCTGGCGGCTTTGGTTCTGGCGGCGGCGGCGAATGCGGCGCCCGAGCGCGTGACGCCGCTGGTGGTGGACCCCGTCGGCGCCGCGCGCGGGGGCAGCTATGTGAACGCCCAGGGCGGGACAACCGTGGACAGCGCGCGAGGCGGACTGCCCGTTGTGGACTGGCAGGGCAAGCGCGCGGTCAAGCTGCACGTGACCCACAGCCCCGGCGGCTCCTTCCACGTGGGCATTGCCATGCCCAATTGGACGAAGTTCTACCTCCTTGACTACGGCCCGGACGGCGCCCTGGAGTTCGACGTCGCGGGCAGCGTCACGGGCAAGGTCGAGATCGGCATCGTCGACGTCGACAATGACCGCGACGGCCCGGAGGAGGCCGTCGGCGCACTGGCGGACCTTCTGCATTACGCGACGCCGGGCCAGGAGTGGCAACACGTGGCGATCCCGCTCAGGGACTTCGTGGCCGCCGCCCCAAAGATCGACCTGGACAACATGGAGAAGGTGGTCCTGAACGGCTCGGCTCCCGGCGGCGAGACGACCCTCTATCTGGCCAATGTCCTCTTCCGCACCACAGCTCCCGAAAGGGTCTACCGCCCGGTCAAAGTGGACCAGGTCGGCTACGCGCCCGAGTGGCGCAAGGTGGCGAAGGTGACCGCGCCTGCGGTGCTGCAGGGCGAGGTGCCGTTCGTGGTGAGGAACGCCGACTCCGGCGAAGTGGTGCAGCGCGGCGCGCTCTCGCTCGCGCCTGTCGGCGGTCCGAACGCCCCGCGCGACGAGAGCAGCGGCGACATCGTCTACGACGCGGATTTCACCGAGCTGAAGACGCCCGGCGCGTACATCGTCGAGGTGGAAGGGCCCGGGCGGTCCGTTCCGTTCCGCATTGCGGGCGACATCTACGACCAGCTCTTCTACGACGTGGCCAGGTTCTGGTTCTTCCAGCGCTGCGGCATCGAACTGAAGCCGGAGAACGCCGGCCCGTACGCGCACCGGGCCTGCCACGTCTCGAACGAAGCGATCCTCGACAAGGAGGGCAAGATCCGCGACTGCCGCGGCGGCTGGCACGACGCAGGCGACATGAATTGCTACGCCCCCTGGACCATACAGCCCATCTTCATGCTGCTGAGCCTGTACGAGCACAACCCGGGCAAGTTCACCGATGGCCAGCTCAATTTGCCTGAGAGCGGCAACGGGGTCCCCGATCTGCTCGACGAGATCAAGTACGAGCTGGACTGGGTGCGCAAGATGCTGATCCGCGAAGGTCCGAGGGCCGGCCAGGTCTACGACCGGGTCCACGAGGGGATGGGGCAGGGCGCGGAGGGCGTGGACTTCTACGACACGCCGCACGGCCTGAGCGACACGACGGACGAGGCAGCGTGCGCCCTCGTCGCCGACCTGGCCCACGCCTACATCGTCTACAAGGACGTGCCCCAGGAGCGCGAGTTCGCCGAGGCATGCCTCCAGGACGCCCTGCTGTCCTGGAGGTATCTGCTCACTGCAAGCAACGTCGACGAGAAACACCTCTTTGCGGCGGCCGCCCTGCTCTTCGAAGCCACGGGGCGCGAGGATGCGCACGACGTGGTCAAACGCTTGGCGCCCGGCATCCTCGATGGCTGGATGGGGGACATCAACTACGGCGTCTTTGACGGCGGGCTGGCCACTTACTGCCTGAGCGAGCGGCCCGAGGTCGACAAGGAGCTTCAAGCCAGGCTGCGCAACTACTACAAGACCTACGCCGACGCCGTCGTCGCCGCCGCGCGAGCCCAGGCGTACAACGCGCCGATGATCGAGGGCGTGGTGTTCAGCTGGGGCTCCAACGGCCATTGCATCGCGAAGAGCGGAGCGCATCTGCTCATGGTGAACCGGTTCGCACCGGACCCGGCCTACGTCGAAGCGGCGCGCGACACGCTGCACTGGCTGTTGGGCAGGAACGCGGTCACGCAGTGCATGGTGACCGGCTACGGGGAGCCGCCCCTGGGGCCCATTTACCACGCGATGTTCGGCCCGCTGGGTCCCGGCCTGCCGATGCCGCCGGGCTACATGCCGGGCGGCCCGACCTCCGCCAACTGCCCGGGGATCTCCCTCTACCCGGCCAAGGCGTGGCGGCCCGACTGGACGTGCTGGGAGCTGACCGAACCGTCGCTGACCTACCAGGGCTCGGTCACGTATCTGGTCGGCTCGCTCTCGGCGCTGGGCGGGAAGTAGCACGCCGGACGGCGCGCGGCGACGGGTCAGCGGAGCGCGGTCACGCGCCTGCTCCCTCAATCCCCCGGCTCGGCGGCCTCCCCAAGCGTGAAGTCGGAAGGAATGCCGAGCCGCTTGTAGAGCGAGGCGCGGCTCTTCTGGTCGCCGTCTTGTATCCTCTTTGCGATAGCCAGGGCGTCCTCGATCCGTTCGGCCGGGATCACCATGACGCCGTCGCCGTCCGCCACCACGAGGTCGGCCGGGCGCACGTAGACGCCCCCGCATTCGATCGGCTGCCCATAGGAGTCGAGCTCCACCCGCCCCGGAATGATGCCGCGCGAGAATCCGTTGCAGTAGACGGGCACCTTCTGCTTGATCAGCTCGTCCGTGTCGCGCACGCCGTTGTTGGTCACGATTCCCACGGCGCCCCGCGCGAGCCACGTCATCGAATTCATCGAGCCGACATAGCCGGTGTCCTTCGTGTTCGTGCCGTCGATGACAAGGACGTCGCCGGGCTGTATCTGCTCCCCCCACCTCGGCTCCTTGCCGTACCACTGTCCTTCCTGCTTCTGGAAGTCTGCCACATCGCGCGCGACGATCGTGCGGCTGGATGGCACATAGCGAAGCGTGAACGCGAAGCCAAGTATGCAGTGGGCGAACTCCTCGATGTCGCGCCACAGCGGGCGGATCTCCGGGACCATCAGGCCCCGGTCAAACAGCCCCAGCGTATCCATCGCGTCATGCCAGTCCGTCACACGGATGCCTTTGCATCGTTTCAGCAACGCTGCGCGTTCATCTGCCTTCATGCCCTCAGGCTCCCTTCTGCGAACCCGGCACCACCTGCGGACCCCGTCCTGGCCCCCTGCGGCGCCAGCGACCCAACGGGCGGGATTCTAGCACGACAGGGCCGGCGAGTCAAAACGCAGCCGCTTACGCGCCGGCGGAAGAGGCCGGCTGCGGGGCCGGCATCCGCAAGAACAGCAGCCACCCGGCGGCGGCCAGAAGGCCGCACAGCACGAAGACGTGGGGGAAGCTCAGGGCCCTGGCATCTATGGCGAGGCCGAGCAGCGGAGGCGCCGTCGCGTCAGCCAGGCCCAGGAAGGTGAACGCGACCGCCATGTAGCTGGGCCGCCGGTGCGGACCCGAGAAGCGGAACACGGCCGGCATCATGACGACGATGCGAGCGCCGAAGGCAAACCCGAGCAGGCTGAACGCCGCGCAGACCACTGCCGGATGCCACGACAGGAAGGCGGCCGCGGACGCCCCTACCAGCACCAGCGGGAAGATCCGGAACGGCACTATGACGCCTTGCCTGTCGCTCATCAGCCCGCCGGCGAGGGAGCCCACGGCAACCGAACCCCAGAAGAACATGGTGAACGTCCCCGTCACGTCCTGGGCGACCCCCGGGTACGTAAGGCCGTACTTGGTAAGGAAAGCCGCCATCATGGTAATCGGGAGCGTCGCCAGCAGGGAGGCTACCATGAACCTCCTGAAGTCGCGGCGCCGGAAGAGGATTGCCGCCAGGTCCCTGAAGTAGCTCCGCCAACTCGTCCCCTCCTGGGTCGGCAGGCCTTCGTGACGGTCCTCACGAACCAGCATGACGAACAGCAGCGACAGGGCGTGGAAGGTCACGCCGATGATGACCAGTATCTGGTACCGCTGCGGAGCGGGATAGGCGTTGATGATCCGCTGCATCAACAGCCCCAGGGGGAGCCCCAGAACGGCGGGGATCGCGCGCCTGGCCCCCAGGAGCCTCCCCCACATGCTTTCGGGCACGGTCTTGGCGTACCAGTCCGTCCATATCGGGATGACGAGCCCGGATCCGAAGCTGTTCACCGCCAGAGCGGCGAAGAAGGCCACCAGCGTGAACGGGCTGCCCCAGTGAACGTAGAGCGACAGCAGAAAGACGAGCCAGCCCACACGCTGCAAAGAAGCGCACAGAACCACCTGCCACTTCTTGTAGGCGAGTCCCTCGACGCGCTTCGCGTAGAACGTCTGGGGCACCAGCACGCCGAACGACAGGATCAGCGGCACCAACCCCACCAGCAGGGCGGAATCGCTCAGCTCGGTGATCATCTGCGGGATCATGATCTCCGTACTGAGCACGACGAGCGCCGCGCTGAAGAAGATGCCGTCGATCAGATGGCAGATGACGTTCCAGCGGGACGTCGAGAGGGCCACGCCGGACTCTCCCGCAAAAAAACCGCCCTGTCGGCGCCTTTGGGCAAGCGCGACAGAGCTCGGGGTGCGATGCGGACCCGCGGCAGCATCGGTTAGCCCGCATTATACCTCCCGCCCGCCGCACCGGCAAAGGACCCAGCCCAGCGTTGCAGCGGGCCGAAGCAGCGGGGGTCCTGGCAGGCGCTCTAGGGGACCTTCAGCACCGAACTCGCCCGCGTGGGCTCGTCTCGGCTCCGTGGGGTAGGGGCACGGCGCGCCGTGCCCCTACGCAAGCGAATCGGACTTGGCGGCACGGGGGCGCGCACAATGGCCCCGTGGGATGCCCACAATACCAGCCCGACCCGCCAACCAGCAACTTCGGCACTGAAGCTCGACTAAGGGGCGGCGTCCATCTGCGCCCCGACGCGCCGCATCAGCTCAACGAAGTCGGGGAAGGTCACCGACACGGCCTCGGCCGTCGTCACGGTGGTCTGGCCTTCCGCGACGAGCCCGGCCAGCGCCAGAGCCATGACGACGCGGTGGTCGCTGTGGCCGTCCGTCGCCGCGCCGCGCAGGTGGCTGTTGTGAAGGATCAGGCCGTCGGGCAGTTCCTCCACTTGCCCCCCCAGCTTGCGCAGTTCACGGGCCATCACGGCCAGGCGGTCGGACTCCTTTGCGCGGGCCTGGGGGACGTTCAGCAGCCGCGTCTCGCCGCCGGCCACGCAGCCGGCCACGGCCATGGCCGGGATGGCATCCGGCGTCGCGTTTAGGTCGAACGTGCCGCCCTGCAGTTCGGGCGGCCCCTCAAACCGGATGCCGTCCTCCGTGACCTCATGGCTGCATCCCATCCGCTCCAGCATGCCGACCACCGCCTTGTCTCCCTGGAAATCCTCCATGTCCAGGCCCGACAGGAACAAACGGGAGCCCGTGACCGCCGCCGCGACAAGGAAGAACGTGGCGCTGGAGAAGTCCCCCGGCACGACCTCGTCGAAGCTCGCGTAACGCTGCCCGCCCGGTATCTCGAACCGGCTGAAGTCCCCGCTGCGAGCGCACTCAATGCCCATCCGGTCGATCCAGCCGAGCGTCATCTCGACGTACGGCCTCTCATTGAGCAGAGGGACTTGAACGATGCTGTCGCCCCTGGCGAGCGGACAGCCGATGAGGAGGCTGGACAGGTACTGGCTCGTGGGACACTCGATGGAGACGCGCCCGCCGCGCAGGCCGCCGCCGACTACCAGCGGCGCGCAACCGCTCCCGTCGACCGAGTAGGCCGTGGCGCCGAGCGAGCGCAGCGCGGCAAGCAGCGGCCCGGCGGAGCGGCGGCGTATCTGCTCGTCCCCCGTGAACCGGCTCGTGCCGTCCGCCAATGCGGCCGCCGTCATTGCCAGGAAGAGCGTAGTGCCGGAGTTGCCCACGTCGACCGTGCCGGCTGCGGCGCGCGGAGGCCCGGCGGTCCCGTCTATCTGCCAGGCGTCCGGGTCGGCGGCGTCCACCGTCGCTCCGAGCGCGCGGCAGACATGCACGCAGCTCTGCGTGTCGCTGGACTGAAGGGGCGCGCGGAGCAGCGACCGGCCCTCAGCCAGGCTGCCGATGATCAGCCCGCGAATCGTGTGCGACTTGCTGCCGGGGATCTGGACGGACCCCGACAGCGGACCGGGTCGGACTCTCAGTTCCATGGATCCCGCGGCTTCGAGATGGGGTAATGCCTGCTTCTCGGGCGGCGAAGGCCCGGCTCGCGCCTGCGGGCTGATTATAGAACGGCCCGCGCCAGGGCCGCAATGAGAAGGCCCGGTTTGCAATGCGGCCGGCTCATCTGACATAATCGGGCCGGGTGAGGGCGTGCCCCGCCGGTCCGCGGGAGCGACATGAGGAATCGCATCGCGCTGACAGTGGATGTCGAGCCCGACTGGGGCGTCAAAGGCGCCCGGGCGTTCCGCGAAGTGACGCCGCGGTTCCTGCGATTCCTGGAAGAGCGCGACATGCGAGCGACTTTCTTCGTCGTCAGCAACCTTGTGGACGAGTCCTCGGAACCAGTAGCCGCCATGCGCGAGGGCAACGAAGTGGCTTCGCACGGATGCAGCCATCGCTTGCTGGACACGCTCGACGAGGCGGAAGCCGACCGGGAACTCAAGGAGTCGCGCGAGCGGCTGGCCGAAGTGGCGGGCAGCGTGGAAGGGTTCCGCGCGCCGTTCTTCCGGCGCTGCGGGAGCTTCTTCGCTCGCGTCAGGAGGGCGGGCTACCGGTACGACGCCTCCTTGGGCAGCGTCTTGCCCGGGCCCGGGAACGGCCGTCTGCACAGCCTGTTGTGCCCCTTTGCGCGGGACTCGACGTATGAGTTCCCCACGTCGGCGATGGGGGCCGGCATGCTGCCGTTGTCCCTGACGTGGCTGCGGCTGCTTGCGCCGGCCGGGCGGAGCCTTCTGCCGCCCTCTGCGTCGCTGATCTACCTGCACCTGCACGAGTTCCTGCCGGCGGAGACGGCGTCGTGCCTTCCGCTGCCGCTGCGGCGGGTGCTGACGCGTAACTGCGGAGAGGCGGCCTGGCGGATACTTGAGGAGGCGCTGGAGAGACTGGACGCGCAGTTCATCACCTGTCGCGAGATGCTCGGCACTTTCTGCTCCGATCGGGGCGAGACCGCCCAGGAAAAGAGGCCAGATGGCTGAGCCGGAACTCATCGTCATCGTCGGGGCAGGCGTGGCCGGACTGTCGGCCGCCTACCGCCTCCAGGGCCACGCGGACGTGCCATTCGTCGTCTACGAGAAGGCCCCGCACGTCGGGGGCTACTCGCGGACGATCAAGCACGGCGAGTTCCGTTTCGACCTGGGCGGCCATCGCTTCTATACCAAGAAGCCCGACGTCCAGCGGATCGTCGAGGAGGTGGTCGGGGACGACCTGCTGGTCGTGGACCGGCTGAGCCGGATCCTGTTCAACGGCCGGTTTGTGGACTACCCGCTCAGCCCTCTCAGCACCTTGAGAGGGCTCGGGCCGGGCGGCGCTACGAAGGCCGTGCTGGACTACGCCGCGATGAAGGTCGGAAGACTTGTGCGCGGGCACGGGCCGGAGGACACGTTCGAGCAGTGGGCGCTGTCCCGGTTCGGACGGTATCTCTACGACGTCTACTTCCGGGTCTATACGGAGAAGACGTGGGGCGTGCCGTGCACGGAGCTGTCCGCCGACTTCGCGCACCAGCGCATCAAGGGGCTTTCCTTCCGGGAGGCCGTCAGGGACGCCGTGCTTCGGAAGGGATCGCTGGACACGCTCGTGCGGCGTTTCTTCTACCCCCGCTACGGGTTCGGCCAGATACCCGAAGGCATGGCGGCTGCGGTCAAGGAGCCTAACGCCCTGCTGATGGAGCATGCCGTCGTGGAAGTCGAGCACGACGGCGGCAGGATTGTGGTGGTGACAGCCAGGGGACCCGACGGCGCGCTCCTGCGGCGCAGGTGCTGCGAATTCGTCAACTCTATGCCGATAGACGAGCTCGTCGGCTTGCTCCGCCCGGCCCCGTCGGACGAGGTCCTAGCGGCGGCGCGCGAGCTGGTTTACCGGAGTATGGTCATCGTCTTCCTGGAGCTCGACGTCGAGCATGTCAGTGCGGATCACTGGATCTACATACCGTCGCCGGAGATCGGCTTCTGCAGGCTTCATGAGCCGAAGAACTGGAGCAGGGAGATGGCGCCCCCGGGCAAGACCGGACTGGTGCTGGAGTACTTCTGCCAGTACGGCGACGCCTGCTGGAACCGGGAGGGCCCGGCGCTGGCTGCGGAGGCCGCCGGGCAGCTGGCCGAGATCGGGCTGATCCAGCCGGATTGGCCCATCGGCCACACTACCGTCCGCCTGCGGAACGCGTATCCCGTCTATCGCCTGGGCTACGCCGAGAACGTCAACGTGATCACGGAATACCTGCGGCGTTTCTCCAACCTCTACAACGTCGGGCGCAACGCCTCGTTCCTTTACACCAGCTCCGACCACTACATCGACATGGGGCTGAAGGCGGCCGAGAACGTCCTTGGGCATGAGCACGACCTGCACGAGATCGGCCGCGAGCGGGCCTACGCAGAGACCCGGCGCGAAGGCGAGCGATGAATCTGAAGGGCTTCTGCCGGCTGTGGGCAGGGAGGCGCTGGCGGTCCTTTTTTCTGCTGGTCTTCGCCCTGGCCGTGACCTCCGTGGTGGTCCTGGGAGTGAGGAGGGCGCTGTACGGCTCCTCGGAGTTCACGGGTTTCCGCCGAATCGTTCAGGTCAGCCTGGTTCAGGACAGGAACCACTATGAGCACATCGAGCACCTGCGCGCGTATCCTCCGTTCTTTGCGATCTTCTGGACGCCGTTCGGCCTCTTTCCCGTGGGCCTGGTGCCGGGCTCGGATGACCCAAGTCAGGCCATCACGATGGGCCAGCGGATTCAGCTCGGCCTCAGCGCCGCCGCGCTGCTGGTCGTGATGGTTGCGATGACGGTGTGGTCGGTGCGGTGGGTCATGGCGGCCTGCCATGAGGGCGGCGAGGGAGAGCCCCGCTCGTGCGCGCCCGCCCTGCTGTGGGCCCTGACCGGCGGCCTGATGCTGAACGGCATCATCCGGTGCGAGACGGACATGTTCGTTGTTGCCATGGTGTCCGGGTCTATGCTCCTGATGCTCGCCAAGGACCGGCAGTGGGGTGGGGGAGCGCTGCTTGGCGTGGCCGCGGCCCTCAAGCTGACGCCCGGCCTGTTCGGGCTCTACCTCCTGTGCAGGCGAAAGTGGCGCGCCCTGGGAGGCATGGTGATCGCAGGCTTCGTCTGCACCGTCGTCGTGCCGGCCGTCGTCTGGGGTCCGAAGGGCAGCTTCGAACGCCACCGCTCCTGGGTGACCAAAGTGCTGATCCCCTATGCGCGGGAAGGGCCAGAGTCGTTCATCGGCGATCCCTACCGGCGTCTGAACCAGTCGCCAAAGGCCGCCCTCGTTCGCTACCTCACCGACTACACTGCGCGCAAGAGCGGCAAGTCGCGCGGCGTCGCCGTCGCCGACCTGCCCATGTCCGCGGTCAGGAAGATCGCGCTGGCGTTCAAGCTTTCGGTGCTGGGGTTGCTGATCCTGGCGTGGGCGCTTCCGGCCCCCGCGCGCAGGCGGGAACTGGAGGCCCTCCTGTTCGCGCTCGTGCCGCTCGGGATGCTGCTGCTTTCAGACGTCTCCCACGGGAGCCACCTGTCAATACTCGTCGTTCCCTTCGGGGCGCTGACTGCGTTCTGCTTCGCGCACGCGGGCGAGCGGATTGGCACCCGCGTGTCCTGGGGCGTCCTGCTGTGTTTCCTCCTGGTGAACCTGATCGCTGTGCAGCGGCTCAAGGAGATGTCGGTGGGCACGCTGGGCCTGTTGGTGGTCTTCGGGATGACGGCCTACCTGGCCTTCCGCCAGTACGCACAGGGCCGCGGGGTGCGGACGCCGCAGCCCGACTGACGGCGCGCCTTCGCTCGACGCACGTCCCTTGCCGCGCCCCCGGACGGCTCCGGGTCGAGCGCTAACGGCCCCAGACGGCGACGTTCTTCAGCAGTTCCTCGGCCTGTTCGCGGCTGCCGCAGTGCGTGCTGAGCAGTAGGCCCTCATGGGGCAGACGGGCAAGCAGGAACTCCACCTCGCTCGGCGTGCACTCGATGTAGAGGAGCTTGCCTGCCTCGAGGATGCGTCTGCACAGGTCCACCCAGTCGCGCATGGGCGGCGCGCCGGCGCCGGGCACCCATTGGATGCCGTCCAGCTTCGGCAGCGCGAGCAGGGAATCGAGGTGGCGGACGGCGTTCGGCCCGTCCAGGTGGTAGATGGTGCGGTCCACCCACTCGGTCTGTTGCCTCAGGGGAGGCAGGAACAGCTCGTCGAACATCTCCGGGGATATCATGCACGAGAAGTCGCACTGCAAGTCTGTGGACGGCGTCAGCGACCAGATGCCCATCCAGTAGATGCTGCCCTCGATGTGCTGGTGGATGAGGCCGACGCAGGCCTCGTAGTACCGGAACCAGGTGAAGTTGATCCTGTCGAGCGCGGGACGGAGCGGCGTCGGATCGTCCAGCAGGTCGACCAGCAGTCTCTCCGTGCCGCGCAGCCGGGCCAGTATCTCGCCGGGACCGTTCAGGTCCGGCAGCCCGACGTAGAACCGGCCGGGGGCGCGCTCGGCCGCTGCTGCCAGGAGCTCGGCGGATGAGCGCCACCACTTGCTGGCGGGGTCGAACTCGAGCGGGGGAGCGTCCTGCCAGTCATCAATGATGGGCGCGGCCCAGGCCGTCTGCGTGTCCAGGAACCTGTAGGGGCAGCCGAGATACGCGGCCAGGATCGCGACCATCCCGATGGCAGCGGGAAAGACGACCGGCAGTGCCTCGCCGCCCCAGTACGTGTCAGTCACGTAGGCTTCCAGCCGGGGGATCACCAGCTCGGGATCGATCCGCCATCTCTCCAGGTCCTGCGGCGCCGGTTCGGGCGACCGTGCGGGGCTAAGCGGCGCGTATACCTTGATCGGGACGCGATCGAGGACCTGGCCCCTCCACCAGGCGTCCACGCGTTCTTTGGCTTCTTCGGCGTCCGGCTTGCATTCCAGTTCCATAGGATCGCCTCGGCTCAATACAGCACGCCGGCCATCTGCTTGCGGTATCGGTCTGCCAGCTCGCTGCGGGTCCCGACGAGGGAGAACACGCGGAGCATGGCTTCCTTTGAGGCTCCCTCGTGGTAGGTTCTATCGGCGGACAGGACCTTGAGGAATCGTTCGAGCGCCGGCTCGTACTCCCCGTCAGCGGCCAGGCAGCAGGCAAGCTCGTAGAGCGCGTCCAGGTCCTTCTCGTTCTGCGCGGCGCGCCGCTGGCAGGCCTCCCTGCCGCCGCCCTGACGACACGTCTCACGGAACTGGATTCGGCCCAGCAGGCCCTGCGCGGCCTCGTGCTCGGGCGCGTTCTCTTCGATCCGGGACAGGACGTCCCGCGCCTCGTTCATCTCGCCCCTCTCCAGGGCCATCATGCCGAGGCGAAGCAGCGCGGGGGCGTGGTCAGGCTGGAGCTCCAGGGCGCTGCGGTAGTGCCGCTCGGCCTGCTCGAGGTCTTCCTCCTCCACCAGGCGATCGGCGGATAGGACGAGTTCGTCGGCCCTGGACGGGATCAGCGATTCGAGGATCCTGCGCACCTGGGGCTCAGGAAGGGCGCCGATGAACTCGCCAGCCACCTTGCCCTCGCGGAAGACTTTCACGTTCGGTATGCTCTGCACGCCGTAGCGCGTGGCCACCTCCCGGTCCCGCTCGATGTCCACCTTGGCGAGGGCCGCCCGGCCCTCGAACGAACGCACCACCCGCTCGAGGATGGGGCTCAGCGCGCGGCACGGCGCACACCACTCCGCCCAGAAGTCCACCACGATGGCGCGCTTGCGCGACGCCTCGATAACCTGCTGCTCAAATCGGCCCGGCACGACGTCGAAAACGTCCGCGTCTTCCGCCATTGCACGCACCTCACGCCACCAGTCGCATGGCCCTGTCTCCCCTTCGGAGACGTCTCTGGCCGGGGGAACCCATTATACGGGCGGCCTGGCGGGGTTTCACGTCCCCCGGTGCCTCCTGTGCCGGACAGCGCTTGTAATCGCCCGCGGCCGCCGCTATAGTCGCCCGCCGGATCGGCAGGCATGCGCGTTCGGTGGAGGCGACCATCCTCAGGTGCAGAGGCGTGAAGGGACGGGGGATCGTCAACGTCGGGCCGGGCAAGGTGGAGCTGCGGGACCTGGAGCTGCCCGAGCCGGGCCCGCGCGACGTCGTGGTGGACACGCGGCACAGCATGGTCTCGCCCGGAACCGAACGCTCCGTGTTGATGGGGGAGCGCTTCTACGGCCGGGCGTCGGGCTATCGCGTTGATCTGGCGCCCTTCCCGCAGGTGGGGGGCTATCAGAAAGTCGGCGTGGTCGCGGCGGCGGGCGCCGAGGTGGAGGGGCTCGGACCGGGCGACTGGGTCTTCTGCACGCTTGGGTCTACCGGGCTCGACGAGTTCCCGTGGGGCGGCCACGTGAGGCCGTCCATTCAGCCTCAGGAGCAGGTCCTCAAGCTCCCGAGCGGGCTTGATCCCGTGCTTGCCAGCGGCCTGGTGCTCACGCAGGTGGGCTACAACCACGCCTCGCGGCCGCCGATCAAGGAAGGGACGAAGGCTCTGGTCGTCGGCGACGGCCTGGTCGGCCAATGGACGGCTGAAGCGCTGCAACTGCGCGGCGCCGCCGTGCTGCTGGCGGGCCACCACGACGAGCGCGCGGCATGCTGCCGCCTCTCGGGCCGGAGCCGGTGGGTCAACACGTTGCGGCAGCCGCTGGAGGATGCGGCGGCCGAGTTCTGCCCGGGCGGCCTGTCCGTGATAGTGGACACCCTGACGGGCACCGAGTCGCTCCACAGGGACGTGGACCTGCTGCGGCACAACGGCCATCTTGTTGCCGGCGGCTACTACGTGCACGGATGCAACCTGATCGATTACATCAGGCTCACCTCGAAGGAGACGACGCTGTACACGCCCGGCGGGTTCACGCGGGAGCGCCTTGAGGCCACGCTCGAACTGGTGGCCGCCGGGCGCATCGACGTGGCGGGCAAGATAACGCACCGCCTCCCCATTGCGGACTACGCGAGGGCGTTCGACCTTCTGCTGAATCGCGGGGAGCACTTCCTGGGCATCGTCATTGACTGGCAGGGGCGATGAAAGCACTGCAGATCCTTGAGCCTGGACGCGCCGAGATCGTGGAAGTAGAGCGGCCCGAGCCGGCGGAAGGCGAAGTGCTGGTCCGGGTGGACGGCGTCACTTCGTGCCCGCACTGGGACATGACGCTCATGGCCGGCGTGGACATCTTCGACCGTCCGGACTACCCGCGCTATCCCCTGCCGCCGGGCCGGGAGGGGCACGAGGCGTGCGGCGTCGTGGAGGAGGCAGGGGAGGGCGTCGAGGCGTTCGCGTCCGGCCAGCGCGTGGTTACCTGGCGCACGATGCCGTCCGGCCGCTGGGGGTACTACGCGCAGTACGCGGCCATCAGCGCAGAGGACCTCCTGCCCGTGCCGGAGGGCCTGTCCGACGCCGCAATCGCGCCGCTGGAGCTGGCCATGTGCGTCGCCGTTTGCTTTCTGGACATGCCTCTTGTGGCGGGCCTGCGCTTCTCCGTGGGCGGGTTGGGCGGGGCCGGGCTGGTCGCCGTCCAGCTTGCGCGGGACGCCGGGGCGGCGGAGGTGATGGGCTTCGATCCGCTGGAGGAGCGCAGGGCGCTGGCGCGCGAACTCGGCGCTGACGTGTGCCTGGATCCTGCGTCCGACCAGACCCGCTCCCTCCGGCAGATGCCGCGCGGCGCCCGCGTTGACGCCGCCATCGACTGCACCGGAGCCAGGGACTCGGTGCAGTTCCAGATGGATGTCGCGGGCAGGTGGGTGGCGCTCTTCGGCGTCCAGCATGACACCTACGAGTACACGCTCCGTCACCGGTCTCTGACTCTCCTCGGCTATGGGGCGCACCGCCGGGAGGCGGCCGATTACGCCATGGAGCGCGTCGCGGGCGGCCGGCTCCGGCTCGCCCCGCTTGTCACGCGGGAGCTGCCCCTCTCGCAGTTCGCCGACGGCACGGAGCTGCTGCGCCGCAAGGAAGCCATCAAGGTGCTCTATCGTCCGTGGGGATGAGTCGCGCGCCCGGCCCCTTGTCCCGGCCCTGCGATTCGGTTACGCTTTAGCTCCCCGTCCCCCCAGGTGAGGGAAGCAACATGCCCGACTTACCGCAGGCGGCGAGCCAGGGATTCGATCATCGACAGGGCCCGGCAGTGCTGGCGACTGTCAGCGCGGACGGCGTCCCGAATGCAATCTACGTGAGCTGCGTCGAGAAGTTGAGCGAGGACAAGATCGTCATCGCCGAGAACTACTTCGCCAAGACCTGCGCCAACATCCTCGCCGGAAGCGAGGGGGCTCTGCTCTTCCTGACCACAGAGGGCAAGGCGTTCCAGGTCAAGGGCTCCCTCGAGCGCCACACCGAAGGGTCCATCTACGACCACATGAAGGAGTGGCTCGATCCCAACCTGCCCGGCGCCGCCGCGATAGTCGTCAACGTGGAAGAGGTCTACAGCGGCGCGGAGAGGTTGCTCTAGAGCTGCCTGCGCACCGGTCCACCCCGCGGGGAGCGCGGCGCGCTCCGGCTCGGGCTGATCCGGGGGAGGAGCGGCATTCACCGCGGGAGGAATCCCTTCGCGGTCGTGTCCTCTACGACGCCCTGACGATCACCGCCAATGCGCCCGCTTTTCGGCGCGCTTTTTCGCACGTTCGCTTCACTTCTCCCTCCGTCGGCATCGGGCGCGCAGGATAGCCCATCGGCGCCCCTGCGGCAAGCCTCTCCGGAGAGCCGACCGCCGCGGACGGCCCGCCGGGCGGCCCCGTGGCGGATTCACGCCGCGCGGATGACGTATGATGCGCATGCCGCACTTCACCATCGCCGTGCCGCGCTTGAGCCGATGCCATGTCCAGCAAGCGAGCGAACGCGAAGCACAAGATCAGCACGCTGAACGAGGGCCCCCTGCACGCCGCCCTGAAGGAATGGTACGCCGAGCCAGACGACCGCTTCGAGGTCCCCGTGGACGGTTACCTGGTGGACGTCGTGCGCGGGGACCTGCTCGTCGAGATTCAGACGAGCAACTTCGCCGCGATCAGGTCGAAGCTGCGCGCCCTCACCCGGGACCATCGCGTGCGGCTGGTCTACCCGATAGCGCAGCGCAAGTGGATCGTCCGGCTCGCGGACGACGGCGCCGCGCAGCTCGGCCGCCGCAGATCGCCGAAGCTGGGCAGCATCGACCAGCTCTTCGGCGAGCTCCTCCGCATCCCGGACCTTCTGGCCGACCCGAACTTCTCCCTCGAAGTGCTCTTCATCCACGAAGAGGAAGTGCGCCAGCACGACCCGGCGCGCGGCTGGCGCAAGCACCACTGGGTCACGCGGGAGCGCAGGCTTCTCGACGTGGTGGGGCGGCGGCTCTTTGAGACCCCCGCCGACGTGGCTGCGACCATCCCCGGCCCCATGCCCGAGCCGTTCACCACGGCCGAGCTTGCGCGCGCGCTGGAGCGTCCCCGCTGGCTCGCGCAACAGATGGCCTACTGCCTGCGCAAGATGGGCGCCATCGAACAGGTCGGCTGGCGGCGGAAGTCGATCCTCTACGTCCGCGCGGCCGCTTGACCCCCGGCTGCCGACGCATGCGCATGGCGGGCTCTAAGGCAGCGGGCAGGCGCCCTCGCCATGCTTCTCTGCGTAGCGCTGGTGATACTCCTCGGCGCGCCAGAACGTTGAGGCGGGCTCGACGGCCGTCGCGAGCGGCCGATCGTACCTGCCGGAGCGCTCGAGCCTCTCGCGAGATGCCTCGGCAGCCGCCTGCTGCGCGGGCGTGCGGAAGAAGATGACGGACCTGTACTGACTGCCGACGTCCGGCCCCTGCCGGTTGAACTGCGTCGGATCGTGGATGGTCCAGAAGACGTCGAGCAGCCCCTCGTAGGAGACCACGGCGGGATCGTAGGTCACGTGGACGACTTCCGCGTGGCCGGTCTCGTCCGTGCAGACCTGCCTGTAGGTGGGGTCCGGCAGCGTGCCGCCCATGAAGCCGACTTCCGTGTCGACGACCCCTTTGACCTTTCGGAAGGCGGCCTCCACGCCCCAGAAACACCCGGCCCCGAAGGTAGCTTGCTCCATCTGCTCTTCACTCCTGTCCCCTGCGGATCGGCCTGAGACGGCGGGCGACGCGGAACGCCCGCACCCGGCGGCGGCAAGAACGAGCGCTGCGACCGCGACGCACCAGACGTGACGGATCGGGGTCTTCACTTGCCTCCTCGCGCATCCATCTTCGCATGGCGCCGTTGGGGCTGCAACGGGACGTGCCAGAGGAGGGCAGACGGCAGGGGATGGCGGGGAGACGGGAGCGACGCAGGGCGGTCAGGGCGGCCGGCGCTCGTTCGGGCCTCCCCAGGAGCCTCCCGCACGCATCATAGATCCGGGCCTCGATACGCCGAAGCCGGATATCATCAGTGCCGGCCGCCTCGGTCGCCATGCGGGATACCTCCGCCGTCCTGGGTCGTGTTAATCTGAAAGCGGGCGAGCCGTTTGGCGAGATCTTCGGCCATTTCCGGCGCCTTCTCCTGAATGAACCGGAATTCCTGCATGGCAGCTTGGGCATTCCCGTCGGACGCGTGCATGCTTGCAAGAATGAAATGGGCGGGTGGGTACTCCGGCGAGACACTCAGCACTGGTAACCGTTCACGGCTTTTCGGTCAAGCCAGTAGTAGTGAGGGCGCTGGCTGG
>CAZFSS010000023.1:0-60874 GCA_964521715.1 uncultured candidatus Brocadiaceae bacterium | reverse complement strand
CCCCGAATTGTCGGAAACTCGCGACCCTACTTTCAATATGCCGAGCTCAATAATAACTTGTCTCAGCTTCCAGCGTTTGCAGCATTTGAACACGGTGTAATCTTCCTGGCCCCATCCCATGCCATACACAGTTGCCCTGAAGTGGCTACTCCCAGGGAACTGCCTTCCGCTGGTGAGCGGCCCGATGTCTGCCGTTGTGTGTATCGGCTTATCCTTGCACCAGGCTGCCTGGGCAACGCCAAACCTCCATGGACCACGAGGCGAGGCCCACTGTGCCCACTCCACGGCGTACTCGAGGCCCGCTCTCTCGCCCTGGGGATGGGGACGCCACTCCCGACCGTAGGCTGTACGTTTCAGGGATGGGTATAACTCCCAAACGCCTGTCAGGGAGTCTCGCCCAAATGGATCCACGTTTGCTCCAGGCTTCCCCGTCACGTAAACGTACAGGCCGTAGCAGTCTCCGTAGTCCTCCGGATCCCGGCTGATGAAGCGGCCAAGGGCGGTGTGGTAGTAGCGGTTCCTGTACTGCAGCAAGGCAGTTGACGGTTGGGAGTTGCCAGTTTCCAGGTCAAGCCTACGGCCCGTGAACACATACGGGTTGAGCAGATCCGACAGGCCGTCCGCGTCGGCCGAGCCGTCGGCGTCCAGCACGGTCGCTGCCCCATATGCGTCATAGCGGTATCTTTCCACCATTGTACCGTTTGCGTCGCTCAACGCATAGACGGAAAAGAGGGTGTTGGCGTGGTAGTAGACGATCTCGTTGGCATCCGCGAAATCCGTGTCTGAGTTCAGGTCGCGCTCCTGCACCGCCACGGCGTCTATGTAACCGGGCGCATACGTGAACCTTGCGACCAGGTCCCCCGAGCTATCCCGCTCCTCCAGGCACTGCCAATCCCCTTCCCCGCCCCAGATGAAGCGCGTGGTGCCGTTCAGGCTCCCTTTGTTCGTCACAGTCTTGAGCACCCGCCGGCCCTGCGCGTCATACTTATACTCGCCCGTGGTGTTCCAGTTCCCCGACTGCTTCTCCTCGACCTCGATGAGCCGGTTCCGGTAGTCCCACGTGTACTTGTGATCGCCGTTCGAGTCCCCGTCCTGCGTCAGGTTGCCCGCCGAATCGTAGGTGAGGCTGATCTGGGGGTCCTCCCCGATCGTCCGGGCCGTCAGCTCGTTGACCGTGTTGTGCGTGCGGCTCTCGGTCACGCTGTCCAGCACCGTCTCGTCCCAGTTCCCGAGAGGGTCCAACGTCCACGTCTGCGTGCGGGACGGGCTCGTGATGTCCGTCTTCTGCTCGTTGAGCTGGCCGCGCTTGAAGCCCGTCACCCGGTAGACGTCGTCATACCCGTAGAGCTCGCTCTGCGTGGCCGACTGGAGGTCGTCCTGATGATTCCCTCTGCAAACGTGCGGGAACGCGGTGCGCACGTACACGCGCCAGGCACGGGCCTGTCCACTACGAAGGACCGTGGCTCGCTAAGGGTAGAACTCCGTAGCTTTCTATCTCAGCCTCGTCTTCCTTGATGCTCATCCTGACAGAAACCAACGCCAGACCAGCCGAGCGCCCTTCGTCACCGGGCGCAAGCAGTAGAAGACACGCTTGTGCCACAGAAGCAGGCTCGGTCCCTGCCACATTCCAGACGACGAGAACGCGTGACATTGGGAGACCGTCGTGTAGCTGGCCTACTGCGCCAAGCGCCGATCTGAGATGTTCGTCCGATGGCGCGGCCCCTTCCCCAAAACCGTCGTGTCTGGCTATCCGCAGGTGCCCGTCAGCGATCTGCGCGGTCCCTTCAACGTAAAGACCAGACCCGACTTCCGCACATCTGCCGCTACCAGGTGGGCCTCCCTCAGGACTCTCAAGGACCAAGGAAAGCTCCAACAACACCAATCCCCCTGCAGCACGCGGCGCTCCCCGTACCGCGCTGACGATCTGTGCATCAGGCTGCTGCAGAGGCCCAGCTCCCTCTCTTGGAAACAGCAGTGCTCGGACCAACGGCTCAAGCCGCCGAAGGGCAAGACCAAGCGGCACTTCGGCCTCGTCCACGATGATGGGCTGCCTGGCCTCAATGTCCCTTCGTACCGCAAACTCCAGACCTCCCTGGACTAGGCGTTCCAGCCATGGCAGGGCCTTGCGTTCCTCATTCTGGGCTGCCTTGTCCTGTTGCCGTAGACCAGTTGGGAGCTGCGCAGGCTCGCACAGCAGCCACGGCAGAAACAGCAGCAAGACCAGAGGGCGAACTACGGGACCCGCTGCAGAAGTCGCACTGGCCGGCCCATAGGACCAAGGTGCAAACGGATTTCTTCTCATCGTCTAGACCCTCCTTGCGGGACTGGTGGCTTTGGCACAACCAGTATGATGACCTCTCGCTTGAGGTAGATAGTGAAATCGACATCGACCGTCACTTCGACCTGAAACGTGTGCCCAACCGGGCCAATCAGCGGGATTGTAACCTCTACGCGAACCGGCACAACAAAAGTGCTTGGCGCCGGATCGATGTGGATCTCCCTATTCAGTACCGGTATTATCACAGCCTCGGGCCCGACCTCAAAGTCAGGTCCCGACTGGATGTCGAAGGTAAGGGCATCTCTGATTCTCTGCTCGTACTCAGCCTCCAGTTTGGCGACCTTCCCTGCAAGCACCTTCTCGAATACCGTGCCAACGGACCCCAGCACGTTGGCCTCGACGTCCACCTTGTGCACTACGGAATAGGCCCTAGACAATCCGGGGCGAACGCTCGGAACGTAGGGATATGGAAGCAGGGGAGGTGGGAACGGCAGAAGGCCCGTGCCAAGAGGGTCGAGGTTGACAACGGGAGCGCAGCCCAGGGCCACGTAGAAGCTGAACTGATCCTGGTACCCCAAGGGGTCCCGGCCGATGAAGCGGCCGAGGCCAGGATGGTAGTGGCGGTTGCGGTACTGCATGAGGGCCGATTCGGGGTCGAGGCGGCGGCCGGTGAAGGCGTAGGGATTGGCGACGTCAGATAGGCCGTCCGCGTCCGCCGATCCATCCGCATCCAGCACCGTGCAGGCGCCGTAGGCGTCGTACCGGTAACGCTCGATCACCGACTCGTTCCCGTCCGACAGGGCATACACGGTGAACAAGGTGTTCTGATGGTAGTATACCACCTCGTTGGCGTCGCCAAAATCATCATCCGAGTTCAGGTCGCGTTCCTGCACCGCCACGGCGTCAATGTAACCGGGCGCATACGTGAACCTTGCGACCAGGTCCCCCGAGCCGTCCCGCTCCTCCAGGCACTGCCAATCGCCATCGCCGCCCCAGAGGAAGCGCGTCGTGCCGTTCAGGGAGCCCTTGCTCGTGACAGTCTTGAGGACGCGCCGGTTGGGCGCGTCGTACTTGTACTCCGCCGTCGTGTTCCAGTTCCCCGACTGCTTCTCCTCGACCTCGATCAGCCGGTTCCGGTAGTCCCACGCGTACTTATGGTCGCCGTTCGAGTCCCCGTCCTGCGTCAGGTTCCCGGCCGCGTCGTACGACAGGCTGATCTGGGGATCCTCCCCGACCGTCCGGGCCGTCAGCTCGTTGATCGAGTTGTGCGTCCGCGTCTCGGTCACGCTGTCCAGCACCGTGTCGTCCCAGTTGCCCAGAGGATCAAGCGTCCAGGTCTGCGTCCGGCTTGGGCTCGTGATGTCCGTCTTCTGCTCGTTGAGCTGGCCGCGCTTGAAGCCCGTTACCCGGTAGACCGCGTCGTAGCCGTAGAGCTCGCTCTGCGTCGCCGACTGCAGGTCCTCCTGATACTTCTTATTCCCGATCCGGTCGTAGTCGTAAGCCCACCCGGCCAGGAGCGTCCCGCCGCTCGCCTTCCACCGGTGGTTCTTGATCCTGCCGAACGTGTCGAAGCCGTAGCCGCTCAAGTTCTCCCCCTGGTCGTCCAGGTGCGTCAGGTACGCCCCGCTCGCGTACTCCCGCTTCTCCAGCAGCCAGCCCCTATAGGTGTCGGCCACGCGGTCGTCCGTCCCGTCGTTGACAGCCGTCACCCGCACGAGATCGTCATAGGCGTAGGTCAACGTCAGGCCGCTCGGGTATTCCAGCGACTTCATCCTGCCGGCGAGATCGTAGGTCACCGTCACGGTCCGGTCCGTGTAGGTGCCGTACTCCTGCGTCTCCTCGACCGTCAGGTCGCCGTCCGCCTCCCGGGTGTAAGTCCACTCGACCGTCGAGTTGTCGTTGCCGTTACTGGGATCGTTGTTGTCCGTCACCGACGTGGGCCGCCCCAGGGCGTCGTAGGCATACGTCACCGCGCTCGTCCCGACCAGGCCGTTGCCCGAGACTGACTCCTGCGTGACGCGCCGGGCGTCGTCGTAGGTGTAGGTGACCGTCCAGTCGCGCTGGTCGGTGCGGGTGTTCACCGTGCCGTCGTCGTTGTAGGCCACGGTCACGTCATCGGAGTCCGGATAGACGGTCTTGGTCACGGCGCCGGGGTGCTTGGCGGCGCCGTAGTAGTAGGCCGTGTCCTGGTGGTTCTGGGCGTCCTCCCAGGCTTCTACGGCACATTCCCCGGGCACGTCATTAACCGCAAGTCTCAATTCGGCCTCCCCATCAGACTCGAGCGAGGCCCACGCACCGCATCCCCCTCCAACGCCGACGATATCCTAGTCGAAGCTGGCCAGGTCCGCAATAGGCGTTATTCTGACTTCGAGGGTTAGCCTTTCTGAGACGCAACACTCGTAAAGCTGGCCGTCACTCGGACCCGCACGCCCTTGTGTCGGCTGGCTGATGGAGGAGCAATCCACTGGCCGGTCCACGCTCGTGACCAGAGATGCGGTGAGAGCCGTGGAATTCGCGGGCCTTGTACCAAGTCCTATGCGCTCTTCCTCAGACACTGCTGGCAGGTGCAGCCGTCTCGACAGACCGGGTGTAAGGTGTCTCGGCCGAAGACAGCTGCGCTATCCGTCCGCATTGACCATGGACGACCGCATTCAGGTCCGGCGTCGAGCACCTCACAGCACGTTGATCTCGTCGTCCTGGGGGGCCAGATGGGCGTAGATCATGGTCGTGCCTGTCCCTCTCCCCGGCCGATCGGGACGCAAGTCAGCTTAGGCCATCTGTCCTTGTCGGTGCACGTGTCCTTGGCCTCCGATAGCAGCCGTGATAGCAAAACCAGCGAAATGATAGCAACCAGCGAAGACGGGAGGTGCTGAGGATGCCAAGAATGCCATTCTCGGGCGTTAGTGTGATAGCCTTCGGATCCAATGGTTGGGAGTTCGAATCCCCCCGGGCGCGCCACGCCTTGCATGACCCCTCCTGCCGCCCGAAGGGCGCCGAACGGCGTTACAAGACGGCGCGGGCCCGGGTTACGCCGCATCGCCCGCAAGCCAGCCCGTGGAAAGCGCCGCCTGCATGTTGAACCCTCCGGACGGGCCGTGCACCGCAAGCACCTCTCCTGCGAAATGCAGGCCCTTCAGGAGACGCGATTCCATCCGCCGGGCGTCGACTTCACGCACGTCGACGCCGCCGCCGGTCACAATCGCCTCGGCAATCGGACGGGCGCGCGCCACGTGAAGCCGCAGGCACTTCAACGCCTGCACGGCGACTTGCAGATCGTGCCGGGAGCACTGGGCCATCTTCTTGCGGCCATCCAGCCCCCCTGCTGCCAGCAACGGCGCCGCGGTACGCCGGGGCACCCACCGGACCAGAACGGTCGCCAATGCCTGCCGGCTGCTGCTTCCGGCAGCCTCACGAAGGGCTCCCTCAAGCGCGTGCGCCGAGAGGCCGGGCGCCAGATCAAGCTCAACGGCGACCTGCTGCCCGCGAGCCAGGACTTGCATTGCGGCGCCGCTCACGTCGAGCACCGCAGGTCCGGAAAGGCCGTAGTGGGTCCACAGGGCCTCGCCTCGGCACCGGGCCAGGCGCTGCCCTGCCGCTTCGCGCACGCACACGACCGCATCCTTGAGAGACACGCCCTGCAATTGCCGCGGCCAGGTCTCCACCGTCTCCAGTCCGACCAGCATGGGGTAGGCAGGCAGCAGGGAGTGTCCGGCCTGACGCGCCAGGTCATAGCCGTCCCCCGTGCTGCCGGTGGCCGGGTAACTGAGCCCGCCGGTCGCGACGACCACGCGCGGCGCTTCCCAAGTCGAGTCGACGCCCCGGACGCCGGCAAGCCGCCCTTGCTCAGTCAGCAGGGACTTCACCCGTTCGCCGAGGCGGACCTGGGCGCCTGAGGCCGACATGTAGCCGGCCAAAGCAGCGTGAACCGCCTTCGCCCCGCCGGCAGCCGGGAAGACGCGTCCGCCCTCCTCGGCCACGGTCCCTATGCCCCTTGCCCTGAGCCAGTCGCGCAGTGCGTTGCTGCCGAGGGCTGTCAGCGCGTTACGCAGGAAGCCCCCCTGGCGCCCGAAAACGCCGAGGAATTCAGCGAGAGGCGCCGTGTTGGTGACGTTGCACCTTCCGCCGCCGGACAGCAGGAGCTTGCGTCCGAGGGACGGGCCGCGCTCCAGCAGCAGCACCCGGCGGTCCCGCTCCGCTGCCCTGCCGGCTGCCATCATGCCAGCCGGCCCTCCGCCGACCACTATGACGTCGTAGGATGCCTTCATCTGCCATGCAGGTTGAGGCGAGCGATGTGGACCACGTCGTGCACCTGAGCGTCGGTCGGGCCGTCTCACCAGCCCAACGACGCCAGCAGCCAGAGCCATCCGCCTGCTATCAGGAGCGTCAAGAGGGAGACGGGCACCCCGACGCGCGCGTGCTCGAGCCACGAAATGCGCACGCCGAGGCGCTGCGCCTGGTCCACGACGATGATGTTCGCGATGCTGCCGACGACGATCAGGTTGCCGGCCAGCGTGCTCGACAGGGCAAGCACGGGCCCGGCCAGCGGATGCGAAGCGACCGGCAGCAACAGCATCGTCGCCGGCACGTTGGACACCAGGTTGCTCAGCACCGCCGTGACGGCAAAGAGCCAGGTTGGCTTGCCGACCTCAACGCCGGCCGAACGCGCCCACCCCAGCATTATCTCCAGGCCCCCGGACGTGCGCAGGACATTGTTGACCACGAAGAGCCCTCCAAACAGCACGAGCAGATGCCAGTCCACGGCCGCCAGCATCGTTCGGGAGGACATCCTGCGACTCATGAGGAGCAAAGCGGCGGCCGACAGGGCTACGACGCCACGTGGCCAGGACGTCAGCAGAAAGACGGTGATCAGCGCCACCATCACGATTGCACCTTTGACAGTCTGCCACGCGCTGAACTGCGGCGCCTCGACGGCCGGGACCTCGGTTCGGGCGGACCAACGTCCCTTGTACATCATGCGGATCACCTGCCAGACCACGATCAGCCCGAGCAACGCAGGCAAGCTCGCCTTCCAGAAGTAATCGCTGAACGAGAGGCCGAGCACCTGCCCGATGAGCATGTTCTGCGGATTGCCGATGAGGGTCGCGGCCGAGCCGACGTTCGCCGCGCAGGCCAGGGCAAGCAGGAAAGGCACCGGGTTAAGGGAGCGCCGGGCGCAGCCTTCCACCAGCACGGGCGCCATCGCCAGGCACACTATGTCGTTGGCCAGAACGGCGGAGAGCAGCCCCGTCACGCCGATCAGCGCCGCAAGCAGCATCTGCGGCGACGTGCGCAACTGCGCAAGGCGTGTGGCGAGCATGGAGTAGAAGCCGCTCAGGCGGAACTGAGCAGATGCGACCATCAGCCCGAGCAGCAGCGCAATCGTCGAGGCGTCCACTGCCGACCACGCCCCGTCCAGACTGACACGACCCGCGGCCAGCAATACGATCGCGCCCAGCAGCGCGATGCCAGTGCGGTCCAGCGCCAGGCCGTGGATGCGGCCCAGGATCATGCCCACGTAGACGAAGATGAACACAGCCAGAACGGTTGCATCCATCAGGGGCCTCGACCGACCGGCGACTGCACCGCCCCTGTGCGAGCGGCGGCTGGTGGGCGGCTTGCGCCGCGAGCAGCCACGGAGAAAAGGCCGCATTGTACACGATCCGTGTCCCCGTTGGCCATACGGGCAGCGGACGAGAGCCTGTCGCCCGCCAAGTTCCGTCCGCGCAGTTCGCCTGTTCCCTCCGGGGTCGGATCCCCAGACGCTTCACCACGGGATGAGCGTGCGCATGTAGGCGACGCTGGCGCAGGCCCACTCGGCTTCCTTCGCGATGGTGTCGGCGAGGCGATCTTCAGGCGGCGTCCAGAGCTCCAGGATCACGCTCGGCTCGCGCCCCATCTTCCCCAGGCGTCCGAGCAGCCACGGGATGTCGAGCTGCCCCTGGCCTGCCGGGCGGCCCTCCACCACAAAGCCCAGCCGGTGCTCGAAACGGCGAATCGCGAAGTCCTTCACGTGCAGGTTGACCGTCAGCGGGCCGAGCGTCTCGACGACGCGCCCCACGCCCTCCCCTGCCCCGAGTGAGTTCGCTGTGTCGAGGCAGATGCCGGCGGCGGTGCTCCCGACGCGGCGGACGATTCGCGCCCACACGTCCGCCGTGAAACGCTCGTAGTTCTCGACGGCCATGCACACGCCTGCGCGTTCGCATTCGGGTGCAGCCGACCGCAGCGCCGAGACAATCTCCCCTTCGTCGGGATCGCGCTCCGAGCGTGCGCCCACGACCCGCAGGATGGGCGACCCGAAGCGCTTCGCGATGTCCAGGTGGGCGCAAAGGCGGTCGACCTCCACTCCCCGCATGCCCACCTCGACCGCGATCCCCATCTCGCTCGCGCGGTCCGCAAGCGAGTGCAGCTCGTCGGGCGGCAGCTCTTCAAGGGGCATGTTGTCCGCGATCTGCACGACGCGGACGCCCAGCTCACGGGCGCGCTCGAGGAGATCGAATGGTCCCATCGGCCGCTCAGGCGGATGGCCGGGGATTCCGACCGCCCAGCCGTACGTAAACGAGCTTATGCCGAGTCTCATAGCCGCCTCCCAGACACGTACCGCGCCCGGTGCTTTACTCCGAGCCGCCGTCGACGATGGACGTGACCTGCGCAAGGACGTCTTCGGGCTCGAAGATGTCCTTCCAGTCCGGCCTGAGCAGCCGCTCCATCCCGCGCGTGGCGGCCAGCTTCGCGCCGTCGGAGACCTGGGCGTCCAGGAATCCAAACAGGATGCCGATGTCCACATGGATGTGGCCGAGCAGGAAGTCGCGCGCGGCCTCGGCAGGCACGCCCCGCCGGACGGCCTCGTCCAGCGCCTCCCGGATCGCGAACATGAAGGTGAGCACGAGCGTCTCCGCGAGCGCCGGCTCGAGGATGGCCATCTGCTCGACGGTGATGCGGTGCACGTTCATCACGGGGGCGAACATGGAGCGGACGATGCGCTCACCCCTGTCGAAGTCGGCCTCCGGGCCCTGCATGAGGGCGCAGACGACGTGCTGCCCGGCCTTGCCGCCGAAGCAGTCCGCGCGGGCCTCCGGCTCGGTCTCGTCGTTAATGACGGGCGGATGGCACGGGTGCGTGACGAAGTAGGTCACGTCGTCCCGCTTGGGCAGACGGCCTGCATGGGGCGCGGCGGGGTCCAGGCAGATGAGCATGGCCCCGCTCTTGAGCGCCGGAACGATCTGCGCCGCCGCCCTGCCGATGGCCGTGTCGGGTATCGCGAGGATGACGGCGTCCGCTTCGCGCGCGGCCACCTTGGCGGGCGTCGGGTTCAGGCCCTTTTCGCGAAGGCGCGCTACGCCTGCTGCCCCGGCCTCAACGTAAAGCAAGCGGTAGCCGGGCTCTTCGCTCAGTCTCTGGGCGATGCGCGTCCCCATCTTGCCGGCTGCGCCGAATAGCGCAATTGTTGTCGTCATTTCGCTCCCTCAGTCCACGAAGTGCGGCGAACGTGCGTGCTCAGAACTCGACGACCTTCCCCGTTCGGGCCGATTCGTACGCGGCGTGGACGAGGCGCGACGTTCTCAGATTGTCTTCGCCGGTCGTCTCGGCCGCGCCGGTGCCTGTCAGCCCCTGAAGAAGGTTCGCGTTGCACGAGACGATGCTGGCCTGGACGACCTGCCGGAACGGCTCGGCCCACGGGTAGACGGGCGGCGGGCAGCGCCGCGAGAACGTCCCGTCCACAGTGGTCACACGAATCCAGTAATCAGGCGCCAGCTCGAGAGAACCGGCCTCAGCTTCGACGAAGACGCAGGTCTGCGAAGGGCGCTCACGTTCGGTCAGGCCGGCATAGCATAGGTTGCAGGTGACGCTGGTGTTCCGACCCATGCGCATCATCACGCTGGCCACGTCTTCGCCCATCAGCTCCGCGTGCACGTGGTCCGTCTGGCAGTACACGGTCTCGGCTTCTCCGAACAGAAAGCGCGCCACGTCGAGGATATGGCTTCCCATGTCGGCAATGATGAACTCCTTGGCCTCCTTTAGGGCGGGTTGCTGGTCCCAGACGGTCAGGCTGCTCAGGTAATCGATCCTGGCGCGGAAGGGCCGGCCGACCTGGGCAGTGTCCAGGGCCTTCTTGAACTCGCGGATGGGCCGCTGCCACCGCCAGTTCTCGTGGACGAAGAGGGGCACGTCCGCCTGCCGGCAGGCGCGGACCATCCGCTCGGCAGCTTCCAGCGTGGGCGCCATCGGCTTTTGACAGATGACCGGCACCCGGTGCTCCGCCGCCATCAGTACGAACTCCTCGTGCGCGCTCACGTCGGTTATCACGTCGATGAAGTCAACCTTCTCGTTGTCAAGGAGTCCCTCGGGGTCGTCGTAGACGTTGGGGATCCCGAACTCGTCGGCGAGGGCTTCGGCTTTCGAGCGAGTCCGGTTGTAGAGGGCCACGCACTCCACGCCGTCCAGCTCCATCCAGCCCAAGAGCTGGAAGCGGGACCAGAACCCCGTCCCAAAGATGGCGAAGCGTGCCTCAGTCATGGCCCTTGCTCCTCAGCTACGTCCACGCAGGCGACGGCGTATGGCAGGAGGTTCAGCTCGAGAGCGCCACAGCCTGTCTGCACGCCCTTGCCTGCGTCGGACCGATACTGCCACGGATGGCGCATGGCCGCTTCCGCATTCGTCTCGTCCAGAAGCCTGACGGTTGCCTGCCCGCTCAGGTTGGCGGCCATAACCCTCTGCGGCTCGGCGCTCAGATTGGCGACGAGCATACGCGTTCTACCATCCTTCTGCATCGCCAGGCCGTCAACAAGCAGCGGGTGGCTGGACGTGAGCGGCCGGAAGACGCCGCCGCGGAACTCAGCCACCTCGGCGAACACGTGGTAGAGCGGGAACACCGAGCCGGGCAGCGAGGGGAACCGGCCCGGCATCGGCGAGCCGGACTGAGTCTCCATCACCCCGCGCCAACCGGTCGTCTCGTAGTAAGTGGCGCTGTAGAGTCGGCCTTCGAATGCACGCTTCAGGCTGCCCGCAGTCCACGCGGCGCCGAACAGCGACATCTGGCGCGGATCCACCTGCGCCGGCAGTCCCTCCGGGGCCTCACGTTCAAGCGCCGTCGCGGCGGGATTGAGGCGCGGCCGGAGCGTGACCGGGCTGATGGCGAGGGGCCTGTCGCCGAGGAACCCCCGGGCGCTCTCGATCGTCCACCTCTGCCCGTCCAGCGACTCGACGAGAGAGACGTCGTCGAACGCATGAACCTGCGGATTGAGCGAGTAGCTGACCACGTCGAAGGCGTTGAACGCCGGGCGGTTGCGGTTCAGCTCGGCGAAGTTGCCGTTCGTCCCCCCTCCGAACTTGGCGTCCGGGTTGTGGCCGGACAGGGAGCCGCGGGCGGCCTGCACCAGGGCTGCCGTGCTGGCCGGGCCCGCGCGGGGGAAGACCAGCCACGTGCAGACCGGCGCGCCGATGTCCGCGACAAGCGCCGCGAGCGCCTCCAGCTCCTCCGCGGGTGCGTCGGCTAGGAACAGGGCGGCCTCCAGGGCCGTGCCCAGCGCACCGGCCTGTCTCGACGCCTCGCGGAGGGCGGCCTCACACCCGGGCCGGCCGAGGTCGAGATCGACACGCAGGTGGCAGAGACGCAGTTCACGCAGCAGGGCCGCCTCTTCTTCCCGAAGCGGCTCGCCGTGGCTCGCCACTCCCAGGCCGAGCCGCGGCAGCGGGCCTCCGGCTTCCTTCCCGACTGTCAGGACAACGCGCCCATCCGCTCCCGGGCCCACGACCCGGCGGGCGGCCCGGAGGGCGGCGGCCTTCAGCGACAGCCCGACGGACTGACAGACGCGGTCGCCTTGCGCAACCCGGAACGGGAAGGGCAGCCTGAGCGGGCGCGAGTAGGTCTTATAGGAAGCGTCCGTCCAGTTCCGCTGATCCTCGGTCTCGAACGCATCGCCCTCGAGGCGGACCTCGGCCCGGACGGACGGCTGCACCTCGTGAGAGATGGCGCGCACGTCGAGGAAGGGCTGGCGCGGTTCGACGTGGTGGGGAAACGTCCCTTCGGTGACCGTGCCGTCGACGTGTTCGATCCGGCAGAGCCGCCCTGCGCACTCCGCGACGGGGTGCAACACGCAGAAGCCGATGCGGTTGCTCAGGAACGACGACTCAGCCCGCCCGTCGGCGCTGAAGGTGATCGTTCCGTCCGGCTCGCCCGCGATGGCGCCCGCCCACGCGAAGCGGATGTCGCCCAGCCTGCTGTCCGCGTTAAAGGCTATGTGGAACGAATCCTCGCCGGCGTCAAGCTGGAGTCCGGACAGGACCGTCGGCGCGGTCCGCCAGTTGCGGTCGCGGACGGCGAAGTATACGCGCCTGATGACCTCCCGGTCGCCCAGGCTGATGTACCGCAGGCCGCCCGGCTCGTAGAGAAGCGACAGGGGCCCGGCCCGCAGGGGCCTGCCCTCAGGAGGCGGATCCGCGGAACCACGACGCAACACGTGCACGCTGAGTTCGCCCATGACGCTGTCCGGTGTGAGCACCCCGCGGGAACCACCTCAGGTTAGGGTGCGAGCGCGCGCCTGTCAAGAGAGCGGGGCAGGCGCTGCGGCCAGAACGGCACCGTCTCCTTGGGCCGGCGCGGGAGGGGCCCCGTCGCCAGGCCCTCGGCCCCCAAGCTCGTTTGACACACGGGCATACTCAGAGGTAAGTACGGGCGCGGCAATGCATCGGACGAGCCGGGGATGAGCACACAGAACAGTTCCGGACAGGCTGAAGATCGGTCCCGTGCGGTTCCGCGCGGCTGGTGGTGGCGGCCGGTCGTCCTGGTCGTCGCCATTGTGCTGCTCTGGTACGTGGGTCGGCGCTGCGATCTCGGCGAGAAGCTCACGAACATACGCGCCTGGATGCAGCGCCTGGGGCCCTTGGGGCCGGTCGCCTTCGTCATGCTCCGGGCGGGGGCGGCCGTGGCGATGATCCAGGGGACGGCCATCTCCGCCGCTGCCGGGGTGATCTTTGGCACTGTAACCGGGATCATCTGCGTCAGCGCGGGCAAGACCCTCGGCGCCGCAACGGCCTTCCTCATCAGCCGTTACGTCGCCCGAGACGCGGTGGCCAGATGGCTCGCCCGGAAGCCCGTGTTCAGATCCCTCGATCGCCTGGTGAGAGAGCACGGAGCCGTCTTCGTGGCCCTGATGCGGCTTTTCCCGCTCGTGCCTTTCACGGTCCAGAACTACGCCTTCGGGCTGACCGGAATACCGTTCGGCACATACCTGCTCTGGTCGTGGTTGGGGATGCTGCCGTGGGCGATCGTGGTCGTCGTGGGGATGAACATCGTAGTCGAGACGCTGGCCACGGGGCGCGTGCCATGGGCGCTGCTGGTCCTGCTGGGCGTGACGCTTCTGGTGATCCTCGCGCTTGTCGCCTGGACTTTCCTTCGGCTGCGTGCGGCCATGCGCGTTTCGGGCGGCTCAGAGGCCGGGGGGACGGACGAGGCAACGCCGCCGCGTTAGCCCGCCGGCGCGTTGCCCGCGGGCGGTTGCTGCGGCGACAACCTGGCCCGGAGCTCCTCGAGCTTCGCTTTCATCTGCCTGATCTGCTCGCCGTATTCCGGCCAGTCCGGCTTGCGGAGCGCTTCCTGCGCCTTCTCATAGTGACCCAGCGCCTCTTCCAGCAGGAGCTGGAGGCTTCGGTCCACGCGCAGCGGCGCGGGGGCGGCCTCTTCGGGGGTCGGCCCCGCGGACGCCGGCTCGCGGCCGGCCAGCAGCTTCTCCAGCGACGCCGCGAGCGTCGGCGCCATCGCGACGCGTTCGCCGAAGCCCGTGATCACGCGCTTGAGCTGGGGAACCGCGTCCGCCTCGGCGCGGATGTAGAGCGGCTCCACGTACAGAATGCTCCCCGCTATGGGGATGACCAGCAGGTTGCCCCGGATCACGTTGCTGCCGTGCTGGCCCCAGAGGGTGAGCTGCTGGGAGATCTCCGGATCCTGGTCGATGTAGCCCTCCACCTGGCTCGGACCGTAGACGATCTTGCCTTTGGGAAACCTGTAGACGGCCAACTGTCCATAGTGCTCTCCGTCGCAGCGGCCGGCCAGCCAGGCGATCATGTTGGCCCTGCCCTTCGGCGTGAAGGGCAGCATGATGATGAACTCGGCCCGGTCGCTCTCCGGCAGGCGCATGACGATGTAGTAGCTCTCCATCCGCACCTGCTGACCGCCGTAGCTCTCGGACGGGACGTCCCACACGTCCTCCTTGTTGTAGAAGACCTGCGGGTTGCGCATGTGGAACGCAGCGAGCTTGGCGGCCTGGATGTTGAACATGGCCTCCGGGTAGCGGATGTGGGCCCGCAGCCCCTCCGGCATCTCCGACATGGGCACATAGACCCCCGGGAAAGCGGACTGACTCGCCCGGATGAGCGGGTCATCCTCATCGGCCACGTAGAACGTGATGCCGCCGTCGTAAGCGTCGACGACGGCCTTCACCGAGTTGCGGATGTAGTTGAACGCGCCCGGGCGGCTCGGTTCGCTGTAGGGGTAGAATCGGCTGGTCGTGTAGGCGTCCTGAATCCAGTAGACGCGGCCCCCGCTGACGACCGCGTACGGATCGCCATCCAGCATCAAGTAGGGCGCCACGCGCCGGACGCGGTCGCCGATCAGCCGGTGGTACATCACACGGCTGCCTGATACGAGGTCGTCGCTCAGCAGTATCATCACGTCGTGGAAGTAGTAGGCGAACACCAGCTTTCGCCAGGCGCTTCCGACCTCCACGCCGCCCTTGCCCTCGTAGCGCACGAATACGTTCTCATCCCCCATGGGGTAGTCGAATTCGTTCTCTTTCGTGTCGACGAATACATAGTCCTCGGTCTTCTCGCCGTAGTAGATCTGGGGGCGGTCGAGCTCGAGCCCGGGGGGAGCCTTCGGCGGGATGTCCTTGACGATCAGCACGGGCAGACCGTTCTCCGTGCACTCATTGGCGGCGCTCAGGCAGAGGCCATAGCCGTGCGTGTACTGGAGCCGCAGGTTCACCCAGCTCGGCTCTTCCAACCGGGCGTGGTCCAGTTCGCGGAGCGAGATCAGGGCCTGCGTGTAGCCCCGCTCGAGATCGTAGCGGTCCACGTCCACGTCGCTGAACTCGTAATACTGGCGTATCTCCTGGATCTGCCTGTAGGTCTGGCGCAGCGGCCGCCAGTCCCAGAGCCGCGCGTTGCCGATCGTGTCGGGATTGGCCAGGACCGCCTCGTAGCTGAGCTCCTCTGCGACCGGGTACTGCACCTCCGTGACGCCGTCCAGCTTGTAGGCTCTCAGAGTCTGCTCGATCGTGTTCGTGATATACGGCTCCTCGAGCTGGAGCTCATTGGCCTCCACCCGGCTCCACTGCAACAGACGCGGCAGCAGGCCCTGAGAGACCAGAAGGCAGCCGAACCATACTGCCGCCGCCCCGGCGACCAGCTTGAGCCTGCTGACCGACCCGGCCGCAAAGAACACGATGGCCACCGCCAGGCTCACGGCCGCCATGATCCAGCACGCGGGCAGACGCGCATGCACGTCCGTGTAACCCGCGCCGAACGCGAAGCCCCGCGTGCTGTAGAGAAGCCCGTACCGATCCAGGAAGTAACCGACCGCCGAGAGCAGGAATACGATGCCCACCGTCCTGCTCAGGTGCGAAAAGACGCGCCGCGGCAGCAGCATGGGCATCGTCACGGTCAGCATCCCGGTCGCCAGGTAATAGAGGGCCGCGCCCGCCAGCGAGATCCACGCCAGCACTTGCAGCATATTGCGCACGTAGACGGCCAGCGGGTAGACGAACACGTAGAACCCCACGTCATTCTGGAAGATGGGATCTGCGGCGCCGAAGGGGACGCGGCTCAGGAAGAGGAGCACGCTGTGCCAGAGCGTGGCAGTTGCGCCGCCCGTGATCAGGCCTACCAGGACGGCCGCCGCCCAGCACAGCGCGAGCAGGACCTTCCGCATGCCGAGCAGCGGGAAGATCCACGGCCCGCGGGCATAGGCGATCACCGGCGTCGGGCCGGCAATGCGCCGCGCGAACATGAAGCCCGCAGCCGTCACCCCGAATCCCAGACAGAACCCCGACCCCCAGAGCACGATCTTGGTCAACAGGATGCGCGTGTAGACGGATGCAAAGCCGACCGAGCGGAACCACCAGTAATCGGCGAGAATGCCGCAGATGACGCGGAACACGGCGAATAGAGCGAGGACGCCGCAGGCGACGATGACGACGGCCAGGAATCTCCTCTTCTTCACGGCGTCCCTCCGTGCGGACGGTCCCGTGCGCTATTCGTGCGCGGCTGCGTCGCCCGGCCCGAGCGCCTCGATGACCTGTGCCCTGACCTTGCCGACGAAACGGATGACGGCGGAGGCGATCTCGAGGGGCTCGCTCGGGCCGTTCAGCGAGCTGCGCGCCAGCGCGATGTGCGTCGCGTCATGTCCCGCCAGGGCGGCGTCGATCGGGAGCCACTCCCCCACGTATACCTCCGTCCACATGTGGTAGGCGAAGGCGCCGCCCTGCTGGCCGGGCAGTTCGCCCACGTAGACGATCCCGGCGACAATGCGGCTGGGGATGCCGGCCGCCCGGGCCAGCGCGGCCGCAAGGACCGCGTGCTCGGTGCAGTACCCCGCCTTCTGCCTGGCCGTCTCGGCGGCCGTCGCCATCCCCAGGCTCAGGTCCTTCTGCGTGATGGCCTCATGCACGTAGCGCTCGATGCAGCGCGCGGCGGACAGGGCATCTGTCTCCTCGCCCACTGCATCCCGGCTCATCTGCACGATGAGGGGATCCTCCGTCTCGAACCATTGGTTCGGCCCGAGGAGGTCGGCGTGCTCCCCTTCCCCATACGGCAGGCGGTAGGTCTTCGCAGGGTCCCCATGGGCCCTGGTGACCGTCAGCATCAGGCCGCCGCCGACGCGCTGCACCTGCTGATATGGGCCCGCCGGGACCTCCGGTTCGGTGGTCACGCCCTCGACGGGCAGCAGCAGGACCTGCAGTCGCTCGAGGCTCCGTGGTTGGGCAATCGGCACGTCCGTGCGGACCAGCGTGGTCAAGAGCAGCTCCGCGGGCTCGCCCGGCGCAATAGCTATCTCTTCGGTGGCCTTGCGCATTTCCAGTGTCAGACCCGGCCCGAGCACGGCCCGCGTCAGCCACACCGTGCCGCTGCCGTCGACCCATTGCGTCAGCGGGAACTGGGGCAGGATGCTGAGCCTCGTGTCCATGCGGTGCAGCCACTTCGTGACCTCGAAGACCTGCACCGGCTCCGCCTGGCCGACGGTCACTGTAACGTCGATGTCCCGGTCCGGGAAGTCAGGCACAAAAGCCTTGACGGTATACGTCGTGCCGGGCTCGTAGCCCTTCTCGTCCGTCAGCCGATGAAGCGCCCACGGACAGAGGCCCTTCGGAGCCGGTACACGACTCGTCACGGTGTTCGCCCCCTGAGAGCGTGTCAGCACCAACTCGTCGCCTTCCACGGTGCCTTCAGAGGCCTGCGCCAACGGGCCCTGGCGCATGGCGCGCCGGAATGAGATCAAACGGCCCTCGGCGTCCTCGTTCATGATCGTATCAATGGCGAACTCCAACTTCATGCCCGCGCGCGCGATGGCGAATTGGTCGTGCACCTCCGTGCGGAACGTAGCTCTCCCATCCTCCGCCCCTCGCGTGATACGCTGGTGCTCGTAGCCGACCTTCATGCTCTGGAGGTAGATGCAGTGCCAGTCGTCCTGCAGCGCCTCTTCTTCTGCCGCCCGACACACGGACGGCGCGCAGACGAGGCAGATCCACAGCAACGCGCCCCAGAGCAGCGCCGCGCGCTTCGATGCAATCGCACGCCATGTCACGATTCGGTCTCCCGGTTCTTGAAGCACCTCGGGCTGACGGAACAGCTCATTCTCATGGCAATGATAATCGCAGCGGGCCCGTCGCGGCAACTGCGGCCCTTGACCGGCCCCCGGGCAAACCTTAGTATCGCCGCGATTTGCCGGCTGAACGCTTCTCTGGAGGCGGCGCCGTGACGGACCCCATGACAGGAAGGCAGAAGATCGAAGCGGCGTTCTCCCCCGAAGGCACGCCGCAGACGCCCGCCGTCATCTGCTACGAGGATATCTACGTCCGCGATCACTGGGACGAGCTGACGTCCTGCCCCTGGTGGTACCAGCACGTGCCCGACATCGCGCGGCAAGTGCTCTGGCGCCGCCGAGCGACGGAGAGGACCGGGCAGGACTGGTTCCACGTGCCCCTGTGGTACTCCAGAGAGGACCGCGACAACATCTCGGTCGAGGTCCGCAGCGACGGAGTGCTGCGCGTCGACAGGCGCACCGGGGAGGAGGAACGGCTAACGAAGCCCCTCGTCGGCGGATGGCAGCCTTCGGGGCAAGTCCATTCCGTTCGCCCGGCACATCTGGCGCAGACTGCCTCCGAGGTTGACGCTGCGATCCCCATCGGTCCGCATTTCGATCCACACGAGGTCGCGCGAGACGGCAGGACCGACCTGGCCGCGGCGCTGCTGCGGGAGTTCGGCGACAGGCTCTATCCCCTTGCGGCGGCCGCCTCGCCGCTCTGGCAGTGTTACTACCTGTGGGGCTTCGAGGGGATGATGGAGATGATCGCCCGTCACCCCGACCTGGTGCGGCGCGCGTGCGGGCGTTTCCTCGCCCTGGCCATCCGCAGCGTGGGTCAGGCTGCGAGGGCGGGCGCAGAGGCAATCTGGATCGAGGAGTGCCTCACGGACATGATCAGCCCTGCAGCGTTCGAGTCCCTCAACGTCCCGTTCGTCCGCGGGCTGGTCGCCGCGATCCGCGAGCTGGGTCTGAAGAGCATCTACTATTACTGCGGCGATCCGGCGGGCAAGTGGGACCAGCTCCTGTCGGCGGGCGCGGACGCCCTCTCCCTGGAAGAGGGCAAGAAAGGCTTCGCCATCGACATTGAGGAAGCGGCCGAGAGGGTCGGGGGACGCTGCACGCTCCTGGGCAACCTGGACGCCATACGCGTGCTGGAGGGCGCGAGCGAGGACGAGCTGCGGGCCGAGATACGCCGGCAAATATCAGCCGGCCGCCGCAACGGGGGCCGCTTCATCATGAGCCTGGGCAGTCCGGTGACGCCGGGCACCTCCGTGCAGCACGTGCGGCGGTACTGCGACCTCGTGCGCGACTTGAGCGAGGGCCCAGACGTTCCTTCCCGCCGCGTCCCTCACCAGCCCAACGCGTAGCCATTCTCCAGGCGCGGGGAAGCGGCGGCCTTGAGCACGCCGCCGTCAGACATCGCGGCGAGCACGTTCTGGCTCGACCAGTCGCCGGTCACCTTAACGATGTGCCCGCGCCTCCTCAGCTCCGCGTGCACGCCCTCCTGAATCCTGCCTTCGAGGTACACGACGCCCGGTTCAGCCCTGCGCGGATAGAAGGACGAGGGGAAGTGCGCCGTGTGGAAGGTCGGCGCCTCGGCCGCCTCTTGCAGCGACATGCCGAACTCGACCACGTTGAGGAAGAACTGCAGGCCCCACTGGTCCTGGCAGTCGCCCCCGGGACTGCCGAAGGCAAGGTACGCCTCGTCGTCCCGCGTGACGAGCGACGGCGTGAGCGTCGTGCGGGGCCGTTTGCCGGGCTGAAGGCTGTTGGGATGCCCCTCGACCAGCGAGAACATCTGCCCGCGCGTGCCCAACGGCAGCCCGACCCCCGTGACCACCGGCGAAGACATGAGCCAGCCCCCGCTGGGCGTCGCGGAGACCATGTTCCCTTCCGCGTCCGCCGTCTCGAGCTTCGTCGTGTCGCCGTCGTCCTTGCGCCATCTCCCCTCGCCGCCGAACGCCGCCAGCACGTCCGCCAGCTTCTCCGCGCGCACCGGCTCGTATCCGCCCGGCCGCAGCAGCATGGACGCCTCCCCCATGTCCACGAGCGCCCGTCGCGCCCTGGCGTACTGCTCGGTCAGGAGGCGGTCGAGCGGCACGTCGGCGAACTCCGGGTCTCCGTAGTAGAACTCGCGGTCCGCGTAGGCGAGCTTCATGCATTCAACGACGGTGTGCACGTAGTCGGCCGAATTGTGCCCCATCTCCAGCAGCGGGAAGCCATCGAGGAGCCGCAGTGTCTGGAGCAGCACGGGCCCCTGCGTCCAACTGCCGCACTTGTGCACGTCCAGCCCCTTGTAAGGAACGGCAGGCGCCGCCTCGACCCGCGCAGAGAACGCGGACATGTCTTCCATCGTCAGCATCGCCGTGTGTGCCTGACCGGACGCGTCCCTGACGGCGGTGTTCCGTGCGAACTCAACGATCGCCTCAGCGATGTCGCCCGCGTAGAACCGCGCGTGTGCGGCCTTGAGGCCGGCCGCCCTCCCGGCGCCAGCGCCTTCGGCGTCGATCAGCTTGCGAAACGTGCCGGCGAGCTCCGGCTGACGCCAGATGCTGCCGACGGCGGGCGGCTCTCCGTCCGGCAGGAACTTCGCCGCCGAGGAGGGCCACTCGGACCGGAACCTTTCGACCTGGCCGGCGATCGCGCCGTGCAGGCCGACGCCCACCGGGAAGCCGTTCTCGGCCAGCTCAAGCGCCGGCGTCAGCACGTCCGCCAGCTTCATCGTGCCGAAGCGCTCCAGCACGGCGATCCAGGTCGCGACGACGGGCGGGACGAGAGCGCCGAGGAAACCGTCGCCGGGGATGACCTCAGTCACTCCCAGCTCGCGATAGCGTTCGATCGTGGCAGCGGCCGGCGCCACGCCGTGACCGCTGACGGCGTGGACCTTCCCCTCGGAGGCGCTGTATACCAGCACGGGCACCTCGCCGCCGATGCCGTTCTGATGCGGCTCCAGGACGCCGAGGGCGAAGCCCGTCGCTGCCGCCGCATCCATGGCGTTCCCGCCCGAGCGCAGGATGTGCAGGCCGGCTTCGGCCGCCAGGTAGTGGCCCGCGGCGACCACGCCGCGCGTGCACATAATCATCGGCCGGCCGCCGCGGTAGTTGGTGCTCACTCGCATGGGGGTTCCCTTCCCTCGCCTGTGGGAGGACGAAGGGCGCGCGCTTCAGGCGCAGACAAGTCTGCCTGGAGGGCGAAGAGGGCGGCGTCAAGTACCGGAACCTTCGCGTCCGCCGGCTCGGCTACTGAGCGGGCCCGGGGGCGACGTTAGACGAGGCGGCCGGCCCACTTGATGCACGCCAGGATGTGCTTCAGGAACCAGTCCTGGTCCCACAGGTCGTCGGGGTGCCCGAGCGCCGTGTAGATAACGCGCCCTTTGCCGTACTCGTGGCACCAGGCCATCGGGTAGTACTTGTCCTTGCGGGGGTCCTTCGAGAGGTCCACCGAGCTGGTGTCCAGGGACATCAGCACGTGGTGCTTGCCGGCGTCCCAGTCCTTCATGGTGTAGATCTCGTCCATGACCCGGAAGGACTTGCCCAGCATCGCCGTGGCCGGATGCTTGGTGTCGTCCACCTTGATGGCGACTTCCTGGGTCCACGGATGTCCCGCGAAGTAGGCGCCCAGCATCTTGCCGTACTCGGCCCACTTGTAGAACGTGTCCGTGGCGTTGTGGATCCCGACGAATCCCTTGCCGTTGCGCACAAAGTCGAGCAGCGCCTTCTTCTGGGCGTCGTCGAGCGGCAGCTCACCGGTGGTCGCAAAGACAAGCACGTCGAACTTCGCCAGATCGGCCGCCGTGATCAGCCTGCTGCGGGCGGTCGTCACGGCATCGAACAGACCGGACTGCTTGCCGAGCTTCTTGATCGCCACCTCGGCGTGCGGCAGGTAGGTGTGCTCCCACCCCTCCGAATGCCTCGACATCAGTACCCTCATGGGTCTCCTCCACGAGAACGCTGGAACTATGGGACGAAGCAGGAAGTTACCACGTGCTGCAGGCCGCGTCAAGGAGCACGCCGGTTCCGCGCCTGACCGCCGCACCGGGCGAGCCGGCCACGAGAGCCCTGGCCCCAGGACGCCTTTCTTTGATCGGGCCTGCGCTTCGGGCTATCATCGCCACCGCTTCGCGCGACCCCGGCAGGCATTGTTGGGAGCGATGACATGACACGCGGCGGCGACGCTCCGAAGCTGATCCTGGCCATAGACCAGGGGACGACGGCCACCAAGGCCGTCCTGGTCGACGAGAACCTGCATGTCCTGGGCGAGGGCTCGCGCGAGTTCCCGCAGCATTTCCCCCGGCCCGGCTGGGTCGAACATGACCTGGCGGACATCTACGCCAGCGTCGAAGGCGCCGTCGGAGACGTTCTGGGTTCAACCGGGGCTGACGGCTCGCGCGTCACGGCCGTCGGCATCACGAACCAGCGCGAGACGACGGCCCTCTGGGAACGGGAAAGCGGGCGGCCCGTCCATCGCGCCATCGTCTGGCAGGATCGGCGGACCGCGCCGCAGTGCGAGGAGCTGCGGCGACGCGGGCTCGAGCCGCTGTTCAGGGATCGGACCGGGCTGCTGCTCGACCCCTACTTCTCGGGCACGAAGCTGGCATGGCTCCTCGATCACGTCGAAGGCAGCCGCCGCGCCGCGGAAGATGGCCGCCTGCTGTTCGGCACGATGGACAGCTACCTTGCCTGGCATCTGAGCGCTGGCGAGTCGCACGTTACGGACGTGTCCAACGCGTCGCGCACGCTTCTCCTCGACCTGGAATGCTGCGCGTGGAGCGAGGAACTGTGCGGCGCGCTCGCCGTGCCCATGTCGGTACTGCCGGAGATCCGCGCCAACGACGAGGTCTTCGGCTGCACGCGCGACGTAGGCTTCCTGCCGGACGGCATCCCCATAGCCAGCATCGTCGGCGATCAGCAGGCAGCCCTATTCGGCCAGGCCTGCTTCGAGGAAGGCGAGTCGAAGTGCACCTATGGCACGGGGGCGTTCCTGATCGTCAACACGGAGGACCGGATCGTGCGCTCCGGCCGGAAGCTGCTGGCCACGGCGGCCTGGAAACTGGCCGGCAAGCCGACCTACGCGCTGGAGGGTTCGACGTTCATCGCCGGCGCCATCGTCCAGTGGCTTCGGGACGGGCTCGGCATCATAGCCTCCTCACGCGAGATCGAGGCCCTGGCCCGGTCGGTCGACGGCAGCGACGGGGTGATGCTTGTGCCCGCTCTGGTCGGGCTCGGCGCGCCCTACTGGGACCCGAACGCGCGCGGCATCATCTGCGGGCTCACGCGAGGCACCACGAAGGCCCACATCGCGCGGGCGGCGCTTGAGGGCATAGCGTTCCAGATCTGCGACCTGGTGCACGCGGTGACCGAAGACCTCGGCCACGCCCTGCCCTCCCTCAAAGTGGACGGCGGCGCGGCGCGGAACGACCTGCTCATGCAGTTCCAGGCCGATCTGCTGCGCGTGCCCATCGTGCGCCCGCGCGTGACGAGCACGACAGCCCTCGGCACGGCGCTGCTGGCAGGACTCACCGCCGGCATCTTCCCGTCGCGGACCGCCATCCGCACGGCCTGGGAGGAAGACCGCCGGTTCCTTCCCGAGATGGATGAGGTGGAGGCGCGGAACCGCATCGAGCAGTGGCACCATGCCGTGCGGCGCGCCAGGTTGTGACGCGCAGCTTCACAGCCCCAGCTTATCCGAGATGCCCTGCATGGCAGTGAGGACCGTTTCGACGTGCTCCTCGAGCGGGACGCCAAGCTCTTCGGCCCCTTGCTCGATGAGCCGGCGGTTGACGCCGGCGGCAAACCGCTTTTCGTCCCACTTCTTGAGCACGGATTCGACGGTCACGTCGGCCAGCTTCCTGGAGGGGCGCACCAGCGCAACCGCGACGATCAGGCCCGTCAGCTCGTCGACTGCAAAGATGGCTTTCTTCATGGGCGTGTCGAGGTCCGTTCCCGTATGCTCGGCGTGTGCCAGCATGCCCTCGATGAGCTCTTCCGGGTAACCGCGTTCCCTCAGGTATTCAACGCCGCGCCAGGGGTGGTCCTTCATCTCGGGGTATCGCTCGTAGTCGAAGTCGTGCAGGAGGCCCACCACGCCCCACTTCTCGGCGTCTCCGGCGAGCTTCTGGGCGTAGGCGCGCATGGCGGCCTCCACGGCGTAAGCATGCTTCTTCAGGTTCTTGTTCTTCGTCCACTCATCCAGGATGGCCTGCGCTTCATCTCTCGATGGCCACTCGCTCATCGGCGATCCCCCCTCAGTGCTGACGACGCCGCGTGAACAACGCCCGCGGCCGGGCGGCCAGTTCCTACAACACCTGCGGCTCCGGCTGCACCCCGGTTACGGGTCGTCCGTCCTGGAAGGCTTTGACCGTCTTGATCGTCACGGGCTTCAGCGGACGGTCGTTGGCGTCCGTCTTCACCGACCCGATCTTCTTCAGGACGTCGATGCCGCCCAGCGTCCTGCCGAACACAGTGTGCTTGCCGTCCAGCCACGGCGTCGGGGCCAGCGTAATGAAGAACTGCGAACCGTTCGTGTTCGGGCCCGCGTTCGCCATCGAGAGCACGCCCTCGGCGTTGTGTTTCAGGTGTTTAGCGAATTCGTCGCCGATCCTCCACCCCGGCCCGCCGGTTCCGTTCCCCTTTGGGCACCCGGTCTGGATCATGAAGTCGCTGATGACGCGGTGGAAGACCAACCCGTCATAGAATCCCTTCGACGCCAGGTGGACGAAGTTCGCCACAGTGTTCGGGACGTCCTCGTCGTAGAGCTGCACGAGCATGGTGCCCATGGACGTTTCGATGTGCGCGACTGCGGGCATGTCAGGGCTCCTTTTCCAGGGGGGCAGCGGGGAGCTCCGCAGACCGGTCCACCACCGTCAGGCAATGTTGTAAGGCAGCGTCTGCCGAGTTGCAAGCGCCGCCGCCGGCAGTGCGCTTGCGCTGCCCGCCGGACTATGGTAAGGGTACGTGAACGGTGGGATGGCCCGCCCTGTCCGCTCGAACGCTGAACGGAAGGAAGAAGATGATCTACCGGAAGGAAGAGTACCTTCAGGACAAGACCGAGGACTCACGCTTCCCCATCAAGCAGGTGGACCGGATGACGGCCGTTGACGGGGACGAGGAGAAGTTCATCGGTCGCGCGGCCATCACCATGCAGACACCCATGGGCATCCAGCAGTTGCCCATCGCGTTCGAGATAGAGGCGGACTCGGTGGAGACCGCATTCGCGAGGTTCAACGAGTTCGCCGAGCCCAGGCTGTCCGAGGCCAGAGAACGGATCCAGAACCGGATTGACGAACTGCGTCGCCAGCAGCAGAGCAGGATCATCACGCCCGGTCAGGGCCAGGTCGGCTCGCCCGGCATAGTTGACCTCAGCGACTTCCGCGGCGGCAGCTAGCCGCAGCCCGCAGACTGCCGCTCGCAGTCGCGTTTCCCCTCCACGTGTTGCCGGCGCTCCGGCACACGTCAACCCGCGCCGCACCGCATGGGCGTCCCTTCGTTCCGGGCAAGCGTCGCCCGACAAGACGGCCGCGTCCGCGGCTTCCCCCTCCCGGCGATGCCGCTGCTCTGCCGGATGCAGTGCGCGCGCGCTCACGAAATGCATCAATCAGAGATATTGCTGCATTGCCTGACAAGCTGATTTCGCTGCATTATCTGCACGAAAAGGAGAGAAAAGCCTTGACTCTGGAGACCGTCAATATGTAATATTAGCTCAGCCCGTATGCGAGTGGCTGACGAGATCGGGTGTGCTGCAAGGGCAACCATTCCGCAACTCTTTCGAGGAGGGGCAAGTCCAGAGCGAATAGCGAACCAAAGCAAGTGCGAAGCCGGCCACGCTGATCGCGAGGTCGGCGTGGGGTCTTAGCAGGAACAGGTCGTTCAGGACGGCCTGTCCTCCGCGACGTAAAGCGGAGGTAGCTTGGTGCGATCGCTTAGCAGTCGAAAGGGCGGAACTCGATGGCAAAGAAGAAAGCTGCAAAGAAGAAAACCGCAAAGAAGAAAACCGCCAAGAAGAAGGCGAAGAAGTGACCTGATATGACGTTTCGGCCGGCCCCCATTCGGGGGTCCGGCCCTAGGGACATGGGCCGCCCGGCCTCAGCGTGAGAGCCGGGCGGTTTTTCCTTTGGGAGGCCCGCCGTATAGGCAACGGGGGCCTTCGGGCGGGCGCCGCCCCGGCTAGTGCCCCCCAGAACCCTCGGGCCGGTGCACAGGGCACGTTGATGAAGGACCGCCCTTCCCAACGGGCGATTCACTGGCGCTCTCGATCGACGCGAGCATAGACTGGGTGGACCGACTCAAGGGCGCGGGGGCGCGGCATACTCGCCCTGCACCGCGCGGCGAGGTGCCGGTGGCGTCCGCCGGTTCGACCACAGGTCCAGGCAATGCTAAGACTGCCTTCCATCCCCAAGCTGCTTCTGCGCGACGCCCGCGCCCAGAGCCAGATCGTCTACCCCTCGGAGCTTCCGAGCATCATGCGGAAGCACATCCTGACGGGCGCCATGGGAACCGTCTACTTCGTGCTCCTGTCGGGGATGTACCTCGTGGCGTTCGGCAACGGGATAGGGATGCGCTACTGGCAGTGGGGCCTGCTTTCGGGGGCATCATCTTTCGTGCTGGTGCTTCAGTTGGCCTCGGCCTACCTTGTCAGTCGCACGGGCAGCCGCAAGTCGCTGTGGTTCTTTGCCGCGATGGCAGGGCGCACGTTGCGCATCGTGGCGATCACCGCCGCCTTCGTGTTGCACAGCTACTTCAGCAGCGGGGCGCTACTGGCCTTTGTGCTGCTGCTCGTGGTGGCCAGTTGCTGCGAGGCGGTCGCCACCCCTCCGTGGCTCTCCTGGCTCGCGGACATCATACCCCAGGATCAACACGGGCGCTTCATGGGCCGCCGGAGCGCTTGGATCGCCCTGGCCAATGTCTGGATCGTCCTGCCCATCGGGTTCGTGATGGATCGCTTCGGCGGCGGTTCGAGCATGACCGCGCTCATGCTGCTGTTCGGCTTCGCCTCCGTGCTCGGCATCGTGGACCTGGTGATCCACCGGACCATCCCGGACCCGCCGGTGAAGAGGTCGCGCAAGGTGCGGTTCTGGCACGAGGTGGCCCGGCCCCTGAGGGACCGCAGGTTCCGCCCGTGGCTGGTGTTCAACGCGCTCTGGACGTTCGGCATGACGTTGGGCGGCTCGCTGGCGACCATCTACTTCGTGGAGAACCTGGGGATCAAGCATGACTTCTTCGGTGGATCGCTCGTGCTGATCCTGGTGCCGTTTGTCGGCACAGCGGTCACCGGCAAGTACCTGGGCGCGCTGGTCGACCGACACGGCGTCAGGCGCGCGCTGCGGTGGGGCCACATGTTCTGGGCGACCATTCCCCTTTTCTGGATAGCGGCGAAGCCTCAGCATCCACTGCCCTGCCTCGCGGCGGCCGCCCTGATCGGAGGAGTGGGGAGCACCATCGCCTTCAATGCAGCCAGCAAGCTAATCACCCGCACGCCCCCCTCGGGCCGGGTGCCGATGTACGTTGCGGTGTCCGCGTGCGTCGGATCGCTGGCGGGCAGCATGGGGCCGCCTCTGGCGGGGTTCCTTCTGCACGCCTTCGGGGATGCGTCCTGGTCGATCGGCGGACTGACCGTCGTCGGCTTTCACATCCTCTTCCTTGCGTCCTTCATCCTTCGCATGTTCTCCACGGTGGCCATAGGCCGGATACCGGAGCCCCCCAAGGAGCCGAGCTGATGCCCTTGGGGGAACGTCGGCCGGCCGCGCGCGCCTACTTCGCCCAGGGCGTGGTCGCCTCCTCGCGGAACGGGCCTTCCAGGAGGGCGGGCAGGAAGTCCGCCACCACCCGGCCGCGGTAGTCGAAGAACACGAGCCCGTCGGCTCCGCTGCTCCGCGCCATGTCCACCAGGTCGGCCGTGTGCCACGCGGAGTTGGAGGTGAATGCGCCGATGCCCGACTCCAGGGCAAAGCGGGGCCCAACCCACTCCCGCTGCTGCTTGACGATGGCGGACAGCTCCTCGGGGTCCTGCATGTAATTCATGGGGCAGACGAAGTCCAGGTAGCCCTTCTCAGTCCAGAGCCGCCAGTCCTGCCCGACGCCGTCCCGCGCGGAGTCCCAGTATGAGAACACGGCCGCCGATATCTTCACGTTTGGGTCTATCTGGCGCGACCGGCGGCTGACCTCCGCGACGACGTACGTGATCTGGTCGCGGCGGAAGTCGAGGTACTGCTGTGCCAGCGGCCCGTTGGCGAGCACGTCGGCAGGCCAGTTCTGGACCTTCTGGCCGATCCGCTCCTCGAACCGCTGCCGGCAGCCATCGCAGTAGCACACCTGGGGGCCGGGATAGCGGATGTAATCGAAGTGGATGCCATCGGGATGGAACTTGCGCGTCATCTCCAGCATCGCCTCGATCTCGAGCCGCTGGTTCTCCGGATGGGACGGGCAGAGGTCCCCGTTGCCTCTGCCGCCGATGACGTTGCCCTCGGCGTCGCGGCACAGCCGGCCTTCCGCCGCCAGGCGGTCCACCACCTCGGCGCCCGGCCCCCACAGGTTGTAGTTGACGCGCCACAGGTGCACTTCGATTCCGTGCTTCTTGGCTGCGGCCAGCATGTTCTCCATCTGCGGCCCGTTCTCTCGGATGAACTGCGAGAGGGGCAACAGGTCGCTCTCGTAGTGCGCGTAGCCCGCCGCGCACACGTTCGGCAGCAGCGCGTTCAGGTGCCTCTGCTTCATGCCGGCGAAGAAGGCGTCCCAGTCCTGGTTCGGCACGGCGACGTTGTGGATCCACGTGGCCCGGAACTCCTTGCCGCCCCGTGAAGGCAGGCTCCGGATGAAGGCGAGCTCAGCAGCATCGCGTGCCTTCCTCAGGGTCCGGTACGCATCATACAGCTGGCCGGAGGCCGCCTGGCGGCGAGCGTCCTCCTCGAGGCGGGTCGCGGCGTCGAGGGTCTCCAGCGCGCGTGCGTTGCCGGCGCACGCCTTCCGCAGGGACTCCCGGTCGGTATAGCGCCGGAAGTCCCAGAGCGCCTTCGCCAGATGCTCAGCGGGCAGGCGGTACACGTCCTGGCCGCCAAGCTCCGCCATTGCTGCCAGCAGGAACGCGGACGTCTTCGCCTCATCCCCAGCATAGAGGATGTAGGAGAAGTACAGCCCCGTGGGCGACAGGATGACGGCGGGATACCCGGTGTCGACGCCGTTCGCGTCGTGCCACGTGGCGATCACCTTCCCGTCCGATGCAGGAGTAACGGCAATGAGGTTGGAGGATTCCTGTGTAAAGGACTCAGGGAATGAAGCGGGAGCGTTTGCGTTGAACTTGACCACGGCGAACGGCGAGGCGAGCCCGCCGGCCTTGAACTCCCCAGAAGCCACTCCCATGAGCGCGTGCAACTGACTGGCGACCGAGAAACACCCGATCACCTTGCCGCCCGCCGCCACGAAGTCGCGCAGCGCCTTCGCCTCGTCGTCGGAAACCTCGAAGTTGAGCGGCAGTATGGCGACCCGCCGTCCCTGCAAGGCGCCCCGCGCGACCGACTCGTCGGTCAGAACTGCGTACGGGACTCCCGCGGCATTCAGAATCCGCTGCATCTCCCCCACCATGCGGCCGACGTAGTTCGCGTCGCTGCTCCCCGTCGCCGCGCTCAGTGTGCCGTAGATGACAGCGATGTCCCGCCGCTGACCGATCCGAGGCGCCAGGTAGTCCACGGCGCTCTTGAGCATGAGGCCGGCGTTCCTCTCGTTCTCCTCCCCTTCTGGGACCAGGACGTGAGAGAAGAACAGCCCTCCGTCGGACAGAGTGGCTGCAGCCCGGCCCGTTTCCCCGCCCTTGGCGTCCAGCCAGTCCGCCAGCACGATCGCGTCGCGCGCCGGCCTGGGCGCGGAGATGTTCCAGGACACCTGGGCGAAGCCTTCCGGCAGCCCCGGCACGGCGTCCTTGCGGCACTTCACGTAGCAGAACGTCTTGCGCTCAGGGTCGGGCACGTAGGTGGCGGAGGCGACTCCCAGCTCGGTGTCCAGGCCGTAGGTCGTGTAGAAGCACATGACCTTGCCGCCGTCGCTGCAGAACGACTTGATCAGCGCCCGGGCGGTGCGGCTCAGGTTCGGGGCGTACGGGATGATGGCGATGCGGTAGTTGTCGAGCGCCCCCGCCAGGATCTGGTCCTGGGTGAGGACGTCGTAAGGCAAATCCACACGCCCGAGGATGGTCTCCATGCGCGTGAAGAAATCGCCGGCCCCCTCGCCCTCCCGCCCGCCGCCGGGGTCAGCGACGAGGGCCAGACGGCCCTCATAGGCCAGCGCCTGCGAGAGCGGGAACACGCCCAACGCGAAGAACACCGCGAACACAAGCGCAAAGCACCTCATCTTCAGCGCCTCCGACTAACAAAGGGTATGCAAACGGACTGGCACGATCATAAGGGCCGCACGGCGTCAGTGCAAGGTCAAGGCAGCGGCGAACCCCGCCGGGCCTCCCCCCACCACCAAAACGTCCACGTCGTATGCCACGGCCAGTGTTGCAGTTACGGCGTGTGTTCCCATCTCAGCCACCGACGTTCCCCTCGGGGAACTCCACCACCGCCACGCCGTAGGCATCCAGTTCGACGCTTTCGCCCGCGGCCGCGCCGCTGAGGAGCTCCCGGCCCCCCGCCGGCACCGCCACGGCCTGCTTCCGCTCCGTGTGATTCAGCAGGAACGCCAGGGCTTTGCCGTGCCCCCGGCGCACTGAGATCTCGACTCCTTCGGGCGGCTCGATCGGGGGCGCCACGCCGGCGGCGTTCAGCACCTCCGCCATCAGCCGGTCGTAGAACGCATCCTCTTTGACCACCGTGCCAACGTAATAGGCCGAACCCTCGCCGGACCTGTTGCGCGTGACGGCGGCGAACGGCTCCAGGTGCCACTGCTCGTAGGAGGCCAGGGCTTCGGCGCCATTCGGCGTCACCCAGTCCACGTACTGGACGGCGGTGTACCGCCCCTCCAGCCCGCCCTTCCCCGCGACCTCGTACTGCATGTCGGCGGACAGGGAGCCGTACTCCTCAATGGCTATGCCGAGCGTGTCGCTCAACAGGCCCGGCAGCGTGCGCTCGTGGCAGAGGTTTGTCTCGTCCTTGACGCCGGTGCGGCAGTCCGTCAGGAAGACCCCGCCGTCGGCGACGTAGCTCTCGATCGCTTCGGCGACGGAGTCGGGCAGGACGAACAGCTCGGGCGCAACGACGAGCCGGTACTGCGAGAGGTCCGCCCTCGGCGGCACCATGTCCACGTTGACGCCGGCCCGCATCAGGGCAGCGTAGTAGCGCCGCATCGCGGCGTGATACGAGTTGCCGGCGAAGCCCGGCTGGATACGCAGCGCCCAGATGCTGTCATAGTCGTAGATCATGGCGACCCGGGCAACGACGGTCGTGCCTTCGAGTGCCGACGCAAGCGCGTGGAATTCCACCGCAGTTTGGGCCGCCTCGCGGTAGCGTCTGAGCGGGCGTCCGTCGTGACCGAGCAGGCCGTGCCAGTACTGCTCCCGCCCCGCCGTGCAGGTGCGCCATCGGAACCACAGCTGGCCGTCGGCGCCGTGGGCAAGCTGCTGGTAGGCGATCTTGCGGATCTCGCCCGGCCTGGGGTTGCGGCCGAAGGTGCTGCCTCCGCCCGGCCCCGCCGTCTGCTCCATGATCCAGAAGTTCTTGCGTTTCAGGCCTCTCATCACGTCGGCGGCGGCCGCTGCGTCGTACGGGATGCCGGGTGCCCCCCAGACGGGGTAGTTGTCCCAGCTCACGTGGTCGAGATCCTCGGCCAGGTCGTAGTAGTTCAGGTCGCTGAACAGCCCCATGAAGTTGTGCGTGACGAAGTGGTGCGGGCAGAGCCGGCGCAGGATGCGCACCTGGTCCCGCTGGAACCGGACGTTCAGGTGAGAGAAGTGCCGCTGCCAGTCCAGGCAGAGACTCGGGTTGTAGCGATTCGCATCGGCCGGGATCTCGATCTCGCCCCACGTGCTGTAGACATGTCCCCAGAAGTGGGTCCCCCACCGCCGGTTCAGTTCCTCAAGCGCGCCGTACCTGCCGCGCAGCCAGTCCTGGAACTCCGCGCAGCAGGAGTCGCAGTAACAGACCGGATGGCCGAACTCATTGTCCGTCTGCCAGCCGATCACGTTGGGCGTTCGAGCGAAGTGCTCGGCCATGGCGGCGGTTATGCGCTCGGACAGCATCCGGTACGCGCCCGACGTGAAGCAGTTGTCCTTGCGGACGCCCCACCTGATGCGCGTGCCGTCCAGTTGCATGGCGAGCGTCTCCGGGTACTTGCGCGCGACCCAGGCCGGCATCGCTGCCGTGGGCGTGCACAGGATGGCCGAGATCCCATGCTCGGCCAGCACGCCCAGGGCTTCGTCAAGCCAGTCGAACTCGAAACGCCCTTCCTCGGGCTCCATGTAGATCCACGCGAACTCCGCCAGGCGGACCACGTTGAACCCGGCCTCCTGCATGAGGCGGGCATCCGTGTCCCACCGCTCTCGCGGCCAGTGTTCGGGGTAGTAGTCAGCTCCGACGTACATGGCGCTTCTCCTCTCTGACAGTACCGAAGTGCGAAGGCCCGCCAAAGCGAGGGCCCGCAGAAGCGAGGGCCGCATTTGACCCCAGTGCAACCGCAATAGCAAGGATATGCGATTGCGCCGCCGCGCCGTCGGATCGCCGAGGAATCGGCGGCGCGTCGCAACCGGGCGGGCTTGACAGGAACGAGCCAAATCACGTACGGTTCTGCTCAGCTTCGCGTCAGTCAGCCCCTCGCATCGCAAGGGCGAGTCCGCACATGTCCGTCCAGCCGTCACCCTCCGCCTTGCCCGCAAAGGGTCGCCCCCGCGCGGCCCTCTGGGCGATGTCGTTGATGTTCTTCCTGTCCGGCGTCGCCGCACTGATCTACCAGATTGTGTGGGCCAAAGAGCTGGCGCTAGTCTTCGGCGTGACGCTCTACGCGACCAGCGCGGTGGTGACGACCTTCATGGCAGGGCTCGCCCTGGGCAGCCTCTACTTCGGCCGGCTCGTGGACCGCTGGGAACGGCCGCTCGTGCTCTTCGCGCTGCTGGAGGCGGGGATCGGGGCCTTCGCCCTCGTCTTTCCGGCAGCCGTGGTGCTGCTGAGGCACACGTACGTTCTCCTTTACGGTCCGCTCGGGGAGCACCACTACCTGCTCAGCCTCGTCAGGTTTGCGATGTCCTTCTGCGTCCTCATCGTGCCGACTTCCCTGATGGGCGGGACGCTGCCCGTCATCATGCGCGCCTGCGCCCTCAGCAGCAGGCGGATCGGGCGGGACGTGGCCGGCCTCTACGCGGCGAACAACATCGGGGCGTTCGTGGGGTGCGTGGCGGCAGGTTACTTCCTGCTGGAGCTGTCTGGCCCGACGGGGGCACTGCGACTTGCGGCGGTGCTCAACGCGGCCGTGATGGGCATGTCGCTCTACCTCAGCCGGTCGGCCGGGCCGCAGCCCCCCATCACCGCGCCCGAACCGGGAGGCCAACGGGTCGAGGCGGCCCCAGGCCTGCGCCTGAGCGGGCCCGTCAAGGTGGCCCTGTGGGTGTTCGGGCTGGAAGGCGTAACGTCCCTCGTCTATCAGATGGCATGGCTGCGGATGCTGATCTTCTGGGTCCACATGGACATCTACGGCGTGACTGCGATCGTGGCCACGTTCCTGATGGGCTTGTCCCTGGGGGCCTTCGTGAGCCGGCGGTGGGTGGACCGCCTGCGCGACCCGTACCGGGCGCTGGGCATCATCGAGGTGATGATCGGGCTCGCGGCCGTTGCCACGGTTCCCGTGCTGCCGTTCCTGCTCGGCATACACAACAGTCTGGTGGGGCTCCAGGCCAGCGGCCTGCCGTTGGGCATTGCGTATTCGGCCGCCAACTTCGCCGTGACGTTCCTCATCATCCTGGTGCCAACGAGCTTCATGGGCGCTACGCTGCCCGTCGTGTCGCGCATCTACGTGGGTGAGCTGCAGGGCCTGGGGCGGAAGATGGGCGTGCTGGGTTGCCTGGACACGGTTGGCTCGATCCTCGGCGCGTTCCTCGGCGGGTTCGTGTTGATCCCGGTGCTCGGAGTCCAGCGGACCATCATCGCCACGGCCCTGCTGAACCTGGCGCTGGCCGCCTGGGTCTTCCGCGCCGATCCGGATCCGGAAGGGCAGCGGACCGCGCATCGCCGTTTCGCGGCAGCGGCCCTGGGCTTCGCGCTCGTCGCACTGCTCCTTCTCGTGAAGCCGGTCCCGTTCATCACGTACAGCCACGTGCTCGTGGGCAAGCCGATCCTGGAGCTTGTGCGGTACGAGGAGGACGAAGGGGCCTCGGCGTCCGTGGTGGAGCAGAAGGGCTTCGGCCGGTTCCTCTACGTCAACGATCACGTCGTCGCTGGCGACTTCCGCGGGGATCGGGCCAGCCATGAACTGGTCCTCCACGTCCCGCTGCTGCTGCATCCGGACCCCAAGCGCGTCCTCATCATAGGGTTGGGGATAGGCCAGAGCGTCTATGCATCCCTGGTGCACGACGTGCAGGTCGACGTCGTGGAGCTGAGCCGCGCCGTGGTCCGCGTCAACCCCTGTTTCGAGAGGTGCTTCGAGGACTATCGCGAGGAGTTCGGCCGCAGCATTCTGGCCGACCCCGACGTGAAGGTAAGGATCGACGACGGGCGGAACTTCGTGCTCGGCGCCACGGAGAAGTACGACGTCATCCACGTGGGCGGGTTCCATCCCGTGCTGACCAGCGGCGCCGCGGGGTTCTACTCGGTCGAGTTCTACCGCGACTGCCAACGCCTGCTCACTCCGGACGGCATCTTCAGCCAGTGGCTGCCCATCCACCAGATCCCGCACGAGGACTTCAAGACGATCCTGCGGTCCTTCCGGGCCGGCTTCCCCTACACGTCGATCTGGCACAAGCACAGCTCGGACTTCTGCATGCTGACCGGGAGCCTGAAGCCGCAGGTGATCGACTTCACGCAGTTCGAACGGCGGATGCACGAGCCGCGGGTCCTCCAGCACTTGGCAAGATCCAACGTCTACGAGGTCTGGGACCTGCTGGACTCCTTCCTGGTGAGCGGCGAAGGCATAGACCGCGCCGTCGGGGACGGCCCCCTGCAGACGGACAAACACCCGTACATCGAATACCATAAGTTCCGCGCCATGCAGTCCGACACGATGCGGAACCTCGCTCTACTGGCCGCCCATCGCGAGCGCGTCTGGCCCCACTTGACGGACGTGCCCGAGGACCGGCGCGAGGAGGTGAAGGCGCAGCTCGAAAAGTGGTTCGAAGCGACGGCCGAGCTCCTTATGGCCCAGTGCCTGGTCGCGGACAAGAGGTCCATCCCCATCGACGCGTATCAGGCCCGTTTCCAGGAGATCGCGGGGCACTACCTGAGGGCTCTGGAGCTGAACCCGGACGACCGGAACGCCGAGTTCCTGTGGAAACGCGCGCTGGCCCACCACCATCTGCTGCTCGCGGGGTTCTACCAGGACAGGGGGCAGATCGCCGAGGCCGAGGAGCACCTGCGCCTGTCCGCTGCCGCCTCGCCGGACACCTACTGGGGGGCCGAGGCGAAGTTCCTGCTGGACGCGTGGTCGAAGGGCCTGCGGTACCGTCCTCGGTGAGACGAAGGAATTGCGCGCGCCGCGCTTGCAGCCGGCCCGGGATCATGTGCCGGGTCACTCGCCGCGCTGGCCGTAGTACGCCCCCGGCCCATGCTTGCGGAGAAAGTGCTTGTCCAGCAGCGCCTGCGGTATCGGGCCCACGCCCTCGTTGAGAAGGATGGCCTGAAGCGAGGTCCTTGCGACCTCTTCGAGCACGATGGCATTGCGGACGGCCCCGTCCACGTCGGTACCCCACACGAAGGGACCGTGGCCGGGCAGAAGGACCGCCGGCACCTCGTCCGGATTCAGGTTGCCTTGCCCGAAGCGCTCGAGGATGACCTTGCCGGCGTTCAGCTCGTAGCCGCCCTCGATCTCCTCCCGGCTGAGCTGGCGTGTCACGGGGACGGGCCCGAAGAAGTGATCGGCGTGAGTCGTGCCGAGGCACGGAATCTCACGGCACGCCTGCGCCCAGCTCGTGGCATACGTCGAGTGCGTGTGGACGATGCCGCCGATCGACTCGAAGCCGCGGTAGAGCGCCAGATGGGTCGGGCTGTCCGAAGAGGGGCGCAGCCCGCCGTCGAGCACCTGCCCCGTCTCAAGCGAGAGCAGCGGGATGTCCTCCGGCTTAAGGCCCTCGTAGTCCACGCCGCTGGGCTTGATGGCCATGACCGCCGCTTCGCGGTCCACGCCGCTCGCGTTGCCCCACGTCAACAGGACGAGTCCGGCGTCGACGAGGGCCATGTTGGCATCGTAGACCTTGCGGCGCAGCTCCTCGAACCGCATCACGCTCTGACCTCGTCGCGCATCGTCTGGACTTCTTTCATCAGGTCGTACAGGTTGTCCCGGCAGCCCCTTGTGCCGAACACGTCGTGCAGGCGCCTGTAGAGCGGGTACAGCCGCTCATAGACGCGGTGTGCTTCAGGATCGGGCGCGTAACGCTGCTCGCGCACGCCCGTCATGGCCTCGATGGCTTCATCGAAGCTGCCGTGCCCGCCGGCCTTCTTGCCGGCGACGACGGCTCCCGCCATCGCCGCGCCCAGGGCGCAGGTCTGCTCGCTGCGAGAGACCTCCATGGTCCTGCCCATCACGTCGGCGTGGATCTGCATGACCAGCGGGTTCTTCACGGAGATGCCGCCGCAGTTCAGGACGCGCCCCACCTTCAGGCCATATTCCTCGAAGCGCTCCATGATGACGCGGGCCCCGAACGCGGTGCTTTCGATCAGCGAGCGGTAGACCTCGGCGGGGGTGGTGTGCAGCGTCATCCCGAGAAGGAGGCCCGTGAGCCGCTGGTCGACCAGCACGGTGCGGTTGCCGTTGTGCCAGTCCAGGCCGAGTAGCCCGCTCTGGCCGGGCTTGAGCTGCCGGGCTCCCTCGGTCAGCGCCTCATGGGAGCCCGTGGCCTTCCCGCCGGGCGCCATGGAGTTGACGAACCAGTTGTAGATGTCGCCCACGGCTGACTGGCCCGCCTCCAGGCCGAAGTAGCCGGGCAGTATCGACTCGGGGACGATCCCGCACAGGCCCGGTATGTCCGCCAGCTCGGAGTCGAGGGGGCTGACCATCATGTCGCAGGTCGACGTCCCGACGATCTTGACCAGCATCCCGGGCCGGATGCCCGAGCCGACGCCGCCCAGGTGAGCGTCGAAGGCGCCCATGGCAACCGGTGTGCCGGAAGGCAGGCCGAGCTTCGCAGCCCATTGCCGCGTCAGCCCTCCGGCCGAGTCGGCGACGTTGTACGCTCTGTTCGGGAGGGTGCGTCGCAGCCGCGCCAGTCGTCCGTCCAGCGACGCGACGAACTCCTCGTCCGGATAGCCGTCCCAGGAGGGATTGAACATGGCCTTGTGACCGGCCGCGCAGATGCCGCGCTTCAGCACGTGCGGGCTCTGGGTACCGGTGAGGAGCGCCGGAATCCAGTCCGCCATCTCGACCCACGTGTACGCCGCGTCGAAGACGTCAGGGGCGACTCGCAGGCAATGCAGCGCCTTCGACCAGAACCACTCGGAGGAGTACTTGCCGCCGCACTTGGCCAGGTAATGGGGCCGGAGCCGGGACGCGGCTTCCGTGACCTCCTCCGCCTCGGCGTGGCCCGTATGGTCCTTCCACAGCCACGCCAGCGCGTTCGGATTCCGCGCGAATTCCTCCTTGAAAGCAAGCGGCTCGCCCGCCTCATCCACCGGCAGCGGCGTGCTGCCCGTCGTGTCCACCCCAATGCCGATCACCTGCTCCGGCGAGAAGCCCTTCTGCGGAGCGGCCAGGCGCAGCGTGTCGCGAATGCAAGCCTGCACGCCCTCCACGTAGTCCGCCGGGTCCTGCCGGGCCAGGTGGGGATCGTTCGGATCCAGGACGACGCCCGCCTCTCCGCGGCGGTAGTCCCAGACGGCCGTCGCGATCTCCCTGCCGGTCGCCACGTCGACAATCAGGGCCCTGACCGAGTTCGTGCCGAAGTCCAGGCCCATCGTGTAGCTGCCGCTCATCGGCGTCTCTCCGCTCCAACCTGCGTGGCGTTCACCACCTGTCCATGTCCACCAGGGCTTTCAGCACTCCGTCGGCGTGGCCGTCCACGGTCCGGAAGGCATCGCTGATGTCGGCCGCCGCGAAGGTGTGGGTCACCAGCGCCTGGGGCTCGATCAGCCCGCGCGCGGCAAGGTCGATGCACGCCGGCAGCGTCCGAAGGCTGCGGCGCACCAACCGCAGCGTCAGCCCCTTCCTGCGCGAGGTGCCGGAAGAGAACGTGATCCTGTCGTCCTCCGTGATGCCGACGATGGCGATGTGGGCGCCCGGCTCGGCCACCTCGCACATGTTCCACATCGTCTGGTGGGCGCCGGCGCATTCGAACACGACGTCGGCGCCTTCTCCCCCGACGGCGTCAAGGACCTGGCGCGCCGCCGCCTCGTCATCGTCCGGATCGGGCCGGACGACGGCGTCCGCGCCCATGGCGGCCGCCCGCTCCAGCCTGTCCGGCATCAGGTCCACGCAGACGGTCCGCACGCCCCTGTAGAGCGAGAGAAGGGCCAGAACGCACGTTCCGAGCACGCCGGTGCCCAGGATCACGACGTCCTGCCCCGGCCTGACCTTGACGAGGTTGACGGCGTGCAGGGCGATGGCCATCGGTTCGAGCACGACGGCGGCCTCATCGCTGACGCCGTCCGGGATGGGCTCCACCAGGTGCGCGGGATGGACGATGTACTGCTGGAAGGCCCCGTGCGTCGGCGGCAGGCCCAGGAACCGCACGTCCGGACAGATGTTCGGGCGGCCGGACGTGCAGCACTCGCAGGTCCCGCAGGAGATCGCGGGCTCGACGGCGACCCGCGCCCCCACGAGACCCTGGTCAACGCCCTCCCCTGCGGCTTCGACCACGCCCATGCACTCGTGACCAATGACGTGCGGCCGCTCCGCCCTGATCTCGCCGATGCGGAACTGGCGGTACAGCTCCATGTCCGAGCCGCAGATGCCGACCTTCCTGATCGCGACGAGCACCTCGCCGGGAGCGGGCGCGGGCGTCGGCGCCTCCCGGACGGCGAACTCGCGCGGCGATTCGAGCAGGATGCGTTTCATCGCGATTTCCAGGCGCGGCCCGCGGCCAGCCGCGAATCGATCATGCGTGGTGATAGGTAGTGAAGCCCAGGTAGTTGGCGAACGCTTCATAGAGCACGTCGGCGCAGTTCGACAGGCTCACGGCGACATGGTGCTCGAAGCCGCCCCGGCACACGACCTTGAGGAGCCGTTGCAGGCCATCGATGCGGGCCACACCGTAGCCGCCGAAGGTGTCCACGGGGTCGTCCGTGAACTCGCCCTCGCCGATGTAGGCGCATATCTCGCCGTTGACGTCATCCGTCATCAGACGGGCGAACGTCATCGGCCCGCTCCGTATGCGGCCGACGCAGGCGCCGTACGTATTCTCCGCGCCGACGTCGACGGCGATGATGTCCTGGATGGTCATCCGGGGGCTTTCGAGGAAGTGCTTCGGCGCGTTGCTGCAGTGGAACAGCACGCACTTGTCCGGCTCGTCCGCGTAGTTGTTGTTCCAGTCGAGCAGCGCGCTGGGGGTCTGCGAGGCGAGCTGCATGGCGTACATCGCCAGCGCGCCGCCGACGTCCACCTCGCACGCAGAGGGAATCAGCGAGTTGCTCAGCATGCTCATGACGGTGCAGGGCACGATGCCGTAGTTCTGCTGCATGGACGTCCAGCACTGCACGGCGCAGGCCTTCAGATCGTTCTGCTCGATGATGTCCGTGAGCACGACGGCGAGCTTCGCCATCCGGAGAATGTGCTCGTCCTCGACCCCTTCGCAGGCGCAGTACTCCCGGATGGCCAGGACCTGGTCGGCGACGCGTGCGTCGCTATCGGGCAGCCTGCCGGCGGCGGCGAAGATCTCCGACAGGTCCATGGTCTCCACGGAGATGCCGTGGGACTCCAGGATCTTCTCGCTGTACCGAACCGTGTTGAACGCCGCTGGACGCGCGCCAAAGGCGCCGACGCGCACGTTGCGGAACCCGTTCACCACGCGGCAGACCGCTGCGAAGCCCTCCAGGTCCCTGCGGAACGCGCCGCTGTCCACGGCAACCGTGTGCGTCTCGGTCAGGGTGAAGGGGATCTCGTACTGCCGCAGGTTGTTGCAGACCGATATCTTGCCGCAGAAGGAGTCGCGCCTCTGCCCGATCTGGCACGTGGCGGGATCGTCAGGCGTCGCCTGGACAAGCACGGGCACCTGCAGGTCGGCGATCCGCAACGCCTCGGCCACTCCCCTTTCGTCGCCGAAGTTGGGGAGGGTTACCACCACGCCGTCGATCCTGTGGGCGTTCCGTTTGAAGAGCGCGGCGCACTTCTTCGCGTCTTCCCTCGTCTCGACCGTTCCGAACGCAGTGTCCGCCGGAGTCAGGCACACCGCCTGGCAGCCCATCTCGCCGAGCACTCTGAGTATGTCCTTGCGGCCCTCCTCGGCCAGCACGTCCGGGAAGAAGCCCCTGTTGCCAACGATGACGCCGAAGACCGTCTTCATCTGGACTCCTCCCTCAGAGCTCCTAACAGAACCCCCTGCTGGCTTCGGCCGGCTGCACCGCTGCCCTGCGGCGTCGGGCTCCATCGGCGATGCTATGCCTCTGCATCGCCTCCTTCGCCCTCCTTGCATGGCGGCGCTTCGCTCGGCCTCGGGCCGACGCGTGGGGTTCTGTTAGGGGCTCCAAGCAACCCCTTTCGAACGTCCGCGCACCGCCGGATCGCAGGCAAGAACGTCGATCGGGAGGTCGAGCCCTTCGCCCGCCGCCTTGGGACACGGCGATTCTACAGCCTGTATTCTGGGGTTTCAACCACCCGGCTGTCGGCCTGGCGGCGGCGCCGGGCGCTCGGAGACGGGCCCGGAGCCGAAGGGAGCTCCGGCAGCAGCGCCTAGCTCGAAGGCGCGGGAGTGTAGACACGCATCTCGTCCGTGCCGAGGCGCTTTGCCACTACGCTGCGCCGCGGGACGGAGCCGCCCCCGTATGCGAAGGGGCCTTCGCCGAAGTTGGCAATCAGCTCGACTCTGTCGCCGAAGACCGCCCGTTGGACCAATCGGTCCGGCGTGAGCCACTGGAAGTCCATCATCGGCAGCAGGGCGAGCTCCCGGTGCAGCGGCGAGAAGAAACCGTAGTGGGCCCTGATCCTGTCCCCGTGCTTCTCGAACTCGTCCAGGTTCATGTGGTACAGCGGGGGCACGTTGTAGAGAAGCTCCAGAAGCTCCACCGTGTCGACCTGATCCGCGAACTTCAGACTCGCAGAACTCCAATGATGCGTCGTCACCACTGCGTCGTGGAATACGATCTCGTACAGAGGCAGCCGGAAGCGGGGGTCGAAGCACAACGTCCGGTACCGCGGCTTCAGCGGCACTTGCTCCACGAACACGGCCGGCGCGTCGGGCGGCCACCAGGCGCCCAGGTAGAACTCGGATTCCTTGTTGCTGCGCAGGTCGGCGTCTCCCCAACCGAAGACCGGCGTCATCATGCCGTGGGCGAAGTGGATGACGGGGACGGAGTAGGCCGCGCCTTTCTCCGAGCCGATCACGAGGCTGTACGTGTCGCGGATCCACGCCATGCGATCGAGCCGGGCCTGCATGTCATCTTGCTGCGTCGCCGGATGCGCCTCGGAGTAGTCGTCGAACAGCTCCCCGTAGGCGTCGCAGTCTATGAACCACGAGTTGAGCGGCTCGGGGAAGGCTTTCATCAGGCGGCTTACGCGCTCTTCGACATAGGGCCTTGCCGCGATCGGGCTGAGCGCGTAGCCCTTCTTCTGGAAGCCGGGCACCTTCGTGCCGTCGGCGCGCACCACCGGACCGGTTTCGTAGAGCCTGAGGTCGAACTGCGCCGTCGGCCACGTATCGGCCTCGTCGGGGTGGTGGATGCTGTGGTATGCGTCGTAAGTGCCGATCAAGTAGCCCAGCTCTTTGGCCTTCCTGACGGCCTGGGGATGGCTGAGGGCGCCGTCCCAGCCGCCCAGCCCAAGCCAGAGGCGATCGAAGCCCGCGTCCGCGAGGCGCTCCATCATCTTCACGGACACGCCGTCGCCCCACCGCTCGCTCGGCGCAAACCGACCCGGGAAGGCCGCCTCCAGCAGCAGGCAGTTCAGCCGCCGAAGCCGGGCCTGACCGAGTTCGACAGTGCCTTCCTCGAGCAGCTTTGTTGCTTCGGCGGGCAGGTTGACCCCCTGCCAGGCATCCTGCGCGTAGAAGTCGCGACGTTCGAGAAGGCCGCTCAGGCCAGCCGCAAGTTGCCGCTGTGCGTATAGATAGGGCCGTTTCACGGATGCGGCTTCGCTGAGAGCCTGGCGCACTTCGGCGTCCATCAGTTCCCACACGCGCCTGCCGGGCGATGGCTGCCCGCCTTCCGCCTGCGCCAGGACGTCCTCTGCCAGCCCCTGCCAGTCAAGCACGTCGTGCCGGCTGATGAGGTCGCTCCCCCAGAGGTAGACGTGCGCGGCGCCGAGCAGCTTCTCGACGTCCGGGACTCGCTTCATCTTCTCCTGAAGCGTGACGAACTCACCGCTCTCCATCAGCCATCTGCGGTACTGGCGTGCGGGCTCCACCGGCGACGGACCGCCGAGCCGGATGACGAAGCCATACTCCTTGGTCTCCCAGTTCGGCTTGAACTCGTGAGTGAGCTTGAGGCCTATCCCGGGACCCTCGCCGGCGAGGGCGAGCTCGTTGTCGAACGGATTGGTGAGCACGTACGTCAGCGTATATCCCCGGCAGTCCACGCCCCAGAACGGCATGGAGAGCCCTTCGATGGTGCTGGCCGGCAGCATTTGGTCCAGCAGCCCGCGCCATTCCGCGCTGTCGGCGGGCACGTAGCTGCCTTCGAACAGGGGCAGGATGTAGGCCTGGGAAGCTGGCTCGCCCTGGAGGATGGGCCAGGTCATCCGTCCGGGCCGTTCGGACACGAAATGCACGAGCAGATCGCCGCCTTCCAGCCGGAACAGAGCACGCACTGCCATGTCGCGAAGCTCAAAGGTCGCCTCCCGGTCGCTCTGCCTCAGGGCGGCGACGGGGCCCAGTCCGGTCTGTCCTGCGGACAGCTCCACGTCCCCCTGCCCCCCCACGCTCGCCGCTGCCCGCAGCGATTGGGGGTCGACATAGACCGTCCAGTTCGCGCCCTTCAGCGCGACACGTGGCGCGTCGACGCCCTGAGCGAAGGCGCATGACGGACCCGCCAGGACAAGGGCGACAAGGACGGCAACACGTATGCGCCGCCTGCGGAATGCGAGCATCTGGGCCTCCTCTGAGCAGGTTGCCGATGCGAAGGCATGGGACCGCCCTGTATAGCAGAGAGCCGCGGCGGAAAGCAACACGCGCGTCTTCCGGCGCGGCAGTGCCTGCAATGCCGTGCCGGCCCGGGACAACGCGGCGGTAGCCAGCGGTCGCCCTCCCATGCTATGATGATGCCCCTGCGGCCCCGGGAGCGGGCGCTGCGCCCCTTCGAGTCCTTCAGGGATGGCCGGGTCATGAGGGAGGCGGCGTTCCTGGCTATGACCATTTGGGCCGTCGCAGGCGTGGTTCAAGCTGGGGGAGACATGAGGATGGCCGGTGGCAACTCGGGCCGTAGCGCCCGCGGACGCGCAGAGCAGTCCACCCGCACAGTCGAGGTCTACGACTATGCGGAGGTGACACTGACGTTTGACGTACCGGACGCTGGGAATCCCTTCACGGACGCTGAAGTGGAAGGTGTGTTCCGGAACGTGGAGGGTGGGGCTCCCGTCGCGGTAGACGGCTTCTGCGATTCGGCGGACGGGAGCGTGTTCCGCATACGCTTCATGCCGCGCACGCCCGGCCGGCATACGTGGAAGGCGACCTACCGGCGCGCCGGGGCCGAGCAGACGTTCGAGGGCTCGTTCGAGGCCGTGGACGCCGGTCGCAAGGGCCTGCTCCGCGTCGATCCGGGCCACCCCTGGCACTTCCTCTGGGAGGGAACGGGCGAGCACTACTTCTGGAACGGCACGACCGCCTACTGGCTGGCCGCCTGGCAGGAGGACGCGACCATCGAGAGCATCGTGGACAGGCTGGCCCGCCTCAAGGTCAACCGCATCCGGGCCGCACTCGTGGGACGCGTCAAGGACGGGAACGCGTGGTTCGAGCCGAACGTGGCGCCCACGAAGCAGTTCACCTTCATCCTCTGCCCCTGGGTGGCGCGCCGGCCTGCGAACGTCGAGGACCCCGGCATTGACGTCACGCGCTTCGATCCCGGGCCCTGGCGCCGGTACGAGCACCTGCTCATGTGCGCGCGCGAGCGCGACGTCATCGTGTCGGTCGTGTTCTACGTGGACGGCGCGCGCAAAGGCACGGACCCCTTCGGCAGGGAGCGCGCGGGCGGCGAGGACGAACGGCGCTACTACCGCTACGCGGCCGCACGCCTGGCCCCCTTCTCGAACGTCGCCTGGGACATCACGAACGAGTACCAGCTCTTCCGCGACGAGGCCTGGGTGGAGAAGATGGGCACGCTGCTCAAACAGTGCGATCCCTATGGGCATCCCGCCTCGGTGCACGGACACGGCGCCTATCACTTCCGGACCTCCGCGTGGTCGGACTTCGCCATGTACCAGTGCTGGGACGAGCACGGCGGCCACGGCTTCATGCTGGAGAACAGACGCCTCCAGGCCGCGACGGGCCGCCCGATGCCGCAGGTCAACGAGGAGTACGGTTACGAGGACCACTACCCCCGGGGCTGGGGCGAGAGCCGCAAGGCGCCCGTCCGCTCAGCCGACAACCGCCGCCGCCTTGCGTGGGGCATGTGCATGGCCGGATGCTACCAGACCACCGGCGAGACGGCCGACCGCGGCACAGGCAAGGGCGCGGACACCGGCGGAGGCTGGATCAACGGCCGCGGGGACGAGACAATGACGATGCTCATCGGCTACGGCCACATGCGCGGCTTCTTCGAGAGCTTCGAGTGGTGGAAGACCGACCCAGGCGACGAACTCGTCTCCGGCGGCGCCTGGTGCCTGGCCGAGCCAGGCCGGCAGTACGCGATATACCTGCCCAGCGGCGGCAGGACGACGATCCCCCTGCCACAGGGCCGCTATGACGTGCGTGCGTTCGACCCGCACACGGGGGGATGGGAAGTGCTCGCCCGCGCGGAGGAACTCACGCGCGGCCGGGACGCCGGGCCGGGCTGGGTCTCCCCCGACGTGCCCGACGGAGAGGATCGGGCGTTCTTGATCACGGCCGTGGCTGACTGACGATGGCATGAGGGAGGGTGGCCATGAAGCTGGCGCTGAATACTTACGTCTACGAAGTCGGCAAGGTGGACGTCATGCGCGCGCTCCAAAGCGCGGTGGGTCTCGGCTTCACCTATATCGAGTACGCCGCGTGCGGCTCCGGCGATCCCACGGCGGTCGGCAAGAGGAAGCGCCGCCAGATCGTCAAGACGTTCCGGGACAACGGCCTGGCCTCGTCCCAGCTTCTGCTGATATATACCCAGCACTGCGCCACGTCCGACGCGAAGCTGCGCCAGGAGACACTGGACTACATGAAGGCCTGCGGCGAGTTCCAGCTCGAACTCGGCGGCCGCCAGGTCCTCGTCTGCTGGGGCTGCGGAGTCCACGAGGCGACCATGCTGCCCGAGCAGGCATGGCTGAACTCCATCTCCCTGCTGCACCAGTATGCGGAATGGGGCCTGGACAAGGGCGTCCTCGTCGACCTGGAGATCGAGCCGCACGTCTACTTCATCCTCAATTCGACCGACCGGGCGGCCCGGATGGTCGAAGACATCGGCCTGCCTAACGTCTTCCCGAACCTGGACATCGGCCACTTCGTCATCAACCGCGAGGCGCCCCACCGGATCGAGAAGATCAAGGACAAGATCATCCACGTGCACCTGAGCGAGACCGAGGGGTTTAGGCACACCAACAGCATCCTCGGCACCGGCTGTGTGGACTTCCGCGCGTACGTGGACAAGGCGGTCGAGCTGGGCATCGAGGAGAACTGCGCGCGCCTCGGCGAGCCCTGCGTGGCCGGCATCGAGATGGGTGAGCCGGGCGGCGAGGTGGACGACCCCGACCGCTGGGTGCGCGAAAGCCTGGACTTCCTGGCCGGGCATCTGCCGGCCGTTACGCGGTAAGGGCGCCGCAGGTTGCCTGAGCGGAAAGGAGCAGACGCCATGATGAGCGGCAAGGTGGCATTCGGCGTGATCGTCGGCACACGGGGCTTCTTCAACCCGGCCCTCGCCACGCAGGGCCGCAGGCAGCTTCTCGGCAAGCTGAAGGAACTGGGCTACAGGGCCGTCATCCTGCCCATGAACGCCACGCCCACGGGCAGCATTGAGACCGTGGAGGACGCCGCCAGATGCGCCCGGCTCTTCCGTGAGCACCAGGGCCGCATCGACGGCGTCATCGTCAGCTTGCCCAACTTCGGGGACGAACTCGGCGTGGTGAACGCCCTGCAGATGGCCCGGCTTGACGTGCCGGTCCTCGTGCAGGCGTGCGACGACGAGATCGACAAGGTGGACGTGAAGCACCGGCGCGACTCCTTCTGCGGCAAGCTGTCCGTCTGCAACAACCTCTACCAGTACGGCATCCCGTTCACGGACACGACCTATCACACGTGCGCCATCGACAGCGACGCGTTCGCTGAAGACCTCCGCTTCTTCGCGTCCGTATGCCGCGTCGTCAACGGCCTGAAGAACGCGCGGATTGGAGCGATCGGCGCGCGACCGACCGCCTTCCAGACAATGCGAGCCAGCGAGAAGCTGCTCCAGGCCTCGGGCATCACCGTAGTCACCGTCGACCTGTCGGAGATCATCTCCGCCGCCCAGGCCATGGACGACGGAGCGAGGGCCGTGAAGGCCAAGGTGCAGCAGATCCGGGACTACGGCGCAATCCCGAACTGCATCGAGGACGCCAAAGTTGTGCGCGCGGCCAGGCTCTCCGTCGCGCTAGACGGCTGGGTCGCCGTGAACAACGTCCAGGCGGCCGGCGTGCAGTGCTGGACCTCCATCCAGCGGAACTACGGATGCGGCGCCTGCCTGGCCATGAGCTTGCTGAGCAACAGGCTGATCCCCTGCTGCTGCGAGGTGGACGTGGGAGGAGCCGTCTCCATGCTGGCGCTCGTGCTGGCCACGGGAGAGCCGGCGGCGCTGCTGGACTGGAACAACAACTACGGCGAAGACAGGGACATGTGCGTCAACACGCACTGCTCCAGCTACCCGAAGCGCTTCTTCCGAAGCGAGATCGAGATAGGCAATCTGGACGTGCTGGGCGCGAGCCTGGGCGAGGACATCTGCTTCGGCGCCGTCAAGGGCAAAGTGGCCGCCGGGCCCATGACGTTCTTCAGGATCTCCACGGACGACCGGCACGGCACCATACGGGCCTACGTGGGCGAAGGCGAATTTACCGACGACCCCTTCGGCATGGCCGGAGGGATCGCCGTCTGCCGCGTCCCCCGCCTTCAGGCGCTGCTGAAGCACCTGTGCAAGAACGGCTTCGAGCACCACGTGGCCATGGTCCGCTCGCACTGCGCCGCCGTCATCCACGAAGCGGTCATCACCTACCTGAACTGGGACGTGCACCGCCACGAGTAAACCGGGCGCACGCGACGACCGTACAGGAAAAAGGGCGCCCCCGCGTCCCTCCGCGCGGCGGCGCCCCGTTTCACGTTAGTCCAGTTCAGCCTCGGGCTTTCACCACGTTGACGGCCCGTGGGCCCTTCGGGCTCTGTTCGATCTCGTACTGGACGACATCGTTCTCGGCAAGGGTCTTGAACCCCGTGCCCTCAATGGAGCTGTGATGCACAAAAACGTCCTTGGTGCCGTCGTCGGGCGTGATGAAACCGTAGCCCTTCTGGTCACTGAACCACTTCACTGTACCTTGCGCCATTGCACGGACCTCACAAAACTGTACTTGCACGGCGAGCCGACGCACACGTGTACGTCCTGACACTCAGCCTTTCGAAAGGCGCGCCACCATTGACGCTTGCTGGTCGGCGAGCTGGCGGAGGCACCGTTCGGGACCACGTGAGAGCACCGCAAGACGCGCACCGGATGCCAGGGTGAGGGAACCCACGGAACGGGATTGTGCTTGCAGTTGCCAAACCGAATGGGAAGACCCCCTACAGCGGCCCCCAAAACGGCTCACATAGTCTCGACTCGGCCTCAGACCGCTCCACAGGCACAAAAACCTGTCGCCCAGAGGACGCAGAGAAGCGCATCTTTCAACACGGATTATACACGGACTGACGCGTCAACACAAGCGGAAAATAACGCGACGCCGCCTCTCCCCCGCTTACACCAGCAGGGGAGCGCACCGCCCGTCTACACCCGTGCGCCTTGCCTCTCGATCAGCAGCAGCGCGTCATGCCAGCCCTCGGGGGTCGAGAATGACCTGACTCCCCGGGCAGGGAGGCCGCCGATCTCGTCCCCGGTGCCTGTGGTCGGGTCGATCCACGAAGCCTTGGCCGTCGCGCCCTTCACTATGCCCCGCATCTTGATGGACATGCTCGTGGCGCTGCTCAGGTAGAACAGGGCCCAGGCACCGCTCGCCGACCGGGCCGCGACGTTGAGGGTCAGCCCCTCGCCCTCCCCTTCTACGAAGAAGGACTGGTCCGGGATCAGGTCCCACCACTTGTCGAGGCCGGTCAGCACATCCTTGCAGACGCTGAGGCTCCGGGCGCCGGGGGAGTCCAGCCACGTGCGCCACGTGTCGACCTTGGTCCAGCTATCGTTGTGCCCGTAGGTGTGGTAGCCGCCGGCCAGGTAGGACCAGTATGCCTGCTTGCGGATCTCCAGGGCCGTCTGCATCTTGCCGAACTCGAGGCCCTCGTAGCCGCCTTCGGCCATGATGACGGGCTTGGGAGGGGTGCGCGAGTAGTCGTCGGTGACCATCTTGCGGACCAACTCGTAATCAACGCACGTCTGGATGCAGTTGAAGTCCAGCCATTCCTCCTCGTGGATGAAGCTCGACGACGTGGGAGAGGGATCGGGGTGGACGGTGATCATGTGCGCTCCGCCATCCCCTTCCCGCAGGCCGGCCGCCAGCTCGCGCAGCACGGGCACGAACTGCTGCTTCGCTTCGGGGTACATGACCCAGATGAGGTGCGGAACGTCAGCGTAGCGCTCGGCGATCCAGCGGGCGTATGCGCGGGCGTTGGCGGTCGTGATCTTATCCCTCTGAAGCTGATGGAAAACGCCGGGCACGAGGATCACGTCCAGCTCGCCGGCGGCGTCCACGACGCGGTCCATGTTCTCGAAGTAGGCTTCGTTCGGCGACGCTGGATCGCCGTCGTGCCACGGCTGCTGGCCGGCCGCGTTCGGCTTGCTCCCGTCGCCCACGCCGGTGATCATGACCTGGAAGACGTTGAACCCCTGGCGCTTTCTGCGTTCGAGGATCTGCCTTGCGTCGTCAGGCGGCAGAGCGCAGAAGAGCTCCCACTGGGTATCACCCAGCCAGAAGAACGGGTGCCCGTCCTCATCCACGAAGTACCGTCCATTCACGCTCACTCGGATCTGTCCCATGTCCCCTCTCCGCCTCTCCTCCCGCGGTACCTTATGGTCCCGACCGAGGCGGTGCAGCGTAGCCCAAAACGAACGCAGCGTCAACGACTCGCAGAGGGACTTCGCCGGCAGGACGACGCTCCCGGCCAAGAGGGCGACTGGCCCGCTGCGGGTCTCAGCACTCAGCGCGTCCGCACACGGCCCTAGCCGTCCTGGCGCTGCAGGAAGGCTTCCACCTCGGACAGACCGGGCGAGTTCATCACGCCGGGCGCCGTCGTGCACACAAGTCCCGCCACGGCACACGCGAAGCGCACGGTCCGGTCGTCCGGCCATCCCTGCAACATGCCGTAGATGATGCCGGCCCGGAAAGCGTCGCCGGCCCCGGCAGTGTCCACGGCCTCCACCGAGAAGGGACGCATGGTCCGCCTGCGATCCCTGCCGAACCACAGCGGCTCCGGACCGAACGTGAAGACTACCAGGCCGGGGCAGACCCCCAGATACCGTTCGAACAGGTCTTCCCAATCGGCGTCGGCGAACTCGCGCCGCAGAAGCTCGGGCGAAACGATCATGGCCGCTGCGGTCCTGGCGAGCTCCGAATCAGGCGGCGCATCGCTGCTCACCAGCGGGATGCCGGCCTGCGCCGCGTGCCGCGCGGCAAGAAGCGTGGCCTCCCCGAACGTGGGGTCCACGCAGGCCAGCTTGGCGGAAGCGATGCGCTCCGGCGACGGATCCGTCCACTGCTTCGTGGTGAACAGCAAGTCAACGTAGCGGCCGAAGACCGTCCGCGTCTCGCCGTCGGAAATGACGATCTCATTGACGCCATGATAGCCGGGCTCGATCCTGAGCCCTGAGCAGTCGATGCCGCGCTGCGTCAGGACGTCCAGGGTGCGTCTCCCTTCGGGATTGTCGCCCAGCCAGTTGCCCTCCAGTGTCACGGACGCGCCCAGGCGACTCAGCACCAGTGCGGTGCCGGTGGCCTCGCCGCAGTAGTTGTCGAGGATCTCCTCGACTTCCGCGTAGCCGTCCGGCTTGGGGTAGGACCCGCGGATGCGGTAGACGCGTCCGGTACTCACGTGCCCGAAGCAGTAGACGTCAGCCATGCATCCCACCGCGCGGAGTTGTGTTGCCTGTCCGCAATGGCGTACACAGGGGGCAGAACGCGTGTGCCCCGGCGCGTTCAGATTGCGCTGGATTCCAGCAGCGCCACCATGTCGAACGTCTTCACCGCATCGGCGATGCTCGTCTCGGGCGTCCGGCCCTCGCGGACGCACTCCAGGAAGTGCACGTCCTCCTGGTAGAAGCCATAGTAGCGGTGAAAGCTGTCGCTGCCCGCAAGGGCTTTCCCGTCAATCGTTTCCAGGTTGGCGCCGCTCACTCCTGACGCCGCGAGCGAATAGCCGGTCTTGCCTTCCTGGACGAGAAGCCGGGCTTCGCACTCGCTGCCGCCGAAGCCCAGGTTGATGAAGGCGCTCGCGCCGGGGCCGTGGACTTCGAACGTGTGCGTGCGGCCCCCCGTCTGGTAGTTGGCCTGGATGACGCCCGTCACGCCGTTCTCGAACCGCACGACGGAGTTCCACGCGTTGGTGACCACGTCCTGGCACTGGCCGTGCACGGTGGCGGCGCTGACGGGCGCGCTGTCGGCGATCCAGCGCACCAGGTCGACCGCGTGGATCGTGTCCGAGCGGAAAGCATCCACGCCCCCCTTGTCGAATGCCGCGGTGCCGCACTTCATGAACCGCCCCACCACCTGGTTGACCTGTGTGATGTTCCGCATCGTCTCGACGACCCGGCGCACGAGCGGGATGTGGCGGCGGTTGAAGCCGACCTGGAGGATGCGGCCCGCTGCCTCCGCCGCCCGCTGAAGCGAGCGCGCCTGGTACGGCGTGATGCCGGGCGGCTTCTCCATGAACGTGTGCAGGCCGGCCTCCAGGCACGCGACCACGACGTGGAACAGATTGCTCGGCTCGACCAGCACGAAGGCGGCGTCCAACTCCTCGCGGGCCAGCATCTCGCGGTAGAGCGTGTAGGTGGCTGGCACGGAGTGGCGTTCCGCCTGCTCGACCGCACGCGACTCGATCAGATCGCACAGGGCGACCACGACGGCGCCGGGTATCTCGCTCAGTGACGGCAGGTGGACGCTCCGGGCGATTCCGCCGGCTCCGATCACGCCAACTCTCAGTGGCTCACTTGTCATCGGGCACTCCATCCTCAACCGTGAAACGGGCCGCTGCGACGCTTGCAGGACAAGCCAGGATGCTACAAAGCCCGAGGCTGACTTTCAACTCGGCCTGTCGCGGGCCCTCGTGCAGCATCAGAGGCAGCGCCGCAAACGCAACCGTCCCATTGGCATCGGATCCGTTGACCGGGCATGGACATGCCCGTATGCTAGTCAAAGGGAACCGGAGGGCCAGCGAGACTTCTTGAGGATCAGGGAACATTGAGCACGTCATTGCAGGACCTGCTGAGTGCCGTCCGCAGAACGGCGGAGAGCCGCGTGGCAGAGCTGCTCGCCGGGCTCCTCGACAGCGACTCGCTCCTGCAGTTGACCGGCGGCAAACTGCTCAGGAGCCGCCTCGGCGCCCGCCTGGCGTGCTGCCCGGATTCTCTTGCGATCGAAGAGGACGCAGTGCGGGCCTGCGCGGCCGTAGAGCTGGTCCACTCGGCCAGCCTGTGCCACGATGACGTGATCGACGGCGGCCTGCTCCGGCGTGGGCGGCCCGCCCTGCACACAAAGCTTGGCCCCAAAGCCGCGATCCTGGTGGGCGACATGCTGCTGGCTGCGGCCTTCGAGCTGATATCGGGCACCCGCGCGGGACTCACGGCGTCATTCGCGGAGCACGTGCGCGAGGTGGCGGCCGCCGAGGCCGACCAGGAACTCCGCATGCTGGGCGAGCGCGCGCCGGAGGACACCTGCCTGCGCCTCGCACGGGGACTGACCGGGCCGCTGTTCGCGTTCGTCGCCGCGGCGTGCGCCGGGCCGCGTCCGCCGCTGCGCGACGCCACTCGGGAAGCCGGATACCGCGTCGGCACGGCCTATCAACTGGCGGACGACCTGCTGGACGTCGGGCGCGAGAACCAGGCGGCCGACAAGACGCTGGGCACCGATGCGCTGCGCGGCAAGCCGACGCTGGCGGCCCTGGCCCCGGAGCGGGTCGCCGGTCACGTCCGCGACCTCTGCGGGTCTGCGGCCGACCTGCTCGCGGACTGGCCCGGCGCGCGGCAGGCAGTCGTTGACTTCCTGGCACTGGATCTGCGCCCCGTCCTGGAGAACCACGTTCCGGAGCTGGCGGACGCGCTGCGGCAGGCATGCCCCGAGGCCGCCGCGGGGTCCCCGCGCGCGCACCGGCCGTGAGTCCGCCCCTTCATCGAGGGCCGCCGATGGGTGACGGCGCGGCATCGCCCGAGGCCGGGTTCGTCCGGGACCCGCGGCGCTGGCTGAGGGCGCTGCGGGCCTTCTCCTTCCCCCTTTCGATCCTGCCGGTCGGGGTGGCCGCGGCGGCCGTCGCGCCCTGGACCGAATGGAGATGGGCCGTCCTGCTGGCCTGCACGGCGGCGGTGCTGGCTCTGCATTCGGCGGGCAACTTGTTCAACGATTACTTTGACTACGTCTCCGGCGCTGACTCGCGGGGAGAAGACGATGAGGGCCGGCCGGGCCGGCTCCTTGTGACCGGCGAGCTGACGCCCCGCCAGGTGATGGCCGCTGCGCTGGTCTGCCTGGCGCTGGCGGCCGTGCCGGCGGCCTGGCTCGTGTGGCGCTGCGGAGCGAACCTGCTGTGGTTCCTCGTGCCCGGGGCTCTTGCCCTTTACGCCTACACGGGGCCGCCGTTCCAACTCAAGTCGCGCGCCCTCGGCGAGGTCGTCATCCTTGTCGTGTTCGGCCCGCTGATCATGGCCGGGGTCGCCTACGCGCAGGCCGGGCGGGTGACGGCCGATGTCCTATTCCTGTCGGTGCCGATCGGCATGGTCACGGCCTCGGTCCTCGCGGGCAACAACCTGCGCGACTATGAGGAAGACCGGGCAGGCGGCGTCGCTACCCTGGCCCAACGCCTCGGCCCCCGCGGCCAGCGGATCGTCTATGCGGCGATGCTGGCCGGCCAGACGCTCGGCATCTGCGCCTACGGGGCCTTCAGGGGCCTATACATGCTGCTCGCGGCGCCGTTGCTGCTGGCCATGCTGCTCCCGACGCTGCGCCGCGTGCGGCAGGGCGAACGCGTGCCGGACATAGACGTTCGCACCGCCCGGTTCGGCGCGGCGCTGATGCTGCTCGCGTTCGCAGCGCTGCTCTCAGGATGACTGGGCCGCCTCCCCTCACTGGCCGGGCGCCGGCGTCCCGCGGCCGCTGCGCTGCGCCGACAGCGCCCCGCCGCCAGCGATGAGAATCGTGATGCACCCGGCCAGCAGCATCTGCTGCGCGTGGGTGTCGGCGAACGGCGCCCCCTTGTGGGCCGTCAGCAGCGCGACGATCATGTTCACGGCCAGGGCAGCCGCGCCGATCCGCGGCAACAGGCCGATGATGAGGAGGACGCCGCCCCCGACCTCAGCGGCAATGAGCAGGCAGGCCCAGAACGTCGCCCCGGGGAACCCGAGGCCGGCCAGCATCTTCACCGTGCCGCCGAACCCGCCGCCCGCAATGATGCCTACCTTCTGGAGCCCGTGGTAAAGGAAGATGACGCCGATCATCAGTCGCAGCGGGACCAGCCCGACCCGGCAGCCGAGTTCGCCGCACCGATTCGCAAACAGCCTCCGCCACCAACTCGCCTCTCCTACGGCTCCGCCTCCGCCCATGCCCCGCCTCCTCGCACCAAGTCCAGAGGGATTCCCAGCCTGTTCGCCCAGCTCCAGGATCTGATCGAGCACATGGCGTAATGGAGCGCGCTGGGCAGGCGCCCCACTCCCTCCCATCCGAGCACCACACCCGCCGCCCGCCCGGGCGCCAGCGGCACCAGGTAGCCGAGGTCGGTCGCCCGGAACGGCTGCAACGGCTTGCGGTCAAGCGTCCGCAGGGCGTTCCCGGCCGCGCATCTGCCTTCAGCCAAAGAGAACTGGACGGCCATCCGAAGCGGCCCCTCCTCCCCTGCCAGCGTGGCGCCAGCCACGTCGCCCGCCGCAAAGACGTTCGCCGCGCCCGGCAGGCGCAGACACTCGTCCACCTCGAGCCGCCCGCCGCGCGTGCGGGGCACGTCGAGCTCGGCCACGGGCGAGCCCAGCGTCACGCCCGCGCACCAGGCGACGACCGCCCGCTCCAGCCTCGATCCATCGGACAGTGCGGCGCCGTCCTCCGCGAAAGCCTCCACGCTGCACCGGGTCCGGACTTCCACCCCGAAGCGGCGGATGAGCTGCGCGGCCCACTCGCGCACGCGGGGCGACACGTTGCGCAGCACCTCCGGCCCCTTCTCGACAATAGTGATGGAGCAGAGCCGGCGCAGTTTGCGATACGGCCTGCCCGTCATCGTGTGGAGCCGGTAGGCCACGTGGCTCGCCACCTCGAAGCCGGTATAGCCGCCGCCAACGACCACCACGTGCCGCGTCGCCCCGCCCGAAGTCTCTCCCGCGCCGTGGAGCAGTCCGCTGATGGCGCGGCGGATGCGCGCTGCCTCCTCGATCGTCTTGAGTCCGATCGCTCGGCGACGGGCCTCCTCGTTGCCGAAGTAATTGTTGCGGCACCCCAGGCAGATGAGCAGCGCGTCCGCGCCGAACTCCCCGGCGCTCGTGACCGCTTTGGGGACGTCCGCGTCGATGTGGAGCACTTCCGCCTGCACAAACTCGACGCCCGCCCGGCGGCAGAACGGCCCCAGGGGAAACCTCATGTGCTCCGGTCGCACGCGGCCGGAGATGGCGTCCGGCAGCAGCGGCGCAAAGACGCTGTCGGCACGCTCGTCTATGAGGCGGACTCGGACGCCCGATGGCCGTCGGCGGGAAAGCTCCCTGACGGCCGCGAGCCCCGCGAACCCGCCCCCAAGCACCAGGACCTCCCTCATTCCGCCTCCCGGTCCTATTGGTCCGCCGCTGCCTTCTGCCGCCAGTTCCTCTATTCTGACGCCTGCGCCCGAGAAATCAAGCCCTGGCCGCCGCAGGCCGACCGAGCGATATTGGACCGGCGGTTGCCGCTCCGCGTCTCCTCGCCAAAGACTCCCCACCGCTTTTTGCGCAGCCCCGCTTCAGGCGTAGACGCCGTGCTCCAGACACGCCCGATACATAGCCGCCAGGTTCGCCTCGGGGCAGCGCGGGGGCAGGTTGTTCCCCTCGCGCAGGATGAACCGCCCGCCCTCCATGATACCGGACTTGAGGATCTCCGCCGTCCGGTCGTACACGTCGCGGGGCGTCCCATCCCGGAGGAGCGGCACGGCCGGGCCGCCCAGTATCTCCACGTCGGGACCGAGCGCCTCGCGCAGCCGCCCGTGGTCCACGGGAAAGCCGGTGTCGAAGGACATGACATGCAGCTCGTCCCGGATCGTGGGGAAATGCCGCGTCGCGTCGCCGCACAGGTGGATGTGGTGCGGCCCCTCGACGGACCATTGCGACAGGTACAGGCGGTGCAGCGGCAGGACGCGCTCGCGGTACATCCCGGTGGAGATCAGTTGCACGGAGTCATCGGCGATCGCGCCGTTCGGCCCCTTGAAAGCCGTCAGACCGAAGTGCTCGCACATCGCCCGGTTGCGGATGATGACGCCGCGCGTGATGAACTCCATCAGCCGCTGCGCGTAGTCCGGGTCCTCGTAGAGGTCGGCGTAGAGCTCGCTGCCCCTCAGGTTCGTGGCGATGGTGAGAGGTCCGTCGAACCCCCACGTCACCGGCCGGACGCCGAGGCGGATGCCGCGGAACGACGTGTCGCGCACGACGTCGGTCAGATCGGCGTGCCGCTTCAGGCACTGCCGGACGAACGGGTTGTCCATCGGGCGGTCGATGTCGAGCGAGAAGATGCGCTGCTTGCCCGCGCCGGCCAGCACGGGCGAGACGTCAACCACCTGGCCGTCGCGCATCTCGACGGGCGCGCCGAAGTAGGCCGAGTCGTAGACGTTCTGCACGTCCACGTAGAAGTCGAACGATTCGGGCCAGCCCGTAGGGCTGTCGCAGTACCGGTTCAGGTATTCGACCTGGTATTCGAGGAACTTCAGTTGCACCTGGACCAGGGCCCGCGGGTCCGTGAAGTACTCCTCGGACGTGACGCTGTCGCGGTTCCAGCCTGGATCGAAGAGCACCACGCGGGGGTTGACGCCGAAGGTGACGGGCACGCGGATCGGCTTCCTGGTCCGGTAAGCGTCCCAGATCTGCTTCTTCTCCTCGTTCGTCGGCGGCATCCGCTCGGTACCTCATGAAGTCGGGCGTGAACATAGCGCCCTGGGCAAGCGCGCGCAACCTCACGCGGCCGCCGGAAGGCCACATCCGAACCTGCGGCGAGTCCTTCTGCGCGGCGCCGGGCGCGCCGGGTCGGGACACATGAGGCGTCTGTGTGGCGGGCAGATCAACTCGTTCCTGCACAGAATCCGAGGTCGTCTGCGGCACGCTTCAGGCGCGCTCTCCAGCGGCCGACGGAGAAGGGAGCCGGCCTGGGGAAGACGTCGCGCAGCATTGGCCCGGCCCGAGCCAGTGCGCGTGCCTCAGCGGCCTGCGCCAGCCCCGATCTTGTCATTGCACGAGCAGACAAGCAGGCCATGCCGGCTATCTCTAGCTTGAGTGCAGCAGGAAAAGCATCCCCCCTGACCAAGGTACTTCTCAACAGAGCGGGGACGAGTCAGAGCTGAGCGCGGTTGACAACGTGACGGCTTTAGGGTACGATGGAGTTGAAGGCGCTAAGGTTACGTGACGCCAGTGACGGGGCCAGGGGGCGAGGATACAAGATGAGGGACAGGCTTTCCCACAGACGGGAGCTGTACATGCTCCCATTCCACCCACCTCCGTCGCTTCCCTGATGAAGCACCGCCTATGGCACTCAGAATGGGCGAGAGCAAGTCCCCGCTTTTCGCGGACGTGATGAAGTAATAGGCCAGGCAACTCGTTAACCTCTCGGCCATTGGGAAACGCGACGTTCTGCTGACCGTTCCGTAGGGGGTAGTCACCTTACCCCCAATGACAAAGTTTAGGTTGTCCCTGCTCGGATAGCAAGAAGGAGGAGTTCCGATGAGGCGAATTCGCTTAGCGGCCTGTTGTCTTGGTTTGCTCGTTGTTGGTGTGTTGGCATACGCACAGCCGGCCGCGGAAAAGGCGCCCGCTTTGGCGCCGAAGTGTCCGTGTCCGACCTGCGCTCTGGCTGAGGGCAAGGCCATGGTTGGTGTGCCTGAAGCCACGATCTTGCGGGACCGCATGATGCTGGCAACTCAGTGGGATGCATACGATCCATCGGGTTTGCTGGCTATCAAGGCCGATATCAAACTCACCGAAGAGCAGACTAAGAGCTTGGGTGAGCTTGCGAATAACGTTGAGGCGGTGGTTGCGAAGGCTCGCGGAGATGCAAAGGCTTTGCTGACCGACGAACAACTGGCAAAGATGGATGCCGTCGCCAAGACGCCCAACACCATAGTAGGTTTGCACGCTGCAATGATCGGACGAACAAAGGGTACCGAGTAAGGCACAGCTCCGTACCGCGGAGAGGCCAGGTACCAATGGGTGAGCAATCCCCTTAATGCGGACCTTCGATAACGTCGATTTACAGGACCGAAGAGGAGAAGTCTAGGCGTAGGCCGGGTCCCGAGTTGTCTGGCTGATGTTAATGGAAGGAGTGGCTGGCAAGGCCACTCCTTCTTCATTTGGCTGCCAAGACTGTCCCTGCCGCCCGCACGGACCACCACCTCTCTGGCCGCATCACGGAGCTGGAGTGTCCGCCCACCTTTGCCCTCGAGAACGCGGAAGCGATCCAACCTTGTCGTGGACTGACGGCAGATATGGGTCGAGCTCCTCGTTCAACGACTGCATGCCGACGCAGACTGATGGCGGGAGTCGCGCGGCGACCGAGTCAACTCCCTCGATAGTCTGTTCACCTGCGCGTCTGCCCAGGTCAACACACGTTTAGCGCGGAAGCTGCTTCGGCGGCCGAACGCGGACAGGGTTACTGACCGAACGGGGCCTGGTGAACAGAGAGCTGACGGTTCGTGTGCGGATGTCTGGGGTGCATTCGAGACTGGTGCGTTAACCCGATGGGACGGAAGGGGACGAGAGTCTGGCCCCCGAGAGCGTGCGGCGGGTGCGGTGAACGGAGCCGCCTCGCCAAGCCGCTCACCTGCCCTGAGCTTGTCGAACGGGTCGGGCGTCACGTCTTCGAGGTGAACGATACTCCGCGTGACTCGTCTCTGGTCCACAGAGGGAACGCCATGAGCCTGTCGAATGGCTTACCCTGAGGAAGCCGAAGGTCTCTTCCGCCCACCTGCTGCAAACGAGTTCGTAGTGTCAGCCTGCTGCCGCCCTGCCGACCCGCACCGAGTCCGACGGACCACCGGCGGGCATTGGCGCGTTCGCACAGCCCGTTCTTACCTCACGCTTCAAGCTTGCGGTCTCGGGCACTGCGGCCGGCAGACTTACTCGGCGAGCGCCTTGGCGAGCCCTTCCCATGCCTGATCCGGCGTCCCGGCAGTCAGGATCTGCTGCCGTACGGTCGGCTGCGACAGGGCCTTGGCGATGGCGGCAAGCACCGTGATCTGGCTGTCGCTGTCGCCAGCCGGAGTCAAGATGAGGAAGACGTATCGAACTCCGGCTCCGTCAGCCGTGTCCCAGGCGATGCCCGAACGCGAGAGACCCAGGAGAACCTTGGGCGACCGCATGGAGGCGAGCCTGGCGTGCGGGCAGGCCACCCCATTGCCCACTGCAGTGCTCATCACCTTCTCGCGTTCCGCGACGGCAGCGTAGAGGTCCTCGGAGGAGGGCATTTCCGGGAAACGGGCAGCCGATTCGCATAGCTCGCGGATGGCGCCGAGTGGCTCGGGGCTGCGCAGGTCGAGCACGAAGCCCTGCGGGACGAAGAAGCCCAACGCACGTACCTGCCGCAGCTTCCTGAGCGACGCCGCAAGCCACGGTCCCACCAGCACGGCGGAGACGATGGAGCCGAACATAATGGCTACGAACACGGATTGCGAGATCAACCCGACCTCGAGCGCCAACAGCGCCACAACGATCTCAACGTCGCCCCCGGCCGTGTGCACGATGGCGATCGGCACGCGGTCGTGCACCCCTACGCGCGAATTCAGCGCGCCAAGCCATGCGCCCAGGAAACGCCCTCCGATCCCCGCGGCCGCGACGCCCAGCGCCAGTGGCACCTGGAAGTTGGCCAAGAAGTCCACCCGGAGGCCTATGCTCACGAAGAACAACGGCACGAAGATCGAATACACCATCTGGTTGATGATCTCGCGCGTGCGTTCGGACATGGCCGGGGTGCTCCCTGCCATGATGCCCGCGAGAAAGAAGCCGAAGAGGGCGTGAACGCCGATCAGCTGAGTGACGGCGCCGCACAGCAGCCCGACGAGCGTTACGAAGGTGAGCGATGCCCCGGGCTGCGCCAGACGCAGCGACTCCGTCTTCCTCAGCGCGTACTCCATGGCGTGGCGCCCCACCAGCAGGCAGAACGCGGCGAACCCCACCGCAGCCGCCAGGGTGGCTGCAGTTCCCACCACACTGACCCCGCCCGTAGCCAGGCCGATCGCCATGGTGAACAGCACCCAGCCGATCAGGTCATTGATGCTCAGCGCGGAGACGATGAGCAGCCCCATGTCACTGCGAAGCACGTTCGTGTCGTGCAAAGCCCGAATGGCCACCGGCAGCGCGCTGATCGTCAGCACCGTGCCCAGGAAGAACGCGAACGGCAGGCGCGCGGCAGGATCCGGAAGGAACCGGTCGGGGATGAGCATGGCGAAGGCGAAGCCGATGACGAGAGGCACAACGATGTCGCTGACAGCGATCACCGCAGAGTCTCGCCCCTGCTTCCAGGCGATAGAAAGGTCCACGTCGAGGCCAGCGGAAAGCAGCAGGAACAGCACACCGAACCAGGAGACCGTCTCGAGCATGTGCTGCTGCACGACCTCCGGCGGGAACAGCGCGGCCAGCGCCGACGGCGCGATGCGGCCCAGGACCGTGGGACCGAGCAGGATGCCGACGAGGATCTCCGCCACTATCGCCGGCTGCCCCCACTTGCGGAACAGCTCCCCGCACGCACGAGCCAAGCCCAGGAGCACAAAAACCTGAACGAGGAACACCAGGATGTGCTGCTGGCTGAGCGCGTTGAACTGGTGCATGGGACCTGTCCGTCTAGAGACGTCTCGAAGCTAGCTATTGAGCCAGGTAAATCTAATGTTGTTGGTGCTCATAGGCGAATCGGCAG
>CAZFSS010000022.1:0-61812 GCA_964521715.1 uncultured candidatus Brocadiaceae bacterium | reverse complement strand
CTGCGGCGAAATCCGCTCCGTCGCGGCCACGGGTCATTCTGTTAGAGGCTCTTAGCCGGACGACCCCTCGCGGGCATCCGGGGCGGGGCGGCGGGCGAGGAGCCGTTGACTTCCGCGCTGCGCCGCCCGTAACATGATCGCATTCGGGCCGGCGCGGGGCGTGCAGCCGCCCGGGGCCGGCGCGCTGCTTGCCTTCTTCTGGCTTTCCCGTTCCAGGGCTTCGGCAGATGCTGGACATCAACCTCATCCGAGAGAGGCCGGACTTCGTCAAAGACGGCATGCGCAAGGTCGGCGAGGATCCGGCCGTCATTGACCGGGCCCGCGACCTGGACGCACGGTGGCGTTGGGCGGTGACTCATGGAGAGCAGTTCAAGGCTGAGAGGAACGAGAAGTCCAAGCAGATCGCCAAGATGCCGGAGGGCCCGGAACGCGGCGCCCTGATCGCCCGGATGCGTGAGGTCGGCGAGAGGATCAAAGAGCTCGACGCGCAGGCGGACGCGGTGCGCGGGGAGCTCGATGAGCTGATGCTCCGCATCCCGAACGTGCCGCACGAAGACGCGCCGGTCGGCGCGGACGAGAGCGAGAACGTGCTCGTGCGCGTCGAGGGCGACCTGCCCGAGTTCGACTTCGAGCCGAAGCCCCACTGGGAGCTCGGGCCGCAGCTTGGCATACTGGACTTCGAGCGGGGGACGAAGCTGAGCGGGTCGAGGTTCTACGTGCTGATGCGCGACGGGGCGAAGCTCCAGCGCGCCCTCATCAGCTGGATGCTCGAGCTGCACGTCGAGCGGCACGGCTACACGGAAGCCTACCCGCCCTTCGTGGTGAGCGAGAAGTGCCTGGTGGGAACGGGCAACCTGCCGAAGTTCGCGGAGAACCTCTACCACGACGCGGAGGACGACCTGTGGCTCATCCCCACGGCGGAGGTGCCGCTGACGAACCTGCATCGCGACGAGGTGCTCGACGAGGCCGACCTGCCCAGGCACTACGTCGCCTACACGGCCTGCTTCCGCCGCGAGAAGATGAGCGCCGGCAGGGACGTGCGCGGCATCAAGCGCGGGCACCAGTTCGACAAGGTCGAGCTGATGAAGCACGTCCGTCCGGACACGTCCGACGAGGAGCTGGAGCGGCTCATCGCGGACGCCGAGGACGTGTGCAGGGGCCTCGGGCTCCCGTATCGCATCAAGGAGATGTGCACGGGCGATCTGAGCTTCGTCGCGTGCCGCAAGTTCGACATCGAGATATGGGCCGCCGGATGCCGGGAGTGGCTGGAGGTGAGCTCGTGCAGCAACTTCCGCGACTTCCAGGCCCGCCGCGCCAACATCCGTTACCGTCCGGCGGGGGGCGACCGCACGGAGTTCGTTCACACGCTGAACGGGTCGGGCCTGGCGCTGCCCAGGACCGTCATCGCCGTGCTGGAGGATTACCAGCAGCGCGACGGCACCGTCGTCGTGCCCGAAGTCCTGCGGCCATACATGGGCGGGCAGAAGGTCATCGCGCCAGCGTAACATGATCGGCGGCATCAGCATCTCCGGCTTCGTCATCACCTGCAATGAAGAGGGGGCCATACGCGACTGCCTGGAGAGCATGAAGTGGGTGGACGAGCTGGTGGTGGTGGACTCGTTCAGTCAGGACGCCACGGCCGAGATCGCCGGCGAGTACACGGACAGGATCATCCAGCGCGAGTTCGCGGGCTACGTGCCGCAGACGCGCTTCGCCTTCGAGCAGACGACGTGCGACTGGGCCCTGTGGCTCGACGCGGACGAGCGCCTCACCGACCGGGCCGTCGCGGAGATCAGGGCGGCGTTCGAGCAGCCGGGCGGGCCGGAGTGTGACGGTTTCTCCTTCCCCCGCAGGACCTGCTTCCTGGGCCGCTGGATCACGCGCGGCGGCTGGTATCCCCAGCACAAGCTCCGGCTGTTCCGTCGCAACGCGGCCTCGATCGCCGGCGAACAGATTCACCCCGAGGCCGTCGTGGCCGGCCGCGTGCGGAAGCTGAAAGGCGACATACTGCACTTCAGCTTCCCCGGGGGCGTCATGGAATACGTGGAGCGGTCGCGGGAGTACGCCGAGATCGCGGCGCAGGAGCGCTTTGCCGCCGGCAAGCGGGCGGGGCTGGTGGGCCTGCTGCTGAGGCCGCCCCTGGCTTTCCTGCGGAGCTACGTGCTGCGGCTCGGCTTCCTGGACGGCGTTCCGGGCCTGGCGGTGGCGGCAGGCACGGCCTACCACAGGTTCATGCGCGACCTGCGCTTGTGGGAACTCGCCCGCCAGGGGGAGTAGAGGGCCGCAAGGGTGCCTGCATGCCGCGGCAGCCTTCGGGCGCGGGTCCGGGACGGCATTCCGCTTGCCGCGAAGCCCCCAGCCTCTATAATGGCCCGTGTCCCTGGCGGGGCGGAAGGGGAGGGTCCGGTGAAGATCAGCTCGATCCTCAAAGGGCCGCGGCGCGTGCGGCGCATGGGCCACATCGCCCGCAGGGCGGCCGCGCACGGCCTGGGCTTCCTGCTGGGGCGCATGGACCTGCAGCGTTACGTGCCGGGGTGGCTCCACCTGGGGCGGGAGGCCAGGGAGGCCCGCCCGGAGGAGCTGGCAGCGCGGTTCGCCGCCGTGCTGGAGGAGCTGGGGCCGACCTTCGTGAAGTTCGGCCAGATGCTGTCCACCCGCCCCGACATCCTGCCTGACGACTACATCCGGGAGCTCGGACGCATCTGTCACCACGTGGCGCCGTTCTCCGGGGAGGTCTCGAGGAACATACTGGCCGAGGAGCTGGGCGCGCCCGTTGAGGAGTGCTTCGGCGAGTTTCATGACGAGCCGCGCGGCAGCGGCTCCATCGCCCAGATCCACGACGCCACGCTGCGGGACGGAACGCCCGTCGTGGTGAAGGTGCGGCGCCCCCGCATCGAGCGGATCATCGAAGACGACGTGGCGATACTGACGTTCCTGGCCGCTCAGGCCGACCGCGTCGAGGAGTTCCGCCCCCTGCGGCTGCCGATGCTGGCCGACGAGTTCGCCAAGGCCATCAACCGGGAACTGGACTTCATCGCGGAGGCGGCCTACACGCACAAGTTCCGGGAGAGCTTCAAGGACGACGCCCGGATCGAGATCCCCGAGGTGTTTTGGGACTACACGACGGAGCGCGTGCTGACGATGCGGCGCATGGAGGGCACGCACCTGGGGGAGATGCTGGACCAGGAGCAGGTGCCCTGGGACCGCAGCGAGCTTGCGCGCACGATCATGGACGTCTACCTACGGCAGTTCTTCATTATGGGCGTCTTCCACGGCGACCCCCATCCGGGCAACATCCTGGTGACGCGGAGCGGCCGCGTGGGGCTTCTGGACTTCGGCCTGGTCGGGAACGTCAACTCCCAGTTGCGCCGGAACCTGGGCGTCTGCCTCCTGGCCCTGGGCAACGGCCAGCTCGAACTCGTCGCGGAGGTGCTGACCGAGATCGGGCATCTGCCGGACGACCGGCAGGCTGACGAACTGCGCGGAGAGCTGGTCGGGCTGCTGGACCGCTATAGCAGCGTGCCTCTGGACAAGCTGGACTTCCAGCGCTCCTTCCAGGACGTGATGAACGTCATCCGGAGGTACAGGATGGAGGTGCCGCGCGACTTCGTCCTCATGGGCAGGGCTCTGGTGGTCATCAGCGGCATCGTCACGCGGCTGGACCCGAGCCTGAACGTGGCCTCCCTGGCGGCCCCCTACGGGGGAGAGCTCCTGCGGCAGAAGCTGTCTCTGACCGGGCTGCGGCGCAGCCTGACCACGGGAGGCTACCATCTGGGCAGCCTGGTGACGGAGGGGCCGCGCGAGGTCCGCCGGCTGATGCAGAAGCTCCAGAGGGGCCTCTTCGAGTTCACCATCCGCCACGAGGGGTTCGAGAAGGGCCTCACCGAACTCGACCAGACGGGCAACCGCCTCTCGCTCAGCATCATCCTGGCGGCCATCATCCTGGCTTCCTCCGTCCTGCTGGAGGCGGAGGTCGGCGCCATCAGCGTGCTCGGCTCGCGCGTCAGCGTGCTTGGGTTGGTGGGCTTCCTGTTCGGTCTGGTGCTCGGCATCTGGCTCGTGGTGGGCATCTTGCGTTCGCGGCGCGTGTAGGTTCTACTACGGTGGACTTCGGGAACTGCCGGGCTGATGCTCGAGAGGAGGGGAAGACGAATGGCCGGTTACTTCGAGAGAGTGCTGACCGACGGCCCGTCTAACTTGTACGAAGAGGAGTACGAGGTCAGTAGCGGTAACTTCCCGTTCATGGAAGGGCCGGATTGGTCCATCAGCAAGTTCACCCTGAAGGGCGGCAAGCAGCACGGCGTCGACGTGGTCGCCATCGAGAACGGCCTTCTGACCGTGATCGTGTGTCCCACGCGGGGCATGGGCATCCTGGAAGCGTTCACCGAGGATGTGACCCTGGGATGGGACAGCCCCGTCAAGGAGGCCGTCCACCCGGCCTATGTGGACGAAGGGGCGCGCGGCTTGCTCGGCTGGCTGGAAGGCTTCAGCGAGCTGATATGCCGTTGCGGCCTGGCCTACAACGGGGCACCGGGCGAAGACGTGGTCCTGAGCAACACGGGCGCCCGGACCCGGGTCATGCTTCCCCTGCACGGCACGATCGCGAACACGCCCGCCTCGCGGGTCTCCGTGATCGTCGACTTGGAGCCGCCCTACACGCTGTCCGTGGCCGGCGAGGTGCACGACGCGCAGATGTTTGGCTCCTGCTATCGCCTGGCGTCTACGGTTTCGACCGTGCCGGGCTCCTCCGAGTTCACCATCAGTGACGTGGTCGAGAACCTGGGCGGCGCGAAGTCGGAGTTGGAGCTGCTCTACCACTGCAATTACGGGCCGCCGCTGCTGGGCAAGGGCGCCCGGCTGCTGGCGCCCGCGCGCTTCGTTTGCCCGCGCGACGCGGAGGCGCAGAAGGGCATGGCCACGTGGGCCAGGTACGGGCCCCCGCAGGCCGGCTTTGCGGAGCAATGCTACTTCCTGCGCATGCACGGCGACGCCGAGGGCCGGACCCTCGTGGCGCTGGTGGATCCCGACGAGAAGCTGGCGGCCAGCATTCGCTACTCAGTCGAGCAACTGCCCGCCTTCACGATCTGGCGGAACACGGCGGCGGAGGCCGACGGTTACGTTACGGGCCTGGAGCCGGGCACCGACTACCCGAACTCCCGCGCCTTCGAAAGGCAGAAGGGGAGGGTGGTTGGGCTGCCGCCGCGCGGCGTCTACGAGGCGCAGCTCACCTTCGGCCTCGTCGCCGGCGCCGAGGGGGTGGCCGGGCTGCGGCGCGAAGTCGCCTCCCTGGCTGAAGGCAAGGAGAGCACGGTTTCCGAAGGGCCCGACCCCGACTACTGCCCGGCGTAGGGCTGCGGCGGGACGGGCGGGCGAGCGACCGCTTGAGGGTGCAGGTCATGTTCAGGAATCTGCGCAGGCAGATCGAGGAGATCCGCTGGGAAGACGCGGCGAACCCGTCCCGTTGGGTCCGGTTCGCGCGGCGCCAGGTGCGGCTCTCCTTCTACACCCTGCGCGAGTTCGTGCGCAATCGCTGTCCCCAGCAGGCGGCCGCGCTGACGTTTACGACGCTGCTCTCGCTCGTGCCCCTCTTTGCCGTGGCGTTCGCCTTCTTTAGGGGCTTCGCGGCGCTTGAGGACGTCGAGACCAGGGCCCAGGACGCCATCTTCAGCACGTTGCTGGCCGGCCCGCTGCTTGAGCCGGGAGACGCGCAGGAGGGTGCGGAAGCGGCGCCCTCGGCAGAGCCGGCCGCCGTCGCGCAGATGTCGGCCGAGCAGATGCTGTCCGAGGCGGACGCCCGGCCGCGCTACGCGGGCGTCAGTGCCACGCTGGCTCTCTACGCGAAGGCGCTGGCCTCCGGCGCCGATGCCGCGAGCGTCCGGAAAGGGATGAGCGCCCTGCAACTGGCGGACGTTGCGTCCCTGCGCCAGGAGTTCAGCCAGATGACGACGGACGCACGCGACGCGTACCTCCAGGCGGCGGGCGTGAGACGCGCCACGGCGGCGGTGTCAGACCAGGACATGGCCGAGGCTGAGCGTCGCTACTCCTCTGGCCTGGCTCAGCTCAGAAGGCGGGAGAACGCTGACGCGCTCGAGATGCTTCGCCTGGCCGAGAGGATGGGTTGCGCCCCGCTGAAGACGCGACAGGCGAGCGCGCAGGCGCATGTGGCGATGGGCGACGCCGAGGTGGAGGAGGGCGGTTACACCATTGCGGTGGAGCAGTATAGGGCCGGCCTGGCCGACTACTGCGACGCCATCGTGCTGGCCAGCCCATCGGCCTCCGACGAGGAAGTGGGGGATCTCTCTCGACGCCATGCGCAGGCCCTTAGGAAGCTGGGGACGGCCCTGTTCGAGCTGGGCAGGAGGAAGGTCGAGCTCCATGATTCCCTCCAGCGGGCGGGGGCGACGAACGCCGGGGATGCCCTCACGGAGGCCCTGGCACCGCTGAAGGAAGCGGCCGCCACGCTCCAGCATTCGAGCGAGGTTCACGTCTGGCTCGGCAAGGCCCTGTGGGCTGCGGGGCGGCTCGACGAGGCGCGCCAGGAATACGAGATCGCCATCCGGAAGAGCAACGAGGTGGCGGCGCGCGGCATCAGCCTCGCCGTGGTGGACTACATCCGCCTCTTCGTCGACAAGGTCGGCCGGGCGGAGATCGGCGTCGTGGGCATCCTGCTCCTCCTGATCACGGCGACGTCGTTGCTCAGCACGATCGAGAAGACCCTGAACCACATATGGAAGGTGAGCCAGAGCCGGCCCCTGTGGATCCGGTTCACGTCATACTGCACGCTGATATGGCTGGGTCCCGTGCTCATAGGCGCGTCCCTGTGGGCGCGGGAGAGGCTGGCCGGCTACGTCGAGGCCGCCCTGGGCAACCTGCCGGTTCTGGGCCAGGCGGTGGGAGTTCTGACGGCCGTGGGGGAGCAAGCGCTGCCTTTCCTGACGACCTGGCTGCTGCTGGTGGCGCTCTACAAGTTCCTGCCGCACGCGCAAGTCAGGTTCAGCAGTGCGGCGTGGGGGGCGTTCCTGGGCGCGGTGCTGATGCACTGCGCGCGCCCCTTGTTCGCGCTTTACGTGCTGAAGGCGATCCGGTATGAGAAGATCTACGGCTCGCTGGGGGCCATCCCGCTCTTCCTGCTCTGGCTCTGGCTGTTGTGGCTCATCGTGCTGTTCGGCGCGGAGGTGGCGTTCACGATCCAGAACGTCGGGCTGCTGCGCTACCGGGACAAGCTCCACGAGCTGTCGAACATCTTCATCGACCGCTATCTGGCCGCGCGCATCATGATGTACGTGGCGAGGGACTTCTGGGACACGGGCGAGCCTGTGACCTCCGCCAGGCTGGCGGAGATCCTCCAGATCACCCCGGAGGAGGCGTCCGACGCGGCGGGCCGGCTGATCAGGCTGGGCCTGCTGACGCCGGTGGGCGAACAACGCGACGAGTTCCATCCCGCCCGCGACCTGTCCAGGCTGCAGCTGAGCGAAGTGCTCAGCATCACGGACCGGTTCCGGGACGAGTCCCGCTCCGTCAGGCCGGAGGACAAGCCCTACGAGGACACGCTGGAGAAGGCCTTCCGCTCGGCCATCCAGTCGCAGGGCGAGGCGCTCAAGGACATGACGTTCCACGATCTGCTGCGCCAGGTCGAGAAGGACCGCAGCAAGTGGCCTTCCCGGCCGCCCTCGGGGCAGCAGTAGGGGACCCGCGGCGGAACCGTGGAGCTCGGCCGTTGCGTGGGTGCATGGCTACGGCCGGTCAGAACCCCTCATCCTGCGTCTCTTCGGGCCTTCGCTCCAGGAACCTGCGCACGTAGTCATCGTCGCTGGCGCGGACTTCTGCGGGCGTGCCGACTTCGATGATTATGCCGTCCTTGAACATGGCGATCCTGTCCGCGATGTGCATGCTGCCGGCGATGTCGTGGGCGACGACCACTATCGTGGCCCTGTAGAGGGCCCGGATTTTCAGGATGAGCTCGTCGATGCCGGCGCCGATGATGGGGTCGAGGCCGGTGGTCGGCTCGTCGAGGAACAGGATGTTGGGATCGAGGGCGAGGGCCCGGGCAAGCCCGGCCCTCTTCTTCATGCCGCCGCTCAGTTGCGCCGGCATCAGCTTCTCCGTGCCGGCCAGGCCGACCTGCTGGAGCTTCAGGCTCACGGTGATCTCGATGACGGGGTCGGCCAGCCTGGTGTGCTCCCGCAAAGGGAACCCGACGTTTTCCGCCACGGTCATGCTGTTGAACAGCCCGCCGCTCTGGAAGAGCACGCCGACGGACCTGCAGAACTCGCGGTACTGTGCGAAGGACATCTCGGCCAGGTCCTGGCCGTTGACCTCGACAGCTCCCGAGACCGGCCTTTGCAGGCCGATCAGGTGGCGCATGAAAGTGGACTTGCCGCACCCGCTCTGGCCCATGATGACCAGGATCTCCTGGGGCTCGACGGACAGGGACACGCCGTGCAGCACCTCCGTCTTCCCGTAAGCCGCTACCAGGTTGTGCACGCGGATCATGCCATCTTCCCCTGAGCCGCTCGGCGGGCGCCCGTCAGAACGCTCCGAAGACGGCGCCGCCCAGCGTGACGACCGGCGACTGCTCGCGGTAGGCGTCCACTATGCCCTGAATGTCCTGCATGAGCTGAGCGATCCGCCCGTAGAGCTCGTCGCTCATCACCAGCTTCCCCATGGTCCCCTGGCCTTCCGCGATGGCGGACGTGGTCTTCTTCACGTCGTCCAGCGCAGACATCAACTGCGTATACGCCTCGTCGCTGGCGAAGAGTTTGCCCACCGTGCCCTCGCCGTCTGTCAGCCTGGCCGAGACCTCCTTCACGTCGGCCACCAGGAGGCGCACGTCTTCGGCCACCTTCTCGTCCTGCAACAGCATGGGGAGGGTGCCTTTCCCTTCCTTGAAGAGCGCGGCGGCCTCGCTGAAGGCGCCCACGGATTCCTTGACCTGCGCGTAGAGCTCTCCGTCGCTCAGCAGCTTGCCGACGGTGCCCTTTCCGTCCGTCAGGTCCTTCGAGACGGTTTTCAGGTTCGCTGCGAGCTCCTTCGTGTCGGCCGTCAGGGTGTCAAGGTCAGCCGCGAGCTGATCGTCCATGAGGAGCTTGCCCAGGACCCCCTGTCCCTGCTCCAGGCGGCCGGTGGCCTTGTACAGTCCGTCCACGGCGCCCTTGACCTTGTCTGCCAGTTCCTTGTCCGTCAGGAGCAGCGCCAGCGTTCCCTCGCCCTGCTTCAGGTCGGTTGCGATGCCGCGCATGTCCTCGAAGGCCTGGTTGAAGCCTTGCTTGATCTCGCTCAACGTGGCCTGAGCCGTCTCCGCGACCTCGGTGATGCTCGGCGCCACGGCGGTATGGGTTATCTCGGCGCCCTCGCTCAGGACGGGCGCACTGCGGTCTCCCGGCTCGATGGTGATGTAGTTGCCGCCGAAGATGCTGCTCATCTTGACCACCGCTTTGTCCTCGGCGTGGACCTTGACGGTCTTCTGGATACGCAACACCGCCTCCACCTGCCGTTCCGGCGGGGCCTGCGTGTCGATGCGCAGGTCTTCGACCGCGCCGATCTCCACGCCGGCCATGCGGACGACGTCGCCCTTGTCCAGTGTGTGCACCAGAGCGAACCTGGCCCGGAGGCGGTAGCCCTTGCCCAGATAGTGCTGCCAGTTCTCTACGTAGAACGTGGCCAGTCCGAAGATGAAGAGCGCCCCCAGAAGCAGCATTCCGACCAGCACTTTCCTTGCCATCGCTTTGCTCCTCCATTCCGTTCGTTCGGGATTGTGGTTTTGCCGGGCCAGCCGACGTGGCTTGCCCGTCAGAGAACCAGCAGGATCCTGCTGATGAAGTAGTCCGCCACGAGCACCGCCAGCAGCCCGTGGACGACGCTGGCCGTCGTGCTCTTGCCGACTCCCTCCGCACCGCCCGTGGTTCTGAACCCATGGAAACAGCCTACCAATGCGATGATGGCGCCGAAGACAAAAGACTTGATCAGCGAGCGCGTCATCTGCTTGAACTCGAGGTACTGGAAGAACAGGCGGAAGAACTCGCGGGGCGCCACGTGCACGTACAGCCACCCCATCCCCGCGCCGCCCAAAAGGGCGGCGAAGTCGGCGTACACCACCAGCACGGGCAGCAGCAGGGCGCACGCGAGCAGCCGGGGCGAGGCCAGGTAGGCCTCCGGCCTGATGCCCATGGCCTGAAGGGCGTCGATCTCCTCCGACACCCGCATGGTGCCTATCTCCGCCGCGTACGAACTGCCGATTCGCCCGGCCAGGATGAACGCGGTGAACACGGGTCCGAACTCCCAGATGATGGCCAGGCCCGTCAGCCCGATGTACTTCTGCTGTCCGAACCGGCCCAGCTGGTCGCCGCCGTACAGGACGAGGATGAGCCCGACGAACAGCCCGAAGACGCCCACGATGAGCAGGCTCCTGTTGCCGACTTCGTAGAGCTGCTTGAACAGCAGCCTGTGGCGCCGCACTGCGTAGCCGACGTGCCGGATGCCGGTCAGGGCGAACGCGCCCACGTCGTAGGCCGCAATGCAGATGTCCCTGGCGCCCTCAATCAGTCGACGCATCGTCGTCCTCCGCGCCCAGCGCTTCTGACGCGCCGAGCGGCACGTACAAGATGCGCCAGCGGCGTCCGTGCTCCGTCCATGAGCACTTCAGCAGGCCGAACAGGGCGCTGAAGTAGCCGCCTTGTTCGCCGACGACGTCGCCCGTGCTGTCGTACGTGAACAGAGACGCCAGGCTGAGGTACCGACCCGCAGGCCCGCGCCGATGATCGTAAAGCCTGCCCAGAACGCGCGTCTCGCGGTTGCCCTGGGCGTCGCGATGATACTGGAAGAAGTCCACGAATGCACGGTAGTTCCGCTTGAAGCCCGTCGTGGTGTCCTTCCATCCGTGACTGGCCAGCCATACGTCAAGGCCGCCATCGGCGTCCTGCTGCCACGTGGCCAGCGGCCACAGGGTGATGCTCCTTCCCGTGCGCGTGGCGCCGCCCTCGTCACGATGGACGTCGGTGTAGTGCCAGTAGAAGGGCGCCACCACCAGGCCCTTCTTGTGGAGGGCGGGATTGCGGTTGTCCGAGTCGATCCAGAGGATGGGCCAGAGGATCTTCTGCCTGGTCCAGCTCCGGCCCGCGTCCTTGTCCTCCGTCGGGTAGGAGGAGATGCGCCAGTAGAACGGGAAGGCGCGGAAGTCGTCCAGCTTCGGTTCGGAGGACTTCCGCACCAGCGACCACAGCGCCGACCAGCCCGTCCGCTGGGGCCTGTCCCTGGAATCCCTCGAGAAGCCGACCCCGAGCACGGCCGTCTGATGCGCTACCAGGTTGCCCGACCTGTCCCACGTCCGGATGGTTGCGAAGAACGGCGGCACGGCGACCACGGTGTGGTAGCAGTCGCCCCTTCGGTCGACGATCCCCCAGCGGGCCAGGAACCACAGGACGCGATGGGTGACCTGCAACTCGGCCGGGCGATCCTGTCGCTTGTACACGTAGAGGGGCCATGCGCGCCAGGTCTCGATCCTCCCGTCCGCCGAGCGGCCTTGTCCCCCGAAGGGCCACACGAGGTCCCAGCGCACGTAGTCGCCCTGCTTGTAGTAGGAACAGAGGGGGAACAGAAGGAAGCTCCACGTGTCGCCGATGACGCCGTGCGTCACGCCTGCGACGGGGAAGAAGGCGAAGTAGGGCCCCCACTGGTCGCTCTCCCCCCAGCGCAGGAGCTGCAAGACGTGTGCATGGGAGTAGGGGCGGTCAGCGCCCGCAGACTTGCCCGCCTCGTAGCCGAAGAAGGGGAAGAACCAGTGAAGCGCCTCGCCGTCCGGCTTGCTGAAATGCAGTCCCAGCGGCCACATGTACTGGACGCGGCGTTCGTCCGTTTCGGTCCGATGGTCGTAGTTGTAGAGTGGGCGCACGGCGTACCACTCGCCCCCGGAGTCGGCCTCGCGGGTGAAGAAGGGGTAAAGGACTTCGGTCGTTCTGACCGTGCGGGGCCCGGAGTCGGTCTGCACGCGTCGGGTTTCATGGAAGAAGAGCGGCCACAGGTTCACGCGCCCGGTGGCGCACCCCGGCAGCGTGGCTGCAATCGCCAGGAGCCAGCACCAGCGGAGTAGGCGTGCCTGCAAAGCTCGACGACCTCCGCCCCCCTCGAGTGTGCCGTGTCCGTCTGATACGCCCATTGCGCGCGCCGGATCCGGTCTGCCTGGCGCCCGCAGCCGGGACCGACGCGGAGCCCCCGGGTTCGTTTCTGCGAGGTACCCGCCCGCGCAAGGGAGGCCGACGCCGGCGATCATTCGAGCGTAACCGACCAGTAGGCGTCGTCCAGGAATTGCTTCCAGGAGTAGTATTTCTTGCGACGGACCTTCAGCCGTATCATGGGATTGAACCGGGGTTCGGCCGGCTGGCGGATCAACTTCATCCCCGCTTCCTGGGGAAACTGGCCGCCCTTACGCTTGTTGCAGCTTGTGCAGGAGCACACGACGTTCGCCCAGCTGGCCTGGCCGCCGCGTGAGAGAGGCACGACGTGGTCGATGCTCAATTCCCGCGTGGGGAACTGCCTGCCGCAGTACTGGCAGCGATTCTCGTCTCGAGCGAAGATGTTCCGCCGGTTGAAGCTGACGCGCCGGCTCGGGTAGCGGCCATAGAAAAGCAGGCGCACGATCCGGGGCACCTGGATCTCGTGGCTGACCGTCGAGACCCACTCGCTGTGGTCGTCCCGGAGCCCGTTCAACCTCTTGAATTCGCTCACTTCGCGCCAGCTCTGGAAGTCGTGCAGCTCCAGGCGGCCGTCCTCGATCTGGACCACCTCCGCCACGGCCTTGAAAAGCATGCAAAACGCCCGTTTCGCCGTCACCAGATGCACGGGCGTGAAGGCTTTGTTCAGGACCAGTACGCTGGACTGAAGGGCGGCTTCCGACATGGCTTCTACCTGTGCCAGAACGACTGCACGGCGCTCTACGTGGGAATATAGGGGAATCACGGCCGTTTGGCAAGTGCCTTTTTCAGCGTTTGCCGCCGGTCTCGCCTACGCGGCGGAACGGGGCTTTTTGACTTTGCCCTCGGCACGGCCTACCATATACGTGCAGTGCCCTTGGCAGGCCGGGTCGACCGGGGACGCCATGGATAACCTGCTCAAAGAGATCAACTTCAGGGACGGCGTGATCCCGGTCGTCGTCGTCGAGGCTGACGGCCAGGTTCTTACGCTCTGCTACATGGACCGCGAGGCCCTTTGCAGGACCATCGAGACGGGCAGGATCCACGTCTTCCGGCGTTCAAAGGGCCGGGTGATGCTGAAGGGCGAGACAAGCGGGCACGTCCAGGAGCTCAAGGAGGTCCGGATTGACTGCGAAGGGAACTCCCTTCTCATGGTTGTCAATCAGCGGGTGGCCGCATGCCACAACGGCTACAGGACGTGCTATTACCGGCGCTATCGCCGGGCCGCTGACGCCATCGAGGAGTGTGAGGAACGGGTTTTTGACCCCGGTCAGGTCTATGGCTAGAGGGGGCCGCCGATGCGGCCCTCGAAGGGCTCGGGAAAGGTGTTTGCATTGGCCCGCCGTGGTGTTATAATTGGCCGTGGCAGCAGGGATTTGTGGGAAGCCGTTGGCCAGTGCGCTCTTATCGGCGTTCTGCGCGGGAGGTGGTAAGATGGCAAGGGGCGAGGAATACCTTACGTATGAGCAGGTCCTCCAGGAGCTTCAGATCAACCGCACCCAGTTGAACCATCTGGTGAGGGAGGGCGCCCTTCGGGAGCACGTTATCTCGGGCGAGACGAAGTTCCGCCTGACCGAGGTCGAAGCCCTCAAGAAGGAGCTGGAGAAGCGGCCCACGGTTTCGGAAGAGGCCGTCGGCGAACCGGCTACGGACGTCGTCGGCACGGGCGCGGCAAGGAAGCCGTCCGGCGAGCCCGAGACGGAGATGATCGAGGCAGAAGGGCCGGCCGAGCGCGAACGCAAGACCGATCTGCTGGACGAGGTCAAAGCCTCCTCCGTCCAGGAGCGCGAGACGGAGATACTGGAGGAGGAGGAGGGCGAGGGATTCCGGCTCGAGATGCCGGCCGGCGAGGAGGAGGAGTTCGAACTGGAGAAGCCGTTGTCTGAAGAGCCCCTCGCGAGCGACACCGCCCTGGATACTCAACTGGACCTGAAAGCCATTCGGGCGCCCGAAGCGGCAGCCGGAGCCAAGGAGGAGGGCGAGGAGTTCTTCGACTTCTCCGCCGCTCTTGACGAGGAGCAGTTCGAACTGGAGGAGAAGGCTGAGCCGGCCGCCCAGGCGCCCGAAGCGGAAGAGGAGGAAGCGCCGATAACCGACATCCTGGGCCTCGGAGAGGAGGAGGAAGTCGCGGAGGAAGACCTGCTCAGTGAAATCATGGAGATCGAGGAGGAGCAGGAGCCCGAGGCCATCCCGACGGAAGAGAGCGAGGAGGTCACCGCTGAGATCACCACGCTGGAGGAGCCGACCTACGAGGACAGTGACCTCGGGGAGGTCCTGGAGGTCGAGGAGGCCGAGGGGTTCGCCGAGGGTGAGGAGCTTGAGGTTCCGTATGCCGCTCCCGTGCCCGTTGCCGCCGCGCAGGTCGGCGGCCTGTGGATCGCGCTGTTGACCTTCAGCCTGATCATCATGCTCTTCGGCGGCCTCTTCGTCGTCGAGAATGGTTCGCGGCCCGACTTCTCGACTGGGCTGACGAGCTGGGTTCCCGGCGGGCCGAAGTAGGCGAAGTCCGCTGTCTGCTGAGCTGTTCACGCGGCCGGGTGGGGTCTTGGTGGTCGCAGGCCCTGCCCAGCGGTCCATTTTTCCACGCTGTGATGAGGAGCTGCCGGTGATGTTGAAGCGAACCGTTCTATCCGTCTTTGCCGTGTCGCTCGTCGGATTAGTGGGCTGCACCGGGCGACTGACGCGGGAGAATCAGGGCCTCCAGGATCAGATCGCCGCGCTGCAACAGAAGCAGGACGCCCTGCTGCGCGAGAACGACGTGCTTAAGGCCCATGCGGCCGAGCTTGAGGGCAACCTGACAGAGGCGCAGAAGGAGGCGAGCCAGATGTCCCAGCTGGCCAGCGAACTGAGGAGTGAGCAGGCCAAGCTCCAGAACCAGAGAACGGAGCTGGAGAAGCTGGTAAAGAACCTGTCCGGCATCACGATCGAGCGGCGCAGCGAGGGCAACTTCATCGTGATGGAGAGCGAGATCCTGTTCGCCTCCGGCAAGGCCGAGCTGAACGAGGGCGCCAAGGCCTCCCTGGATCAGATCGCCGGCTACATGCTGGAGAAGAAGGACCTTCAGATACGGGTTGACGGACACACGGACGGCGTCCCCATCAAGCTCTCCGGGTGGGAGGATAACTACCACCTCGCCGCCATGCGGGCCCATGCGGTCATGCGCTACCTGGCAGACAAAGGAGTGAGTCCGGACCGGATGTACATCGTCGGATTCGGCCCGAACCGCCCCCTCGCCAAGCCCGAGACGCCGACTGCCCCAATGGACCAGAACAGGCGCGTTGAAATCCTGCTGGTGCCCCAGGGGATCCGCAGCATCGGCGAGATACTTGAGGGATTCAAGCAGTGACCGCGCGGGCCTGGAGCGGCAAGACCCGATGGCGCAGATAGTCAAGTCAGAGTGGTTCGGCAGACAGGTCAGCGTTCTGATGGTCAACGGCAAGACCATCACGGGGGAGTTGTCCGAAGTGACGGAGAGGTACATCGTGCTCGCGCGCGGGTCGTCTGAGACTCAGATAATGGTCCACGCCATCATCGCCGTGCGCTTGGCCGCCGAGAAGGAAGGCGAGGAGTCTTCGAAGCCGACGGCGGAAGGCTCGGTTCCGCCATTCGCGTGAGGCTTCCCTGGTCGGGTTGCCTGGCGGCGAGTTGCCTCTGGGCGCCTCATGTTCGCTGGTTTCTCCGTCGTCCCGGCAGCTGATCCATAAGGGTGGCAAGCTCTCTGGCCCGCATCAGCGCTGCCGCGGCCACGTAGGCTGTCGCCCCCGCTGTGACGGTCAACACGAGCCGGACCAACGTGTGGCCAAGCTCGCCCGGGGCGGCTGGCAGCAGGCTCAGTGCGGCCTGGCACGCCACGGCCATGCAGGCCGTTGCCGCCACGGTCTTCGCTACGGACACGGCCAACTCCCGCCACCCCGTCAGGTTCACGGACCGGTTGAGCAGCCGGCAGAGGATCACCACCTGCAACGCGGCGCTGATGGCCGTGGCGGCCGCGAGCCCTGCCTCCCGCATGGGCCAGACCAGCGCCAGGTTCAGCACAAGGTTCAGGCCCACCATGGCTGCGGCGACCTTTGCGGGCGTGCCGGGCTGCTTGAGGCCGTAGAAGGCTCGGGTCAGCACGTGCAGGGCGCAGTAGGCCCAGATGGCAGTCGAGTAGGCCAGCACGACGGCAGCCGTCCTGTCCGTGCTGTGCGGCATGTTGGCGAACGCCCCGCGCGCGAAGAGCAGCTCGATGGCCGGGTAACGCACGAGGATCAGGCCGACCCCCGCCGGCAGCCCGATGAAAACCACGAAGCCCAGGGCCCGCATGATCGACTGGGACAGCCGCTCCCAGTCCTGGCGGGCCGCCTGAACGCTGAAGGCGGGGAATGCCGCCGTCGCCAGCGCGATCCCGAACACCCCCAGCGGAAGCTGCATGAGCCGGTTCCCGTAGTAAAGCACGCTGTTCGCCCCGACCTGCATCGGATAGGGCACCGAGACCCCCAGTATGGTGAAGCCCGTCTGACCTTCCGGCGCGGCCAGCGAGATCGCCATCACTCCGTCCAGCAGCACGTTGAGCTGCAACGCGCCCATCCCCAGCGCCACAGGGCCTGCGGCGGCGACCATCTTCCTGACCTGCGGGTGCAAGGGCTCAAAGAGAAGCCGCACACGGAACCCTTTTGCCCTCAGCACGGCCATCTGGAGCGCAAGCTCCAGGACGCCCGCCACGAGGACGCCGGCGGCGACCACGTAGATCCGGGCGTTTCCCTCCGACGGGAAGGAAAAGGCAGCAACTGCAACTGCCAGGATCCAGCAGACGTCCAGCACCGCCGGGGCGAGCGCGGGCGCTGCGAAGTGCCCCATGGAGTTGAGCGCTGCGCCTGCCAGGGCCGTCAGGCAGATAAACAGCATGTAGGGGAGCAGCACCGCCGTCAGGCCGAGCGTCAGCCGCCAGCGTGCGCTCACGGCCCCCCAGCGAAGCAACGACAGCACCAGCGCCTCCCCCCCCAGCGTGAGCCCTGCCAGCACCAGCATGACGGCTCCCGCTATGCGCCCCGCCAGCTGCCACGCCTCCTCTTCCGTCCGCAGCTCCAGATGCTCCGTGAAGGTCGGGATGAAGGCCGCGCTCAGGGCTCCCTCGCCGAAGAGCCGGCGGAAGAGGTTCGGAATCCGGAACGCAAAGCTGAAGGCGTCCCACACCGCGCCCACGCCGAAGAATGCGGCGCAGATGCAGTCGCGTATCAGGCCGAGCAGGCGGCTTACGAGGGTCAGCGCCGCAATGATGCCGGCCCCCCGCACAAAGCTATCCTGCCGTTGGGACATGGAGTGCCTCCGCGCGCCGCCCCAAGGAGCTGGAGCCGCTCCCCGGAAGGCGCCAGGGGAGTGGAAACCGATGCGCCGTCGGGCTACCGCGCGTAACATAGCACAGCCTTTACCCCGGGAACAAGACAGAGCCCCGCTTGCCTGTTGACAGGGGCCAAGGGACCGCCGGCGTGTTCGGCCCGGCAACCCTTGACGGCGCGCCCGTGGCGGGACATGATGTGCGCTCCTGACTTCCGACCGGGTGCGGCTCTTAGGGGCGGGAAAATGCGCTTGTTGCTCGTTGCCTGTGTTGCGCTCGCCGGTTTGTGTGCGGAAGGAGTGCGCGCCATGGAGCCCGCCATCAAAGTGCTGAGAGCCGAGTACTTCGGGGACTCCAACCTGGTGACCAACGGCGCGTTCGAGCAGGCCGAGGGCGGCGGCGCGGCTGGCTGGCGTCCGTACGGAGACGGATACGCCGTCGCGGCCGGCGTTGGGCGCGGCGGCGGCGCAGCGATCTACTGCCGCAACGAGACGGCTGCGGGACGAAGCGGCGCCGTTCAGCAGGTCCAGCTCGACCAGCAGGCTCCCGGCGCGCTGCTCGTGAGAGGATGGAGCCGGGCCCTCAACGTGGAAGGGGCGAAGGGCAGCGACTACTCGATCTACGTGGACCTCATCTATCAGGACGGAACGCCCCTCTGGGCGCAGACCGCCGACTTCAACACGGGCACGCACGACTGGGAACCCCAGCAGGTGATCATTGCGCCCGCCAAGCCGCTCAAGTCAGCAACCGTCTATGCGCTCTTTCGCGGCATGAGCGGCGAAGTCTGGTTCGACGGCGTGGAGGTGTTCGACCTGGCTGCGGCAGCGAGCGCCGTCCTGGACATGACGCCGGTGATCGTGCCGGAGCCTCGTCCCGCCGTCCGAGAGCCGGCCGCGGCAGACCGCATCGACACCCGCTCCTCGGACGGGCTATCGCTGACCTACGACTGGGGCAGTGGGCGCGTGGCGTCGCTGCAAGAGGACGGGGCGGAGCTCGCCCTCGCCGACGCGCCGTCCGGCTTCCTGGCTCGTGACGCCGCTGCGGACTCGGACTTCTTCCCGTTCGAGAGCGGCAGATGCGCGGCCCTGAACCTGGAGCTTGACGCCGCGTTCAGGGGCGACGGCGACTGCATCAGCGTCCGGGGCGCCCTCCGCGACCTGACGGGAAGGGACAGGGCGGTGACGCTGACGTTCATCCTTCCTGTCGACGCCTCGCAATGGCGCTGGCACGACGACGTCCGCTCGGCCCGGGGCATCGAGCCGAACCAGGAGTACTTCAACGTCCGCAACGTCGGCACGGGCGCGAACGGCAACATGTCCGCCTACCCGTGTGGCTGCATGACGGGCGCGGATAGCGGCCTGGCGCTCGCGCTCGACATGGGCATGCCCGGGCAGTACCGGATCGGCTACAGCAGCACGGTTCGCGCCTTCTTCATCGCCTATGACTTCGGCCTGACGGCGGACACGGCGAACTTCCCGTGTGCGGCGCCTTTCGGCTTTGTCATCTATCGCACCGATCCCTCGTGGGGCTTCCGCAGCGCGCTTGAGAAGCTCTACCGCATCTTCCCGGACTACTTCGCCTGCCGCTCCCGCAAGCAGGGCATCTGGATGCCGTTCACGGACGTGAGCACGGTGGAGGGGTGGCAGGATTTTGGCTTCCGCTACCACGAAGGGAACGACAACCTGGCCTTTGACGATGGGGCTGACATCCTGAGCTTCCGCTACACGGAGCCCTGCACGTGGTGGTTTCCCATCGACCCTGAAGTGCCGCGCACCCGCGAGAACGTGATGCGGCTGCTGCGGGAGTCGGCCGAATCCGACAACGTCTGGCGGCGGCGGAACGCGCAGGCCACGCTCGTCTCCGGCTCCTGTGACGCACAGGGGCAGATCCAGTACCTCGTGCGCGACGCTCCGTGGACGAACGGGGTGGTCTTTAGCCTGAACCCCAATCCCTGCATCGGCGGCGAGTCCGAGGCCCGGATGAACTGGAACGAGGAGGTGAAACGGCGGCTGTATGGACCTGATGCCCCCGGTCAGCAAGACGGCGAGTATCTGGACTCGCTGGAAGCGTACGTGACGGCGGACGAGGACTTCCGGCGCGAGCACTTCCCCTGCGTGACCGTGCCGCTGACGTTCTCGAGCGAGTCCGGCAGGCCCGTCATCCACAAGGCCTTCTCGATCTACGAGTTCACGAAGTGGATTGCGCAGGACGTCCACGGCATGGGCAGGCTGATGTTCGCCAACGCGGTGCCGTCCCGCTTCAGCTTCCTCTGCCCGTGGCTCGACATCATGGGCACCGAGATGGACTGGCTGGACCTGGAAGGCGGCTGGCGCCCGCCGTCCGACCAGGAGATGAACCTGAAGCGTGCGATGTGCTACCAGAAGCCCTACCTCGTGCTGATGAACACGCTCTTCGACCGCCTGACGCCGGACCTGGTTGAGAAGTACTTCCAGCGCTGTCTGCTCTACGGCATCTGGCCCAGCATGTTCAGCCACAACGCGTCCGACGACCCCTACTGGAGGAACCCCCGCTGGTACAACCGTGACCGCGACCTCTTCAAGCATTACATCCCGCTCGTGCGGCTGGCGGCCGAGGCGGGCTGGCAGCCCATCACGCACGCACAGACGGACGACGAAGCCGTGTACGTCGAGCGGTTCGGCCCGTCGGAAGACGGCATGGTCTACTTCACGCTCCTGAACAACTCATCCGAGGGCCGGTCGGCCGGGCTCCTCGTTGATGCCGTCGCGCTGAACCTCGATACGCCGCCGGCCGTCACTGACCTCGTGACGGGCGACCTCCTCACGGTCGGCCCGCAAGACGGGCGGCTCCTCGTCGCCTGCCCGATGGGGCCCGAGCAGGCGCGCCTGATCGGCTTCCGAGTGCGGGAGTAGATGAAATGTGGCAGATCGCCATCGCAGTTGCCGTGACGAGTCTGCCCTTCTTGCAGCGGCCGGAGCAGAGCAGGACAGCTCTGTGATTCGAAGGGACTCCCAGCGGAATTCTACGGCTCTGGGTCCTCATCCCCCTGGCGTTGCGGGGCTTTGTGGCCCCAAGGCCGCAGGCGCCGTAGCTCTGTCCTAAGTGCGCTCAGTGGGATGGTAGAGCCGTCAGGCCTGGAGACGTGCCAGAATGTCAAGCCGTTGGGGTTGCTTACGCCGCGCTTTGCCGTCACGGCCCCACCGGCGGCTGATGGGTTCTTGTAGGACTGGCCCCCAAACATGACGGTCCCGTCGGCGCCCACCTCTGCATCGTAATGGGAGCCAGCGTACTCCGCTGAAAGCCTGGCGCCAGGCTCAAGCAGACCAGCCTGGACCATTTCCTTCAACAGGGACGGACGTCCTGGGGCGCTGACGCGCCCACGGGCACGCCGCTTCGGGACTTCAGGCAGGCGGACTTCCACGTCCTCCAGGATAGCGGCCGCATTCTCGTTGAGCATCTTGCGCAGGCCGCTAACGATCTGGTCTGCCTTGACGCGCACGCCGCTTTCTCGCTTGAGCACACGGCGCAGTGCATTGGTCGATTCACGCGACAGGATGGCTTTCAGCAGACTCTCCGGCGCGAGAACCTGCGTGGTTTCCCACAGGGCCTCCAGCGCGCCGCGCTTCACGTTCCGGTAGCTGATGAGCCCAAACTTCCTGTCCAGGTCCTCCACAGGATCCTGCTGCAGGTCCCATTTCTCGACCAGCTTCGTCACCGGCGGCTGACCGAACTCGACGTGGTAGAGCTGCCACTGACGACCATTCGTGAGCAGGACCCATGCGCATCCGGCGTCGATTGCGTAGCGTGAAGCCTGCTTCAGGTGCCTCGTGGCGAGATCAAGACCCACGCGCTTCAGTTCAACCATCATCACGGGTAGCGCGTCTGCAGCAGCGTCGACCTGGATCGCGAAGTCGACGTGCTCCGTGTCGCCGGTTCCGTGCACCGCGCGTTCCCGCGAGAGGAAACGGAGGGCATCGTAGCCCATCACACGCTCGAATACTCGCTCGACGCGCTGCCGCGTTTCCGCTTCGTTGGCATCCTTCCTCTCGATCTCCGAGATCAGGTTCCGCGCGTCGCGGATCGCTGCCTTCTGCGCTTTGCTCACCTTGCCCTTTGCCATGTCCACCCCCTTCATTGTAATGACCCTTGCCTCTCCAGTGGGCTCGGGGCGTATTTGCTTGCTGTGAATCGGACGCTATCCCTCGCCGATCGTTCTCTGCGGGCGGGCCGCGCGGCATGCCCGCCCCTCGCATAGCCCCGCATACATCGTCGGAGGGACCGCGTCCTGCGCCACGGGAGTATAGCACTGCCGATTCAAAGCTGCAAGGCAAGTAGCGCCAAAGCAGGCTCCAGGCCTTGCCGCGAAGAGGCCGGCAACCATCCTTCCCGCGGGGGCCTGGCGGTTGCGGAGGGCCGCGCCGCCCGTGCGCTCACCTGCCCGGCGCGCCGAAGTCCCGGATCGCCCTGACGATCTCGGGGAAGCTCCTCCGCCACACGCCGGGCGGGACGTTCTCCGAGACTTGGATCTGCAAACGGCCTGACTCGGCGCCCTCGGCCAGGATCTCTGCTGCCCGACGGTACACCTCTTCCGGCAAGGCCAGATGCACGGAAGAGGGGAAGTTCACGAACACCCGCATCTCCGGCCACATGCTTACGGCCCGTGCCACGCTCGTGTCGTTATCCGGCGGGGGCGAGAGCGAGTCCAACCCCCGCACGCCTGACTCGCCGATGGCTTGCCACAGCGGACGCAGGTCCCCGTCCATGTGAACGAACACCGGCACGTCCGCATCCGCCAGCATGTCGGCCAGCTCGTTGTAGAACGGCACGCAGTACTGGCGGAAGTACCTCTCGCCGATGACGGGCGCCGTGATGTTGTCCGGGAACACCACGTAGGGCACGGGTGCCTTGCGTACGACCTCGAATATGCGCCGCAGGATGTCGCCCATCAGCCGGATGCACTGCTCGACGAGCTCCGGGCACTCGACCATGTGCACGCAGAGGTCCTCGAGGGAGACCCACTGCACCCACAATTGCTGGAACGGCGTGCGCTCCAGCGCGACGTGAGGAAGGCCGTCGTCGCCCAGCTCCCGATCGTCTCGCAGCAGCCGCTCGATGTCTTCGCAGACTGCGACGTCGCGCAGGTAGGCGATCAAGGGCACATAGTCCCGGGGCTCCTTCACGAAATGCTCCCGGATGGCCGGCGCGCCGAGCTCGGGCTGGTAGAGGACTTCCTCCGTGAGCTGGCCGGCGGGCGTGTGAAGGGTCCGGCGAATGCCCCGGATTCCCCTGCGCTCCATCCTGGCGGTCTCAAAGGAGCATTCACGACATTCCAGCCTGTGGACGGCGGTCCACCGCAGCAGGCCCATGTCGTCCCGCCCGACGACGGACCATATCTCCGCGTTGGGCGCGGCCAGGCCGTCGTACTGAACGAACGGGACGCGGTCGAGCTCCCTTCCTCGCAGCACGGCCAGTATTCGGTCCCGCATCGTCATCCGGCGCATGGCTCTCGATCCTTGCCCCAAGTGGCCGGAGGATGGTAGCCTATCGGGAGCCTCGTCACAAGGCCGGGGCGCAGCGGAAGGAGGACGGGCAGATGGCGGGGAACACCGTGATGATCAACCGCGCGCCGGTGCTGACGCTTTGGGCGGCCGTCGTAGCGGAGCGGATCGGTTACGAGCCGGACACGGCGCTGACGCTCGGGAAGGTGCTCGCCGGGCTGAACGCGCAGTCCAAGGGCCGGATGCTGGGCATCTACGGACCGCCTAAAGGCGCAGGAGGCCTGACGCCTAAGAAGGTCGGGCTGGGGGAAGACTTCTGGATTGAGCTCTGCGGCAGGGGAGTGCCGGCCAAGAACACGCAGGACGGCATACGCGGCTGCGTCAAGGATCAGACCGTCGACCCGGCCGCCGTGCACAAGTACCTGGAAGGCAAGTTCGGCGACGACTTGCCGGCCGTCCGCGAGGCGATGGTGGAGCTGGCCGAGTCGTTCGGGCCGGATGAGCTCGAGGAAGCGGCCTACGGGCTTTATGAGGAGTTCCGGCCCAAGATAGCGGCCGGGCGCCGCGGATGGGGGCAGAAGGGCGTGCTCGACCTGGACCTCATCCGTTCTCTCGGCCGGTGAAGGGCGTGCGTCCGGCGGCACAGAGGAGCAGGCACGGTGGGCGATCCCAAGGATTCCCGAAAGAGGCTCGACGCACTGAACCGCGGGCCGGTGCCGCGCCGGGCCGAGCGCGCAGCGGACGTCGAGGAAGTGCGCCGGAAACTGCGCAAGACGCGCCGTGAGAAGCAGGAGCCCTCCGCCGAGGCCATCCAGTACCGCCGCGACATCCCCCGTGTAAGCGCGGGTGCCGAACGCAGGCGCGTCCTCGGCCGGCACGTCGTTCTGGCGGAGGCAGTGCAGGGGGAGGACATCGTCGTGCCCGGCGTGGGGCGAGCATACGGCATCGTCCGGTGCCCCGCGCAAAGAGGCGAGGATTGGGCGGCCTTGTGCCGGAGCTTCTGTCAATCCCTGGCGCGCGCCGAGTCGGGCGTGCGGCGTCGCCTGGTCGAGCTTTGCGGCTCGCCCGATCTCTCTCCCTCCGACCTGATGTTCATGGACCTGGAGAGCACCGGCCTTGCGGGCACGCCTTTGTTCCTGATCGGCACGATGTCTTTGGAGGACGGCGGCCTGGTGATCCGGCAGTTCTTCGCCCGGGACTACTCTGAGGAGAGGGCGGTCATATCTCTGTTCTTGGACGCGGTTTCCAGCAGGCGGTTGCTGGTGTCGTTCAATGGGAAAACCTTCGACCTGCCCTATGTCCGCGTGCGGGCGGCGGCCAACGGCATGCCGTTCAGCGTCGACCTTCCGCACCTGGACCTGCTGCAAGAATGCCGCCGCGCGTGGCGGCACGCCTTGCCCGACTGCAAGCTGCAAACGCTGGAGAGCTACGTCTGCGGCCGCACCCGCCACGGCGACATCCCCGGGTGGGAGATACCGGATGCCTACCACGCCTTCGTGCGCACGGGAAACGCCGCGGAGATCGTGGACATACTCGAGCACAACGTGCGCGACCTGTTGACGTTGGCGGAACTGCTGTTGCGCCTGCCGTCCGGCGAGTGAGCGGGCGGCGGGCTTCGTGCGAACACCGATCCTGTGACCTCGTGGCTGACGCATTGGACGTTGAAGGATTCCTGAACGAGATCCGGTCGTCGCTCGATTACCGGGACCAGATCGTCTACGTGCGCGAGGTGGAGGCGCGTGAGTCGCGCTTCGCCGAGCCTGCGCAGCCGCTTTCGGCGCCCGCCCGGGCCGTGCTCCGCAGCCGCGGAATCGAGCGGCTCTACACGCATCAGGCCGAGGCCCTCGATTTGGTCCGGGACGGGAAGAACGTCCTGGTGGTCACCGGCACGGCGTCCGGGAAGTCACTCTGCTACGTCGTCCCGATCATAGAGGCCCTGCTGGCGGACCCGGGCGCTCGGGCCCTGCTGCTCTTCCCCACCAAGGCACTCAGCCAGGACCAGTTCAAGGGATTCGGCGCTGCCCTCGACGCAGCCGGCATCGGGGAAGCGCTGGCCGGCGTCTACGACGGGGACACGCCGTCGGCGTTGAGGCGCAAGCTGCGGGATCACGCCTCGGCCGTCTTTTCCAACCCGGACATGCTGCACGCGGCGCTGCTTCCGCAGCACGCGCGGTGGGCGGACTTCCTGTCAAAGCTGAAGCTGCTCGTGGTCGACGAGATCCACGTCTACAGCGGCATCTTCGGCTCGAACGCGGCCAACCTGTTCCGCCGTTTCTTCCGCGTCTGCCGGCATTACGGCTCGGAGCCGCAGGTGGTGGCGTGCTCGGCGACGGTCGGGAACCCGCGCGAACTCGCCGAGGGCGTAACGGGCAAGGAGATGGCGCTCGTGGACGACGATGGCAGCCCGCGAGGGAGGCGGACGTTCGTCTTCTGGAATCCGCCCCGCGTGCGCGGCACCATCTGGCGGTCCCGCCGCAGCGCCAACGTCGAGGCGCACGAGCTGATGGCGATGCTCGTCCAGCGCGGCGTGCCCACCATCACCTTCTCCAAGGCCAAGATGACGGCCGAGATGATCCACCGTTACGTCTGCGAGACGCTCCAGCGGACGGCGCCGCACCTTGCCGGGAAGGTGACGCCGTACCGCGGAGGATACCGCGCGCAGGAGCGACGGGAGATCGAGCGACGCCTGTTCAGCGGAGAGCTGCTGGGAGTGAGCGCCACGCGCGCCCTCGAGCTCGGCATCGACGTCGGCGGCCTGGACGCCAGCATACTGGTGGGATACCCGGGGACGCTGGCGTCCTTCTTGCAGCAGTCGGGGAGGGCGGGGCGCCAGGAGCGAGACGCCCTCGTGCTGCTGGTCGGCCTGGACACGAGCATCAACCAATACGTGATGACGCACCCCGAATACCTGTTCGGCCGGCCGATCGAGGAAGGCGTGCTGGACGCCGACAACCCCTTCGTCCTGATGGGCCACCTGCGTTGCGCGACGCACGAGCTCCCGCTGGGCAGTGCAGAGCTGGCGGGCTTCGGGCCGCACACGGAAATGGTCCTCCGGGTGCTCGAAGACAACCTGAAGGTGAAGCGCGTCGGCGACCTGTGGTACCACGCCGCCGCCGAGACGCCCCAGCACGAGGTATCCCTGCGGGACTACGCCGACGCGGACGTCCTGATCGAGGATGCAGACACCGGTGAGGTGCTGGGCCAGGTCAACAAGTTCGACGCGCCGCCGATCGTCCACCCGCACGCTATCTACATGCACCTGGGCGACACGTATGAAGTCCTGAAGCTGGACCTCGACCGCAACATCGCAACCGTGAAGAGCGTCGAGGTGGACTACTATACCCAGCCCATCGGCGGCACGGACGTCCACCACATAGACCATCGCCTGCGCGAGAAGCCGTTCGGCGCCGGCATGGCATACTGGGGCGAGGTGACGGCGTACTTCAACACGGGGATGTACGAGAAGGTCCACTTCTACACGCTGGACGCCGTCTCGCGGCACCCGGTCGACCTGCCGACCCTGGTGCTGGAGACGATGGCAGTCTGGCTCGTTCCTCCGGAGGATCTGATGCAGCGCGTTCGGAAGGCCGACCTGGACGCGCACAGCGGACTGCGCGGCATCGGGTACGCCACCAGGATGCTGCTGCCGGCCTTCATGACGTGCGACACGCTCGACTTCTCGCACTCGATCGGCAGCGCGAACTCCCCGTGGAACGCGATCTTCATCTACGAGCGCTGCCCCCTCGGGCTCGGCTTCACGGAGAAGGCGTACGAGCGGCTGGACGAGATCGTGCCGGCCGTGCTGGACGCCGTCAGGAGATGCGACTGCGAGGACGGCTGCCCCTGCTGCGTGGGCAAGCCGCTCCGGCAGTACGCCACCTGGAACGTCGAGCGGGGAGAGGCGTCCATCCCCAGCAAGAGGGCGGCCCTCATGATCCTGGAGGGCCTGCTGGGCGACGGCGCGAACCTGCACAACCCCGACAGCCATTCGCTGACGGAGTCCGACGCCGGCGCCGAGCAGCGGCTGGAGCAGGCGTTGCGCCGGCGGCTGGAGCGGGCGCGGGAGCCGCAGGTCTTCCATCCCATTGAGCCGCACGTGGAGACCCGGTATCCTGACGCGGAGGCGCCGGAACGTCTGGCGTCGGCCGATCCGGCCGAGCGCGCGGAGCGGAAGAGGGAGTTCCATCGCGAGCTGCGCAGACGCCTTGCGAAGAGCATGCCGACGGGCGGTCTCCCGCCGCACGCCCCGGCCAAAGGGCCGCCGCCGGGGATGAAGACGCGCAGCGGCGACAGGCGGCCCACCCACTTCCCGGGACGGCCGCCCGTGCGCAAGGAGAGGGTTGTCCAGGAAGGCGCGGACTCCACGAGCGCCGATCAGGCTGTCCGCGGCGGCGACTCATTGGCCGCCAGGGCCCGGCGCCTTCGGAAGAAGCAAGAGCGCGAATGACGTGCGGGCGCCCTTCGGGTTCGGGCGGCCCGGCCCGTATGCGAGAGCGACACGGTGGACGCTGACGGCTTCATCAAAGCATTGTCCCGGCAGCCCTTCTTCAGGCGCCAGGTCGTGCACGTGGAGGTCCTGCCCGAGAGGCCGGCCGTGTACGGCGAGGTTGCGGACGGCATCCATCCGGCCGTCCGGAAGGCGCTCGGCGAGCAAGGGATCGGCCGCCTGTACAGCCACCAGGCGGACGCCATCGAGAAGATCAGGGGCGGCCGCAACGTGGTCATCGTGACCGGCACCGCCAGCGGCAAGACGCTGTGCTACAACATCCCCGTCGTCGAGAAGCTCATCGAGGACCCGCCGGCGACGATGCTGTTCGTCTATCCGACGAAGGCGCTGGCCCAGGACCAGCTCCGCGGGCTGGGCAAGTTCCTCAGGCCGGGGGAGGTCGAGTTCCTGGCGGGGACTTACGACGGGGACACCCCTCAGAGCCTGCGGCGCAGGCTGCGCGACGGCGGCAACGTCATCCTGACTAACCCCGACATGCTCCAACAGGGCATCCTGCCGAACCACGCGCGCTGGAACCGGTTCTTCACGCACCTGGCATACGTGGTGATTGACGAGGTGCACGCCTACCGTGGCGTGTTCGGGTCGCACCTGGCGAACGTGCTGCGGCGCATGGCGCGCGTATGCCGGCACTACGGTTCGGAGCCGCAGTTCATCTGCTGCTCGGCCACCATCGCGAATCCCAAGGAGCACGCCGAGCGCATCACGGGCCGCGAGGTGGAGCTGATCGCCAACGACGGCTCGCCGCGCGGGCCGAAGCGCTTCGTCCTGTGGAATCCGCCGTCCGTGGAGACGGCTGCGCGCGGAAAGCCCGACGACTGGCGCGTCGGCGGGGACAGGCGAAGCCCGATCTGGGAGGCCGTCCACCTGATGACGTCCCTCGTCAGAGAAGGCGTGCAGACGATAGCCTTCGTGCGAACGCGGCTGGCGGCGGAGCTGATCTTCAAGAACTCCCGGGACCTGCTGCGGCCGGTCTCCCGGCGCCTCGCCGAGGCCGTGCACGCCTATCGCGGCGGCTATCTGCCCGAAGAGCGGCGGGAGATAGAGAGGCGCCTGGTCAGCAGGGAGATACTGGGCGTGTCGAGCACCAATGCCCTCGAGCTGGGCATCGACATCGGCACGCTGGACGCCTGCATCCTGGTGGGCTATCCGGGCACCGTGGCCAGCCTCTGGCAGCAGGCCGGCCGCGCCGGCCGGGGGCGGGAGGAGTCGGTCGTGTTCCTCATCGGCCAGAACTCGCCGATGGACCAGTACCTCATGGTCCACAGTGCCTACATCTTCGGCCAGAGCCCGGAGCAGGCCGTCGTCGATCCCGACAATCCGCACGTTGCCGTCGGCCACATCAAGTGCGCCGTGCAGGAGCTGCCGCTGGCCGACGACGAAGCCGGCATCTTCGGCCCATATGCCGACGTCATCCTCGAGCTGCTGGAGGAGGAGGAGTTCGTCCGCCACATCGAGAACCATTGGTACTGGGCGCGGTCCGAGTTCCCCGCCGCCGAGGTCAACTTGCGCAACATCGCCGGGCCTGTCTACACCATCCAGGACGAGGCCGAGGCGGAGAAGGTCATCGGCACCATGGACGAGATCAGCGCCCTGTCCCAACTGCACGATCACGCGGTCTACCTGCACGGCGCAGACACCTACTTCGTCAACGACCTGGACCTGGAGCAGAAGATAGCGCACGTCGAGAGGCGCGACCTGGACTATTACACGCAGGCCGTCCAGACGTCCCAGATACGCATAGACCAGGTCGAGGAGCAGGAGGATTGGCAGGGGGCGCTGGTGGGCTTCGGCGACGTGACGGTGACGACCTCGATCCCGATGTTCAAGAAGATCCGCTTCCACTCGCGCGACAGCCTGGGCTTCGAGAAGCTTGAACTGCCGCCGCAGGAACTCGAGACCGTCGCGATGTGGTTCAGCCCGCCCGAGTCCGTGATGCAGCAGATGGTCGAGCGCAAGATGGTCGTCGGCGAGGGCCTGATCGGCATCGCCAACGTGTTCGTCGAGGTGGCGCCATTCTTCGTCATGTGCGACACGCAGGACGTGGGCACAGTCGTCAACTCGAGCTGTCTCAAGCGCGAGGCGCTGTTCCTGCACGACCGGTATCCCGGCGGCATGGGCTACGCGCGCAGGTGCCTGAACTGCATAGACGACATCATGCGGATGATCCACGTCGTCATCCGCGAATGCGGCTGCGAGGACGGCTGCCCGTCATGCGTGGGCTCCGCCGTGCCGGCCTTCGCCATGACGGACCTGGACAGCGGCGTGCGGGGCAGGATTCCGAACAAGGCCGCCGCCTTGTTCCTGCTGGACGCCTTCCTGGGCACAGAGCCCTCCTGAGCGGCCGAGGCCGCCGCCGCACCCGGCCGCGCTATCCCATTCCTCCGGAAATGGGCGCCAGGAATCCCGTGACGCATAGCGCCAGGCTCGGGGGGTCGTAGCCGCCTTCCTGGACGATGAGGGTCGGCCTGTCCAGCCCGGCAACGCGTCGGCCCATTGCCTCGAACGTGTCGACCTCAAGAGCGAAAGGTCCCAGGCGGTCGCCCGCTGCGCCGTCCGTCCCCAGTGAGACGACCACGAACGCCGGATCGAAGCGCTCCATCGCCGCCAGCGCCAGATCGGCCGCGTGGAGATACGCGGCATCGTCGGCGTCGCGCGGCAGCGGCAGGTTGAGGTTGAACCCGGCTCCGGCGCCCGCGCCCGTCTCTTCGGCGTAGCCCCAATAGTAAGGGTAAGTCGTGTTCGGGTCGGCGTGGATCGACGCGTAGAGCACCTGCCCGGAGTCGTAGAAGATGTCCTGCGTGCCGTTTCCATGGTGGGCGTCCACGTCCAGGATCGCGACCTTTGCAGGCTCTTGCCGGCCCGTGCGGAGGCGCTCTGCGGCCAGCGCCGCGTTGTTCAAGTAGCAGTAGCCCCCGCAGTAGTCGCGGCCCGCGTGGTGGCCGGGCGGCCTGCACAGTGCGTAGGCGCCGCGCTCCCCGGAGAGAAGGAGGTCCGCGCCCGTCAGGGCGCAGCGTGCGGACGCCAGTGCCGCCTCGAACGTGTGCCGGCCGATGGGCGTCTCCGTGTCCAGGCAGTACCAGCCTGCCCGGCGAGCGGCCTCGCCCGGTATGCGGGCAGGCATGCGGATGCGGAACGTCCCGGGGATGAGGTCCGCTTCCGAACTCCGCACGGCCGCCCACGCACTATAGGCGCCCGCCAGGTAGGCCACGTAATCGTCCGCGTGCACCGCGCAGACCTTCTCGCGGCCGTAGGGGAGGGGCGGCACGACCTCGAAGCCGGCCTGCCGCACGGCTTCCAGGATCGCCTCCGCCCGTTCGGGGATCTCTGGGTGGGGGACCTCCCGTCCGCCGGCGAACTGGCGGCGCGGCCTGTGCAGGCGCTGCGTGTCGCTGTAGATCGCCTTCAACGTCGCCCTCCCTGCGGCGCGCCGAGGTCCTGCTACCACTTCGGCTTGCCGTAGCCCTTTCCGGCTACCAGCTTGCCCGCCGTGCGGCGGACGTCGGCGTTCGGGTCGTGGAGCGCGAGCTCGAAGATCGGGCGATGCCTCTGAGGATCGAGCCGCGAAAGCATTTGGGCCGTCCGAATGCGGACGCAGGCCTCAGGGTCCCTCAGCCCGCGCCTGAGCCACTGCATGGCCGATCGTCCCCCGTGACGGGCGAGGGCCGCGAGGGCCTCGGCCCGAATCCCTTTGTCCTGCGACGCGGCAAGCGGAGCGATGACCTCGGCGTCGCCCTCCTCGCACCTGACCATCGTCTGAAGGGCGGCCAGCCGCACGGACCTCGCTTCGTCCTCAAGGAACATGACGCACCAGTCGAACAGATCGGGATCCTCGATCTCGGCCAGCAAGGACAGGCCGCGGGCCCGGCGCCGCGGCCTGGGATCTTCCAGGCAGTCGACGGCCTCCTGCGCGGCATCCTCCTCCGGCGGAGGCGACTCGACCCTCAAGGCGATCGTCGTGACCTTGCGCCGGACCTTCAGACGTTCGGGGTCAACCTCGACCCCTTCGAAGAACTCGGGCAGCCACCGCTGCGCCATGCCGAGCAGTTCGGTCGGCGCGATGCTGCTGCTGGGCTGAGACGCGAAGCGATGCGCGACCCACGACGATAGGCGCTCTATGCCCGGATGCCGTCGGCCGACTCCCTTGTAGAACTTGAGCCCCAGAACGCCGTTCACCCAGGATGTCAGTTCGCCGGGAGAGGTGGGCGTGTCGTATCCAGGGAACGAGCGGAGCACCGAGACCGGCACGTGTCCGTCCACGGAGACGACGCCGCCCCGCTGCATGACGCGCCTGGCGCCCAGGCTCCCGCGGAGCCGGCTCAGATCGACGTCGCACGCAAGCACAACGGGCCGATCGTGCCGGCGTCGGGCCTGCGTCCTGGCCCGTCCGAAGGCGTACCCTTTTCGCTCGGCGAACCAGACGCGCCGCGACGGCTTCCTGGGCTGGAACCCCTCCGCTGCGATCTGCTTCGCGCGCCGCGCCGTCGTGCCGTGGTAAAGGATCACGGCCCGTTGCCTCCCTCCATTGCAGCGATTCAGGAACAGAGCCGGTACGTGATAGGCGGCTTGATCTTCTCGAAGCGCTCCCGTCCCTCGGGACTGAGGCAGCGAAATGCCTGCGGCGAAAGCGTCAGCCCACGGCGGCCGAGCCGGGCAGCGATGTTCACTGCCTTGCCGATGACGTCGAAGCGTTCCAGGCCCGGCGGCCCGAAGCTGCCGGCGAACACGGGCCCCACGTGCACGCTCGTGTTCAGGTACACGTCGATCCCGAACTCGCGCGCGCAGTCCCGCGCGCGGCGCGCCAGCTCCGCGAGCGCGAAGATGGCGCCTTCCGCCCGATCGACGGGGAAGACGGCCAGCCCCGCGTCGCCCATGAGCTTGACGATTCGGCCGCCCGCGCCCTCGATGTGTGCGGCGGCGAGCCGGTAGAACTCCTGAAGGAATGCGGCGACGTGCCGGTCCTCGTCCGAGGACGACCACTCGGCCATTCGGGACAGGTCGAAGAATGCGATCCCGAGCGTCTCGATGCGGCAGTCCGACGGCAATGCGCCCCGGGCATTGGCCTGAAGGGATGACTCAGCGCACATGGCGGGTACCTCGCTGATAGGGCATATAGCGTTGGCCCTGCAAGGCGGCGCTTCGCAGTCCAACTGGGCGCATTATACGCAAGATGGCGGCGGAAGGGAAGGGATGCGAAGGCGGCGCGGCCGTCATTGCGTCCCGTGCATCTGCACGCCTGTCGGCGTCCAGACGGCGTGCGGGAACCTTTCGAGCGTGCAAGCGGCGCCCCACTCGCCGCCCTTCGCCAGCGCGATCAGGCCCATGGTGACGTCCTTCCTGGTGCCGGGTTTCGACAGGATCCTGTCAACAACGCTGCGGCATGCGTCGGCAGGCGGCTGCCCCGCGCGCATCAGCTCCACCACGAGGAAGCTGGCGCAGAACCTCATGATCTGTTCGCCGAGACCGGTCGCCGCGGCGCCGCCCACGTCGTTGTCCACGTAGAGGCCCGACCCGACTATGGGTGAGTCGCCGACGCGGCCCGGCAGCTTGAAGGCCAACCCGCTGGTCGAGCACCCCGCCGCCAGGTCCCCGCCGCTGTCCAGAGCCACCAGCCCGATCGTGTCCGGCGCGCCGCGTTCCTTGAGCCTCCATTCCTCCCAGCGCCGCCGGCTCGCGTCCGTCAGGAGCTGCTGCTGCTGGAAGCCGTGGGCAAACGCGAAGTCCCGAGCGCCCTGGCCGACCAGCATGACGTGGGGCGTCTCTTCCATCACCTTGCGGGCGACCGAGATCGGACGCGCGACGTCGCACAGGGCCGCCACGCTGCCGGCTTGATGCGTGGCTCCGTCCATGATGGCTGCATCGAGCTCGACGACGCCCTCGGCGTTGGGCAGGCCGCCCAGGCCGACGCCGGTGACGGCGGGGTCGAGCTCAGCAACGTTGATCCCCCGCTCGACAGCGTCCAGCGCCTTGCCGCCGCCGCGCAGGACGGCCCCGGCGGCCTCGACGGCGGCCCTCCCGAACTCCCACGTGGCTATCGCGACGGGGTCAGCCTGGTCCCTCCTCAACCTGGCGTCCTCCTCATGGCTCGCGCGGTGGAATCCCCAACGCTTTGCGACAAGAGGCCGTCGCGGAAGTATACCACGGGGTTGGCGGGCTGCAACGCCGATCGAGCAAAACGCGTGGCGTAGTCCCGCCAAAAGAAAGCCCGCGGGGCAGCGATCAGAGCTCCCCCGCGGGCAATGCCTTCAGAGCTTCGGGTCAACGCACTGAGGAGTTGATGCGGATCGCCTTCCCCTTCACGTTGACCGTCTTCTTCTTGTAGACGATGTAGTTCGTCTGCTCGATGTTGAACCTCGGCGCAAACAGCGCGTCCGCGCCGGGCACCGCCTCGATGGCGTTGTAGACGGCAGCGTCCTCCACTGGCTTGGGCGGAAACGCGGGCATCGCCGAACCGGTGGCAATGCAGCCGCTCTTCTTCTCGCAGCCGATCGGGAAGATCCCGAACAGGATGCCGCCGGTCGAGGAGCCCTCGGTGTCGCCGAGCACGTCATACGTGGCGGTTGTGCTCATCGCGCCAAGAGGGAACCCAACGCCCGGCGCCACTTTTGCGCTGCTCATGCAGCCCGCGGAAACGGTCACGCAAGCCACGAGAGCTGAAAGAACCATCAGCCTTTGCAACATGTTCTACACCTCCCCAAGACTCACTCGAAGATGGGTTCGTTTGTATCTTCTGACGCCAGAGCCTTCGGCTCAAGCGCCCGGATCTTGCTCTTTCGGATCCGGCACCCGCGGCGCACAGGTGGCGAGCGGATCGGGCAGAATGCTGCCTCGCCCCCACCTTCATGTCGCATCGGCGGGGAGCGCACCCAATGGCGCCGCGTCGTGGCTATTGCCATGGCCAGGACCGTGTCTGAAGCCCAGCCGGCCCGGGGAACGCGGCCATACCCTCCATTCGTCTGACAGGGACCGGCCCCAAGCCGCAGCGCCCCGGGCGGCTCTTGACCGCTAAGTCTAACGCAAACCTGGCCGTTTGGCAACCCTTATTTCGTGTCCGCGCTGGGAAGGGCGGGCCCCGGGACAGCGTCATTGCCTGCCGCTATGCTCGACGCTCTGCATACAATGGTCTTGCCCGCGCCGCCCCGAGTGCTTGCGCGTTCCACCTGGCGCAGTTAGATTACCATCTTGTGGGGTCCACCCTTTCGGCCCCGGAGGGCTTCGGCCCCCTCGGGTTCGTGCTCCCCGGCGGGCAGGATGCGGCCGGCGGTCCTGCACGCCCACCTCGAGGGTATCGGGTATGGCTTTGTCGGCCGACATCGTGGTGGTGGGCGCCGGCCCCGCGGGGTCAGTGGCCGCGCGCGAGGCCGCACGTCGGGGTTGCGGCTCGGTGCTGCTTGTCGACCGGGAAGAGTTCCCCAGAGCCAAGCTCTGTGCCGGGGGCCTATCGGTGAGAAGCTGCCGGCTTCTGAAGGAGCTCAAGCTCTGGGGACGCATAAGGCTTTACGGGCACCCGGTCAAGGCCGCCCGCATCGTGCTTCCCGGCGGCAGGAGGCTGCTTGTCCCGTCGGCCGGCGCCGCCCTGGTCGTGGACCGCTTCCGCTTCGACCACGCGCTGGTGAGGGCGGCGGTCGAAGCGGGCGTGGAGTTCCGCCCGCGCACGAAGGTGGACAGCCTGCTGTGGGCGGACGGGCGAGTCGTGGGCGTTGCAGCCGGGGACGTCCGCATTCGCGCCCGCTGGACGATCATCGCGACCGGCGCCAAGAGCCTGTTCCGGAGCGGGACGGCATCACGCCGTCTGGCCCACTCCTGCATGGCGCGCTTCGAAGGGGTCTCGACTGCGCCGGACGTCTGTGAGTTCGTCTACGACTCGGAGCTCATCCCGTACTACGGCTGGCTGTTTCCGGAATCGGAGACGCGGGCGAACATCGGCATCTGCCTCGCAGCCGAATGCCTGCGCGGCCACTCCATTCGCGACCTGTTCGCGCACTTCCTTGATCGCCACTACCGCGGCGCCCTGCAAGGGGCGGAGCAGGTCGGCAGGCTCAAGGGGCGCCCCATTGCCTCCGCGGATCGAGTGGAGCACTGGGCTCCGCCGGGCGTGTTGCTGGTCGGCGAGGCCAGCCGCCTGGTGAACGTGGCAACGGGCGAGGGGATCTCCTACGCCATGCAGACCGGCTCCCTGGCCGCGCGAACCATACAGACAGCCCAAAGAATGGGGCTGAGCCCGGCCCAGACGGGGCGCCTCTACGCCGCCTGGCTGCGACGCGCCGTGGGTCTCAGATTCCACGCTGCCAGGCTCTACCGGAGGATCGGCGTTGACGTGATGAGCGCCGTTTCGGTGCTGCCGTGCAGGAGGCCACTCATCTGGCTGCTCGGCCGTGCCCTGGCCCTCATGTGAGACGTGACGGCCACGAGGTCGTCCCGCGCCCGCACGCCGCTCAGTAACGACCATAGGTCCTGGCCGTTTCGACCATTGCGCGGATGTTCTCGTCGGGCGTGTCGCGGCCGCACTGATCCCCCGTGGACAGTATGAAGCCGCCGCCTTCCGCCGCGTCGTCGATGGCCTTCCTGGACGCCGCCACAACGTCGGCCACGGACCCGCGCAGCATCGTCCTGGTCGTGTGCAGGTTGCCCTTCAGGACGATCTTGTCCCCGTAGAGCCGCTTGAGCTCGGCGAGGTCGCAGTCGCCCATGGGCGGCGTCTCCAGCGGATCGATTGTGGTCAGGTCGGTCTCCTCGGCGAATATCCGCACCAATTCCTTCTCGGGGCCGCAGCTATGGACGTGGGTCGGAAAGCCGGCTTCCGTCGCCAGCTCTATGGCACGCTTCACGGCGGGGAAGGCCAACTGGCGGAAGATCTCGACCGTCTGGAAGACGAGCGTTCCGGAGCCGCCGACTGAGAAGAAGTCGGGCTTGCAGTCGAGCGCCATCAGCTTATGGAAGCGGCGCTCTGCCGCTTCGACCCGCTCCGCGGCCCACCGCTCGTGCTCGTGAGGGTTGTCATAGTAGCGGTAGATCTCCTCGGGGTCGTGCAGGGCGAGGGTGCTGGTGATGCCGACGCCCACGAGGCCCTGGTCGCCCACCGCGTCCTTGATGAGGCGCAGGGCACGGGCCCCCGTGTCCGGCGGGCGCCGCACCTCCACGGCCTCGTAACGCTTCGGGACGGGGGGCAGGCCGATCTTCTCCGGCGGCACGTTCCTGGTGGGCGGATCGGCGACGTAGTAGACGTCCACACGCGGATGCCACACGCGTCTGCCGTCCTCGACGCACGAAGCCTGCGTCACGATGCGCTGCTCGTTCTGGAAGACGATGAAGCGCTCCCACTGCGGCCCGGCGCCCGGCGGCTCAGGGAACATCTCGATGTAGTAGGCCTCCACCAACACGTCGATGTCGAAGTAGTGCGCGCAGTCGACGTAAGCCTTCCAGAGGGGCGGATCGTTGTGGAGGTAGATGTCCCAGAACGGCTTGCCGGTCAGGCGGGCGGGGATCATGTTCGAGAAGTCCGGCGAAACGGGCACGCAGTCCGGCATCTCGCCGGCGAGCACTTTGAGAAGTCGTTCGCGCGGTTTCATGCGGCTTGCTTCACCTCATCCTTCGCGAACCCACACAAGCATTTCGCCGGGCTTGCGGTTTGCCCACGCGTAATAGGGGACGGCCGTGACGGACGCTGGCTCTGTCCCTGCGCCCTCGGCGGAATAGAGCGGCCCGCCACGACGGCGGCTGCGCCTGGCCCCGCCCCTCACGACGGTGACGCCGCCCAGCAGCGTCGGCTCGTGCGCTGCACGCAGCGGAGCGTCCGGAGGCAGGACGACATCGTTCAGGTCGGGGCCGTTGTCCGCCTCTTCAAGGCAGTATACGATGGGTCCGCGCTGCAACGCGACGCGCCCCGCGCAGGAACGGACGCGCGGATGGGCGTGCACGCGCTCCACGGGCATGGGCAGGTCGAGCTCCACCGTGTCGCCTCGCTGCCAACGCCGTCTGATCTTTGCATAGCCGTTGGCGATGAGGCGTTGGGGCGCGACCGCCGAGCCGTTGACCCGAACGCGGGCGCCGCGGCACCAGCCCGGGATGCGCAGGGCCAGCGTGAACGTGCCGGCCTGCTCCGGGCTCACGTGGATGCGGACCTTCCCCCGCCACGGGTAGTCCGTCTCCTGGCGGATTGTGACGCTCTGCCCGTCGACGCGCGCCTCGGCCGTCCCCTCTGCGAACAGGTGCACGTAGAGGGCGTTCCGCCCCTCGGAGTAGACGTAATGCGGGAAGGAGGCGATCAGGCGCGCGATGTTCGGCGGGCAGCACGCGCAGCCGAACCACTCCACACGCTGCGTCAGAGCGTGGCGCTGCTCGAACGCGGCGGACTGCGGGTGAAGCGCGAGGGGGTTCGTGTAGAAGAAATGCGTCCCGTCCAGCGAAACGCCGCTCAGCACGCCGTTGAAGAGCGCGCGCTCCATCACGTCCGCGTAGCGGCCGTCCGCCGTGAGCTGGAGCATGCGGTGGGCCCAGAAGACCAGGCCGATGGCGGCGCACGTCTCCGCGTAGGCCGCTTCGTTCGGCAGGTCGTAGTCGCAGGTGAACCGCTCTCCCTGCGCGGAGGACCCCACGCCGCCGGTGACGTACATGCGCCGCCCGGTCACGTTGCGCCAGAGCCGCTTGCACGCCGCCAGGAGCGTCCGGTCGTCCGTCTCGGCCGCCACGTCCGCCATGGCGCAATAGAGGTACATGGCCCGGACGGCGTGGCCCTCGGCCGTCTTCTGCTTTCTGACGGGGAGATGCGCCTGGCAGTAATCGTAGGCGCGGGCCCAGTAGGAGCGCGGGTCCTCGCCGCGCGCCTTTGCCTCGCGGTCGAAGTAATGCGGCCGGCGCCCGCGCTCGTTCACGAAGTACTCGCTGAGCCTCAGGTAGCGCTCCTCGCCGGCGGCGCGGCAGAGCTTGACCAGGGCCAGCTCGATCTCCTCGTGGCCGGGGTAGCCCCGCCTCTTGCCCTTGCCGCGCCCGAAGACCGACTCGATGTAGTCCGCGTATCGGCAGGCGACGTCCAGCAGGCCCCGCTTGCCCGTGGCAGCGTAGTGCGCGACGCAGGCTTCGATCACGTGCCCGGCGCAGTAGAGTTCGTGCGCGTCACGCAGATTGGCCCATCGTTTCTCCGGTTCGACAGCCGTGAAGTACGTGTTCAGGTACCCGTCCGGCTGCTGAGCGCCGGCGATGAGCCCCGCCAGGTGGTCGACGCGCCGCCGCAGTCCGGCCTCCGCGTGGGCGGCCAGGCTGTACGCCGCCGCCTCGAGCCACTTCGCCACGTCGGAGTCCCAGAAGATGTGCGGCTTGTTCGGCACGCCTGGCAGCCAGTCCAGCTTGAACGCGGCGATGCGGCCGGTCTTCTTGAGCTGTTCGTGTCCGGCCGGGATTGTGGCGGTGCGGTTCACCTCCATGCGGCGGCCCCAGAAGCCGCCCGTAACCCGGGCCCTCTGCAGAGGCACGGGCTGGAGCTTACACAAGGGGTTGTGTCCCACGCTCGGCCTCCTGGATGAGCTGGCAAGGCCAGTGTATATACTGCGTCCGCCCGCTCTGGGCAAGGGCGGTCGCTGGTGTTCGCCCGATTGCATTACGGGTCGGCCCTCGCTACAATCCCCGGTCCTGACCTGGACAGATGCCCACGGAGGCCCGAAGTGCATAGAACCTACCGCACCGAGGACTGGAACGATTACCGGATGGACTACCGGCGGCCGCACCATGCCCTGGAGCCGCTGGAGAAGGAGGTCGCCGTCGTCGACGGGGCGCTGAAGGCGCTTCAGGAGGCCGGCGCGCTCCCGCACACCGCGTATGACGGGGCGAAGATGCTGGCGCATCGCCGGGCCGTCGCGGAGCTCTTCGAGATCCCCTGGACGGCCATCACGCCACGCATGCAGAGGCTCTTGTACGCGATCAACGCCATCACCCAGCCGCCCAACATGATCGCAGCGGGCGTGTTCTGCGGCAACACCTTCATCTCGAACGCCGGCGCGGCGGTCGGCCCGGGCGCCTGCTATGCGGCGGAGCAACTGATCGGTGTGGAGATCGTGCCTAAGGAAGCCGAGCGCGCCGAGCGCAACGTCCGGCGCATCGACCCGACGGGCGTCGCGCGCGTCGTGGCTGCGGACGCCGTGCCGTTCGTGGAGTCCTTCAAGGGGCCGGTCGACCTGCTCTACCTCGACGCTGACGGGGCAGGGGGACGGGGCAAGAGCGTCTACCTGGACATCCTGGAGCGCGCGTTCGACCGGATGCCGGCCGGGGCGCTCGTCCTGGCGCACAACAGCGCCAACCTGGCGCAGCCTCTCGCGGACTACCTGGACTACGTCCGCGACCCGGCACGTTTCCGCGCGAGCGTCAACGTCATCTTCGACATCGAAGGGCTGGAAGTGTCCGCCAAGTAGTTTCCATTGCTGGGAGCCTCCGAGATGCGCGAGCACCTGGACCTGACGGGATTGTGGCGCTGTCAGCCCGCCCCGTACGATGAAGGCGAGGAGGAAGGCTACTGTGCGCTCGATTACGACGCCACCCGCTGGAGGGAAGTGGCTGTGCCGAGCAGCTTCGACCAGGTGGCGCCGGGCATGGAGTCCTACGAAGGCACGTGCTGGTACCGCCGCTGGTTCGAAGTGCCGGCGGACTGGCGTGGCAAGCGCGTCGCAGTCCGCTTCGAGGGCGTCAACTACCACGCGCAGGTCTGGCTCAACGGACACTGCGTGGGGCGGCACCCGGACGGCTTCCTGCGATTCGAGTTCCCGATAGGCGGCCAGCTCCGCTGGGGCGAGCTGAACCTGATCGCCGTGCGCGTGGACAACGTGCGCCGCAGGGGCGAAGTGCCCGGAATCGAACGTGGCTGGCGCCCCTGCGGCGGCATCCTGCGGGAGGTCGAGCTGAGCGCCACGGACCCCCTTCGCATTGAGAGCACGTACGTCACTGCCGAGCCGGGCGAGGGCGGCGGAACCGTCCAGGTCGAGGCGAGGCTTGTCAACGAGCGGCCTCGCCGCGCGGAGGCGCTGCTTACCATGCGGGTCGAGGACGGCCCGGCAGGCCTCCTTGCGGAAGCTGCGTCCGGTCGGATCGCGCTCGAGCCTGGAGCAGACCGCCGCGTGCGGCTCACGGCGCGCGCGGAGGGCGTCAGGCCCTGGTCGCCGGACGATCCCGCGCTCTACGTCGCGAAGCTCGGCCTGTCGTGCGACGGCGCCGTCGTGGACGCCTTGGACGTCCGTCTCGGCTTCCGGCGCATCGAGGCGCGCCAGGCCGGCCTGTTCCTGAACGGCGAGCCGATCTTCCTGACCGGGTTCAACCGCCACGAGGACTCACCCCGCACGGGCATGTGCACCGACCTGGAGACGGCGCGGCGGGACCTGGTCCAGATGAAGGAGACGGGGGCGAACTTTGTGCGCCTCTGCCACTACCCGCATCACCCGCGCGAACTCGACCTCTGCGACGAGCTCGGCCTCGTGGCCATGTGCGAGATACCGCTCTACTGGTGGAAAGGCGCGGAGGAGGGCGAGGAGAACTGCGCCAGGAAGCTCCAGGCCGCCAGGCGACAGATGGCCGGGCTGATCGAGCGCGACCGCAATCACCCCTCCGTGATCTTCTGGTCGGTCAGCAACGAGAACTCCGAGCAGCGCCCCGAGGTCGTGGCCGGCAACTCCGAGCTCCTGCGCCTGGTGCGCGAGCTCGACCCGACACGGCTGGCCGTCCACGTTTCAGACCACTGGACGCGGCATCCACACTTCGAGCTGGATGACGTGGTCTGCGTCAACGGATACCCGAGCCAGGGCAGCAGCATCCGGGGCTGCCCCGAGCGTCTGGACGAGGCCGCTGCGTTCTGGCGCGCCGAGCTGACGAAGCTCCGGGGGCTCTACCCGGGCAAGCCGATCCTGATCACCGAGTTCGGCTATCCCTGCCTGGAGGGCGTCCTCGGCGGCACGCTGGGCGAGGACGTACAGGCACGCGTGATCGAGGCCGAAGCGCGCGGCATGGACGTCGACGGCGTCTGCGGCATGACGCTCTGGTGCTGGGCCGACCATCCGTGGCCCGAGGAGCCGTTCATCTGCTACATGACCACCAGCCCCTTCGGCGTCCTGACCCGCCGCAGGAAGAAGCTGCCGGGCTACGCCGCTGTCAGGAAGCTGTACCGCAAGAAGCAGGGCCTCGTCCGCGGCGGGGCACAGGCGGCTGAGGCGGAGCTGGAGGGCATGCCGCTGATCATGATCCGCCCGCACCTGCGGGACATCCCGCAGGCCGAGCTGCCGCCCGGCTTCAGCATCCGTGCGATGCGGCCCGGGGAGGCCGGCGTCTGGACAGATATCGAACGCGACGCCGAGCCCTACCTCACCGTGGGCGACGACCTGTTCTACCAGGAGTTCGGCAGCGACCTGCCGGCTACGCTGCGACGCTGCTTCTTCATCGTCAACGAGAAGGGCGTCGCGGTCGCCACGATCAGCGCCTGGTATTCCCGTGACTTTAAGGGGCAGGACTGGGGTCGCGTCCACTGGGTGGCGACGCGACCGGCTTACCGGCGGCGGGGACTCGCGAAGGCCGGGCTCAGCTACACGCTGAACCGCCTGGCCGAGTGGCACGAGCGAGCGTGCCTCGACACCTCGACCCGTCGCATCCCGGCCATCAAGATGTACCTGGACTTTGGCTTCGTGCCCGACCTGGACCAGCCCAACGCCAGGGAAGCCTGGCGCCAGGTGCGCGAGGCGCTGGACCACCCCGCCCTCGAAGGACTCGACCTGTAGCGCCCGTCCCGCGCGGCGGTCAGACCAGGTCGCACGCCTCGGGCGGCATCCAGTGCGCGTCCTCGCCCTTCCACTTGACGTTGCAGCCGATCGGGTTGCTCAGGGGCACGGCCACCTTCCGCCCGGCGAGGACGGCGTCGACGGCGTCGCGCAGCTCGCGGGTTGTGGCTCGGGCGGCCTCGCGCGGGCTGTCGTCCATGCGGCCGGTGTACCTCAGCTTGCGCGCCTTGTCGAACACGTAGAAGTGCGGCGTCCTGAGCGCGCCGTAGGCGAGCGCCACCTCCTGCGACTCATCGCGCAGGTAGGGGAACTTGAAGCCCTTCTCGGCTGCGCGCTTCTTCATGTGCTCGAAGCTGTCGGTGGGGTGGTTCTCCGTCTCGTTCGAGTTGATGGCCACCATTGCCATGCCCTTCGGGGCGTAGTCCCGGTAGAAAGCATTCATCCGATCTTCCGAGCCGACGACGTAGGGACAGTGGTTGCAGCTGAAGACGACCGCCAGCACCTTGACGCCCGCGAAGCTGGCCAGGGAGTAGTTCTTGCCGTCCACGCCCGGCAGGTCGAAGTCCGGCGGGCTGGCGCCGAGTTCGAGCGTAAAAGCCATGCTGCCACCTCCTTGGTTAGTGTTAGCCCTGCGAACGGCCCCTGCGGGGCCACCCCTGTCGAGTATACGGGATGGCCGCCGCTGAGACAACCACGCGCCCCGTGCGGCCTCAATGCATCTCGGCCGCGCAGGTGCCGATGCCGGGCCGGTAGAAGCTGAAGCGGACGTTCGGATGCAGCGAGAGCAGCGACATCGGCACGGCCGAGTCCGCGATCTTCTTCGCAATCATGAGCGTGGTCAGCCGCATCCCGAACGGGTTGTCGTGCGCGCCCGCGTGCCATATGGACACGCGCCCGGCCTTCAGCGTCTCGACGGGGCCGACGGTGAGGGCCTGGGTGGGCACGTCCGCCACCTTCCCGCCGCCGGAGGTGCGGGCGTTCTGGATGATAGTCATGGGATGCAGGTCTACCACGCGGGCCGAGAGCCTCATGTACTCCTCCGGGGGCGGCGGCTCGTCCGCATGGCGGCCGCACCGCCTGAGGGGATCGTTGAAGGCCCAGTGCTTGACCTCTCCCTGTCCGCCCTGCATGATGGCGCACCGGGCACGGTCGTAGCTTGCCGTATAGGCCGCCAGGTTGTGCGCCTTCGGGAAGTGCAGGTTCTGCTCGGGCATGGCCAGTTCCGGGCGTATCCGGTTGAAGCACAGCTCCCGGTCGGCGCGCTCGAAGGAGAGGGGGTGGTCGGCCGGCACCTCGCGCCCGTCCAGGACCCACTCGTCCATGGCCCAGAAGTGCGCGTGACGCAGGTCCAGCCCCAGCGCGTTGACAAGCTGCGCGACCAGGGGGAGCTGCTCGGTCGGCCCGATGGGACCGCAGAGCCCGGCCGGTTCGTCCTCGGTCGCCTGCGACCACGCCTCGACGTACTCCAGGGCCTCGGCGAGGTAGAAGCTCTCCAGCGTGCCGTAGAAGACGACTTCGAATCCCGGGCGGGAGAGCCCCGCGATGTCCTCGGGCGTCAGCCTGGCGGCGTCATCCAGGATCTCCCTGTCCAGCGTGGTGTAATCCCACCATTCGGGCGCTACGACGCTGATGGGTCTGCTCATGGTTCGAGTCCTCCTCGCTTGTGCGCCAGCGATTGTGGACGGCCTACGCCAGCAGCCGCCTGACGCCTTCCCTGAAGGCGTGGAAGGACGGCTTCGGGTCGCCCTGCAGGTCCACGAGGCCCCACGCCGTCTCCGCCGGGCAGTCTGGCGCGCCGCACTGCCAGCACTTCTCCTGATCTTCCCACCGGTAGAAGAAGACGCCGAGGAGCGCGGGGCGTTGGGAGCGGAAGGCGTCGAAGGCAGCGGCGACGAACTCGGCCTGGCCTTCGGGCGTGTGCCCGGAGCCCCAGGTATGGTACCAGGTCTTCATGTCGCAGACGGATAGGCCGGAGCGTTTCTGCTTATCCGTGGCCGCGCCGCCCGCAGAGGAGAAGCCCCACTCGTTCACCAGCACGGGCGAGTGCGTGAGCTCGTAGAGCTCCGCAACGCGCTCGGCCCAGTTCTCCGGCCCGCCGGGCGCCCACGTGCCGTAGTACCCGTCCACGCCGCAGTAGTCGAGGAGGGAGCCATCGCTTTGGAAGAGGCGCTGGAAGAAGTAGTAGGCCCTCTCGCTGCCGGCGGGGTTGTGGCCCACGATGAGTTCCGGGTCGGCGTTCTTGAGGCCGCGCGCGCCGCGCTCGATCAGGTCGCACGCCTGCTCTGCGCTCAGCGGTCCCGCGAACTGCTCGATATCCAGCTCGTTGGCGATCTGCCACGCCGAGACGATGCCCCGCAGGTCCTGCGCCAGCCACTCGCACATGGCCTCGTAGTTGCCGAGGAACTCATCGCTCCCGAGCGGGCCGAACCAGTCGGGCATGTGGTTATGCCACGCGAGCTGGAGCTTGCCCTGCGAGTCCGGCTCGCGGAGCCCGATGCCCGGGCCGGGGCTCACGCCCATGAGCTTCAGCCCCTTTGCTGCAAGGTCTTCGGCCTGGCGCTTGCGCTTGAGGTAGCGCTCCGTCACCTCCCCGCCGACGGCGTTGGCAAAAGGCACGCCGAAGCCGTGGCGGATCCACCCGATGCCGGCTTCCCGGAGAAGGCCGGGGCCGGCGCCAGGGTATGCGCTCGTCCCAATCATCAACTCGGCCATGTTCGCCTCCGATCAGGGGCAGACCTGGTGCCCTTGCAGCCGCCGTGCGTTGAGCCGGACACATCGTACGCATTGGGGGCGCAGAGTCAAGCACAGCCGCCGGTTGACTCGGGCCGCCGCAGCGCGCACAATACGCCGCTGCATCGCGCGTTCCGGCGCATCGCACTGCCTTCCCTTGGGAGTCGCCATGAAACCTGACGCCAAACGCAAGGCGGTCAAGGCCGCCGTCCAGGGCGAGGCGGGCGCGGCGAAGCGCCTGGCCGGCCGGATCTGGGAGTTGGCCGAGCCGGCGCTGCATGAACGGGAGTCCTCTCGCCTGCTTGCTGACTACATGGCAAGCCGCGGCTTCAGAGTCCAGTGGCCGATCGGCAGCATGCCGACCGCCTTCAAGGCCATCTATGGCAAAGGGCGGCCTGTCATCGGCTTCCTCGGGGAGTACGACGCGCTGCCCGACTGCGGCCCTGAAAAGGGCACGTACGGCCACGCCTGCGGGCACAACCTGCTCGGGGTGGGCTCGGCCGTGGGTGCCGTAGCAACGGCCCGCCTGTTGCGTGAGCGAGGCGGGTCAGGCCGGCTGGAGTACTGGGGATGCCCGGCCGAGGAGGCGCTTGCGGGCAAGGTGTACATGGCGCGGGACGGCGCGTTCAGGGGGCTGGACGCCTGCCTGACATGGCATCCGGGCAATGATACGTGCGTGAAGGCGGCGGGCGGGGCCGCCCTCGACTCGCTCGTGTTTGACTTCCACGGACGCACTGCCCACGGGGCCTCCGCCGAAGGCGGGCGCAGCGCGCTCGACGCCGCCGTGCTGATGGACGTGGCCGTGAACTACCTGCGGGAGCACGTGCCGGACAACGTGCGCATCCACTGCGTCATTCGCGAAGGGGGCAGCGCGCCCAACGTGGTCCCCGAGTACGCGCGCATCTGGTACTTCGTCCGCGCCAGGGACAGGGCACAGGTGGACGAGATCACGAAGCGCCTTGCCCTGTGCGCGAAGGGCGCTGCCACGGCAACCGAGACGAAGGTGAGGGTCAAGAAGCTGACCGGAGTTTACAGCAGGCTCCGCAACGAGGCCATGGCCGAACTGGTGCGGGACAACCTGGCGCTGGTGGGCGGCCCGCGCGCGACCGGCAAGGACCGCAAGAGAGTCGAGGACCTGGGCAAGAAGCCGGACTTCGCACGGGGCGTGAGCGAGGACATCTCGTGGGAGGCAGGCAAGGCGTCGAGCGACGAGGACAACGTGTCCTGGCTCGCCCCGCTGGGATGCTTCAGCGTGGCCTGCGTGCCGAAGGGCGTTCGCGGCCATCACCGGGAGTACACGGCCCAGAGCAACCTGCCCTTCGCGCACAGGGGGATGTTGTGCGCGGCGAGGGCGTTCGCCGCTGTCGCCTGGGATCTGCTGACGGACGCGGGATCGCTGCGCCGCATCCGCAGCGAGTTCCGGAAGCGGACGAAGGGCTTCCGCTACGACCCTCTGATCTCGAAGACGCAGCAGCCGCCGACCGGGGGCGTGTGAGCAGGGCGGAGCGGCCCGCGGGATCCTTGCGGGGCTTGCCCGCAAGGCGGCAGGCCCGACAGCGGTCACGATTCCGGCCAGGGGCGGATGACGGCCTTGATCGCCTCGCCCGACCGAACGCTCTCAATGGCCTCGTTGGCCTGCTCGAGCGTGAACTCGTGCGTGATCAGCCTCTCCCAGTGGAAGCGGTCGTTGTAGCGCTCTTGCAGCAGAACGGCCCGGTGGAGGTGCGAGTAGTCGATGCCCCAGACGCCGCGGATGTCGATGTGCTTCTTGTTGACCTGTGTGTGCGGGTTGATCTCGACCGGTCCGTGGTCGGTGTACTGCCCGACCACGGTGTAGGCGCCGTTGTCGCGCACCAGGTCCAGGCCTTCCGGTATTGCGAGGGGGTTCCCTGTGGCCTCGATCGCGACGTCCACGCCCCGCCCGTCGGTCGCGTCCAGGACGGCTGCGTGGCGCTCGTCGACGGTGGTTGCGTCCAGGTCCAGGCACAGGTCCGCGCCCATCCCGCGCGCCGCCTCCAGGCGCCTGCGGGGAGCGCCGATCGCGATGATCCGATAGGGGCCGCGCAAGCGGCTCAGGCCGATCGCGCTCAGGCCCACGGGCCCCGTGCCCTGAACGAGGACCGTCTGGCCGAGCAGGATGTCCGACCTCTCCACTGCGTGGAGGGCCGTCGGCAGCCCGCAGCCGCCCCCGATGACCGTCCGGGGGGACAGTGACTCTGGCAGCCGGATGATGCGCACCCCGGGCTTCAGGTAGACGTACTCGCTCCACCCGCCGAGCAGGCCCTCGTCGGCGCCGTACGTGATGCCGTAGACCTTCCGCTCGGGGCACCGGGTGGACGCCTTCGCCACGAGGCAGAACCAGCATTTGCCGCACGTGGCGTGCACGTCGAGGAACGTGACCACGTCGCCAGCGTTGAGCGGCCGTCCCTGCACGTCTCGAACGTCGCCGCGAGTCTCCTCCAGCACGCCGACCGTGGCGTGGCCGGGGACCAGCGGGTAGGGGGTCTCCCGCAGCAGGCCCTGCTGCAGGTAGAGATCGGTGCCGCACACCTCGCTGAAGGCCGTGCGCAGCAGGGCGGCCCCGTCCTGGAGCTCCGGCCTCGGGTATTCCCTGATTTCCACCGGCCGATTCGGCGCCGGCATCGTGGCTGCTCGAACCATCGTGCGCCTCCTCCTGCAACCGCCGCTGCAAGCGTGCCGCGCTCCGGCCCGGCATCCCGGTTCAGTCAGCCCAGCGCCACGTCGAGGGTCATCATGACGGCGAAGCCTACGATGACGCCGGCGGTTGCCAGGTCGACGTTCCCGTTGCGCTGCGATTCGGGGATTAGCTCCTCGGCGGCGACGAAGATCATGGCTCCGGCGGCGAACGCCAGCGCGTAAGGCAACAGCGCCTGCATGGTCAGGACCAGGAACGCGCCCGCCACGCCGGCGATTGGTTCGACCACGCCGGAGAGCTGCCCGTACCAGAAACTGCGAAGGCGGCTCATCCCCTCCCGTCGCAGCGGGAGAGCCACGGCGGTTCCCTCCGGGAAGTTCTGCAGTGCGATGCCGATGGCGAGCGCCACGGCGGCGCCTATCTGCGCCTCCTGCTCCGGCCCGATCATGTGCGCAGCGGCGCCGAACGCCACGCCCACGGCGAGCCCCTCAGGGATGTTGTGCAGCGTAATAGCCAGCACCAGCAGCGTGCTTCGCTGCCAGGAGGTCTTGACCCCTTCTGCCGTGTACAGGCCGGGGTGGAGGTGCGGAAGGAGGCGGTCCACCACACGAAGTACCGCCGCCCCGAGCAGGAAGCCGGTCACGGCAGGGATCCACTTGTACGTCTCGCCGTAAGCTTCCGATGCCGCCGCCATCGCGATGGCCGGCGCCAGCAGGCTCCAGAAGCTGGCCGCGATCATCACGCCGGCCGCCATGCCCAGGGATGCGTCGAGGTACTTCTGTGGGAACCGCTTGGTGAAGGCGACCAGGGCGGCCCCCAGCGCCGTGCCCAGCCACGTCCCCAACGTGGCTACCAACGCCTGGAGAACGGGGCTCAAGCCGCTGAACCACTGCATCCTCACTCCTCACCGCGCCTGTGGACTTCGGCGTCGAGGCGCGCAATGATGGCTGGCTCGTCCAGGACCCCCTGCGCGATGCCCACGCAGTCGGCGCCGGCGCTGAGCAGGCCGACGACGTGCGTGCGCGTGCGCACGCCACCGGAACACCAGAGTTGGCCCTTCACGCGCGGGCGGATCCGACGGACGAACCGGATGTCCGGCTTCTGTCCCTCGTCGGCGCGCACGTTGAAGTGGACTCCGAACAGGCGCTCGACCGAGCAGACGGCGTCGCCCAGCTCGCCGAAGTCCACGCCCTCCATTCCGGCGTCGAACTTCACGACGACGGGGATCTCGAGCCGGCAGAGCTCGCCGAGCCATTCCATCAGCACGGGCCGGTTCTGCGGCAGCGCCAGCGCCCGTAGAAGCCCGCGCCTGAACAGCTTGTCGTATCCGCCGTGCGCGTTCAGCTCGAAGATGTCTCCGCCGGCCCGCCGGAAGGCCCTCGCCATGCGCAGGCCCGACTCCAGGTCGCCGACGGCGGCGTTCAGCGCGATCGGCGTGTCTCCCAATGCGTCTCGCGCCCGGGCCACCTGCGCCCGCAGCACGCGCAGCATGTCCGCCTCCGCCTCGGGCAGGAGGAAGCGTTCCTCATGGGACCGGTCGAGCGCGTCGGCCACCAATGCGCCTATCTGCACCATGCTGGCGCCAGCGCCCCGTTCGGCCACGAAAGCGCCGTCCGTCCAACCCATCATGGAACTCAAGAAAAGGCCGCCCCGGAGGCGTCCTGCAAGTTCCGTACGGTCCATTCTTGCGCCTCGGTTCTTTCCGGACTGCAGTCAACGGCGATGCAGGGCGTGGCAAAAAGCCCGCGGTCCGAAGGGTACCGCGCCTATGGCAGGGCGTCAAGTGGCAGGGCGGTCCCGAGGCCCCCGGCGCGGGTTCACACGCTCTCCCTCACTTCAGTCAGGCGCAGTGTGAACAGAAGGGTCAGCACGCCGCTTGCGCCCGCGATCCAGAACACCGAATCCGGGCTGAAGGCCCCCGCCGTGATCAGCACGCCGGCCACGAGCGGCAGGAACGTCATCGGGAACGTGACCGTGTTGAGGAAGGCCATGTAGCTCGGCCGACGGCCGGGGAAAGGGGCATTCTGCCCTTGCAGAAGCGAGGGCGTCAGTGTATAGTTCTGTGTGGAAGTTGCGCTCCTGGCTGTCTTGACGACGGCGTAGCGTTGGGCTTCTTTCGGAGCAGTACGGGGCTTGCATCGTAGGTACAGCAGTATTGGCGGAGATGCCGCGCCGAGCGGAGCATCCGTCTGTGCCCGCGCATGTAGGTTGTGTTGCGCCGTGCGGGTTCCCTCCCCCTTCGGCGCTGAATCCACACCTGGCCGTGGCCTCTGTAACCTCGATCGACGCTTTGTGCGTGCTCATCTGTCGTCATGCGTCAGCGGCGAGCGCCTTCCGCAACATCGGGCTTGAAGACGCGTAAGGTCGCGTCGGCTCGAAGCAGCGTTGTTTACAGAGGTTTTGCGATGGCCAGAGGCAAAGTCAAGTGGTTCAGTGACACGAAGGGGTATGGGTTCGTCACGCCGGATGACGGCAGCCAGGACATCTTCGTTCACTACAGCAGTATCGAGGGCGCCGGCTTCAAGAGCCTGGCGGAGAACGATGTCGTCGAGTACGAGGTGGAACAAGGCCCCAAAGGACCCCGCGCCGTCAACGTGGTGAAGGTCGAGGGCTAGGCTCCGCCGTTTGCGGCGACTACAGGCGCTGCCATGAGGAGGGACGTGGCAGCGCCTTGTCTTTTTGCAGCCCGCGGCGCGCTTTGCCGTCCCGCGACGCGCGCTGTCGTCCCGCGACGCGCGCTCCGGCGGCGATTGAACGCCGCGGCGCGGCTCACTACAATACCGCCCGGGTGCCTGTAGGGCCGTTCGATGGAGGAGGGAGCCCCGACCATGAAGCAAAAGTGGCCGACGAACTACCCCGGCGCCAACTGGTTCGATCAGGCAGAGGACGAAGCGGTTCTGGACGTGTTGCACCACGGTTCTCCGTTCCGCTACTACGGCCCGGGAGAGCCGAAGTACGTGCAGGCGCTGGAAGCCGCCGCGTGCAGATTCTACGGCGTCGCGTGCGCCCAGGCTGTCAACAGCGGGACCGGCGCCCTCATCACCACGCTCCGCGCGCTCGGCATCGGGCCGGGCTGTGAAGTCATCATGCCGGCCTTCATGTGGGTGGCGACGGTGAGCGCCGTCGTGCAGATGGACGCCATACCGGTCCTGTGCGAGGTGGACGATAGCTTCAACATGGACCCCGCCGACCTGGCCAGCAAGATCACGCCGAGGACGCGGCTCATCATCGCCGTCCACATGGCAGGAACGCCGTGCGACATGGAGGCAATCATGGCCGTGGCGCACGAGCGCAACGTGCCCGTGATCGAGGACTGCGCGCAGGCCAACGGAGGGTGTTTCAAAGGGAGGAAACTGGGCACGTTCGGCAAGGCCGGCATCTTCAGCTTCCAGTTGAACAAGAACGCGACCGCCGGCGAAGGAGGCCTGATCATCACCGACGACGAGCGGCTCTACGCCCTGATTGACGCCGCGCACGACATCGGCATGCACTGGATCAACGGCGAGCCGACGCAGACGGTCGGCGTGTCCCTCTGGGGCAGCGGGCGCCGCATGAGCGAGCTGTGCGGCGCCGTCGCGTCCGTCCAGCTCGGAAAACTCGCCGGGATCGTGGAGCACATGAGGGGCTCCAAGCAGAGGATCAAGGCCATGCTGGAGGGAACGCCGGGCCTTGCCTTCCGGCGCCTGAACGATGCGGACGGCGACACCGGACCGTTCCTGATCCTGCTCGTCGAAGACGAAGCCAAAGCGAAGGCCGCCGCCGAGGGCATGAGGCGCGACGGCCTGGGCGGCGCCGTGCGCGTGGCCGACTACGGGTTGCACATCTATTCCAACATCCCCGCCCTGGTTCAGAAGGCGCCGCTCTCGCCGGCCGGCAATCCCTGGACCCTGGCGGAGAACGCGCAGAGCGTCTACGATTACGGCAGGGGCGCCTGTCCGGTCAGCGATGCGCTGTTCGCGCGGTCGATCCTGGTCCCCATCCCGTCGCGCCTGACTGAAGCGCAGGAGCGGAGGATGGCCAGGATCATCCGGTCCCACGTGGCCCCTTGACGGGCGGCGCCCGAGGGCGCGCTTGAGGCGGAGGCGTTCAGCAAGGTGATGGAGAACGTCGGCCAACTGGCAGAGCCCGAAGAAGGAGCCTCCTGATGGCGCTGAGAGTCGGCTTCGCCGAGGCGGACATCACGCCTCCCGTGGGCACGCACAAGATCGGCTGGCTCAAAGACATCGTCTCCGATGCGGTCGTGGACCCCCTGTTCGCGCGCGTCATGGCGATCGAGTCCGGAGAGGACAGGGTCGGCTTCATGCAGCTCGACACGTTGTGCGTGCCCCGCGAGCAGGCCGCCCGCATCCGCGAGGGCATCTCCCAGCAACACACGTTCCCTGGCCGGAACGTGATGGTTGCGGCCACTCACAACCACGCCGGCCCGGCCGTCGCGAACGTCGGCGACGTGAAGCGGGACGACGCCTACGTCGAGACCCTCGTGGCTAAGGCCGTTTCCGCGTTCGGCGAGGCGCTCTCCCGCATGCGGGAAGCGGAGATCGGATTCGGGGGCGCCTTCGAGTTCGACGTGCCGCACAACCGGCGCGTCGTCATGCGGGACGGCACCGTCCGCACGCACGGAACGTTCGGCGATCGGCAGGCGCTGCACCTTGAGGGTCCGATCGATCCAGAAGTCGCCGTCCTGGCTGCCCGGTCCCGCAAGGGCGACATGCTGGGCGTGCTCGTAAACTTCGCCTGCCATCCCACCCACCATGGCGGCGACACGTGCCTGTCCGGCGGCTTTCCATGCGCCCTGGACAGACAGATGAAGCAGCGCGGGTGCCCCGTGACGCTGTTCCTGAACGGGGCCTCCGGCAACATCACGGACCTGGACCCGCGCCGCGGCGGCGCACGCAAGTCCCATGAGGAGATCGGCGCCATCCTGGCGGACGACGTCGTCAAGGCGCTGGACGGCATCGAGTACCGGGGCGAAGCGGCGCTCGGCTGTGTTTCCGCGACGCTTCAGTTGCCCTTCCGCCAGGTCACCGATGACGAGGTCAAGGGGAGGAAGCGCGGCGCGCAGCGGTTCATCGATCCGGCCATTTACGATCGCGACATCCCCAGGCTGATCGAACGCATACGCAGCATGGGGACCGAGCCCGCCGAAGTTCAGGTCATCTCCATCGACGAATATGCCTTCGCCGGCATTCCGGCGGAGTACTTCGTTCAACTGGGCCTGCGCATCAAGGAGGAGTGTCACCCCCGCCATGCCCTCGTCGTGGCGCACGCCAACGGCATGGTGGGCTACGTGCCGCACAGGGACGCATTCGTTCGCGGCGGGTATGAGACCACCTTCGGCGGCGGCAGCCGACTGGCGCCGCAGGCTGGCGACATGCTTGCGGACTGCGCCATCAGGCTGATCGGGCGGGGCCCGGCTCCCCTCGCCGCGACGGGAGACAGGCGGGGATGAACGTCAGCCGCTCTGCGTTGACCATCTCGGCGACGAAACCGAAGGGACAGCCGGCGACCATGCTGGCTGAGATGGGGATCGGCATCACCGCGATCCCTGAGGACGAGGGCAACGTCGACCGCTACGTCCTGAGCGAGCGCATCGCGATCGAGCGCCGCACCGGCAGCAGCTTCCTGCGCGGCATCATGGACAAGACGCTTTTCACCAGTGCGATCTACCTGCGGGAGCATTTCCCCATTGCCGTGCTCGTCGTCGAGGGCGAGGTGAACTACGAGTACACGATGTTCGACCCGCAGGCGGTCAGGGGGGCACTGTCCTCGATGATGCTCCTCTATGCCATGAACGTGCTCTCCACGCCGAACGTGGAAGAGACGGTGCAGCTCATCGCCATGATGGCCCGGCAGGAGCAGGTAGGCATCCCGGAGATCTCCCTGATACCGAAACGGAAGGCGACCGGCCCTGCCGACATGCAGCGGCGCGTGGTCGAGATGCTGCCGGGCTGCGGAATGGTCGCCGCGCGGGACCTGCTCCGTCACTTCGGGAGCGTCAGGCGCATCGCGAACGCGGGCCGCGACGAGCTTCGGGCCGTGCGCGGCATTGGTGCCGCGAAGGCCGCCCGGATGCACCAGGTCCTGAACGCCGACTACGAGTCCGTGGACACAGAGAAGGACATGGAGGACGCCGTTCAGGCGGAGCCCGGGCTCCTTTTCCGTCGCCCCGGCACGCTGCTGGCGCGGCAGCATTACGTCTATACGGAAGAGGGCGAGAGGCAGTTCGTGGATCTGGTTTTCGTAAACGCGAAAGCCGACAGGATCACCCTTGTCGAACTCAAGCGCGGCAAGCTCACGCGCGAGCACGCCGCTCAGTTGCGGCGCTACCTGGACCATGCGCGTGAGTCGCCGCTGCTGCGTTCGCTGCTGGACAAGGGCGCCAGGGCGCGCGGAGTGCTGGCGACGCTCGAGCCGTGCCAGTTCGACCCGAAGGATCCGGACATCTCCGTGCGCGTGGTCCGCAAGGAGAGGGTCATCCGCGTCCTGAAGCAATTGAGGGACCAACGCCGGGCCGCGGAGGTGGAAGTCCCGCGCCCGGCGGCCGCAGAGGAGGGCGGGACATGAAAGTGCTGGGAGTAGGTGCCCATCCCGACGACATCGAGATCTACGCCGGCGGCACCTTTGCGAAGTACGCCCGGAGGGGCGACGAAGTCACCATAGCCTACGCGACCGACGGCCAGATGGGGCATCCGACGCTTTCGCCGGAGCAGATCAGCTCGATCCGCAGGGAGGAAGCGCAGGCCGCCTGCGACGTCATCGGCGCGCAGATGATATGGCTGGGCTTCCAGGACGAGTTCTTCTTCTACAACCAGCAGTCCCGCCTGGTCTTCATCGACATGATCCGCCAGGTCGGTCCGGACGTGATCATCACGCACTACCCGGACTTCTTCTCCGGAGATCACACGGGCGTGGGCCAGCAGGCGAGCGACGCCGCCATCGTCGTCAACATGCCGAACCTGAAGACCAGGCACGCGCCCGTCGAGATCCCCCAGGTCTACTTCATGGAGGCCCCCTCCGGCGTCGGTTTCCTCCCGGAGGAATACGTGGACATCACCGACACGTTCGAGCTGAAGAAGGAACTGGTCTCCTGCCACAAGAGCCAGAGCGAGTGGCTCAAGTGGGGCTACGGGATCGACTACATCGAGCTGATCGAGATCGTCGCGCGGTTCCGGGGCCTCCAGGCCGGCGTGCGATACGCCGAAGGCTTCAAGCGGGTCATGCGGGGCTGGCAGGGGAACATCGCCCAACGGCTCCTGCCCTGAAGCAGCCAGGAGGAACGCCGCATGCGGTACGCACACGCAGAAGAGAGGCGGTACGATCCGGGCTACTCGCCGCCCCAGGCGCGCTACGGCTACGACCTCATCCCTCAAGTGACGGATACGGACGAGGACTACGCCGTCATCACGATGGAGATACCCTGGGACCTGGTGAAGGACAAGGTGACGAGGCCGCCGAAGCACGTCGCGTTCGTCCGGAACATGGACTTCGCGACGCTCCAGGACCTGGAGCGGGACGTGCCGCCCGTGGACCTGGTGATGGGGATAGGGGGCGGCTCGTCCCACGACTCCGCCAAGTACGTGGCCATCAAGCGGGACGCCAGGCTCGTGCAGGTGCCTACCATCATATCGGGCGATGCGTGCGTTACGGACGCGATCGGGATCCGCCAGGGCGGGAAGGTCACCTACATCGGGCATGCCGTCTGTGACGAGGTGATCGTCGATTACTCGCTCCTGCGCCAGGCACCGCCCCGCCTGGTGCGCTACGGAGCCGCCGACGTGCTCTCCTCGCACACGGCCCTGTGCGACTGGGAGATTGCGTGCGACGCCGGGAAGGCCGAGTCTGACCTGGCCCACTACGATCTGGCCGGGGCGAACCTGCTGCAACTGCGCGAGATGCGTTTCGAGGTACGCGGCCTGAGCGACGACGGCATCCGAACCATCATCGAGCTCTACCTCGACTTCGCGCGGATCGCCACCCGGCTCGGCAACGACCGCTGCCAGGAGGGGTCGGAGCACTTCTTCGCCTACAACGCGGAATACGTCACCGGGAGGACCTTCCTGCATGGGGCACTCCTGGCCACGGGCATCTTCGTGATGAGCTACGTGCAGGACAACCGGCACGAGCACGTGCGCCGCCTGATGGACGACATGGGCCTGGAATACGCCCTGAGCAACACCGGCCTGAGCCGGGACGAGTTCTTCCAGACGATGGGCACGCTCCCTGACTTCGTCGAGCAGGGCGGCTATTACTACTCGGTGATCAACGCTCGGGGGATTTCCCCCGACCAGGTGCGGCAGCTCTACGAGATGCTGGCCTGACGCCGTCGGCGATGGCGTCGTCGCAGCGGCAGTTACACGGCAGTCAATGACTCCGGCGCAGCAAAGGAAAGCGGCATGGCAAAGATCGCATTCATCGGAGCGGGCAGTCTTGGGTTCACGCGCGGCCTCGTGCGCGATATCCTCACGTTCCCCATCCTCAAGGACGCCACGCTGGCGCTGATGGACATCAACAGGGAACGGCTCGAGTTCGCGCGCAGGGCCGTTCAGACCATCGTCGACAAGGGCGGCTATCCGGCGAAGGTGCAGGCGACCCAGGACCGGCGCGAGGCGCTCAAGGGCGCCAACGCCGTCATCTGCACGATCCTCTCGGGCACCGTCAACGTGTGGCGGCATGACATCGAGATCCCGAAGAAGTACGGGGTGGACATCTGCGTGGGAGACACGCGCGGGGCCGCCGGCATCTTCCGTGCCCTCCGCACCATCCCCGTCATGCTGGACATCTGCCGCGACATCGAACGCGTCTGCCCGGACGCCATCCTGCTCAATTACACCAACCCGATGGCGATGCTGTGCCGGGCGATGCAGCGCAGCACGGACGTACGCGTGAGCGGCCTCTGCCATAGCGTCCAGGGGACCGCGGAGATGCTGGCCGCGTGGATCAAGACGCCGATGGACAAGATCACGTACGTCTGCGGGGGCATCAACCATCAGGCGTGGTACGTCGAGTTCAAGAAGGACGGCAAGGACGCCTATCCCCTCATCCGCCGCGCAGTCAGGAAGCCGGAGATCTACAACGAGGAGATCGTGCGCAACGAGATGTTCCTTGCCCTGGGCTACTACGTGACCGAATCCAGCGGACACAACTCGGAGTACAACTGGTGGTTCCGCAAGCGCCCCGACCTCATTGAGAAGTACTGCCTGCCGGGCACGGGATGGAACCCCGGCAAGTACGCCGCCATACTGGACGGCTACCTGGGGCGTGACAAATCGTGGAAGAAGCACGTCCGCGAATGGTTCAAGAAGGGCGCGCCCATATCGCTCGAGCGCGGCAAGGAGTACGCCGCCTACATCATCAACGCCTTCCTGGGCGGGGAGCCGTTCGAGTTCAACGGCAACGTGCCGAACACCGGGCTGATCCCGAACCTCCCGCAAGGGGCGTGCGTCGAGGTGCCCGTCGTCGCCAACCGGCGGGGCTTCAACTCCTTCTACGTCGGCCCGCTGCCGCCCCAGTGCGCCGCGCTGAACAACCTGAGCATCGCCGTCGAGGAGATGGCCGTCGAGGCGGCCCTGACCGGCGACCCGACCCTCGTCTATCACGCCGTCGCCTACGACCCGCTCACGGCCGCAGTGCTCTCGCTCGCCGAGATCAAGGAGATGACAAAGGAGATGCTCAAGCGGAACCGGCGCTACCTGCCGCAGTTCAAGAGCATCTCGATCTGAGCGGCCTGACAGCGGCTGTCTGCGATTTGCGTCCGGAGGCCAGATCGATGGCCGTCAGAGTGGAGGTCCTTTCGCCGGAAGACGTCGCAGCCATCCACGAGGCTAGCCTGGAGATGCTGGCCAGGATAGGCGTGCATCTGCCCCACGAGGAGACGCTGCGGCGCTTCGCCGACCGCGGGGCAGACGTCTCCTTCGGCACGCAGCGCGTGAGGATCCCCGCCGAGCTTGTTCAGGAGTGCCTAGGCTCCGCCGGGAAGTCGTTCACGCTCTACGGTCGGGACCGCAGCAAGACGGCCGGGTTCGGCGTCGGCGGGCGCAACTACAACTCCATCGCGGGCGAGGCCCACTGGCTCGACGAAGAGACGCTGCAGCGGCGCTTCGCGAGGCTGGCGGACGTGCAGACGGCCTGCATCCTGGGCGAGGCGCTCCCACGCCTGAACATCGTGGGCGCCATGACCACCCCCCACGACGTGCCCGACGCGGTCCAGGACGTCTTCGTCCTCCGCGAGATGATCAAGCACACGTCCAAGCCCGTCACGTTCTGGTTCAACACGCGCCGGTCCGCGAAGTACGTCGCCGAGATGCTCGTCGCCGCAGCCGGAAGCGAAGAAGAGGCGGCGCGCCGCCCGCTGACGTTCGACCTGCTGGAGCCCATCAGCCCGCTCCGCTTCGCCTTCAATGGCGTGGACCTGCTCTATGAGACGGCCCGTTTCCCTCTGCCTGTGGCCGTGGGGCCGATGGTGCAGGCCGGCCTGTCGGGACCGGCGACGCTGGCAGGGACAATCGCTCAGGAGAACGCCGAGATACTGGCGGGCATATGCGTCGTGCAGCTCATCCGCGAGGGCACGCCCGTCTGCTACGGCGGCATCGCCCACATCTTCGACATGCGGACCACTCAGCTCGTCTTCGCCGGCCCGGAGCAGGCGCTGATGGCCGTCGCCTTCACGCAGTTGGGCAAGCACTACGGCCTGCCCGTTTACATTAACGTCGGCCTGACCGACGCCAAGGTCCCCGACGCCCAGGCGGGCATGGAGGCGGGCATCACCCTTGCGCTGGGTGCGGCGGCCGGCGCCGACATCTTCGGGCATCTGGGCATCTGCGGCGTGGACCAGGCCAGCAGTCCCAGCATGCTCGTGATGCAGCACGAGCTCATCGGCTACGTCGAGCGGCTCATGCAGGGCATAGGGGTGTCGCCGCAGGAACTGGCGCTCGACGTTGTCGAGCAAGTGTCGGGCGGCGACGGCAGCTTCCTGGCCGAGGAGCACACGGTGCGACACTTCCGGCGGGAGTTCTGGTTCCCGGAGCTGCTGGACCGCGACTTCTTCGAGGCGTGGGCCGGCGCGGGGCGGAAGGACATGGCCGCTCGCTGCCGTGAGCGCGTGCAACGGATACTGGCGGGCCCCCGGCCGGAGCCGCCGCCGAAGGAAGTGGTCGCCGAGCTGGACCGGATTGCGGACGCGGCCCTCAAGGACTGCACGTAGGAGCGCGCGCCTGACCTGCGCGTGCTAGTCGGCTGTCAGGGAAGTCGCCTTGCATCTTCGCGGCCAGCGCTCGATACCGGCCGCGACCGTGTAGGGGCACGGCGCGCCGTGCCCCTACCAATCAGTCCGCACACGACACCGGTTGCAGAACCGAGGGTTGCTTCTTGAGGGGGCCCCTACCAGCCGCCTCCGCCTCCACCTCCGCCTCCGCCGCCTGACGAGCCTCCACCTCCGCCGCCCGAGCTCGAGCCGGGCGCCGTGGAAGACGCCGCTGCGGCCGAGGCGAAGGACGTGCCGAACGAGCTGGCGAACGCTGTCGTCCCCAGGGTCCCCCATCCCGTGCCCGAGTACCAGCCCGGGCTGTAGGGCCTGTCGGGGGTGCCGGCGCGGTTGAGCACGTCCGCGAACTGCTCGCTCCACTGCTGCTCGACCCCGAGGGCGAGCGCGTAGGGCAGGTAACGTTCGAACAGCTCCGGCGTTCTCTCCGGCGGGTTGAGCAGGTTGAGCCGGTCCTTCTCCGCCACGGAGAGGAACATGCGGAAGCCTTCGATCCTGTCCATCAGCTTCCGCCCGGCGAGCGTGGGCGCCTTCAGAAGGTGGTAGAAGATCCAGTTGAGCGCGGCGGCTGCGAGCACAAGCCCCACCATGCCGGCCGATGTCAGGTAGGCCAGCACTCCGAGCCCGAACAGCTCGCCGGCAAGGAAGGGCAGGGCGAACAGGCTCATCCCGACGGCGGCGCCCAGAGGCGACAGCACGCTGCCCCTCCCGCTGAAGACCGCCCGCCACGAGCTGGCTGCCTGCCAGAGGAGGGCGCACGTGCCGGCCGTCCAGCCGCAGAGCCACACGCACATGAACAGCGCCACACCCGATGCATAGGCGACTCCGCTCAGCACCACGACCACCACGGAGGCGACGGCTCCAGCCATCAGGTAGCCCTTGTTGGCCAGGAAGTACTGCTTCTGGAAGGCGGCTTCCAGGGACTTCGCAAGCTTGTCCATCGAGTCCCCTATGGGGCGGTGGTTGTCCTGCTCGATCCTGATCGTGTCTGCACCGGCGAACAGCGTTCCCGCGATCTTCTTCTCGTCGGGGCTCAGCTTCGTCGTATCCGCCCCGGTCTTGGTCAGGCTGTAGATGCCGTACTCGTCCGACATGGAGAGGTATCCTTTGACGGCCATGTCGATGACGGCCGCCGCGAACGCCTTCTTGTCGTAGCCCATCCGGGCCACGTAGCGGGCGGCGGCCGGGCTCAGCCCTTCGGGCGGCTCGTAGAGCGGGATGATGGTTCCCTCCGCGGGATCGCGCCCCACCCGCGCCCAGACCACCGTGAAGTAGATGAACACGCAGGCCAGGCCCACGAGCCCCACGATCAACCCCCGATTGTCGGAGACGAAGTAGCCCATCTTCACGTTCCACGTCGGCTCGGCGACGTGGCCCTTCGGCCAGGACACGACGATGGTGAGCCCCTCCTTGGGCCCGAGCGGGCGCGTCGTCTCGAACGTGGCTCCCCCCGCCAGGTCTACCTGCGCCGTGAAGTCCTTGTCCCTTGAGCCCTCGGGCCCCGTGTAGCCCTCCACTTGAACCTCCGAAGAGGGCACGCCGGCAGGGAGCGTCACTTCCGCTGACGCCCTGTCGATCGGGAACTCCCAGCCCACGCCCGTCACGTTCCAGTAGAGCTCGTCGTGGTCCTTGAAGAAACCGATCTGCCTGTTGGTCGCGTACTTCAGCCGGTACGTGTAATCCCCGGGTTTGAGGAGGATGCTCTTCTCGCCCGCGTAGATTCGCTGGCCGTTCCACAGGCGTTCGACGTGATAGGGCTCAGGCGCGCCGTCCCTCTCCACGCTCAGGATGTCCAGCCCCACGACGTAGCGGATGCCGAACCGGTCCCTATACTCTGTGGGCAGGTCACGGTAGATGCCCCTCTGTATGCTGCGCCCTTCGCAGCGGACCTTGATCGTCTCCTCCACGATTATGCTGCCGTCCTGGCCGACGGCAATGCTGCTGTGGTAGTCGAGTATTCTCTCGCCCGTGGCCTCCTGGCCCGCGGCCGGGGGCACGTGGCAGAAGAACAGGCAGGCTGCCATCAGGCTCAGCCTGAGGAAATGCTTCGCGGCTCTCATCGTTCGGCCTCCGGTCCTTGACTGCCGGCAACTCGCAGGTTCACTTCGGGGACCTCTCTCTCAGTGGCGTACTCGATCTCGAAGAAATCGGCCGATCGGAACCGAAACAGCCCGGCGATCATCATGCCGGGGAAGGACTCGACCCGGATGTTGTAGTCCCGAACGGTTCCGTTGTAGTACCGCCTGGCGAGCTGGATCTGGTCCTCGATCTCGGAGAGGCGGTTCTGCAGGTCGAGGAAGTTCTGGTTGGCCTTCAGGTTCGGGTAGGACTCGGCGACGGCGATGAGGTTGCGTAGCACCTGCGAGAGCCCCGTCTCGGACTCGGACTTCTCGGCCGCTCCGGCGGCCCGCATGCAGAGGCTCCGGGCCTGCGTCACGTCCTGAAAGAGCTTCCGCTCGTGCAGCGCGTAGCCCTCGACGACGCGCACCAGGTTCGGAATGAGGTCGTGGCGCAGTTTGAGCTGGACGTCGATGCCGCTCCAGGCCTCCTGCATCAGGTTGCGGCCCCGCACCAGCCTGTTGAACGCCGCGATCGCCCATACCACGACGACGGCCAGCACGGCAGCGCCCACGATCAGCATCTCCCGCACTCCGGCCTCGATGATGGCCCTATGGAACGTTGGGTTCGAGAAGCAGCCCGGCCCCAAGGCAGGGCGACGCCAAGGTTACCGCAAAGCTCGGATCCGCTGCAAGCCGCGTGTTGCGAAAAAAAGGCGAATGGGCTAACATCCGCCCGCTCGGGAACTCGGCACGCGCTCTGACGGGAGACATGCACCGTGGGGATTTCGTCGCGAAGGACAGGGGCGCTTCTGCGCCCTCATCTTCATCCAAGAGCCTCTAACAGAATGACCCGTGGCCGCGACGGAGCGGATTTCGCCGCAG
>CAZFSS010000021.1:0-62871 GCA_964521715.1 uncultured candidatus Brocadiaceae bacterium | reverse complement strand
GATCGAGACGTGGGGCCAACTCGGACTGACGGGGGAGTGGACCGATCGTCCGATCACCCTTTACGGGTACGGCCCTGAGGATGGCGCCCACGAGATCTTTCAACAGCAGGTGCTGGATGGCGGCCAATTTCGGCTGTCACTGCGGGTTGAGGGGGGAGGGTCTTCGATTGTACAAGGCGTCGCTGCGGATCCGGGAGCGATGGGATTTGCCAGTATCTTCTTCGCGGCCAAGAGGGTGCGGGCGGTCCCGCTGGCTGCGGCTGATGGGCGATTGTATGCCCCAACGGAAGAGAACGTCCGCAGCCGTGACTACCCGCTGATCCGGTTTCTCTACATCTGTGTGAACAAGGCCCCGCGCCAACCGCTCGGAGGCCCGGCAGCGGAGTTCCTGCGATTCCTGCTCTCGCGAGAGGGGCAGCAGATCGTTGCCGACGGCGGCAACTTCTCTCTCGATGCGGCGACAGTGGAGCAAGGCAGGCACGCGCTGGCGGAGTGACCTGGCAAGACGAGTCCCTCACACTTCCTGAGGCCGCTGGCGTGCTGCGTTAAGCTGGGATGCCGTGAGCCCCCATCGCATTGACGCGGAGGCCGGTCTGAGCATACATTCCAAGGCCCTGCAGATAGCCTCGTTCACGACGGAGCACAGCGACGACGGAGCGCTGCGTGTGCGGCTGTCCGGCCGGCTCGACGCCCGCAGGGCGAAACCGCAGGCGCCCGGGCAGCACGACCTCGAGCCCGGCCCCCTCGCTTGGCGAGACCTCGGCCGTCAGTTCGACGCCATCGTCGGTCGGTTCGAGCGTCACGGCCATGCTGGCCCTGGCGCCGTCGTAGGCAAGACGCAGCGCCGCCCCGTCCACCGAGCTCATGCGCCGGCCGGCGGCGCCGGTCGGCCCGAAATCGGAGGCCCTCAACGAGTTACCATCGGCGAAGCGCAGCTCCCACAGCCTGCCCTCACCGCTCGCCAGCAGTTCCGGCTCCCCCACCGCCGAACGTGTGCGAAGTGATCAGCCCAAGCAACCACAATACCAAGAGTGCGATCGCAACGGTCCAGATCAGCGCTACGTCCCTTTCTATAGTGTTGCGCCCTTCATCACACAGTGCACAACCTGGCGAGGGCCATGCGCCCGATCCAACGCATGGCCCTCTGCTGTCCAAATCACAGCGCGGCGAACGCTCCTGCGGGCAGCGTGCGCACAACCGTGCCGTTGCTGTCGGTCAGGTTGATCGTGCCATCCGGTGACTTCAGCACCTTGCCGTTCAGGTTCCCCTGGGCGTCTCGGACCTCGAAGACCGTGTCGGACACCTTCAGGAAGGACTCCTGCGCGATCACCCTCCCGTCGCGCGACACTGTCAACACCGCCTCCCGGCCATCCGCCGATGGCGTCAGACAGACCAGGTTTCCGTTCGAATCCATTGTGGGGCCAACGGCAAGAATCTCCTCGCCAGTCCAGAACTCGACCAGGTTGAAGACGATCGCGTCTGCAAGCATTCCGATTTCATAGACAGGAAATATGACGAATACCCAGAACGTCACCGTCTGGACGATCTTGCTGTGCGAAATGCCCCCGTTCAACTTGTATATGGTTTTTGTCAAGGGGAAACCTCCGTAGCACCCTCCAAAGACGAAAGGCGCCATCGCAACCAGCATGGCGGAGATCACCCACGCGCGCCTGTTCCGCAGCGAACTCATTGCTCCTGTGCCCAATGCCTTCTTCATCGCCCGTCTCCATTCCAAAGTTAGCCCAGGTTCGACCACACACTGCTACCTCTTCGTCCCCTTATCCGATGTCGAGAACCTTGCAGCCCGTCATGCTGAGCGCCAACGCCATCATGATGGCAGACGCAACCAGGTTCTAGACCATAGGCTTCCTCCCAATGATGAAGTGAGGGCTCGTCCTCACCCGACATGTTCCGGAGGACCACCGGCTCACGGCCGCCGTGAGCCCTTTGGCGAACATGCCTCCCTCCTTTCTGGCAGGTGACCTGCGAGGGCGATGTCTATCTCAACCATTCCTCCAGCTTGCTCTTGGCAACATCACGTCCGCCGAGCAGAAACGAAGTCGTCGCTGCGGCCTCCATGATCTGATCCCCCAGCCCGTTCGGCTAACCGTCATCGAGCGAGGTCGGGCTCTCGGCGGCCTCCAGCACGAGCAGCGCGTCCTCCCAGCCGTCGGGCGTCGAGAACGACCTCTGCCCCGTGTTGGGGACAGTGCCGGCCGGCACGGCATCACCGGTCTTCGGGTCGATCCAGACGGCGCTCACGCCGGCCCCGGCCACCTTGTCCATGTTGACGGAGAAAGAGGCCTTCTCGGCCAGGTAGATCATGGCCCACTTGCCGTCCTGGTGGCGGGCCGCCAGGTGGAGCATGTCCCCATCCGTCCGGCCCCCGGAGGCAAACACCGATTGGTCCGGAACGAGGAGCCACCACTCCGTCCGGGCCATGAAGATCCTCTTCAGGATGCCGAGTTGGACGGCGCCCGGGGCGTCCAGGGCTGTCCTCCAGGTCGGCAGCACCCGCCAACCGTCGTTGTGCCCGTAGGTATGATGCGCGCCGGCAAGGTAGGAGTAGTAGGCCTGCCGGCGAATCCACAGGGGCGTGACGTCGAAGCCGTACTCCGTGCCGGCTTCGTAGGCCCCCTCGGCCATGAGGACCGGCTTGGTCGGCTTCAGGCCATAGTCGTTTGTTACCATGGGGTAGATCAGCTTCACGTCCTTCCACGTCTGCATCGAGTCGAAGTCCAACCAGTCCTCTCCGTGGATGAAGCTGGACGAATACGGGGCGGGATCGGGCTTGAAGGTGATGAGGTGCCGGCCACCGTCACCCTCGTGCAACCCCGCCGCCAGCTCGCGCAGGATCGGGACGAACTCGTCCTTGGCCTCAGGCGTCATTGACCAGACGATGTTGGGCACGTCCTTGTACCGCGTAGCCAGCCACCTGGCCCAGGGCCGGGCCTTCTCCAGCGTGATGTGCTTGCGGTATCGCTGGTGATACAGGGTCATCGAGATGGCCAGGTTGTTATCGCCGGCTATGCTCAGCACCGCGTCGACGTTCTTGAAATACTCCTCGTTGGGCGTCAGGGGATCGTCATTGATCCAGGGCTTCTGACCGCGGACGTTCGGCGCGGTGCCGTCGCCGACCCCCATGAGCATGACCTGAACGAACTTGAACCCATTGGCGGCAGACCTCTCCAGGATGGTCCTGGCTTCGTCCAAGGTGTACTCCCGGAAGAGCTGCCACTGCGTCGTGCCCAGCCAGAACACGGGGTCGCCGTTGTGATCGACTAAGTACCTCTTGTTCTCACTGACGGCGACAGGAAACACCGTCTTCTGAGCCAGTGCGGTTGAGCCGACAGCCAACAGCGCTCCCAGCACCGGCACTACGTGCTTCGCGGCTTTATTCATGGCCTTGCCATCCCTCCAGAAACCGCCACCCTGACGGGCAGATCCGATCCGCTCTCGTAGAGGCACGGTGGCCTACTCCGCCGAAGCAGCTTCGGCTGCGAAGGCCGGAGGCCGTGCCCCTACCTCACGCAGCCGAAGGGGGCCTACCGGCGACTTCCCTTCTGAGGCTCCACTAGCCACGCGATTGTAGCGACGAATGCCTTTCTGTCAATGGCATCCCTGGATTGGTTTCATCAGTACCTGGGGCGGCCGACGGCGGGCTGATCGCAGAACAGGGCCAAGGCCCGCGCACCGTGGGGCCATGCGTTCAGTTGTGCCGCTGCGTCCTCCCATGTAGTATCCTTGGCTTCATGCCATCTGCCGTCGAAGGGAGCAACGTGAGGCGCGGAGACCTAACAGAAGGGAGCATTCCCAGGGCCATCGGACAGCTTGCTGCGCCGATGCTCGTCGGCGGCGTCCTCCAGAACCTCCAGACCCTTATTGACCTCTTCTGGGTCGGACGCTTGGGCCCGAGTGCGGTCGCCGCGGTGGCCATGAGCGGCACCGTCTTGTTCCTGCTCAGCCCCCTGCTCATGGGCGCGGCAACCGGGACCATTGCACTCGTCTCTCGCGCCGCAGGTGCCAAGCAGTATGAAGACGCGAACTTCGCAGCCGGTCAGTCTCTGGTGCTCGCCCTCGTCCTGGGCGGGCTGACAGGGATTGTCGGATTGTCCCTCTCCGGCACCGTCCTTGGCCTGCTCAGGCCGCCCCCAGACGTGGTGGCGGACGGAGTTGCCTACCTCAGAATATCGCTGGTGGGCAGCTTCACGGTGTTCGTGCTCTTCATCGGCAACTCGGCACTGCAGGGAGCCGGCGACGCGCTGACGCCCATGTGGGTCATGGGGATTGCCAACGTGCTGAACCTGGCGCTCGACCCGCTCCTGATCTTCGGCGTGGGGCCCCTGCCCGCGATGGGGGTGCGGGGAGCCGCCATCGCGACCGTGACGGCACAGGCGGTTGCAGCGGCCGTGTCCGTGCGCTTTCTCATCAGCGGCAGGACGCCGCTGCACGTGCGCTTCCGCCAGTGGCGACCCGACCTGATGCTGTTGTGGCGCCTGTTGCGCATCGGCATCCCGGGCGCCGGCCAGATGCTGGCGCGCAGCCTCATGAGTTTCGTGATGATGAGGCTCGTCGCCGGCTGCGGCACCGCGGCGGTCGCGGCGTATGGCATAGGGATGAAGTTTCACATGATCATCCTCATGCCGGCCTTCGCACTGGGCGGCGCGGCCGCCACGCTGGTCGGGCAGAACCTCGGCGCCGGCAAGCCGGAGAGGGCAGGTCACGCCGCGTGGCTGGCTACCTGGATCGACGTGGCGTTCATGGCGACGGCGGCCGTCATCCTGATGACTCTGGCGCCCGCATTGATCAAGGTTTTCAACTCGGATCCGGATGTCGTTCAGGTGGGAGTCAGGTACCTGCGCATCGTGTCGCCGTTCTACGTCTTCGCGGCGGCGGGCATCGTTCTGGGCAGAGCCCTGAACGGCGCAGGGGATACGGTCATGCCCATGCTCATCACGATCCTGACGCTCTGCGCATTCCAGCTTCCGCTGGCTATCCTGTTCTCGCACCTGTGGCAGCCGGCCACTCAAGGCATCTGGTACGCGATCTCGGTGGCCATGGTGCTCAACGGTCTCCTCGTGGCGGGCTGGTTCCAGACCGGCCGGTGGAAGCGCAAGCGTGTCTGAGACGGGGGTAGCAACGATGACTTCGCGGCAGCGAGTTCTGAAGACGGTGAACTTCGAGCAACCGGATCGCGTCCCCATGGACCTCGGCGCGATGCGCGCGTCCGGCATCAACGCTGTCGTGTATGACAAGCTGAAGCGCCGGATGGGCATCATGACGCCGACGAAAGTATTCGACACAATGCAGATTCTGGCAGAGATCGAGCTTGATGTACTGGAGCGCCTGCACGTGGACGTCGTGCCGCTTGACGTGGGGAGTGTGTCATGGTCCGAACAGGAAGCGGCCGCCGGAGTGCGGAGGCGCCTCTTCGAGGGGACGGAGGTGTTCTTCGCGCCCGAGACCAGGATCACGGAAGAAGAGGATGGAAGCTGGGCCCTGCTCGGGCGAGACGGAACGCAGGTTGCCCGCATGCCGAAGGACGGCTTCTACTTCGACTTCATCCGTCCCACGATGAGCGCCCGGCGCATAGACCCTGATGCATTCCGGCCGCCGACCTCGGTGCCGGAGGAGCAACTCGAGCTGATTGCGGGGCGCGCCAAGCACCTGTATGAGGACACCGACAAGGCGATCCTGGGATGGGGCGCAAGCATCAGTCTGATGGGCATGAGCGCCCTCCTCTCCGACAACATCACGCAGGGCGCACTGGACGAGTGGCTCTGCATGCTCCTGGTGGAGAAGGAGACGGCCCATGACATGATGGGGCGCTATGTGGATGCCGTGATCTCCTGCATGAAGCTGTACCACGAGGCGATCGGAGACCGCTGTCTCGCGTGGGGCGTGGCGTCCGATGACGGCGGGACGCAGCGCGGCGGGCTCATTGCCCCGGAGCTCTTCGCGGAGATGATCAAGCCTCACTACAAGCGGCTGTGTGACTGGGTGCACGCCAATACCGGGTGGAAGACCTTCCTCCACTCGTGTGGCTCGATCTATGACTACATTCCCCACTGGATCGACGCGGGCGTAGACATCCTGAATCCGGTGCAGATATCCGCCGCGAACATGCAACCGGAACGTCTGAAGCGCCAGTTTGGCGACAGGCTCGTCTTCTGGGGCGGAGGCTGCGACACCCAGGAGGTGCTCCCATTGGGGACGCCGGATGAGATACGGGAACACGTTCGCCGCAACATCCAGGCCCTCGGCGCCGGCGGGGGCTTTGTCTTTGCCCAGGTGCACAATATCCAGCAAGATGTGCCGGTCGGGAATGTGGAGGCCATGCTTCGGGCAGCCTGGGAATTCGGACGGTACGTCTGACCTGAACGGCGGGCAGTCGCTTGCGTCTGTGCCATGAGTTGTCATAATGGTCCGGCCGTCCCGGTGGCATGTGGGCTCGCTCGGGACGGGCCATGCGGCTGGCGCTTTGGCGCCCAGGGCGTCGTTCCTTTTGGTTTGGACTCCTTCAGGGACAGGAGTGGTGAGCGATGGCGTACCCAGTCATCATGCACGTGAACTACTGTGAGCAGGGACAGACCGTCGAGGAGATATGCCGGAAGGCCGCGGGCTGGGGCTTCGACGGGGTCGAGTTCCGGCGGCACCGAACCGACGTCCAGGAGACCACCGAGGAGTATCTCGACGCGTTGGAGAAGGGCGTGAAGGCCTCCAGGCTCAAGCAGGTGCTGTTCGGCTACCCGGGTCCCCTCCTCGTGAAGGAAGACGCCGGCGAGCGCAAGCGCGAGGTCGAGCGAGCCATCGAGTTCTACAGGCACGTGGCCGACCGGTTCGGGGTCAGGACCGTTAACCTGCTGACGGGCGGGCTTCACAACCCGGACAAGAGCGTCCCCTACTTCGAGTACACCAGGCACGGCTCTTTCATCGTCACGGATGAGCAGTGGGAGTGGCAGGTGAAGGGCTGCCAGGACATGGCCGATGGCCTCAAAGGCGTTCCGATCCGCTTCGGTTTTGAGACGCACATGGTCTACGTGCACGACACGGTCGAAGCCGCCAAGAGACTCGTGAAGGAGATAGACCGCCCTTCGATCGGCGTGAACCTGGACTATGGCAACATAATCGGCTTCGACAAGCACCCGTCACTGGAGGAAGCCGTCAACCAGCTTGGCGATAGGATCTACTACGTTCACCTGAAGAACTCGGCTCCGTTGCGCGGCGCGCCCGGCCGCCTGGCCACAGCCCTCGGCGAAGGCGAGATCAACAACCGCCAGTTCGTCCGGCTCCTGATGGAGATCGGCTACAAGGGCCCTCTCTGCGTCGAGGCCCCCAGGCCCGGGGATCGCGAGTGGTACGCGGTGCAGGACCTGGCCTACCTCAAGTCAGTGCTGGCCGACCTCGGCGCCCGACAACGCTCTCGCCCCTGAAGCCGCCGTCGCGCGGCTGTCCGCAGGGCGAAGGCATAGTGTGGACCGCATCGGGTCCGCCTAGCGGCGGCGTTCCTCAGGCGATGCGGCCGGATCCCCCGATGCCGTAGATCCGTTTCGGATTGTCGCAGAACGCGCTGCGGATCAGGTCGACGGCGATGTCGACGTCGCACCAGCCCTTCGCGACGCGCTCCGTCAGGACCTCGCCCCAGAGCGCCTTGACCATCCTCAGCTTCGGGAAACACCACTCGCTGTGGTACGCGTCCGAGAAGAACGCGATGATCTTGCTCATCGGGACCATGTCGATCCGCGTCTCGATCGACTTGCGGATGTACCACGGGTACAGCGTGTGCCACCAGTGTCCCGCGACGCTGACGTTCGGGATGTGCTTGGCCAGGATGCCCAGGTCCTGGCTATAGAGGTCCGATGCTGAGGACACGTTGAAGTGAAAGTCCTCGAACTGCCCGGCGATCCTGCCCAGGGCGCCTGTGAAGTTGCCGTTCCAGCATGGGATCGACCGGTGCGGGGGCAGGACCTCCGCGCCGACGATCACCTGGATGGTCCGCAGCGGCGTGTGCCGGAGTTCCTCCAGCAGGCAGCAGACGCCGAAGTAGCAGAAGCCGCCGCTCTCGGCCTGGCTCACCGGTTCCCTCGCCGCCGCCTTCCGCAGGACCGCGTCGACGTCCTCCGGGCCGCTGCACTCGGGGCTCATCTGGGGAAGGAGCCAGAGGCCGAGGAACTTGGGGCTCCGGGCGCCGAGCTTCCTGACGCCGGAGGCAAGGAATTCCCGGTAATCGTCCACCGAGCGGATCGAACGCCCCGATCGCCTCTCAAGGGACTCGAGGACTTCGTGCGGCGCCATCTTGCCGCTGACGATGTTGACCGGCGCCCACTCCCTTCCGCGGTACATCCTCTCCGGACACGGCGGGCCCGGCTCGACCGTAATGTTCGCGTCGATCCCGCAGCGGTCCCGCAGGACGCGCTCGTTCCAGCCGCTCTCGCGTCCCCGCTCCTCGACGACGCGGCAGGCCTCCTCGAGGTTCTGCTCGCTCAGGTCTCCCTTCAGACCATAGAGATCCTGCAGGATCCAGCGCAGGCACAGGCCGACCGTGGTGTTGCGGATGCCGGCCAGGTACGGCAGGCTCCTCCGGACACGCTCAAGCGGCGGGATGCCAGCGTCCTCCAGTTCGTGCGGCAGCCCGGCCTTGGTGGCCGCGTACCGGTCCATGCCGGAGGAGACGAGCTCAATCCACACGTGGTGGTAGAGCACGATGTCGGCCAGGCTGTCGGCTGAGGGCTTCGCGGCCCGCAGATGGCAGTGTGGATCGAAGACCCGGACCTCGTCCAGGGCTTTCTGAATGACCTTCGCCGCGGCGCTCATAGTGGACCCCCTGCCCCGTCCGTCAGGTCCAGGGCTTGCTCAGTTCAGCTCTCAGACTGCCCGCCCCCACAGTCCTGCCAGCGGGCGACACGAGTCTATCAGGCCGAGACCGCTCCCGCAAACCGCGTTGCGGCGGCAGGCAAGTCGCCCCCGGAGCACAAGCTGGAGATCACGCAAGAGGCTTCGTGAACGGCCGAAGGTATTGCTCCGGGACCGGGTTGGCCAGGAGCTCAGCCAGAACCCTGGCAAGGGCGCCTGCACAGAGGTCCAAGAGTTGCTCGCCCATCTCCGGCGTAGCGAGAGAGGCGCGGCCCTCGACGCAGTAGGGCAGGGCCTCGACGGTGGGCAGGCAGAACGCCCCGGGGCGCCCCTGGATCGAGGGGAAGGGGAAGTCCCGCCCCCAGAGGCCGTCGGGACCGTCAACGATCTTGTCTTTGCGCACGAGGTCCGGCCTGAGGGCCAGCATCATCGCCGTTTCAGCCACGCCCCCGTGGCAGATCGCCGTCTCGCCGGTCAGCCCGGCCAGTTCGGCGGCGATCATTACGTATGGCTGCGTGTCCACGTACAGGGCGTACCGCCGTTCATGGCGGAGTTGCCAGAAGGCCATTGCCACGGCCGGCAGGTTGGCGTGCCCCTGGGTGCACACGATCTTGCGAAACCCCAGGTCGTGCGCAGCCCTCGCGATGTCTGCAAGCTCGTCCAGCAGCGTCCTGGGCGAGATGCTGGCAGAGGCGAAGGGTGCGGCCCATTCAGTGACGGTGTACTCGATCGTGGGGTAGACGACCACACGCTCGGGCTGGCCGGCCCTCTCCACGGCCCGCCGGACGATCTCGTTGATCTGGAACGTGTCCGTGCCGCAGGGAAGGTGCGGCCCATGGGCTTCCACCGATCCCATGGGGATCAGGGCCACGCCATCAGCTTCGGCGGCCCGACGGACTTCTCTCCAGTCGGCCTCTGCGAATCTCATCGCCGCCTCCCGCGGTGGGTAGCCAGGACCGGCGCCGGGGAGCCCGAGGCGAGGTCCTAGATCTGAATCTCTGTCTCCCGCTCGCTGGTCTCAGTGCAGCAATCCGCGGCCACGGCCCCCGAGAGGATCAGCTCACTGTTGAGGATCTGCAGAATGCTTGCGGGCACGAGCGGGGTAACGGGACCGTGGGCCGCCAGGCGCGTGATGAACCGCTGCCAGACGGAGTCGCCCGCGCGGAGTGAATTCCAGAAGCTTACCAGCTTTGAGTTCTTCAGATCGCGCGGCCCGATCGTTGCGGCTTTGGGAGGCACCCACGACCAGTCGCCGGCGCTGCCGGCATCGGCGTATAGGGAGTTCTGGCAGATGGTGATGGGGTGCAGGTCCACGATGCGGGCCCCCTGCTGGAGGTACCCGTCGATGTCGTTGACGAACGGCTCGCCCAGATGCGGCTCGAAGAAGGCAATGTGCCCGGACCAGCCGATGCCTCCGTAGCAGACATCGGCGCCGCCCAGGTCCTCAATCATCTTGCTGTAGTCACCGACGTTCTTCGTGCTGGGGAAGTGGATCTGGCTCTCCGGCATCCGCAGCTCCGGGCGGATGCGGTCGAACAGGTCGCGGTACATCCAATACTGAAAGCCGCCCTTCCAGTCCCTCGGGACGGTATTGCCGTCCTCGTCGGCGTACTCGTCCATGTTGAAGGTGTGGACATGGTGGCATGGAATGCCGAGGTCGTTGATCGCCTTAGCCACAAAGGCATAGTGCGGATCCGGGGCGGGCAGGATGATAACGTACCGCTTGCGGCCTTCATCCAGGGCGCGCTTGATGCCGGCTGCGATGTGCATCACATGGCTGATGGCGAAGGCGGTCTCGTCCTCGATCACGCGTATCTTGAAGTTCGCGTTGGGATGCTTGCAGATGTCCTCCCGCCGTATCTCGCGGACGCGCTTGCAGACCTCCATGTCGCGGAATGGGAGAAACGCCGCCATCTGGTAATCGAACCTATCGGACATGGCAAGCCCCTCTCGCGATCCAGACGCCTGATACGCTCTCCCGCACGGGGACCGGACCAGCGTCGGCGCGGAGCCCCACGCTCATTCGCCCTCAGCCCGCACCTGTGGCCCGATGTAGGAGGTGGCAGCGACCACGTCGTCGTACCAGAGCGTTATGTTGGGGCGCGCGCTGCTGCAGTGCCCAAGGATGATGACGTGGTTCGGCTTGAGCGTCTCGACGGTTCGGAAGCGGAGGTTGGGGAAATCGCCCGCGAGCTTGCCGTCCACCCAGAAGGCGACGCGCCCGTCGCGCTTGCCCGGCGTATTGGACGCGACCATGAGTTCGTAGCAGTACCAGCGACCGCGCTCCGCATTCAAGTCAGGCCGTGGGACGAAGTTCTCCGCAAAGAGCCACTTATTCTCAGGAGGGATCACTTCTCCGGTGGGGAAGAACAGATCGCCCCATATACGCCCCTGATCCATGTGGTAGCAGTAGACGTTCATGTTGCCCGGAGGAGGAGTTTCCGAGTGCCTTCGGGGCGGCAGCGTGTCGAGCAACGCGACGAAGTGGCTGCGTCCGTCGGGGACCACCCCCGTGGCACTTCCCATTTCCAGCGTCACGCCCGGGGCGCCCGCCAGGATGCACATGCCGGTGTGATGGCAGCCCGGGAAATCCTTGTGGAACTTCATGTAGTAGCGCACGTGGAGGGTGTCGAACCCGTCCTTGAACTGCCTGATGGCGTTATGGTTGCCGGGCTGCGGATGCGTTATCTCCACGGCCTTTCTGCCGCTGTGGACGTTCTCAGGTTCCTGCGTGATGGTCACCGTGCCAAAGGCGCTGTCCCACTTCTTGCCCACCTGTTTCTCAGTGCCCGCCGCCATAGTCGGGCCTTCGATCTCTTCGAAGCCGTCTGCGAAGACGACCGCCGGGTCTCCTTCGATGCCCTGGTCTCCGGGATACTTCGCGGCGATGCCGTCCCCTTCAGGCAGTTCTGGCAGCATGGTTGATTCCTCCTGTAAGCTGCTGGCGCCTGCCAGGAGGGCAAGCGCCGCGCCCAGCGTAGCCAGCAAACCCATCTTGGCGAACACACGCAGTCCCCGGCGTACCCGTGACATCGGCGATCCCTAATAAGGACGATCTACGTGCAGGCGAGCCACATTATAGCGGCGCCAGCCGTCCTTTCAAGACATGGCCTGCCAAAGGTCAGCCGCGCCGACGGCTACGAACACAGCGCGGTCACCTGCGGAGGCCGCATCATCCCGCACGTGAAGAGCCTGTAGGCGTCCCCGTCGGGCGTATGTTCAGGATGGACCTCCCAAGTCCAGATGCCCGGCAGTCCGTCGCTGAACGGCGGCCCCATCATGTTCTTCATGTTGCCGAAGACGTCTATCGCGAGTTCGTGCCGCCCCGCCGTGAGGTGCTCCTCGATCTGCAGCTCGTGCGGCGGGTAGGCGATGACGCCGGCTTCCCGCCCGTCCAGCAGGACGCGGGCTGCCGAGCCCGCCCACTCGGGCAGCCGCACCGTCAGCGCCTCAGCCGGCCCCCGCAGCATTGCCGCCGCGCGGTAGCGCACAGCCCACGGGTAGAAGCAGAGTCCCTGGTCGAGCCAGTCGCCCAGGCCCAGCGCCTGCGGCTCCGTGATGACAAAGCCGGGCGATGACTTGCGCAGCGCGAACTCGCCCAGCACATAGACGGGCGCGATCTCGCACAGCACGTGGAACGGACGCGCCGTCATGCGCAGCACGTTCTCGCCAGGCCGGACAGCTTCCCGCACGGACAGTCTCCGCACCTCCTCGTCCCACCATCGCTCCGCCTCGGCGAAGTCGAGCGGCTGCCCGTTCAGCTCCACGCTGTAGAGCCATGGACGCTCGACGGCGATCTTCAGCGAATCCCGCAACACGCGCGACGCTCCCCGCTCGACAGTGAACCGGTAGGCCACGCTCACGGCGGTCTCCGCCGGGAACTCCCGGTCGATCCACGTGCGTTTGAACTGCACCCCGTGCCACGGGTCGCGCTCGAACCCCATGGCCTGCCACGCGAGGCGGTTGGCGCGGGTGACGTTCACTCCCTGCTCGGCGGCGGCCCTCTCCTCTAGCCCGTCGGCCTCGACGTCGCAATAATCGAGCACCAGGATGTTGGGTTCGAGCCGCTCGGCCGAGACAGGGCCGACCTCGACCGGCGTAGCACGGAGAGGCGCACGCGCGGCCACTTCCTCCCGCGCAGGGCCGCTGACGAAGAGAGCATGCCCGGACGGGTAGAGGTGCAGGTCGAACACTTGCCCGCCGCCGTGCTGCCTGGTCGGCACGGCCTCGCACCGGCCCGTCATCGTATCCAGAGCCATCAGGCTCCCGCCCTCGAGGCGCACTGGCGTGTGGGCTTCGCCCTGCCAGGGATTGACGAAGAGATGCACGGCCTGCCCGTCGGCCGTCTCGCGCCTGTAGTAGGTTACGTCGGGCGGCAGCGGCGAACCGTCCGGCCGGCTCACTCGCGGCGGGACTATCTCCCGCAGCCGCCCGACCACCTCATCCGCAGACCTGCAGCAGACCCAGCGCCCGGGATGCTCGCGCGCGAGCACAGCCGCACGGTCACTTGGGCGCCCATCCAGCAGGGACGGCGGGGCTCCGAGGGCCAGCAGCGTGCCGCCCCCGCGCAGGAATTCTGCCACCAGATCCACCGTGGTTCCGAGCCAGGTCTCCATGCCTTCGGGCAGCACCACGACGTCGTAGCTCGCCTCGCCGACGCGCAGCGTGCGACCCTCCGCAGCGCCGATCTCAGCCATGATGAGCTCGTCGCCCAGGTCAAAGTCGATCTGATTGTCGGACAGAGCCTGGACGATGGTCGACTGGCTGTCCTTCAGCCGCTCCAGCCGGGCGTCGCAGCGCGCCTGCTCGTCTGACTGCCGGAACGAACGCGGCAGGTAGTGGAGCCAGCCCGTCAGCGTGGGGTGGAGCAGCAGGACGCGATTGCGCTCGCGCCCCCGGCTGACGGCACACGTGAGCCGCGCGTCATGCCGGGCCTGAATGCCGTAGCATGGCCACCACGAGGCGTGGTCGCTCAGCGTCTGAGGCCACTCGTACTTGCGCGCGCCGGCCAGCGACTCATGGCTCAGGTGGGGATTGATCACGTTGACGCCGCACGCAAGCAGCCAGTCAGAGAGCGGCTTAAACTCAGGCATGGCCATATCGTAGCCCTTGGCGCCGTAGGCCTCGCAGAAGACGCGCCCGGCGCCCAACTGGTTCGCCACGCTGGCCACTTCCTTCATGGTCAGCAGCCAGAAGGAGTTCTTGAGGCGCTCCGACGGGTCGAACTGGAATCCGAGCAAGTCGATGCCCGGCGCCTGCATCCAGCGCTGGGCGGCCATGGCGTCGGGCACGGTCTCCGGCCGGGGCCACTCGTGCTCGTTGTAGTGCCCGGTGAAGGCCAGCCCGTGCGCCTCGCACCAGTCATACGAGGCCTTGCACCAGTTGGCCAGCCAGAGCCGGTTGACGGCGCGGAAGTAGTCGAACCGCACGGCCCGGCCATCGGCGTCGTCGGCCATGAATGCTTCCAGCCTGTCCGGCAGGCGGTAGCCGTGTTCCCGCTCGAACTCGGACAGCAGGTAGTCGGACGCGATCAGGCCGTCGCGGCAGGCGATGCCCGGCTCGTCCGTGAACACGTACTTGATCTCGCGGCCGAAGTGGTCCGCGAAGTGCCTGGCGTACTGATCGTGCGTCAGGCGCAGGAACGTCTGCGTCGCCTCCGGCAGCGTCAGGTCCGGGTAGCCGCGGCGGCGGCCCGGAGCGGCGAGGGCGAACGTCAGGATTGGCCCCTCGCCCACGGCCTCGTCCAGGCTGGCGTCAGCGGCGAGTTGTCCGGCGATGCAGCCCTCCGAGTCGAGCCGGAAGGCGGCCAGGAGCTCGCCGTCGAGTTTAGCGGGGGCCGCGTCATGACGGGCGGCCCTGATGATCTGCTGCGCGGCCTCCGGGCAGGCCTCGAGCGTTAGGCCGCCGGCCGAGCCCGACGGGAAGCTGTCCTCGTCGTAGATGTGGCACTCCAGCCCGAGCCGGATGCATTCCTCGAGGGAGTAGTCCCACAGCTCCCAGAACCGCGCCGACAGGTACTCGGTGATCATGCCCGGGCGGGGGTGAACCAGCACGCCGCCGACTCCGCGCTCCGCGAACTGCTCCAGCATCTCCGTGATCCGGCCTTCGGTCACCTCGCCGTTCCAGATCCAGAACATCTGGTGCCCCACGGACGCCGGGGGATCGGCGAACTCGCCCAACCAGTCGATGCGCATGGCGCCCTTCCTCAAAGCGTGCCCGTGAACGACTGACCGCCGGCCGGGCGGCCCTTCAGTCAACGCACGCCAGATGGCGGACGACGGCGGCGACGACCTCGGCCGTCGATGCCAGCTCGTCCGAACTCAGCAGGTCCACCGTGTCCTCCGCCGTGTGGATCGCTATGCTCCTGTACTCGCTCATGAAGACAACAGCCGGGACGCCGTTCAGGCGGAAGGGCACGTGGTCGGACCCCGTCACTTCCTCCTCGTCGAAGCCGTACCTGGGGAAGCGCCCCACCACGCGCAGGACGGCTTCCTTCTCCTGCGCCGGCCATCCCATCACGTGCACCTTCATCTGCGCACGAGCGCAGCCGACGCCGTCCACCTGCACGACGGCCTGCGTCTCTTTGGTCTCGGCCGGGTGCCGCCGGACGTACTCGACGCTGCCCAGGGCCCGCAGGTGACGGCCGTACTCCTCCGCCCCGAACGCGATGAAGTCAATCGACACTTCGCGCTTCGGCGCCGCGCCGAACGCCTCGCAGAGCTCCAGGATCACGGCCGTGCCGGAGCCGTCGTCGAAGGCCCCCGGCGTGTCCGCCGCCGTGTCATAGTGTGCGCCGACCACGATGCGGCCGCTTCCCCGCCCCGGCAGGTGCCCGGTCACGTTGTGGCCGGCCGAGTCGTAGCGCCGCGCGCGGATCCGCAGGCGCACGCGCTTGCCCGCGTTGCCGCGGAGTTCGAGCCCCACCGGCTTCGCCACCGCAGCGGCCGGCACGCGCAGGAACGGGTCGCGGATGAGCTTCGTGGACACGACCTCGTCGGAGCTGGCGACGATGACTGCGGCGGGCCGGCGCTCCTCGACCGACAGGAGGGTGAGGTTACGGTTCATGGCGAGCCCGGATGCGAGTTCGTCGCAGAGCAGCAGGACCTTGCCCTCCAGGTCGAACGCGAACTCCAAATCGTGCGCCTTGCTGGCTATCACAAGTTCGGCCTCGACCTCACACCCATCAGTGAAGGTCTGCGCGACGGCGGGCAGCGGTTCGGCGCCGCCCTCGCCTAGCAGCTCCAGCTCCGTGCCCTCGTGGTCCCAGCCGGGACAGGGGAAATCCTGGACCTCGACCTCCGCGCCGCACCGGCGGAAGTGCCCGCCGATGTACTCGACGGACTGCTCGTCCGCAGGGGTGCCGCTCAGGCGCGGACCGATCTCCTCGCACAGCGCTCTCAAGTGACCCCACAGCCGCCCGGCATCGACACGTGTTGTATCGCCCACAGTCGTCGCTCCATTGAATCAGGTTTCGGGCAACCTGCGCACGCGGCGTCGCCCTTCCCCGCCCGCGGATGACAGGACTCTAGAGGCCTGCGCCCCCCATCAGCCGACCCAGGCCGCCACGCCGCCGAACTCATCGGGCGAACCGGGCGTTATCCAGGCGGACTTCCCCGAGTCCATCACGAAGAACTGCGCCTCCAGGGCCCGGATCTCGTCTTCGCCATCGCTGCTGTCCTCGGTTATCCGTCCGCCCACGTAGACCACGCCGAGACGGCCGGCACGGACGTTCGCGTTGTGGAAGTCGCCCAGCGCGTAGAGCGTGTTGAGCGCGCCGTCCGCCCAGATGCGGGCATTCCGGATGCTGCCGCCCACGCCGACGGTGCCCAGGTTCCCGTGCGCCGTTACGTCGGCCGTCAGGTCCCCGCTCGCGTACAGGTACGCAAGGTGGCCGTTGTCGACGGAGATGCCGCCGCCTCCCCCGCCCAGAATGCTGCCTCCGAGGGCCTGAACTGCGCCGATGCTCGACCGGGCCCGTATCTGGCCTCCGCCGCTCAGGTCTATGTTCCCGTTCACGGCGATGAGCGAGCCGATGGCCCCGGCCGGCGCCATGACGCTGCCCGCTATGTCGCCGTTGACGGTCACTATAGTGCCCACGTCGCTTGCAGTCAGAACGACGTCGCCGTTCAGGTCGCCGCCGTTCACTTGCAGGTAACCCAGGTTCCCGTGCGCGACGACGTCTCCCTGCACGCTGCCGCGCGCGATCGCCACGTTCAGGCGGCCTTCGGTGTACAGAGCCGTCCTGTCGTCGGTATCCCCGTCACCGTCAACGTCCGGAGCCAGGGTCCAGCCGGCCTCCGTGGTGAAGCCGTTCAGGTATCCGCCCGCCATGCCGCTCAGAAGACTCAAGGAGCCGACGTATCCCTCGCTGACGAGGAACTGCAACGGTTGAGGTGCCATGCGCGCGTCCACCACGGCGCCCAGAGCCATGTTGTCCTCAACCACGATGCCCAGGTCGGCCGTCACGCTGCCGTTCCCGAGCAACAGGATCGAATCGATCACGCCGTCGCCGAAGTAGCCCAGGTTCACGAAGACGGCCGTGGAGCTGGACAGCCCGTAGTGCAGCGGCGACCACTCGATGACCTCCGGGCTGATGACGCCGTTCGAGGCGTCAACGTCATAGAACGAGATGGTGGCCCTGTCGACGACTCGGGACTCGATGAGGGAGTAGCTGACTTGCACTTCGGCGCCCGTGCCGGCGCTCCAGCCGCCGTCGTTATCCTTCGCCCTGGCGATATAGGCGTAGCTGCCGAGCGCCCATCCTCGCGTGTCCAGCGCAAGCTTCCAGGCGCCGCCCCCGAGGTACTGGCCCGCGCCGACGAACTCGTCGGTGGCGGGGTCCAGGCCGGGCACGCCGTCACTGTCCAGGTAGAACTCGACCCGCGTCACGGCGCCGTCTGCGTCGGCCACGCCGCCGGCCGTGAGGGTCAGGGTCTGCCCCACGCCGACCAGGCCCGGCGACGCAGTCAACAACGCTACGGCGGGCGGCGCGTTCTGCACGGAGCCCATCGCCACGGACACGGCGCTCCACGCGGAGTCGTTGTCCCGGGCCCGTGCCAGGTATGCATGCGCTCCCAGCGCCCAGCCGAGCGTGGAGCCGCTCCAGGACCAGCCGTCCGCGCCGTTCGCGTCCGTCCCCAGCAGCGTGTCGACGCCGGGGTTCAGCACGCCATTGCCGTCCGCGTCGCGGTAGAACTCGACTGTCGTGACCGAACCGTCAGGATCGGCAACGCCCTGCGCAGCCAGCGTGAGCGCTCCAGATCGCATCACGGGGTCGGGACTGTCCACGAGCGCGGCTATGGTCGGCAGCGCGTTCCGGACCGCGCCGGTGGCGCTCGCAGCTACGCCCCAGGCCCCGTCGTTGTCGTGGGCGCGGGCCAGGTAGGTCTGCTGCCCGAGCGGCCAGCCGGCGGTCGAGGCGCTCCAGCTCCAGCCGTTCGCTCCGTCGGCGTCGATGCCCAGGAGCAAGTCGCCGGCGGGGTCAAGCACGCCGTTCCCGTTGGCGTCGCGGTAGAACTCGACGCGGCCGACGCTCCCGTCCGGATCGGCCACGCCCGTCGCCGTCAGCGCCAGCAGGCCCGGCCTGGCGACTTCGCCGGGCGTCTGCGCAAGCGAGCCCACCGTGGGCAACGCGTTCTGCACCGTCAGAGTCGTGGACACAGCCGGGCTCCACGCCCCGTCGTTGTCCTGGACCCGCGCGAAGGCCCCGTAGGTGCCAAGAGCCCACAGCGCCACGCTGCCGCTCCAGGTCCACCCGTTGGCGCCCTGAGTGTCTTCGCCGAGGAAGGCGTCCGAACCGATCTGCAGGCTGCCGTTGCGGTTCGTGTCCAGGTAGAATTCGACTCGCACGATCTGGCCGTCCTGATCGATGACGCCGGCGGCGCTCAGAGTCATGGCGGCTGGCCTTGTCACCGGATCCGGCAGGTCGGACATGGAGGCGATAGCCGGCACGGCGTTCTGCACCGCGCCAGTCGTTGCTGCCGCGCTGCTCCAGTCTCCGTCGTTGTCGCGGACGCGAGTGAAGTAAGTCTGGGCGCCCAGCGGCCAGCCGAGCGTCGAGCCGCTCCAGCTCCAGCCGCCCACGGCGCTGGTGTCCGCGCCCAAGAGCACGTCCAGGTCCGGATTCAGAACGCCGTCCCCGTTCGCGTCCCGGTAGAACTCGGCCCGCGTGATGGACCCGTCAACGTCGCCAGCACCTTCCGCCTTCAGGGTCAGCGCATCCGGCCGCGTGACGGGGTCCGGGCTGTCAGTGAGCGAGCCGACGACAGGCAGGGCGTTCTGGACTGTCCCGGCGGTCGCGACAGCGGCGCTCCAGCCGCCGTCAGTGTCTTGCGCGCGGGCGAAGTACGTGTGCGCCTCGGCAGGCCAGCCGCTCGTCGACCCGAACCACGACCAGCCGTTGGCGCCGACCGTGTCCTCGCCGAGCAGGACGTCCGTCCCGGGTTCGAGCGTCCCGTTGGCGTTGGCGTCGCGGTAGAAGGCCACCCGCACGACCGAGCCGTCGGGGTCTTGCACGTCGGCAGCCGTCAGCGTGAGCGCCCCCGGCCGTGTGACGGGGTCGGGGCTGCCGTCCAACGAGCCTACGGCGGGGAGTAGGTTCGGGATCGTGCCGGTCGCACTGGCGGCGGCGCTCCAGCCCGCGTCGTCGTCCTGCACGCGGACGGAATACGTCTGGCCGCCTGCCGGCCAGCCAGCGGTCGTCCCGCTCCATGACCACCCGTCGGCCCCGTCGAGGTCGATGCCTAGCAGTGCGTCGGCGGCGGGATCGAGGGCGCCGTTGCCGTTCGCGTCGCGGTAGAACTCCGCGCGGACGACGACCCCGTCTGCATCGGCGATGCCGCTGGCCGCCAGCGTGAGGTCACCCGGCCGGTAAACGGGATCCGGCTCGTCCGAGAGCGCGCTCGCCACAGGCAACGAGTTCTGCACCGTTCCCACAGCCGAGGTCGCATCACCCCACTCGCCCAGGTCGTCCTGGCCCCGGGCGAAGTACGTGAACGCCCCGAGCGGCCAGCCCATCGTGCCGCCCGTCCACGCCCAGTCGCTGCCCTGCTGCGCCCCGTTGCCCAGGAAGAGGTCCAGGCCAGCCTCGAACGTTCCGTTGGCGTTCGCATCCCTGTAGAACTCAACCGCCACGACCGACCCCTCGGGGTCGGACACCCCGAGCGCCGTCAGGGTCAGCGCGGCCGGCCGCGTCACGGGATCGGGCGCGTCGGCCAGTGCAACCATCTCGGGAGCATCATTAACGGCGTGAACTTGCACGCGCACCTGCACGGCCGAGGCGGACGCCGCCTCGCCGTCCCATGCCCTCACGGTGAAGGCGCCCAGCGTGCCGTTCGCGTTCAGCGGAGGGGTCCAGTCCCATCTCTGCCCCGGCTCCAGAAGTCCCTGGCCCGGCACCACAGGCAAACCGCCCTCCGTCAGCACGCCGCCGCCGATTGACTCCAGCCGGAAGCTCACGACGTCGTCGTCCAGGTCGTCCTCATCGGCCGCGTTTGCCAGTATTGTATAGGTAATGGAGAACTGAGTGTCCTCCTGCACGCCGGGCAGCGTGTCGATCGCCGTCAGAGTCGGCGCATTGTTCACGGAGACCGTCACCTGCACGTTCGGGGCGGAGGCTGCCAGGCCGTCCCAGGCGACGACGGCGAAGGCGCCAACGTGACCGGCCGCCCCGGCGGCCGGGTGCCAGACAAGCTGCTCTCCGGGGCTCAGCAGCGTCGTGCCGGGGATGACGGGCGCACCCCCTTCGGTCAGCGTGCCGCTCGTGACGGACTCGACGCGGAAGCTCAGCGCGCCGCTGTCGACGTCGGATTCGTTTGCAGCCGCGGACAGGGCGTCGTACGTGATCGTGAAGTCCTGATCCACCAACGCGCCCGTGAGCGTCGCGACGGTCGTCAGCGTGGGGGCGTCGTTGACGGGCACGACCTGGACCCTGACCTGCACGTCTGCAGCTGACGCGAGCTGCCCGTCCCACGCCCTGACGGTGAAGGCATTAAGCAGGCCATTGGCGTTCGCGGGCCCCTGCCAAACCCAGGTCTCGCCCGGCTCCAGCAGAGATGTCCCGGGGATGACGGGCACGCCGCCCTCCGTGAGCGTCTTGCTGGCGAGCGACTCAACGCGGAAGCTGACCGTGTCGCCGTCCGGGTCGGACTCGTCAGCCGCGTTCGCCATCATCAGGTAGGTTATGCTAAACGGCAGATCCTCGCTGGCGCCCGTCAAGGTGTTGACGGTGGTCAGCACTGGCGGCTCGTTGACGGCACCGGTCACCTGGTTCCCGAAGTTCAGGCCAGTTGCGCTCTCGCCGGCCGACAGCAGCACGGTGTGCGTGCCGCCCGTCGGGAAGGTCTGCTCCCACCCGCTCTGAAGCACCTCGGCCACGTGGTACGTGCCGGCCGAGAGCCCGGAGAACGCGTAGGAACCGTACGACCCCGTCGTGGTCGACGCCTCGCCTCCGTCCAGCACGCCGTTCTGGTTCTGGTCCAGGAAGATGGTCCAACCGGACAGCCCCGGCTCGCCGGTGTCCCAGGTGCCGTCGCCGTCCGTGTCCTCCCACTTGCTTCCGCTGATGGAGCCCCCGGTAGCGGACGGACCGTCCTCCCACCAAGCCAGGAACTCATCCCACTGCGTGTCCGCGGGGAAGTCGATCGTGGAACCGTTGTAGGCCCAGTCTGGGCTGACGCCGGGATCCTGGAAGTAGATGGACAGGCCGGTCCCCCACCCGGGGTCGGCGTAGCTCGTGATGATGGTGCTGTTGTAGGCCGTCAGGGCCGTCGCCGCTGCCGAGCGTATGGTGCTCGTTATGGTCGCGTCCCCCGCCAGGCCCGTCAGGAAATCGCCGAGGTCGATGAAGTAAGGATCCCAACCGTCGAGATACCAGGCGGAGTCGTAGCGGTGCCCCTGGAGCGCCGTGTAGTCGCTGGCGTTGGCCGTGGACATGATGGTGGCCGCCAGGTCGCTGACCGAGTCCGCCAGCCCCCCGGGGGCGACCAGCGCGCTCAAGTCCGTGGCGGACTGCGTCACCCATTGCCCGGTCCCGTAGGACTGGTAGTAGCGGTCCGCGATGAGCGCGCCCAGACTGGCAGCGTCCATAGTGGGCTGCGCCATCAGGTTCGGCAGGATCGTGTCGTACGGCCAGCCGTCCCACGGCTCGGTGTCCTCCGACCCCACGAAGATGCTCGCCTCGCCGCGCACCTCGTAGGCCGTCTCGATCATCGCCATGAGGCAGGCGTCGAACCCGAGCAGGTCGATGTTGGGGGCGATGCCCTCGAGGGCGAAGCGCACCTCGTTGTTAGCCAGGTAGTCGCCGCCGCTCGTATCGTCCCAGCAGCAGTCGCGCGAGCCGGCTCCCGCCGAGCGCCAGCCGCCGCCGTGGTCCCACAGCACGAGCGCGTAGTCGTCGGCCGGGTAGGCGCCGACGGCCCAGTTGGCGAACGTCAGGAGGGTATTCGGGTCCCCCATGTTCAGCTCGCCCATGCTGGTGCCCCAACTTGCGTTGGGCACATCGCCGCCTTCCGCGAGGCCCCGACGCGTGTCGGTCCAGTTGCCATAGCGCGCATCGTACCCGGGGGTGCGGTCCATCTGGACGACGACGTTCACGTCAGCGCTGGAACCGACGCTCGACATCTCGAGGAAGTCGTCAATGGCGGCGTCTTCCAGGTTGTTGTCACCGTCCACGTAGACCATGAAGGTCCAGCTCAGCAGCACGCGCTCTTCCAGCCTCTCCAGGTCGAGCGACGTGCGCTGCGCAGGGCCCCCCGTCATCGCCCCAAACAGCTTTGTGAGAGGGTTCATAGCTTTCCTCGCAAATCGGACTCAGGGCCACGTTGAGCGCCCGGCAGACGGCACCATCCCCAATTCTCACGCCATCATTATAGGTTTCCTCCCGGCCACGTCAAACACGGCCCGGCGGGCCACTTCCGCCCGGACCGCAGCGCCGGCATCCTGCCGGCACGACACTGCGGCCGGGAGTGGCGGCGCTACGTCTGCTGGCACAGGTCGGCGTAAGCCCGGCGGATGCGGATAGTCAGGTCATGGACGCCGAGCGCATGATCCGGGTAGTCCAGGATCTTCTCGACCGCAGCCACGCCGCGTAGCGAGTTCGTGCAGAACACCTCGTCCGCCCCCCGCAGGGCCCCCTCCTCGTAGGCACCGACGTCGGTGGGCAGCCCGCCCTGCGCGCAGATCTCCAGGACGACCTGCCTGGTGACGCCCGGCAGCAGGCCGCAGTCGACGTGGGGCGTGCACACGACGCCGTCCGCGACGAAGAACAGGTTCGTGATGGCCCCCTCCGTCAGGTGCCCCTGCGAGTTGAGGAAGAAGACCTCATCGGCGCCCCTCTGCCGGCCCTCCGCGAGGGCCAGCAGGTTGCCCTGATAGCTGAGGCTCTTGTGCCGGACTGCGGGCGAGCGCTCGTTCCGCCGGTAACGGGACCTGGCGAGGACGAACGGAGGCGGCGCGTCGATGGGCGGCAGGATCATGGGACGCGCCTCAGTGAAGACCGTCGGCGCATCGGTCCCCAGCTCGTCCAGCCTCCCCCCGTGGAGCCCGCGGCTGACGGTGATGCGCAGATAGCCGTCCTCAACGCCGTTCGCCTCGATCAGCCAGCGGATGCCTGCCTTCAGCTCGCCTGTGCCGAAGGCGTCGCCGAACCCGGTCTGGCGGCAGGAGGACGCGAGTCTATCCAGGTGGCGCTCAAGCAGCAGCGGCCTGCCACCGAGTATGCGCGTCGTCTCGAAGAACCCGTCGCCGTAGAGAAAGCCCCTATCGAACGGCGAGATCCGGGCCGCGTCCCTTTCGACCATTCGGCCGTCGAGGTAGACCCACTGGGGCGGACCGCCGTCATCGGTGGCGCTCATGGGCGTGCTCCCGCATCATCTCATCGTAGATGGGGGCATCGAGGGCTTCGAAGAGCGCCCTGCCCTTGTGCAGGGTCTCTTCGTACTCGAGGACGGGGTCCGAGTCAGCCACAATGCCGCCTCCGACGTGCAGGTGAATCCATCCGTCCTTCCTGACCATCGTGCGTATCACGATGTTCAGGTCCATTCGCCCGTGGAAGGAGACGTAGCCGATGGCGCCGGTGTAGACGCCGCGGGCGTGCGGCTCCAGCTCCTCGATGATCTCCATGGCCCGTATCTTCGGCGCGCCCGTGATAGAGCCACCCGGAAAGGTCGCCTTGATAAGGGAGAACTCGTCGTGCTGACTGCGGTAGAGCTCGCCCGTCACCGTAGAGACGAGGTGGAACACCGTGGGGTACTCCTCGATGACGGCGTGCTCCGCCACGCGCACGGAGCCGTAGTTGCACACCCGCCCGAGGTCGTTGCGCTCCAGGTCAACGATCATGGTCAACTCGGCGTGGTCCTTGACCGAACGGCGGAGCTCCTCCGCCATGGCGCGGTTGAACACCTCGTCGCCGTCCCTCCTGGGGCGCGTCCCCTTGATGGGGCGCGTCGTAACGCCGTTGCCTTCCACAAGGAGGAAGCGCTCGGGCGAGGACGATGCTATCTCGAATTCCGGGTACTTCAGGAAGGCCGAGAACGGCGCGGGATTCACGCGCCGCAGACGCGAGTAGACGGCCAGACCGTCCGACGGGCAGCGCCCCGAAAAGCGCTGGGACAGGTTGACCTGGAAGATGTCCCCCGCGGCGATGTACTCCTTCGCGCGACGCACGGCGGCGAGGTACCCCGCGCGGGTGAAGTTGGACGCAAGCTCCACCGGCTCCACGTCCGCAACGGCCGCGCCCTCGGCGGCAGCCGGAACTTCCGGCACCGCCCCGTCCAGTCCGACCCACTCTGTCACCTCCCGCCGATGGTCGAACACGAGGGCCTGGTCGTAGAAGCAGAACGTGAAATCCGGGACGGGCACGTCGTAGTCACACCAGCGGGGCAGGCGTTCGATGCGGTGCCGCAGCTCGTACGAGAAATAGCCCACGGCGCCTCCTGCGAACGGCAGGTCGAAGTCAGCCCCGGCGGGCGTGCGGTACGGATTGAACTGGCCTGCCAGCACGCGGAAGGGATCACCGCTCAAGACGCTCAAGCCCCCCCCGCACAGGTCCTGGACCTCCACGCGCCCGTCCTGACATGTGACCTTCTTGAAGGGACGCCAGCACAGGATGGAGTACCTGCCCAGCGGCGTCGAATGCAGCGAGCTCTCCAGGAGCGCCGGGTACGGCTCGTGCGCGACCGCTGCCAGGTACGCAAACGGTCGGCACTCCGTTGCCACGAGTTGGCGCCGGACCGACATCGGCAGAGAGACCCCCACGATGACGTACCGCAGGCCAGACCGCAAGACGCAGCACAAGCCGATTCTAACGCCGCCCGCGCGCAGCGTCCAGCGCGCTTCAGAGATCGCACTGGCCGCGCAGGTAAGCCCTGATCCGCTGCTCATCCGGCTCGACGAGGTCGGGCTCGACGCCCAGGTACTTCAGACCCTCGTATATCGCCGGGGCGAGCTTGCCGTAAGCGCCGGCGACGTGGTGGATGTAGGGCCCGTAGATCAGGCGCTCCTCCCAGAGCGGCCAGTTGCCCACCTTGACCCAGACGTAGTTGCCCGGGGTCTCGGGCCCGCTGCACGTTTCGGCGTGGCCCACGAAGAAGCGGTACTCGCCGTTGTCGCCGTCGAAACGGCCGACCGTCACGCTCCCCTCTTTGAGGCGCCACATGCCGAGCGCCGGCGCGCCGTCCGGCTGCATGTAATGGCCGCTGATGCGCGGCGAGCATTCGGGGTCCGCCAGTGAGAGCGGGAACGGGCCGCAGTGCCACAGCAGCTCGGCATTATCGTCGTCGGGATGCCGGATTGTCAGGTCCGCGAAGAAGACGGCGCTGTCCCCGCGCGCAGCGGCCTGGAGAGCGATGGCGCTCACGGCGCCGTTGACGTCCGTCTCGCACGCCACGGGCACGCCCAGGTCGGCCAGCTCCCCGTCCCCGAAGCAGCAGCATATCCCCAGCAGGCTCTGAAGAGCGGGCCAGCATTGGATCGCGGCGCCGTCGAGCTTGTTCGCCACGATCCACTCCTGCATCGCCAGTTTCAGGGAGGCCACCCGGCGCAGGCCCTTCTCCTGAACGCCGCCGGCGTCCACCTTCGAGCGGATGGCTTCGACCTCGGCAGTGACGCCGTCAGAATCCTCGCGCTTGAGCGCGATGGCCGTTATCGTGCTCAGGGCCGTCGGCACGACTTCGATGCCGAAGCGTTCGAGCAGTTCGCTTTCGTTGCACATGGTGCTGGTGAAGGGCGTGGGGCGGGTGTCGATCTGGCCAATCTTGGCGCCTCGCACGCAGCGCGCTACGTTCACGGCCCGAAGGAAGTTGTCCACTCCCCGCGCGAAGACGTCGTCTTCCGGGCGGCAGTTGACGATGTAGGTGAACGGCAGGCGGAGCCGCCTGAGCAGCTTGCTGGTGGCGAAGAGCCCGCACTGCGTGTCGCGCTCGCGGGCCGTGTGCGGTTCGGGCCTCTCGTCGCGCGGTCCCCACAGCAGCACTGGCTTTCCGAGTGCCTTGCAGACGCGGCCGACGGCGAGTTCCATGCCGAAGTCGCAATGCGCCGGAAACACGGCCGCAACGCCCTCATCGGAGAAGCGCCGGACCACGGCCTCCGCGTCCGCCGGATCGTAGAGCAGTCCGTCCTTGTTCAGCCAGTCCAGGCCGACGTAGTCCACGCCGAGCTCCTGGAGCTTCCGTTCGATCCTCTCCTTCTCGCGCCGCGCGGCCTCGGTCTTGAACACGCCCCACCGGTGCGTGGGCAGGTAGCCAACCTTCAGCGGCAGTGCGCTCTTGACGTGGCTCAGCATGACAGCCCTCCAGCTCGGGGATCCGCCCCCTCAAGTGCCTTCGCCCGACCTCACGCCTGGGGCAAGCGCGGATTATAGCAGCCGGCCTGGGGACGGTCAAACCGGGCTTGTCGGGCCGCCCGCATGTTGCTTTTGGCCGCAGCCGCCGTTATCGTGAACGCCCCCGTTCCATCCGGGCGGGGCGCCTCGCGCGCCGGCAGGCATCCCGCACAGACGCTGAGAGGCCAGAGCCGTGGCACCTGAACCGCAGCCCCTGACCAAGAGGGAGTTGAACCTGCGCATATTCCAGGGCGCGCAAGCGCCCCGCGTTCTGTGGCAGCCGCGCATGGAGCCCTGGTACGCCTGGCACGAGCAGTTCGGGAGCCTGCCCGGGCCGTTCAAGGACATGAGCCTGCTGGAGGTCTACGACGACCTGGACCTGTCGATGCGCTACGTGCACTACTACACGGGCATGCCCGACCCGGTCGAGCAGTCGTACAGCGAGAAGGTGCGCGTGCGGACCGAACGGCTGCCCGACGGCGATCTGCTGACCATCAGAGAGACGCCCCACGGGGACCTGGTCGAGAAGCTGCACGAGACCGTGGACAAGACCTGGCGGACGGTCGGTTTCCCCGTCAAGACCACGCAGGATCTGAAGAGGCTCAAGTGGCTGTTCGAGCGCACGGTGTACACGTTCAGCCCGGAGAACTTCGAGGAGGGCAGCCGCTTCGTGGGCGATCGGGGGGAGCCGCAGTTCTGGGTGCCCAAGAGCCCCTATCAGGCCCTCTGCCAGCAGTGGATGAAGCTGGACGACTTCATCTACGCTCTGGCGGACGCGCCGGACGAAGTCGCAGAGGTCATGCGCGCCATCGACGACTCTTATGATATGCTCTACAGGCAGATTGTCGCCTATGGAGAGGTCAGGATCGTCAACTTCGGGGAGAATATCCACGACCAACTGCTCTCCCCTACGTACTTCGAGAGGTACCTGATCCCGTGGTATGAGAAGCGGGCAGGCCAGCTCAGCGAGAAGGGCATCTTCACGCACATGCACATGGACGGCTACTACAAGTCGCTGCTGCGGTATCTGAGCAGGCTGCCCTTCGACGGCATCGAGGCCCTCACGCCCCTGCCTCAGGGCGACGTCAGCCTGGAAGAGACGAAAGAGCACATCGGCGACAAGGTGCTGCTGGACGGGATACCGGCGGTGCTGTTCCTGCCCTACTACGGGTGGGACGAGCTGGTGGAGTGCGTCGAGAAGGTCGTCGAGATGTTCCATCCGCGGCTGGTGCTCGGCATTTCGGACGAGCTTCCGGAGGGGGCGGACGAATCGAGCATCGAGCGCGTCAGGTGGATCAGCGAGTACTGCGCCAGGTACAGCGGTTAGGCGTTGGCGGAGGGGAGTTGCCCTACGCCCGTCGGCGTTGCGGGAGGGCCAGACTCCCTTGACCGTGACTGGCCGTGAGGGGGATAATCCTGGTGCGGCATCGCGTTGGTTGCCAGCATTCCGCGCGCGGAAGCGATCCGCCGTGCTGGCGGCAGGCGCTGCTGTGGTTCTGGCGGGCCGATGGCGACGCTCTCCAAACAGCAAGCTGACGTCTCGACGGCCATGGACGAGCAAGGCGTGCTGACGCTCACGTTCAGCGGCCGTCTGGACGCCCACACGACCGGGCATCTGTGGCGAGAGGCCATGGAGGCGCTGGACCGGACGGCGCCGAAGCGGGTCGTCGTGGACGCCTCGCAGGTCGACTACTGCGACGGGGCGGGGGTCGGCCTGTTGTTTGAGCTGCAGCGGCGTCAGCGGAGACGGGGCGCGGAGTTCGAGACCCACGGCCTGGCGCCGGAATTCCAGGTGCTGCTGGGCCAGTTCGACGCCGAGCGGCTTGCCGTGCCGCCGCGCGAGAAGCGGGCGCGCATGGGGCTGGTGGAGGAGGTCGGCTTCGGAGCAACGAAGCTCTGGGGAGACCTTCGCTTCCTTGTGGCCTTCGTGGGGGAGACGGCGGCCGCCCTGGCCCGGGCCGTTCTGCATCCCCGCCAGGTCCGCTGGAAAGACACCTTCATGATGGCCGAGAAGGTCGGCGTCAATGCCCTGCCCATAATCATCCTGGTCGGCGCCTTGATGGGGCTGATCCTCGGATTCCAGTCGGCGATGACGCTCCGCAAGTTCGGAGCCGAGGTGTTCGTGGCGAACTTGATCGCCGCCTCCTTGTTCCGCGAGCTTGGCCCGCTGATTACGGCTATCATACTGACGGGCCGCTCCGGCTCCGCCTTTGCCGCCGAGCTGGGCACGATGACGGTAACGGAGGAGATAGACGCGCTGACCACGATGGGCCTGGAGCCCATGCGCTTCCTCGTAGTGCCGCGCGTGGTCGCCGCCGTCGTTATGATGCCCTTCCTGACGGTCTTCTTCAACTTCTTCGGCCTGCTGGGCGGCGGTCTGGTGATGGCTTTCCTGAACGTGCCGCCTGTGGCGTATGTGAACCAGGTCATATCCGCCGTGAACGCGACGGACTTGGTGGGCGGGTTGGTGAAGGCCTTCGTGCTGGGCATCCTGGTGGCCGCCGTGGGCTGCCTACGGGGGTTGCAGACGACTACCGGCCCCAGCGCCGTCGGCGACGCCACCACGGGAGCGGTCGTCAGCGGCATCGTGTTGATCGCCGTGGCCGACGCGGTGTTCGCAGTCGTCTACTACTCGCTGGGGATCTGAAAGCGGATGGCCGGCCAGTCACAAGCGATGATCCGGGTCGAGAACCTGACCGCGGGATACGGCGGCGAAGCCATCATCGAGGACGTGTCGTTCGAGGTGGCGCGCGGTGAGGTGTTCGTCATCGCCGGCGTCTCCGGCGTGGGCAAGAGCACGCTTCTGAAGAACATGATCGGGTTGCACCGCCCCATGTCCGGCAAGGTCTTCATCGGCGGCGAGGACATGGTATCGGCCGAGGGCGAGGATCGCCTGCGCATCCTCAGCAGGATAGGCGTCACATATCAGATGGACGCCCTGTTCGGCTCGATGAGTCTGCTGGAGAACGTGCGGCTGGCCCTGGAGGAGTTCACCGACCTGCCGCCGGAAGCTCTGGATCTGATCGCACGGATGAAGCTGCAGCTCGTCGGCCTGGAGGCCGCGGCGAGCCTGATGCCCTCCGAGCTGAGCGGCGGGATGCGCAAGCGCGCTGCGATCGCCCGTGCGATGGCGCTCGATCCCCAGGTCCTGTTCCTCGACGAGCCCTGGCGCGGCCTGGACCCCATCACCACGGCGGGCCTGGAGGATCTGATCCTGCGCTTTGCGCGTAACCTGAAGATCACTTTCGTGATCGTCAGCCACGAGCTGACCAGCATCCTGACTGTCGCGGATCGCGTCGGCCTGCTGGTTGAGGAGCTTAGGAACTTCGCGGCGGTGGGAGATCCGCGGCAGTTGAAGGAGGGTTCGGATGACGCGCGCGTGCGGCGGTTCTTCAATCCGCGCGGCGCGCCCGGCGCAACGTCTTAGCATTGCCGGCGGCAACGCGTAAGTCCTTGTTGGGGCCGGACTGGAAACGATGACCACTCGAGCGAACTACTTCAAGATCGGCGTGTTCGTCATCGCCGCGGCTGCCCTGCTTGTGGCCGGCATAGTGGTGCTGGGGGCGGGCAGTCTGCTGCGCAAGAAGGTGAGGATCGAGACCTACTTCGCCGAGTCGGTGGAGGGCCTGGACGTCGGCTCACCGGTCAAGCTCCGGGGCGTGAAGATAGGCAAAGTGGAGCGCATCGTCATCCCTGAGAAGTACGAGCAGAACGTACGGGTCGAGATGAGGATCTTCGCGGACGCGTTCGAGGGGCTTGAGCAGAACACGATCGGGCCCTGGCTGAAGAGCCTGACCGAACAGGGGCTGCGCGTCCGGCTGACCTCGAAGGCACTGACCGGGATCGCCTACGTCGACCTGGACTACGTGAGCGATCCCGATCTCTATCCCAAAGTCAAGGTTGACTGGGTGCGGCCTGACGGGGTGCGGGAGGAGACTTACATCCCGTCCGCCCCCAGCATCGGGGTCCGCCTGGAGGAGTCGATCGAATCGATCAGCCGAACGCTGAAGGAGGTCGAGATCAGGGGACTCGCCGTCAAGCTCGAAAACCTGCTGACCGCCGTGACAGAGTCCGTCGGCGAGGCGCAGGTAGCCGCACTACGCAAACATGCAGATCAGTTCTTCGTCAATGCCGACACGCTCATCGCGGAGGTTAGGGAGACCAACACGGAGGTGCGGCAGGCCGTCACGCAGTTGCTCGAGGAGGTGCGCGAGAGCAATCGCCAGGTGCGGGACTTCCTCGACAAGCCCGAGCTGGACACGATCCTTGCGGACGCCTCCGAAGCCGCCGGAGGGCTGCGACGCATCGTCGAGGCCTCGGAGACGGACATAAAGCAGATCACCTCCGAGCTCCGGGAAACGTCGCAGAAACTCAACGCCGCCTCCGAAGACCTCCCCACCACGCTCCAGGAGTTCAACGTCGCGCTGGGCCGGCTCAGCAGGCTCCTCGACGAGCGGCGGCACGAGATCGAGAACATAATGGACAACGTGGAGCGGGCCTCGGCAAACCTGACCGAGCTGACCGAGACCGCCAAGCGGTATCCGGCCTACTTCCTGTTCGGCGAACCGCCGACACGCCCGGAGGCGAGGAAATGACACGCATGTTCGGTAGCCTGGCACGGCCCTCCGCTGCGCTGCTCGTCGCGCTGTGCGCAGTGGCCGGCTGCATGAACGTGGACCTGGCAAAGAGTTACCCCGAGAGGCGCTACTATCTTCTGGATGCCGAGCGGCAGGGACCGCCCGCTCCGGTCCACTTCGAGCGCAACGTGACGGTGCACAAGTGCAGCGTCTCCCCCGCTTTTGACGGCAGGGAGCTGGTCTACCGGCTGAGCGACGCGGGCTACGCGTCGGATTTCGAGAACCAGCTCTTTGTGACGCCGGGCTACGCCATCGCGGAAGAGGTGCGGAAGTGGCTCGCGAAGTCCCAGGTGTTCGCCAACGTGGTGGCGTCACGCAGCGAGCTCGAATCGGATTACGTGGTTGAGCCCAACTTGGTGGAGCTCTACGGCGACTACAGGGACGAGACCGCACCCAAAGCGGTTTTGGAACTGCAGCTCTATCTGATCGATGACAGGCAGCGCCCTTCCGAGGTCCTGCTCAAGACGGACTTCCGGGATGAGAGGCCCCTGGCTGACAGCTCGGCCGCCGCCCTCGTCGAGGGGTGGAGCGCGTCGCTGCGGGCAGCCCTGGAGCGCTTCGAGGAGGCCTTGCAGGGCCTGAAGCCCGCGGAACCATAGGCCGCCCGGGAAGAGAGCGCCGACAGCCTTCCCCGAGGGGCGAGCGGAAAGCCGATCACGACCCGCTGCCTCGCTCGCCGGGCTGATCTTCCGGCTCCACGAAAGGCTCCCCCAGCGCCTGAGCAGCGGCGCTCTGCTCGGCCGACTTCTTGGTCCTCCCCCACCCGCTGCCGCATTCCTTGCCGCCGATGTAGACCGTCGTGAGGAACCGGCGGCGATGGTCGGGGCCTTCCTGTCGGACTACCTCGTACTGGGGGATGCCTTTCCCCTCGGCCAGGGACTTCCACTGCAGGGCGGACTTGTAGTCTTCATGGTGGCGCTCGACCAGGGCATGCTCGACTTCCTCGGCCAGAGTGCGCAGAACGAACTCCCGGGCCGCGTCGATCCCACCGTCCAGGAAGATGGCGCCGACCACGGCTTCATAGGCGCCGGCCACCATGGAGCCGGGATACTGCTCCCACTGCCTCAGCCCTGCGTCCACGCGGAGCCACTCCCGCAGGCCCAACGAGCGTCCGATCCTGGCCAGCGTCTGGCGGGAGACCACCGCGGACTTGATGCGCGTCATCCGGCCCTCCGGCGCCTCGCGCAGCGAACGGAACAGATGCTCCGAGATCACAAAACCCACCACCGCGTCGCCCAGGAACTCGAGCCTCTCGTTGGCGGCCTGGTCTTCCCCGCGTGCGGACGCGTGCGTCATGGCCCGCTCCAACAGGGACGGATCGCCGAAACGGTACTGGAGTCGGTCCTGAAGCTCGCTCAGCGTGTCCGCCACTGGCTCCTCACCTCCCTGCCGGCACCGGGCGCACCTGGCAGTCCGCCCGGAACCGGGTCAGGAATCCCCATTGGAAGACTCGACGGCTGCCCTCTCCCAGCTTGCGGCCTCCGACTCCTGCCGGGAGCGAGCGCGCACCTCGTCGAAGAACGGAGTGCTCCTCCGCTCGACGCATTCGGCGGCGTACAGGTACATGGCCGCCGACCAGGTCTGCCAGTCCTCGCCCTGAGGGCTGCCGTCTTGCGCGCGGAGCCACTCGTTGAAGCCGAAGCGCAGGTTGCCGTTCCTTGCCGGCCTGACCAGCTCCGTTAGGGCCGCCAGTTTGCGCTCGGCCAGGTTGTGACGATCGGCCGCCACGGCGGCGGCGACGTAGAACCCGCAGATGAACGGCCAGATGCCTCCATTATGGTACTCGCCCGGCTCGCCGTACCTCTCGTAGCGCGGTCGCCAGTCCGGGTGCTCCGGACGGATGTACGGGAACAGGCAGGGCGGCAGGTCGACCGCCAGCTCCCCCCGCTCTTGAAGCGCCTCAGACTCCTCTTCGACCCATGAGATGAGTGACCTGGAGCGTGAACGCGAGGCGATGCCCGACAGAACCGCCAGGCTGTTGCCGAGCAGGTCGAACCGTTCGCTGCTGTAAAGCTTGTAGGACCAGAGGGCATAGTAGGGCTTGCGAGGCAACACGAGGCCCTCGTGCACGTGGCTGTGCTTCGTTTCGGCCGTAACGGCGAATCGGTTCATCAGGCTCCGCAGCAGCGCCGCGCGCCCGTGTTGGCCGTAGAGCTGCAGATACGTGTAAACAAGCGTGTTCACGTAGAGCCCGTAGCCGGACACCCACTGCTCGTCGCGCCAGTCGCTGGTGGGCTGCTGGGCAACGATGATCCGATCTTCTGGGCTCTGGTACTCCATCCAGCGCAGCGCCCTGCGAACGGAACCCTCCAGGAAGCCTGCCTCCCCGGTGGCCCTGCGGAAGACGGCCACGCCGATCAGGAAGAGCGGGGTCGTGTCACTGGCGCCGCGGTCCTCCGGGTCGTGCGCCAAGCCGGGAACGTGCCCCAGCGGGGTCTGGTTCCTGGCCAGCCTCTCCAGCACCCGGCGCAGCCGGCCGGTGAGCTGCTGATCTCCGATGGTCAGGATGCCCAGCGACGATATCATCAGGTCCCTGGTGTAGGGCTCCGGGTAGCCCCAGCCTGCGGTGCGCGGCAGCCCGCGGAACGGGCCGTGCGCATTGTGCCGCAACACGTCACGTGCAGCTTCTTGGGCCTCCCTAACGGCGCGCTGAAGTGACTCGTTCATGTGCTCAACCGATTCCGAGACGACCCGACAGGATTTGAAGGAAACGCCTGGCCACCACACGGTAGTCGTAGACTTCGACCGCACGCCGCCTGCCGGCCTGGCCCATCGTGGCTCGCAAGGCCGGGTCCGACATGAGCTTCAGCAGGTAATCGGCAAGGTCATGGACACTGGCGCGGAAGTCGGCCGTGCGGGGCGGCTCGAACACGATCCTGTGCGGCTCCGCGTAGCCGGACTCCTTTCCCAGGACCGTCTCCCCTATGCGGATCTCCTGGGCGATGCCGGCCAGGAAAGCCGTCTCCCCGTGCACGAGCGTGTCCAGCATGGCCATCGCCCTGATGCCTATGACGGGCTTGCCGCACGCGCCCGCTTCCACCTGCGGCATGCCGAAGCCCTCGATGCGGGACGGAGCGGCGTAGATATCGCAGGCGGCCATCAAGTAGGGCATGAAGACGCGCGAGACGACGTTGGTCGTGTACACCACGTTCTTCTCGATCCCGAGATGCGAGGCCAGTTGCAGGTCCAGAAGGTTCTGCTGCTCGGTGCGCGGCTGCGGCCAGACTTTGCAGACGTACTTCCAGTCCGGCGCCCTGGCGTCGATGACGGCCAGGGCCTGCATGACCTCCTGGGCGCCCTTCGATGCCGCGTCGCCGCCCACTGTGAGGATCATCACCTGGTCCGGCGCGACCCCGAGGGCCTCCCGTACGCAGGAAACCTTCAGGTCGGACCTTTCGCGGGGGATAAACGAATCCGTGTCGCACCCCACGGGAAGCACTTCCATCTTGTCACCGGCCAGCCCGTCCCGCGTGTAGACCTCCTTGACCCAGTTGGACGTGACCAGGATCAGAGGCAGCGCGTTGAGCACTTCCCGGTAGTTGGCCATGTAGCCATCCGCAACGAGCCAGGGCACGGGCTGGACTCCGTAACGCTGCGGGTGCAAGACCAGATGCGGCGTGTGTCCCCAGTACCCCACGCCGACGACCACGTCCGGCTCGAGCCAGCGGTAGTACCACTCCTTCTCCTGCGCCGACTCGAAGTGCACGGCATGGGCATCAACGCCCAGCTCGCGAAGCCCTCTGTAGAGCAGGTCGCCCTGCGTGGCCAGACCGCCCGGCGAAGGCGGAAAATCATAGAGCAGTAACGCCTTCATCGCCCTTCACCTCCGTCTATCGATCCAGGCTCCGAATGCCTCGGGGGACTCGAAGCACCAGAAGGCTTCCTCACGAGGCGCACTCCGGGCTTCGAAGCTCTCCGGAGAGAAGCCGTACACATCCCTGATGATAGCGTACTTCCGCTGCCATATCTCGCTCGGCAGCGCCTGCTTCACGTGCGCGTCCGAGCGTGCGCACGGCAGGCGCCGGCCGCCGCTGTCTTCATAGGCGAACAGCCACAGCCCGCGCGCCGTGAGCTGCCCGGCCCGCCACAACGAGATGACGGCCTTGCACGTCTCCTCATGTCTGCGGTGCCGCGTGTACTCGCCCCACGGGCCATGCGTGAGCACCAGGTCGAAGCGCCGCCCGGGCAGAAGGGACAGGACTGCCGTCTGCACGTCGGCATCCGGCAAAGGCGCCTGCTCGGGCGCGTCATCCAGGTCGCCAATCCGGCCCGCCGCGCCCAGGGCGTCCAGCGCGCGGCGGAACTTCGGCGCCCGGTCGGGGTCGCTCCCCCGACATAGGCAGCCGACGAAGAAATCCCACTCCGGGCGAGTCAACATCGTCCCGCCCGCCCAGAGCGTCTCGTCATCGGGATGGGCCACCACGACGGCCGCCCGAACGGCCCGAGCCCGGTCCGCGGCTTCTGGAGCCTCAGGCATTTTCCTCATCCTTGCGCCCGGCGCCGGCGGAAAGCAACAGAAGGGGACGACGCGCGCCTACCAGTATATGTAGCTTGTCAGGCGTGCCCGGTCCGCCGCGGGCAGGGCCGCCAAGTCCGGGATCACGTAGCGATTGTCGAAGGAGTCCAGGATCAGCTTCCCGTGTTCGCCGTAGTCCTCCGCGCGGTCGCCCCGCCAGGGAGTCACGAACCTCTCCCAGCCTTCGTCCGTCAGGACCCAGAAGAAGAGGAACCCGAACTCCTCCTTGACCTCGTGCACGCGCACGATCCGCCTCTCGTAACACTGCTTGGCCAGGCTTGCGCGCACGAGTCCCTGCGCGCCCGCCGGGAACACATTCAGGTCGGCGATCACTCCGATCTCCCGGACTTTGTCTTCCCGGTCCGTGTAACGCAACGAGATGAAACGGTCGGGATGGCTGATGGGGAACATCCTCACGGCAAAGACGCCCCGGTAGAGGCTGTCGCCCTGGACCGTGCAGTGCAGCAGCGAGTAGGTTCCCTCGAAGATGTGGGCATTCTCCGGCGTCAGCCACCTGACGCCTGTCTCCCGGGGGTGACGGTCCGTTCGATCCTGAGCCGCGTCGTCAGCCATTTCAACCAAGGTCCAGTCTGGTGAGTTCGGTCTGGATGCGGACGAGCCTGGCGTAAAGGCCGTCCTGCGCGAGCAGCTCCTCATGCGGGCCCGACTCGACGATCTGGCCCTCGTCCATGACGATTATGCGGTCCGCGTTCTTCAGGGTAGACAGCCGGTGCGCGACGATGATGCAGGTGCGGCCTTTGCCCAGCACGCTGAGGGCGCGCTGGATCTCCTGTTCGGACTCGGTGTCGACGGAGGAGGTCGCCTCATCCAGGATGAGAACCTTGGGGTCACGGATCAAAGCGCGGGCAATGGTGACGCGCTGGCGCTCGCCGCCGGAGAGGCCGGCGCCGCGCTCGCCGACCTTCCGGTCGTATGCGGCCGGCATCCGCGCGATGAAGTCGTGTGCGTTGGCCGCCTTCGCCGCGTCGATCACTTCCTTGACGCTGGCGTCCGGCTTGCCGTACACGATGTTGTCCGTGATGCTGGCACGGAAGAGGAACGGCTCCTGAAGGACCAGCGCCACCTGGCGATGCAGGTCCTGCTCGGAGATGTCCCGCACGTCGATCCCATCGATGAGGACCTGGCCCTGCTGCACGTCGTAGAAGCGACAGATCAGGTTGACCAGGGTCGTTTTGCCGGAGCCGCTCTTGCCCACGATGCCGATGAACTCACCGGGCTCAATGCGCAGGCTCACGTTCTTGAGGATCGGATTGTGGGCGTCATAGCCGAAGGTGACGTCGCTGAATTTGATCTCCCCTCGAAGCGAAGGCGCGGGCGTTGGATCCGGGCTGGACGGCAAAGCGACGTCGGCGTCCATGACCTCGAAGACGCGTTGGGCGGCCGATACGTAGCCCGTCATCCAGTTGGAGAACTGGCTGAGCACCTGGATCGGCCCATAGAACATCCCCATGTAGCTGAAGAAGGCCATCAGGACCCCCAACGTTATGCCTTCGCCGCCGTAGAGCCGCTGCTGCACGACGAGCCGTCCGCCCGCATACCAGATGATCAGGCCGCCCAGACCGAACACGAAGGCCATCAGAGGGTTGAACGTGGCCACGCTGTACTGCAGCTTCCGCCGCGACTCGAGCATGTACTGCGCCGACGCCTCGAACCGCTGTTCCTCGCGCGGTTCCTGACCGAAAACCTTGACCAGCCGAATGCCCGAGAGCACGCCCGACAGGAGTTGGCTCATCTTGGACTGGCTGTCCCAGACGGGGTAGTAGCGCGGGTAGACGTGCTTCCAGAACAAGATCGTGCCCACGACCACCAGCGGCACCGGCAGCAGCACAAGCAGGGCCAAATACCAGTTGAGCACAAACAGCATCACGCCGATGGCGAGCACCGTCATGAGGTTCAGCAGGAAGCCTCCGGCCACTTGGTCCACGAAGCCCTGAAAGTAGTCCGTGTCATAGAGCACGCGGCTCATCAGGCTGCCGACGGAGTGACGGTCGTAATACGCCACGTCGAGCTTGATGAGCTTCGCCTGGAGCATCTGGCGCACGTCTTTGGTGATCTTAGTGCCGACCGTGGCGCTGGTCCGGCCGATCGCCAGGTTGAGCACCCCGGTAAGCGCGTGAAGGACAAGCAGCGCGACGACAAACCACAGCAGCATGAGTTCCGGGCTGCCCGGCACGGATCGCCCGGGGGCTGGCTGCAGCACGCCGTCAACCAGGGTCCGCACCAGATAGGGCGGCACCAGGCTCAGGGCCACTCGCACGACCATCATGCCCAGCAGTATGGCGATGAAGGACTGGTACGGCTTCATGAGTTCGACCGAACGGAGCACAATGCCGTGCTTGGACTGGCAGCGGTGGCACGTTGCGCCCTTGCTCGCAAGCGGAAGGCCGCAGTCCGGGCAGACCAGCTCGCGGGGCCGGCCCAGGTAATCCCCCTCAAGGGGCTGGCCACTCAACAGCCTCTCCAACTGCACCCGTGCCCGGTGGAAGAGCTCGCGCTGCGCGTTGCTGAAGCGCACGACGTCCACGTAGAGCCCGCCGATCCGGAGCTGGAGGAACGCGCTCCCCACGGTCTGGTTCATTCTGACCTTCTGCACGTCGCTCAAGGAGAACGGGCCGTTGGTGAGCCGGCCCTCCTCGTCGCCGACGGTCAGCGCGGCAGTGGCCGCCTTGGTCACGACGAACCATACGTCGCTTGGGTCCCCCGCCAGGTCTATGTCGCTCCAGATGCAGAACAGACAGTCAGCGTCTGTGAACCCCACGGCCTCAGCCTGCGGCCGCACGGCCTCCGGCAGCCTGCCGCGGATTAACTCTGTGTAAGCAGCCATCTCGTGTTCGCTCGCGTTGGAAAATGATCGCTTGGGCCGCCCCCGTCGCTGCCGTTGCACAGCAGCATGGCTCGCTCGGTCACGTTGATCAGCTTCCACACGTTGTCCGGCCGCTGGTAGCCGACCAGGGACGCCGTCGCCCCATCCTTTATACCCTTCATGCCCCGGCCGATGCACGGGTAGAGGTGGTTCGGATAGCCCTCGACCAGGACCGGGATGCCCGCCCGGCGTTCCGGATCGGCGCCTTTTGCCACGTCATCTGTATTGTGGGTTCCAGGCTCGGACGGCCCGGCTGGCAGTGACTGACGCTGAACCGGCCCCATGGGGGCCGGTCCTCGTTTCCGTCACGCCGCGCGACGAGCCCCGATCGGGAGGCCGGCTGTCATCCGAGCGGCACGGACAGGCGGCTTCCGCTCGCCTTCCCCGTTGCAGGCGGCCTGAAGCACTCATACAATGGCCCGGGCCGCAGCTCGCGCGTGCCCTTCAGCGCCGACGGGAGGAACGATGAGGCTCGCCTTCGGCCGCCTCCGGGTGGTCCTCACCTATGTGGGCACGGTCCTCTTCGTCCTGGGGTTGCTCCTGCTGGTGCCATTTTTTCTCTCCTTCGTGTTCGCCCGTGCCGGGCGCCAGGACGTGCGCACCGGCACGTTCATCATTCCCCTCTTCATCTCGATCGTGCTGGGATCGGGGTGCCGGTGGCAGTTGGAGAACTGGCCGGGCCCGCGCCGGCTCGGCAGAGCTGAAGCGATGCTCATCTGCGTCATCGGCTGGCTCGTTTTCAGCGCCCTCGGCGCCATTCCGTTCGCCTACCATCTGGGGATCAGCTATCTGGACGCTTATTTCGAGGCCATGAGCGGCTTCACCACGACCGGCATCACGATGCTTCACGGGCTGGACGCCATGCCCAGATCGCTGCTCTTCTGGCGCTCGATGACCGAGTGGGTCGGCGGGCTGGGAATCCTCACGTTCTTTCTGGTGATCGTCTTTCAGGGAGGGATCTCCTACGGCCTGTTCGGGGCCGAGAGTCACAAGATCGCCGGGCCCCGGATCGCCCCCGGCATGTGGAACACGCTCCGGACGCTGTGGCTCATCTACGTGCTGTACACCTTGCTGATCGCCGGGGCACTCTACGCGTGCGGGCTGAGCGTGTTCGATTCCGTCTGCCACTCCCTGGCGTGCCTCGCCACGGGCGGCTACTCCACGCACGACGCCAGCATCGCCTATTACGAGCAAGCCGGCTATGCGCACCACGTGGCCGTCGAGTACATCATCATCTTCGGCATGTGGGCCGGGGGCATCAACTTCTTCGTCCACTACCGCCTGGCCAAGGGACAGGTCAGGGCCCTGTGGGACAGCGACGAGGTGCGGACGTGGTGGTTGGTGCTCGGCGTGTCCCTGCTGCTCGTATTCGGCTCGCGTCTGCACATGCTGGGCGCTGCCGGCGGGACGGCGCAGGCGCATCTGCCGGACAGCGTGCCAGAGGTGGACTCCCCGGCTGCAAGCTTCCGCCACAGCCTGTTCCAGGTCATGTCCATCGCCACCACGACGGGTTACGGCACGCGGGACATCGCCTCGAACTACTTCGCCCCGCTGGCGCGCCAGGTCTTCCTGGTCCTGATGATCATCGGCGGTTGCGCGGGTTCGACCAGCGGCGGGCTGAAGGTCGCCCGCATCGTCATCCTGTGGAAGCTGATGGCGCAGCAGGTCGGAAAGGTCCTGAAGCCGGATAGCAGCGTGGAGCTCCTGCTCGTGGACCGCAAGCAGGTGGACGCTCAGGAGGTGTACCGTACGGCGGGGCTCTTCTTCGCGTGGCTCTTCCTTCTGCTTTTCGGGGCGCTTACCACGGCGGCTTTGAGCGGCCACAACGCCCTCGCCAGCGCGTCGGGCATGTTCAGCGCGCTCGGCAACATCGGCCCGTGCTACATCCCGGTGCAGGACATGGCCCGGCTCAGCCCCGTCATCAAGCTCGTCTACATCGCCGGCATGCTGGCCGGGAGGCTCGAGGTCATACCCGTGCTGATGCTGTTCACTGGGCGCGCCTGGAAGTGACGGCGCGGACTCAGAACAAGAGGGAGGACACAGATGAGGGTAGTCATCGCCGGCGCCGGAATGGTGGGTGCGGGCCTGGCCAGACGACTCATGGAAGGGAAACACGACGTCGTCGTCATAGACGTTGACAGAGAGATCTGCGAGCGCATCTACTCCCAACTCGGCGTGAGCGCGATCCACGGCTCGGCCACCTCGATCTCCGTGCTCGAAGACGCGGAGCTGAACAGGGCGGATTGCGCCGCCGGCACCATGCACAGCGACGCCGACAACCTGTGTTTCGCACTGCTGGCCAGGCACATGAAGGTGCCCAGAATCATCGTCCGCATGCGGGACCCCCGCTACGAGGAAGCCTACAAGCTCGCCGGCGTCGCACGCGTCCTGAACATCGTGGACCTCTACCTCAACCAGTTCACCTGGGAGGTGGAAGAGCCGTCCATGCAGGAGGTAACGGCGTTCGGCGAGGGCAGGGCCAGCATCGTCTTCGTCAAGGTGCCCGAGGAATCGCGCGCCGCCGGCCTCACCATCGAGCAGATCGCGCGGAACCCGGACTTCCCCACCGATTGCGTCATAGTCGGCATCCTGCGCGCCGACAGCGGGCAGTTCATCATCCCCCGCGGGCACGCGGCCGTCCAGGGCGGCGACCGCGTCTACCTGGCGGCCAACACGGCCGAGATCCGCAAGGCCGCGCGATGGCTCGGGGTGAGGTAGGCTACCCCATCTGTCGCGCAGCAGACGCCGCCCGTTGACGTGCGGCACGTTCCGCGGTAGCATTATGCGACGGGGTAGGGGTCCGAGGAGAGCATCAGGTGGATTGGATTGGGAGAGAGGGCATGCGACCCGAAGAGGCAAAGGGAGTTCCGACCCACGAGGAACCGGGCGCCGGCGGTCAACCGGCAACGGCGGGCTCTGACACAGGGTTGCCGCCCAAAGAGGCATGCACATGGGGCATGCTGTGCCACCTGGGCGCCCTCGCGGGCTTCATCGGCATACCGTTGGGGAATATCATCGGCCCTCTTGTCTTCTGGTCGCTCAAGCGACACGAATACCCCTTTGTCGATGAGCAAGGGAAGCAGGCACTGAACTTCCAGATCTCCCTGGTGATCTACGGCCTCATCTCAGCACTCCTATGCTTGATCGTCATAGGCTTCGTCCTGCTCGCTGCACTGTTCGTATTCGGCCTAGTCATGACGATCATCGCCTCTGTCAGAGCCAGCAAGGGGGAATCGTTCCGTTACCCGCTGGCCATCCCGTTCTTCCGTTGATGACCCCGCAGCTCTGACATGCGGCAGGCGCACAGGGCAGGCCCGCCGCATGTTGGACGCGAGGGGCCTGCCGTCAGAAGGGCTTGTGCCGGGGCACGCCTGAACTGGCCGCATCGAGCATCCGGTCCAGCATCCGTTCGCGCATGTCCCGGAGCCGGCCCGCGTATGCGTCGTCGCTCGCGCGGTTCGCGTACTCCTCCGGCTCGCCCGCGATGTCGTACAGCACCTCGGCGCCCGGCCCGTAGCGGATGTACTTGAGTTCCTCCGAACGCAGCATGGCCCAGACGGGCTGCTGGGGCCCCGCGTGCATGGCCAGGACGTCCTCCCGGAAAGCCCCCTCCCCTTCTCCCTTCAGCCACGGCGCCAGGCTTCGGCCCTGCACCTGCGGCGGAATCGGAAGGTCCGCCAGGTCGCAGAGCGTCGGCAAGAGGTCAAGAGCCTCGACGAGGTCGGGCACCCGGACGCCCGCGCGCAGCCCGGCCGGCCAGTGCAGGATGACGGGCAGGCGCATCACTTCCTCGTAGAACGATGCTTGCTTGGAGACCATCCTGTGGTCGCCGTCCATGTCGCCGTGATCGGACATGAACAGGATCAGCGTGTCGTCCAGCTCGCCCCGCTCCTCCAGGGCCCGGACGAGGCGCCCCACCTGCCCGTCCAGGAGGGTGCACATGGCGTAGAAGAAGCGCCGCCGCTCCCGCCACTGTGCATCAGGGACGTCGCGCCTGGCGCGCAGCATGTTGCCCAGCGGCGGCGGCTTGTCGGCGTCTTCGCCCTCCTGCCAATGGGCCGCCGGGACCTCGACCGCGCCGTATGCCTCCAGGCACTCGGCCGCGGGATTCAGCGGGGGATGTGGCGCGTAGATGCCCATGTGCACGAACGACGGCCGGCCATACGACAGGTACTCGATCGTGTGCGACGCCACGAAGCCGGCGTGGCTCGCCTCCGGCGGCGCCTCAACCGCGCGGCAGGAGAACGAATCACCACGCCGCATGCGCTCGTCCGGCCGGTCGACCCGCATCGCGTCCGCGTACTGCGGCCAGTAGCTCCGGAGCCAGCGCACGTAGGCGTCCTCGTAGCAGCCGGGCTCTTCGCTAAGCGCCACGTAGTCGAACCCGTAGCGCAGGTGCGGCGTGGGGTCGAGGTCCATGTTGTCGTGCGGCTCGAAGTGCAGCTTGCCGATCTGCGCGGTCTCGTAGCCGGCCTGGCGGAAGATCTCGGCGCAGGTCGGCCCGCGCTCGGGGGAGAGCGCCTGCCCGTTGGTCAGCACGCCGGTCCGGCACGGGTACTGGCCCGTCATGAAGCTCACGCGGCTCGGCATGCAGAGCGGGCTCTGCGCGTAGCAATGCTCCAGGTTGACTCCCCCCTCGGCCAGCCGGTCCAGGTTCGACGTGCGCACGGCCGGATTGCCGTTGGCGCCCACGCAGTCATAGCGCATGTGGTCCGTGGTGATCCAGATGATGTGACGCGGGCGGCCGGGCGTTGCCACCTCCCCGTTCCTCCGAAGCTCACGGTCGCAGTCTCGCCGCCTATCTTAGCGCCCGTGCGCGCCCGGTCAAGGCCGAACGAAGCGCCCCTCCGCCCCTTGCGCCCCCACGGCTCGGCCGGTAGGCTGTCCGGCGCGAGGCGCCGCCCATGCGCATCTGCAAGCTACACGAGTGGGACGTGACCCCTGCCGAGGCGCGCGAGCTTCAGGAGGCACTCGCCCCGAAGGTCAGGCTCAGGCCCCTGCCTTGCCGGCTGCGGCTCGTCGCGGGCGTGGACATCGCCGTGAGCCGCCGGCTGGGGCTCTGCTTCGCGTCGGCAGTCGTGCTGTCCTTCCCGGACATGACGACCGTCGAGGAGGCGGTCGCGCAGGATGAACTGCGTTTCCCCTATGTCCCCGGCCTGCTCACCTTCCGTGAGGGTTCGGTCTCTCTCAAGGCCATCGGGAAGCTGACGAACCGGCCGGACGCCGTGATCTTCGACGGACAGGGGCTGGCGCACCCGCGGCGCCTCGGCCTCGCCTCGCACATGGGCCTCTGGCTCGGCATGCCGACGGTGGGCTGCGCCAAGAGCCGCCTCATCGGCTCCCATGGCGAAGTGGGCCGGGCCAAGGGCGAATCAACGCCGCTGCTCGACGAGGGGGACCAGGTGGGCGTGGTCCTGCGAACGCGGACCGGCGTCAAGCCCGTCTTCGTGAGCCCCGGCCACCTAGCCGACTTCGGCACTTCGACCCGCCTGGTGCTCGAATGCTGCACGAAGTACCGCCTACCCGAGCCGACGCGCCGGGCCCACATCGCCGTCGGCAGTGCGAAGCGCGAACGCCTCGCCCGCGCGTAAGCCCAACTCAGCGTGATCGGGCGAGCCCTCTCTTGATGGAGAGCTGCGTAGCTAGTGTACCGACCCCGTGCACGCTGTCATTCTGAGGAGCGGGGGATCCGCGACGAAGAATCCCACCTTGCCGCACAGGGAACAGCGAGATTCTTCGGCCGCCCCGCGGCGGCCTCAGAATGACAGTTGCTCGTTCGCGGCAGCATTGCCATTGCCGGCCTCAATAGCCTCAGGAGCCCGGATCGAGCGGGTTGGTGACCCGGCCGATGAAGAGGACAGCTCCCGTCTGGACATGGCGGATGACGAACAGGAAGGGATGGTCTGCCCGAAAGCCATACCGTATTCGGGGCGTGAAACTGACAACCCCAACGGCACTGGCGGCGGCCGCCTCCGTGCCCTCTTCATCTACGTCGACAAACGCTTTGTGAATCACGTCGGAGAGAAACAAAGGCTTCACCGTGGACATGCGACCAAAATCCGCCTTAACCAGATCGAAGGCTGTCGATGCGCCCATCGAGTGCAGTGCGTCGCCCAGCCTGAGCGAGCAACCGAACGTGAACTTGGGCACGGCAAGGTCGACGATGCCACCCGTCTGAAAACTGGAGACCCACGCGTGGAAGCTCTCCCTGTCAAGCTTCTCCTCCACTTCGGCCAGCCCTCCCAAGGCCTTGGGCAGTACGAGCAGCATCGAGAACTGCTCCCCTGCATAGGGCATTTCCAGGACCTGACACGCATCAGTCTCACAGTAGGGAAGCCACGCACTTTGTTGCATCATGGGCACGGAGACCGTCTCATCCGTCGACACCCGGAAGGGCTGTGGCATGGTACGAGAGAGCTTGAAAGGCATGTCCCACAGCCCCCTGAAGTGCACGGCGTTCGTCGCGACCAGCGTCGTGTACTTATGGAAGCTCCCGGGAGGAACGAGGTCCCTGATTCGCCCCTGAGTCTTCTCCTCCGACCAAGCATTGATCAGGCGACGGGCATCTTCCGGGGCACCGGCGAAGTCCACGCGCTCCAGGGCGCCCCCGAAGATACGTTCCACCAGTCCGACGAACTCCGCGTGGAAGGGGGTGTCCTGCTGACCCCAGAGCGCGTTCGCCACCACAAACGAGAACCCCTTGCGCTGGGCCGCCGCCTTCATTGCCTCGCCGAGGGTCCTCATTGACTCAAGCGCGCCGGAACGCTCCGCCGGCAGGGACAGGAGCTGCGCCAATTCCTCTGCGGTCTGGCCGTCGGCGCCGCACCAGACCATACCCATCGCCTCGTACACGCTGAACGGGGATACGACAAGGTTCCCTTCCCGCTCCCGGCACCTGCTGTAGAGGCGGAACGAGAAGTTGTTGACGGCCTCTGCCGCCGGATTGACCGGCGGCTTGCTCTCCCCTTCGGTGGTCGCCGCTGCACTGCCGAACACGCAGACAGCCAGGGACAGAACACCGATAACCAACACGAACGGCCACAGAGCTCGTGGCATCGCCCTGCCCTCCCCCATGCTGTAATGTGTTACGCGTGGCTATATGGAGACGGTCAGCGTCTGGCAGCCCGTAGCACCCATACGCCCGCACCCCGCACGATCGTGCGTCCGACGGCAGCATGCCGCCTGCCGCCCTACTCCGCGTCGTCCAGCTCGAGGTCGCTGCCCATCTGCTCGTCGCACGCCGCGTGCACTGCCGCCACGGAGCTGCTGGTCAGTTCGAGCTCGAGCTCCTCAGCCACCTCCCGCAGCATCTGGCAAAGGTTGTGCAGCCGGTCGACATGGGGGTCGTCGCCCCTGTGCCACCCGACCACGTTCGACGTCACGAACGTGACCGTCGGCACGGTGACGTTGTCCTCCAGCATCCGGCGCGCCTGGCGCATAACGAGGTCCCGCGCATACTCGTGCACGTCCGGCTCCTCAATGCGCAGATGAGGAGGAGTGTAGGTCTCGAAGCTCACGTGAGGGGCCGCTTCAAAGTCGCTCGTCACGGGCACCTCGAAGAACTCCATGGTCCCCTGCGCCGTGCGGTCGAGCGGGTCGGTGTGGTGGGCAAAGGGATAGCTCCTCGGCCAGACGCTGCACTGCTCGTTGTCGACGCGGCCCGGCAGCGAGCAACTCCCCTGCTCGAACCCCTCCATGCAGAGCACGTGGTACGTGTAGTCGTTCGCGCTGAAGAAGCCGGGACGGAACGTCGTCGGCGCCTCCCCGAGGGCGTTCTCCCACAGGGCCCTGCCCAGTTGCACGATCTCCCGCTGCCGGTCGAAGTTGTACGCCCCCAGGTATGCCTGATAGTGGGAAAGCTGCGGGTGACAGACCATGCCGAGCTCGCAGCCCGCCGACTGAAGTTCCCGCAACTGCTTGCCCAGGCGGGCCAGCGCCTCAGGCGCGACGAAGAGGGTGGCGCCGAAACCCTCCTGCGAGAGGCACTCGGCGAAGGCCATGACCGAGGCCGCCGCGTGGTCCCATCGCTCCGCGCCCTGCACCTCCGCCCTTCCCCCGGCAGGGAGGCAGTCCATGGTGAAGATGGCATGAAGGATGTTCTTCTGGTCCTTAGCCACGTCAACCGCCTCACGGGCAGAAGGCGAGGACACGCCGACGAGCAAGTGTACTGCGTGGGGCGTGGCTATGCAAACGGGCGCGCCTCATACGGGGCAGCTGTCCACGATGCGCTGCCGGACGGATTCGAACTCCCGGACGCCTTCGCGCTGAAGTCCCTCCAGGACGGCCTGACAAGCATCCCACCTGGAGGCCATCTCTTCCGGGGACCGCCCGTGCTGCGCCGCCGGAGCCCGGCAGACGTCCTCTCGGCCGACGAGGCGGTCGAAGCGATCGTCCGCTTCCCGCCAGCGACAGACGGGCTGAAGCCGGCCGTCCAGCAAGCAGTGCAGGCTGTCCACGCGCCGCCGCGCGCGGGGCGCAACCGGCCGCGCCGCAGGCGACTTTCCTGAAGCACCCTCCGGCGCCTCTCACGCCCTGAGGGAGCCCTCGGTGCGGGCGGCCGGACGTCTGGTTTACACAAATGCCCGAATATGATAAGACATTGCCGGCCCCGTTCAACCGTGTCGGGGGCATCGGCTCTCCGTCGGCGCTTGCCTTCCTCCCGTGTTCGCGGGCGGAAGCGCTCTCCATTGCGGGATGAGAAGACGCTCAACAAAGGCAACGGTCCTGCTTGCCGCCCTGACGGCCGTGTGCTGGGCGGCGCGGCAGGCCCGGGCCGGCCTGATCGAGGGGCAGTACGACTTCCACGCCCTGACGCTGGAGAGCACGGAGAGCGTCGACACGTGGGAAGAGAACGGGGTGCGCGTGTTCGTCGCCCAGCATGGGGCGCTGCTCCGGCAGGGACCGGTGCGGCTGGTGGCACCGCGGCTTGTCGTGTGGTTCGACAGGCGCCTTTCCTCCGACCCCGGGGTCCGGGCGGCTACGGTGAGGGTCTACGCTGAGGGGATTCCGGGCGAGGACGGCGCCGCAGGCGCGCGGGTGGTGCTGGCCGAAGGCGACAAGGTCCGCCAGTGCGGCGCGCTGTATCTGCGCCTCAGAAGCACGCTCTCATTCGCGTGGGACTGCCCTCTGGCCAGGTCCGCCGAGCCGGTCCGTTCCAGCCTGCTGGCCGGGGCGGAGTCAGCCACTCAAGACCTCCAGGAGGACACGTGCTGGGACGAGATCCCGGTGCCCCGCGCGCCCGAGGTCTTTCAGACGGTGACGCGCCGGCTTAACGCCGAAGAGACGTACATCTTCGGCGCCGGAGACCCCATCACGGTCGTCTACATCGGGGACGTACGCGGAGAGGTGGGCAACCTGGAGATTCGGGCCGACGCGGCTGTCCTCTGGTACGACCAGGCGCGAGACGTCTACGAGGTCTACGCTCAGGGCAACATCCGGCTTGAGAAGAAGCCGGGCGCTCCCGCGCCTGAGCGAGAGGTCGCAGAAGGCAAGATGGACGTCGCGGGCGTGTTCCGGTCCATGCGGGCGGACCAGGTGTACGTCAACCCGCGGCGGGCGCGCGGCCTTGCCTCCAATACGGAGGTGAGGCTTGCCGACCCGGCCGCGCAGCGGGAAACCGTCTACGTGTTCCGCGGCGAAGAGACCTTTCTCATCGACAGCCGCACGCTCATCATGAAGGAGGTCTCGGCTACCACCTGCGGATTCGCTCGCCCGCACTACCAGATCGCGGCGAAGACGGTGCAGGTTACGCGCCAGGAAAGGAGCACACTCCTGGACGCGTGGAACACGCGCCTCCAGGTAGGCGAAACGCCGCGGACCCTCATCGGGCTGCCCTTCATCGGCATCGACCTGAGCCGGCGGGCCTACCTGCTGACGGATTACGCGCTGGGCACTTCCGACAACTTCGGCTTGATCATGCAGACCACCTGGCGGCCGCTTGACCTGGGCACTGCGCCGACGTGGGTCGAGAACTGGACGATGGACCTGGACTACTACGGCTTGCGCGGGCCGGCCGTGGGCACCGAACTGCGCTACGGGTTCGGCGAAGTGCCCTACCCGCGCCATGAGGGCCGGCTGCGGGGCTACTACGTCCATGACGCAGGCAGTGAGGATGACACTGGACTGCCCGTGCCGCAGGATAACCGCGGCCGCCTGCATCTGGAGCATCGGTCTCAGTTGGACGCCGCCTGGCGCGTGGACGCCGAGTACTACAAGCTCTCCGACGAAAGCTTTCTGAACGAGTACTTCGAGCCCGACTTCGAGGAGGAGAAGACGCCGGAGAGCTACCTGCTGGCGCGATACCTGCGGAACTCGACTTACCTGGCCTTGCTCTACAAGCGCCGCGTCAACGACTTCCTGACGCAGGTCGAAGAGACGCCCACTTTCGACCTCGAGATCGTGGGCCTACCGCTCGGGCGGTTCGTCTACGAGGGCTCGGTTCGGGGCGGCCTGTACGACCTGGAGCCCAGTGACATCCTGGCGCCGGCCCCCGTGGACCCGCCCGACCTGGCGCGTCTCCACACCGAGCACAGGCTCTCGCTGCCCTTCTCGATCGGCATGTTCCGGCTGGACCCCTTCGTGCGGGCCCTGGCGACGTGGGCGGACACAGGCGCCATGGAGGCCGGCGCGTGGCGGGACGATGAGGCGCGCTCAGGCGCGGGCGGCGGCATTACCCTCAGCACCGTGCTGTCCCGCCCGTTTCCTACCGCCAGTGACTTGCTCGACCTGAACCGCCTGCGCCACATCGTCATCCCGTACGTCAGCTTCGACGCACTGTCGGTCTCCGGGGCCGGGTCCGAGGAGTTCGTCCAGATGGATGCCGTGGACGCGATCGACAGCGGCACACAGGCGGCCGTCGGCCTGCGGCAGCGCCTGCAAACGAAGCGCCTGCGGGAGGGCCGCTGGCGTTCGGTGGACTGGGCGGAGGTGGACGTCGCGTACGTGGCCCGCTCCAGCGACTCCGTTGTGGAAGCCCAGGACAAGGACTACGTCCGCGCCGACCTGAAGCTCTGCCTTTCCGACCACGTGGCCGTGTACTCTCGCGACAACTGGATCGGGCTTGAAGATCAGCCCGACGTAATCAACGTGGGCATGATGCTCGACTACCTGCCCGGGTGGGCCGCCGCGCTCGACTACGACCAGATATCGGACCTGAGCTCAGCCGTGACGCTCAACATGTCCTACCAGCTTAGCGATCGGTACCGCCTCCTGCTCAGGGAGCAGTACGAGCTCAACTCCTACGGGACAGGAGACGCAAAGAACCTGGAGACACGGGCCGTCATCCGACGCCTGCTGCACGAGTGGGTCCTGGACGTCGGAGTGCAAGTGAAGAAGGCGGACAACGAGTTCGCCCTGGTGTTCGGGTTCGGGCCGGCGGGCTGGGGGTTCTATGAGGACCGCAGACGCGCCGGCCGCTGAACGGGCCCGCAGGGCCTTCGCCGCACGCCACAGGCCCAACGCCAGCGCCGGGACAGACGCCATGTCGCTGCCCCTATCCAGAAGCGATCGAGAAGCCCGAGTGCTGACCGTCTCGGAGCTGACGGCCCGGATCAAGGAGAGCCTGGAGTCCGCGTTCCCCGACGTATACGTCGTCGGGGAGCTGTCGCGCGTCACTCGGGCCTCGTCCGGGCACGTTTACCTGACGCTCAAGGACGAGCACGCCGTGCTCCAGGCCGCCATCTGGCGCGGGATCGCCTCCGCCATCAAGTTCGACCTGGCGGAGGGCCTGGAAGTCCTCGCCCGCGGCTCCATCGACGTGTACCCCCCGCGCGGCAGTTACCAGCTCATCATCTCCTGGGTGGAGCCGCGGGGGCTGGGCGCGCTGCAGCTTGCGTTCCGCCAGCTCATGGAGAAGCTCGAGAAAGAGGGCCTGTTCCGCGACGAGATCAAGAAGCCCCTCCCGCCCTTCCCGCGCAGGATCGGCGTGGTGACCAGTCCGACCGGCGCCGCAATCCGCGACATCATCAACGTCATCTCGCGGCGGTTCCCGGCCGTCGAGCTGTACCTGTTCCCCACGCGCGTTCAGGGCGCCGAAGCCGCGGCGGAGATCGCAGCGGCCATCAACACGCTGAACGACAGGAGGCCCGATCTGGACGTCTTGATAGTCGGCCGCGGCGGCGGCAGCCTGGAGGACCTCTGGCCCTTCAACGAGGAGGTCGTGGCACGGGCCATCCACCGCAGCGCCATACCGATCGTGAGCGCCGTGGGGCACGAGATCGACTTCTCCATATCGGATTTCGCCGCGGACGTGCGGGCCGCCACTCCAACGGAGGCCGCCGAACTGGTAGTGCCCGACCGCGCCGAGGTGCTCCGAATCCTGGGCGAGCGCAGCAAACGCCTCGCCGCCGCCCTGGAGGGGATGATGCTGCGCGGACGCCACCGCCTGGAAGCCCTCGCCGCGCGGTACGCCTTCAGGAGGCCCGAAGCGGCGATCCAGCAGAGCGCCCAGCGGGTCGACGAAGTCATGGAGAGGCTCAACACCCTCTTCGCGCATTGGCTGGGGCTGCTGCGCGAGCGGACGGCCGCGATCGGGCGGCGCCTGGAGGCCCTGAGCCCTCTGAAGGTGCTCGAACGCGGCTACAGCGTGACGCTCGCGGCGGACGGGCGGATCGTGCGCTCCATTGAGGGCCTTTCAGGCGGAGAACGGATAATGAGCAGACTCCATCGCGGGCAGATCGTGTCGGAGATCGTCGAGCTCAGCGCCCCGCCTGAGGCGCCTGGAGAGGAGGGCTCCGATGAGGACTAGGCGGATCGCCGCCATCGCTCTGGCAATGGCGCTGTTGCCGGCCCTGGCCGGTTCGGCAGGCCCGGACGATGCGCCGTCTGCGCCTGAGGCCGGTGCGGAAGCCGCGCCGCCCCAGGTGACGTCGCCCGGCATCCTGATGAAGGACTCGGCGCGCCGCATCGAGTTCCGGCTGCCGGCCGGCTACTGGGAGTACTACGATCCGGAGGCGCTGGCCGCCCAGGCCAAAGGGGGATGCGCCGGGCCGCGCGTCTCCCCGAACCTGATCTTCGTCCTGAACCACAAGGACGCTCCGGCCAACGTGTGGTGCGAGTTCGGATCCCGTTCGTTCCTGATGCGCGATGAGAACGACCTCGAGGCCTACGTTAGCGCATTCACGCAAGCCATTCGGGCGCAGACCGGCGCAGTCCTGGAAGACGTGTCGGATTCTTATGAGAGGCGCGACGGGATGATCTTGCACCGGTTCGGCTTCACGGCGCCGCTCCCGGCCGGCCGAGGCTGCGGCGCCCGTCCGCCAGCCGGCGACCTGCCCAGGATGTCCCATCTCATCGTTCAGTACTTCATCCGGCCTGCGGGCTCGGACGCGATGGAGCTAAAGCTGTCCTGCGTGGCTCCGGAGGACGTCTTCGGCGAGCTCAAGCCGGAGTTCGACTTCGTCGTGGACAGCGTGCGCTACTCCGGCCAGGTGGATGCCGACTTCTTCGTGCCCGCCGCGCCGGAGGACAAGGTGCTCAGCCCGGCAGCGGCAGCGAAAGGGGCAGGCGCCGGAGGGCGGAGTTTCAGCTGGCTTCTGCCAGTGGCGCTCATCGTGATCGTCTGGCTCATGATCCGGCGCCGCAAGGAGCCGGCGAAGTAAGGGGGCTGCCGCCGCTGAACTCCCACCTGCGTGCCGGGGTCGGGAGCTTGGTCGGGGACGATACCGCTGATGGATAAGCTGCCTGCAGCGTTTCCTCTGAGGGATTCCGCGTCCTCCGTGCAACTAAGTTAGCAGACGGCGGAACGTCATCGTGCTTCCTTTGCGGCCAGGTGTCGAGGCCATGGACCAGCGCAGCGACGAGCAAAGGTTGGTCGAGGAAGCCGCCCGCGGCGACACCGCCGCGTTCGGTCGCCTCGTCGGCCGGTACCGAGCGTCCGTACACGCCTACATCGTGAGCCGGATCGGCGACTTCGACTGGGCGGACGACATTGCCCAGGAGAGCTTCGTGGCCGCCTTCCGGGGGCTGGCACAGCTGCGGGATCCGAGCCGCTTCAGCGCCTGGCTGCGCGCCATTGCCGACAACATGTGCGCGCTCTGGCTGCGGCGCACACAGCGCGAGAGGTCGCTCAGGGACAGAACGCCGGCGCCAGGCGTCAATGGTCGCGGCAACGCAGACGAGGCGATGTCCGAGGACCTGGCGGCCGCCGCGCGGGATGCCCTGGGCCAGATCTGGTCCCTCGCCCACTTCGCCGCCGAGTTCGTGGAGCCTGAAGATAGCGCGGCAGCAAGCTGCCGGCGCGAGCGCATCGCAGGACTCGTGGCTGCCGGCGAGGAACTGGCGATGGTGGTGAGCGCGCTGGACGCAAGCAGGGAACGTATCTTAGCGGCGCTTCGCAAAGGTCGAGGCCAAGCACCTGCCGATGGAGAGGCGGGCAGAGGGACGTGGCCGCTGCCGCTCGCCGAGCGCATCGGGTACATCGTGGAAGGCCGGTGGAGGCGCCGCGACGAGCACGAGCGCTTCCTCCGGACCGAACTCGGGCGGCGGGCGGCTGAGTACCATCGCAGACACCCTGGCACCGCGCTTCCGTGCGGGGGTCTGAGCCACTCCAGCATGCCGGCTTCCGTGCGGACGCTGCCGGAGGACCGCGAGTACGGCGAGAAGGAACTCACCCGCTTGATCGCCGCCGAGAACAGCGATCCCGCGCTCGCACGACGCCGCCTCTACGAAGAGGGCTGGATGGCCCGGACCGGCGACCGATACCGGCTGAGTGAACGCGGCCGGCGTGCCTGGCGGACCGAACGCCTGCTGGCCGGCGCCCGGGCGTGATGGCCTTGCCGCACAGCATCGGGGGCGGCGGCGTGGCACAGGGCGCGGCCCGCGAGTTTGACGCGGGGAGGCTCTCCCTCTATAGTGCTCCCGTGCGATGTCCTTTCAGGGAGCCAACGGTTGACCTGGCGAGCTTTCATCATCGGCCTCCTCGGCGCCGTCGGCCTCTGCCTTCTCGTGCCGGTCAATGACTACAGGGTCGGCAACACCTTTCTGACCGGCAACCACTTCCCCGTGGGCGTGTTCACATTCCTTTTCATCCTCACGCTGGGGGTGAACGGGGTCCTCAAGCTCATCAGGCGCGCCTGGATGCTCAAGCAGTCCGAGCTGATGCTCGTCTGGTGCATGATGATCGTCGCGTCCACCGTGCCGGCCAGCGGGCTGATGCGGAACTTCCTGGCGGCGATGCCCGCCGCACCGTACCTGTCGCAGCGGGCCGACTTGTTCTGGCAAGACGACGTGCTCAAGGTCGCCCCGCCGGGGATCCTGCTCAGCAACAGCCCCAAGAGCGAGGCCGCCAAGAGGTTCTTCGAGGGCACGCCGGCGGGCGAGCCGGTGCGGGTGCCCTGGGACCAATGGACGCGGACGTTCGTCACGTGGGGCGTCTACATCTGGCTCTTCTACCTGGCAACGTTCTTCCTCTGCGGCATCCTGCGCAAGCAGTGGGTCGAGTCGGAGCGTTTGATGTTTCCGGTGGCGAGAGTGCCGCTGGACTTCACGGAGGGCAGCCGGGACGGGCGACTGCTGTCCTCGTCAACGAGGAGCAAGGCCTTCCTTGCTGGCGCTGTGGTGACCGTCCTGTTCGGGCTGATTCGCCTGGCGCCGCTTCTCTCCGACGCCACGGAAGGCTGGCGCGTGGCCGTGCCGTTCTGGACGGTCTTCTCCGAGACGGCACTCAACTACGTGAACGTCAGCGACGGCAAGATCTACCCCCTGGCCATCGGGTTCGCGTTCCTGGTGCCCAGCGACGTGTCGCTGAGCATCTGGACCTTCTATGTGTTCATGTGTGTCCAGATCATCATCGCGCAGAGCATCGGGCAACCTATGGAGGGTGGACGTTCCGGACCGTTCCTCCAGTGGCAGCAGGCGGGCGCCTTCCTGGCCCTGACGGCGGGCATGCTGTACATGGCGCGCCGGCACCTCTGGGCGGTTACGAAGTCCGCGCTCGGGCGATCCGGCGGCGCCGACGGGTCGTCAGAGCCGATCGGCTACCGGCTCGGGTTCTGGGGACTGGTCGCGACGATGGCGGGGCTGGTTCTGTGGAACATGCACTTCGGCCTGGGCGTGCGGGCGGCCGTTGGCGTGATCGCGCTCACGTTCAGCATCGTGCTCGTGCACTCCCGGATGATAGCCCAGGGCGGCCTGTTCTTCACGCAGCACGCCTGGGGGCCCGCGTGGTTCCTGCACGGGGTCACGGGGGGCCGCATCTTCTCGGGGCCGGCGGTCGTGGCGGCGACGCTGCAGAGCCAGATCCTGACCAGCGACTCCCGCGAGCTGCTGGCGCCGCACGCGCTGAACGCGCTGCGCATCTGGAGCGTCTTCAGGGAGCGACGGCGCTTGTTCCTTCCCATCATGCTGCTGACGCTAGCGGTCGGGCTGGTGGCGGCGACCTACTCGAGCCTGCAATGGGTCTACTACGATCGCGGGGCGCTGAACGTGTACATCGGAAGCAGCCACGTCTACCACATGACCAACACCTACAACAGCGTGCACCTGATGATCTCGAAGCCGTGGCAGGCAGCCCAGCCGAGATGGGCCGGGCTGGCCACGGGCGTGGCGGGCATGGCCGCGCTGATGGTGCTGCGGGGCACGTTTTACTGGTGGCCCATCAACGCGCTGGGGTTCGCGATTGCCATGTCATGGTGCACGCGGGAGCTCTGGTTCTCGTTCCTGCTCGGCTGGCTCGCGAAGGTGCTCATCTTGAAGTTCGGGGGCGGGCAGACGCTGCGGAGCGGCCGGCAGTTCTTCCTGGGCGTCATCATCGGCGAGAGCCTGGTGATAGGCGGCTCAACCTTGATGAGCCTGCTGACGGGCGTCCGAACGGGTCCCATCTTCCTGCCGTACTGAGGGCCCGGGCCAAGGCCAGGAGGGGGCTCTGTCCGGCGATCCTAGTGATGATCCTCACGAGGCCGGATCGGCCGGTCCTTGAACTCGCGGATCAGCTTGGCCAGCTCCCTGGTGGAGGCTTGGTAGAGGGCTTCGCCCTTCGCCGCAGAGGCGAGCGTCGGGTCGCCGAGGACCCCGGTGTGGCTGAACGTGCTCCACCATTCCATCATGCCGATCCTGCCGCCCTCCTGGAGGTCCTGCCACCAGAATTCCGAGGGCAGCATGTCGTTCTCGGGGGCTGCCAGCTCTCTGCGCACGCCTTCCGGTCGCAGGTAGAGGTACAGGGACGTCTCGATCTCATCGGCGTGGGCCACCCATCCCCTGGGGGACTCGCGCACCTGGCCCACCACGTCCTTGACCAGCTCGAAGTAGCTGAACGCGGCGCAGATCACCTCGTTGTCCATGGTCGCCTGCCGCGCGACGACCCCAATCAGCGGCCTGTTCGAGCCGTGTCCGTTCACGATCAGCACCTTCCTGAAGCCGTGGTGGGCCACGCTGCGCACGATGTCCAGCAGGAAGCGCACGTAGTTGTCCCACGCGATGCCGATCGTGCCGGGGAAGTCGATGTGGTGCCAGTTGAAGCCGTAGCTCAACGGAGGCATGAGCAGCACGTCGTGCGGCGCCAACCTGGCTGCGCCCTCGCAGACGCTCTGGCAGAGGTAGTTGTCCACGTCCAGCGGAAGGTGCGGGCCGTGCTGCTCCGTCGACCCGACGGGCAGCACGATCACCCGTCTCTGCGCGACGGCATCCCTGATCTCTGGCCAACTGAGCTTGTCATAGTGGTACGACTCGACCTCAGTCATGGGACTCCCTCCAGGCCGGGTCCTCAGTGGGACGGAACCGTGCCATTATACCGAACGCGCCAAGCCCCCGGGGAACGCGATCCCCGACTGGCAGGCAGCGCCGCGCGGGAGCCGGGTCCCCTCCCCCGCCTCGGGCCTGCGACGTGCCGGCGCGGTCCGGAGGCCGATCTGCTTGCGCGAGCGAGGCGTCGAGCATAGCATGACACCCCCGCAGAGACGCATCGCCCAATGGAGAAAGGCCATGAAGATCACCGACTGGACCGTCTACACCCCCGACGTGGAGCGCCACGTCTTCGTCGAGCTGCATGCCGACGAGGGACTGAGCGGATGGGGCGCCGCGTTCTCGAGCAGGCCTCAGTGCCTCGGTGCACTGGCATGGCTGAAGAAGTTCGTCGTCAACGAGAACCCACTGGAAGTCGAGCGCGTCACGGAGAAGCTCCACCAGATCAGCTACTGGTTCGGCCGCGGCGGCGCGATGACGCATGCGATCAGCGGCATCAACATCGCGCTCTGGGACCTCGCCGGCCGGGCCGCAGGTCAGCCGGTCTCCGTGCTCCTGGGCGGCCGCTACCATGAATCGGTGCCCGCCTACGCTTCCGTCCTGTTCGACCCAGTCGACACGTTGCCGGAGCGGATCGCCGAGATCCGTCAGCGCGGCTTCCGGGCCATCAAGCTCGGCTGGGAGCCGTTCGGCCAACAGAGCCTGGCGAAGGACAGAGAGCTGGTGCGCACGGCGCGCGAGGCAGCAGGCGACGACACCACGCTGCTGGTGGACGCCGGTGGGAGCTACCCCTACTGGCCCCTGAGGCTGAAGGACGCCCTCGAGCGCGCCCGCATGCTGGCGGACTACGGCGTCTACTGGTTCGAGGAACCGCTCGAGCCGGACGACCTGGAAGGCTACGCGCGCCTGACGGACGCCTCGCCCGTCAAGATCGCACACGGCGAGGTGCTCACCCGCAGGCAGTCCTTCATCCCCTACTTCGAGCGCCGAGCCATGGACATCGCCCAGCCGGACGTGACGAAGGTGGGCGGGCTGTCGGAGACGCGGCGCATCGCCTGGCTTGCCGAGGCGCACGGCATCGAGGTGGTGCCCCACGGGTGGAACACGGCCGTCGGCGTAGCGGCGGACGCGCACCTGGTCTCCTCGCTCCACACACGCTCTTTCGTGGAGTTCAACGTGGGCAACCCGCTCGTAGAGGAGCTCGTCGATCCGCCGTTGAGACTCGACCCGGACGGGCGTTTGCCCGTGCCGACCGGGCCGGGGCTGGGAATCGAGGTGGACCGCGAGCGACTGGAGCGTTTCAGGCAGTCCGGGTTCGCCAGCGAGACCTGGCTGTGGGACCAGCGGGGCACCTTCGAAGCCAGGTAACGACGGCGCCCCCGCAAGGGGCCGTGGACGCGAGTGGACCGCTGCAAGCCCTCCGTCGTTGACATCAGTCCGGGGCCAAACTAGACTGACGATTCTGACCGGCCGGTTGCTTCCTGGGTTGCTTGGGGTCCGCGCCCGTCAGGAGGCAGTTCCTACGTGGTGGGTCGGCCGTGCGCGTGGGAGAGGGATGACATGCCAAGCGTCAACTACGGCATTTGCGAGACTTGCCGGCACCCGGTTCCCGCCGAGCACGTTATCCGGGACGACAAGGTCTTCCTCAAGAAGAGCTGCCCGGAGTGCGGCGCAACCGAAGCCATGGTGAGCTCGAACGCCGCCGCCTGGCAGCACAAGAGGGACATCTGGCACTACGAGGCCAGCCAGTTCCAGGGATGCCGTCTGAGCTGCGCCAACTGCGGCGCGCATCACGCACCGCGGATGGTGTTCCTGGACGTGACGAACCGCTGCAACATGAACTGCCCGATCTGCATTGCTAACGTGCGGGGCATGGGGTTCGAGTACCATCCTCCCCTTGAGTACTTCGAGCGGGTGCTGGACGGGCTGGCAGGCATGGATCCCAAGCCCACGGTGCACCTGTTTGGCGGCGAGCCGACCGTCCGCGCGGATCTGTTCGATATCATCGACATGGCGCGCGGAAAGGGGCTCAGGGTGCGCCTCGTCACCAACGGGCTGCGCCTTGCCGACGAGGAGTACTGCAAGCGCATCTGCGACGCCCGGGTCCCCGTCCTTATCGGCTTCGATGGCCGGGACCCGGAGATCTACAGCAGGATGCGCAGGAATCCCTCGGCCTACGACAAGAAGATGAAGGCGCTGGAGAATCTCAGGAAGTACAGCAAGTGCAAGAACACGATCATGTGCTGCGTTGCCCGGGGAATCAACGATCAGCACATGAGGGACCTGATACAGTTCTGCCATGACAGCAGGGACTTCATCTCGAGCATGCACTTACTGCCTCTCGCGGAAACGTGGGAAGACGATAGGTTCGCGACCGACGTCTGTACGACCATGGAGGACGTCGAGCAGATTGTGGACGAAGCCTATCCCGAGGAGAAGGTGGAGTTCCTTCCCGCCGCGATCGGGAATCACCTGAGCAAGGCCCTGGCGTTCTTCGGATCTCCTCGGCTGACGTTTGGCGGAGTCCATCCCAACTGCGAGTCCGCCACGTTCTTCTTCTCCGACGGCGAGACCTTCTGGCCGGTCGGTCACTTCCTGAAGAGGCCGCTCGACGAGATCGCTGAGCAAGTCATTGTCCGCGCCAACGCGATCCAGGAGAAGCTGGACCGGCTCGACCCCAGTCGCTGGTTTCAGCGCTGGAGAGGACGGTTGGTGGTGATGAGGGCGTTCGTGGGTCCGCTGCTCGGCTCGCTGAACTTCGGGAGACTCATGAAGGGCAACAAGGTCATCGCCAGCTTGCGCATCGTTGGGGGGTACCTCATGGGCGGCAAGCTCAAGGACCTGCTGCGCAAGCACACGAACGTCAGTCATCACCTCGCCATGGTTGTCCTGCCCTTTGAGGAGTACCACTCGATCGACGGACAGCGACTGCTGAACTGCGCCGCGGCTTTTGCCTTCGAAGACCCCGAGACGCGTGAGGTGACCGTGATGCCTACCTGCATATTCCTTCACTGCAAAGATGACATCTATCGCAGGATCGCGGTGAACTACGCCGCGCGCGCCGTGGGATCGTAGAGCCGGCAGCGTGTGACGTCCTTCCGCAACTTGCGGCGCCGCCACCTAGTGGCCTGTTCAACAAGCAACCTTGCGTTCTGCAGCCGGTGTCATGTGCGGACTGATACGTAGGGGCACGGCGCGCCGTGCCCCTACAGGGCCGCGGCCGCTATCGAGCGGTAGGTGCGAAAATGCAAGACGACTTCCTTGACAGCCCACTAGTGAACCGAATCCAAGGACAGAGAACCCCAGGGCTTGACACAGCGAACGCAAACCAGCTAGTGTGTATCCGATCGGTCGCGTCAGCAGGGCACAGGGCGAATGCGCTGCCAAGCCCTGAACCAGTGGCCGTCTGTACGCGTACGGCAAGGAGCGCCGAGTGCGGAGCGAGCACATGGGGAAGTGGGCATGCCTGGCGTTCCTGTGCGTCGTTCTGCCGCTCTCGCCAGGTTGCTCCTACGTGAGGTACCGCGCGGAAGACGCCCTGGAGATGATGGACATCGGCCTGACCATCACGGACGAGCCATGCATCGGCCTGTACTGGAACAGCCTGGACATCTTCCCCGTGGGTTACAGCCGCATAGACGGCACGTTTGTCGGATGGGGCGGCGGCCAGATCGGCTTTACGCGTCATTACGACAGGTGCTGGGGCTTCGGGTACGGCCGTCAGGAGATCGGATGGGGGGACTTCGACAAGGACGACCCCGAGACGCTCTACGTGGACTACTCCGGCGTCCTGGGCATCATCCTGCCGCCCTACCAGAACGAGCCCGCCTACACGCCGGCTTGTGTGCATTTCTTCCCGCACCTGGGCTACGTCGGCCTGGTGTGGAATGGCCGGTTTCTGGAGATGCTGGATTTCGTCGTCGGCTTCACCACGCTGGACATCGCGGGTGACGATGGCGTCAAGATCGGCAGGTGGCCGTGGCAGGCGAAGCCGAAGCCCGTCGGGCCGGCTTAGGCGCCCGGTTGGACCGGCTCTGCTCGCGGCGGGTTCCTCGTGAGACGAAAAGGATGGAGCTCATGAAGCGTGTGATAGTGCCGCGTATCCTGTTGTGCCTCTGCGTCGTCCTGTCAGCCAGCGGCTGCACTTACATGCAGCACAGGGGCAGCGATGCACTGGACATGTTCAATGTGGGGGTCACGGTCTCTAAGGAGCCGGGCTTCTCGCTCTACGCCGGGGTGCTCAGCGTTGTGTTGACTCTCGGCTACTCCAATGTGGACGGGACGCTGTACGGGCTCGCCGACGGGAACGCCGGCGCGGTCCGAATGCGCCAGAACGCCGGCGGCGTGATACTGTGGGGCTACGAGCAGTTCGGGTACGAGCAGTTCGATGCCGCCGACGAAGACAGCCCGGAGCCCTGGAAGGTCGGCCTCATCGGCGTGATCGAGGGTCCCGGTCCGAGAGACGGACAGGTGGTGAATTGCCCGAAGCTCCTGCACCTCGGCTGGGTCGGATTGACGTTGAACTGCAAGTTCGGCGAGATGGCGGATTTCCTGCTGGGCTGGACCACATTGGACCTGATGGGCGATGACGAGACCCAGGCAGCCGGATGATGGTCTGCGTGGGATCCATGCACGGCAGCGTCCGATCGGCTGGACGCACGCGAGAAGTGGCCTTAGACCGAGCTCGGCCCGGGAAGGCAGCGCGACGGCAAGAAACACACGATGGCGCGCCACGGGCAGCAGCCGCTCTTCGGGCGAGCGCAGGGGGGCCTAGCGCATGAACCCAGTGCATCAAGGCGTCGGCGAACTGCGCCCATGGTGCCTGCCGCCCCTGCCCCGGCTGACCGTAGAGAGCGTCCGGGACCTGATCCCCGGCTTGGGCAGCATGGTCCCTCTCTACGACGGCTCAATGCGCCGCTACGTCAACCTGGACAACGCCGCGACCACCCCGCCGTTCCGGACTGTGTTGGACTGCCTGAATGGCTTCGCCGACTGGTATTCCAGCGTCCACCGGGGCACCGGATTCAAGTCCCTGCTTTCCACGCAGGCGTACGAGCACTGCCGTCGGGTGGTGGCGGACTTCATAGGCGCGGATCCTTCCTACCACACGATCATTTTCGTCCAGAACGCCACGCACGCCCTGAATAAGCTTGCCGCGCGCCTCTGCGTGCCGCAGGGCCAGGCGGTCGTGACGACGCTGATGGAGCACCACTCGAACCTCCTGCCCTGGCGCAAGCACGGATATGTCCTTGAGTACGCCAAGGTGCGACGGACCGACGGAAGCCTGGACCTGAACGACCTGCGGCGCAAGACCGCGCGGAATGCGGGCCGCTTGCGCGTGGTGACCTTGACGGGCGCCTCGAACGTGACGGGGACCATGCCCCCAATCCGCGCGGCCGCTCGGATGGCGCACGAGCACGGGGCGCTGGTTGCCGTGGACGCCACACAGCTTGTGCCTCACCGGCCCTTCACGATGGGGCCCCCGGGCGATCCGGAGAGCATTGACTTCGTGGCCTTCAGCGGGCACAAGATGCACGCTCCGTTCGGCTGCGGCGTGCTCGCCGGCCCGCGACGCGTGTTCGAGCAGGGCCCGCCCGACGTGGTCGGCGGCGGCACGGTGCACGCAGTCACCATGAAGGACACGCTCTGGGCAGAGCCCCCGGAACGGGAAGAGGCCGGCACTCCCAACGTCCTGGGGGCGATGGCGCTGGCCGCTGCCATCAGCACGCTCAGCTCGATCGGCATGGAGAATGTCGCCGACCACGACAGGGCGCTGACGAGGCGCGCGCTGCGAAAGCTTTCGAGGTTGGACGGCTTAACGGTGTACGGCCACAGAGATGAGGACCCCGGGCAGGACCGCATCGGCGTGATAGGCATGAATGCCCAGCGTCTGAACCACGGACAGCTCGCCGCCGCGCTCGGCTATGAGTGGGGCATCGGCGTGCGCAACGGCTGCTTCTGCGCCCAGCCCTACGTAAGGGAACTGCTCGGGGTCTCCGAGAGCGAGACGCAAGCGGCCATCCGCAGACTGGCGGCCGGCGACCACACCACTGTGCCGGGCATGGTAAGGATGAGCCTGGGCGTCTATAACAGCGAGGAAGACGTCGACCTGTTCGTTGAGGCGCTCGACAGCATCCTGACCGATGGTCCGCGCGCCCAGTACGCGCTTGGCGCCCCTGAGGAGGGCTACGTGCCGAAGTCCCTGCCCTTCGACTTCGCCTCCTACGCGCCCTTCTGAGACGTCATTGCTTTCCCCCGCCGACGGGTACTCCGACTGGAATGGGGGGCGGCACGCCAGGTTAGCGATGCGCCGCCATGCCCCGATCGGCCCATCAGGAACCCCCCGCTCTGTGGCCTAAGCTGCCACCGCGCTGGACGGCAGGCAATCACCACGGGGAACACGAAGAACACAAAGAAGGGCAGCAAGAGCAACTAGTCTGTAGTTTTGCAGTTCATGCAGCGGTCCTGAGGTAGCGTGTGAGGGCCT
>CAZFSS010000020.1:0-65979 GCA_964521715.1 uncultured candidatus Brocadiaceae bacterium | reverse complement strand
GGCAGGAGGGCGACCTCCCTCCCGTCCCCCCTGAACGGGGGAGGCGCTGGCGTCCTCAAAACCGCTACGAGGATTCTTCCTTGACACAGTGGGCCTTATCATAGAAGGCTGGATGGCAGCCTGGGCCGTGCGCGGGGCCACGCCGTTCTCGCTCAGGTGGGTTCCGAAGCTGTGGCGCAGGGCGTGGACGTCCACCGTCCGGCCGCGCTCGTCGCGCTTCGGGATGCCTGCCGCTGCAAGGTCGCGGTCGAACATCCTGACGAAGTCGCGCGGCGCGTGGAAGAGCGGCTCGTCGGCCGGCAAGGGATGGGTCAGCTCTTCAGGGCTATCTCGCGACGGCGCTCTCTCTTGCGGTCCTGGGCGCTCAGGACGTCCTTGCACAAGCGGATAGACTTCGGCGTGACCTCGACGAGTTCGTCCTCGGCGATCCACTCCAGTGCCTGGTCGAGGGTCATTCTGCGCGGCACTTCCAGGACGACCGCCTGGTCCTTGGTGGAGGAGCGGTGGTTGGTCAGCGCCTTGCGTTTGGTGGGGTTGCAGGTCATGTCTTGCGGGCGGGAGTTCTCTCCGACGATCTGGCCGGCATAGACCCGCTCCCCAGGCGAGACAAACAGGACGGCGCGCTCCTGGAGACCCCCCAACTGGTGGGCCGTGGCCGGGCCGGTCGCCAGGCTGATGAGGGAGCCGCGCGTGCGGGAGGGGATCTCGCCCCTCCAGGCCCCGTAGCCAATGAAGCGGCTGGTCAAGATGCCGAGCCCGCGCGTGTCCGTCAAGAACTCGCTGCGGTAGCCGGTCAGCCCCCTGGTCGGGATCTCAAACTCCATGCGCACAAGCCCCGTGTCCGGGCACTCCATGTGCTTCAGCGCGCCCTTGCGGCGCGCCAGCTTCACGATGATGACGCCCTGGAACTCCGCTGGCACGTCGGCCACGAGTTGCTCGATCGGCTCCTGCGTTCTGCCGGCTTCGTCCGTGTGCGTGATCACCTCCGGGCGCGATACGCACAGGTCCAGACCCTCGCGGCGCATCTCCTCGATCAGGATGCCCAGGTGCAGCTCGCCGCGTCCGGACACCTTCAGTCCGTCCGGGCGCCCGACGTCCTCGACGCGCAGGGCCACGTTGGTGCGCATCTCGCGCTCCAGCCGGTCGCGTATCTGGCGCATCATCATGACGGTGCCCTCCTCGCGGGCGAAGGGGCTGGTGTTGACGAGGAAAAACATGGAGACGGTCGGCTCCTCGATCTCCAGCGGCTTGAGGGCCGGCGCCTCCATCTCAGGCGCCGAGAAGGTGTCCCCGATGCCGATCTGCTCGGGGCCCGCCATCCAGACGATGTCGCCGGCGCCGACTTCATCGGCAGGCACGCGCTCCAGGCCGCGCGTCACCCACAGTTCCAGGGCCCGCTCGGGCGTGGAGGAGACCACGTCCCAGCCCGCGTCACGGCGGCCCGGACAGCGCCACCGGGTGGCGGTGCGGACCAGTTCGTCGCCTCTCTTCAGGCTGCCCGACAGCACGCGCCCGCAGCCTATCTGCCCCAGGTAGTCGCTCCAGGCCAGGGCGCTCACCTGCATGCGGAACGGCACGTCCGGGGCTACGTGTGGCGGGGGGACGTGCTCGATGATCGTCTCAAACAGGGCGTCCATGCCCTGGCGCGGCTCGCCGTTCAGGTGGCGAACTGCCCAGCCCTCCAGGGCGGAGGCGTAGAGGACGGGGAAGTCGGCCTGGCGGTCATCCGCGCCAAGCTCAAAGAACAGGTCGAAGGTCTTCTCCAAGGCGGCCTCCGGCCGGGCGTTGGCCTGGTCCACCTTGTTGATGACCACGATGGGACGCAGGCCCAGCCGCAGGGCACGCATGAGCACGTAGCGTGTCTGGGGCATCGGCCCCTCGCCGGCATCCACCACCAGCAAGGCCGAGTCCACCATGGACATGACGCGCTCGACCTCGCCGGAGAAGTCGGCGTGGCCGGGTGTGTCGACGATGTTGATGAGGTGATCGCCCCAGGTGACGGTGCAGTGCTTGGCGCGGATGGTGATGCCCCGCTCGCGCTCCAGCTCATAGTTGTCCATCACGCGCTCGGCCACCTGCTGGTTGTCGCGGAAGACGTGCGCGGCCCGGAAGATCGCGTCAATCAGCGTCGTCTTGCCGTGGTCTATGTGCGCGATGATCGCCAGGTTGCGTATTCTGTCTACGTCGGCCATGCCAGGAGTCCTACTCGTGAGGAAGGCGCACAATCCCCTCTGGTGCCTTTGGCGGCGGGACGCCTCCGCGCGACTGGGGGGCGCCGGTTCCCGATCGGGCGAGAGGGTGAGACATCAACCTATGATAGACGAAGGCGGGGGCCGCTGCAACTGCCAGGGAGTGGTATCCGGTAGACGCCGTCGTAACCGTAGAGCTCGCTCTGCGTCGCCGACTGGAGGTCCTCCTGGTACTTCTTGTTCCCGATCCGGTCGTAATCGTGCGACCAGCCCGCCAGGAGCGTCCCCCCGCTCGCCTTCCACCGGTGGTTCTTGATCCTGCCGAAAGTATCGTACCCATAGCCGGACAGGTTCTCGCCCTGGTCGTCCAGGTGCGTCAGGTACGCCCCGCTCGCGTACTCCCGCCTCTCCAGCAGTCAGCCCTTGTAGGTGTCGGCCACGCGGTCGTCCGAGCCGTCGTTGACGGCCGTGATCCGCCCGATGTCGTCGCGGGCGTAAGTCAGCGTCAGCCCGCTCGGATACGCCAGCGAGTTCCCCCTGCCCGACAGGTCGTAGGTCACGGTCACCGTCCGGTCCGTGTAGTTGCCGTACTCCTGCGTTTCCTCCGCCGATATGTGCGTTTGCTGGACTCACCAGACAGAATATCGTCCGTACAGGATCGCCCCAACACAAGCCATCACTCCAAAGCCACAGGCGCACCCCACTGCCCAGATGCGACGCGATCTGAAGGACCAATTGGCCTCAATTCGCGCCAGGTGTTGCTCGACGTCTGCGTCGGTGCCAGCAAGAGAATAAGGAAGCATTAGCATAACGACATAACCTACGCGCCACCAATGAAAACTCACCACGCTGAGGTAGCCGCCCACGAGAAGGATTCGGAATACGGCCAGCAATCGCCCCGGGCAGAAGGCCAGGGTCCACACCCACGTGTGGGCCACACCCAATGCAAGGCCGACGCTCACGGGCCACACCCAGTAAGCCTCGCGCGTGAGCTCATAGGTCGCACCGCCTCTTACCCTCCGCCTGAACGCGACGAGGGCAAGCAGCCAAGCGAGATGACACGCGCCCAGCGCCGCCATCAGGTACCACGTGCCACCGAAGAACGCTGCAAAGGGACATCTACTCCACGCGTACATCCACACCTTCTCAACCCTCCGTGGCGGGACGCGTACCCGTCCCGCAAGTCACCGAGGCACTGGCCCTTGGCCGCGCTTACGCATCTCCTCGGCGTACTTCTTCCAGCACTCGTTCGTGCAATCGACGTAATCTTCTTGAGCGCTCTTGAATCCGCGTATAGAAACGCCAGTAACAACTCCAAAACAGACAACAAACGTTGCCGGGGTAACAAACGGCGCGGCAGGCCCTGTTGCCGCTCCCGCAATGCCGCTTAGCTCAAGGCAGGCCCAAAGGCCTATCAGCTCAACGATGACAGAGGTGGTCTGCTTCAAGGTCCTTTTCACGGTGCAGTCAAACAGGCAGCCTTCGTACTCGCCCCAGATCTCGTCCAGCCACGGCCCGGGAGCTTTGAGAACCGCAGGCTGACCTCGCGGCACCTCTACTGTCAGAACGAAGGCGGGGTTCCTCGCCTGGTCGTTCTTCATGGCCGCAATTGTCTTGTCTATCTCCTCCTGCTGCACATGTGCGTCCTTCATTGCCTTCTCGACTGCCGCTATGGACTCCGAAGACGGGAAAGGCCCGAAATCCTTCCGGATGATCTCAACCTGCTCGGGCTCCTGCTCTTCGAGACCCATCGGGTCGAGCCCCCAGGTAGCCCGGCCTGCAGCGTATGCGTACAGAGCGGCCCTCTCCGAATAGCCCAGGGGATCGCTGCTGGTAAAGCGGCCGAGGGTGGGGGCGTAGTAGCGGTTGCGGTATTGCAGCAAGGCAGTTGACGGTTGCCCGTTGCCAGTTTCCAGGTCAACCCTACGGCCCGTGAACACATACGGATTGAGCACGTCCGAGAGGCCATCCACGTCAACGGAACCGTCTGGATCGAGCACGGTCGCTGCCCCATATGCGTCATAGCGGTATCTTTCCACCATTGTACCGTTTGCGTCGCTCAACGCATAGACGGAAAAGAGGGTGTTGGCGTGGTAGTACACGATCTCGTTCGTGTCGCCGAAGTCGTCGTCCGAGTTCAGGTCGCGCTCCTGCACCGCCACCGCGTCGATGTAACCGGGCGCATACGTAAACCTTGCCACAAGGTCCCCCGAGCCGTCCCTCTCCTCCAGGCACTGCCAACCGGCCAGCTGATGGTTGCTCGTCCCTCGTTGCTCGTAACTGCGACCGACCCGGCCGGGCGGCGGGTAAACGTCCAGGCAAGGCCCCATCTGGCAGGCCACGGCTTCCATACGCCCATCCCCCATCAGCCACATATACGCCAGAAGTATACCCCTCGGCGCCGGCCACGTCAAGCCATGTACTGATCCCACGGGGCAGATCGGCCGGGCCACAAGGCGGGATTCCTCCGCCCGCCGTACGGCGGGTTTGGAATGGCGAGAGCGGCGTCGCGCCAGGTGCCGGCCCGCGGGGCACAGGGGCCTCGATCGGTGACGCTCTCACGAAGCCCTGGGCGCCCCTGGAGCGGGCGGGACTCGAGCTGCGCAGACGCCAATCAGGGTGACCCCGATCCCCACCAGCTGCAGCGTCCCAATCCGCTCGCCGAGAAAGGCCGTCGCGCCAACGACGCTCACGACCGGCACGAGGTACTGGTAGACCGCCGTCCTGGTTGCCGACGTACGGCCGATCTTCCGGTACCACAGGATGGCTCCCACAAAGCCGGCCAGAAACGTAATGTACGCGACGGCAACCCAGTGCCCCGCCGTCACCTTGCTCCAGTCCGTGGCGATTAGCTGCCGAGCGCCGAGGACGGCCATCAGCAGGCCGCTGGCAGCGAATGTGCAGCATATGACGGGCAGCTCGCCGAGCCGCTGCATCCATCGCCTGCTCAGGACCATGTAGCCCGCGTAGAGCCATGCCGAGCCAAGCATGATCACGTCACCGGACAGACGCGCCGGCGCATTGGCCGCAATCCTGCCTGCCGGCCCGAGGACGATCACCGCAACTCCGCCCGACGCGACCGCAATCCCCAGCCAGTTCAGCCTCGTGACCTGCTCCATCCCCAGCAGGGCCACCATGGCAGCCGTCCAGACAGGGGCCGTGCTGATCAGCAACGACCCCTCGCTCGCGGTCGTCATCTTCATGGCGTAGGTGAACGAGAGAAGCTGGACCGTCACCAGGCCCCCGCCGAACACCGCCAACATCAACCATTCGCGGAGTGCGATGCGTCGGCGCGGCACGATGAGCAGGAGCGCAGCAAACAGGATGGAAACGGTCCCCATGCGGAGGGCGAGGAGAGCGGCCGGCTCGAGGACGTCGAGGACCCACTTCGTCAGGAGGTTGCCCGCACCCCACACGCACGACACCAGCAGCAACCCGGGGTCAATGACCGGCGCGCGGGGGCCGATTGCCGCAAGAGCAGTCTGGGCCAATGAGAGAGGACCTTTCAGGGTCAGGAGACGCGACATGTTCGCAGGTCATGGCCGCGGACGCAAGTGAGGGACCCTGCCCACCTGGCCAGACCGCCCGCGGAACACTCCTCGCCGATGGCGGCGCTGAGGGAGGCAATGGCGACGACGAGGCCGTGAGCGGCCGGCGACGGGCAGGCGTTTGGTCCTGGCCCCAACACCTCACAGCACGTCGATCTCGTCCTCCTGGGGGCAAGGTAGGCATGGATCATGGTGGTGTTGACGCTCTTGTGCCCGAGCCACTGGAAGACCTCGTAGATAGTCACGTTCCTCATCACAGGGCGGCTCCAGAATGCCCGCCTTTCATCCTGACGCCTCACAGCCCCAGCACCGGCCACCGCACGACCCCACGGCGTACGACTATGCCCGCTGCTCTAGCGCTCCACATCGACGTTGACCGGCGGACGTATCAAGCCGATCGCCATGTCCTCCAGGTAGAAGCGATTGGCTGCGCGTGGCAGTAGACGGCAAGGGTCCGGGTAGATCCCTTTCTGGCACCGCCGTTGAACTCTCCCCACCAGCAGTTGTCAACTCAAGCTCGGTGCCGTTCCCGGTGCAGTAGCACGATGGTTTTCCTCTCAACGTACTGCGCGACGGGCCCTAGCTGGTCACGGGGCGGGACAAGGGAAGCGGTGAGCCAAATGGCGACGCCACGGGTGGAGGCCTATAATGGAGTGCGTGGATGCCTCCTTTTCTCCGCACAGATGGGAAGGAACACTCGAAGATGGCTCTACGGATCATCATCGCCGTCGTGCTGGGCGGCGGCATCGGTCTGCTGGTTGGCCTGGCCGGCAAGGCCATGGGCGTCTTCTTCGCTGGTCCTGCTCGCGGGTGACTGGACCAATCACCTCTCTGAGACTCGGTGGCCAGCAAGCCACGGTCTATGTGATGTCTGGGCCTGGGGTATCGGAAGGTCTAACCAGTCCGCCGGGCCTCGGGCGTGTCGTTCATCTTCTCGCATAGGGGCATGGCATGCGCGGCGAAATGGACCTCTCCAGGCTCTTGTCAGACTTGCGACCACAGCTGCATGAAGGTGAGTTCGTGTTCGCCAGCATCTCGCGTGAGTCGTTCGGACGGTTGACTACTATGCCGCTTGCGTCGTTCCGGGAGGCGGAGGGCGTATCTGTCGTCCTTGGGAAACCTGAGGCAGACGCCGCCGGACTTGCCTACGACTTCCCCTGTCGGATGATCACGCTGTCGGCGCATTCAAGCCTGCATGCGGTGGGGCTCCTTGCTACCGTTGCCGGAAAGCTCGCCTCTGCAGGCATCAGCCTCAACGTTGTCTCCGCCTACCACCACGACCACCTGTTCGTGCCTAGCAACCGTGCTGGCGAGGCGGTGTCGTTGCTGGGCGAGCTAGGCAGGGGCGCCAGGTGAGTGTCAAGGCTGCCGGCGCACAGCAGGCAAAGCCCAGCGTGGGGTTGCGCGCGCAGGCAAGCGGACTTGCGGCCGGTTGCCTCTCACTGTCCGCACCACACCAGCGGGTACCCGTGGTCCGGCATCCGCTTCGGTACGCCCGCGAACTCGATCTTGAACACCGTCGTGTGCGCGATTGCGTCCGGGTCCTTCTCCGGAAGCCCCTTCAGCACCAGCTTCCCGGGCTCCCAGGTGAACTTCACCGGCTTGCCCGTCTTGAGGAAGCTGATCCGGTTCACCTTGGTGCGCTCGTCCACGATGATGAGCTCCTTCCCGCGCCAGTGCCGGCACCAGAAGTATCCCACGTTCCCCTTGCGCGTCCACTTCCCATACTTCAGCCAGGGGTGGAAGTGCTGGCGCTCGACGCGGTCGACCATTCCATACACGGCCTCCTCGTTTCCCTTCAGCCACTTCCCCACCTGGAGCAGGCGCTCCTCGACGATCTCCGGCGGCGTCCCGTCCGGCTCCGGGCCGAAGTCCAGCAGCAGGTTCCCCCCGCCGCTCGCCGCCTGCCGGATCATCTCCACAATCGCCCGCGGACTTGCCCAGTCCTCCTCCGGCTCCAACCGCCAACCCCATAACCCCGTCCCCGTCAGCGTCATGCACGACTCCCACGCGCGGTCCTGCCGCGTGATGTGCCCCTCCGGCGTCCCGAAGTCCTCCGGGAGCATCAGGCGGTCGTTGATGATGATGTCCGGCTGAAGCTCGCGGACCATCGCGGCCGTCTTCTGGCTCTCCCACAGCTCGGGCGTCTTCATGGCCGCCGGGTAGTCGGGCCAGAAGATGTCGATCTTCCCGTAGTTCGTCATCAGCTCCCGCACACAGCCCTGCACGAAGTCCAGGTACCGCCTCCGTGCCCGCTGGCTCTTGGCCGCGCGCACGCAGTCGGGGTGCCTCCACTCGTTCAGGCAGAAGCCGATGCCCACGCGCAGCCCGAACTCCCGGCAAGCCTCCACGTACTCCCTCACGAGGTCGCGCTTCGGCCCCGACCGGACCGAGTTGAACTCCGTCTGCTCCGTGTCCCACAGGCAGAACCCATCGTCGTGCTTCGCCGCGAGCACGGCGTACTTCATCCCCGCTTCTGCCGCCAGCGCCGCCCAGAGCCGGGCCGCATCCGGTCGCGGCTTGAACTCGCGAGTCAGCTTCTCATACTCCTTGACCGGAATCCTCGCCCAGTACATGTCCTCAGCGCCCAGGAAACGCGGGTGGGAATACAGCCCGTAGACCACCAGCATCCCGAACCGCGCCTCGTGCCACCACCTCATCCGCCGCCGCCGGTCCCACTCCTCTCTTCCTTTCGCCGCCTCCTCGGACGGTCTCGAGCCCTTCCTCCTCGGCGTCCGCTCCGACTTCTGCATCCCATCCAAGCCGACCTCAGCCTTCGTCTTTCTTCGCATGATATGCCCTCTTTCTGAGCGCGTGTGGTGAGTCACCGACCAAGGACAATGCCATCGTTTCGCATGGTCTTCCTCCCGTGAACGCGCCTTCTGAGTCGGCCCTGAACCGCCGTCCGCCCAACCCGCGCCCCTATGTCTTGAGCCGACTTGTCCAGATGACCTTGGCCCACGACCGCCACGTGCTCAATCGCTGCGTCCCCATGGCTACCCACCCCGGCGGCTTGCAGACGGCAGCCCTATCCGGCGGGTCACTGCCCGAGGAAGCGCCCCTTCCAAAAGTACACCCCTGGCTGGTTGCCGTCAAGTGTGTTGTCGGCGCCGTTCCTCGCTCGACAGAGGTACCACCCACACAAGACAGTCGCTACTGCGACAGCGAGCAAGCCCGTAATCATCACAAGGCGAAGCCGCTCGTTGCCCTGAGGCCGCATCTGTGCCTCCAGCCATGAGTCACAAGAGCCGTAGCAGCGGACCGGTGGCCATCGAGGTGCCCGCGGCGTTAGCGCAAGACCCCATCTGACAGCCCACGGCCGACGCCCAGCCGCATGCATATCACACCGACCCATAGCACGTTGACCTCGTCATCCTGGGGGGCCAGGTGGGCGTAGATCATGGTGGTATCCACGCTCTTGTGCCCGAGCCACTGGGAGACTTTGTAGATGCTCACTCCCCTCATCACAAGGTGGCTGGCGAAGGTGTGGCGGAGCGTCTCCTTCCGGTTCCTCAGGCGCCGGAGCTGGGAATGCCGGCGGATGGTACTACTCGTCGAGGTTCAACAAGACTCCCTCGGCGAGTAGTTCCAGCCAAGCCCCGCATTGGGGGCAGGTGATCCAGTGCTCCCGTCGCCCGCTCCACCCTCCTCTTCTGTCAGCAGTTGTCAGGGAGTGACCATGGCTGACAGGGGTCGTCTATGCCTGCCACCCCCCAAGGTTTCTGACTCCCGAGGCTGACAGTCTCCCACCGGCCCGTTCTGCCAATGAGTGACAGGGGGTGACAGGAGCCGACTACGGGAGTCCCCAGTTAGTGCAAGAACTGGGGGAAAACCTGGGGGAGGGTCTCTCGGCGGCGAGCAAGCATGGTGTGGGCGGGCGAGGAGTGGCGCCGCTGCAGGGGCCGTTCGAACTGACCAGGGACCCAGAGACTCACCCGGGTCTCGGGTACATCCCCCGCAGTTGCCGTCTGCACCGTGATCACGTCGGCGCCACTGCGGGCCGGGCCGCATCAGTCGTTCCAGCGGTCAGGGAGAGGCGGAAGCTCCGGGAACGAGGCATGCGGCTCGTGCCGACCGTACGGCCAGACGCCAAGCGCCTGCACCGTGACCTTCAGGTCCTGCCTGACGCCTGTGGAATCGAGGACGTGCCACCGGTAGAGGCTGTACTGCCTGGGATGCTCAGCCTCGCCGGCCCGCGCCCGGACAAAGGGCCGCACCTTCCAGCCCCGCCCCGGACCCAGGGCCGGCCCGCCCTGGGCCGGGTTGGGGTCGCGGGGGGTCGGGCTCCCACCTGCACCCCTTCCGGCGGTACTTCTTGCCCGTGTCCGCGATGGCCGCCGGCGCTGACGGCGAGCGCGCGTTACGTCGGGGTCATATGATCTCCAGGTAGTCCCTGTCCGGCAGCGGCGGGAATGGTGCGGAAGGCAACGTCTGATACCAGTAGGCCACGGAGGCAATGTCGTCCTGCAGAGGCAGGTACCGGCGGCCGTCCCGCCATCCCAGAGCTTGGATGGTCACCCGCAGGTCCTGCTCGAAGCGAACGGGGTCCACGATGTGCCAGCGGTACATTGAGAAACGCTGTTGGGACCTATACGCGCCGTCAGACCGGATGACCTGATGCATCCCCAGAAAAAGCGTTGAGTAGGTCACATATTGCCCATCAACATCCCAATCATAGGCGCCGCCGAAGTAATCTTCCGTCCCTGTGCCGCAGATCGTTGGGAAGTCCGAGTCGCCGTCGAGGTAGAACTTGATCTCGCCCTCTCCCCACCAGCCGTTGTTGTTCACTCCCCAGGCCAGCGCCGTGCCCACGTAATGGCCGGCGCCCCGAATGCCGTCGACAATCGTGTACGGCTCCTTGTAAGGAAGCGGGTTCGTCCGGCGGAACTGGGCGTGGAAGTAGCCCACATCCTCAGGTATCTCCGTGAGCGTGTAGTTGATCTGGTAGAAGTGCGTCATCGCCTCGTGATGACGGTTCTCGAGCGTTATGCGGCATCGCTTTCTGAATGGCATCTCCCAAAAGCAGTTGTAGCCACGGTTCGGGTTCACTGAGACGGGCAGGGAGCTGACCTGGGCGAATTGCCCCCAGCCAGAGGCGAAGAAGTCAGCACTGGGGCATTCCACCGACGCCTGCTCCTGGTCATCCCAGTAGATGCGAAGGATGTAGAAGCGGGCCAACGGACCTTTCCGGGCAACGTCGCCGCTGAGCCACATGGATTGGATGGCTCCGGGCCCTGCAATGTCGGCAAGCGTGTAGGTCTGGCCGGGCTCGATCCGGACGCACGGAGACATCTTCCAGCCCGGCCCGAGGTCGCGAGCGGCGTGCGCCCCAGGGCCGTCGCTGGCCATGCCTCCACGCCCCTTCTCACCCGTGGGGTTCTCCGCGCTGATGGAACGGGTCTTTGCCCTCGACAGACGGGCGAGATTCCCCAGGTCCATGCCGAGGCCGTCAAACTGCTCCATCGTCTATTCCTCCTTCGCTCCAGAGAGCGGATACCTGCTGCTCCGTTGTGAGCCTCTCTTAGACTGCGTGTACGTCGTGAGCGAAATGGGACATTCCGGACGACCTGACGTAGTACGGTTCCTCCCGGCTGGCGCCCCGCTGTTGTCTTGACGTCGGTGGCCGCCTAGGTCAAGCCTGAGGTGCTCTCGTCACCAGACGCCCTGCGGCATCAGTCCCGGCCGCAGGCGGTCCAGAGCCTGTCCGAGAGTTCAAGGGCCTCTTCGCGCTTGTTGGCCGTCACCTCGATCACGGCGCGCGAGCCCTCGGGAAGCTGCGCCGGCCATGTCCACGCCGGCCCGTCGCCGAACCAGCTATGGGATTGCGCCGTGTGCCGCGCGAAGAACCTGTACGCATCCCACACCTCTCCCGCGGGCTGGCATATATTCAGCACGCGCAGGCCGGGCACCCTCAGAAAGCCTTCCCACTGGTGGCGGGCATCCGCGCAGCAATGGATGCCGATCCCGCCGTAACGCTCCGAAAGCTCCGCCAGGTCCGGTAGGAAAAGCTCGTCGAACATCCGCTCGTTCACTGCGCCCGCCTCATCCTCCGAGAGCGTGACGCCGCGCGGCATGTAGCAGTCAGGGCAGTGAGAGATGAACTCCGTTCCGTAACGGGCGAACCAGGCGTCGAGGAACGCCGTGAGCAGCTCCTTCACCTTCGCCGCAAGCTCGCGCACCGCTTCCGGCTCCTCAACCAGCGCCATGTAGAACGTGTTTTTGTCCCAGATGAGCGCGGCGATGCCCATCGGGCTCTGGATGTCCACAAGCTTCATGAGTGCACCGTCGCCAGCGCGTCTCCGCAGTTCATCCGCGATCTCAAACAGCATGGCCAGCGGCGTTGCACCCACCTCCGGCACAGTCAGCCGCCTCGCCTCGGCCGCGTTGTGCACGAGGGGCAACGCGAACGGGTTGTTGTCCGTCGGACGGTGCACTCGGCACCCAAACGCCTCGGCGAAGATCTCAGTGCCCGTGCAAGGGAACAGGCACGGCAGCGAGTCGTCACGCAGCCACTCAGTGCGCGCCAGGTGCCGCTCGTAAGCCTGCCACGCCCACTCGATTCGCTCGGCCTTCTTGTCCGGCCACAGGCGCGGCCGCTCGACGTTGTCAGGCGCGTAGTTGATGCGGAACACGTGCTGAGGCGGCTTCTGCAGGTCGAGGAAGTCCCGCCAGCGCTGCACCCGATCCTTCACGCCGTGGCCTGATCCGTTGCCCATGCTGTGCGCCCCTCACATGGCTTTGGAGCCGGACCTCGACCTCCACCGGCGCTGACAGTGCCGGAGGTCCGTCAGTAACCTGCCTTCTTAAGGGCGTTGACGGCGAAGATGTAGCTGGCGGCCGAGTCGATGACTGCCTCGTTATGGAACCAGTTGCCCGGTCGGTCGTCGTAGACCAGCATGCCCGCGTCCGGCACGCCTCCCATCCCCGGCACAACTGCTCCCGGCACGGAGGCAGGCCTGGCGCCGAAGCGCCCGTGCAGGCGGCCGTTGAAGAGGTACCGCGGCCCGGGGTAACCGATGTCGCAGACGAACACGGTGTCGTTCAGCGGATGCAGCCCGAATACCCAAAGCATGCCCCGCACGCTGTCGTCCAGGGTAAAGACGCCCGGCACGACGCGCTCCAGGTAGTACGAGTCGAAGACCCGGAACAGGCAGTGGCCGCTGTTCCCCCAGTCCTGAATGTGCCACCAGAAGAAAGGCCACGGCCGCGGGGACGAAAGCTGAGCCTGGGTCTCCGCCGCTCGCCGGCAGCCGTCGCGCACGCGGTCCCTCAGCTCACCGGCCGGCAGCACGGCGTAGAGGCGGGCCAGGAAGGGCGGGGCGTACCAGAAGCCGTTCCCCGGCGTGCTGTACCCGGCGGGCCAGGTCAGGGGCAGCTTCGGGATGGCGTCGGACATGTCCTCGACTAAGCGCAGGTACTCGGCGTCCTTCGTCGTCAGGTAGAGCTCGATCGCCGCCGCGAGGACCATCCCGTCCCGGCCGTTCTCCGGCTTCGCGCCGAAGTTGGCGGCGGGCCGGTAGACCTCCGGCCGGCTCTGGAAGCAGGCGAACGCCCGGCGCGCCGCGTCCAGGCAGCGAGCCGACAGCTCTGGCCTGTGTTGCTCGAGGGCACGACTCGCCGCCGCCAGCGAGATCGCCTGGGCGAGCTGCACGTCCGAGCAATAGTCAACGTAGACCTGCCTCTCGTCCCCGGTGCCGGGCACGTTGTCCGTGTCCTGCTGCGGATAGCGGGCTGGCTGGTCTTGGACGCCCACGTAGACGCGTCCGTCCGGCTGCTCCATGCTGAGGAGCCACAGGGCCCCCCACTCGACCTGCTGCACGATGTCCGGCACGCCGTCCGGCTTGCCCAGCGCGAACCGCTGCGCGTCTGCGTCGAGCGTCGCCACGTCCCGTTGGATGCCGAACTCCTCGTACGCCAAGGCCATCAGCCAGACAACCAGGCCTTGTCTGTGGGCGTACAGGTCGTAGTCGCCCGCGTCGTGCCAGCCCCCCTTGGTGCACGGGATGCGGTCACCCTCCTTGTACGGCGTCCCCTCGCACTCGTAGGAGACAAAACCGTCCACGCCGGGGAAATGGGCCGGCACCCGCACGGCGTCGTCCATGTGGCACGGCTGCAGGTCGGGCACCTTCCCGTCGAACTTCACAGCCGCATGGCACATCTCCCACGGCATGAAGTAGTCGAGCGTCGGCTCCCACAGGCGGTCCTCAAAGATGCTCTCGCGCACGGACACGTCCTCCGCGCCCCCGCTCCAGACGATGCGGTAAGTGCCCGGCGTGCGCACGTCTGCGAAGTCGAACACACCGAAGCTGCTCTGCATGTAGTCATAGTCCGCGGCCGGAGTCAAGCGGCCCTCCTTCACCACGGCGCCGTCCTTCTCGAGCCGCACACGGTCGTCCGGTTGAGGCGAGCCCTTCGGCCACTCCAGCACAACGAACTTCATGCCCTTGACGGGATAGCCTATCTGCGACCGGCACAACCGTGGCCGCGGCAATCCTTCCAGCGTCCAGGGCAGGGCCAGGTAGAGGTCAGCCCGCACGTCGTCGCCCGGCGGGAAGCCGATCCCGACCTGGAAGAACTGCCCCTGCCACTTGCGCGTGTCCTGGAGGCCCATGCCGGCCGGACACTCCAGGATCAGGTCAAGCGCGGCGTTGTCCAGGTTGCACTCCAGACGGCGGATGTCGCCCAGGATGTTGCCGTCGCCTGTGAGCGTCTCCGGGTAGCGCCTGACGGCACCGTCGGCGCGGTACTGCGCCTGGCCGTAGCGGCTGATGGGCAGAAAAAGCTGAAAGCTGCACCATCCCGCGTCCGCCGGCCATGGGCCGCGCCGCTTCAGCTCGACGTGGATCCGCCCGCCCTCGATGGACACGTTCTGCTCGAACGTCACGGGCGCTCCCTCCAGGGAGCCGCTGAAACGGATCGTGCCCTCTCCCTTCTCCAGCTTTCTGTCGGCAAACGCGTCTGAGCGTGTGTACCCGCGGTAGCCGCACCCGATGCCGCAGTCGTTCAGGAGCGGCTCGTTCCCCATGAAAAGGACGAGGCGGCCGCCCTGGTTCCCACCCAGGAGAAAGGAGCCCTGGCGAATGCGTCCCCCTTTCTCAGGCTGCGGCCCCTGCTGGCCGTACGCCGACGCGGCGGAAAGGACGACCAGCGCGACCCCGACGGTCCACACGCCTCTGCCGAATGCGAACGCCTCCATGCAAGCACCGCCTTTCCTTGACCGACTCAACGCTGCGCGGCGGCCAGCGCCCGCCGCTACTGCTCCGTGCACGAGACCTCCGTAAGCGTGGTCAATGACGTGGGACATCCGGGGGCGTTTGAGGTGATACGGTTCGCCCCGGCTCGGACCGCGGGGTAAGCTTGACACCGGCGGCCGCCGATGTCAAGCCTGTTGTGCTCTGGTCGCCAGGCTCCCTGCGGCCCCGCTGTGCGTCGTCAGGGCTGACTCGACTGTGCCTTCCAGCGGCATTTCTGGTAGCGCCTCGACTGCGCCGGCCACGTCAGGCAGCCTGGGGCCTGCCCTCCATAGCCCTGAGCTTGTCGAAGGGCGGAGGACGGGTCGGTGTAGACGTTCTCGCCACGGCGAGCAAGCGTGGTGAGGTCGAGCGGGGAGCGGCGCAGCCTACTCCGCCGAAGCCGTCCTTGGCTGCGAAGGCTGGATGGCGGCCTGGGCGGTGCGCGGGGCCACGCCCTTCTTGCTGAGGCGGGTGCCGCGGGTGTGCCTGCGGGCATGGATGGTGGTCAGCAGTGCGTCCCCGCATCTGTCAGACACGTGTCATCCTCGGCTGACGTGCACCAGACGACCGCGACCCCTCCGATCTCGGAGGAAGCCGCGCAGAGGGCCTTAGATGCCCGGCGGGCGCATCTGCAGTGGGGATTGGAGTGGCACGTCCGTTGCCGGCACAAGCTCCGGGAGACACTGCGCCAAAGAAGGGCAGTCAACGCATCAGAGGGGCTCGGGGCCCCCTCGGGCGGCAGTGCTCCGGGAGGGGTCGGGGTGTTGGGAACGCCGGAGCCTGCAGCTCCGGCGTGAGCTGTGGGGGTGTCAGAAGAGGTCACCACGCGTCGTTCATGCAAGCAGAGACGTCTCCGAGAGGGGACGATGATCAACCATACGGAAGGCCGGTGGGTGGCTCTGGCCGTGGGCCTGTTGCTTGCGTCGTCAGCAGTGGCGCAAGCGGAGAACATCCTCATCAAGGGGGGCCGAGACGAATGATCTGGCCGGATGGTCCGTGGATCTCAGCGGGGCCAGCAGCCACGATTTCATCGGGACGCCGCTCGGGTCCACGACATCGACCGGCCACCTGGATCCCTACGAGGGGCTCCGGCTCTTCACCTTCAGCGGCCTGACGAACCGAGGGGACACGATGGTTCTCTACCAGATCGGGACCGCTGGGCTGGGCACGACCGAGTTGGTCCTGAGCGGATGGTACGCGAACGAGACACTCGGGAGCCCCGCGGACACCGGTGAGGCTGCCCTGCGCATCTTCGGGGATGCCGCCGAGAGCCGGGTGCTGGCAAGCGCGACGACGGGGATGATGCAGGCGGCGAGTAGCCTGACGTGGAAACCGTTCGACCTTTCGGTCGGCCTCATAGGGCAGACGAACTACGCCAGCGTTTTGAAGGGACTCGAAGACAGACTGGCCTTGCTTGGCTCAGTCCAGCACCTGGTCGAGCCCTGCCATCACCTTCCGGAACGCCTCGACGTACAGGCCCATCAGATCGAGGCCGTTGGGCGGGTTGACGTCGAAGACGTAGCAGTGAGAATCGAGGAATCCGTTAGCGTGCGGGTAGACGTCGATGTTGTAGCTGACGGCTGAATCCCAGCACCGCCAGGGACAGCCCCTGCCATAGCCCACACGCTTCTGGAAGACGTCCTGCGCCGGCACGGAGCGCCGCTGCCACTGGCCGACGGCCACCCCTTCGGCCTGGAGGGCTTCCTGAACCTTCTCCCGCAGTGTGCGCGGGGAGACGTCCAAGCCGAGCGCCGCCGGGTCGAACCCGACGACGTAATTGTAGTAGACGTGCTCGCACTCGTCTGGCACGAAGGGCGTCTGGATGCCCGGCACGTCGCTCAGGTGTTCGGTGAGGAACAGGCAGTTCCTCACGCGGAGCGCGTTGTTCTCGTCCAGCCGCTTGATCTGGCTGCGGACGAAGGCCTGGCTGAACATGTCGCCCCGGTACATCCAGCCCAGCCCCTGGGCGTTGTACTGTTGTTCCTGCCGCTCCCGTCCGACGACTACCCGCTCGCCGAAGTACTGGAGGAGGGCGGCCCGCTCGTACACCTCATCGTCGTCTGTGGTGAACAGCCCGCCCTGGCAGCCGCTGCTGAGGGTCTTGGACGCCTGCGTGCTGTAACCGGCCGCATCGCCCATGGACCCGCACAGGCGGCCTTTGTACCTTGCCCCGTGCGCCTGGGCCACGTCCTCGATCACGGCCAGGCCGTGCTTCCTGGCGATCCTGAGGACGGGGTCCATGTCGGCAGGCATGCCGTGGATGTGCACCGGCATGATGGCCTTCGTGCGCTCCGTGATAGCGGCTTCAATCAGGCCGGGGTCGATGCAGTAGGTGCGCGGGTCGATGTCGACGAAGACGGGGATAGCGTTGTGGTGGAGCACGGCCGCGGCGCTCGCCCAGAAGGTGAAAGCGGGCACTATCACCTCATCGCCCGGCCCGATCCCCAGACCGGCCACGCACATGTGCAGGGCGGCCGTGCCGCTGTTGACAGGGATGCAGTACTTCACCCCCGTGTAGTCGGCCCACTCGCGTGCCAGCCCCTCCGCCTGGACCCACTGCTGAGCAGCTATATTGGGAGCATTCAGCACTTCTAGGACGGCCCTCCGGTCGTCCTCCGTGACCTGCGGCCACGGCTTGATGAGGCCATCCGGCACGGTTCGTTCGCCGCCACGCAGTGCGAGCTGCTCTGACATCTGCTGGCTCCCTCCGTCTGGTTGCTGAGCACTCACGGGGCCGGTGCGTCTCGGCCCTGTTGCGGTGCTCCCTCCACTTCTCCGCCGGCGCTCTCGCCGAAATGAGGGTATCAGAGATCTCCCTGTCCCACAACTATGTCCGAGCTTACCAAGGTATGCCGCGCCCCTGGCTCTTGCTCATCTCTCAGGGATAGGGCCGGAAGGCCTCGCAGCGCGCCAGCGACATCAAGCAGGCTGGGGCTTGCACTCCGTAGCCCGGAGCGTGCGGCAGGGCGGAGGATGCGTCGGTGTAGACCTTCTCGCCAGGGCGAGCAAGCCCGCCGCGAGGCTGGCGGACAAGCATGGTGAGGTCGAGGGATGAGTGGCGCAGCCTACTCCGCCGAAGCAGTCCTTGGCTGCGAAGGCCGGATAGCGGCCGGGGCGGCCCGAGGAGATCGCAGAAAGCTCGCTGTAATCGCACCTGATGCAGCCCACTCCACCTGCGTCTTCAGACCTCTTGTCAAGCGGGCCGCCGCGCTCCACGTCCAGGTCCGCCGTTGTCAGCGACCTGAGTCCTCTCGCGCGGAGAGCTGGACGGGATCCTATCAGAGAAAGACGGATGTGTTACACCTCTCCCGATGACAGCGGCATCACGCATAGGATCGCCCGTTCACCACGCCTCACGCTGTCCCATCCCCGCTAATGTCTTCGGGCGCTCGGCGTGGCATCGGCCTGCAAGTCGCCAAGGGAGAACTGGATGCCGGCAAGGAAGTGCTGAAGTATCTTCGGATCCCAGAACAGCGCCGGGTTGTGACCCAGCGAGGAGTAGAACACGCGCCCCTTGCCGTGCTGGCGGATCCAGCTGATGGCGAAGTCCTTGTCGGCGAAGCGGTCCGGCAGGAAGTGGCGCGTGGGGTTCATGTCTGTCTTGTTGGTGTCGATGCCGAGGAGGACGTGCAGCCGGTCGCGCGAGTAGGGCCGCCGGAACTGGAAGACCTCGTCCTTCACCTCGAAGCTCTCCCCGCCGAACGCCGCGTTGATGGGATTTGTCGCGTCTTCCACCTTGAGCGTGATGGTCTCATCCGCCTTCCACGGGTGGCCACCGTCCTCGTAGGCGCCCAGCATCTCGCCGAACGGGGGGAACTGGTCGTACACGGGGTACTGCACGAAGGTGGCCGCTGCCGCGTGGATGCCGACCAGGCCCTTGCCGCTCCTCACGAAGTCCAGCAGCGATTGGCGCAGCGCCGCGTCCTCGGTGAGCACGCCCACGGTGTTGTTGAAGCAGATCGAGTCGTACTTCGCGAGGTTCTCAGGCCGGAACACGGAGACATCGTTGTTGAAGACGGTCTCGTACGCGCCCGTCCTTCTCCCCACCAACTCGAAGGCCAGGTTGGCGTAGCCGATAGACTTGTGGCCGCGGCTCATCGGCACTCCGTCGCGCACGTTCAGGCTCATGACGAGCAGCCTGCGAGGGCGTTTCGGGGCGGCCGGGGCTTTCGCGGGAATGGCGCGCTCGATCAACCGTCTCTCTTCGTCGGTGCCGGCAAACGCGTTGGGACTGACATTCTCAGTCATGGACTCCTCTGCTGCATTCCTCGATGCTGTGCGACCGGGCCGGAACCGCCCCTTCCGCCGGGGCGAGACTCGGCAATGAGGGCACGGCCGATCCGTGACTCCAGCAGAATGGTATCGGCTCGGCAGAGCACGGTCAATGGGCGGGCTTTGAACAGGGGCTGCTCACGTCCGACAGGCCGTCGGCGTCTGCGCTGCCGTCGGCGTCCAGCACCGTGCAGCCACCGTACACGCCGTAGCGATACCGTTCCACGACGCCACCCGAGTCATCAGTGAAGCGCGCAACGAGGTCATCGTCGCCATCCCGCTGTTCGAGGCACTGTCAATCGGAATCGCCGCCCCAGATGAAGCGCGTGGTGCCGTTGAAGGCCAAGCTGGCCGTTGCGGGTTCGAATCCCGTCGCCCGCTCCATCTCCCACTGCCAATAGCTGCCACCGGCTGACAGCAGGCGTCTATCTCCACCACCGCGCGCCGTTTCTGACTCCCCAGGCTGAACGTCGCGAGTTGCCCGTTTGCCTGGGCTTGTCAGGAACTGGCAGAACGTGACCACGCACGCCTGCAGTTGGCGCAAGATCCGGGGGAAACTCGCAGCGTCAATCTGCTGAAGCCGCCTGTCTGGTAAGCCGCCACGCCGGGGACCGGCGCCAGACCCCGCCCTTCGCCCGATCCGGCGGGGGTGGCTGCCCCGCTGCGGCGTCGTGCCTGCCGGGGGCGGTTGAGCGCTGGACATGGTCGCAGGGGTCCGGTAGGATTCCCACCTGCCGTTCAGACCGGTAGATCTGCCGGATAGGAGGGCCCTGATGCTGTTGACGGGAACGTTCCTTGACGAGATCAGCCACGACATCCCGTCGCAGAACTGGGGGCGGGCTGAGTGGGACCGTGACTTCCGCACCATGCGCGCCGTCGGCGTCGACACCGTCATCCTGATTCGCTGCGGCCACCGCCGGTGGATGACGTACCCTTCCCGCGTGCTGCGTGACCTGGGCGGATTCCCGCCGCCCGCCGACCTGGTGCGCATGTTCCTGGACCTGGCCGAACAGCACGAGATCGCCTTCTACTTCGGCACCTACGACTCCGGGCACTACTGGCACGCGGGTGAGTACCGCCGCGAACTCGACATCAGCCACCGCGTCGTGGACGAGGCGTGGCAGCTTTACGGCGAGTCGCCCGCTTTCGCCGGGTGGTACCTCTCGCTGGAAGTGAGCCGCGGCAGCCGGGAGATCACCGACCTCTACGCCGAACTGGGCACGCACTGCAAGGAGGTCTCAGACGGGCTGCCTGTGATGATCTCGCCGTACGTGGCGGGACCCAAGGCCGTCTCCGCCTTCAGCGACACGCTGCGCGCAGGCGAGGGAATCTCCCTGGAGCAGCACGAGCGCGAATGGGACGAGATCATGGCCGGCATTGCCGGCTCGGTCGACGTGGTCGCCTTCCAGGACGGACACGTGGACTTCGACGTCCTGCCCGAGTTCCTCGCCGTGAACCGGGAACTGGCCGAGCGGCATGGTCTGCACGCATGGACGAACAGCGAGACGTTCGACCGCGACATGCCCATCAAGTTTCTGCCCATCAAGTGGGAGAAGCTGCTGCTGAAGCTTCAGGCTGCCGAGCGAGCGGGGATGGAGAAGGCCATCACATTCGAGTTCTCACACTTCCTCAGCCCGCATTCCTGCTACCGGCAGGCCAGCGGGCTGTTCGCGCGCTACTGCGAGCACTTCGGCCTGCAGCGCGCAGGAGAGGACGGTGGTTGACGTGAACTGGACGGCCATTGCAGAGCAGTACCGTGCCAGCCTGCTGGACGACGTGGTTCCCTTCTGGTGCCGGCACTCGCTCGACAGGGAGTGCGGCGGGTACCTGCATCACCTGGACCGCGACGGCAGCATCTGGTGCACGGACAAGATGATGTGGATGCAGGGGCGCGAGGTGTGGACTTTCTCGCGGCTCTACAACGCCGTCGAGCGGCGCGAGGAATGGCTGGAGGCGGCCAGGCTCGGCGCGGACTTCCTGCGGCAATGGGGCCGGAATGCGGACGGCGACTGGTACTTCTTGGTCGACCGCGGAGGCCGCCCGAAGAAGGTCGCCTATAACGTCTTCAGCGACTTCTTCGCGGTCATGGGGCTCAGCGAGTACGCGGTCGCGTCGGGCGAGTCGTGGCCGCTGGACGTGGCTCTGGAGACCTTCCGGCGCATCGTGGCCCGGCGCGACAACCCCAAGGGCCAGTACAACAAGGTCATCTCCCGGCCCGACGTCCCGAGCGACCACGCGTTCCCCATGATCATGCTGAACGTCGCCCGGCAGCTCAGCGCCATCGCGCCGTCCGACAGGATCGACGCCCTCGGCCGGGAGGCCCTGGAGCGGATCATGCGCCTGCACCGCGACCCGGCACGGCGAGCGGTATTCGAGAACGTATGGGATGACGGTTCCCGGCCCGATTCGCCCGAGGGCCGCCTGCTGAACCCCGGCCACGGGATCGAAAGCATGGCGTTTGTGCTGGACGCTGCCCGGGCGGACGGCGACCGGGAGACGGCTGAACTGGCGGCCGAAGCGCTGCTCTGGATGCTGGAGCGCGGCTGGGACCGGGAGTTCGGCGGGCTGTTCTACTTCCTGGACTTCGGGGGCCGGCCGCCGGAGCCATTGGAGTGGTCCATGAAGCTCTGGTGGCCGCACGTGGAAGCGCTGAATGCCCTGTTGCTGGCCTACCGGCAAACCGGCCGTGCGGAGTTCGCAGAGTGGTTCCAGCGCGTCCACGACTATACGTGGCGCACCTTCCCTGACCACGAGTACGGCGAGTGGTTCGGCTACTTCGATCGGCGCGGCAACCGCACGCACGACCTGAAAGGCGGCAAATGGAAGGGGTTCTTCCATGTGCCCAGGGGCTTGCTCAACTGCTGGAGGCTGGCGGAGGAGATCGCCGGTGACGCCCGGGCCGCAACGCCTTCAACGTAGCCGCCGCGCGGCCGGATGGATTGCGGGCCCGGTCCGCGACCCGGCGTCCTCTCAGGGCAACGCTTCCGCCGCCCCGTCGTCCCGCTCGGAGGCAACCGGCGCATGGACCAGCTTCGGGTACGGAGCGCGGAACTCGTTCCCGGGGGGCATGTCACAGGATACTGCACGACATCGGGAAAGAGGGATATGCAGCAGAGCACAGCTCACGACACGCAGATCCGCACAGAGGAGATTCCGGCCATGCATTCACGAAAGAGCACAAAGGGGGTCGCGGCTTTGCTACTGATCGCAAGCGTTTGCGCATCGGCCTCCGGCGCCGAGCTTGTCAATGTTCGAACCGTCGATGAACAGCATGTAATGGTCCACTGGCTCGACGGCGAAGTCGAGTACAGAGACGATGGCGAGGGGCCGGGCGCGTTCGGGGGCCACGAGAACCCCGGCGGCGACGTCGTCAAACGCTACGAGCCGGCACTCGATACCACCAAAGCCGTCGAACCCGGCAGTTACACCATCAGCTCACAGGATGACCAGAACTACGCCGCGCCCACACAGCCGACCAGTGTGTACCGCAGGAGCAAGGTCAACGGCACCGACAACACATGGCCGGAAGCCAACTACACCCTCGAGCACACGATCTTCCTCAAGCTGCCCCACAAGCTCCAGCACGGCAAGAACTACACGCTGACTATAGCGCCCCAGACCAACAGCAGCGCCGCATCCGCCGATTTCAGCTTTGACATCTTCAACAGCGTCTCCGAGGCGATCCACGTCAACATCATCGGCTACAACCCCGAGCATACCGCCGTGAAGTCGGCCGATCTGTACATGTGGCTGGGCGACGGCGGGGCCCGCGATTACTCCAGCTATGTCGGCCGCAAGGTCATCCTCTATAACGTTGATTCCCAGCAGCAGCACGAAGTCGGCCAGGTGTCGTTCTGGAAGCCCCAGGGCGCGGACTTTGGCGACTGGAACCTGACCAAGTCGGATGTCTGGACCTGCGACTTCTCTTCGTTTACCGGGACGGGCAAGTTCCGCCTGGCGGTTGACGGGATTGGGTGCAGCCCGGAGTTCGTGATCAGCCGGGACGTGTACTACGAGCCGTTCAAGACCTCGGTTCGCGGCTTTTTCTACATGCGCATTGGCATGGACAGGAACTACAATCCGCCGCCGCGTCAGCCGCGATTCATCCCCGACGTGGATCCGCCGGGTTTCAAGGTCTACCGGACGACCTTCGGCCCCTGGCATCCAGACTGGCGGAATATGCGCGGCGATGTGTGGGACCGAAAAGACGAATGGGCCAAGTACAAGGAACCTGGCGAGCCGACCAACCCCAACGCATGGGGCGGACACTCCGACGCCGCCGACTGGGACCGCCATGCCGGCCACGTCTCGATCATCTGGGACATGCTTCTGCCCTACTTCCTGAGCAACGGGAAGATCGGCGATGACGATCTGGACATCGCCGAAAGCGGCAACGGCATCCCCGACATCATCGATGAGGCACGCTATGAGGCGGACTTCTGGCTGCGCCTGCGCGATGGCAACGGCGGCTACTGCTTCGGGCTGAATAACCCCGGCAGGGACTATCTGACGATGTATCAGGCCGGCGCACACCCGTACATGGCATGGGTCAACGCGGCCAACTGCGCCATGATGGCCGACTGCTTCCGGATTGCCGGCAGACCCGATCTGATGAACCAGTACAAGGATGCGGCCTTCGAGGCCTGGAAGATCGCCAATGACGAGGAGCTCGATTTCGCGTTCGGCATCGGCAACGGCCGCACCCGCGGCCGCGATCTGAAAATGATGGCCGCGGCGTTCCTCTACAACATCACCGGCGACCGGTCCTATGAAGATGCGATGGCCAAGGAAACCGTCGTCAGCGGACCAACGTCAGAGCTCGACAGCCCCAGATCGCACTGCCAGTACTGGGGCACGGCCGCGTACCTGATGTGCGCCAAGAACGGCTGGCAGCCCATTCACTATCCCGATCTGGTCCAGAACATGAAGGCCTCGATGACGCACGAGGCCATGCAGAAGAACGTCACGCCTTCCAACCAGCGTCCGTCTCGCCGCAGCAGTGACACCGCGTACGGCTGGTTCCAGGCCACGCAGATGGTGCACCCGCTCTGCATTGCGCACGCCGCGTCAACCGACGCCGCTGAGCAGGAGATGCTGCTGAAGGCCATGCTCCTGGAAGCCGACTACGGCCTGGGTCGCAACCCGCTGAACATGGTCCACATGACCGGCTTGGGCAGTCGTTGCGCGGAAGACATTTACACCTCCGGACGCAACGACGGCGTTCCGGGCGTGCACCCCGGCCACACGCCCTACATGAACGCGGACGCTTGGGGCAGGGGCTACATGGCCGATCCGCAGTGGTACGCCAGCAAGGGCTACCCCACCTGGGACCAGTGGCCCCACGCGGAAGCGCTCTGGCGCGCCCGCTACTGCTTTGCCAACAACGAGTTCACGCCACAACAGACAATGCGCGGCAAGATGTGCCTGCTGGGATACCTCTACTCATTGGGGGGACCCCATAGAGGTACGTAACGCGGGCCTGCCCCGAACCCGAGCATGACGGATCAGGCTTACTACCGCTGGCGCAAGGAGGACGGCGGGATGCGGGTCAGCCAGGCGCTGCGCCTGAAAGACCTCGGGAAGGAGAACGCTCAGCTCAGAAAACTGGTGGCCAATCAGGCACTCGACATCGCGATCCTGAAGGAAGCTGCGGAGGGAAACGTTTGAGCCCGGCGAAGCGGCGCGGGACGGCTGGCGAACTGTGTTATTGACAGGGGTAGGGGCGGGGACAGCTACGTGGGTACCCGCGGCCGGTGGCCCCCCGCTCCTCAGAGCCACATGAAGAGGGACCCGCCAGCAGGGACTTCCAATGGGCGCTTGCTGAGCTCAAGAAAGGATAGGCACCTTCTCGGGGAGGCAGAGGACGACGAGCCCAGCACGAGCTGCACTACGGGGGAGAACGTCGGGCAGAGAACGCCCCCCTTGTTTGCTGTCAGTCAGGTCCCTCCCCGGGGGAGCGCGGCTTCAGCTTGGATGGCTGCCGCGCCCAAGCCTGCACCGAACGGGAGAAACGGCAGCACTAAGCTCCATCCCTGACGCTAGCGCTTGAGCAGCAGCACCGCGTCCTCCCAGCCATGCGGTGTTGTGACTGACTGCCCGTGCAGCCTGGCTGTGGTGCGCTCACCGGTTGTCGGGTCCACCCATTGCGCCGGCAGTGCCGCAAACGCAGAGCTGACCACAACGCGGCAGGCCCTCGCCAGGTAGATGAGCGCCCAGTCTCCGGACGCCGACCGTGCCGAGACGCTCTGCTGCTCGCCCTCACCTTCGCCGGTGATGAACAAGCTCTGGTCGGGCACCAGGTTCCACCACTTCGGAAGTGACTCCAGTACTTGCCGGCAGATGCCCATCTGCAGTGCGCCCGGCGATTCGATCCAGTCGCGCCACGTCGCCGGCGCCGTCCAGTTGCCATGGTGGCCGTAGCTATGGTGCCCGCCGCTCAGGTAGGACCACCACGCCTGCTTGCGGCAGTTGAGCGGGGTCCAGGGAAGGCCGGTATGCGGGGCGGCCTCATAGCCGCCTTCGGCCATCACGACCGGCTTGGCCGGCTCGCGGGAGTAGTCGGCGCGCACCATCGGCACGTTCACGGGCAGCTCGTGCCAGGTCTGGATCATATTGAAGTCCAGCCAGTCTTCCTCGTGAAGGAAGCTGGAGGACGCGGGAGAAGGGTCGCAATGGATCGTGATGAGGTGCGGCTGGTCCTCGCCCTCCTTCAGCCCCGCCACCAGTTCGCGCAGGATGGGCACGTAATCGTGCCTGGCTTCCGGGTAGGCAGTCCAGATGACGTGCGGCGCATCCGGCCAGCGTCGGGCGACCCACCGTGCATAGGCGCGGGCCTTCTCGATCGGGAGCGTCTTCAATTGCGTCTTGTGGTAGACGCCCAGCACCAGGACCGTGCCGACCCGGCCGGCCGCCTCCACGACGGCGTCCGCGCAGCGGAAGTAGGCGTCGTTGGGCGTGGCCGGGTCGTTGCCTACCCAAGGCGTCTCACCGTTCAGGTCCGGTCTGGTGCCGTCGCCCTCCCCCGTGATCATGATCTGGACGGCGCTGAACCCCTGCGCCTTGCGCCGCTTCAGGACGGCGGCAGCGTCCTCAGCCGTGAAGTCCCGGAAGAGCTGCCATTGCGTATCCCCCAGCCAGAAGGCTGGCTCTTTGGCCTCGTCCACGAAGTACCGGCCGTTAGGGCTGATCCTCAGCGATCTCATGCGCAGACTCCCTTACAGTGTCTCCTACGTGACCGTCACGATGACCGATCCCTCGCTCCGATGCCTGTCGTCAGGCCAGCCTCTCGTCAACCGTTCCTGGCTGGCCCAGCCGACGGAAGCCGGGATGTGACCATTGTAGCCGCCAATCGCGTCGAGTCAATTGGTGCCCGCACAGCGGCGGGCATTGACGCGCCCACCTTCGTCCAGCACCAGCTCAGGCAACACAGCCCCTGCCCTGGGCACGTCGAACATGCTGCCGTCGGCGCAAGCGTTTGTGGTGGAGTTCAGCGAGGAGTGCGGCGGTCGGCCTCCGCGGTATCTGACGCCTCTGGCGGTTTCAGGTATTGCCAAGATGAGGTGCAACTCGTAGCATGGAAACCGGTTTGGAGCAAGCAGACAACAGCCAATGGCGGAAGCACCGTCGGCGTTGCCGTCGGCCCGACCGGGTTCGCCAACCGACGGGCACCTCAGAGCACGCTCTCGTCAAAATCGAGGCCCAGCGCCTCATACTTGCTGCGACGAGACTGCTTGTCCGTCCGGAGGATGTCTTCGGCGATCTCGAGCGCCTTCGCAGCCAGCGCGCGGGGAACCACCAGCACGCCGTCCTCATCGCCCAGCACAATGTCACCCGGCGTAACGGACACGCCTGCGCAATGGATCGGCTCGTTCTCGGAGCCGAAGGCCAACCGCCCAATCACGTGCGCGCACGTGCGGACCGTGGCGAAGACCGGTGCCCGCTCCAGCCGCACCTCACGCGCGTCGCGGCAGCCACCGTCTATCACCATGCCCACCACGCCCTTCTGCATGAGCGACATCACCACGTCAGAGCCGAACAGCCCGGCGCTGATCCCCTCGGCGTCGACCACCACCGCCTCGTCCTGCTTGGCGTTCCCGACGAAACCGTAGCAGCCGTCGGTCAGCTCGCCGCCCTTCTGCTTGTAGTCCTCATAAGGCATTGCGGAGAGAACGCGCGCAGACGGAAGGAGCTTGACTGTGTGCGCGATGCCCACGAACTTGGCGCCTTCCCACATGGGCCGCATCTGCGGCGACATGATGTAGCGGTCGACAAAGCCCAGGCAGTCCAGTGCATCGGAGACGTCTGGCAGCCGGACCGCTCTGTAACGTTGCAGCAGTCCCGATTCGTTCATGAGCGCGTCTCGCCTCCTCTCATCGCACACCAGTCCTCACCAGCGGAAGAAGCGGTAGGGATCGTCGTCGTCCAGCACGGGTTCCTCCAGGTACAGCCCGTCCAGCCACCGCCTGTCGCCCTCGGCCGGTGCCGTCGCGAAGTGCCTCAGCAGCGGCGCCTCAAGCCGCACACCCATGTTGCCCAGCATGCGGCTGAGGGCGAAGCTCAAATGCCGGAACGCTCCCTTGGTGTTGTAGAACTCCTTGTAGTCGAAATGCCAGGGCGCAAGCTGGCAGAACACGACGTTGCCCCCCTCGGCCAACGCCACGACGCCGTCGCCCAGGGGCTGCGCGCCTCCGACCACCAGCGGCACGTTGCGCGGGTCGCGGATCATGAACTCGCCGCAGCCCACGCCCGTGAGCGCCGTGCCCGGGCCGAGGGGCGCGTAGCGGCACGAGATGTGCTCCTGCACCTGCATCTGGACCGGAAGGCCCAGCACAGCCTGCGCCTCTTCCTGGGACAGAGCCAGCGCGACGACCCGTCCGCCGCGTTCGACCCACCGTCTGAGCTGATCGGTGTGGCCCGACAGGTCTCGCCCAGCGCCCGGGCCCAGCACGAGCACGTGCTCGTCAGCCAGCGGCTCCCCTGCATACGCCGTGACCGCCACTCCGGCTGCCTTCAGGTGCTCGAGCCCGGCTGCCTCCCCTCCGTAGACCGCGCGGCGCTCTACAGGCGCCGACCAACTGCCAACGAACTCCATGATGTTGGCGACCAGCCGCGAGGCGGCAGGTTCCTCGTCCGTGCGTCCCGTCACGTCCATCTGGCAGAACAGCACCATGCCCTTGCCCTCGCGGTAGAGCATCAGGGGGCTGTACTGGAGGTGGAAGCCGCCGTCCACGAGGGGCAGGAAGTCGCCGGCCGCCGGCTTCTCGATCATCACGGACGAGACGTTCCCGTAACTGCCGCACCGCCCAGCCCTTGGGCTGTCGAAACCACACCATTTCACCATCGGGTAGGAGTAATAGTCCCCCAGCGGCAGCGACGGCGGCACCAACGTCGCTTCGCCGTGCCAGTCCCGCAGATGGTCATCTGATAGGCCCGCCAGGATTGGGTGCCCGGGCGCCCGGGCGAAGACGCGGCGCAGGCCCCACTCCTGCACCCGGAAGCCGAGCCGCTGCTCCAGGACCGCCGAGGTCTGCTCGAAGATGACGACCTTCAGTCCATCGGGGACTCTCGACAGGTCGGGCGCCGCACCGTCGACCGTGAGCGCCCTCTTGCCGATGACCAGCAACCCATAGCCACTCAAGTCGGCGTCCGCCTGCACGGTGTCGAAGGCGACGCCGAGCTCGTCGAGCAACTTGGCCGTCTGGCCGTGAGGGTCGTAGAGGCCGATCGTGCCCTTCACCTCAGCCGCCGCGCGCGCCGGCAGCACGTGCAGGCTGAACTCGTCCTCCTGCACCTCGCCCGTGCTGAAGGTGGCCTTCAGACGCAACCTGTAGGTCCGGTTCACCCGCGCTCTGGGCAGCCTGAACCGGACGAGGATACGCTCGTTCTCGCCGGCCGTCACGCGCACAGTACTGACGCCGCCCGGATGGCTGCGCAGGTTGACGGACCACTCGCAGGTGCACTCGACGGTGCGCCGGGAGTCGTTGATGACGATCACCTGCTTCTCGATGACAGCGCCGGACGCATAGTTGTGGCCGCGGCCGGTGAAGCGTTCGGGCTTGCCGGCGATGTAAGCGAGCAGGGGCTGGTTGTAGCGGCGGAATGCTGCGCCGCGGACGTTCGGCTCCCAGTCCTCGATCTTCGTGCCGATGGAATAGGGCATCGAGTCGGCGGGCGACGGTTCGTAGAAGTCCGGGCTGAAGCCGGGGCGCTGCAGGTTGTCCCAGTCTGCTTCCAGCTCGGTTCGTCCGGTCTTGGCGCCCTTGCGCAGGAAGCAGAGGTAGAGCTCACGCCAGATGTTGAAGCCGCTCAGGCCGAGCGTACGGATGTACGGCCAGGTCCCGCAGATGAACTCAGCCTGCACGCCGCGCAAGTTCGGCACGTTCAGGTGAAGGCCTTCTTTCATGGGACAGTCGCCGATGTTGAACGGATCCTTGCGGCGGAACCGGTCGGCTTCCCAGCGGAGGCAGACCTTCTCGAACTCGTGCAGGTCGAAGGCGGCATCGCCCCGGGTAGCCGCGCCCCATTCGGTGTATTGATACTGGAAGAGGTCCTTCGACCTAACCCGGCTCCACGGCCCGCGCAAGTTCAGGAAGCTGGCCTCGTAGGGCTCGCCGTACTCGACCAGGTAGAGCGGCCGCGCTCCGTACTCGGCCCAGCGCGAGAACCACTCGGAACGTTCCTGAGCCGGCACCCAGTTCAGGTAGCAGTTCATCGTGTACATCTCGCGGCTGTGGCCGGAGTGGTTGTACTGCGGCCGCACCTTGTCGAACTGCCTGAGGATGCGCTCGCGGCCGTAGACTTCGCGGAGCCGCTCGCCCATGTTGCCCGGGAAGATGCAGTCGAGCACGAGGGGAATCCGCTGGGGGTTCTCGTCGTCCGCGTACGCCAGGGAGTTGTGGTTCTGGCTGTACATGACCACGCTGGGGTGGTTCTGCGCGCACTTCACGTACCACTCGAGGTGGCGCTCGTAGCCGGACCTCTTCTCCGGCTGCTCGCCGGACCAGTCGTAATCCCTCATGTGTGGCAGCGAGAAGCTGAGGATCATCCCAACGTCGTCGGCGGCCCGCAGTATTTCCTCGAAGGCGATGTGGGAACCTGGCCGACAGTCGTAGTTGTGCGTATAAGCAGCATCGTAGCCCCACCACTTGAGACGGCGGATTGTCTCGCACGCGCCTTCATAGCTGGCCGTCGCCGTGTTGATCTGGGCGGAGTTAAGCGGAGCGGCTCGCAGGTGCACGCGGCTGCCGTTGAGAATGAAGTCCCGCCCCTCGATCCAGAACTCGCGGAAGCCGAAGCGCACGGCGTGGTACACATCCTGCGTCGAGCCGCCCTCCAGCAGCTCAACGACTGCCTCGTACTGGTTCCTGGGGGTGTCCGTGTCCCAAAGCTTCGGCGTTCTCCATTCCTTGCTGAACGCCAGCCGCCCCTTCTCCAGGTCTTCCGTCGAGAACGGCTCGCTTTGTGCCGTCAGCGCTTCCTCCCCGTCCTCCAGAACGCTGGCGTGCAGCACGTAGCTTGCCGCCTCCTTCAGACCGTCCAGGGTGGCGGTGAACGTCACGGCCCACTGGCGCACGGACGTGTCCACCCTCACGTCCGTGATGCGGGCGCCCCGTGGCATGCCGGTGAGGAAGACATCGCCGCACAGGCCGCGTCGGAGCATCCGCGTCTCCGGCGTCGCTTCGTCATATGGCAGATAGGTGCCTTGGGGCGTGAGGAGCTGCGCGATTGCCAGGATGGCCAGTTGGTGGGTCGCGCCGGGCCTGCATGTTCTGGTCAGGTCGATCTCGCCGCCGGGGAACTGAATCTCGCCGGCTGCCCTGCCGTCAACGAACACCTTGGCGCGAGAGTTCACCCACGCCGCCCACAGCGCGATGCGACGCCCCTTCCATTCGGCCGGCACCGTGATCTCACGGCAGTACCAGGCCATCTGAACGTCGGTGAGCTTCTCCTCCCAACCTTCGGGGCCGAAGAGGCGCTGGCTCCGCCCATTCTCTTTCCTTCCCGGTTCCAGCGGCCACGCCCCCGGCACCTTGAAGTAGCCCCACTCGCTGTCGGGGCCTGGCAACGGCTCGTCGGCGCTGGTGGCCGGCTGAAAGCGCCACAGGCCGTTAATGCATATGCGTTCCCGCGTGCTGGTGGCTTCCCGGTAAGCCCTATCCACGTCCCAGACAGCCTTCACCCCTTCGGGCAACTCCATGTCCGTAACCTCCCAGCTGACCGCCAGTCGGCAAAGACTCCTCACCTGGCAAGAGCCGCGCCAGACACCAAGGTCCTCCGCTCAGGGGGCCCTCATGGCCTGAGTGTATGGCGTGTGTCTGTCCCGGTCAATTGCCCGGCATCTCACAGCACGTTGATCTCGTCGTCCTGGGGGGCCAGGTGGGCGTAGATCATGGTGGTATCCAAGCTCTTGTGCCCGAGCCACTGGGAGACTTTGTAGATGCTCACTCCCCTCATCGCAAGCTGGCTGGCGAACGTGTGGCGGAGCGTCTCCTTCCGGTTCCTCAGGCCCCGGAGCTGGGAATGCCGGCGGATGGTACGGCTCGTCGAGGTTCAGCAAGGCTTCCTGGAGCGGGGTCACCGCGGGGACGCGCCGGGAGTCGAAGTCCGTGCCTCGGCCGGTCCTATTCGGATCGCCGTCAATGCCGTTGATGTTGTTGTTCACGTTGAAGGGGTGTCCACCCCAACACCACGGCTTCTTGGAGCCAGCAGGGCCGTTCCCGTCGAAGAACATGATCGAAACGTAAGGGCCAGAAAGACGAGACTCCCCCCGACGAAGGCTGTCATCGTGTCCATGTTTGCTCCGGCCTGCAAACGAGAATCTGTAGCCTTGGGGCCTCCGGCATGCAGGAAACAGGCGGCGCCCGGCCGCTGCCGGCAGACCGGCCTTCTTTGACACCTGCTCACCGAGGCGCTATCCTGCCTGCTCGCACCGGCCCCAAGCTCCCCTTGTGCGAAGCGGCGGCCACAGATGACCTGGCGTGCATTCTTCCTTGGCCTGGCTGTTGCCATCTTCATGTGCTGGGCGGACATCTGGGCCGGCATAAGCCGGGGCTACGGCTGGACGACCGAGGGGCACTTCTCACCCGCCACAGCGTTCCTGCTGGTCGTGCTGACGCTGGTTGTCAACGTTCTCATAAAGCTGGTCCGCCGCAGTGCCGGTCTGAAACAGGCGGAGCTGATGCTCATCTGGTGCATGCTCATCATCGCCGCCGTGTTTCCCACCACAGGGCTGTTCCGTCTCTGGTTGCCTGCCTTGGGCGGCCCACCCTACTTCGCAAGTCGGGGCGACGCAGTCTGGCGAGATACGTCACTGGCAGCTGCACCGGAGACGCTGTTGTTGAGCAAGGACCCGAAGTCTTTCGCAGCACGGCAGTTCTATGAAGGGGGAGGCGAGGAAGCCCGCGTGCCATGGCGCAGATGGCTCGTGCCGATGAGCCGGTGGCTGATCCTGCTCACGTTCTTCTACCTTGCCATATTCTTCATGTGCGCCATCCTGCGAAAGCAGTGGGTGGACCGGGAGCACCTGCTGTTCCCGTTGGCGCGGCTGCCGCTGGAATTCACCGAAGGAAGCGGCCAGAGCAGACTGCTGCCATCAGTCTGTTACAGCAAGCCGTTCATAGTGGGCTTTGCCGGCGCTACTGCGTTCCGACTGCTGCGCGCCATGCCGGTGTTCCTGGGAGGGGGGCAAGCCTGGGACATAGCCATTCCGTTTGCCGACGTCCTCCAGGACACACCACTTCGGGAGACATACATGGCGAACCTGGAGCTGTGGTGGCCCGTCATCGGGCTGGCTTACCTGGTGCCTGCCGATGTGTCGCTGAGTGTCTGGTTCTTCTACCTGTTCGGTCGCGTGGAACTGCAGACAGCGGCATGGTTGGGTTCGCCTCTCCACTACGGCGGCAGTTGGAGCGACCTGATGACGTGGCAGATGGCGGGCTCCTACATGGTGTTCACGGTGGGAGCACTCTACATGACCCGGCGCCATCTGGCGGACGTCGCAAGGAAGGCGTTCGGCGCCGACAGCGGGGTGGACGACTCTGAGGAGCCGGTGTCCTTCCGCCTGGCCTTCTGGGGTCTGGTCATCTGTTGCCTCGGGGTCTTCGCGTGGACCGCCTACTACAGCCAGAGCATATGGGCGGCCGGCGCTCTGGTTCTCATCCTGATGTGCGTCCAGTTCGTGCATGCCCGGATAGTCTCCCAGAGCGGCCTCTACTGGACATGGCTGCTGTGGAGCCCGCCTGGCGTTCTGCACAGCCTGAGCCTGGGCTACGCGCTCAGGCCCCTTGGGGCAGTTGTCGCCTACATGCAGCACGGGATCATGATGCACAACGTATCGCTCGCGCCAGCCGCCATGCACTGCTTCAGGATCGGCGAGGTCTTCAAGAAAGGACGCAGGCTGCTGCTGCCGGCGATGGTCGTGGCGACGGCGGTCGCCCTGGTTGTCTGCTCCTGGACGTTTCTCGGGGAGGCCTACGCAAGGGGCGTCCTGAACTTCCAGGACCGCTGGGGCAATGTCAGCAATCCTCAGAACATCTTTCAGATGGCCCATCAGATCATCGAGCGTCCGTTCCAGGCTGCGCAGCCTCAATGGGGGCCATTCGCATTGGGGGTCGCGCTCACAGGCTTTGCCATGTTCATGCGGACTCGTTTCTACTGGTGGCCCATCCATTCCGTCGGCCTCCTGGCAATCGGGAACTGGTCGGCCGACCGAATGTGGTTGCCCTTCCTGCTCGGATGGCTGATCAAGCTATGCCTCATGAAGTTCGCTGGCGGCAAGGCGATCCGCCAGACTCGGGTCTTCTTCATCGCCTTCATATTGGCTGATTCGTCGCTCACGGCAGTGAAGACGATTGTCGGCGCGTTGAGCGGCGGGCGAGTCGGCTGGTGGTAAGCAGGCAAGAGCGGGCGAGACCGAGGGGCGCTGGCTCGAAAGATTCTACCTTGACCGACCAGAGGAGTCCGACGACCCGTATCGCTCCTTCAACTGGTGAGTCCGGGGTCTGCGGGGCAAGCCCTGGCCAGGGCGTTCGCACAAAACGGAGTGCTCTACAATCCCGTCCGAGGCAGCGTGAGCGGCGGCACAGAGTTCGGAAACTGCCCTCTGGAAGAACTAGCCCCGCGAGGCACACTGTCAACTCAGGTATCGTTCAGAAGAAGCGAGGACCCCGAGCCGCTCCGGGGTGCCAATCCACGTTCTCCCCGCGCTTCTACTTGCCCACCTCTATGGTGAACCGCTGCGTGTCGCTGCCTACCCGCTCTATGCTCGTGCCAACGACTGATTCCTGTCCCCAACCGGCCAGGCCCTGGTCCAGTTCGCGTACCTCGCGGTCGATGGTGACAGTGACGACAACGTCAGCCGTTCCCGGCGCATCGGGCGTGCCGGACAGCAGTCCCGTGGGCTCATCTATCCTGAGCCACTTGGGTCTCTGCTCCAGCACGTAGACCGGGTGTTCTATGTCCCAGAAGCTGCTGGTCAGATTGCCGTTCACCACACGATTCCTCAAGTCGCCGAGGGATCGTGTGGCGCAGACCCGATAGCGGTACCCTTCGCCCACCCGGGCCTTGGCCACGGGTCTGCTGTAGATGAGGGGACGCGGCGCAGCGGCATAGTCCGACGGTCCGCTCAGTTTGCCTTTGCTGTCAACCGCCACCACCCGGTAGTAGGTCTTGTTGGCCGCAGGCAAGTCGACCTCCCCACCCAGAACAGCAAGCTGGGTCGCTGTGGTCTCGGTGATGAAGTTGGCAGGGAAAGGCGACGTGAGTTCCTTGCTTGCACCCACCGCCACCTCGTACGGCTCGTCACTGACCGAGAAGCCCTTCTCGTCGCTTCCGTAGACGCGGTAGCTGACCGGACGCCGGCCCACCGGGTTGGGCTTCCACTGGAGGATGCCGTGGCGCTTGTTCGTGTCATAGTCCACGGTTACGTCCAGCGGATGGGCTGGTCCGCGAGCCGTGAAGCTCCACGTCCTGCTCCACGGCCCCCACACGCCCTTCTCATCCTTGGCACGCACATGCCAGTAGTACGTCCTGTCCGGCGTCAGCAGCCCTACATGGGGCAGCGTGTACTGCGCCTTCCCCTTATCCCTGGTGCGGGAAATGAGCCGGTAGAAGTTGGTGGACAGAGGCCACCGAATGTCAGGCCGGTCGGAAAGCTCGAAGTGGTAGTCGGCGATCCCGTCGCCGTCCGGATCGGCCGGCGGCGTCCACTCGAACACGATGTCCGTGCCGTCCGTTTCCCCGCCGTCGGCAGGGAAGAGGGGGGACGGGGCCGCCTCGGGCGGCGCCGAGGAGGAGCGCTCGACCCACTCATGCGTGATGCGCACGGAGCGTTCGCCCTTGGTCTCGTCCGTGTACGTGAACGCGTTCTCACCCACGGCCATGCCCGGCAGCACCAGAGGCGCCATCTGCAGGTCATTGATGATGGCCAGACGCTTCAGCCGGGCCGCACCTGACAACTGGCAGCGAAGCCGGTAGCTGTAGCGCGGGGATTGCTCTGTGGGCGGAAAGAAACTGTCCAGGCTCGTGCCGTCCACGTTCTGCCATGAGTTGCCGTCAAATGAGAGCGCGAACTGCGCGCCGCTGTCCTCTTTCTCCAGCCTGCCGCCGACAAGCACGTACGGACATTCCACGGCCCAGATGATCGCCCCATCCCTGCCCTCTTCGGCGGACAAGCCGTCCGGCCCGGACTTGACATTCTCCACGCTGGCCGCTCCGTTCCTCCACAAATCACCGGACAGATCTGGGCGGTACTCCCAAAGGCCGTTGCAGATCGTGTCCGGGTAGTTGGCCTTCTCTCTGCCGCGGAACTTGGGCGGGGAGAGGTGTCCCCAGCGCCAGACAAGGGCTTCGCCCGGCCTGAGGGTCATGTTCATGGTTGTCCCCTGATGGCAGTTGCGCTCGCCGCTGACCTCGCCCTCGTGCGCGAAACAGGCGGCAAAGGACTCGTCCAGGCGACGGTAATCGCCCAGGAGTATGCCCATGGTATGCGCGCGCTTGACCAGGTCGTGGTCGCGTACGAGGTCCTGATCATCGGCCACGGTCTCGTTGTCGCGCAGCAGAAAGAGGCTGTGCTGGTCGCCGTCCAGATAGTGCCAGCGACCGTCGAAGAAGACCCGCGACGTCGTGTGCCCTATGGTCCCGGCTGAGGGGCTGACCTTGAGGCCGGCATGGCGCCACAGCCCGGCCAGGTGGGTGCCATTGGCACCGCAAAGATAGCAGCCGTAGACATTGAATACCTTCACAGGGTCCGCGTCTTCGTTGTCGGCAACGAAGTGGTAGTGGTAGCGGCAGTCCTGGAACCAGATGGCCTTGGCCTTCTCGCTGTCGTTCATGCCTGGCGCGACCGCTGCATTGACGATCTCGTCCACGGTGCGGAACAGGTTCCGGCCGTTGGACAGCCAGGGATTGACGATGTCGGCGTCGCCCACGTTCTCCATGCGCACCAGGCGGTTGGACTCCCAGGTCTGCTCCAGGGCGCCCTCGACGTTCATGCCGACGCCCATGGGTGAGCAGCAGTTCCGGCCGTCCATGGTGCCGCCCTGCGTGACGGTGTATTCATGCCGTCCGGTGCTGGTCTCCTCGACGTGCCGCCTGGGCACGTCAGTGGGGTCGCTGTCGGAAGCCCAGGGCTCCAGATCCCCGTGCCGGTCAGGTTGTGCCTCGCACATGCTTTGCTCTCCACCGAAGATCAGGAAGGCCACAGCCGCCGTCCAAAGCCACCGGTATGCCGCCATCGCTCTCTCCAGGCCGCTTGTCCACAAGGGAATCCCGGCTCCGAATGCCAGGTTAAGGTACTCCGTCGGGCCTCCCCAATCAACGGGACGGGAGCCCGGCGGCCGCATCTCTGAGGGGTCCGTTCGCCATCGCCCTGACCATAGCCAGCATGCCGGTCCGGACGGCTTCGGGCAGACGAATCCCGGCCTCCACGACTGAGGCCAAGTCGCCGCAGTGCACCTCGGACCCTGATGCGAACTGCTCGTACGCGGCCTTGGGCACATGCCTCAACATCCGGGGCAGCCGCCCTGACCGAGAAAGCCTGCGTTCTCGGTATCCCGCCCTCACGCGACCAGAGCCGGCCTGTCTGTCCCCGTTGACATGCACGGCCTCGTGCGTACAATGTCACTCGAAGGCGCTATCGAGAACCCCAAGCCCATCGTCTCGACCCACATCGGGGGCCGTTCCCGGCCTTGGCCTCAGGAGACGCGCCAATGCTCGAGAAAGCCGACAAGCCGACCGAGCCTATGGCCAGGGATGCTGGCCCTGAGTCCACTGCTTCTTCTCCTGTGCCCGGGCAGCGTTGGGGGAAGTTCCTCATCGAGAAGCATTTGGGCGGCGGAGGCCAGGCGGAGGTCTTCCAGGCGTTTGACCAGATCGGCACGGCCGGCCACGTTGCGCTGAAGGTGGCCCATCGGCCCCTGGGCCAGCGTGAAGCGGAGACCTGGCTGGACATCGAGGCCGGCGCACTGGTCGAGCTTGATCACCCAAACATCGTTCGCGTGGCCGACGCCGGGCGAGTCGGCGATTTCCCCTACGTTGCCACCGAGCTCGTCGAGGGCCTGCCCTTGCACGAGCACGTCCGGCTCAATCCACCTTCTCTGCGCGAGATCCTCGACTGGATGGTCCAGCTGGCCGAAGCGGTCCATGCGGCGCACTCCAGGGGGATCGTGCACCGTGATCTAAAGCCCACTAACGTGATCGTGACACCCGATGGACGGCTGCTGATCGTGGATTTCGGGGTGGCCTCCATGGTGACCCCATACCAGCCGGAGCCGCGGCGGGGCAGGTCGGGAACGCCCGATTACGTTGCGCCCGAACAAGCGCGCGGCGACCCCGAGGCCGATCACCGGGTGGACATCTTCGGGCTCGGCGCCATTCTGAAGCTCCTCCTCGTCGAAGAAGGTCCATACCACGGGGCGGAGAATCCACTGTCTGCTGCCATGTCTGGAGACGTGAAGCCCATCGCCGAGGCTAGCGGGCCGGCTCTCCGCCGCGCCTTGAGCCGCATCGCGAACTGCGCCCTCGACCCAGACCCCGGCAAGCGATACCAGAGCGCGCGGGAGATGGCCGTGACGCTGCGTCGGCTCCGTAGCAGAGGAGCACTCATGTTGGCCCTGGCGGCCGTGGTCCTGCTCGCCATTGGCGTGGCGGCGCTGTTGGCCGCGGCCGGTCGGCCAGAAGAGCAGCCCGTGCAGGCACGCCTGGAGATCCACTTTCAGCGCAAGGGCCAAGTCGGCTCGCATCAGGTGCTGACTCCGGACGCGTTGCCCCTCAGAGATGGCGATCGCATCCAGATCCACGCCGAGCTGGACCGGCCGCTGATCCCCTACGTCATCGCCGTCAGCGCGCAGGAGGCCCAACTCCTGTACCCGGCCCCCGGAGTGGACGCGGGTCGTGTGACCGAGGTGCAGGTGCCTGCGGGCGATGACCAATGGCTCCCGCTCGTCCCGCCGGGTGGGACCGAGACCATCCTGCTGCTGGCACGGGAGGAGCCGCTCCCGGACCCTGAGTCATTTGTGGGGGAGCTGTTTGCGCTTGGGCCGCCTCCCGCGCTGGACGGAGACGGCCTGTATGTGGTTGACGGCTCGAACTGCCGCCTCCTGGAAGTGGGCCGCGATCGTCCGCTTGGCGCAAAGGCAGTCACCGTCGAGAAGGGCTTCCTGACGGAGCTGGCGAAGCAGGTGCCACAGGAGTGGCAGGTGGTGAGGGCGGTGGCCTTCCGGCACGAGGGGGGCATGCCGTGAGCCTGGCGATTGGATGGAAGGAGCGCACGAAGCGTCGCTTGGAGATGTGATAGGGGGGAGATATGAGCGAAAGGGCTTTTGTACGTCTGCTTCTTCTCTGGCTGGCGGTCTGCATCGTGCTCGGCCCCGGGGCTGGGGTCATCCTGGCGCAGGAGGAGCCCGGGGAGTCCGATCTAGAGCAGGCAGCCAGGGTGAACGCAGAGGCGATCAAGCTGTACGAGGCGGGCCGATACACCGAGGCTGAGCCGCTCTATGAGCGTGCCCTGGCCATCAACGAGAAGGAGCTGGGGCCCGAGCATCCCGACGTGGTCCAGAGCCTCAAGAACCTGGGCAGTGTCTACCTCGCTCAGGACCGTTACGCCGAGGCCGAGCCGCTGTATCAGCGCGTGCTGGCCATCCAGGAGAAGGAGCTGGGCCCTGAGCACCCCGACACGGCTCAGAGCCTCAACGGCCTAGCCGCGGCCTACGAGGGCCAAGGCCGCTATGTCGAGGCCGAGCCGCTCTTCAAGCGAGCTCTGGCCATCCGGGAGAAGGAGCTGGGGCCCGAGCATCCCGATGTGGCCGGGAGCCTCAACAACCTGGCCGTTATTTACGACACCCAGGGCCGCTACGAGGAGGCCGAGCCGCTCTTCAAGCGCTCTCTGGCGATCAACGAGAAGGCGCTGGAACCCGACTATCGCCAGACGGCTAGGAGCCTCAACGGCCTCGCAGCGGTGTACGCCAAGCAGGGCCGGCATGCCGATGCGGAGCCGCTATGCCGCCGCGCCCTATCCATCCGGGAGAAGGCGCTGGGGCCCGAGCATCCCGACGTGGCCCAGAGCCTGAACAGCCTGGCCGTGCTCTACGGGGTCCAGGGCCGCTATGCCGAGGCCGAGCCGCTCTGTAGCCGCGCCCTATCCATCCGCGAGACGGCGCTGGGGCCCGAGCATCCCGACGTGGCCGACAGCCTGGGCAACCTGGCTCTGCTCTGCTATTTCCAGGGCAGATACGCTGAGGCCGAGCCGCTCTGCAGCCGCGCCCTATCCATCCGCGAGACGGCCCTGGGGCCCGAGCATCCCGACGTGGCCGACAGCCTCAACAACCTGGCCGTGCTGTACTACTTCCAGGGCAGATACGCTGAGGCCGAGCCGCTCTATGAGCGCGCCCTGGCCATCCTGGAGAAAGCGCTGGGGCCCGAGCATCCCGCCGTGGCCGCCGGCCTCAACAACCTGGCCGTGCTCTGCTACTTCCAGGGCAGATACGCTGAGGCCGAGCCGCTCCATAGGCGGTGCCTCGCCATCCGGGAGAAGGCGCTGGGACCCGAACATCCCGACGTGGCCGGGAGCCTCAGCAACCTGGCCGTCGTCTACAGAGCCCAGGGCCGCTACGAGGAGGCTGAGCCGCTCTTCAAGCGAGCGCTCGCGATCGAGGAGAAGGCGCTGGGGCCTGAGCACCCCGACGTGGCCATAAGCCTCAACGACCTGGCCGCGCTCTACTGGGCCCAGGCCCGATACGCCGAGGCCGAGCCGTTCTTCAAGCGGGCGCTGGCCATCTGGGAGAAGATGCTGGGGCCCGATCATCCCTACGTGGCCCGAACCCTCAGCAACCTGGCGCGCTTCGACCTGCAAACCGGGAATGCCGAGGGGGCTTGGGAATGCGGACAACGGGCACGCCAGGTCTTCCTGCGAGCGCGGGGACGGGCCGCCGCTGCCCCGCTCGCCCGCTCCTCATTCCAGGCGGAACACGCTTACGGAAGCATGCTCCCGGCCCTCGCCCTGAAGCTGGGGAAGGAAGAAGATCCCCTCCAACTCCTGGAACAGGACCGGGCACTCGGGTTACGGGAACTGCTGGCCGAGGCCAGGGCGCAGACGGCCGTTGTGCTGCCACAACAGATCAGGGAGCGTGTGATGGCGGCGCTTGCGCGGATCAACGCCCTGAGCGCGACCATAGAGAAGCACGCAAGCGAAGGCCTGCCCGTCGATGAGCTTCGCTACGAACTCCAGCGCGCCGAGATGGACTACGATGCTTTGATGGCCGAGCTGGCCGAAGGCCATGAGGCGTTTGTGGCTGCGGAGACGGCGCGCGGGATCACTTCGGATGCCGCGGCTCGCACGCCTGTACTCGACCAGACGACCGCCATTGTGGGCTGGATTGAGCTGGAGCAGTGGCGCTGGGGGTACGTGATCCGGCGGGGAGAAGTGAAGTGGGTTCAGCTTCCCGATGCAGCGCAAGCGACCGAGGATACAGACCCGATCCGGCGGGTGCTTTCGTGCTTGCACGGCGGAGGCAACGAGCCCCCGCCTCGTGAAGACCTTGCTGGGCTGTACCGCCAGTGGTTCTTGCCCCTGGAGCCTCACCTGGCCGGCGTCGAGAGACTGGTCGTCATCGCTCAGGGCTGGGCGGCCATGCTCCCTGCCGAGATGTTGCTGACCTCGGAGCCCACTTCCGAAGACATGGCCGGGTGGCCGTGGCTGGCCGAACGCTACGAGATAAGCTACGCGCCCTCGGTGACCACGCTGGACATCCTCTGCCGGCAGCGGGACGAGCGGGAGGGCGTGGAATGGGAGCGGGAGCTGTTCGCACTGGCCGATCCGCCCTTCAGCAAGGAGCAACTGGCCGAGATGCAGTCCGAGGCGCCGGTCCTGGCCTCCGCATGGCCCTGGCGGAGCAGCACAGAAGGCCTGGACTCCGCATCGCCCTTAGGCCAGATCATCCGCTTCGACCCAACCGCTACGCCACGCCGACTGGTCGGCACGCGCCTGGAGGCGGAACTCGTGGGTAGCCTGGGCGGTGCCGACAAATCCATCCTCCTTCTTGGTCCGGACGCGACAGAGCGGGCCCTGTTCGAAGCCAATGCCTCCGGCGAACTGGGCCGGTGCAGGTACGTCCACCTGGCCACGCACGGCCTGGCCGACGCGGACAGGCCGGAGCTTTCGGCCCTCGTGCTGGCCCGAGTGCCACCAGATCCCGACTACGACGCCCTGCTCCACATGCGCGAGGTCTTGCACCTGAAGCTGAACGCCGACCTGGTGGTGCTTTCAGCGTGCCAGACCGGCTTGGGCAAGCAGATGAGCGGCGAGGGGATTGTAGGCCTTTCGACGGCCTTCTTCTTCGCCGGGACGCCCTCCATCGTCATGAGCCTGTGGAACGTGTCGGACATCTCGACGGCACTGCTGATGCGTCGCTTCTACGGCAACCTGCTGGCCGGACAGCGGAAGTCGGCAGCGCTCAGGGAAGCGAAGTCCTGGCTTCGCAACCTGACGCTCAGGGACCTCGAAGAGCTGACTGCTCGGGAGCCGTTGCTGGCCGACGCTGCACGTGGGCTGGGCGAAGTCATCGAAGCCGAGAAGGGGGAGCGTGTAGACCAGAGGCCTTTCGCCCACCCCCACTACTGGGCGCCCTTCATCCTTACTGGCGACCCACGATAGCGAGGTCGGCCACGCTGACCCGCCGGACTCACACACCGGCGTCCAGCGCCTCACAGCACGTTGATCTCATCGTCCTGGGGGGCCAGGCAGCATCTCAGCGAAGTAGGCGTTGTGCGCACGGGGACGCCCTCGTCGCTGTCTATGGCGATCAGTGTCCTCCCTCTCAGAAAGAAAGGGGGCCCGGGGGAGCTGCTGCCCTCCCGGCCCCAGATGCTGAACAAGGCCACCTATGTTCAGCGCTCCACGCCGTCCAGGTAAGCGGCCAGCTTGTCCTCAACCAGCCCCCGCAGGGACTCTGATTCTTCGGCCGAGAGCCCGAACTGGACGTCAAAGCTCTCCATCGCCGAATCGACTACTGACCGCTGGCCGGCGTCGCCGATCGGTTCGTTAACGTCGACGACCCCGTAGCTGGAGGCAAAGGCTACGTGACGTGCAATCAGGTCCTGCCCGAGACTGCTCTCGAGCAGCGCCGTCGCCCTGTTGTCCGCCTGCTAGCGTTCTTCCTCCAGTTCCATCAGCAACCCCTCGGCCTCTTCCTCCGGTTGCCCTTGGGGCAAACCGGCCTTCTTTCGCTCTGAACTCATGCTTCTTCTCCCTTCTTATGGGGGACTGCTCCGCCCACACACCGTAGGGTTGTGCTGGAGTCACGAGTCTCCGCCGATGACATTCTGCATGTCACGGTGTCCTGCACAAACTGCCCCAGGTTAAGCCGCGTCACCTCGTCCCGCACGGGACTGATGACACTCTGCACGTCTGCGGCGGATATGCGGTAGTGGGGACCAGTAGCCGAAACAGATCTGCCGAGGACTTCGGAGGACTCCAGCAAGCGTCTGGGGAGCAACACGCCGAGATGTTGTAGCAGGGACAGATGTAAGCCCAGACTGAAGGAGACCGGAAGCCCGGTTCTTCCTGTCAAGCCCATCTCGATCATCTTCTCGCAGAGGTCCGCCAGGGGGCCGGCGACATGGCTCTCGAGAAGCACGTGACTCAGTAGCCCATCACGGCTCCCGTAGTCACACGGGGGCGAGGGCTGCTGGGGATCATGGACGTATGGACGTATCCTCAGCAACCGCGTGAGTTTGAGCAACGCCCTGCGGACGAACCTGGATGTCTCATCCCTGTTTCCCGCGTCACCTTCCTCGCCCTCAGGTGCTTCTGCGGCAATAGCGTCGGCGGCCTCCCTTACGGCCGTAAGCCACTCAACTCCACAGTGCTTATCACGCACGACTTCAGCCAGCCGACGGGCAACGACGTTGCCGAAGGAGAAAGGATGGGGAGTAGGAGCACAGAGGCACCCCGCAAGATCCAAGGCGGCGAGCCCGACATTGGACAGAAGAGCGGACACTGTCAGACGCTGGTTCGCAGGCAGGCCTACCTGCTCCTTTAGCACATCGCTTGCTGTGGACCAGGCCAGATGCTCCACTGCGAGGAAGTCCTCTTCCCACCGGTCTACCAGTTGCGCAGCGTCATCCGCTCGCCCCACCTCGAAGAAAGCCCGGCATTGTTGAGCCATCAAACGCAGATCCGCAACGAGGTCTGCCGAGTGCTGCGTGTCCGCCGCAAGCCATGCCCACTGATGGTGAAAAAGAGCGCGGTATCGCAAGCCCAAGGGAATAACTGGCCTCGGTTTCGCGGGTCACGTCGGTCATCGCTTGCCCGTCCGGCGCTGAGTCTTACGGCCAGAGCTGTCCCGTTGTCCCCAACAAGCCCCCGCCAATGAGCACCTTCAGCCTTCTTCGGTCGCCTGCGACAGCCGCTCGACGGCCTCGATCATCTCATCCTTGTCGGTGGCGGTGTAATAACGAGTCATCAGCGTTGAGCTGTGCCCCAGGATGGCCTGGGCCACGCGCTCGGGTACCTCAAACCGTGCCAGGTAGGTCGCGCAAGTGTGGCGCAGCTTGTGAAAGCTGAAGCCCTCCAGCACCGTGTGCTTCTCGCGCAGTCGGCGTAGTCGGCAGTGCAAGGCGCCTACGGTGAACGGTTGCCCGTCCTGGCCAACGAAAACGGGCTGGTCATCCGTCAGATCCTCAGGAGCCTGTTCCTTCAGGATCTCCGTTGCCCTCTCGCAGAGCGGGATCATACGAGGGCGACTGTTGTTCCAACCGCTGGTCTTGTGCCGTTCGAGCCTGAGCAGGTTCTGACTGAAGTCCACGTCCCCCCAGGTAACCCGGATCAGTTCCCCGATGCGCATGCCGGTCAGCAGCAGCATCTCGCAGATGTCGCCCAGGGGCGGGGACTGCCGACAGAGGTCGATGTATTCCAGCGCGTGCTCGAGCGACAGGTGCTTCTTCGCCGGATGCTCCGGCGCATTGACGTGCTTGCTCACGTGCTCGACGCCCGCCAGTTGGTTCTCCTTCAGGAGCCCCTGTCGGACGGCCCAGTTATACATGCGCTTGATCGCCGTGACCATGATGTTGATCGTGCGGGCGGCATAGCCCTGCTCGACCATACCGGCCTTAAGCTCCTCGATGTCCGAGGGAGCAAGCTCGACCGCGAGCTTGTCCTTGTGCCGCCGGGTCACGTGCTTGCTGCCGTCCCGGTAGCTCCGCCCGGTGCCAGGGCTTCTGTTGGCCTCGTTCCATTTCAGGAAGCGGACCGCCAGCTCGACCAGCGAGATGCTGCTGGCCGGGCGGCGCAGGACGGGTTTGCTATCACCCTTGTCTTCCCCGAGATCGTCGTAATACCGGGCCATGTAGCGATGGAGCTCTGCCCGGGCCTTCGCCTCATTGGGCCCTAGATAGAGCCTTCTCCGGCCCTGAGCGGAAGGCACGTCCACACACCATTGGCCGCGAGCGTCGTACCACCAGATGTCGATAGGCATCCCGCAGGAACCCCCCAATCACCGGCTTGCTATCACGCTCTTGCTATCAATCGATACTAATAGTCGCACTGCCCCGTGTCAATAGGAGAACGCAGGATAATTGTAGGTAAGGACTTACACCTATCGGCTACCTGGCGCGCCGGGAGGGATTCGAACCCCCGACCGGCGGATTAGAAATCCGCTGCTCTATCCTCTGAGCTACCGGCGCGCCGAACGACCGCCTTTCGCCACGAAGGCCGCCGAGAACACGGAGAGAAGACACCGGAAACACGGACAGGAATACGCCCCTCCCATCCCGTTGCGGTCCGCGCCTCCGCGGCGAGCAATAACGCGAATATAGCACAAACGCGCGCCCGCGCTCAATGCTCGCTGCGCCGGCGCGTCAGCTCCTGCACGGCCCGGTCAAGCAGAAGTCGGCGTCCGGCCTCCTGAATGAGCGATCGCAAGTTCTCCCCGATGATGTCCCGGTCGATCTTCGGGTCGTCCAGCGTGCCGGTCACCCGCACCTTCAGCGTCTGGCCTTCGAGCAGCTTGTACGCGTCCCCGCTGCCGGCGATCTCCGCCGTAATCGGCAGCTCCATGAGGAAGTCCAGCGACTTGTCGAGGCCGACAGAGCCGGATGCGAGCAGCAGGTACTTGTCCACGTACAGCTCCAGTTGCTCCTGATAAACGCGGCCATCTCGGAGCGCAATCCCGACCCGCTGGTCCGGCAGCCGGGCCGCCCGCTCGCCGAGTTGCACGAGGGAGAGCAAGGAGTTCAGGAGTCCGGCCGACGTGAACGACACCTCCGCAAAGGAGAGGCCCGCCTTGACGGCGATGCTCCGCCGCATATCCGGGCCGAGCGGGACCCGGAAGTCCTCGCAGTCAACGCTCGTATTGCCCTTGACCTTGAGAGCCCCCTTGAAGATGGGCAACACCCGCGCAAGGATCCCGTCGGACATCTCGTCCGTCAGATTCGCGTGCTTCAGCACCTGCGAGCCCGGCGGCACGATCAGCACCAGGGGCTGCGTGGTCAGGTCCACAGTCAGCGGCAGGCGCAGTTCGCCCTCGTTCACGCTGCCCGTTATCTCCGCGCTCGCGCGCCCGTCCTTCGCGCCCAACTTGACGGCCACGCCCTCAGCGCGCATGCCGCCGAAGGCGACGCGCTCCAGAGCGATCCCGGCGTCGGCCTGCATGTTGCGGAGCACGTGACGCCAGTCGCCCCCGCCGAGCTCGGCGACGACGTGGAAAGGCTTCGAGTCCCGGCCGGCGAGCTCAATGTTGTGTCCCGTTACGGCGGAAACGAGGGAGCCGATGCGGCCGAAGTCCACTTGCAGCGATCCCTCCGCCTCGAGCCTGCGCTTGGGAGGCGAACCGGAGACGACGAGGCGGCCATCCACGCCGAAGAGGTCGGAGGACAGGCGCAGGGGATCGAACGTTACGGTCGGCCCGGCCGCAGCGACGGTGCCCGCGGCCAGCAGCTCCACTTTGCCCACCGCGACGGCAGGGGCGTTCCCACGGGCGATCTTCAAGTCGTCCGCAGTGGCCCGCAAATTGGCGTCCCAGCCGCCCTCCCGCCGCGCAACGGCGACCTCGACATCCAGCTTGCCCGACGGGGACACGTCGTCCGGCAAAGGGACGTAGTCCGCCGCTGCCTTGAGCAGGCCCGCGACGTCCAGGTCCGCCCTGAGGTTCCCGGCAACTTCGCGCGTCAGGTCCGCCCAGTCGGCCACGGCCACGTCCCTCGCCGTGACCGTTCCGGAGGACAGCTTCAGCGAGGCGCTGGGGCATGCGATGCTCCGCTCGGCCAGACTCACGCGCGCCTGCGCGGCCATGCGGATCTCGGGCTCGCGGATCGTCTTGCCCCCGCGGGTCACTGCCAACTCCCGGATGCGGCCCTCGAGCCCCGTCAGGTCAAGCCGGCCCTCCTGCATCGAGGCGGCGCCAGACACCTCGGCGCTGCCAGCCACGTCGAGTCCCTCCGGCAGCAGACCCAGGCGTCGCGCGAGATCTGCGAGGGGACCCAGCTCGGCCGAGGCCGTGAGTTGCGTCGCGGCGACTTCCAGTCCGCCCGGCCCGCCGAACAGCGCGCGCGGCGCCTTCAACTCCGACGAGAAGAGCGAACTGCGCACAGAGGCCGCGCCATCCCTCAGCGACCACGCGGAACCCCCTTCCTGCGGGCCAACGAGCCCGCTGAAGACAGCGGTCGCGGATTCCTCCAGGATGGGCCGCTCCGTCAGTCCCGTCACGGCAACATCCTCAAGCACGGCCTTCGCGCTCACTGCGCGCAGCATCTGGTCGTCTGCCCGGTCGGGCGCGGAGATATCCAGTTCGAACTGGGCTGTGCCGGCGGTCCGCAGACGCGTGGAGGCGCCGGCTCCCTCACCCAACAGCGCCGGCAGGCCGGCCAGGTCCAGGCTGCCAGACAACTTGCCCGTGACGCCCTCCGGAAGGCGGGACCAGTCCGGCAGCAGCAGGTCGTCCACGGCGGCCCGCGCGTCGGCTGTCTCAAGAGTCGCACGACTGACGCGCAGCTGCCGGGCGCCGAGGTCCGCCTGGCCTGCGCCCTCTGCCCTGACGTCCGATCCAAACAGGACGCGTCCCCCGGAGGTCACGCTGAGCGCCTCTGTTTCTGCGGTGAAGCCCGACACGTCGAACGTGCCTTCGCTCAGCTCGCCGGCCAGCGCCACCGTCGCAGCGCCCTGAACGTCAACGCCGGCCGGCGCAAGTCCCAGGCAGCGAACCACGGCAAACAACCTGGAGAGGTCCGCCCGGCCCGTCAGCTTCGCGTCCGAGACGACCAGCGCCTCGAGGGCGCCGGGATGGGCGATCTGCCCGATCCCCAAGGACGCCTGGCCGAAGGAGCCGGCCAGGTCCGCCCGCACGTTGGCCAACTGCCGGGGGATGCCCCGCTCGTCAAGAGTGGCGAGAGCCGACACGGACGCACTCATCGCGTCCTCGCTCACGAGCACCTTATCGCCGCTCCCGACCCGCAGGTCCTTCACGGCCAGCGTACCGTCGATCAGGCGCTCGGCGGGCAGCCCCGTCTCGCTCGGCCGGATGGCGACATGGGCGTTCGCGGTGCCGGCCATCTGCCACTGGCCGACATCCAGGAACCCGGCCGCCTCTTTCATTGCCGCGGCGAGGTCGACCGAGGCGTCGAGCGCAAACCGATCCAGCGTGCCGCTGCCCTTCGCCGTGGCGAACGAGGAGTTCAGTTCGAGCAGTCCAACCTGCGGCCCGGCCGGGCCGACCTCCGCCTCCAGGCGCGCGCTTAACGGCGCCTGGGGCCTGATCTCCTGCCCGTCCAAGACGGCGACCAGGTCCGCCATGCGGAAGTCACCGGTCAGACGGGCGGTCTCACCGTCGGACTCCACCGCCGCTCCCAACGAGCACGTGCCGCCCTTCACCACCAGGCCTTTGCGCAGCCTGAGCGTGTCCGGCAGCAGATTGGCGAGAGGGCCGAGTTCCACGAAGGCGGTAGCATTGAGGGTCCCCGTCGGCAGCTTGCCCTGCGGGAGCTTTGAGAGGCTGCCGCTGAGCTCGGCGCGGGCCACGGGCGAGACGACTTGCAGCTCTCTGACGGTGATGCTGCCCCCGCTCGCCTCCAGGTCGAAGCTCACGTCGACCTGTTCGAGCTCGGGCCGGTCCGTGCCCAGCGGCCCCCCCGCCATGCTCAGGCCGCTCACGTGAACCTGGCCGTTGGCCTTCGCGCTCTGCCCCTGCACCTGGGCGGCGAGCCGTCCCGCGACAAGGCCGCCAACGTCGACCGGCATCCCGAGCTGCCTGGCGATCGGGGACACGTCCGAGAGGCGGAATCCTTGAAGGGTGATCTCGGAGGACGCGTCAAGGCGGTCGAGACTGACCACGCCGTCGCTGGCCACACGGGCGGACCCGGACAGACTCAGACGGCCGCCCCCCTTCCCCACGGCGGCCTCGGCCTCATAGCTGATCGGCTGCTCCAGGCCGTCAATGCGAACGTCGGCGCTCAGGCCGCTCACCTCCAGCGGCTCGGCGTCCGCGAACGTGACGCTGACGCGGCCGTCCTTGACGAGCACATGGCCCTTCAGATCGAAGGGGAGGCGCTTCGCCGGGGCCGGCGCTGCTTCAGCAGGCGGACCGCCCGCAGCCGGGACGCCGGCTGGACCGGGCGCAACGGCGCCCTCCCGGACAATGTCGATGCTCGGCGAGACGACCTCAACGGTGCCCAGGTCCTTCCGCGAGCCCAACAGCATGGGCACGCTGGCCGAGACATGGACCGCCTGCACGCCCAGGACCGTGCGGCCCTCGGCATCCTTCAGCTTCAGGCCTTCCAGGTCAAAGCCAGAGAACCACCCCAGCGACCACGACGCCATCTCCACTGACCCGCGCAGGCGCGAGTTGACCCGCGACAGGATCAGACGGCGGGCCGGACCAAGCGACAGGATCGTGGGCAGCAGAACGACGAGCAGAACCACTGCAACCACACACACGCCGAGCACGTACGGCCATCGAAGCCTGCGCCTTCGGGCAGGCTTGGTCGGCGCCTTGGGCTCCTCGCCATCAACGCGTGATTCCTCGTCCGTCATGGATCGTCCTCCCCCCTGCGGGCAGTCCTATCCCAGATGACCCTTGCCATTCTACCGCTTTCGGGCCGGAAGTGGCACGACGCACGCCGGCGCGCACTTGGGCATCAGCCGGAGAGGGGCGGCGGGGCGCCGCGCGGCGTCAGGCATTAGAGCCGGGCGGCCCGCTGCTCGAGCGTCCGGCGGACCGGGCAGCTACGAAGAGGATGAATGCGGCGCCCGTCATGGTCACGGGCACCAAGCCGAGGCCGACCCGCAGCCCGAAGCGGTCCGCCACGATGCCGATCGCGGCGGGCAAGACGCCGAAACCCACTATACCGGCGACCGACAGCGTTGCGAGCAGCGTAGCCGAGCCCGAAGCAATGCGCTCGGTCGCCAGCGCCAGGATGCCGGGCCAGAAGCACGCGATCATCAGCCCCGCGCCCGCCAGGCAGGCCACGTTCGCGCCCAGGCTCTCGAAGCCCGCCGCACAGGAAGTGGCCACCACAAACAGCACGGCTGCCCCGACCATCAGCCGGTGCAGCGGCACGGATCGCGCGATGGCCCCCATGCCGAATCGCCCCATCGCCATTGCCGCGCTGAACGCCATCAGGCCGGAGGCTCCGATCTTCGCCCCGACCCCGTACTGGTCTTGCAGGAAGTTGGGGCTCCAGTAGATGAGGCTCCCCTCGCAGCCGGCCGTCAGCATCATGGCGACGGCCAGCAGCCAGAAGGTGCGGCCGCGCAGGATGGCCCGAAGGCGAAGGCGTTCCCCGCCCGGCCCCTGCTGGGCGGGCGCGGGGTACGCGCCTATCAGAAACATCACGCCCACGATGGCAGCCGGCGCCGCAGCCGCCCCGAAAGGCGCGCGCCAGTTCACCCCGCCGTCAAGCGCCCTGCCGATGAGGAACGAGGACAGGACCAGTCCCGCCGGGAAGAACGCGTGGAGCACGCCCATGTGCACGGCCACGTTGCGCGGGTGCAAATCGGCGGCCAGCGGGCTGGCCAGCCCCTCCAGGGCGCCGAGCCCCACGCCGACGCCTCCGATGCCGAGGACCAGGTCGACGTATCCGGTGCTCTTCGAGACGCCGAACAGGCACAGAGCCACGATGAACATGCCGCCACCGAGGAACCAGCGTTTGCCGAACCGGTCCCCAAGCAGTCCCACGAGCAAAGTGGAAGCAGCCAGAACCGCGGCCCGGACCGGCGCAAGTGCTCCGCGCATCCCGAACCCGATGTCCAGATCCTTGCCGATGTGCTCCAGAGACACGGACGTCAGCGTGCTGGTGGCCGCGAAAACCAGCAGGGAGAGCCACGAAGTGGCCGTGAGCCAGCGCACGGAGGGCCGCGTGTCGGGTGCCATTGCTTCCGCCGGGGACAGGAGTGGAAGGCTGTCTTTTACCGCATCGTGCCCTGCGCTTTCCAATGCCGGGCTGCGGCGGAGCAGGGACGGGCGCCGGGCAGTTGAAACCGGGGGCCCAATGCCCTACAAATGCCTGCCTGATCGGGTCCGATCGGCGGCTTCAACCTTAGAGGAGGCCCCAGACGATGTACAACGACTGCCACATTCATTGCAGACCTGACGCGCAGGGCGCCGACGTGCTCGAAGCGATGGACGCGCAAGGGATCGGCAGGGCGCTCCTGATCGCGCCGCACATGGCGGAGTCCAACGAGCAAGCCATGCGGTCGATCGACATCATCGCGGAGATATGCTCGCCCGACCCGGAGAGGCTGGTCGGCTTCGCGTGGATCGAGCCGACCCTGTCCGGGGCTGCGGAACAAGTGGAGTACGCGATCAACGAGAAGGCACTCAAGGGCATCAAGATGATCCCCGACCACTGGTATCCCTACGAGGAGCGGCTGTTCCCGGTCTACGAGAAGATCCAGGAGCTGCGCAAGCCGATCCTGTTCCACTCGGGGATATTGTTCGGCAACATGGACAGCTCGCGCTTCTGCCGGCCCGCCTTCTACGAGGTAATGCTGCACTTCCCCAAGATCAAGTTCGCCCTGGCGCACGTCTCGTGGCCCTGGACGGACGAGTGCCTCGCGGTGGGAGGAAGGATGAGGGCGGCGGTCCGCGACGGCGACGTCGGCCAGATGCAGATGTACGTCGACATCGCACGCGGCACTCCCGACCCCTACCGTCCCGACGTGCTCGACAAGGCGGTGAAGTACCTCGGCGCGGAGTGGCTCATCTACGGCTCGGACGACATCGTGCCGGGGAACCTGTCCCACTCGCGCAGCGGCCTCGAGGCGGACCGCGCGTTCGTCTGCCGACATCTCCGCTACCCGAACGAGGTCTTCAACAAGATCGCCAGCGAGAACTTCGACAAGCTCCTGGCGCCGATAGACTGAGGGGCGCGGATGTCATGCGACGGGGACGAACCGGAGCTCCACCGCCACGCGCGAAGCCCCGCCGCGGAGTCTCAGCACGCAGCATGACAGCGCCGCGCCGAAGCGGTCCGCCAGCCGGGCGTCGCTGTGCTCCACTTGCTCGATGCGGGCCTCCAGCACGTCGGGATCGAACTCGACGCGCAGGGCCCCGTTATCGCCCCGCGCCTCGACGAGCCCCGGGGCCGAGGCCCTGAACTCGCCCTCCGTGTAGAGCGGCAGTTCGTAGCTCCCCCCGTCGCCCTCGAACGCCAGCTCGTCGACGAGTTCGACGCGCTCGGGGCGCTCGCGGCGGAGGGCCACAGTGCGCCTCAACGAGCCGATGCGGGCCTCGGGGGGATAGGCTCTGGCCAGCTCCATGCTGACGCCTATCCGTCCGTCGGAGCGTTCCAGCGCGAAGTCGCCCGCGCAGAACTCCCGCCCTGTCCCCTGCTCCGTGCCGTTGATCAGGGGCACGTTATGGCCCCGCGAACGCGTGGTCAGGAACTCGTATCGCCCGTCCCCGAAGAAGGCCCTCGTGTAGTTCCCCGCCCCAAGGTCGCAAATGAGGGACTCGCCGCGCCAGTGCACTATGAAGTTGCCCGCGTCGTTGTGGTTGTGGTGCTCCGCGTTGTGGCCGCCCTTGACGGCCAGGACGAGCTGTTCCCCTTCCGCGCCCCCGCCGCGCGCGATGAGCAGATTCAGGTCCGCAAGGAAGAATTCCCGAGGGGGTGAGAACTCGGCCGGTTCCCTCGCCAGGCAGACGTCCAGCGCGTTCGTCATGTAGCCGCGTCGCCCCGCCCCCCGCGAGGAGAGCGCGACCATTTGCGGGACCCCCAGCCGCTCCGCAGCCCAGGCGACGGCGCCGCTCCCGAAGCCGACCTGCGGCGGGCAGTCCGCGAAGTTAGCGACCTGCCGCCCGGACAGCACCATCCCGGTCGGATAGGCAAAGACGCCCGGCAGGACCGGATCGGCCAGCATGTCCACGCTTCCGCCCGTCGCGCAGTCGACGTAGTAGGCCATGACGGCGTAGTTGCCAACCCCGTACGCCCAGTAGCCGGGCCCCTCCGAGCAGCCGCCGTCCGGGGTGAAGCCCGTCAGGAAGCGGCGGACCGACCCGAGCGCCTTGTGCAGGACGCGGGCGCGCGTGCGGGTGTCGAAATCGGCCAGAAGCGCGGCGGCGACGATTCCGCTGTTGCAGACGGCGTTCCAGTTGTGCAGCGCTCGCTCCCAGCCGAAGCTGCGGCCAAGGAAAGGCTCGACCGCCTGCCGCTCGATCTCGAAGACGATGCGCCTCCGCCACATGGGGCTCAGGCCATCCATCTCCGGCCCGAGCAGGTAGACCATCTCGGCGAGCAGAGCGGCGACCCCGGCCACGCGCAGGTCGATGGCCGGCTCGCGAGCGTCCGGCAGCATCTCGCCCGTCGTGATGTGCGGGGGCATGATCCAGGACGTCTCCTCCGCCAGGGCCCATGAGAGGTCGAGCAGCGCGTCAAGGAAGCGGCCTTTGTACTCGAGGCATTCGGCCGACATGAGCAGCGCCAGCATGGAACTGCGACGCCCGGCGGACGCGTTGTGCGCATCGCGCAGGTCGGTCCGGAAGTAAGACAGGTAATCGGTCGCCTTGACCTGGGAGAAGCCGGACTCGGCGGCTTCCTCCGCTCGCTCCAGCAGCGCCGGGACCCCCGTCTCGACCCACGGCCTGCGGGAGATCGCCGCCCAGGCCTCCCGGTCGCCGGCCCGAGGCATGGGAGCAAAGTCGTTGCCATCCAACAGCCGGGCGAGTTCATCCACGCCGGGCACGGCGCCTTCCCGGGTCAGCGCGTAAGCTGCCATGGCGGCCGCCTCGATGCGAGAGACAGGCTGACTGTCACGCGCGGCGCGCCGGTCCTCCCACGCCTGGGCGGATCGCCGGCCGCAAACGCCGCCGCGCAACGGTCCGGAGTCTTATCCCATCGCCGGGCCTGATGCAAGTGCTCGGCCGGTGAGGCCGCGGGGACGGTCCTTCCGACCCTCGCGGCGCCCCGCGCCATTCGCTGGACAAGGGCGCGATTCCTGCTAGACTGAGCCCGGCTGCGACCTCAGGCCGCGCACCGGGGCGGCGGCTTTCTGAAGCGGAGGTCCCGAAATGCGGGCTGTCCTTGCCGCGGCGTTCTTCGGCGCGTTCGTCCTGTGCGTTGTGCTCGTTCCACTGGTCAGGATGGCAGCCAGGAGATGGGGCCTTGTGGACCTGCCGGGCGGCAGGAAGCAGCACGCGGGCAGCGTTCCCCTCGGCGGCGGCATTGCCATTCTAGCTGCGGCCTGCGTGCCCGTTCTGGCTGCCGCCGTGCTGAGCGCGGCCTGGGGAAAGGATCCTTCGCTGTTTCCGTTGCCTGCGGCGCTGCATGATGACGTCCGGATGGCGGCGGAGCGCCTTCCGCTGGTGCTCAAGGTGCTGGCGGGCGCCCTGGCGATGGCCGCGCTCGGGCTGTGGGACGATGCCAGGAACCTCCGACCGACCGCGAAGCTAATGGGGCAGATCGCCATCGCGCTCTGCGTCTCCCTGATACCGCAGGTGCGCATCACGCTGTTCATCCCCTCGCCCTGGTTCCAGATCCCGGTGACGACGGCCTGGATCGTCCTGATGGTGAACTGCTTCAACCTTCTGGACAACATGGACGGCCAGAGCGGGCTCGTGGCCTTCCTGACAGGGGGCGCGCTGCTGGTGCTTGCGCTCCAGACGGGGCAGTACTTCATCAGCGGCCTGCTGCTGGCGCTGCTGGGGGCGCTGCTCGGCTTCCTGCTGTTCAACCTGCCCCCCGCCTCGATCTTCATGGGCGACGCCGGCAGCATGTTCGTCGGCTACATGCTTGCCGTGGCAACCACGCTGACGGCCTTCCTGACGCCGCGCGCCGTCAACCCCCTCTTCCCCGTGGTGGTCCCCCTGGTGATCTTCGCCGTGCCCCTTTACGACACGGTGAGCGTGCTCGTCATCCGGCTCCGGAGCGGACGCGCGCTGTTCCAGGCGGACCGCAGCCACTTCTCGCATCGGCTCATGCGCCTGGGCATGGGCGAGAGGATGGTCCTTCTGACGGTGGCGCTGACCGTTCTGGCCACGTCGCCGGGCGCGACAATCCCCTACGGTTCGCCGACCTGGCGGGTCTTCGTCCCCGCTGTGCAGGCCCTGGCCGTCATCCTTGTGATAGTCCAACTCGAGCTGGTCAGCGCGGAACGCCGCAACCGAGGGATGCAGCGATAGACTCGCGGGCCTTCTTCCCGCCAGCCCCCCGATAGGAAAGGCCCGCCTGCTCCACCGGAGCAGCGGGCCGCAAGGCGCGCGGACCTCTGGGCTTCCCCCCTACTCGGCGGCCTCCTGCGTCAACACGGACAAAGCCTGCTGTGCGCGCTTCTGCATGCTCTTGCCGACCTTGAAAGAGACGACCACCTTGGCGGGCACGTGAACGACCTCGTCGGTGCGCGGATTGCGGGCCCTGCGAGGAGGCTGAAGCCTGGTGTCGAACACGCCGAAGTTGCGGAACTCCATGCGGTTGCCCCTGGCCAGTTCGTCGATGATCTCGTCCAGAAACAGCTGCACGACCTCCTTCGTGACGACCTGAGCATGACCCGTGATCTTGGCGATCCGCTCGCACAACTCGCGCTTGGTGATCGTCTGGTTGGCCACTTAGCAGCCCCCTTTCGCGCAGACAGGAGAAACGGAAGCTGGAACTCGGTGTCTCGACTGCGTTTCCGACAAGCGAACCGGGATTCTAAGGGAACGAAACGGTCTTGTCAAGAAGATTCTCGGTCCGGCCCTCCGGCGGAGCCGCGTCGGTACTTCAGCGCCATGAAGCAGTTGCGTTAAGGGCTTCTGCGCCCGTGCTGCGGCCCGCGAATGTTGCAATGCGCTCGGGCCGGCAGTAACCTAGTCATCGACATCCCGGGGAACCGCTGCGTCGAGCCGGGGAGGCACCCGATGAGCTTGATGGGTCTGGACATTGGAACGACGGGCACGAAGGCCACGGTTTTCGACGAAGGCGGCGGGATGCTGGCCAGCGCCTACCGCGAATACCCCCTCCTCCATCCGCAGCCGGGCTGGATGGAGGTGGACCCGGAGCAGGTCTGGAGCATGGTGAGGGAGGCGGTCGCCGAAGCGGCGGCCGGCGCTCCTTCAGATCCCGTGAAGGCCTTCGCGATCAGCACCATGGGCGAGGCCGCAGTCCCGGTGGACGCCGCCGGGACGGTGCTTGACAACAGCATCATCACCTTCGACGCCCGCGCCGCCGACCTCTTCGCCGAGTGGGTCGCGGACCAGGACCGCGCCGCCATCATGCGCATCTGCGGACAGCCGCCCAGCCAGATGCACACCCTCGCCAAACTGATGTGGATCAAGGCAAACAGGCCGGACCTGTACGAGCGCGCCGAGCGGTTCCTCTGCTTCGGCGACTTCGCCCATCTGAAGATGGGCCTCGAGCCGCGGATCGACTACTCGATGGCCGCCAGGACGATGGCCTTCGACATCCACCGGAAGCGATGGAGCAAGGAGATCTGCGGATGGGCGGGCATCCGGTCCGACCTGTTCAGCCCCGCGGTCGCGACCGGCACCGCCGTCGGCGAGCTGGGCGAGAAGGCCGCCGCAGAGCTCGGGCTGCCCGAGGGATGCCTGGTCGTCGCAGGCAGCCACGATCAGCCGGCCGGCGCGCTCGGCAGCGGCGTGACGCGGGGCGGCGTGGCCATGGATGCGACGGGCACCGTCGCCTGCTTCGCCGTGGCCATGGAAGAACCCGTCGTCAACGAGGTGATGCTGGAGAACAACCTGGCCTGCTACCCCCACGCCGCCGAGGGGCTCTACGTGGCGCTGGCCTTCAACTTCACGGGCGGCTCGCTGTTCCGATGGGTGCGCGACAACTTCGGCGGGGCCGAGGTCCAGCAGGCCGCCCGGAGCGGGCGCGATCCCTATGACCTGCTCATCGAGCAGATGGCCGACGAGCCGACCGACCTGTTCGTGCTCCCCCACTTCACGATGACGGGGACGCCGCACATGGACGCGCATCCGGTAGGCGCCGTGGTCGGCCTGTCGCTCGGGACGACGCGCGCGGAGTTCCTGCGTGCGGTGATAGAAGGCATCTGCTACGAGATGAAGCTGAACACGGAGCTGCTGCACGAGGCCGGCGCAGACGTCGAGGAGTTCCGCGCGATCGGCGGCGGCGCCAAGAGCGACTTCTGGCTCCAGCTCAAAGCAGACATGTACAACCGGCCGGTCGTGCGGCTCGAGGTGGCCGAGGCCGCCTGCCTCGGCATGGCCATTGCGGCGGGCGTGGCATCCGGCGTGTACGACAGCGCCAGGCAGGCCGCGGAGGACCTGATCGTGCCGCAGGCCACGTTCGCTCCCGACGCGCGGAGGGCGAGCTACTATGACCACAGGCTCGCGCAGTATCGCGAGCTGTACCCGGCTCTGAAGGCCTGGCAGCGCGAGGTGGGATTTGGCCTTCAGGGGCTACGCTGAGCACAGGAGGCCCGTGGCAGCCATCCTTGTCAGGAACGTTCGGCTGGTGGACCCGGCCGCCGACATCGACGGACGGCGCGACGTGCTGGTCCTGAAGGATCACGTGGAGGCCGTCGCCGAACGCATCTCCCCCGATGAGGCGGTTCGCCGCCTCGGCAACAGCCGTCCCACCGAAGCTCTGTCCGTAATCGACGGGGAGGGGCTGTGGCTCTGGCCGGGCCTCGTGGACGCCCACGTGCACTTCCGCGAGCCCGGCTTCACTGAGAAGGAGACCATCGCGACCGGCAGCGCGGCGGCTGCGGCGGGCGGGTACACCTCGGTGATCTGCGAGCCGAACACCGATCCGCCCATCGATTCGGTGCCGATCGTGCGGGAGCTCGCCGAGAAGGCGCACGCGGACTCCGCCGTCAACGTCTACTTCAAAGCGGCCATGACGGCAGGCCGGCGCGGCGAGACGCCGACGGACATTGCCGCGCTAGCCCGCGAGGAAGCCGTCGTCGCGTTGAGCGATGACGGCGACCCGCTCGTCGATCCCGCCGTCATGCGGGAAGTCTGCGAACGGGCCGCGCGGGCCGGGATCCTCCTTGCGCCGCACTGCGAGGACTCGCCCGCGTCCCTCCGGAAGGCGGCCGCCGGCCTTTCGCCCGGCTTTGAGCCGGGCCCTCCGTACGCGAACGAAGCCAACTACGTTGAGCGCGACGCGCAACTGGCCGCAGAGGTCAGCTGCTCGATCCATTTCTCGCACGTGAGCCTGGCCCGGAGCGCAGAGGTCCTCAGCTGCTTCAAGGAATCCGCAGCGGAGGGACGGACAGTTTCGTACGAAGTGACGCCTCACCACCTGTTGCTCTGCGCCGAGGACTTCGCGCCCGGCGCTGCGCCGACCGTGAACCCGCCGCTGCGTTCCGCGGCCGACCGCGAAGGGCTCCGGCGCGCCCTGCTGTCCGGAATGGTGGACGCCATCGCCAGCGACCACGCGCCCCACACCGCCGCGGCCAAGGCGGCGGGCGCGAGCGGACTGGTCGGCCTGGAGACGACGCTCGGCCTTGTGCTGACGCATCTGGTAGGCGGCGCCGGGCTGCCCGTCCCGGAGGCGGTCCGGCTCATGAGCCTGTCGCCGGCGCGCATATTCGGCCTGGCGGCCGGGACCTTGAAGCCCGGTTCACCGGCGGACATGGTCTTCATCGACCCGGGCGTCGAATGGACCGTCCGGCCCGAGCTGTTCCGCTCAAAGTCCCGCAACACTCCGTTCGGAGGGTGGCGACTGAGGGGCAAAGCCGTGGCGACCTACGCCGCCGGCCGACAGGTCTACGCCGAACCTGCCTTCGAAAGGCGCAAGAGCACGCGCGGAGCGCATCGCCCATGATCATCTTCGTGGACGGCAATGACCTGCTCGACCACCTGGCGGAGGCGTCGGACCCCATCATCGTGGAGGGCGATCGGGACAAGAGCCGTCAGAACCTGGCGCGATGGGTGGCGCGGCACTGCGAGGCCCGTGACTGCGACGCCATCGTCGTTTTCGACGGCCCGCAGCCGGGCGAAGTGCTGCCGCCGACGGAGTACGTCGGCCGGGCAGTCGTGATCAACGTGCCGTACGGCGACGAGGCGGTGACGGAGATCGCCGGTCCGGCCAACCGCAGGGCGATCGAGGAGCGGACGCTTGTGGTTACCGCCCATCCGCGCCTGATCGAGGCGCTCGTGAGGGGCAAAGCAATCGTCCAGCGGCCCGCCGAGTTCATGCGGAGCGCCAGGAAGCTCATGGGCGCCGACGACGAGGGCAGCGCGCGCGAGCCCGACGAGAAGTTCACGGGCCTGACGGATCAGGAGGTGGACTTCTGGCTCGGGTACTTCAGTGACGAGGAGTGAGCGGCCCCGCGGCCGGGATCGGGCAAGGGCGATGGAAAAGGTGGTCCGATACTCGTTGGCGCTGGGTGTGGCGGCGTTCTTCGCCGTGATGTGGGGGCTGCTGCTCCGTGCCCACCTGACCGTGGGACCTTCAGCCCCACTTCAGCCGTTCTACGACAACCTGCTCGGCCCGGGCGAGACGGAGCGAACAAGCACCTGGGGCGTCTACTTCGGCGACCGGCGGATCGGCAAAGCGCAGACACGGGTGTGGCGGGACGAGAGCGGCATGATCTCCGTCCGCACCACCACGGAGATCCAGCTTACAGCGGCGATCAGGTTCGTTCTGGGGCTGACCGGAACGCTGGACGTCGAGTTCGTGGCCCGGATCTCCCCGCTGCGGGGGCTGGAGTCGTTCGACGTCGAGTCCAAGCTCCTCAACGTCCAGGTGATGGGCACGGTTGCGGGGGGCAACATGCTGATAACCGGCCGCTTCGGGGAAAACGACCTGAGGACTAACGTCCCCTACGACCAGGACCGCCTGCTGAGCGAGGTCCTCTCCCCGCTGACGGCTCTGCCGCAGTTGAGCGAGGACCTTGTCGGGAGGGACTGGACGCTGGACATGGTCAACCCCGTCGTCGGCACGGTGGAGCAGGTCACGGTCACCGTCGTCGGATTCAAAGACGTGGAGCTGGCCGAAGGGCTGACGAGGGTCTTCAGGCTTCTCTTCGCCACGCGCAGCACGCGCTGGGTCTGCTGGGTGACCGAAGAAGGCCAGGTGCTCATGCAAGGCACTCCGTTCGGGCTGACCCTGCAGCGGGAGGACATCCCGGCCGAAGCGGTGAAGGAGCTGAAGAGGGACCCCGTCCGCAACGAGTGACCGCGGCGATCGCCGGCCCGGGCTTGAACCGGCGCGGGCACCCGCTATAATGGCGCGGTGCTTTGCAGGGCGATCGTGCGTTCCACTGTTCTCGAGTGACTCATGAAGGGAGCTGGAGATGGCGCGGATATCGCTGGCGCTGCAGCTTTACACGGTGCGCGACCACCTGCGGGAGGACTACGTCGGCACGCTCAAGAAGGTGAAGGAGATCGGCTACGACTTCGTCGAGCTTCCGGGCGCGCCGCCCTTTGAGACGTCCGAGACCAAGGCCCGCCTGAAGGAGATCGGCCTGACTCCCGCCGGCATCCACGTCCCTCTGAACGAACTGGAGACCAGGCTCGACCACTGGATCGAGTACTGCAAGGTCCTGGGCATCAAGGACCTGACGTGTCCCTACCTGCCCGAAGATCGGCGCCGCACGCGCGAGGATTGGCTGGCCGTGGCCAAGCTCCTGGACGGGCTGGGCGCACGATGCAGCAAGCAGGCAATCAGGTTCGCCTATCACAATCACAGCTTCGAGTTCGTGAAGCTCGGCGCTCAGTACGCGCTCGACGTGCTCCTCGGCAAGACGTCTCCCAAGAACGTCCGCGCCCAGATCGACACCTACTGGGTCCAGCATGGCGGCGCCGATCCCGTGGCTTACGTCCGCAAGTACGCGGGCCGGATTGCCATCCTGCACATCAAGGACATGGCCGACGATGAGAAGAGATCGTTCGCGGAGATCGGCAACGGGATCCTTGACTGGCAAGGCATCCACGCCGCCGCGCTGAAGTCCGGCGTCGAGTGCTACGCCGTCGAGCAGGACGTCTGCCCCGGGGATTCGCTCGACAGCGCGCGGATGAGCTACGAGTTCACCTCGAAGCTCATAAGCGGCTGAACCGGGCTTTGCGCGCCTACTGGACGGTGAAGGCGTGGTATCCGTGACGGCACGGCAGTCCGGGCGCTATGCGGAACTCCCCCTTCGCCGGCATGCAGACGCCGGACCAGATGGTGCCCCACGGCGCCCCGTCCGCGTCCCCGTGATTGCCGGTGCAGATCGGCGCCTCATGGTCCTGGAGGATGCGCCTGACGTCCTCCTCGGAGACGTGAGGCGCGGCGCGGCTGAGCAGTTCGCTCGTCCGCTGAACGCGCCGCCGCCCTCGCTCGGAGACCTTGGGATCTTCGCCCAACAGCAGGGCGTCCGGCAGGGCGAGCGGCTGCGGGCCGTCGTCCGCTGCCGCGGCGACCGGCTCGCCCCCCTGCACGACGTTGGCCGCCACTACGAAACCGTCCTCAGGGCGCCGTACCCGTACGTCCTGCGGCGTCGCCTCCACGACCGCCACGGCGCCGGTCGCGTCGGCGAGCAGGTAGCTCATCGGGCGCAGGTGCCGGACGTCGGCGCACGCCTCGATCGCCTCCTCCACGGTCACGCAGCATTCGGAGATCATGTCCACCAGGATGCTCCACTGCACCCCGGGAGCCTGCGTCGCGGCCCGCGCGACGGGCAGCGAAGCGATGGCGACGTAGAGCCCCGTCTCGTTGACGACGTCCGGACAGCCGGCCCAGTGGTGCGTGTAGCCCACGCGCTTCAGGCTCTCGGTCGGGCGGTACCGGTGGAGCTCGCACCAGCGCAGGTCTTGGACCGCCCAGTCGTAGTTGCGGCCCACGAGCGGGCCTTCGCCGCCCTCGCAGCACTCCGGCCCGACGGCGAACATCGTGCAGCCGCCCAGCCGGCTTTCCAGCCGCGCGAAGTAGTAGGCCATGAGCCGGTCGCGGTCGAAGCCGCCTCCCCGGGCTATCCCCTCGAACTCCTGAAGGCAGGCGGGGTATGCGGCCTCTGCCGCTGCCCGGCAACCTTCGACGAATGCCCACGGCAGGGCCGACAGGTCGGGCAGCGCCAGCGTCTCGCGCAGTCGGCGCCCCCGCTGAAGCCCCCGTTCGAATGGCCCGCCTTCGAAGGCCACCTCACGCATCCCGCGTTCGTCCGGCATCTGTCTTCCCCCCCGAGCCGTGCGGCTCATGCGCGGGGCCCTCGGAGCAGTCCACCGGGCGTATGCACAGGAACGCCTCCGGATTCCTGTTCTCGCCCTCCTCAGGCAGCGCCACGACCTCGCGCACTGCGATGCCCCGCCGCCCCAGCTCTTCCAGGGCCTCCTGCAACACCGAGCCGAAGTCCTGCGGACTCACGTAGCCGCGATGCACCACGTTGGCCGGCGCCTCATACTGCGGCTTGAACAGCGACAGAACCAGCCCGCCCGGCTTCGCCTGTCTCAGCGCGGCAGGCAGTATGCGTCGCTGCGGGGTCCAGCCCACGTCAATCGCGACGACATCCAGAGGCTCCGGCAGCTCGACGTGCATGGCGTTCGTGCGCTCCATGACGACAACGCGCTCGTCCTGACGCAGCTTCCAGGCCAGCATGCCGTAGCCCGTGTCCACGGCGTAGACCCGCACGGCCCCCTCTTGAAGCAGGCAGTCAGTGAATCCCCCGACACTACAGCCGAAATCCGCCGCCACGGCGCCCCTCAAGTCCAGCCCCAGGTGGTCAATCGCGTGCTTGAGCTTGGCGCCGCCACGACCGACGTATTCACGACAGCGCCCGATGGCACCTTCCTCCTACTTCGTACGGTCGACCATGTAGCGGGCAAGCCGGCGGAAGAAGCCCTTGTCTTCGACCGGAAGCCGCTCGATCGTCTCGAACGCGCGTTCGACGAGGCGGTCCGCCTCGGCACGGGCGAAGTCCGGGGAACCGAGCCGACCGTAGAGCCCCTTGACGCGCTCGACGTCCGCGTCCGTGGTCTCTGGACGCGGCTTGCGCATGATGTCGATCAACTCGCGGCGTTCCTCGGCCGAGGCGGCTGCGATGGCATGCGCGTAAAGGATGCTCGCCTTGCCCTCCCGTATGTCATTGCCCGTGACTCCGCCCCTGCCCTTCCCTACCGTCAGGTCGATCACGTCGTCGCGTATCTGGAATGCGGCCCCCATGCTCTCGCAGAGCGCCTCTATCTGCCGGACGGCCCCGTCGTCCACGCCGGCGACGATCCCGCCGCCGACCATGCCCAGCGCCAGGTACCGGCCAGTCTTGAGCGTCACTATCTCCAGGTAGTCCTCGACGGTCAGGTCCTCCCTGCCCCGGTTGCTGAGGTCCAACGCCTGGCCCCGGCAGGTGCTCTCGAAGGCGTCGCAGAAAGCCCGCATCAGGCGCACTTTGACGGCGTCTCGGGCCGGGCCCATCAGCACCGCGCCGCAGGCGACGCTGAGCATGTAGTCGCCGACGTTGACCGCGTTCGCCAGGCCGTAGCGCACCCAGACGGTGTCCCGGTCCCGCCGGACCGTGTCGCGGTCCTCTATGTCGTCGTGGACGAGCAGCATGTTGTGCAAGATCTCGACCGCCGCGGCGAAGTAGAGCGCGTCGGATGGGTCGCCCCCGAGCTGCTCGCAGGTCAGCAGACAGATGGCCGGCCGAATGCGCTTGCCTCCGGTCTCCAGGTGATACCATACGGCCTCGCCGAGCAGGTCGCCCGGCGTGCGGGGGAGCAGTTCCTCAAGAACGGGATCGATGCACGACCCCACCTCGGCCAGGCGCGCGGCCACAGCCGCGACTTCACCGGATTGCTGCTCGGCCATCCTTACGCCTCCGTCCCGCCCGGCCGCCCGAAGGCGGACCGCAGGGCTTCCACGACGCCATGCTCGTCGTTGCTGCGCGTCACGGCGTCAGCCGCCGCCTTCACCTCCTGGGACGCGTTGCCCATGGCGAACGACAGCCCCGCTGCCCTCAGCATCGGCACGTCGTTCACGTCGTCGCCGACGGCGACAACCTGCTCCGGCAAGATTCTCCACCGTTTAAGCAGCCAATGCAAGGCGCGCCACTTGGTCGAAGCCGGGTCGTGGACCTCCAGGGCCACCTGGTCCGCGCCGTAGCGCGCCTGCGCCATCGCCTGCACCACGGCGCGCTCCCCCAGGTGCTCGCGGAAGTCCGGTTGGGCAGCCCGCACCTTGTATCCCTCATCCAGCGTGTAGACGATGAGCGGCCGCTCGTCCGTGGACGGGTAGTCCCCGGCATACCACTCGCAGACGCCGGGGTTCAGCACGAGGTACGGGAGCTGCTCGGCCTGCGCCCGGTCCTCCTGCGCGATCTTCAGCTCGAGCCCGCTGAGCGGACGATCGTAAAGCAACATGGGCACGAGCGAGTTCCGCCGGAAGATGGCCGCCGCCTCTCGCGCTGTTGCGTGCTCGAGCGGCCGCGCGTACAGCGTGCTCTCGTCGTCCACGCGCTTCACGAGGGCCCCGCCGCAGCAGACGACGATCGGGTGGGCATGCTCCAGTTCGGTCAGGATCGGCACGGCGCTCCGCCAGCGGCGCCCCGTGCACAGGACGACCCGCACGGAGCGGCTCACCAGGCCCGCCAGCGCTTCCTTCAGCTCCGGCGCGATCCGCTGGGCGCTGTCCAGGATGGTGCCGTCGATGTCGAGCGCGACGAGCCTGAATCGGTTTCCGGCGGCTTTGGGCATGTGCGGGGAGTCCGTCAGTCGGCATCCATGCAGAGCGAACGGGCACGTTACAGCATCGCCGGAAGCATTTCAACCGGCGCCCCGGCTGGCCAGCCGCCTGCGAGCGGGTCCCTCCTGCGGGCGTGCGTTGACACCCCCGGAGCCCGGCAGGTAAGATGGGGACGGAGAGGTGTCCGAGAGGCCGAAGGAGCGCGGTTGGAAACCGCGTGCACGGACAAAAATCCGTGCCGAGGGTTCGAATCCCCCCCTCTCCGCCACTCTTTCTGCCTTATTCGTCGTTCGTTGCCCGTCACTGAGAACTGGCCACTGGCTGCTGTCGTTACTGCTCGTGCTCCTGCCTGTCCTGAGCCTGTCGAAGGGCTCGTGCTCCTGCCTGTCCTGAGCCTGTCGAAGGGCTCGCCCCGCCGTTCGGCGGGCTCGGTGCGCCGTACGGCGACCAAGCGTTGTTCGTTGCTCCCCTTTCAGCCTTCGCAGCCGAACCTGCTTCGGCGAAGTAGGCTCGGCTCCGCTCTCTGCTCCGCACTGCGTAGCTTCGGCAGAGCAGTGCAGGGCCTTCGGGTTTCTCGTCGTTACTGGCAACCGGTCACTGGTTCAGCCGCCGTACGGCGGCCAAGCGTTGTTCGTTGCTTGTTTCTCGTCGTTACTGGCCACTGACCACTGGCAACTGTCGTTGGGCCACTGTCGTTCGGTCATTCATCACTGCCGTCCCCGCTCTTGCCTGTCCTGAGCCTGTCGAAGGGCTCGCCACTGAGCACTCTTCACTGGCGTTCCTGGCGTCCTGCTGGACAACTGGCGGGGAAGCCTTATAATTGTCGTGCGAAGGGGGGGACCGCCGTGCACTCCCTGCGGGCGCAGTCACGCGGGGTGCTCAGGGGAAACGGATTGCCGACGCCCGAAAGGGGGAACATCGGGCCAAGGCGGAGGGACGGACGTTGGCTGAGGCGTTGCAGGGGATTGTGGGAACTGGTCGAGCCGCTGGGCGAGGAATGAAACGCTATCGGATACCTCAGCGACTGGTGATTGCCATACCAGGCGGGATCACAGGGCCGGTTCTGGGAGAAGGTTGGCCCTTCCCCGCGCTGTCCCCTCTTTCGTGGTTGGCGATCCCCTTTCGGGGCCTGGTGGCCTTGGCGGTATCGTTTTTCGTGTGGCCGCCGCTGGAGCAAGGTGAGAAGCAGCAGATTCCAGC
>CAZFSS010000019.1:0-67820 GCA_964521715.1 uncultured candidatus Brocadiaceae bacterium | reverse complement strand
CCTGCCGATTCGCCTATGAGCACCAACAACATTAGATTTACCTGGCTCAATAGCTGCGTCAACGGGTCCGCACCCGCCCGCCCCCGTAGGGGCGCGAACGCACTTGACGGCGCTGCTGCCCAAACGTATGTTAGTGCCGGCTGGTGGAATGCGGACGCCGCGCCACCCGAGGTCCACCTCAAGAGGTATATCCGAGCGATGAAGAACCCCTGCCACAGCGCGCAATGGGGGCTGCGGATGGGGCTGCTGGCCGCGCTGCTGGCGGCGCTGCCCGCCCTGTTCGGCTGCCCCAAGAGCGACGATCCGGCCTACTACATCAAACGGCTCGAAAAGAGCGACGAGGAGGTGCAGCGGCGCGCCGTCGAGGAGCTCGTCCGCATGCACAAGAAGGCGATGCCCTACATCACGGGCCGCGAGTCGGGCGAGCAGGAGAAAACGCTCGAGGCCGCCATCGACAGCACCAACCCGAACGTGCGCAAGGGCTGCGCCGACTTCCTGGCCAAGGTCCGTCGCATCGAGTCGCTGGAGGCCGCGGGCGAGCTGATCGGCGACGAGGACAAGGACGTCCAGCTGAAGGCCATCGACGCCGTCTCCAAGCTCGCCCAGGTTTGGAAGAGCAAGAGCGTGGAGCTCCTGTCCCGCGCCTTCCAGGACAGCGATCCCGAGTGCGTCCAGAAGGCCGGCGAGGGCCTGCGCGACATGGAATACGAGGGCGCCGCGGAGGCGCTGCAACGGTTCTTCGACGCCGGCGAAGGCATCCAGGCCATGTACGCCGCCAGGTTCCTCTACGAGATCAAGCCGGACCCGAAGACGGCGCGGCCGCTGCTGCTCGGCCTGATATCGGACGATAAGGACGTGCGCGGGGCCGCCCAGGCGAACGTCATGGAGCTGAAGGACAGGCTGGTCGCGCAACTGGTGGAGTTCATCGGCACCGAGAAGGAACTGGGGGTCGGGCTCGCGATGAAGTTCCTCGGCCAACTGCGCGACGCGCTCGTCACGGAACTGGACGTGATCCTGGACAGCCAGCGCGCCGCCGACATCCTGATGGCCCTGGGTGAGATCGCGGACGAGCAGAGCATCGAGAAACTCAAAGAGGACCTGCACGGCACGAAGCTGGAGAAGACCTGGCGCGTCTCCGCCGCCAGGGCCATGGCCGCGGCGGCGCTCTCGCCCCGCAGCACGGAGGCGCAGAAGGGCGACATCCGCGCCGAACTGATGCGCGTGCTCGACGACACGAAGGAGGACAACCGGATCCGCATCGGCGCCGCCATCGCGCTGTGCGAGCTCAGGGAGGAGCACGCCGTGCAGTACCTGCTCGACGAACTGAGCCGGTTCCAGGACGCCATCAAGCAGAAGGACATCAGCCAGGCGCGGCTGGACGACCTGACGCAACTGCGCATCTGGGCCCAGGAGGCGCTGACCACGTCCGGCGAATTCGTCGTCGACTTCCTGATGGACAGGATGCGCAAACCCGACGCCGGCCCCATCATCCGCTGGGCGGCGGCCAAGACCTTCGGCGAGCTCGGCGTCGACCGAGCCGTCCCCCACCTGGGCAAGTTCCTCAAGGACACGAAGCAGCCGCAGATCACGCTGGGGCCGGATGGCAGCATCCTTGCGATTAACAGCGGGCTGCCCCTGGATGATAAGACCAAGCCTGCTTTCGCCTTCCTGTTCGAGAAGGCCGACGTGGGCGCCGTGCTCCAGGTCCAGGGAATGAAGCCCTGGCAGGGCCTGACGGACGAGGAAGTCGGCAAGGTCCAGGAGCTGCCCGAGGAGTTTGCCCAGCCGGATTACGTGCGGTGGACTGCCGCGATCGCCCTGGGCCGGATCGGCGGCGACCAGGCGGTTGCCCTCCTGAAGGAGAGCGAGGAGGCCGAGCTCGAGTTCCTCAGCCGCCTGGAGAAGAACAGAGCTCTCAAGGACTACCACAAGAGGGCCAAGGTCATCGACGGCCTGATCGGCCGGCATGAAGACGTCGTCTTCTACATCCGCCGCGCATTGGAGGACCTGGGCGAGCAGGCCTGAGCGGCGCCCCTACCGGACCGGATCGTAGCCCCCGGGGAACAGCGGGTTGCACCGCAGGACCCGCCAGACCCCCATCGCCAGGCCCCGCAGGATCCCCTTCTTCTGCACCGCCTCCAGCACGTACTGGCTGCAACTGGGCGTGAACCTGCACGTGGGCGGAAGCAGCGGAGAGACGGCGCGCTGGTAGAGGCGGATGGCGAGGATCAGCACGGCCTTGACGGGCCAGGCGGCAAGCCCGAGAGCCCCTGACAAAACCCCCTGCTGGCTTCGGCCGGCTGCAGCGCCGCCCTGCGGCGTCGGGCTGCATCGGCGATGCTGTGCCTCTGCATCGCCTGCTTCGCCCTCCTTGCATGACGGCGCTTCGCTCGGCCTCAGGCCGACGCGTGGGGTTCTGTTAGGAGCTCTTGGGATGTTCACGCCTTTTTCTCCTGCGCGTTGAGCGCGTCGATCATTGTATTGAGCGCGCCCTCCACGCGTCCAACGTCGTCCGGGGGTGCCTCCCAGTTGACGGAGACGACCAGGTCGTAAGGCGACCTGAGCCGATGGCGGTTGAGGCGGAAGGCTTCGCGAATGGCGCGCTTCCAGCGGTTGCGCGTCACGGCGCCGCCGACCTTGCGGCTCACGGACAGGCCGAGGCGGCTCTGCCCCTCGGCGCACTTCAGGGCGCACATCCTCAGGGGGAACTCCTGGAAGCGCCTGCCCGCCCGGTAGACCCGCCGGAAATCGCGCTCGCGCCGCAGCCGCGCCTGCCTCGGGAACGGGAACCGCGCCATCACTCGCGCTCCGCCAGCATGGACCTGAGCTGCACGAGCCACGCATCCACGTCGAAGACCGTCTCGGGTTCGCCCCGTTCGGAGGGCCATCCGTAGCGGTAAGTGCGCTCGGGGATCTCGATCATCAGGCACGGTATGTCCCACCAGTCGCCGCGCCAGCACCTGCTGATCCGGTCGATGGGGATGACGTGCAGGCCCGACCTTTCGGCCTCTTCGGCGTCCTGCATCATCACCCATTCCGGCTCGTAGGTGACCCGGGCATCGGTCAGCACCAGAGCGCCCGTCGTGATCTCGAACCATTCGGAGGTCGGATAGGGGAAGTAACGGGCCCTGCTGCGCAGGATCTCGCGATCGAACAGCGGCTCCTCCAGCTCGTCGGGCAGCTCGATGGCGAACTGCTCAGGGTCGACCTCGGTCTCCTGCGCCGGCTCACGTTCCCAGTCCGGCATGAGCAGCTCCCCGGCCTCGCGCAGCATCTGGTGGGGGACCTCCCCTGTGGCGCGCAGGATCACCTCGCCCTCGCCGGCCAGTATCTCCAAGGCCTCGGCCAGTCCCGCCCGCCTCCGCTGCAGGAAACGCTTGATGGCGTCGACCGCCTCCTGGGGCGTTGCCAGCCGCGGGTCCGCCTGAAGGACCCGGAAGCTCAGGTCCGCCGGGCGAAGCCTCATCTCCTCCGTCAAGGGCATCACGAACCCTCCAGCAGACGCGAGAAGCCGCTGGACATGTGCACCTCCACCGGCCCCTGCTCGGGCCGCAGCATTATCATACACTCCACGTCCGGCAGGGAGTCAACGAGCGCCAGGCCCCGCTCAACGCCCATCACGCTCACGCCCGTGGCCAGGGCGTCGGCCGTGGTGGCGTCCGGCGCCACCAGCGTCACGCTCGCCATGTGGGCCACGGGCTGGCCGGTGCGGGGATCGACTATGTGGGACAGACGCCGACCCTCCACCTCGAACCAGCGCGCGTAGTCGCCGCTGGTCGTCACGGCGCAGGCGGGCACGTCCAGCACGAATTCCTTGTTCACCCCGGGCGGACGCCTGACGGCCACGCGCCATCGGCCGTCGGGCTCGGGCAGCCCGAACAGGCGCAGGTCCCCGCCGATGTCGACGATGCCGGCCGTGGCCCCCGCGTCCTGGAGCGCCGCGACGGCCAGGTCTATGGCATAGCCCTTGGCGATGCCGCCCAGGTCCACCTCCATCCCGGGCACGGCGAAGCCGACGCTGCTGTCCTTGAAGACGAGCTTGCCGTAGCCCACGGCCGCCAGGGTCTGCTGAACCGCCTCCGGCCCGGGCATGCGGCCCTCCGCCTGCGCGCGACGCCAGAGCGTGCGCAGCGGCGCATAGGTGACGTCGAACGCCCCGCCCGTCGCTTCCGAGGCCTCGACGGCCTTGCGCAGAACGAACAGGACGTCGGCAGAAAGCTCGACCGGCTGCTCCGCCCCATGGGCATTGAGGCGGCTGACCTCGCTGTCCGGCAGGTAGGTGCTCATCCGGCGTTCCACCGCGCCGATCCGCTCGATGGCCGGGCGGAACATGGCCCGGGCGCGAGACGCGCTGCGGGCGACGACCTGGAGCCGCGCGTCGGTGCCCATCACGGTGAGCGTGGTCTCGTACTGGGGTGGGTCGCCGGCGATCTCCTGCACGGGGATGTTGTCATCCGCCGGGGCAAGGGCCGTCCGAAGCGACAGCAGGCCCGCCGCGAGGGCCGCCAGGATCCCCGCCCCTATCCAGACGCGCGGATGTCTGCGTCGGTCATGCAAGCAGCGTCTCCATGCCGGGCCGGTCAGGGCCGCCTGTCGCCGGGTATGGGGCCTACTGCGCCAGACGGACGGCGCCCCACGTGATGGGCGTGCGCCAGCCGTCCCCATTCTTGTCGCTGTAGAACTGCTCGACGGCGACGCCGTCGTCGCTGAGCACGAAGTTCAGGCCGATCACGGTTCCGGCCTGCATGGGGGCCGGAGCCAGCGCACGGGCCGGGATGAAGAACTCCAGGACGTAGCCGCCCGCCGCCGGGGCCCAGTCGCACCGTATCCCCGCCCCCTCCGCGCCGGGGGCGTCATAAGCCACCAGGACGTGAGCCGCGCCCGGGCCGGACTCCGGCGCCGGGCTGAACGCGTACTGAGCCGTCTTGCCCGTCCTGCTGAGGCTGCGGGCGAAGTCCTTCTCAATGAACAGCTCCACGCAGTCGGCCTGCCACGGAGCTCCCGGGGCGGCCTTGACCGCCCCGTCGTTTGCCGCCACGGCGCCGTAGAGGCCGTCCTCCCGCCAGCAGAGGCGGAACGAGCTGTCCTGCCTGTGCAGGAACGGCAGCGGCATCGGGCGGACGCCTGCCCATTCGGACAGGTCGCCGTCCACCAGCACGTCATTCCGTGCGTAGGCCACTTCCACGGGCTCGGGCTTGGGGATGATCCGGCGGAGCGCGTCGTCCGAAAGGCGAGGCGCAATGCTCGCGGCCGTGTAGGTTCTGCCTCCGTCCTGCACCGTGAGGGCGACCTGGAGGGCAGGTTCGAAGCCGTTTAGGTTCACGACGAGACCCTCGGGAGCCCTCACGTCGAAGCTGACCGCGCCGTCAACGACGCGCGCTTGCTGGCTTTCAAGCTTCCAGGGCGCGTCATCGGCGGGCTGGCTCACGGTCACGGCGCTGCCTTCGGGCACCTTCGACGCGACGAGCGTGACGCGCGCCTTCTGGCCCGCCGCGGGGACGGCAGCGAAGTCGAACTCCAGGTCGCGGAACATGAAGGCGATCTGGCGGGCCGTCCGCGTGTCGACGGCGGCCGCCAGCACGTCCTGCTGGTACGTGCCCGCATGCTTGACCAGCGAGAGCCGGTCCAGCACCGACCCGTCCGGCCCCTTGGTCACCATCTCGCACGCGTCGCCATCCACGTGGAAGACGCAGAAGTGAAGGTCGGCACGCCCGATGCCGCCCGCCAGGATCGGACTGGGGACGGCCGGATAGGCCGGCGCGCCGCCCCCGCCGCTCACCACGTGGATGATGGGCTTCTTGCCCGGAGGACCGATCGGCACGAACCGTTCGTAGAGATGCGAATGGCCCGTGACCACGAAGTCCACGCCGTTCTCCTCCATCAGGGGCAGAAAGTCGTCCTCCCCCCACGTGCTGCCGTGCCCGCCGACGTTGAACGTCGGTTCGTGGTAGCAGACGAAGGTCCACTCCGCGCGGTTCTGCGCAAGGTCGGCGCGCAGCCACTCGAGCATCTGCTCCCGTCCATCTGGAGCGTAGTTGTCGAGCACCACGAAATGCGCGTTAGCGAAATCGAAGCTGTAGTAGAGTTCATTGCCCGGCAGGTCGAACAGCTCGCGGTAGAAGACGGCGTCGCGTTCGTGGTTGCCGCGCACGGGCCAGAGGACGGACCTGCTCAGGTAGGGCATCGCGGGATCGAAGAACTCCCGCTTCCACAGGTCCCAGATCTCGCCGTCAGCCACGAGGTCACCGCCGCAGATCACGAACGCCGGGTCCTCGGCCGCGATTCCTTCGCAGACCGCCCGGTGGCGGTCGGGATAGCTGCGGGTGTCCCCGTAGATGACGAACGTGAAGGGGACGGGGCCGCGCGCAGCGGTCCGGAAGGAGCCTTCGACGACCTGCTCGCCCGCGGCCAGGCGGTAGCGGTACTCGGTGGACTCCCCGAGCCCCTCGACATCGGCGACGTTAAGGACCTCGTCGCGGCCCTCTATCGCCTGCCGCACGGGCGCGACCTCAAGCCGCCGGCCGCCGCCGTCCACGGTCAACGGGCCCGGCGGCGCGCCGGGCTCCGAGACCCAGACGATCCTCGCCGAGCCGCAGTCCACGCGGTTGACGTACGGCCCCATCAGCACGCCCGTGCCCGCCCGCGCAACGGAGCAAAGGCACAAGGCGCAGGCCGCCAAGAGCAGACCCAGGTGTCTCGTGGGCATCGCGTTGTCCCTCCCAGGAGGAGCGGTCCCGCGGGAGAACGGGGCCATAATGGCCTCGCCGCCGCTCTCCCGGACTTGCCGAGGTGCACGAAGACGAAGCGAACGTTTCAGTATAACCGACCCGCACCGGACACGCCAGCCGCATGCCGCGCTTCCTGCCGCAACCACGCCGCCACAACGGACGCGCGGAACAGACGGCCGCGCGTGGTAGAATCGGGCACACAAGCGGCTCTCAAGCTCCGTGGAGGAGGCGATGACCCATCGGGAGCGTCTGCTGACGGCACTGCGTGGCGAGGTCCCGGACCAGGTGCCCGTCACGTGGGAACTGGTGGGCCGGTTCGCTCAGAAGCTGACGGGCGACGGGGGTTGGCAGGGGCAGTGCGACGCACACCGAATGATAGGATCCTCCATATTCAACCTTCAGGGCGTAGGTCCCCACCTGCGCTTCGAGTCCGGCGACGGCTACGGAATCCAGAGCACTGACGAGCGGCAGCCGGACGGCTCCGTCGTCACGACCAGCGTCCTGACGACGCCGCGCGGGAGTCTGACCGAGAGGGTCCAGACCGGCTATCTGCCGCACGATCCCACGGTGAGCAAGAGGATCGAGTACTTCGTCAAGTCGCGCGAGGACTACGAGGTCTACCTGAACTACCTGTCGGACCGGGTCGGACGGGGGCGTTTCGACAACGCGGTCAGCCAGCAGGCGCGGGCCTACGTGCGGGAGGACGGCCTGGTGCGATTCTGGATGGCCGACGCCGTCTACCAGCTCTCTTCGGCGCGGCGGGACGTCGAGTTCATCCTGGACTTGGCCGAGGAGCCGGCGCTGATGCATCGGCTTCTGCGAGTAGTGGACGAGCAGGTCGGGCTCGGCCTTCAGGCCTTCAACGAGTCCGCGGCGGATGTGCTTGTCTACGACGTCTGCTGGGCGTCCACGAGCCTGCTGAGCCCGCGGCTGGTCGACGAATTCGTGATCCCCCGAGCGCGCCGGGCCGTGGAGCTGGCGAGTCCCGACAAGATCATCGGCTTCTTCACAAGCGGCAAGATCAGGGACGTGCTGCCGCAGCTTGTGGACTGCGGCCCGGCCTTCATCGAGCACTTCGACGTGCTGGGCGACTGCGATCTGGCCGAGGTCAAGCACACGTTTGGCGGCCGCGTCTGCATCATGGGCAACTACAACCCCGTCGTGCTGGCTCACGGGAGCCCAGGCGACGCGCGGCGGGAGGCGCAGCGGTGCCTGGCCGCGGCCATGGCGGGTGGGGGTTACGTAATGAGCACGTCCGACGAAGTGCCGGCCGACGCGAGCCTGGCCAACATGAAGGCCGTCGTCGAGTACGTGGCCGAGCACGGGCGTTACGACTGACCGCCCGCCCGTTGGGGGCCTCCAACCGAGGCGGCTTTCTGTCTGGAACCAGCCCTGGAGCGACGCGCCAGCCTTCGGACCGTCGCGACGTTCGCCCCCTCCCTTCGCCCGGAGGCCGCGCGTCACCTGGAGTACCTGGCCTTCAGCTCCTGCCTATCGCGATCGCTCTTCGCTTTGCCCAGCAGCTCGGTCAACCATCTCGGATCGGCCAGGCCTTTGTTCCACTCCGCGTAGAGAGACTCCAGGTCTCGGGCGGTCTGGGGATGCTCCTCAACGAGGTCGCGTCGCTCGCCGGGGTCCAGCCGCAGGTTGTAGAGCTGCGTGCTCTCATAATGGATGAGCTTCCAATCTCCGCGACGAACGGCCCACTGATTGCCCGTGTGCGACATCATCCTCCAGAACAGGGGCCTCTCGTAGTCAAGCTCTCCCAACAGGTTCACGCCGTCATATCGCCCGTCCGCTTGCCCGCCCGCAGCCAGCGCCTGGAAGGTGCAGGGCAAGTCTATCAGCATGACCGGTTCCTCAACGGCCCTGCCCGCAGGGAGATGCCCCGGCCATTGCACCTTCAGGGGCACCCTGATTCCCCCCTCGTATAGGGAACCTTTGCCGCCCCTGAGCCTGGCCCTGGGGCCCGCGTACTGCAACTGGCCCCAGTCGCCGTTGTCGCTGGAGAAGGCGATCACCGTCTCGTTCGTGAGCCCCTGAACGTCTATCTCTTCAAGCACCTTCCCGCCGGCCTCGTCCAGACTGGCGATCAGGGCGACGTATCTCCCACGGATCGCACCCAGGTGGGAGAACGTCTTCAGGTGCTTGTCCGGCGGCTCGAGAGGCCCGTGAGGGGCGTTGAACGGCAGGTAAAGGAAGAAGGGCCGGCCTTCCGCCTTTGCCGCCTTTATGAACTCCCGGGCTCTGTCCACAAACCAGTCCGTCAGATACGGGATGTCCCTTACCTTCTGCTCCCTGCCGTGCCATACGGGTATGCTCTGGTCCACATAGGAGAAGCCCCGCCCCAGGAACCCGAAGAACTGGTCGAAACCCCTCTCCATGGGGTGCTGCTCCGGCCTTTCCGAAAGATGCCATTTCCCCACTATTCCGGTGTGGTAGCCCTCCCTCCGCAGCGTCTCCGCTATTGTCTCCACGTCCCTTGGTATCCCTTCATCTTCCCCATCTGGAACTGTGTCAATGCCGAACCTCTGGGGGTAGAGGCCGGTCAAAGCTCCGGCTCTTGAAGGAGAACAGAAGGGAGCGCACACATAGGCGTTCTGGAAATCAAGCCCTCTGTGGCCGATGGACATGATGTTGGGCGTCAACTCGTCGTTGCAGTTGGCCTCCCTGCACCCCAGGTCATCGGCCAGGATGAAGACGATGTTCGGCCTCTTCCTCTCGGTCGGCGAGCCCGCCCGCCCGGCCGAATCGGTCGGCCCCAGAACCAGAGCGGGCAACCCGGCCGCCACCAGCCCGATCAACGCCTGCCTTCTCGTTATTCCCCTGGTCTGCAAGAGCGCAGGACTCTCTTCCTAAGGGGGGCCGCTCATTCGCGTGCGCAACACGGCATCCTTGCGGCCAAGGGCCGAAGTCTACGGGAGCCCGACTGCCGTCCTTCACGCTCGTCGGGGGCGGAGCGTTCAGTCGCCGCCCTCGGCCGGCCGCCGCGCGGCGCGTGCGCGCATGGCAAGGCTCAGCAGGAAGATCAGGAACCCGAGCATGCTGAATCCGGCCGAGACGAAGAAGGCCCACTTGCTGCCGACCGCGTCCCAGATCGCCCCGAACATGATGGAGGCGGGCACCAGGGCCAGTCCGATGCCCGTGTTGAATATGCCGTAGGCCGTAGCGCGGTTGTCTGCCGCCACCAGGTCCGCGATGTAGGCCCTCAGTATCCCGTCCGACAGGCCGTAGTAGATGCCGTAGGCGCCGAACAGCACCCAGACCATCCAGAGCTCCTGCGAGAGGCCGAAGAGGAAGTAGACGATCGAGTAGTAGATGAAAGAAGCCATGATGACGGGCGCGCGGCCCACGCGGTCGGACAGCGAGCCGAAGATGGGTGAGGAGATCGAGCAGAATATGTTGTACAGGATCCATATGGCCGGGATCATGGCCACCGCCAGCCCGGCTTCCGTCGCCTTGAGGATCAGGAATGCGTTCGAGGAGTTGCCGAGCGTGAAGACGATGGAGGAGACCAGGAAGATCAGGAACCCGGCGCTCCTCATGCCCTCGGCGTGCGCGTCGTGCTTCCCGGAGACTTCGCGCGCCGTCTCCCTCGCGAAGGGGACGAAGACCAGCGCGAGCACGGCCGGGATGAACGAGAACAGGAAAACGAGCCTGACAGGGTCATCGCTGTCGCGGAACAGGTGCAGGACCAGCAGCGCCAGCAGCGGCCCGCCGACGGCGCCGAGCCGGTCCATCATCCTGTGAATGCCGAACGCCTTCCCCTTCTTGTGCGGGCTGACGGACGTGGAGATCAGCGCGTCGCGCGCAGGAGTCCTGACGGCCTTGCCGACGCGGTCGGCGAAGCGGACCCCCAGCACCGGCGGCCACGACCGAGCCAGGTAGAGGAAGGGCTTCGAGACCGCCGACAAACCGTAACCCAGATAGATGAAAACCTTGCGCTTGCCGACCTTGTCCGACCAGCGGCCGAACACCGTCCTGAGCACCGAAGCGGTGCTCTCGGCGATGCCTTCGATCAGCCCGATGACCCCCTTGGAGACGCCCATGCCTTGCAGGAACGCCGGCACGAGCGGGTAGATCATCTCGCTGGACAGGTCTGTGAAGAGCGACACCATTCCGAGGAAGAAGATGTTCCTCGACGCCGGCTTCGCTTCCTTACTTGCGCTCATCCCCTCCTCGTCCGTCCGCAGTGGCCGCGCCCCAGAAAGACGCCCCACAGCAAACGCGCCCGCAGGCCGCGGGCTGCATGCGATGAAGTCGCAGGGCCAGGCAGCGGACGCAAGGGCGGCGCCTCGGCAGGCACGCTCTCAAGCCGGTGCCGCCGGCCGCCCCTGATCCGCCTCGGCGCCCGGCTTGACGACCTCGCCGCCCATCCGCTCGATCACGCCGAGGCAATGCGGATCGATGCGCACCGTCAGCTCGATCGTTGACCCCACGTACTGCTGATGCAGCACGCGGCCGCTCTCGTGCAGGAACGATTGCAGTCGGCCGTTTTCGGCGCCCGTGCGCACGAGGACCTCGGCCTGGCCGGCGGCCAGCCGGCTGATGATGCGGCGCCTGATCTCGTCAAGCCCGCGACCGGTGACTGCGCTGGTGCAGATGACGTCGCCGACCAGCTTCCTGAGCAAGGGGACCTCGGATTCGTCCTTGACCAGGTCGATCTTGTTCAGCAGGTACACGGTCGGCTTCCCGTGGCAACCAATGACCTCAAGGACCTCGTTGACGGCGCTGATCTCCTGCTCCGCCTCCTGCTTGGACGCATCGACCACGTGCAACAGCAGGTCCGCCTCAAACGCTTCCTCCAGCGTGGCGTGGAAGGACGCGGCCAGGTGGTGGGGGAACTTCCGGACGAAGCCCACCGTGTCGCTCAGCAGCACCTCGTCCCCGCTGGGCAGCTGCCAGCGACGCGTGCGGGTGTCCAGCGTCTCGAACAGGCGATCCCTGACCGAGACGCCCGCCTGCGTCAGCGCGTTCATCAGGCTGGACTTGCCCGCGTTGGTGTAGCCGACCAGGGCGACGCTGGCGAATCGGTCGTTCCTGCCCTCGACCATGGTCAGCCGGCGCCTGTCGATCTTGGCGAGCTCCTTCTTCAGGTCGTGGATGCGCCTCTCGACGAGCCGGCGGTCCACTTCGAGCTGCTTCTCGCCGGGACCGCGAACGCCGAGGCCGCCGCCGGCCGGCCCGCCCAACGTGCCGCCAGCCGTCCTGTCCAGATGGGTCCACATCCGGGTCAGGCGCGGGAACTCGTACTCGAGCTGCGCCAGCTCGACCTGGAGCTTCGCCTGTTTGGTGCGCGCGTGCGCCGCAAAGATGTCCAGGATGACTTCGCTGCGGTCCACCACCTTCGTGTCGAGCGCCGCCTCGAGCGCTCTGACCTGAGACGGGCTCAGCTCGTCGTCGCAGATCACGACGTCGGGCTCCAGCTGTCCGCACAGCTCACCGAGGTCCGCCAGCTTGCCCTTCCCCAGGTAATGGCGCGGATGGGGACGGGGCAGCTTCTGGCGGATGTGCCCGACGACCTTCACGCCTGCGGTCTGCGCCAGGCTCTCCAGCTCGGCGAACGTCTGGTCGGGGTCGTATGGGCTAAACCGCGAGGCCACCTGGACGAGGATGGCCCGTTCGGCCCTCAGCTCCAGGTCCGTACGCTTCAGATCGGCCATGGACTCCCTCCCGCGCACAGTTGGCGCGGCCTAAAAGGGCACGGAGCGTACATTATAGGCGGCTGCCGGCCGCTGCGCCACCCACGCCTTGCCGGAATTCGGGCCGGGCGCGCCCGCGATTCTGCGTCCCGGATGCATGATTGCACGCAGACGACCGGCGCGGAAGGCCCGTGGGCCCGTCGTGGCCGTCCGCAGGGCCTCAGAGGCCCCCCTCGAGGTCCGCCCCGCTTGCACGGTTTCGGCGCGTCTGCTATAGTGCGCGTCGGCCTTCGGCGTGGCCGCTGTGCGCATTTGTCTGCCGGACGAATACCCCCTTGCGGACCCCTCTGGAAGGCTTGTCGCGATCCATGGCTCAGTCACAATGGGACGACGGGGGAGAGCTGGCCTACGCGCTCGTTACCCCCTACAGCCTGCACAAGAGCCGCACCGGCGGGATACTGGCCCGGCTGCTATGGGCGAACGTGAAGCTGGTGGCCGCCCGCATCTACGCCCCGCGCCCTGACAGCGGCTTCCTCGAGGAGTACTGCGACGCCATCTACGACCCCGCCGAGCGCCACGTCCCGCTGCGCTACCAGAGGCTCATCATCGAGTACATCATCAAGAACTTCGGCAAGCCGAACGTGCGGGGCATCTCCAACCGCCTCACGCTGCTGGTCTTCAGCGGCCCGAACGCCGTCCGCGAGATCACGGAAGCCGTCGGCCACATCAGCCAGCACGTGCGGGGCGATAACCTGCGGGGGACCTTCGGCGACTTCTTCCGCGAGGACAGCAAGGCGCTGGAGCAGGACCCCGCCTACGAGTCCAGGCGGCGGTTGCTGAGCAAGTACGAAGTGCTCCAGAAGGCGGAGAGCCCCACGCCTGAGAACAGCTTCTTCGAGCCGGCCGTCCTGGCCGGAACCACGCCCGAGATGGTCGAGGCGCACCTGAGGCTGTTCCGGAAGTACGCCTACACCGACGGCGGCTTCGTGCTCAGCGCGCTGGACGACATCGATCCCGAGACGGTGGAGACCTCCATGGTGGTGCTGAAGCCCGAGAGCTTCCGGCACCGCGACCCCATGCCCGGCAACCTGGTCGACTTCTTCGCGCGCACCGGCATGTTCATCACGGCCATGAAGGTCATGGAACTGAGCGCGGAGGAGGCGCAGGAGTTCTACGCGCTGAAGCTCCCCCAGTTCCGAGAGCAGCTCAAAGGGATGGTCGTCAAGAGGGCCCGGCAGATAGTGTCCCGCGCCCGGCTGCTGGCCAGGGAAGCCGTCGCGCACATGGGAGCGGACCGGCAGGCGGCCTTCAATCCGAAGAACGCCCTGGCGGCCGTCAAGACCGCCGAGGGCATGCTGGACCGCGAGCCGCAGCCCGGCCAGGTGAAGCCGCCCGTCGTGAATCGCCTCTTCGAGGAGCTCGCCCGAAGGCTCACCGATCTGGACGCGCCCCAGTCCCTCTACGAGGAACTGGCCGACGAGCTGAAGGACGTCAACGCGCAGGCCGAGTTCGACGAGCTCATCCGCTACATGACGGGCAAGGACCCCACCACGGGCCAGCCGCTCGAGGAAGGGGAGGGAACCCAGTGCATGGCCATCCTCTACTCGGGCCGCAACGCCCTGTCCGTGATCCGCAAGCGGCTCAAAGAGCTCCGGCGCGTCTACGGGCAGAACCTGCTGCAGAACCGCGCCCATGCGAGCGATCCCGAGGAAGATCCCGTGAAGGAGATGGCCGTGCTCGGCATGCCCACCGCTTCACAGGAAGAGAGCAGGCCGTGCGACGTCGAGAAGGTGGTCAACGAGTTCTACGGGCCGGACTAGTCCTGCCGGCTCCACCGATGAGGAGCGCCGAGGTACGTGCTGATCGTCCGCATGGAAGTCGGGCCGCTGGTCTCGAACGCTTACCTGCTCAGAGACGACGATGATGAGGAGGGCGCCGTCATCGATCCCGGCGCGGAGGGCAACCGCATCGTGCAACGCTGCCGCGCGGAGGGAATCGTGCCCCGGCTGCTGATCAACACGCACGGCCACGTCGACCACATCGGCGCCAACGCGGCGCTCAAGGCCGCGTTCCCGGACGCACTGCTGTGCGTGGGCGCCCGGGACGCCGGGCGGCTGACCGACCCCGTCGCGAACCTGACGGCGCTGTTCGGCGGGTCGGCGGGCGGGCCGGCGCCGGACGTCCTGCTGGAGGACGGCGACGAGCTTCCATTCGGCGCCGTTACGCTGAGGGTCATCGAGACGCCCGGACACACTCCCGGCGGGATCTGCCTGCTGGCGCCGGACGAGAGCCCGCCGCAGCTGTTCTGCGGGGACCTGGTTTTCCGCCGCGGCGTGGGCAGGAGCGACCTGCCGGGCGGCGACCCGGAGGCCCTGGCCGGCTCCATCAGGCGGAGGGTCTTCACGCTGCCGGGCGAGACCGTAATATGGCCGGGCCACGGGCAGAGCACCACGGTCGAGGAGGAACGGCTCGAGAACCCCTTCGTCGGGTCGGCGGCGCAACTCCATCGCTGAGGCATAGGAGGCGGAAAAAGTGGCAAGAATAGCGACCGCATTGATCAGCGTCTCAGACAAGACCGGGATCGTCGAGTTCGCCAGAAGGCTGAGTGCGCTTGGCATCGAGATGATTGCCACCGGCGGCACCGCCCGACTCCTCGGCGAACACGGCGTGCAAGTGCAAGACGTGGGCCAGTACACGGGCTTCCCCGACATCCTCAACGGCTTCGTCAGGACCCTGCACCCCAAGATACACGCCGGCGTGCTGGCTCAGCGCCACGACAAGTCGCACCTCGAGCAGATGCAGCAGCTCGGCATCCGCTTCATCGACATGGTGGTGGTCAACCTCTACGGCCTCGTCGACGTCATTGCCGAGTCCGGGACGGAGTCCATACCCAGCGTCGAGAGCATAGACATTGCGGGGCCGAGCCTGATCCGCTCCGCAGCGAAGAACTACACCCAGGTCGCCGCAGTCACCGACCCCGGGAGATACGACGCCGTGGCGGAGGAGTTGGAGCGGAACGACCGCGAGCTGTCCGAGGAGACTCACTTCGCCCTCGCGCTCGAGGCGTTCCGCCACACGGCCCATTACGACACACTGGTCGTGGAATACCTCACGTCCCTCGAAGGCGAGACCTGAGAACGCCGCGCCGATCGTCGCCGGAGCGGGTCGGGAACGTCACTGCGGCCGCCCGTCCGAACCCGAGCAAGTGCATGTCCCCATGGTGAGAGCCGGCGTCCAGCCCCGCGTGCTCCACGTTGACGACCAGCACGGCTGGCGCGGGGGCGAGGGGCAGATGCTGCTGCTGGCGCGCGGCCTGCAGCGCAGGGCGATCCATTGCGCCGCCGTCCTGCAGCGCCGGGGCATGGCGGCAAAGCAGTTGCGCGAGGCCGGCCTGCACGTTTGCGAACTGCGCATGAGGGGCGAAGCCGACCTGCCGGCCGCCGGGCGCATCGCCCGGATCGCCCGCGCCGGCGGCTTCAACATCCTTCATTCGCACACGGCCCACGCCCACGCCCTCGTCCTGCTGGCGTCCCACCTGTGCATGGCGCGCTGCAAGGTGGTCGCCCACCGGAGGATCGAGTTCCCCGTCGGAAGGCGGATGCTCCGCCTCGGCAGGCTCAAGTACCTGGCCGGCACGAACGCCCACATCGCAATCAGCAACCGCGTCAAGGACACGCTGGTTCGGGCGGGGCTGCCCGAATGGCGCATCTTTCCCGTCCACAGCGCGACCGACCCGGGCACGTTCGAGGACGTCCCCCCGACGCCGGGCCTGCGCGCAAGTCTGGGCATCCCCGACGACGCGTTTGTCGTGGGCAACATCGGCGCGCTGGTCGGGCATAAAGACCATCGGAACCTGCTCCAGGCCTGCGCCATCGTGCGGGGCAAGATGCCGGACCTATGGGTCGTCATCGTCGGCGACGGGCCGTTGCTCCGGCAGACGCGTGCCGACGCGGAAGAGCTGGGCATGGCCGATCGGCTGGTCATGACGGGCTTCCGGTGGGACGTGCCGGAGCTGATCCGCATGTTCGACCTCTTCGCCCTGAGCAGCTCCGAAGAGGGCATGTGCAGCACGTTGGCCCAGGTCGCGGCGAGCAGCTGCCCCATCGTGGCCACGGATGCGGGCGGCGTCAGGGAGGCGGTCGTGCCTGAACGCACGGGCGTCGTGGTGCCAGTCAAGGACCCCCGCGCCCTGGCGGAGGGGATGCTGCGGGTGGCGAGCAATCCGCAGCAGGCGCAGGAGATGGTCCGGCGGGGCAAGGACCGCATCAGAAGGCACTTCAACGCGGACGTGCTGACCGAACGGACCCTGGAGGTCTACGAGCGAGTGCTCAGCGGCCGGGTCGGCCCCCGCTGGCCCGTCGGGTACTGCGCCGACTGAGAGCCCGCGTTCACTCCACGGCCAGCGACTTGCCGGCGCGGTGCGCCAGGTAGAGGACGCAGCTCTGGCACCCTCCCAGGCGGCAGCAGTCGCGGTAGAGCTGGTGCAGGCCCTGCTGGCGCCGGGCGGAGTTGACGACCTTTTGGGCTTCCTGCCTGGTCTCGAAAGTGGTCTGCTCCATGCGGCGGGTGATGGCGTTATCCTGCCGACGCGGCATGCCTTCCCAGAGCTGCTGAAGCGAGCCGGCAAGAACGCGGTCGTCTTCGGCCTGCGCGTGCGCCAGCAGCATCGGCAGCAGAACGTCCACCAGGATGCTCGTCGCTCGCTCCTCCCCGACCAGGGCGCGGGACCGGCTCAGCTTCTTGCCCCCAAGCGTGTAGCGATAGGACCAGTAAGGGTGCTCAAGCTCCGTGAACGCGCCGACCAGGACGTTGCGCAGCGCCGCGTCCGCCCGCTGCCGCCCGCCGGGACGGCTGGTGTTGACCAGCAAGAGGAAGTGGTTGAACAGGCCGCTGTGCAGGTGGGCGGCGCACAGGAGGGCCAGGGCCGCCAGGCGCCTGCCCGGGTAATTGACGGGCCTGGCGCCCGCGAAGTGCCAGTGATCGGGCGAGAGCCTGACGGGCGCCATGGACGGGTCCATCGCGTCCCAGTCCTCCTGCAACTGGCGGCAGTAGGCCATGGTCTCCGGATCGGCGTCCTTGCCCGGAGCGCCCTCCAGGAACCCGCCCACGGTGAAGAGAACGGCTTCCAGCGCCCGAGATTTCTGCTCGGCCGGCGCCTCGAGGTCCACGGCTCGCCTCAGCGTCGCCATGGGGAGCAGGCCGGCCAGTTCCAGGAACGGCATGCGGTTGTTCTTGTAGCCGAGGGCCTCCGCCAGCCTTTCGTAGAGCAGTTGCTCGCGCGGGTGGTTCTCCAGAAGCTCGCGGATCGCCGCCGCCCGGCTCAGCAGGCGGTGATCCCCCGCGGCGTCAAGCATGCGTCCGAGCCAACGCGAGTCGATCTCGCCCGAGCGATAGGCCTGTCCGCAGTACTTGCCCTCCGTGACCGGCCACTGCTGCTCGGGCGGTTCCCCCTCGGCGTCGATGATCTCCACGAGCTCTTCCAGATCCTCGTCGACGGCTCTGCTCAGCGTGAGCTGAGGGACCCGGGTCCCGTCCTGGGTCTGGACGGCGGGCTCCCGGCGGTCGTCCCACATCACGACGTGCAGCACGACGCCGTTGTAGTCGGCCTGCTGGTCGTGTCCGTGGGAGTACCAGGAGGAGGCGAGGGTGTGGACCTCCACGTCGCCGATGACGCGGCCGGCACCCTCCAGCAGGAGCTCGGCCCTGATGAAGTCGGGGCCGCCTTCCACGTTCCACCAGCCGGGCGAGATCACCTCCAGGCGCCGGCCGTCGTCCGTGGTCAGGCCTTCGCCGGAGAAGTGGCCGCCGAACCAGACGCACCGGACGATCTCCTCCCGCACGCTGCGGCTCGGCTGACCATACGAGGTCCCCTTCTCGCCGATCTGGTCGGCGAACTCTTCGAGAAGCCGCCCGTAGAGGTCGGACACCGGTGGGAGGGCCTCTGGCAAATCCATTGGCATGAGAGGGCTCCCAGGATCTCCAGCCCAGAGGGGAAGGGCGGTGTCAGCGCCACTGTGAACTGGGGCTTGATAATGCCCGCTGTTCGGGTATAATGCAAGTAATCCAGGAGACTGGAGGTGGATCGCCCGTGAAGGGCGAGCGTGGAGAGGCCCCGAGAGGGGCCTTTTCATTTGGGAAACAGCACCGTCCCATATCCGTAGACGCGCCCGTCATAGAGGTGCCGGTTGAACTTCCCTTCAAGCGCTGCCAGGATCCGTTGCGCGAACTCCCCTTGCAGCCCCCAGATGTGCCCCTTCTCCCTGAGGATTGACTGGCGGACGGGATGCCCAAGAAGGTCTGCCAGTTGCAGCCCCGCGATGTTCGCGGAGCTCTGCTTGACCTTGAGCTCACAGCTTGTGAGGGCGCGCTGAAAGAATGAGGCAGGCGTCATCCAGATGCCTCTCTCGAAAGTCCGGCGATAGGAGTCCTTCAGCAGCCTGTCTTCCTGCCCGCCGCGACTCTCAGCGAGAACGTCGCCGCGGCGGTTGATGTGGTTCAGCAGACCGCAATACCGCTGGAGCATGAAGCCCAGGGCCAGATGGTACGGGTGGGCCGGCGTCTGGTAAGCCTCCCGCAGCCTGCTCTTGTCAATCACCACTGCGATGATCCGGAACTCAGCTGTCCTGATTAACTCCAGCAGGTCCGCGTCGAACGCTTCCCGCCTGGCAGGATCCCTGAGACGCCAGAAGCCGCGTCGGGCGTTCACGATGTCGGCACGGTGGAGGATCACCGGGTCGTCGGGACTGTGGGGGATATGGCGCTGTTTGAAGTCCTCCAGGCGCCGGTGGAATGAGCGATACTGCCCGCCCTTGAAGAAGCATCCCAGAAGGCAGAGATACCGATGGCCCGGCCGATCGAGGTGGCGGAAGACGTGGTCACCCGACTCGTCCACATAGAGACGATATCGCTGCTCAGGATCGTCCGAGACGTGGCATGAAGTCTGCAAGCGCCCCTGCCTTGCAGCAACCCCCTGCAACGCCGGCGCCTGCGCCGCGATGCAGGCGGACCTACGCCCGACCGATGAACTCGCCGGTGCGCGTGTCCACCTGGACCTTGTCGCCGGTCTTGACGTGGCCGGGCACCTTGATGGTCAGCCCCGTCTCCAACTGCGCCCGCTTGGTCACGGACGTGGCCGTGTCGCCGCGGACGGCGGGATCGGTCTGCGTCACCTCCAGGACCACGCTCGACGGCAGCTCCACCGCGATGGGCTTCCCCTCGTGCGTCTGCACTTCGATTTCCGCGTTGTAAGCCAGGTAGGGCAGCGCGTCGCTCAGAGTGTCCTCATCCATGTGCACCTGGTCGCCCGTGCTGGGGTCCATGAAGACGTAGCTGCTTCCGTCCTGGTAGAGATACTGCATCCGGCGCGTCTCCAGGTAGGCCTTCTTCATCTCCTGGTCAGAGCTGAAGCGGCCCATCTCGACATGCCCGTCGGCCATGTTCTGGAGCTTCATCTGGAAGTAGGCGCCCCTTTTCCCGAAGAAGGTCTGCTGAATGTCGACGACCTTCCAGAGCTGGTCCTGCCACTCTATGACGTGGCCCTTCTTGATCTGGACTGCACGCGGCACGTTGCATCTCCCTTTCAGTCAGGTTCAGGCGGGCTTTGAGACGTCTCCGTGCAGGGCGCCCCACGCCCTCTCATGATAAGCGAAGGACACCTCGGAAACAACGGCCCGGGCCCGCCCCGGGGCCTCAGAACCACGTCCAGACGGCCCAGAGGAAGAGCGAGCCCGCGGCCACGGCCGCCAGGGTGAAGGGAAGCCCGATCCGCACAAACTGCATGAAGGTCACGCCGCCCTCCTCGGTCTTGTTCAACAGCCCGAAGGCCACCACGTTGGCCGAGGCCCCGATCGGCGTGACGTTGCCCCCCAGGCAGGCCCCGATCAACAGGCCGAACGGCAGCAGCATGTTTGCAGGCGATAGCCCCATGTCCCTGCTTACGGTGTCGACCAGGGGCAGCATGGCCGCCAGGTAGGGGACGTTGTCGATGAAGGCGCTTAACAGCACGCTGAGCCCCACCACCAGCGCGAAGGCGGCCAGCAGGCTGCTGCCGGTCGCCGAGGCCACGCCGTGCGCCGCCGTCTCGATCACGCCCGACTTGTCCAGAGCGTAGACCAGCATGAAGACGCCCGCCAGGAAGAACGTGGTGCTCAGGTCGAAGGATTTGAGGACTGCCAGCGCGATCTGCCTGTCCCGGCGCCACAGCCAGCCCACGGCCAGCGCGCCGGCCGCCATGCAGGCCGCCGCGCCGAACCAGACGAAGTCCGGGTCCACGTAAGACGCACCGGCCAGGGCCGCGATCATGAGCACCAGGACGATCGTCGGCACCCAGCTGCGCGCCTTCTCCCGCTCGACCAGCTCGATCGGCTGCCTGTAGCGGCGGAACATGAGCCACAGGACCGCGAAGCCGGCCAGACCGCCAACCTGCACGGCGAAGAATATGCCGGGCCGGCCGGCGACCCAGAAGAAGTCGTTGAAGTTCAGCCGGAAGTGCGCGGCCAGGATCATGCTCGGCGGATCGCCGATCAGCGTCGCCGTGCCCTCGAGGTTCGATGATATCGCGATGCCGACGATGAAGGGCACGCTGGACACCCGCAGCTTCCTGGCCAGGGCGATGGCGATCGGCGCGACGATCAGGACGGTGGCCACGTTCTCCGCCACGGTGCTGATCGCGCCGGCCAGCGCGCAGACGCCCAGGATCGCCCAGCACACGTTCGGGCTCTTGTCGATCAGCAGGTCTGCGCAGAGCGCCGGCACGCGACTGTAGATGAAGGCCTCGGCCACGAGCAGCGTGCCGATGAAGATGCCCATGACGTTCCAGTTGATGGAGGCCCAGCTTCCCTCCTCAAAGGCGAACAGGTCGCGGGGGCTGAGGATCGGCCGGCCGCCGAACAGGGGGGGCAGCAGGAACAGCGCGCCGATGCCGATCCAGATCGCCTTCGCCCGGTGCCCACGGCTGAAGATGAGCCAGGCGTAGACGAGCGCGAACACGAGAACCGTGAAAGCCGCCTCGCTCATCCCTCTTCCTTCCTCCTGCTCCTGCTCGGGCACGGCTCGCCGTGCCCCTACTCCTGCTCCTGCTCTTACTCAGGTTCCAGGTTCTAGGTGATAGGTTCTGGAATCTTGCTCGTGCTCTTTCTCTACCTTCGGGGTGTCGTTGCTCGTTGTTAGTTGTTCGACGTATGCCGTTGCTGACCACTGTGCACTGACCACCCGCCTTCGCGGCCTCCATAGCGCCGCTACGGCGCGCCGGAGGCTGACCACTGCCGTCGCCGCTCAATCCACGCCGTCCAGGATCAGCACGGCGTCCTCCCAGCGCGCCGGCGTGGAGAGCCACTGAGTCAGCGCCCGCGGGAAGGTGCCCGGCTGCATGTAGCCCGTCTCGTACGTCCCGGCCTCCAGTTGCGTGCCGTCCTGCGGGTTCACGAACGTGGCCTTCGCGTGCCTGGTGACGATCCTGTCCAGTTGGATGAGGACGTGGCAGGGGCTGCTCAGATAGGCCATCGCGCAGGTGCCGTCGGTGGCGCGCCGCGCGGCGTTCAGCGTCCGCTCGGCGCCGACGCCGCTGGCGAACAGCCCCTGGTCGGGCACCATCTGCCACCAGGGCCGCGAGGTGGCGATCGCCTTGAACTGACTCATCTGGCAGGCGCCGGGCGTGTCGAACGCCGCCTGCCAGCCGGGCTCCATACGCCACATCTGGTTCTGGCCGTAGGTAAAGTAGCCGCCCGCCATGAAGGCCCACCATGCCTGCCGCCTCATCACCAGGGGGGTAATGGGGCCCTTGGGGTACTCCGGCCCGTCCTCGTAGGCCGGCTCCCCCAGCAGGACCGGCTTGCGCGGCGTCATCAAGCCGTCGGTCATCACGGCCGCGTGGATCTGCGTCCAGTCCGTCCACGTCTGGATGAAGTTGAAGTCAAGCCAGTCCTCGTTGTGGAAGCACTGGGACGAGGAGTGCCAGCCGCAGACGTGGAACGTGATCAGGTGAGCGCCGCCGCTCCCGTCCCTCAGCCCGCGGCCAAGCGCCCGCCAGACCGGCGCGAACTGCGCGGGCCATCGGTCTCCGCCGTTGATCCACACGACGTTGGGGCGGTCCCTGTAGCGCTTGCCCAGCCACCGGCCGTACGCGCGTGCGTTGCGCGCGTTGAAGACGTCCAGCTCCTGCACGAAGTTCCCGAGCGTCGGCATGATCGCGAGCAAGAGGCCCTTTTCGAACGCAAGGGCAACCAGCTCGTCCACGTGCCGGAAGAACGCCCCGTTCGGCCGGGCCGGGTTGTCCGTCCATGCCCGTTCGCCCGCGTAGTTGGGATCGGGCGTGCGCTCCCTTTTTCGGCCCTGGTTCTGCACGGCGTCGGTGCTCCAGCCGATGATCGTCTGGATGGCCGTGAACCCCTTGCGCGCGCGGTTGTCCAGATAGGCCTCCGCATCCTCGGGCGAGTAGTTCGTCAGCAAGGGCCAGGCGGTGTCGCCGAGCCAGAAGAAAGGCTTCCCGTCAGCATCCACGAAGTGCGTGCCGTCCTCGCTCACGCGGATCGGCCCGGGGCAGCCCGTCGACTGCGTTCCCGAACGCCTCCGCTTCCCGCCCTTCTCTGCCTGCATGTCATCGCTCCTGCAACGAGACATCGGGTCCGCGCAAGACTTGTGCGCGAAGCAGCGGCCACAAGAGGCTCCAAGCGCCCAGCAGCGTACCAGGGATTGCGGCGCCTGGCAACTCCTGGCGGCCCGCCGCGGCGGTCCGTCGACCGGATCGCGGCGCACGTGCCCGCGCAATCACACCGGCGGCATGGGCTCCTGGGCGCCATCCTCGGCGGGGATCCGTCCCCGCCGGCACCTCAACACCGACTCCGTTTCGGTTGACACATGAGCGGCGATGCCGTAATCTTGGTAGTCTGTACTAATGTGTGGTTGGCGTGGGGCCTGCTTTCTTGCGGTTCTTCTGTCCACTCCTGCGCTGAAGCCATCTCCATGGACCTCGCCGATCTGCGCAAGCGTGTCGACGAGCTGGACGCCCAGATCGTCGGCCTGATCAACGAGCGCGCCAAGATCGCCTGCGAGATCGGGAAGCTCAAGGCGAAGGGCAACGACGCCGTCTACGTCCCGGCGCGCCAGCAGGCCGTCTACGACAACATCGCAGCGCTCAACGAAGGCCCGCTGCCGGACAACTGCTTCACGGCCATCTACCGCGAGATCATGAGCGGCTGTCTGGCGCTCGAGACGCCCCTCAAGGTCGCCTACCTCGGCCCTGAGGGAACGTTCACGCACAGGGCCGGCCTGGCCAACTTCGGCAGCTCGGTCCAGTATACGTCGGTGGCGACGATCGACGAGGTGTTCGGCGAGGTCGAACGGGGCCGGGCCGCCTACGGCATCGTTCCCGTGGAGAATTCCACGGGCGGCGGGATCCACGAGACCTTGACGCGCTTCCTTGAGAGCCCCCTGAAAGTCTGCGCGGAGGTGCTCCTGGAGATCCACCACGCCCTGATGGCCCGCTGCGAGGCGCCGGGAGTCAAGCGCATCTACAGCCGCGGGCAGGTCTTCAGCCAGACCCGGCAATGGCTCCAGACCCACATGCCGAACGCCGAGCTTTTCGAGGTCTCCAGCACGGGCGTGGCCGCCCAGCGGGCCGCCGAGGAGGACGGCTCGGCTGCCATAGCGGATGCCAGCCTGGCCTCGCCCAACGGACTCAGAGTGCTGGCCGACCACATCGAGGATTATGCGCACAACGTCACGCGGTTCTTTGTCATCGGCACGCACATGAGCCAGCCGACGGGCGACGACAAGACGGCCATCCTGTGCAGCGTGCGGGACAGAGTCGGCGCCCTGTACCATCTGCTGGCCCCCTTCGAAGAGCACCGCATCAACATGACCAAGATCGAATCGTTCCCGTCTCCCACTGCCGCCTGGCAGTATCACTTCTTTATCGATTTCGTGGGGCACCCGGAGCAAGAGAAGACGCGCCTGGCGCTGGAGAAGATGGAGGCCGAGTGCGTGACGTTCAAGATCCTGGGTGCCTTCCCGCGTTGTCGGAGCTAGCCGCTCCGGCGTTGTGTCTCTTGCCCCGAGAATGCAGGATCGCAGCCATGAGACAGCTTTTCGTGGCCGGCAACTGGAAGATGAACCTGGACGGCCGGCGGTGCGCCGAGCTGGCCGCCGGTCTGAACGAGGAGATCGGCGACGTCACTGACGTGCGGCTGGCCGTCTGCCCGCCCTTCGTCTACCTGAGGGACGTCCTGGACATCGTGTCCGGCACGACCATCGACGTCGGCGCGCAGAACATGTACGCCGAGGACGAGGGAGCCTACACCGGCGAGGTGGCCGGCTCCATGCTGGCGGACGTCGGGTGCCGCTACGTCATCCTGGGCCACTCCGAAAGAAGGCACGTGATCGGCGAGAGCGACCAAGCTATCAACCGCAAAATCCTCAAGGCCCTTGAAGTCGGCCTGGAGCCGATCGTCTGCCTCGGCGAGAAGCTCGATCAGCGCGAAGCGGACCAGACCGAGGACGTCGTCTCCGGCCAGTTTATCTCGGCTCTGAAGGGCGTAAGCGCCGGTCAGATGGCCTCGGTCACCATCGCTTACGAGCCGGTCTGGGCCATCGGCACGGGCAGGAACGCCACGCCCGGGCAGGCCGAAGAGGTCCACGCGCTTCTGCGCAAGCTGCTGGAGCACATGTACGGCGCCGGCGTCGCCGAGCAGACCGTCATCCAGTACGGCGGCAGCGTCAAGCCGGCCAACGCGACCGAGCTGATGGCAATGCCGAACGTGGACGGCGCGCTGGTCGGAGGAGCCAGCCTCGAGGCGGACTCCTTCGCGGCCATCGTGCAGGCCGGCTGCGCCGTCACGAAGTAAACTGCGGCTGGGAAGAGGGATAGGATCCATGGACCCCGAGGAACTCCGAGCGCAACTGAGGAAGTGGGGCATCATCGCCGGGCTCTTCGCGCTGGCTTTCGTGTTCTACGCATTGAAGTGGCGCGGCGCGCTGGTGGTGTACGTGGCCGTCGTGGGCCTTCTGGCCGTCCTGGCCATACTGATCCAGAGCGGACGGGGCGGAGGGCTTGCCGCTTCGCTGGGCGGCCTGGGCGGCGATTCCCTCCTGGGCGCGCGTTCGGCCACCCCGATCGCCAAGGCCACTTACGTGATGCTGGGCCTGTTCCTGGTCATCTGCATGCTGACGGCGCGGCTCGGCCTGGCCCCGAGGGCCGAAGAAGGCGGGCTGCGGCTTGCGCCCGTCGAGCAGGAAGCGCCGGCGCTGCCCGCAGAGCCCGAAGCCTCTGCGCCCGCGCCCTCTGCGCCCGCGCCCTCTGTGCCGGACGCCGGCCAGTACCCCCAAGCCGGAGACATCCCGCTCGATGATTAGCAGCATGACCGGATTCGGCACGGCCGAGACGCAATGCGACCAGTGGCTGCTATGCGTCGACGTCCGATCCGTCAACCGCAAGGACCTGCAGACGTCGTTCCGCCTCCCGGAGTCGTTCTACCTGAGGGAATCCGAACTGCAGAAGCTCGTCGACCGCAAGGTGAGCCGCGGACACGTGAGCTTCTGCCTGAGGTGTCGTCCGCGCTCCGGCGGGCCGAGCGTGCTTATCGACGAAGATTACGTCAGGCGCTGCCTGTCCCGACTGCGGGACATCGCCGAGGCGGAGGGCGTCCCGTTCCAGGCGGACCTGGCGTCGCTGCTGGCGCTGCCCGGCGCGATGAAAGACGCGGCGCAGGACGAGGATCTGCGGGAGGAGCTCTGGCCGCACGTGATGGCAACGGCGGAGGCCGCCCTCGACGCGCTGGTCCGGATGCGTCGCGCGGAGGGCGAGGCCCTCTCCAGGCATCTGACCGAGCTATGCTCGGCCATTGGGGCGCAGGTGGACGCCGTCGAGAAGGCGCAGGGAGACTTCGTGGCCCGCTATCGCGACAAGCTGCTGGAGCGGGTCAGCAAACTGCTGGAAGGCACGGGCGTCACGCTTGACGTCGACGCGCTGGCGCGCGAGGTGGCCATCTACGCCGACCGGTGCGACGTCAGCGAGGAGATAGAACGGATGCGCAGCCACCTGGCCCAGTTCCGGGAGGCGCTCCAGGCGGAGGGAGAACCGGTCGGGAGAAAGATGGAGTTCCTGGGCCAGGAAATGCTGCGGGAGGCGGGGACGATGTCCGCCAAGGTCCCGGCCGGGCCGCAAGTGGTCCAGGTGCTGGAACTCAGGAGCAACGTCGACCGGGTGCGCGAGCAGGTCCGCAACGTCGAGTGAGAGCGCGGCGGCTTCACGCAGGCCGCTTATGCCGCATGGGTGAGCGCAAGACAGGTGACGGTCTCCTCAATGCCCGCCGGGTCTTCATACTGTCGGGCCCCAGCGGCGTCGGCAAGAACACCATCGCCGGCAAGCTGTGTGAGCGGGGCGTGGCCGTCAGAGCCGTGACCGCCACGACCCGGGCCCCCGAGCCGGGGGAAGTCGACGGGCGGGACTACTACTTCATCAGCCGCGACGAGTTCCGCCGCTGGATCGACGAAGGACGGCTGGTCGAGCATACGCAGTACCTGAGCGAGTACTACGGCACGCCGCTCTTCTCGCTGAACGAGGCCGCCGAGTCGGGCCTGCCCGTCATTCTCACCATCGACGTGGACGGCGGCCTGCAGATGAAGCGGAAGTGGCCGGAGGTGACGCTGGTATTCGTCAAGCCGCCCTCTTGGGAAGAACTGCAGGAGCGCCTGCGCCAGAGACGGCGGGACACGACGCGCAGCGTGATCCGCCGCCTGGAACGGGCCGAAGAGGAGTACGCTTACGCCGACGATTACGATTACTGCGTGGTTAACGACGAGCTGGACGAAGCCGTCGAGGAAGTGACCCGCATCATCTCAGACTCCGGCGGGTCACGCGACGCATCGTGCTAATCGAGGTGAATGCATGGCGACGACTGAACAGAACCGCGTCGAGCAACTGAGCAAGATGGTCGGCGGCAGGTTCAAGTTGACCACCTTGCTGCAAAAGCAGGCACGCGAGTACTACGCGGGCGGCCGGGCCTTCATGCCCAGCGTCCGCAACCTGGACGAGCTGTTCAACTACATCCTCGACGAGATCCAAGCGGGCAAGATAGGCCTCGAGCTGCGGGAAGCGGAACAGGAGGCGTCCGAGGAGTCGGAGGGCTAGGCCCGCCGGCGCCTGCCCCCTCCGAAGGGAGATGGATATGGGCGGCAAACCGACAGGCAGCAACGTCATCCTCGGCGTCACGGGCAGCATCGCCGCGTACAAGGCATGCTCCATCCTGCGCGGCCTTACGGGCCGGGGGCACGCCGTGCAGGTCGTGATGACGCCGTCGGCCCGGCAACTGGTGACGCCCACCACGTTCCGTTCGCTCTCCGGACGGCCCGTCGTCACGGAGATGTTCATCGAGGGGCAGGCGGTCGGCCTCCAGCACATCGAGCTGGCCGAATGGGTGAACGTGCTCGCCGTGGCGCCCGCCACGGCCAACTTCATCGGCAAGATCGCCAACGGCATCGCGGATGAGATCCTGAGCTGTACCTGGATGGCGTGCGACTGCCCGAAAGTCCTGGCCCCCGCCATGAACGACCGGATGTGGAAGAGCGACGCCGTCCAGCGCAACTGCGCCTACCTGCGCGAGCTGCCCGGCGTGCGCTTCATCGAGCCGGTCGAGGGCAAGCTGGCCAGCGGCCGGATCGGGCTCGGTCACCTGGCGCCGGTCGGCGAGATCGTGGACGCGATAGCCCGCGTAGCCAAGGGGGCTTGAGCTCATGCTGTGTCGTTCTCGTCGTCGCCCTCCTGCTCGGACCGCCGGGCTCACCGAGGACGAGGAGGAGGACGACACGAAGCGGCGGAGAACTGCGAGACAGATGTCAGCCACTGACCGGCCTCGAGTCCTCGTCAAGCGCAGGCCCGGCTGCGAGGACCTGCCGCTGCCGCGCTACCAGAGCCCCGGCGCGAGCGGGATGGACCTGCACGCCGCCGTGGACGCGGACCTCGTCCTCCAGCCCGGCCAGGTCGCGCTCGTGCCGACGGGCATCCACATCGCCGTCCCGCCCGGGTACGAGGCGCAGATCAGGCCCAGGAGCGGCCTCGCCCTGAAAAGCCGCGTCACCGTGCTCAACTCGCCCGGCACGGTCGACAGCGATTACCGCAACGAAGTCGGCGTGATCCTGGCCAACCTCGGGGACGAGCCGTTCGTGGTCAAACGCGGCATGCGGGTGGCGCAGATGGTCATCTGCCGCACCCAGCAGGCCGAGCTCGTCGAGGTGGAGGAACTGGACCAGACCGAGCGCGACCTCGGCGGGTTCGGCTCCACCGGGCTCCACTGACGCCCGAGCGCGGCCCGGTTGATGAACGAGGCCCCCTCGGGCCAAGTGAGTACTCCTGCTCCTGCTGTCGCCGTACGGCGACCAAGCCTTGCTCTTGCTCTCACTCGCGGATCGGAACCGGAGATTGCCATGGACAAAGTCCAGGTAAGGCCGATGCGGCCGATCTACCCCTCGCCGGCCGCCCTGATCACGTCGGTGGACGAAAGCGGCAGGGCCAACATCGTCACGCTCGGCGAGTGCTTCAACGTCAGCATCGTGCGGCCCGTCATCGTGGGCATCGCCATCCGGACGGCGACCTATTCCCACGGCCTGATCCGCGCGCAGGGCGAGTTCACCGTGAACCTGCCGACGAGCGACCTCGTTGAGGTGGTCGACGGCATCGGATCGGTGAGCGGGCGCGAGTGCGACAAGTTCGAGACGTTCGGCCTCACGCCGTTGCCCGCCATGAGGGTCGCGCCGCCGCTCATCGCAGAGTGCCCCCTCAACCTGGAGTGTCGCGTGCTGAGCGAGCAGGAGGTGGGCGACCACCAGCTCTTCCTGGGCGAAGTGCTGGTCGAGCACGTGGACGCCGACCGGCTCGACGAGGACGGCAAGCCCGACCCGCGCAAGCTCGACATGCTGATCTACGCCGCCAACAACTACTTCGCCGCCGGCGACTGGCTCGGCCCGCTCGGCCTGAGCCGCCGCTGAGCGCCGTCCGGGAGTGCGCGACGCTCCCGAGGGTGCGCGGCGCTCCCGAGGGTGCGCAGCGCTCCCCCGCGGGGCGGCAAGGCAATGCTTGAAAAGGATGCCGAGCCGGAGTAGTCTGGCAGCTTCGGGCCTGCCGCGCCCGATCCGCTCGCCGCAGTCGGCATCCGGAGCACCGGTCCATGGGCGACACGCTGACCTACAAGATCATCAAGACGCACCTCGCCGAGGGGGTCGCCGCACCCGGCCGGGACATCGCCCTGCACATGGACCAGACCCTGACGCAGGACATCACGGGCACGGTCGCCTACCTGCAGTTCGAGGTCATGGGGCTCGACCACGTGCGCACGGACCTCTCGGTCAGCTACGTGGACCACAACACGCTCCAGTGCGGCCCGAGGAACGCTGACGACCATCGCTACCTGCAGTCCGTGGCGGCCCGATACGGCATCATCTTCAGCAGGCCCGGCAACGGCATCTGCCATCAGGTCCACCTGGAGAGGTTCGGCGTGCCGGGCAAGACGCTGCTGGGCAGCGACAGCCACACCCCCACGTGCGGCGGACTGGGCATGCTGGCGGTCGGCGCCGGCGGGCAGGACGTGGCCTGCGCGATGGGCGGGATGCCGTTCCACATGACGGCGCCCCGGGTCGTGAAGGTCCACCTCACGGGCGAGCTGCGCCCATGGGTGACGGCCAAGGACGTCATCCTGGAGCTGCTCCGCCGACTCGGGGTCAAGGGCGGCCTCGGCAAGGCCTTCGAGTACGCCGGACCGGGCGTTGAGGCCCTGTCCGTCCCCGAGCGGGCGACCATCACGAACATGGGCGCCGAGCTGGGCGCCACCACCAGCGTCTTCCCGTCCGACGACGTGACGCGCCGATGGCTGCGCGCGCAGGCCCGGGAGGGCGACTTCCGGGAGCTGGCCGCTGATCCCGACGCCGAGTACGACGAGGCCATCGAGTTCGAGCTCGCGGGCGTCGAGCCATTGGTGGCATGCCCGCATAGCCCGGATAACGTGGTGCCCGTCGCCGAGGTCGCGGGGACGGAGGTCGACCAGGTCTGCATCGGCAGTTGCACGAACTCGTCATTTCAGGACCTGGCGTTGACGGCCGCCCTTCTGGCGGGCAAGCGTCTGCATCCTCGCGTGGGCCTCACGATCTCGCCCGGCTCGAGTCAGGTGCTGGCGATGATCGCGCGGCGCAGCGGCCTGGCCGCGATGGTCCGCGCCGGCGCGCGCATATTGGAGGTGGCTTGCGGGCCGTGCATCGGCATGGGGCACGCCCCGGCCACGGGCGCGGTGACGTTGCGCACGTTCAACCGCAACTTCGAGGGAAGGACGGACACGCCGGACGCGCAGTGCTACCTGTGCAGTCCCCCCACGGCCGTCGCATCTGCCCTGGCCGGCTGCATCACCGACCCGCGCACGCTGGGCACGGCGCCCGTGATCGAAGTGCCGGATAGGTTCGAGACCGACGACTCGGGCCTCATCTTTCCGCCTGAGGACGGCTCCGCCGTAGAGATCGTCCGCGGGCCGAACATCAAGCCGATCCCGCGTCGCGAGCCCCTCGCCGACGCGCTGAAGGGGCAGGTGCTGCTCAAGCTCGGCGACAACATCACCACGGACCACATCATGCCGGCCGGCGCGAACGTCCTGCCGCTGCGGTCCAACATCCCGGCCATCAGCGAGCACGTCTTCGAGCGGGTGGACCCGCACTTCGCCCGGCGCGCGCGCGAGGCGGGCGGCGGATTCGTCGTGGCGGGCGAGAACTACGGCCAGGGCTCCAGCCGCGAGCATGCTGCGCTCGCCCCCATGTACCTCGGCCTGAAGGCCGTCATTGCGAAGAGCTTCGCGCGCATCCACCGCGCCAACCTGATCAACTTCGGCATCCTGCCGCTCACCTTCGCCGATCCGGCCGACTACGAGCGCGTCACGCAGGGAGACCGGCTGGCGATCGACGAGGCGTGCGCCCGCCTGCGCGGCGGCCGCCTGACGGTCCGCGACGAGACCGCCGGCCTCGACTTCGAGGGGCGCGCCGAGCTGAGCGAAAGGGAAGTCGAGATACTGCTGGCCGGAGGCCGGCTGAACCTCATCCGCAAATTGTGAGCGGGCACCATGACCGACAGACCCAGCAAGGAACCCCGCATCCCCGCTGGCGGCGAGCCGGTCGAGTTCGCCGACGGCCGGCTGCGCGTCCCGGACCTGCCCATCATCCCCTTCATCGAGGGGGACGGCATCGGACCGGACATCTGGCGCGCGGCCAGGCTGGTCGCGGACGCGGCCGTCCGGAAAGCATACGGAGCGGACCGCAGGATAGCCTGGGCGCAGATCTACGCGGGCGAGGCGTCCATCAAGCTGTTCGGCGAGTGGATTCCGGAGGAGACGTTCGACGCGATCCGGCGGTTCCGCGTCGCCATCAAGGGCCCGCTCACCACGCCCGTGGGCGGGGGGTTCCGCAGCGCGAACGTGACGCTCCGCCAGACGCTGGACCTCTACGCATGCGTGCGGCCCGTCTTCTGGGTGCCGGGCGTCCCCTGCCCCGTCAAGAGCCCCGAGAAGCTGGACGTCGTCGTCTTCCGCGAGAACACCGAGGACGTCTACGCCGGGATCGAGTTCGCCGCAGGCACGCCCGAGGCGCAGAAGCTGGCCGCATTCCTCAAGGACGAGCTCGGCTGCCCGGTGCGCGAAGGCTCGGGCATCGGCATCAAACCGATCAGCCGGTTCGGCACGCAACGGCTGATGCGCATGGCCGTGCGCTACGCGCTGGAGCAGGGCCGCCGCAGCATCACGCTGATGCACAAGGGCAACATCATGAAGTTCACGGAGGGCGCGTTCAAGGACTGGGGATACGAGGTGGCGGCCGACGAGTTCCCGGACCGGACGGTCACCGAGCAGCAGCTTTACGACGCGCATGGCGGGCGGGCGCCCGAGGGCAGGATCGTCATCAAGGACCGCATCGCCGACGCCATGTTCCAGCAGGTGCTCCTGCGGCCGGACGAGTACGACCTCATCGCGACGCCCAACCTGAACGGCGACTACATTTCGGACGCCCTGGCGGCTCAGGTGGGCGGGATCGGCATCGCGCCGGGCGCGAACCTGGGCGACGGCATCGCGCTGTTCGAGGCCACGCACGGCACCGCTCCCAAATACGCCGGCATGGACAAGGTCAATCCCTCCAGCCTGATCCTCAGCGCGCGGATGATGCTGGACTACATCGGCTGGCACGAGGCGGCCGACCTGGTCCTGAACGGCATCAGGGGCGCCGTGGCCCGCAAGACCGTCACCTACGACCTGGAGCGCCAGATGGAGGGCGCCACGCTGCTCAAGTGCTCCGAGTTCGCCCGTGCCGTCGTAGACAACATGTAGCGTAGTTCGGTAGCATCGAACGTGGGCGTCCCTGCCGGCGCCCGACCAAGCTCATCAGTGCCGGACCAATGGAGGGCGGCGTGGATACCGTCAAGATCGGGAACAGCGAAGTCAGCCGGTTCGTTCTGGGCAGCAACCCGTTCAGCGGCTACTCCCATCAGGGCCGCGACAGAGACCTGGAGATGATGCACTACTGGACCTATGCGCGGATGAAGGAAATCATGCGCGAGGGCGAGTCGCTCGGGATCAACACGATCATAGCCATTCCGGACCGGCACATGTGGCGATTGATGATGGAGTACCGGGACGAGGGAGGTAAGATGCAATGGTTCGGACAGACGGACCCGGGGCTCGGCACGCCCGAGACGAGCCTGAACCGGCTGGCGGATGCCGGAGCCCCCGGCTGTCACATCCACGGCGGATATGCGGATGGCCTGTTGGCTGAAGGGCGACCTGAGGGCCTCGTCCCGAGCGTAGAATATGCCCGCAAACTCGGCCTCACAATCGGACTGGCCGGCCACAACCCGGAGACCTTCCGCTGGGCGGAGCAGAACCTGGACGTCGACTATTACATGTGCTCCTATTACAACCCGGGCGCCCATCGCGAAAAGGGCGGGCGCCCGCTCACTCCTGACGAGCGATATGGCTGGCCCGAAGACCGCCGTGCGATGACAGAGCTGATCCAGACCGTTACCAGGCCCGTCATCCACTACAAGGTCATGGCCGCCGGGCGGAACGATCCCGCCGAGGCATTCGAATACGTCGCCCGAAGCATGCGCCCCGGTGATGCGGTCTGCGTCGGGATCTACACCAAGGACAAGCCGGACATGCTGCGGGAAGACGTGGAACTGCTGGAGCAGGCGCTCGCCGCACGGGGTCAGGCCCCGGCGTCCTGATTGCTCCCCCCAACCCCCTGGCCTCGCGGCAATGGGGCCTGTGGCGCAGCGCGCTGGCGCACCTCCGAGGCTGGATTGGGAGGTAGCCAGTCGCTGGTCATGCCGTCCTCGCCTGGCGGTGCCACCCGACGGCGGGCGGCAGTCCCGAAGGGACGGCATACAGCTGGCCCGGGGCGCGGCCCCGGGAGCGGGGGCCCCACTACCCATCCAGAGCCCGCCCCGCAGACGCGGGCGGCCGACATAACCCCACGCGAGCGACGAGATCGCGCAGCACTACCTACGAGCCGCTGCTGACAGCGTCAGGCCCGCCAAGGTCGCCAGAAAGGCGTTGCCGACAAGGCGCCCGACGCGAACCGGGCCGCGACTGCGAAGTTCGATGTTGAAGGTTCACTAGTCCTGCGGCCAGGTGAGTATCACCCCCATTGCCTGGGACCGGTCGGCCACGAGCATTTCGTACAGCTTCGGGGCGTTCTCGACCGGCTCCCGGTGGCTGACAAGATGAGAAACCTGGAGCTCCCCGTCCGCCACGAGGTCGAAGAACATCTCTGCGTGCCGCTTCATCGTCCAAGGGTTGTCCCCGGTTGCGCACGCCGGATGCGACCCATTGTGCGCGCCGATTATGGTGAACGACGGCGAGTTGCACAGGTCGTGGAAGTCGAACATCTTCGTCGGCGCGAGAGGACTGGCCAGGATGACGCAGCGGCCCTGCGGGCGCAGGACCTCGAACTCCCTCGGGATCACTTCCGGGTTCCCGGTCACCTCGAACACCACGTCCGCCATGCGCCCCCCGGTGGCGGATCTTACCTCCTCCTTCACGTCCCTCGCGCCGGCCACCACGCCCCGCACTCCCTGCTTCGACGGAAGGAGCCCGACCCGCCGCTCCGACAGGTCGACCCCTATGACGGGCCTGGCGCCGGCGAACCAACACAACTGGGCCGTGATATGCCCAATGATCCCCATCCCGTAGACAACGGCGGCCTCGCCGAACGTAAGCCGACTGCGGCGAACGCCGTTCAACGCTACGTGCGCCAGCGTGAAGAACGCCGCATCCTCGTCCTCAATGGCACGCGACACGGCCCAGCAGCGTTCGCGCGCGATGGTCACGTACGCACCATGATTGGCATAGCTGGCCACGCGTCTGCCCATCCAGTCGCGCTCGACGCCTTCCCCCACGTCAACAACGGTGCCGATGTTGTCGTATCCCGGCGTCCTGGGGTACGTGCGAAACTTCTCCCAGACCTGCCCGCAGGGCGTCTCGCCGTCCAGTGCAGACAGCTCCGTGCCGGTGCTTATCAGGCTGCAGTGCGTGCGAATCAGCAGTTGGCCCGGCCCCGGCTCCGGGATCGGGCGATCCTGCACCTCGACCTTCCGCGAGCCCGTGAACACAACCGTAAGGTTGCTCGGCATGGCTACCTCCTTCCCGCGCAAGGTGACAGAACGAGTCGTCCTTCGAAATGCCCGGCAGATGCGGCCCGCGGGCGCCGCGCCTATTCCCAGTCGAACACGATCGTGAGGTTCCGCTCGGGATGCCCGAGCAGTTCGGCGAACGCGTCGGCGGCATCCTGCGGCCGCGACCTGAGCGTGATCAGGTCGTCCACCCGTAGCGTCCCTGCCCCGATCATCCGCGCCGCCCCCACCAGGTCGCGATGGTCGTTGTCCCGGCTGTTGAGCAGCACGTACTCCTTCATGAAGAGCTTCATCGCGTCGATCCGGACCGGCTCGACGTAAGTCCCCTGAAGGAGCAGCACGCTCAGGCGTTCGTCGGCGTTCCACGGCCGCTGGCGCAGCAGCTCGACGCACACGTCAATGCCCTCCTGCCGTGCGCTGGCCTCGACGGCGGCCGGCACGCCGTCCGGCCACATCTCCCTGACGGCCGCGACGACGTCCTCCTGGGCGGCGTTGACGGTCCGGATCGCACCGCCCGCAGCCGAGCGTTCCAGCCGCCAGGGCAGCAGGTCCGCCACCACCACAAGGCGTCCGAGGGCCGCCTGGATGCGGGCGTGGAGTTGCCCGATCAGGCCCTGCCCGATCACGACCACCGGGTCACCCGGGATCGACCCGCTCCGCCGCACGCCGTGCAGGGCGATGGCCGCCACCTTCGCGAAGCCGTACTCGGCGGGCGAGCGCCGCTCGTCCAGCCGCACGAGGGTCGAGGCCGGCCTGACGCAGTGGCCCACCTGTGCGCCCCACACCTGCCCGACGCCGATCAGCCCCTTCGGCGAGCCGGCGAACACGAGGTCGCCTTCGCGCACGCCGCGCGCCTCCCTCGCGACCCTCTCGACGACCCCGACCGAGCTGTAGCCAGGGACGAGCGGGTAGCCCTTCGCCTCCGGGCCGCCCCGCAGAACGCGGGTGTCCGTGCCCGTGCTGACGACGGTTACGACGGTACGCACGACGGCATCGCCCGGGTCGGGGTCGGCCACCTCGACATTGCCGAACGTGACCTTGCCCGGCCCTGCGAAGATGATGGCCCGGGTCTTCATCGCTTCTGCCTCCCTGGGGATAGTGAGAGCCCCAGGATGATAGCACAAGGCGGGCGCGAATCAACCGTTGACGCCCGGCCGCAGCCCTTGACTTCGGCCCGGGGCCGCGCATAATGGGGCCGTCTCGGACCGCAGCCTGCAAGGGGGCTTCAATGACGGCCGAAGAGGAAGAGCGCCGCATGCCGGAGCGCCGCGCGCCCGAGCGCCGCGCGCCGGAGCGCCGCGCCCTCACAACGCCGCTGAGCACAGAAGACGTCCTGTCCGTCCGCTACGGCGACCGGCTGTTCCTGAACGGCGTGGTCTACGCCGCGCGCGATGCGGCGCACAGCCGGATGGCGGCCGCCCTCGAGCGAGGCAATGCCCTGCCCTTCGATCCCGTCGGCCAGGTCATCTATTACATGGGGCCGTCGCCGCCGCCGCCCGGCAAGGTGATCGGCGCGGCCGGCCCGACCACGAGCGGTCGCATGGACGCCTTCGCGCCGGCCCTCTACAGGGCCGGACTCAAGGCGACGATCGGCAAGGGTCCGCGGTCCGACGAGGTGCGCCGGGCCATCGTGGAATGCCGGGCCCTCTACCTGGCCGCCATCGGGGGCGCCGGGGCGCTCCTGGGGCGCTGCATCAAGCAAGCGGAGGTGATCGCGTATCCCGAACTCGGCCCGGAAGCCGTGCGCCGGCTCGTCGTCGAGGACCTGCCCGTCATCGTGGTCAACGACGCCCACGGGGCCGACCTGTACGAGAAGGGGCGCACGGAATGGTGCCGCCCCGAGGACTCCCCCTAGCCGCGCCCCTCAGCCCGGCCGCCCTCCGATCCGGCGCGCTGCGCGCAGCTTTTCCACCACCCGCCGGTTGGCCGACGGCATGGGGTAGCCGTCCAGCTCGTCGAGCCGCACCCACCCGTGCGTCCGGTCCGTGGGGAGGCCGTCCGGCGCCGCGCACAGGAAGGCGTGAAGCCTGACCCGGAAGACCGTGTAGTAGTGCGTCAGCCCGATCAGCTCGCGGCCGGGCTCGCAGCCGACGCCGAGCTCTTCCCGGCACTCGCGCTCGAGCGCCTCGCGCGGCGCCTCGCCCTCACGCACCTTGCCGCCGGGGAACTCCCACATCCGCGCGAACAGGCCCTCCGCCGGCCGCTGCTGCACGTAGACCTCATCGTCTCGGACGAAGAGCGCGACGGCCGTCCGGATCTGCCTGAGGGACTTGCGGGCCGGGGCCGGGATCTCGTACTGCATCCCGCGCCGGAACGCCTCGCACCGCCGCCGCAGGAAGCATTCGCCGCACCGGGGACGGCGCGGGCGGCAGATCAGGCTGCCGAAGTCCATGAGCGCCTGGTTGTACTGCGCCGATCGTCCGGGCGGCAACGCGGCCTCTGCCCGGCGCCGGACCTCGCATCTGGCGTGCGTCTCACCCGCGCGTCCCTCGACGGCCAGCAGGCGCATGAAGACGCGGGCCACGTTCGCGTCGAGGGCCACGTCGTCCTCGCCGAAGGCCAGGCTCCGGATGGCGCCGGCGACGTAGGGGCCGACTCCGGGGAGCGCCAGCAGTGCCTCGCGCGACGAGGGGACGCGGCCGCCATGCTCCCTGACGATCCGCCGTGCGGCCTCATGCAGGTTGAGGGCCCGCCGGTAGTAGCCCATCCCCTCCCAGGCGGAGAGCACTTCCCGCTCGGTCGCGCGCGCCAACGCCCGCACGCCCGGCCACCGCTTCGTCCACCGCCGGAAGTAGGGGATCACCGTCCTGACAGCGGTCTGCTGGAGCATCACCTCGCTGATCCAGACGCGGTAGGGCGTCGGGTTGCGCCGCCAGGGCAGGTCCCTGGCGTTCTCCGCGTACCAGCGCACCAACCGGCGCCCTATGGCCGTTGCCGCTTTCTCGTCCATGATCCTCGCAGCTTAACCGAGCGGCGCGCCGCTCACAAACCACGACGGCCCACGTCAACCACGGAGACAGCCTACTCCGCCGAAGTGCCTTCGGCTACGAAGGCCGGACGGAGGACACAGAGAACTGCAACGATACACCACAACGACACAACGACCACGACGTTACAGCCAGGATTGTCCGTTGTGTTCGTCGTGTCGTAGTGGTTAACCCCAGCCGTGCCGTTCTCCGTGTCCTCCGTGTCTCCGTGGTGAGGGTGGTGAGGTGACGCGTTGACGCGCGTCACGGGGCCAACTACAATGCCGGCCATTCCATGCCTGCGGGGACGCGAGATGGGCGAGGAGCGGAAGGCGGCGGGCAGAGCGCAGTTCCCCGACCTGGCCGGCAAGGTCGCCATCGTCACGGGCGCTAGCCGCGGCATCGGCTGCGGCATCGCCGACGTGCTCGGCCAGCAGGGCATGAAGTTGCTCCTGTGCGCGCGCTCGCAGGAGGCCGGGCAGGCGACGGTCGCCCGGTTGGCCGAAGCCGGCGTCGAATGCCTGTGGGTGAGCGCCGATCTGGCAACGCCCGAGGGCGCGGAATCGGCCTTCGGCGCAGCGATCGAGCGCTTCGGCCGCATCCACCTCCTGGTCAACAACGCCGCGCACCTGCGCTCGGCGCCCTTCCTTGAACTGACCGAAGACATCTATCGCCTCTCCTTCGAGGACAACGTGCGCATCGTCTACGGCCTGAGCCGGCGCGTCGCGCGCCATATGGTCGAGGCAGGCGGCGGCGGCATCGTCCACATCTCCTCCGTAGCCGGATTGCGCGCGCACCGGGGACTTGTCGGCTACGACGCCTCGAAGGGCGCGCTCGACGCCTTGACGCGGGCCATGGCCATCGAGCTGGCGCCGCATGGCATCCGCGTCAACGCCGTTGCGCCGGGGGCCATCAAGTCCCACCCGGTCCCGCCGCATCTGGTCGAGAAGCTGAAGGGCCGGGAGAACGGCATCCCCATGGAACGGCTAGGCACGACCGAAGAGATCGGCATGGCCGTCGCGTTCCTGGCGTCCGAGGCGTCCTCCTACGTCACCGGGCAGATCCTTTACGTGGACGGCGGGCTGACGGCGCAGCTCACGCCGCCCGGCATGTTCATATAGGCTCACGCCGCATCCCACTGCGAGCTCGAACGCCATGAGCGACCTGAAGATCACGGACGTGCAGACGGCCATCACGCAGCCGGGCGCTTCGCGCCTGATAGTCGTCAGGGTCATGACGAACCAGGACGGCCTTTACGGCCTCGGCTGCGCGACCTTCACGCAGCGCCACCTGGCCGTGAAGGCAGCGCTCGACCACCACGCCGGCCCCTTCGTCATCGGCAAGGACCCGCGCGACATCGAGGACCTCTGGCAGAGCGGAATGGCCAACGGCTACTGGCGCAACGGGCCGGTCCTCAACAACGCCGTAAGCGGCATCGACATGGCGCTCTGGGACATCAAAGGCAAGCTGGCCGGCATGCCGTGCTATCAGCTCTGGGGCGGCAAGTGCCGGCCGGGCGCGGCCGTGTACGCCCACGCCAACGGAAAGGGGCCGGAGGAGGTCGCCGAGCGGGCCCGCGCGCTGATGGGGCGGGGCTACAGGCACGTCCGCTGCCAGATGGGAGGCTATGAGGGGCCGCATCAGGAGGCGATCGTCCCGCCCGAGGGCGGCGCGCCGGGCGCCTACTTCGACCCGCGCCAGAAGCTGCGCTGCGTCCCCGGCCTGTTCGAGTACCTGCGCGCTGAACTCGGCGAGGAAGTCGAGCTGCTCTACGACGTGCACGAGAGGCTGGCGCCGATCGACGCCGTCTGGCTGGCGAAGGCGGTCGAGCCGCACCGGCTCTTCTTCCTTGAGGACCCGGTCGCGCCGGAGGACGTCGAGTGGCTGGCCAACATCCGCGCCGCCTGCGCCACGCCGATCGCGATGGGCGAGCTGTTCAACAACCCGCTCGAGTGGATGCGGCCCGTGGCCGAGCGATGGATCGACTTCATCCGCGTGCACGTGTCGCAGATCGGGGGCATCACGCCGGCGCTGAAGCTGGCGCACACGTGCGCGGCGTTCGGCGTGCGGACCGCGTGGCACGGGCCGGGCGACGTCTCGCCGGTCGGCATGGCGGCGAACGTGCACCTGGACGTGGCGTGCCACAACTTCGGCATACAGGAATGGGCGGGACGCTGCCAGGAGGAGCAGGACGTCTTCCCCGGCATGCCGGAGGTGAGGGACGGGACTGCGTATCCGAACGATTCGCCGGGCCTCGGGATCGAGTTCGACGAGGGGCTCGCCGCCCGGTTCCCCGCGGACGACAAGAACCCCGACTGGACGGTCAGCCGCCTGCCCGACGGCACCTTCCAACGCCCGTGAGGGCGCCCGTGCCACTAGGTAGTCCGTTCGTCACTAGCCTGTAGTTTTGCAGTTCATGCAGCGGTCCTGAGGTAGCGTGTGAGGGCCTGAGTGTTTTGGCCCATGTCTGGGTTGCGACCAGAGTTGGTGGAAAGTCGCACCAGTAGGCTCGAGCGTCGGGCATGGGCAAGCATGTCCAGAAAGGTCGGGCCGCGCTTGTGACGATACCAGGGCCACAGTGCGAGGCGGTCGCTCTGCTGGCCCACGTCCATGTACCAGGCCATCACCAGCGTCATCATGCCGAGGCTGAAGGCGTGCTGGCGCTCCACGGCCTGCGCCACCCGGCACTGGGAGTCGGCCAGACCGCCATGCTGCTTGGCGTCGCGGATCGCTATCTCGATGGTCCAGCGCCGCGCGTAGGAGGAAAGGATGGCGTCCGGCTCCCAGGTGGGGTCCGTGCACAGGAAGTATCCGTAGGGCTCGCGGGGGTTCTTCTGCCGCACGATGACGAGGCGGATGCGCTGGGCTTTCATGACGCCATACCAAAGGACCTCGAATGCCTTGACCTGCCGACCCTCGGGCGTGACCTGCCAGGGCCGCCGGCCGTCGCGGGCGAGGCTCTCGGGCGTCGGCAGGCGCGGACCCTTGGCCGCAGGGCGTCCTTTGCTGCCTCTGCTCCTGGGGCCGGGCAGGCGCCAGATGGCCGCATCTCGCCGAAGGGGCGTTATGGCGGTCAGGCCCGGGGGCATACTCGAAAGGAGCGTGCGCGTGGCGAAGTGGCCGTCTGCCAGAAGCACCACAGGGCGGCCGGGCAGGGCCTCCAGCGCCTCCCGGACCATCTCCCCCATCAGTTCGTTGCGGGTCCGGTAGGGCCTGCCCGAGCGCCGGCAGTCGTCTTCCTTGCGGTAGAGGCGCAGGTTGATCGGCAGGCAGAAGGTCTTGCCGCGGAAATCGACGGCCAGTGCGAGGATGACCAGGTCCAGGCCCCAGAGGAACCGATACTGCTGGCGGGTAGAGCCGCAGGCGTTGCGCCAGTTGGAGGCCCCGCTAATCTTCCTGCCGCACTTGCCCTGCACGGTATCGTCGCCGATCAGCACCAGCTGGCCAGTGGGACAGAGCGCCCGCACCGCCACCTGCAGGATGCCGAGCCAGAAGCGTCGGGCCGACCAGGCGCCGTGGCTGAAAAGACGGTGATAGGAGCTGAAGTGCTTTGTGCCGGCCGCGTCCGCTGCGACGATCAGGCCAGTGGTGGTGCGGCGGGTGCGGCAGAGCACCCAGCCGGCCGCCAGGGCGAGGAAACTGCCCAGGCTCGGCCTGGTGAAAACGCCGTGCGTTGCCGACAAGACCATTGCCATCAGAGCGGCGTCCAGGATAGAATCGCGCATGGCTCCAATCTCCGCTCAAGGAAGCAGTCGAGCGCTGCTTCAGGAGCTTTGACGACAACAGAGATTGGAGCCTTTTCTTTACCCCCACTGCACGGGCACACGCCCGAAAAGTGCAAAACTATAGGCTAGCAGTGGCCGAGCCGGAGTCTGAGTGGACGGGCACCGGCGGCCTGCGAGAGCAGATCGCGGAATGGACAAAGCAGCGCGGCAAGTCGCCCAGGCTCTACCCCGGCTCACTGGTCTGGTGTCTGAAGAGGCCCGGCCGCGACCTTCGAGAGAAGGTCGAGCTGTGGCTGGCATGGAAGCGCGTGGCCAAGGAGATCGCTGAGGGAACGCTGGGGGGCGATTTCGACCGTTCAGACAGGGCTGAAATCCAGTCGAAGGTACCCGATGCCGAAGAGGCCGCCAAGGACGAGGTCTGGGGCGGGTATCGCTTCGTGGTCATCGCTGACAACCAGGAACCGGACGGGCTGAAGGCCATTGATCTTGGGGCGGGCCATTCCAGTAGCGGTGAGACGCTTTGTGGTCGGGTCATCACGGCACTGAAGTCGCAGGCGCTCCTGAACGAATCTGTGGGCGCGGGCTACATCGAGCGGAACTGGCCGCCTGCGCTCAAGGAGTCCGGCGCGTGGCCGCTTTCGAGCCTTCGCCAGAGCTTCCTGAACGGTTCTCTGACACGCCTGCTGGACCCGGACACGGTGCTGCGCGGCAAGATCGTTGAGTTCGTGTCGAGGGGCGACTTCGGTCTGGCTTCCGGGCAGAAGCCAGACGGCGGATACGAGCGCGTCTGGTACGGCGGACTCATCGCGCCTGAGGAGGTGGCCTTTGAGGCGGGCGTGTTCCTTCTGCTGAAGTCAAAGGCCAAGATGCTGAAGGCCCCGCCGGAACCTTTGCCGGGTGAAGAGCCTGAACCCGAGCTGACCGCCGAGCCTGGTCCCGAGCCGAAGCCGGAACCCACGCCGGGTGCAGGTGTGCGAACCTTCCGGATCTCCGGTGATGTGCCGCCTGAGGTCTGGAATCGGCTGGGGACAAAGGTACTGCCGAAGCTGCGAAGCGGCTCCGACCTCAAGATCGGCATTGTGTTCGCGGTGACGGTCCAAAGCGACGTTGCCGGAGCCTTCGAGTCAGATATCAGGCAGATCCTTCGCGACCTGGGGCTTTCGGACCGTGTTCAGCTGCAGTAAAGCAACCCAGGCCCGATCTTCGCCAAGGGAGAGTGTCCCTATGAGCTGGCCGATCCGGACACCGGCAGGCCGGTGGCCATGCTGGATCTGGCATGGCCTGCCGGGCTCCAAGAGGGCCTCAGTCAGCCGGTGGCCGTCCTGCTGGGTGAGGGACGGGCAACCGAAGCGGCAGCGAACCGGGCGGGCTACCGCTACTCCACGGACATGGACAGCTTCCGCGAATACGTTGAGGCCGAGGTCCTGGGGCTGCAGAGGGCCGGCGCGCAAGTCGTAGGTCGTGTGTGATGGCGCCGGAGATAGCGTCTTGCGGACGGATGTTGGGGAGCGGTAGCAGGTGTAACGGTCGGCGTTGACCCCTGTCGGCGCAGCTGGTGCAAGAACTGGCGGAGCGGTCGGAAGCGTAAGTCGTAACTGCCAGCTCGTTTGGGTCTTAGAACTGCAGGTGTTCAGCTTCCCAAGCTGGACGTCGCGGGTCCGACTCCCGTCCCCCGCACCGCCCTTCATTTCGGCTGAGAGCCCTCTGTAGGGGCACGAGAGCCCCCATCTGTTCCGACCCGCGCGAGTTGTGACCTGCCCCGGCTGAACACCTGCCACCTCGTTCTGTGCCATGGCTTGCCAGGAGATGACAGCAGTAGACAGGAGTCGGTGCAAGAACTGGCGGAAACGGTGGATGAAGTTCTGGATGAAGTGGGCCGCGGCACAGACTGGGTCAGTCCTCGATCTCGTAGAACTGCCTCAGCTCGGCGTCGCGCTCGTGAGTCAGGATCTCGCCGAACGCCGCCGCCACCGCCTCGTAGCTCTTGCCGAGGGAGACTCGGCCCTCCGGCGCGTGCAGGTCCGCCTCTGACACCCAGTCCACGCTGGGATCCGGGTCGTTCCAGAGCACCAGCCGCTCCCCGGGCACCATCCCCTCACGGCTGTAGGCGATGATCGTCCACTGGGGCGTATCCTTGGAGATGGCGCCCACGTAGGCATAGCTAGGGCCGGCGGCCGGTGCGGCCGCCGCCTCATCAAAGGGATCAACCAGGGACGGGCAGTCATCGACGATGCCCACGTCGATGAGCGTCTGAAGGCTGCCCGGATACTCGCCCTTCATCTCTCGGTAGAACAGGATGGCCAAGCCCCAGGAGTGCAGCTTCGCGGCGCTGGCGGCACGACGTGCGCCGACCTTCGCCGAGCGGAGCCTGTAGACCGCCGCCAAGGCCAGGAAAAGGAGGGCACACGAGGCACAGATCCCACCTATCTGTCTTCGACTTAGCCCCATTAGTGCACCTCCAGTAGTCGATGCTACGACAGTGTTACCTCAGCTGGGACAAAGAGCGCTGAACGTGGCTACAATGACCCTGTCAGCGTGCGTATAGACGGATCCTAATCCGCCGGTCGGCGGTTCCAGTCCCTCCGGGGGCCCCAGCCAAGGTCCTGCGCGACGTTACTGATCGCTGGCGATCTCGGCCGCAAGATCGCTGCATTTGAGCCAGCGCACTTTGTTGCCCCAGCCTGCTTGTACGCGGCGGCCGACTTCGTCGAGGATGCGGAGGCCGGTTTCGCGGCCGTTGGAGAAGAGGCTCTGCCAGTGGCTGTGGAAGATGATGGGCTCCCTGGCGCGTAGGAGTTCTGGCAGGCGGCCGGCGGTGGCGTCCTCCGTCAAGAACTTGTCGGCGACAGAGCAGACGTAGGCGTCGTCTGTCTGCGCGGTCTCCATCGAGTCCCAGATGAAGTCGTTGCAGCGTGACCAGAGGCTGACGAGGTAGGCGTCGCCTTCTCGCCAGACGACCTGCGAGCGCGGCTCGACGGTGCACGTGTCCGTGTGGAGGAAGTACCAGGTCTGCTCCCGGCCGTTCACCTCCTTCATCGCGGTCCGGATGGCGATTCGGTAGTCGGGCTCCACCTCGCGGCCGAAGTCCCACGGCGAGGTCACGCCGGTCGCCTCCAGGCCGACTTCGTTGAGGAGCCGCAACGCGGTGGCGATGTAGGGCGTCAGTGTCTCGTGGGTCTGGTGCGAGGCCCAGTCGCGCTCGTTCTCGTCCAGCAGGCCCATCGTGCTCAGGTCGACGGCCTGGGCGTGGGTGAGGATCTCCGGCGTGATGTCCATCTGCGGGGCGACCCGTTCGCGCGCTACCGAGAGCCAGTCCTCCAGCCCCCTGCGGTCGCAGCCCGGCCAACCTTCGGTGATGGGCCCGAGCCCGGCCGGGATGGGCAGGACGCTGAACTTGCCGCGTATGCCCCGGCGCTTGATGACGTCGGTAAACCGGCGGATGAAGTCCACTGGCACGTCGCGCACGACCGGCTCGCCGGACTTAAGCAGCGGCGTTCCGTCGCTCGACCGGCCGGCGACGTGCCACCAGTAGACGTTGATCAACGGTGCGGGGTCGTCCACGATGAAGCTGATGGGTATTGTCATTGAGCGTTCCTTCTGCAGACGCATAGGCGGTCACGACGGAGGAGGGGTATAGCACCGGGCGGGGGGAGTGTCAAGACGAACCGGCAACTGTGTGTTACGGACGTTATGGACGTCGAAGACAACGCTGTATCGGTTCAGCAAGATGAGACGTTTCGGAGCACGTGAGGTAGCACGGTTCCTTGCGGCTGTGGCGGGGTGCCATCCTAACACGGGCGGCCGCAGACGGCAAGCCCTCTGGGCTCCCACCGCCATGCCGTCTGCCATCCCGCCCTGCATCCTGAGCAAGGGGCTCGGTAGGACGTCCAGTGCCCCGGCCACGTCCAGCAGGCTGGGGTCCGTGTAGACGTTCATGGTGAGGTCGAGAGACGAGTGGCGCATCGCCTCCTTGGCGGTGCGGGGGGGGCGACGCCGTTCTTGCTCAGGTGGGTCCCAACGGCGTGGCAAAGAGCGTGAGTATCCACAACGCGGCCACGCGGCCAGAGGGATCACTACCGATTCCCTCTTGTCCCAGGTGTTGCCTGGCGGTACCATGCTGCGCGAATGGGCTAGCACCCATGTCGCTGGCAGCCCGGAGGAGGCGCGCCCGTAGACGGAGCGGCTCCGGAGACCGGGCAGCGAGCGTAGCTACATGTTCGCGCCAGCCCATGCCGCCGAGGGGCGCGTGCCGTTGGAGACGCTGGCGTTCATCGAGACGGTGCAAGCCCGGCCGGCTGGCCGCGCATGCGCGAAGCATGAGGACTATGACTGAATCTCTTCAGGACAGGATCTTGACATTCGTCACTCGCCATCGGCTCGCGGGGGCCGGAGCGGGGGCATTCCGCTATTCCCTCTCGGTGGAAAAGCCTACGCTTTACTCCTCGGCCTACGCGGCGATGATACTATCGCTGCTGGGTGAGCTGGACCGCCTGGATGATGGCGAGCGGGAGGCATGGATCGAGTACCTGAACCGGCACCAGGACGACGATGGCTTGTACCGCGACCCCGTCATCTTCAACCAAGGCTGGTATGAAAACGACCCGCTCTGGTGCGGCCGGCCGCACCTGACCTGCCATGTCATCGCCGCCCTGGCCTGCCTTGGTGGCGTAGCCCGAAAGACAATGCGCTTCCTGGAGCCGTGGCGCAGTGTTGACTCCCTTGTGTGCTGGCTGGAGGGCCGTGACTGGGCCCGGCGCGTAGGCTGGACCGGCAACGAGGTCCTGAACATCGGCACGCTGCTCCAGTACGAGCGCGATCTCCAGGACGGAGCCGCCGCCGGCAGGGCTGTCAGCGTGCTCCTGGAGTGGCTGTGCGAGCACCACATCAGCCCTAAGACCGGCGTTTGGGGAGCATTGGATATTGCAGATCCTGTGTGGCGGAGCCATGCGGTGCAGGCCGCCTATCATTGGTGGCTGCTGTTCTTCTACGATCGGCGCCCGGTGCCCTACGTCGAACGTGCCATTGACACCGTCCTGGCCACGCAGAATCCCGTCGGCGGCTTTGGCTGGGGCGTGCACAACAGCAACGACCCGTACAAGTCCAGCGCGTGCGAGGATATCGATTCCATTGATCCGCTCTGCAGGATGGTGCAAGTGACGGGCTACCGCCGCGCTGATATCGAGACAGCTTTGGCACGAGCCGCCGACTGGGTGGTAACCAACCAGACTGCCGACGGTGGCTTCGCCTTCATTCGCGATCAGCTATTCCGGTACGGCCACGACGAGCTGAAGAGCCGGGCGGGGCAAGGGGCAATGTTCCCGACCTGGTTCCGCTTGCTTTCCCTGGCACTTATCGGCAAAGCGCTGCAAGGCCATCCCTTGGCGCGAGTGCCCTGGCGGTTCGTCCGGTGCCCTGGGATGCAGTTCTGGACAAACCACTTGGACCGGTCGGGTCAGTCTGAACAGCCCCCCCAGAGGGCAGCATCGCGATGAGAGCATCGACCGTCTTGGTAGGCGCGCACCGCGGACGCTACCCGAGCGACCATTACTTCGTCTTGCCCGAGCTCAACTGGCTGACCTGAGCGGTCCGCTGGCCGCCGTCTTCGCCGGAGGCGTCCTCACGCCTCGCCTCATGTCTGCCGCTTGCGTGCCCGGAGACCCTCGGCCACCTTGCGTATAGCCCGGGCCGCGTCGCGGATGTCGGCCTCGGACCACTCCTCATTGAGCCAGATCACGGCAAGTTGCCGGCACGCCTCCTCGGCCCGGGGACAGAGCCCTTCACCGTACTCCACGTCCGGGCGGTCCTCGAAGGGATAGTGCGAGGCGCCGTAGGTGATCTTCTCGGCAAGGGATTCGAACATGTAGAGGGGCTTTCCGATCCAGGCGCTGACGCCCACCCCTTCGGCCTGAACCGCTCTCTTGAACTCGTCGCATGTGGCCCCCAGAGCGTCCTCGTCCACCCGGAACGCATAGGCCCAGTAGCCGTGCCCGTGGTCGTCGTCAGAAGGGAGAGGGGGGATCACGCCGGGCACGTCCGAGATCAGAGAGGTGAGCATGTCGCCCAGACGGGTGCGCCTGCGAACCACCTCGGGCAGCTTGGCCACTTGCGCCAGCAGCACTGCCCCCTGCAGCTCGGTCATGCGGTAGCAGGGCGCAAGGAAGGCATACTGAAGCCGGTACTTGCGGTCCGGGGTCCAGTCGCAGCCTTTGTCCACATACAGGTGGGCCCGGCGGGCGAGCGCCTGGTCGTTGACGATGGTGGCGCCCCCGTCCCCGCAGGTCATATGCTTGGACTGCTGGAAGCTGAAGGCGCCCAGCTGGCCGATGGTGCCCGTCAGCCGGCCCTTGTAGCGGATGTAATGCGACTGCGCGCAGTCCTCTATCACCGCGATGTCGCGCTCGCGGGCGACCTGGCATATCTCGTCCATCTCGGCCGGCCGGCCCCAGCAGTGCACGGCGATGATGGCCCGGGTGCGGTCGGTGATCTTGTCCGCCACATCGTGGGGGTCCAGATTGAACGTGGCCGGGTCAACATCGGCGAACACGGGGATGCAATTGCACAGCAAGATCGGCGCTACCGAACCCATATCGCTGACGGGAGTGACGATCACCTCCTGGCCCGGGTCGGGGTCCACCGCCCCCAGCGCCACATGGATGGCTGAAGTGCCGCTGCTGCTGGGAACCACGTGCTCCACTCCGTAGAGCGCGCGGAACTGCTCGAGGAACTCATACACCTTCCTGCCGGCGGGGTAGAACAGGTTCTGCGACCGCAGCGCCTGCACCACCTGCTCCTCCTCCTCAGGGCCGAAGGGGCGACGCTCAGGGAAGGGAGCTGTCCTCACCGGTGTGCCTCCGTCAATCGCTAAGCTTTCGGCCGTCATCGGGGCTCTCCCTATCAGCAGATGCACTCCGGAATCCACGGGTCTCCACGACCCGATCTGCGGCCAGGGCCGTCCATTGCCGCACATCGAATTCGGCAGGGCCCACATCGCCGCCGACGTCCGCTCCCCCCCCGGCATCGAGCAACGCCTTCAGGCGTCGGTAGCCTTCCTTCGGCCGCAGACCCGCATGCACCATGCCGCCACGCGCGAAGAAGGAAGGGCCGCCGAAGTCCCACCAAGTCACTGCCTCTACCGTCTCGCGTCTGGGCGGCCGCGGAGGCCCGTAGAGCCTCCATTGCTGCTTCCCTGATGATACCTTTCGCGTCCTTGCCATCTGACTGCCTTACTGATGATGCCTGCCTTAGAGAGTCGAGGACTCCCCCGGGCCATGCCATCAGCCTGACATCGGCGGCCGCCGATGTCAAGCCTTTCCCGCTTTCGCAGTCAGGCGCTCTGCAAACACACCGTGCGTTCTCAGAGAGAGGTCTGGCAGAGCCGCCATCGCCCCGCGACGTCCAGCAGGCTGGGGTCGGTGCAGATGTGCATCGTGAGGTCGAGAGGGGCGTGGCGCACCGCGGCTCGGGCTACGCGGGCGGACCCTCTCTGTAGCTGGGATCGCAGGCAGAGATGGCCCAGAGGCGATGGCTGGCCGCCGCAGGCATGTGAAGCCGACGGCAACCGCCTTGAGCGCTACGTCCCGCTGACCAGGTAGACTGGAACGTCCGCGAGCTTCACCGGCCCGGCCGGCAGCGGGTTGCCCATCAGGTCCAGCGCCCGCATCCCGGCCGGCACGTCGAGCGTGAAGTCCGCCCGCCGCGTCCACGCAATGACGACCGTCCGCCCGCGCGACCTGAACTCGTACGCCTGGAGCCCCTCCGGCTTCTCCCACTTCCGCACGAACTCTACGTCCGTGCCGATCAGGCGGGAAAGCTCCGCCTGCGCGGCGTACTGCTTGCGCGGCGCGCCGCCGTACTCGAAGAACATGTTCTCCGCGTTCGACTCGTGCAGGCCCGCGCACGTCCCGGCGTGGTAAAAGACCTTCCGCACGTCGTAGGCGCAGAAGATGGCGGCGTAGCGGGCCAGGTCCCCCGCCACGGCCAGTTCGTTCCTCCGCCTCGCCCCTTCCATCGCGCCGTCGCCGAACCCGTACGGCGTGAACGGCGGGTCGTCCTCCGCGTAGATGCCGAACTCCGTCATCCAGATTGGCTTCTCCTGGCCGCGGGCGCGCATCGCTTCGGCAGGCGCGCGCAATTGGGCGTCGCAGACCTCGGCGCGGCCCCTTTCAGGGTACATGTGGTAATTGAGGATATCGCACCACTTCAGGCCGTCCAGGGCGATGAACTGCCTCACGCCAGCCTCATAGCGCCTGCCGTCCACCTCGACCCACTGCATGCCCGGCGGGCAGCTCAGGCCGCCGACGACGGCGCATCCCGGGTCCGCCTCCTTGGCAGCCCTGTAGGCCGTGCGCAGCATGTCCACGTAGTCCTCCGTCTTGTAGCCGAACTCGGCGGGGAGCGAGTAGTTCGTGAACAACGGCTCGTTCAGGACTTCGTAGACGTGGATGCGCGCCTTGTAGTGCGCCACGCTCGCCTTCACGTAGTTCGCAAAGCCGTCGAGCTTCGCGGGCTTGTAGGCAGTCGGGAGGCGCTCCTTCAGGTAGGCGTTATTGCCGGCGGCGGCTGCGACCTGCGCCGCGTCGGCCTTCGTCGCCCAGATGGCCGAGGGGAAAGGAAACAGCACCAGCACGTTGCCGCCCGCGTCGAGGACGCGGTTGATCTGCACGTCCGGGATGCTGAAGTCGAAGCCGTCCGGCTTGGGCTGGACAGTCTGCCACTTGTCCGACCAGTCGCGCCACCAGCGCAGGCCGGCCGCTTGCGCAAGTTCCAGCGCGAACCGGGCGGAGAAGGCGTGGTTCATGCCGAACACGCTGTCGGGCTCGGGCGAGGGCTCGATGACGGCGCACCGCAGGCTCTGGGGCGGCTGCCCTTCGGCGTCGCGGCTCACCCGGAAGAAGCCGCGTTGCCCGGCCAGGACGCGCAGGTATTCGGCCCGCGCGGCGCTGCCCGCAGGGATGTCGGCCTGCCACGCGACCTCCTGGGCCGGCCTGTCCATGAAGTCCGTGATGCGGAGGACGGCCTTCGCCGCGCGCTGAGCGCCCGATGCGTTGAAGGCCCGGATGCGGAGGGCCATGCCTGCGGCGGGGTCGGTGAAGATGTTGCCGGCCTTGTCCGTCTCAACGAACGCCTCGACTTCCGAGCGCGGCGCGTAGGCCATCGCCTTCGGGCCCTGCTCGAACTGCACGGCGTCAATCCAGAGCGTCCCCTCGGGCTTGGCTGCCTCGCGCAGATCCAGCCCGACGAAGCCGCAGGCGTAGCGCGCCTCCGCCTTGAAGGCCAGCTCGACGCGCTGCCAGTCAGCGCCGACGCGGAAAGCCTGCTCGTGTTGCGGCCCGTCGGCCTCGCGCACGAGGATGCGGACGGGCGTGTCCGCACGGTCGGCCTGGACATATGAAGAGAATACATACGTCTGCCCAGGCTCCACCTCGACCCAGCCCTCATGGCCGAGAAGCAGCGCCCGGACGCCGTACGCGACGGGGTCGTAATAGTCGTGGTAGACTTGCGACAGCTTGTCGGGCGCGAGGGACAGCTTCCAGCTTGCGCCGCCGTGGAACCCGCGCGTGCGGTCCCACTCGCCGAGGCGCTCGAAGACCTGCGCGCCCCAGCCGGGGATGCCCAGCGCCGTGGAGCCCCAGCCCGTCCCGCCGCACTCGAAGCTGCTGTTGGGCAGCGCGTTGCTCACGCCCACGACAGAGAGCGACGGGGACCATCTGCGCGCGACAGGCGCAGATTCCGTGAGGGACACGTCACTCACCCAGAGCGTGCCGGTGCTCGGGAACCAGATCTGGCGGCGGCTGTCTGCGGGCGTAAGGTCCTGGCTCGCGCGGAAGACGAACTCTTCGTGCTCCCATCGGTCCGGCGGCACGAACGAGCCGGAGAGGCCGGTGTTGCTCCAATCGCGCGTGTTCGAGAGCGCGACGCGCACGACGCCCGCTCCAATGTCGGAGGAGCGCGCCCAGAGATCGAGCTTGTACCACTGGCCGCGCTTGAGGCCGACGTGGCCGACCTGGGCGAGCATGACATGGCTGTCCGGGGTGCCGCCGACGAAACGCGTGCACGTCAGCTGCGCCACGGTCTCGCTCTCGGGGTCCTGGACGGCCGTCAGCGTCTGTTGGATCTCCGCGCGCCCGGTTGCCATCCAGCCGGCCAGCTCGCCGGGCTTCGCGCCCACAGTCTGGAACGAACCGTTGTAGACCAGCGACTCAGCTCCCGCGGCCGCGTATCCCGCCGCTGCGAGCGCCAGCCCGCACAGCACCGCCCGGCTCAGATCCATCGCCATCACCTCGTGAACCAATGGTATTCGCCTCCGCCTCTGACGCTTCGCTGCGCACGAAGCAATGGCACGTTTCGCAGTGGCAAGACCGGACCGTCACTTCCCGGGTCCCGCCCTTGGCGTCGGCCTCCCTCCGGCGCGAGGTCGTTACTTGCATGTTCTTGATGGTCAGTAACTTAGGACAATACTCACGTGCCACCGATCGCTCAGTTCCCCCGCCTCCTTCAGGCGGGACTTGTTCTGGATTCAGCGCCTTGCCCGGTAGACTTCTCGTCTGCGTTGGATTCCGGCACCTTGGCAGTACGTCCTTCGGCAGCGTGGTGCACGGCTTGAACGGCACGAAGTACCCTGGGCAGAATGTCAATGATCGTGCCACTGATGAGAAGCCCAAAGGCCGTGGCAATGCCAAAGATGGAGAGGCGACTGACGGCGAGCCGCGTGCCCGGCTCCCCATCGGAACTGGACCAAACGAACCACAGAGCGACCGTGCTCGCGCCGATGAATAGCCAAAAAAGCGAGTAGCAGATCCAGATGACACTGGCACCGGGCAGCCCCGCCAGCTGGGGGACCGTTGCGCCGCAGTGCGGGCAAACGTCGGCGTACGAATCAACGGTTCTCCCGCAGCCTGTGCATTTCACCAGTCCCATTGCTTGAGCCCTTTCAAGCTGGCTCCGACACTCTTGTCGTAGGATGGCGCCCCCTGCGCCCTTCTGCGCAGCATTGTACGTCTTTGCCTGCCGCTGTCCAGCCGGAATCCCTGTAGGCCCCGCGCCCGGTTGGATGATGCCGGCCTTCACCTGCTCGGCGCGCTTGACCAGGTGGGCCAGCACCTGCCGAGCTGATGCCTTGTCGCGGCAACCCGTGCTGACCTCCCGCCGGCGCCCTTCGCCACGTTCCACCAGCTGTTGGACAGAACGAGAGCAACCGCGTAGACTGCCCGGCAGGTTGCCGTGGCAGACTGCGAGATGGGGAGCACGGCGGCGCCAGGGCCTGGCGCAGGCGATGGGCCTGAGGCCGGACCAGAGGGTCATCCTTGCTCAGACGGTCGCGTATCCTGCGGAGTGGAGACCACTCTCCATCGTAGGAGCAGCCATGGGCACGGTGACGTTTGGTGCAGTCGGCGACATCGCCTTCCATGCGGGCATCTCTGAGTTTCTGTCCGCGAACGGACCAGACTGGGCCTTCGCGAAGGTCCAGCCGGTGCTGGACCGCGCCAGAGCTCTCTTCGGCAACTTCGAGTTCCCGTTCTTGCCCCCGGACTTCCCGCCGGAGGAGAAGGACCCGGCCGCGGCCCTCTCCGTCGTGTCGGGCCCGGACGGCGCGGCCGCGTTGCGCCGAGCAGGCTTCGACTTCCTCAACCTGGCCACTAACCACGTCCTTGATGCAGGCTCCATGGGCCTTGACTACACCCGCCGGTGCCTGCGAGAGGCGGGCATTCGTGCTTGCGGCGTGGGCTACTCCCAGGACGAAGCGCGACAGATGCAAGTGCTCGAGCGCGATGGGCTCAGCTTCGGCCTGCTTTGTTACGCCGAGGACGGTAACTGGACCCTGGGGGCAACGAATCCGGGCCCGGCGTATTATGAGCCGGAGACGGTGCTGGAGGACGTTGCCAAGCACAAGCACGAAGTGGACATCTTGACTGTCTCCATCCATGCCGACCTTGAGTTCATGCCCGTGCCGGCTCCCGCTCGCCTGGCCCATTCGCGGCGCATCGCCGCGGCCGGGGCGGACATCATACTGGAACACCATCCACACGTGCCGCAAGGCGTGGAGATGGCCGATGGGGCGCTGATCGCCTATTCTCTGGGCAACTTCGTCTTCGGCGCCCATTCCGACGACTACATGCAACGCAATGGCCCGCACACGGCTGAAAGCTTCGTGCTCCTGGTCGAGGTGGATCGTGACGGCGTCCGATCCTTCGAACGCGTCCCGTGTCTCATGGCTAGGCCTCCCGAGGAACGTCCCGACCCTGCGCGGGGCGAGGAACTCGACCGCCTGACGTCTTACTTCGCACAACTGGACCGCTGGCTGGCAGACGAAGAGTTCATCCGCAAGACATGGCGCCGGCGCGCGACCGAGGTCTTCGGTTCCCTGCTTAGGAGTGCCGCGGAGCGCGACGTCGGACCCGTGATTGAGGAACTGGTCGGGCGGGCCGTGCTCGTTGCCGAGAACCGCAACTGCATGTTGGAGATCCTTGAGATGGCCAGGGAGCAGTGGGAAGGGCTGCGGACCCATTCCGATCCCTATCGCAGGCCCAACTACCGGTTCCAGGCGGCTCGTCCAGGGCACCGAGATGACGTGCCGCACGCGCCTTAGCCTGCACCTTGGGAGCAGCTCAACGGCCCGTTGGCTGTACAGAAGGGGGTGGCAAGGCTGAGTGGACGCCCGGAAGCAGACGACTCCTGGAGCCTGGCCCAGGCAAGACGGGTTGTCCTGACCGTCACGGCGCGACCGACGGCCTGCCGGGGGTCTCGGGGGCCTCGGTCGTCGGGGCGGCGCGACCTTTGCGCTCGAGGAAGCGCAGCCTCATCCATTCCGCCGCCGGGTCTAGGAGGGAGGAGGCGGACGCGTTGGACGAGGGAGGCAGCCTGATCGGGTGGCAGTCGCTGGAGCAGGACCCCGGCCGCAACTCCAGGCTCTGGCCGCTGCTCGCGCAGGCGCGCGATCGCTACGCCGCAGGCATCGCGCAGATCGAGGAGGCCTTGACCGCACCTACCACAGTCGATGCGCTCCGCATCTGGCTTGCAGAGGATTGCACCCCTGAACCAGGGAGGTGTCGAGCGTGAGGCAAAGCAGAAGGTTCGTCTGGGTGGCTATGGTCGGCGCCGCGTTCCTGGGCGGCTTCGTCGCCCAGCGACTGGCCGGCGCGCCCGCCAACGCGCAGCAGGGAGCACCTCAACCGCAGGTCATCAAGGCCAGGATGTTCGTCGTCGTGGACGACGAGGGCAGGGAGCACGCCGTGCTGGGTGCTCGCCCTGAAGGCACGGGCCTGATAGTGAACGACCCAGAAGGCAACAGCCGCATGGTCCTCGGCATGCTCCCGGAGGACCAGGTCGGTATCGTCATCACGAGTGCCGACCAGAACACGCAAGTCGCCCTCGGCGCGTGGACAGACACAAACCACCTTGACCTCTACGACGGCAAGGAACGGCCGCGGCTCACCGTCGGTGTGCGCAGGGACGGTCAGAACGCAGGCCTCAGCTTGTATGACGACCAGAAGGTCGAGCGTCTCGGCATTGGCATGGGTCCCGGTGGCGGCGGCGACTTCGTGGCCAGGGACCAGTTCGGGAACGAGCTCTGGCGTGCGCTCGGCCATGTCGGCCCTCGGCCCGTGCCGTAGGCGCGCGAAGACGGGCGCTCAACGGTCCTTCAGAGAGGTCTGAGCGCCACCACGACGCCGGACGATCCTCGGGCAGCGATCAGAGGCGACCTCAAGTGTACGACCGGCGCGGAAGGACACGGTCGCTGCTGTGCGTGCGCGTACTACGTAGCGCGCGTGTGCCGGCCGCCGACCTGGGAAGTGGCGAGCATCTTGCCTTGGGCGATGAGGCCGGACTTCTCGTGGGGTAGGGGAGTGGGCGCTGGGCGGCGGGACGCCATTGCAGCTCACGCGGACGAGTTGGGCCGGCCGGAGCATTCGCCTATCCACGGCGTCACGAGCGTGTTGCGCTCGGTCGAATGGGAGACGAACTGGCGCAACCTATTCATCTGAAACCCGTTGCGACTCTCAGAATCTGAGAGTGGTTCGTGGAGGGTTGCGTTCGGGGAGCCATACAGCAGAAGCCGCGTGGCGGCTTCGCTGTATGGCGAATCCATGAAGTGAAGCGAGCTTGTGCGAGCTTCTACTACAGGGGGACAGGTGACGCCGTATGCACTACGTCTACGTCCTAAAGTGCGGAGACAGCAAGCTCTACACGGGATACACCTCGGACCTAAAGAAGCGCTTGCGGCGACACGAGAACGCAGAAGTTCCCTCGACGAAGACAAGGCTGCCTGTAAGGCTCGTTTTCTACGAAGCCCTTTTGAGTCCGAAGGATGCAAGACGCCGGGAAGCTCATCTCAAGAGCACTGCTGGCAAGCGGGCGCTGAGATTGATGCTGCGCGAGTGGCTGAGACAGGCAAAGGCGTGAAGTGGGCGATAAGCTGCCACTTGATACCAAGGGGTTGGCCGTCGGGAAACCGCACGGAGGGGGCCTTTGATCTCACACAGAACAACCGGGGCCAGAAGGAACTGCAGAGATTGCGCCCGGACCCCAGAAACCCGCGCCAAAACTCTCTGATTCCCTGCCCACCGAAGTCCCGCATCGCGGGACCAAGGCGGGTCTGTTGAACAACCCCCTCTTATTTGGCAGCCGCGTTCGACTTGGACCCCCCGAGCAACCGTCCGCAGAAACGACCGTTGACCTGCCCCGGCACGCGGTCAGACTGAGACGCGTATCCCAGTCAGCGCGTGGCCGGCGCCAGTCCCTTGTCACTCTTCCTCCTCGTCGTCTTCACCGAGTGCCGCGCCGACTGCGTCGAAGTCGAACTGTCGCGTGAGCCATGCCTCCCGTGCGGCGGGGTCGGCCTCGATCGCCTTCTCAATGACGAGGGTCTCCCGGTACTCCCTGGCCTCCGCCATCATAGTCCACTTTGCCTCGATCCCGAGCCTCTCGGCCGCCTCTCTGATGTCTTTGAGGCTTGCTCGGAAGAACTCCTTGCGCGGGTTCACCTTGTTGACCTGCATAAGCTGGAAGTGCTTCTGCAGTTGGCTCTCCAGAGCAGGTGCATCGTCGCTCATGATGAGCGCATGCACGTCGAACGAGAAGGGGACGCTTGAGTCACCGAGTTCCCGGACGCGGTCAAGTGGCTCCAGGCGCCTGGTCAGCCCGATCTTCAGCACGTCTTCACCGAACGAGCCGACGTTCGAGATGACGTAAACGTGCCCCCTCTTCGTCTGCTGGGCCATAGACAGGGCGCGCTGGTTACGCTCCTCGGCTTCCTTGAGCTTCTGTTCCAACTCGGCCAACTGGTGCTCGAACCTGGCCTTCTGGTCGGCGCTCGCCTGCGCCACCTGCTGCTGAGCCTTCTCCATTGCCTTGCGCAGCATGTCCTCTTCCTTGGCCGCCTCCCGCATAGCGTGCTCATACTCCCTTTGCGCCTTTGCCTCTTCTCGCATCTGCTCCTTTATGCGCCGTTGCTCCTCGCGCTCCTCCAACTTGAGCTGCTGCGCAACCGCCGCCCATTTCAGTTCGTCCAGCCGTGCCGCCAGGTATTGGTCCGTGACGCGCGCCTGCCGGAACGCTTTGCCGTTGTAGTTGACGAGCGTGAACGCATCCCGGGTCTGTTGTTCCAAGGTGCCGGCGTTGTCGCTTCTCACACGGGACAGGATGGAGTCCACTTTGCCGTTGAACGCGTCGATGACGAAGCTCACGGCGGTGTCTCGCCGGCTGGCCTCCACGTATTCGCACGTAGCCGCGGTGCCATTCTGGATCATGAGCTTCGACCGGTCCCGGGCGTTCTTCAGGTTCCGGCCGGCCTCCGTGTGGCCGAAGTCCTCGGCTAAGTCGTCGAGCAGACTGTGGGTGGGCATGATGTACCGGTCCCCATAGCCGTCGATGGTGTTCTTCATCGCCTTGGCGGTCTTCTCGTACAACTCGGCGTTCCTGACGGCGTCGTAGGCCTTCCCGGCAATCTCTTCGGCACGCTTGCTGGCCTCTTCGGCAATCTTGCGGGCCTGCACCGTGGCAGCATCCAGGCGACCCTTGGCCTCTTGCTGAAGGGCCTTGGCTTGCTCCCTTCCTGCCGCGACCGTGGCATCGGCCTCTTGCTTGGCGTGTGCTACGACATCCCTCGCCTCTTCCTTGCCCGCTTCGAGTTCTGCCTCGACAGCCTTTCGGATCTCTACGGCCTTGTCGTCGGCCTCGGCGATACCTTTGTACTTGGCGAGCCGGTCGACCTCACCCTTCAGCTTCCGTGCGAATCCCTTGACTTTGCCAAGGTCGTCCTCGGTCTTCGCATTCTCGCGCTGTAGCATAAGGAGCCTGTAACCGAGGTAGCAGGCCCCACCGAGCGCCACTACTGCTACGAAGAACCAGAGGTAGCTCATAGCAGGTCACCCTCCATGCGAAGACTCGAAACTGAGATACACGCCGCATCCCCACTGATTGTAGTACACCCGCCCCAGGCCGCGCCATGCTCCCGTGTTTGGGGTATCCCACAGCCCGCTTAACGATTGTAGGCTCTGAGGGCGCCTTGTCAAGCCATCGGTTAGTGGATGGCCGGCCATTGTGACACTTCGAACCTGTTCCCGGTAGGTAAACAGCAGGGGCGCCTGAGCGCCCGCGTTGCCAAGGGACCGGAGACGAGCCATGCCGAGTGTCGGTACGACTGAGGACATGACGCCCGGGGAGCGGCTGGCCGAAGTGGCCGCCATTCTGGCCCGGGGCGTCCTTACCTTGCGCCGAAAGGCTCCAGGAGCCCGCCGCCCGTCCTTCGAAGAATCCCCAGAATCCGGCGAAAACGGCCTTGACTCCAGGCGCGATGTAAGCCCTCATGTGGACACGGGTCAACGCAGCCTGAAAACCCGGCGCCGCGCCTCCAGTTCCTGCGCCGTTCCATGAGGTCTCATACCCCTTACTATCGGCTGATTCGTGGCTTACTTTGGAAAGACAGGGCTCAATAGCTCACATGGTCAAGCATGTTGGTATGCCAAATGGGCGTTCCGTGATTCGGCGGCCGGCCATCGAACCGGAAGGGACAGGGCCGAGCAGAGCCAGCGTCAGCATTGGCGCGGATCTGGTGGGCGGATGGCGTGCATCTGCTTGTCAGCGCTTTGCATCCGTGCTATTGGCCGTAACGGGCATTCCGAGACGACCGTGCGGCGGTCATATGTGCTGCCGATAGGACCACGTGCGCCTCACGACAGATAGCCTTGCTCCTTCAGTGCTTCGCAAATGCTCCGAATGTGGTCGTGCCCCCGGGTCTCCAAGGTAACTGACACATCCACGTAGCCGAAAGGCGCAGCGCTGTCGAAGCGATGATGCGCAATGTCGAGCACGTTCGCCTGCAGCTCCTTGGCAGTGTTAAGCGCTGCCATGAGCGTGCCAGGGCGGTCCAGCAATCTGAGCTGCAGCCGTGCAATCCTGCCGTCCACGGCAAGGCCGCGCGTGATGATCCGTCCCAGGATGTTGACGTCGATGTTTCCGCCGGACAGTATGGAGAGCACCCGTTTGCCCTGGACGTTGACCTTATGGTTGAGCAGCGCTGCAAGGGGGACCGCGCCCGCCCCTTCCACCAACACCTTCTCGATCTCGAGAAGAAGCAGCACCGCGTTGGCGATCTCATCTTCGCCGACCGTCACAATGTCATCCACGTATTTCTCAACGTGCTCATAGGTGAGCTGCCCCGGGCGCTTCACGACAAGCCCGTCCGCGAGTGAACCGGCGGTCTGAAGCTCCACGCGGTGTCCTTGCTCCAGGGATTCCTTCATCGATGGGCAAGCCGCTGGCTCCACCCCGATCACAGCCACTGAGGGCCGCGTTTCCTTCACGTAGGTGGCAATGCCTGAGATCAAACCCCCGCCGCCTACCGGGCAAAGCACGACATCGAGTTCCTTGCACAGCTCGTGCTGAAGCACCTCGATGGCTATGGTCCCCTGCCCGGCAATGACCCAGGGGTCATCAAAGGGATGGACGAACAGACGGCCCTCTTCGGCCGCGATCTCAAGGGCGCGTTCGCAGGCATCGTCATAGGAAGCCCCACTGAGTATACAATCCGCCCCGTAGCTCTGAGTCGAAACCACTTTGATCAGGGGCGTGCCCACCGGCATGACAATCTTGGCGGGTATTCCGAGGCGCCGGCAATTGTAGGCGACGCCTTGAGCGTGATTCCCAGCGGATGCAGCCACGACCCCTCGGTGCTTTTCCTGTTCGGACAGGCGCAGCAACCTGTTGAACGCCCCCCGGTCCTTGAATGAGCCGGTCATCTGGAGATTCTCGAGCTTGAAAAGCGCGGCGCACCCGGAAAGCTCGCTCAGGGTATGCGAGTAGACCAGGGGTGTGAGGACCACGTGATTGCGGATCGCTTCATAGGCCGCCTCAACATCCCGCTTCGTGATCATGGCATTCCTCCCATACCTGGGCCCGGCAGGAAGTTGCGCCGCCCCGCATGATCAATCGGGGACGGACGCACCGCGTGAGGCCGCCCCGGGCGATGCACCTGGCGGAACGGCAACTCACACGCAGCCATACTATGTCCACCAAGGGGGGGAATCAACAAACCCTCAGAAGTCCGCGGGATTGAGATACCAGCGCAGCTTCTGTATCTTGCCTCCGCGGATCACGAACACGTTGCAGCCTTGTTCTCCTTTCCTTCAAGGTGCATCGTCGGCGAGATGAACTCCGCCTCGTCGTCGTAGAACGTGAGGACTTCGGCTACGTCATTTCGGCCCTCGGCTGCCCAGGAATCCGGGATATCCGATTCACGGTGACAAAGCTATCATTCTGCCTCAATCGCCGCCTGGTACCCCCCCCGAAGGAATCAGTCAAGGTGATTTCGTGCGCCCACCGCGCAAGGAGGCCGGCTGCGCGGCACGCCCGCATCGAGGAACGGGACAGGCCCTTCCTGCGGGCCGGACCCCTTGAACGTCAATAGTCTCAGAAGACGCACCGGCGGTCGTCACTCCGCCGAGAGGGCCGCGAGGGCGAAGAGGCCCAAGACGCGCTACCGGGCCGTGTTGGCGCACGTCTGCGGCGAGGCGCTTCCCGGTCTACCTGATCGCGGCCGAGAGAAAGGAGCTGCACAGGTGCGGCGTGTGACGCCTGGACGAAGGCGTGCTGGCCGAAGTCCAGAAGGGGAACGAGGAAGCCATAGGGCGCCTCAAGCACTGCTGGGAGGTAGCGTCTCCGCCCCCGGTTTGTCAAAGCGGTGCCGTTCAGGCCAGCCGTCGCGAAACCGGGCACAGCAGGGAGGGTAGAGGCCGGCTTCCTTGTCGGGCGGCAAGCGGACAAGCTACTCGCCTTTAGGCAAACAGAGCCCAACTGGCAAGGTGGCATACCTCCTCGCTGCGGAGCGTGGAGCCGAGCAGTGGTGAAGACGGTTGAGCACGGTCGTATGGAACACGAACTGGCGCAAAACGCTGCGGCTGGGCGTGTTGGGGCTTCCAGAATCTGAGAGTACTTCGAACAGCGTTGCGTTCGGGAGCCACGCTTTCCTTTGCGTAACTCGATCTACCCGCTGGTTGACGCACAGGAGGCTGTTTCGACTCGGGCGGGATTTCGTATCTACCTGCCATAGGCACAACCACTTACGACGATCTATCCCTGACAGGTCGTACTCTCGGTCTCTGTCTGAGAGTCTTGGGATCCTGCCGTCCTGTGCCGATTCAGGCTGAACTCTCGGACTCTCCCCCCGCGCCACCCGATCTGGTTAACGGACCATTTTTGCATGCACCCCAGTCCGACCTGCCTGCGCCAAGGCTTCCAGCCTTCGCAGCCGAAGCGGCTGCTTCGGCGGAGTAGACTCGGCAGGCAGGCGTTTCGAACTCCCACGGGATAGGTAAACAGGTAGCTCCCGCGAATGCGGGACTGCCCGACGGCGCGCCGGAGGCAAAGCCGACGTCGTCGTGGGCCTAGGCCCAATAGGACCGTGCCGATGCATCAGACCGACGCTCGGGCAACTGGCTGGGGGTCGCTAGCCCTGACTGCCCAGGTTCGACTTGCGGAACAGACGTGCGAGCATCAGCTGGTTCTTGGGGTGCAGAACGATGATCGTGAGGCCACCGACGATGTTGCCAAGGGTCACCGCCAACAGATTGAGCAGCATTTCCCCAAACCTGGCGCCGAGCTGGCCTGCAGCCATCAGGCCTGCTGGCAGGAAGTACATGTTGGCAATACTGTGCTCGAAATTGCAGGTCACAAACGTCATGATCGGGAAGTAGATGGCGAGGATCTTTCCGGACACAGTCCGAGCGGATGTTGCCATAATCACCGCCAGACAGACGAGCATGTTGCAGAGGACCCCACGTATGAAGCACGGCCAGAATGTGGCCGTCAGCTCAAGCTTTCTCTCGGCGATGGCGATGGCGCGCTCACCAACGGACCCGACCACGCCGTTCTCCACAAGCTGGTTGCTCTTGATCATTAGCCAGGCAAGCAGCATTGCTCCCGCGAAGTTCCCGATCCAAACCACCACCCAGTTTCGGAGGATCCGCAACGGGCGTACCCGTTGAGACAGAAATCCAACGGTCATCAGGATGTTGCCGGTGAACAACTCTGAACCCGGGATGAGCACAAGCATCAGCCCGACGCTGAAGACGCTGCCGCCGAGGAAGCGCTTCAATCCTTCGTCGAGACCGCTTCCGCTGGTGACGACTGTCGCCACCACGGCGCCGAAGGCAATGTAGATCCCGGCCAGCACGGCCAGGAAGAATTGCTCCTGTATGGTCGCCGATGCCTTTCTTTCCGCAATCGCTTCCAGCGCCTCACTGACTTCCCTCGGGGACAACGCCTGGGCGTCGCTCATCACTTCCTCTCCTTCTCGGATGGTACAACCTTTCGGGCGGAGGGTGCTTACAGCACCAACGTTTGGTCCGCACAGTCAAGGGTAGTTGCCCGTTCTCGAGCGTCCGGTCCCGGCAGACCCTGACGAGATGCCGAATGTACACAGGGTCCTCGATGATGGCAAGGGAAAGGCCCGGCCCGAGTTGGCTTCGGTGAATGCAGCCACGACAAAAACCGGGAGCTTTGCGTCCTCGATGGGCTAACGTATGACCCCGAGAGCGAGAGCCTTCGGGGCTTTTTTACATCTCGCCCCTGCCAAAGCTTTCAGCGCTTTTCGGCTATCCTGCCCGTACTCTCTGTTTCGACAGAGTGCAAGCGGGGTCCGAAAGCAACCGTGGGGGTTGCTATCGGAGCCCGAGAACCCGCGCCGGGACTCTTTCACTCTCTGTTGAACAACCCCCCTGGATCAACAACCGCGTCGCCTTCGCACCCCAGGCCGACCTGCCTGCGCCAAGGCGTCCAGCCTTCGCAGCCGAAGCGGCTGCTTCGGCGGAGTAGACTCGGCAGGCAGGCGTTTCGAACTCCCACGGGGTAAGCAAACAGGGAGAGAGTACGCAGCCCTGCCCGACGCCGCACCGCACTGGGACGAGCAGCGGAGGCTCTGGAACGACGTTGGCGGCCGGCATTGACCTCGCCCCCGTTCGCCCGGGCACGGCGAGAGGGCCTTGTCGCCTTGTTTGCGGCTTGATGGGTTTGCGTAAACAAGCGCGGCCGTTGCATTCGCTACTGCAAACAGGGCAGTTGGCGCAACCGTGTTCTTCAGCCCTGTCAACGTAATGCAGAAAAGTGGCTATTCTCGTGCACTATGCCCTCCACGCTGCAGAAAGCAAGGCCCAGTGCTCAGGACATCCGCGAAGTGCTGTGCCGCCTTCGGTAGCCCGGCCCATGCGGTCCTGGGCAACCAGAAGGGCGACTGTCCAGATATGTGTAGGGGCGTCCCATAGCGCCTCGAAAGGGCGTACGGAGGCCATCTGGAAGGGCACCCACGCGGAGCTGAACAGTCACACCGGGGGCTCGCACTTGCTCCTGCCGGCGAGAACGGCTACCCTAGACTTTTTCATGGCCGAGCAGGGAGAAGCGAGGCTTGTGCTCGCCCGCAGCGTGGGATTATCGGTGAGTGCAGACACTGGCCAGCGCGGCCAAGGCCAGCATAGATTCCGGCCTATGTGAAGCATTTCGCCCCCTTGGCTGAACGCGAGCGCAACCTTCGGGCGGCGGTGGAACGTTGCGCCGTCCCGGAGACAAAGGCCTGATACGAACACTAAGGACTATGGCAAACCACCCGTGGTCGGCGAGAAGTACGCAAGCTCTGCCCGAGGGCAGTTTGTCTGGGATAGCCGACCGGGACGACGGTCATTCGTCGGTGGACAGTCCACGGACTCCCCCGGTCGTTCCGTCGCAGCGACGGATGCTCAGAGCACTCGCATGCCTTCCAAGACCCCAGCGGCGCCGTTGTCAGGGAGGTTCTGTGGCATCGGTGACCGGCGCGAAGCCCAGGGACTCGTGAACGGCGAGACCCCCGGCGGCCCGGGGTCTTTTGTCGGCGTGAAGCCTTTCTCCAGTTCACGCTGAACCAGGACACGAGAGCGACGAGATGATCGCAAAGAACAAGAGCTATATGGGGTTGATCGCGAGCATATTCGGTTCGTTCAAGGGCGGGGTGCACCCCCCCGAACACAAGGAACCGACAGCGGCCAAACCGCTTGAGAGAATGCCGCTTCCTTCACGGGTGGTCATTCCGCTTCAGCAGCACACGGGCGCCATGTGCGAACCTGTTGTCAAAGTGGGCGATGAGGTGGAAGAGGGGCAGAGGATAGGCGAGGCACGGGGCTTTGTCTCCTCGCCGGTTCATGCCTCGATCTCCGGCGTCGTGGCGGCCATAGACAACTTTCCTCATCCTGTGATTCCTGCTCCGGTGCGATCCATCGTCATTGAGAGCAAGAGTCCGGCCGCGCCGGTCGCCTGGGATAATACGGCCGATTGGTCGGCGTTGTCCGGCCAGGATCTCCTTGGAAGGATTTGCGATGCGGGGATAGTGGGACTTGGGGGCGCGGCGTTTCCCACGCACGTCAAACTTTCTCCGCCCAAGGAGACAACGGTAGACACTCTGGTCATCAACGGCGTCGAATGCGAGCCCTATCTCACGTCGGACCATCGTCTCATGGTGGAGCGATCCCGGGATGTGGTCGAGGGCGTGAGGATACTCCTTAAGGTCCTCGGGGTTCGGCGGGCCTACATCGCCATAGAGAGGAACAAACCCGACGCGATCAAGATCATGCAGGAGCATGCCGCTGACAAGTCTCTCTGGAATGGCGCAGCGGTTGAAGTAGTCCCTCTCAAGGTCAAGTACCCCCAGGGGTCGGAGAAACAGCTCATCAGCGCGATCCTGGGCAAGGAAGTTCCCAGCGGCGGACTCCCTTTCCATGTGGGGGCCGTCGTCCAGAATGTCGGGACGGCCTTCGCCGTCTATGAGGCCATAGTAAAGGGCAAACCGCTCATAGAGCGAATTGTCACGGTAAGCGGCGACAGGATAAAGGAGCCCAGGAATCTTGTCGTCAGGATCGGCACTACCTTTGCCGCCGTCATCGAATACGCAGGAGGGATTGTCCCGGGCGAACGTCATGTGAAGGTCATCATGGGCGGCCCCATGATGGGGATAGCCCAGTACACCCTGGACGTGCCGGTCATCAAAGGGACGAGCGGAATCCTTGTTTTGGAGGAAGCGAGAGCCAGGAAGAGCCTCCCCTGCGTCAAGTGCGGGGCATGCGTGGGAGTCTGCCCCATGAATCTCATGCCCTGCCGCCTTGCGGACTTTGCCGAGCGTGACGATTTCGCGGAATGCGAGACTTACCACGTGCGCGACTGCATGGAATGCGGGGCATGCGCCTATGCCTGCATGTCCAACCGTCCCATTGTTCATCTGGTCAAGTATGCCAAGCTCGGTCTGAGCAGAGCGAAGAAATCATAGAGAGGAAGAGGAACAGCAGTGCTAGACAGTTTCACCGTTTCCGCTTCTCCTCACATCAGAAGTCGGCTTGATACGGGCGCGGCGATGAGGCTCGTGTGCATCTCTCTTGCGCCCGCCGCCCTGGCATCGGTCTATATCTTCGGCCTGAATGCTCTGTTCGTCATTGTCGTCAGCGTCGTCACATGTGTTCTTACGGAGCTTCTCAGCAACCTCGTTTTTCGCAAAGAGGTCACTGTGACTGACGGCAGCGCGGCGGTAACAGGCATTCTATTCGCTTTTACGCTTCCTCCGACGACGCCCCTGTGGATGGTCGTCATCGGCGGTTTCCTGGCGGTCTTCGTCGCAAAGCAGCTCTTCGGGGGACTCGGGTACAACATCTTCAACCCGGCGCTGGCTGCCCGGGCGATTCTCCTTTCGTCATGGCCGGTGGCGCTGACCACCTGGGTCGCCCCGGTCAAATCCTTCCTGGCGGTGGATGCCGTTACTTCCGCCTCTCCGCTGGGGATCATCAAGGAGGCGTCGCGCGCCGGAGGCGTAGCGCACTCGGCCTACAGTTACCTCGACCTGTTCCTGGGGACCATCCCCGGTTCTCTGGGGGAAACCTGCAAGATTGCCCTGCTTCTGGGTGCGACCGTGCTCTTCGTGTTCAAGATCATAGACTGGCGCATTCCGTTCACCTTCATCGGGACCGTCGCCGTTCTCTCAATCCCCCTCGGCAGGGACCCCCTGGCGGCCGTGCTCTCTGGCGGGTTGATCCTGGGTGCGTTCTTCATGGCGACCGATCTGGTCACTAGTCCAACCACCAAGGGCGGGAAGCTCCTCTTCGGTGTTGGGTGCGGTGTTCTTACGTCGTTGATTCGTTCCTATGGAGGGTTCCCGGAGGGAGTGTGTTATTCAATACTGTTCATGAACTGTCTGACGCCGCTTATTGACAAGTACGTGCAACCGCGGGTATTCGGAACGAAGAGAGCATGGTCCCGGTAAGGAGCAGAGGTTGTCATGCGTGATTTCGTAAAGATGATTTCCGTGCTGTTCATCGCTTGCGGATTTGCCGCCGGGAGTCTCGCGGTAGTGAACGCGGTCACGAAAGAGCCCATTGCCAACCATGAGAAGCAGCAAAGAGAGGCCGCTCTCCGCGAGGTCTTCCCGGATGCGGATGAATTCAGGAACGTCGTGCCTGACAGAGTATGGGAAGCCTTGCGCAAGGGCGAGAAAGTGGGGAATGTATTCCTGACCCCGGTTCAGGGCTACAGCGGCGCGATCACGCTGGTGTTCGGAACCGGTTCGGACGGCGCCGTTACGGGGCTTCGGGTCTTGAGCCATACCGAGACGCCCGGACTCGGCGCGAAGATAGCCACAGCGCAGTTCAGGGATCAGTTCAAGAATAAGCGTCCGGAGCAACTCATCCTGAAGAAAGACGATCCTGCAGAGGGGCATATTGATGCCATTACCGGAGCGACGATTTCTTCTCGCGCGGTGACAAAGACCGTGCGCTCGACTCTTGAGTCCTTCAACAAAGAGAAGGCTGGAGGGGACAAGTGAGTCAGACCAGCTTCAGTTCGCTCTTGAAGGAGCTCACTAAGGGGTTCTTGAAGGAGAACCCCATTCTGGTCATCATGCTGGGCCTCTGCGCAACGCTCGCTTGTTCGACCAGCGCGACGGATGCTTTCGGAATGGGCTTGGCTTTCAGTTTTGTCATGCTGGGTTCGAACATCGTGGTTGCCACTATACGCAAACTGGTGCCCAGCCAGGTGCGCATCCCGGTGTTCATCACCGTCATCTCCACCTTTGTCACCATCGTTGACTACACCTTGAAGGCGTACTTCCCGGCGCTCTCGCAATCGCTCGGCGTTTTCGTGCCGCTGATTGTCGTGAACTGCATCGTGATGGCCAGGGCGGAGGCGTTCTCGAGCAAGAACACGGTCATGGCTTCCCTCATGGACGGGATCGGCATGGGGATCGGTTTCACGGCGATCATCACGGTCATCGGAACGATACGGGAAGTGATCGGCAACGGGACGCTGTTCGGTCATCAGGTCATGCCGGCGCAGTACCAGCCTTTTCTGATTCTCATCCTCCCGCCGGGGGCGTTTCTGGTGATCGGTTTTCTCATGGCGCTCCATCGGAAGATCATGATCACATTCTATAAACCGTAGAGGCAGAGGCCGCGGGCGATGATGTCGAATGATCTGAACATTTTCCTCATACTCCTCAGCGCGATGGTCGTGAACAACATCCTGCTCATCCGCTTCATTGCGCTCTGCTCCTTCTTCGGGATCAGCAGCAGCATCAAGACCTCCATCGGAATGGGCATGGCCGTCATCTTCGTCATGGTCATGGC